>NZ_JBQHDE010000001.1:0-1169501 GCF_052068455.1 Micromonospora sp. H33 | reverse complement strand
ACCATGCCCGATCGCGTCGGTAGCCTTCGACAGCCGACTCGCCGCGCTGCCGTGCCAGAACGGGCCTCCATCGCTCAGCGCACCCGTGTTGCCGGACCATCTGTGACGGCTGGTTTGCCCTTCTCGCGCGAAGCGGGACGCCATCACCGCGGAGCTGCTGGCGTTGCGCCACGAGAATCGCTGTGGTGCGCTGGAAGGTCACTCGCCCGAGGCCCTCGTGGCCGGATCGCGGTGCTGTCCACGCTGACCCGGGTGCTAACCCGAAACCGGCACCCAATTCGCGGGCAACATCCTGGCCCACACCTCGATCACCATGAACACCGGCGCCACCCTCCAAGGCCGCGCCCTGGCTCTGGCGGCGGCGCCGCAACCGGGCGAACCCGCGGACTCCTGAGCAGGTGGCTGGCACGGTGTGGGGCGCTCCGAGCCCCTGCCACCCGCGCCCGGTATCTGTCCCGGGCGGTCCCGGCGGCGTGGTCCTGGGCCCTCACCCCGTCCTCGCACGTGTCCGCGAGCAACGCGGCGGCGGGCTCGACGGGCCGGGACGTGACCTGGTGACGACCGGTCACGTGGTGGGTACTTCTTACCTGCGGGGACGGTCGGAAGGGGCTGCCATGAGCTGGATCGGGTCGGTACGCGAGCGGGCGCGAACACGGTTGACGACCGCCCGGCAAGGCGGCTCGCTGCCGCCGTTCCGCGTCGACAACGGGTTGGGCGATACCGCCGGGCGAGTGCTCGTCGCCGAGTCGGCACCGGCCGTGGACGACGGTATCCCCCGCGGCGTGCGGATCGCCGGGGCGTGGGCGTGGCGGCTGATCTTGTTCATCGTCGCCGCCTACCTGCTGATCAGAGTGATATCGATCCTGCGCATCGTGGTTATTCCGGTGGCGGTGGCGCTGCTGCTCGCCGCCCTGTTCGAGCCGGCCGTCCGAGGGCTGCGCAACCGGGGAGTCAACCGGTCGCTGGCCGCCGGCACGGTGCTCGTCGGTGGGCTGGCCGCCGTGTCCGGCGGCCTCGGGGTGATCGTCGGGACGGTCATCTCCCAGTTCGACGACCTGTCGGCCCAGGTCCGCGAAGGCGTGAACGAGGTACAGACATGGCTTGCGCGCGGCCCGCTGCACATCTCCCAGGCGCAGCTCACCAGGGGGTTCGAACGGCTGCAGCAGCAGGTGTCCGAGAACCAGGGCGCGATCACCTCCGGCGCGTTGAGCACGGCCACGACTCTCGGTGAGGTCCTCGCCGGATTCCTGCTCGTGCTGTTCACCCTGTTCTTCTTCCTGCGCGACGGCGCCCAGATCTGGCAGTTCCTCTGCCGCCTGCTGCCGCGCCCGGCCCGGGTCCCGGTGGGCCGCGCCGGCCACTACTCCTGGCACACCCTCGGCTCGTACGTCCGCGCCACCGTGCTGGTGGCGTTCGTCGACGCCGTCGGTATCGGCATCGGGCTGGCCGTGCTGCGCGTCCCGCTCGCGCTGCCGCTGGCCGCGCTGGTGTTCCTGGGCGCTTTCATCCCGGTCATCGGCGCTACCTTGTCCGGCACGGTGGCCGTCCTGGTCGCGCTGGTCACCCAGGGCCCGGTCAGCGCGCTCATCGTTCTCGGTGTCGTCATCGGAGTGCAACAGCTGGAAGGCCACGTGCTGCAGCCGCTCATCATGGGCCGCGCCGTGGCGCTGCACCCGCTCGCCGTTATCCTGGCGATCGCCATTGGCGTCGTCGTCGCCGGCATCGTCGGCGCGCTCGTGGCCGTACCACTGCTGGCCGTGGCCAACACCGCCGTGCGCTACCTGGCCGAGCACCCGGAGGGCGAGCCCACCCCCGACCGGGAACCGCCCGGCACCCGCCCCACCGACGACGACCAGGCCGAGGCCCAGCGGAGTGCACAGCAGACCGACACCCGTGTCGACCGGGAAACCCCGCCACCGACCGCGACCTCCGTCAACCCCGATCCGGAGGCCCCGGTCGGCGGTGCCGCACTCGGCGCATGACTTCGCAAGACACGGCCGGAAACGGCACCAGCTCTGGTGCCCGTCACCATCGTGGCTGTCCGGTGCGTAGCCGCGGTGACCGCGGGGGTACGGCGAGCGGCGTGACCGCCCCGAGCGTGAGGCGGCGGGCCGCTGCGGCGTGGCAGCGCGCCCGCCGCCGCCACGGCTGGCTGGACCACCTGGCCCGGGCCGCGGTGCGCTATGACGAAGCCGACGGCGGCCGGCTCGCCGCCGCGGTCACCTACTACGCGTTCTTCGCCACGTTCGCGCTGGCCCTGCTGGGCTTCGCGGTCTTCGGATTCGTCCTCGACGATCCGGCGGTGCAGCGCTTGGTGCAGCGCTACCTCGCCCGGAACCTGCCCAGCCTCGACGTGGAGGCACTACGAACCGCCCGCGGCACCGCCGGAGTGATCGCGTTTCTGGGCCTGCCGGTCACCGGATGGTTCTGGGTGGACTCGCTGCGCTCCTCCATTCGCAAGATCTGGCGACTGCCCGAGTACCCGGGCACCTTCATGGTCCGCCTGCTGGTCGATCTGCTCGTGCTGGTCGGGCTCGGTCTGCTGCTGGCGGCGTCCCTCGCCACAGCGTTCGCCACCAGCGCCGGGGCCAACCGGCTGGTCGAGCCCACCGGCACGGAGGCCGTCCCGGCCCGGTGGCTGCTGGCCGCGGTCGGGCTCCTGCTCGGCATCGCCGTGAACACGCTGCTGTCGACCGCCGTGCTCACCGGCCTGCCGCGGCTACGCATGCCGCCGCGCCGGGTGGTCCTGCCCGCGCTGCTCGTCGCCGTCGGTCTGGAACTGCTCAAGACCGTCGGCGGCTTCTACATACAGCGCATCGAGGCCAACCCGACGTACCACGTCGTCGCCGGCACTGTCGGGCTGCTGGTCTTCCTCAACGTCGTCAACCAGCTCATCCTGTTCGCGGCGGCGCTGGCCGCCACCAGCGCCACCGGCCACGTCACTGACCTCGCCGTGCGACCCCGCTCACCGCAATCCACCGACGACCAAAGCACCGACCCGGCCGAGCCGACCACCGTGTTCGACGCCAGTCCGGTGCACGAGCAGATCACGATCCACAGGCGTCCCAGCCAGCAACCGCGGCGGTGACGGGACCGATGCCCGCCGCGCCGCCCGCCGGCGTGATACGGGAGCCAGGAACATCGCTACGAGATGTCCACATAGCGCCACCAGCACCCATGCCGCTCGGCGTCCCACGGCCGGTTCAGCCGGCGACCCGCCCCGGTCTAGGCGGTGAAACCTAGACATCAGCCATCAGGGTGAGATCACCGGACAGCGACCGGGCGTGACCACCGACGAGTCCGCGGAGCTGAAGCCGTCAAGCTGTCTGCCCCAACCCGGTTTCAGATTCGCTCGGGTCGCGTCCGCGTGAAGGTCCTCTACCGGGACCGAGCGGGCGCCGGCTGGCGACGACTCGCACCTGACTGTGTGGCGGATCCTGGTGAGCGGGACGCCTTGGAGCGAGTCTTCTCGGCGGCGGATAGCGATGCGTTCCAACGTTGAGCAGCCCAAAACAGCAGGTCCGGATCAGCTGTACGCCCGCGCAGGAAACCACACCGGACAGCTATCGCGGCCTCGGCAGTCAACTCCGAACCCGCTGATGCCCCGGATCCCGCCGCCACGACCACGCCCTGGGCCCTAAGCGAGCGCAGGGCCTGCTCCGCCCCGACGCGGATGCCTACATGCGGGTTCGGCCGGGTGGCCGCCCCGTCCAGAGGGTCGGCCAACCCGGCAGCAACGGCGCTTTCGCGCAGCTCCAGCAGGGCACGGTGCAGCGGCCATGCCGGGTCGACCGGCGCACGGTGCAGTGGGCCGCGCGCACAAGGCGCATACGACGCCGGCAAGCCCGACCGGCAGCCTCAGACGCTGGGGATCGAAGGTGGATACGAGCCAGGGCTGGCCATGCCGCTCCGCCGTCCACCACGCGTTGCGGTCTATGGCAACAGCATGCAGTACCTGGGGCATGGTCACCAGGCTTGTGCTGCGCCGTGCACGCAACGTTGAGCGGCTCTTCGTGGGGGATTTCGGCGGGTCTGGACGTCAGCGCAGGAGGATGCCGACCCGTTGGGGAAGTCTGAGTGGCCAGCCGCGAAGCACGACCATAAATCCGCCATTCTACTCCTATTGCTTAGGCTTTCGGCAGATTCAGCCACTTTGTTAGCCCACCACGCACCGCGACAGGCTAGACAGCAGGCGCGACATGATCATCAACCGGTTGGATCATCAGTGCAACACGAAGAGGCGGATCCGCATCATCCGTCCGCGAATCCGCTGCGCATCGATCCCGGAAGCCCAGGTCAACACGGTCCGACCAGGCTCTGCATGTGGGTCACAGATGTGACCCACATGCGACCCACACCGACCCGGAGGCCAGTGGGGATCATGAATATTGCCTGGTCAGACTTGCGCGCCCGAAGGGACTCGAACCCCTAACCTTCTGATCCGTAGTCAGATGCTCTATCCGTTGAGCTACGGGCGCTGGTGCTCAGCCAGCCTACACGACCGACTTTCGCGCGGAGACTCCGGGATTCGAACCCGGGAGGGGCTTTAAGACCCCAACCGCATTAGCAGTGCGGCGCCATAGACCAGACTAGGCGAAGTCTCCCCGGCGACCCCTGAGGCCACCGGGCCCGAGGATACAGGGCGCCACCCATCGGGAGCAAAGCGACTTCCCCCCGCGCGCCCGACCAGGACCCCAGGCCCGCGCGATTCCCCGCTGTGCGGGAACGTGATCAAGGCTACGCTCCATCGATATGCGCGAGCAGCCGTCGAGCGAGCCGACCCGTCCAGAGCCTGCTGCCGAGAAGCGGCGGCGCTCCCCGAGGGCGACGTTCACCCCGCCCCCCGCTCCGGCGGAGCCCGCTCCGGCTGCCGAAATCGGACAGCAGCGGCCACGGCGGGCGAAGCCGACCCCGACCGTGCTCTTCCAGCCGCCCGCGTCGCAGCCACCGGCGCCCCGGCAGCCCCAGCCGGAAACGAGTGACGAGCCGGTGACCCGGCAGCCGGAGTCGACACCGCAGACGGCGCCCGGGACGCGGGGTTCCCGCCGCGCACCACAGGCGGAGCCCGCGATTCGGCGGCCCACCGCTGGACCGCAAGCGAACCGCCTCGAACCGCCGAGCGAGGGCACGACGCCCCAGACCGACCCGCCGGCCCCAGCCGAGCACGCGGCACCGCAGCCCCAACCGGCACCTCGAGCCAGGCGCGCGACCCGTCAGCCAGATGCGGCATCGCCGGCCCAGCCCAGTCAGCCTGACCCGACGCCGTCGGGCGCACCCACGACCCCTGAACCCGAGCCCGCAGCGGTGGGCCAGTCCCGCCCGGAGGCGGTCGCGGAGGAGCCGCCGGTGGCACCGCCAGCAGGTGAAACGCCGCCCACCGGCGTGACTGACGACACAGACAGCGCCCGGTCCGGCCGGGCGACCGGGACGACCAAGGCGCCGCGGGCGAAGCGGACGACGGCGAAGAAGGCCACGTCAGGGCGTACCACCCGGGCGGAAGCGGAGCCCGCAGCCGTCGTCGACGTCCCCGCTGCCGGCACGCCGACCGCCACCCGAGCCACCAAGCGGACCGGCGCCACGAAGGCAGCGCCGAAGGAGGGCTCCGCACGCGCCCGCAAGACCACCCGGGCGGCGGCGAAGCCGGCCACCGAGCAGGAGTCCCCGGCCACCGCGGTCACTTCCAAAACGCCCGCAGGCCCTTCGCGGCCGGAAGAGCCCGCCGAGCTGCCGGTGCGGACACGTACGCCCGAGGTGGTCGCCCGGCGGGTCTTCGACCATCCGGGGTACGCGCCGGAGCTGCTCGCCCTGGCCGCCGTCGAGTCCATCGGACCACGGGCGCGTGACTGGGCCGACCGGCTGCGCTCGGCGTACCCGAAGGCGACGGGTGACGGCCTGGCCCGGCTCGCCACCCGGCGGTACGTCCGCCGGGCCGGGGCGGGTGGTGCGGCGGCGGCGCTGGCCGGCGTGTTCGCGCCGGTGGCGGAGTTGGGCGCGGTGCTGTGGACCCAGGCGAGCCTGGTGCTGCACCTGGCGGCGGCGTACGACCGGGACCCGGCGCACCCGGACCGGGCGGTGGAGCTGCTGGTGCTGACGCAGGTGCACCCGGACGCGGACAGCGCCCGCGCGGCGCTTCAGGCGGCCCGGGCGGCGGACGGGCCGGGCGAGGCGCCCTGGCCGCGGGCGGTGGAGGCGGCCTGGCGGCTGGCCGCGCCGCTCGCGGCGCAGGCGGGTGGCTGGCTGGCGCTGCGGCTGGCGTCCCGCCTGCTGCCCGGCGCGGCGGCGCTCGCGGCCGCGACCGGCGACGCCGCGGCGACCGAGCGCCTCGCGGCCCGCGCCGTCGCGGCCTACCGGTCGGCGCGCACCACCAGCACCGGCTGAGATCCACTCGCTGTCAGGGACATCGCGGTATCCCCGGCACCGGGACACCGCGATGCCGGGGACATGGCGGCACGGGCGGCCCCACCCCACGCACGCCTGGCCGGTCAGAGCCAGTCGAACCAGTCGTTCGGGAGCAGGCTGTAGCCGACGAAGGCCACGATGTCGAGCAGGGTGTGTGCCACCACCAGCGGCATCACCCGCCGGGTCCGCAGGTAGAACAGGCCGAACACGACGCCCATGACGGCGTTGCCGACGAAGGCGCCGAAGCCCTGGTAGAGGTGGTAGGAGCCGCGCAGCAGCGCGCTCGCGGCGATGACCGCGCCGAGCCGCCACTGGAGCTGCCGGAGCCGGGTGACGAGGTACCCGACCACGATCACCTCCTCGAGCACGGCGTTCTGCACGGCGGCGAGGATCAGCACCGGGACCGCCCACCACAGGTCGGGCAGCGCGGCGGGCACCAGCGTGGCGTTGAGGCCGAGCTGCGCCGCCGCCCAGAACAGGGCCAGGCCGGGCAGCCCGATCAGCGCGGCCAGGCCGGCGCCCCGGGCCAGGTCCTGGCCGGGCCGCCGGGCGTCCAGGCCGAGCGTCCGCGCCGGGTCGCCGGGGTCCCGCGCCAGCAGGTGTACGGCCAGCAGCACCGGCAGCAGGGCGAACAGGATGCCGAGCAGCTGGTACGTGAGGTCGAGGTAGGGCCGGGCGGACCGGGACGTGTTCAGCGCCGCGGTCTGCGCCGACAGCGGTCCGTCGGCGGCGAGCTTGGCGACGATCGACACGAGGGCGTAGACGGCCGACTGCCCGAGGGACAGGCCGAGCACCAGCAGCGTCTCGGTGCCGAGGGTCCGGCGGGCCACCGGGCGGTCGAGCTCGAGGGTCACCGCACCACTGTGCCTGACCGGAGCCGCGGTCGGCAGCGGCGGGGAGACCTCGTGAGCAGCGCCGAGGAGACCTCATGAGCTGGTCGCACATTCTGTGCGACCGGTCGGCACTCTCCGTGGACATTCTGTGGATGCCCGATCCCCGTACGGAGAAGGAGCACGCTCCCGTGGACAACGTCGCGCGGCTACTGAAGGAGAGCTGGACCCTGGTCGAGGAGCACCGGGACCGGCTGAGCGGTCACTTCTACGCCCGGCTGTTCCTGCTCGACCCCGAGCTGCGCCCGCTCTTCCCGGTGCAGATGACCGGCCAGGGCGACCGCCTGCTGGAAGCGATCATCACCGCCATCCACACCGTTGGCGATCCGGAGAGCTTCGACGAGTTCCTCCGCTCGCTGGGCCGGGACCACCGGAAGTACCACGTCGACGCGGCGCACTACGAGACGATGGGCGTCGCGCTGCTGGACGCGCTGCGCAGCACCGCCGGCGACGGCTGGAACCTGGAGTACGACCAGGCCTGGCGGGACGCGTACGCGGCGATCTCGGCGAAGATGCTCGCCGGCGCGGCCGCGGACGACGACCCGCCGTTCTGGCACGCCGAGGTGCTCACCCACGAGCGGTACGGGTTGGACACGGCGGTGCTGACCGTCCGCGCGTTGCAGCACCCGCTGCGGTGGAAGGCGGGCCAGTACGTCAGCGTCGAGGTGCCCCGGTACCACCCGCGGGTGTGGCGCACGTACTCGGTGGCGAACGCGCCGAACGACGACAACGTGCTGGAGTTCCACGTCCGGACGCCGCGGGGCGCGGGGTGGGTCTCCGGCGCGCTGGTCCGCCGGGTGAAGCCGGGTGAGCTGCTGCGGGTGGCGGCGCCGATGGGGTCGATGACGCTGGACCGCGCCTCCGAGCGGGACATCCTCTGCGTCGCCGGCGGTGTCGGGCTCGCCCCGGTCAAGGCCCTCGTGGAGGAGTTGGCGAGCTACAACCGGACCCGCTGGGTCCACGTCTTCTACGGCGCCCGTACCCGGGAGGACCTGTACGGTCTCGACGGCCTCCAGGAGTTGGTGGCCGCTCACCCGTGGTTGTCGGTGACGCCGGCGTGCAGCGAGGACGAGGACTTCGACGGCGAGCTGGGTGACATCTCCGAGGTGGTCGGCCGGTACGGGCCGTGGACGGCGCACGACTGCTACATCTCCGGTTCGGCCCCGATGGTCCGGGCCACGCTGCGCGTACTGGCCGAGGACGACGTGCCGCCGGAGCGCACCCGGTACGACACCTTCGGCGAGCTGTAGGCATTTCCTCCCCAAAGGACCGGGGCGCGTGCCTCCGCCCGCTCGGGCACGCGCCCCGGTCCCCCCGAACGGGCGGACCGGCACCGCCCCCCGCACGACCACGTCCGCCCTGCCGTCCTTCCCACCTGGGCGGACGTGGTCGTCCCGCCGGGAACGGCGCGCCGCAGAGCCCCAGGGGCGCGTCAGTAGCGCCAGGGCTGACCCGAGTAGCGGTACTCCTCGATCGGCACCAGCGGCACCCCCGGTGCCATCCGGTCGACGTAGAGGCGCCCCTCCAGGTGGTCGATCTCGTGGGCCACGAGCCGGGCCATGCCGTACTCGAACGAGGTGATGATCCGGCCACCATCGACGTGGGCGTGCTCGACGTCGATCCGTAGCGGGCGGGGCACCAGGCCGCGGTGGTCGAAGAAGGAGAGGCAGCCCTCGTACTGCTCGTCGACGTCGGGCGACGCGTCGACCACGCGGGGGTTGAGCAGCACGACGGGTTCGCCTCCCCGGTCCGGTGGCCGGACCACGGCGGCGGCCCGTCCGATGCCGAGCTGGGGGGCGGCGATTCCGACGCCCTTGCTGAACGGGTGCAGCTCGTCGAGGCGGAGCAGTGCCCCGGCGAGCCGGTCCACGACGTTTCGGGCCACCCGCTCCTCGCGCGGCAGGTCGAACGGCTGGGTGGGCTGGCGCAGCAGGTCGGCGCCGCGCTGGACGATGCCGAGGCCGCGCATGCGGTCGCTGGGCCGGACGAGGCCGGGCTCCTCCGGGTCCCCCTCGGGTCGGGCGCGGAACCGCCACTGCATCCGGTAGCGGGCGTTCAGCGGCGGGTCGTCGGTCGCCCAGTCGAAGATCACCCGGTCGCCCTCCGCGTGGCGGGCCACCGGGGTGCGCAGCGGGCCCTCCTCCGCCGAGAGCGAGGTCTCCGCACCCCAGACCTGCGGGTCGAGCGCGGCCGGCAGATCGAGGCGTACGGCGAGGTGCCGCGTCGGCACCCGGACGGCCCGCTGGAACCAGGGGCCCCACTTGTCGGCCCCGACGTGGTACGCGTACTCGATGGTGGCGCGGTCGCCCGGGTAGAGGGGGAAGCGGCGGTCGGCGTTCTCGAAGAGGAGCCAGATCTCCTTGAACGCGTCCCGGTCGTGCTTGGCGCGCCAGTGCATGGCCTCGCGCTCGCCCGCGTCCAGCCGCTGCGCCCGTAGTTGCAGCTCGGCGAAGGTGAGCGGGTGTTCCCGGTGATGCCGGTTCGAGCGGCCCGGGTCGCTGGGGTAGCGGTCGACGGCGACGCGCACCAAATAGCGGGTGACGGGTTCGGTCCCCGCGTTGTACAGCTCCCGCCGGATCACGCACCGGTACGCCTCGTCGAGGTAGGTGAGCGTGGCCTGTTCCCGCTCGACGATGAGGCCCGTGCCGGGCGGGAGCCACTGCCCGGGGATCGGGGACTCCCGGTGGTGGGCCTTGTCGCCGCGGGCGTGCCGCAGTTCGTCGTACTCCCGGAAGCGCTGCCAGATCGCGCCGCTGGCCTCCAGGACGGCCTCCGCGCGCCGGGCGAAGTCCTCGGTGGGGCGGTGTCGCCGCCCCTCGACGTGGCTGACGTACGACGGGTCGAACCCCATCAGCGTCGCCAGTTGTTTCTTGGACAGTCCCCGTCCGGTCCGGTGGCGGGCGAGTTCGGCGGCGAAGGAGTCGGCAGCCCGATCGAGCGGTGAGGTCGTCATCAGCTTCCTCGTGGCCGGGAGTATTCAGTTTCACGTTCCGTCGCCGGTCGGGTACACAACTGCCACCTTGTCGACACGAGCCTTGACGCACGAGCGATGGCCGTCGATACTCCGACCGTCGTTTCCCAGGCCGGGCGTCGGGTAGTACGCCGAGGCGTGGGCGGAAGCGGGCCTCCCCGTCGAGTCAGGTGAGGCTTCCCTTAGACCGATCGCGCTGGTTAGGCTAGCCTTAGCTCAGAGACGCGGCGCTTCGGACGGGGGACGAGTCACGTGACAGCGGTCATGCCGGGGCGGGACACCGCCGCCACGCTGGCACCGGTCACCGCCGCCCTGCGTCAGATGTTCGGCACCGACGACGTGCCCGGGCTCGCCCCCGGCCTGCTGGTGGCCGGCGAGTTGGGCTGGGCCCCCGCGACCGAGCTGGTCGACGGCACCCGGCTGCCCGCGTTCCTGCGCGCGGCCTCCGTCCGCTGGGGTGGCACACCCCACGCCTGCGCCGCGCTCGCGTGGAAGTCGTACAGCTACTGGACCGCGCTGCCGGTGGTGCTGGGCTGGGCCTCGGCCCGGCGGGTGCCCCTGCTGGCCCCGGCCGATGTGCTGATCCACTTCGAGGACCACCGGCCGCTGCTGACGATGGGCCTGCGACGGTCGACCACCGTCGCGGTCCTGCCGGGCGACCCGCTGGCGCTGGCCGGTCTGCCCGAGGTGCGGGTCGTGGCCGGCGAGGCGGAGCTGCTCACGGCGCTCCGGGCCTCGCTCCTCGACGCCCACCTGGCCCCGATGATCTCGGCGATCCAGGCCGAGGTGCGGATCGGCACCCGCACGCTGCTCGGCTCGGTGGCATCCGGCATCGCGCACGGAATCCTGCGTGCCGCCGACGGCCTGCCGGGCTCCTCGGTCGCGACGATCGACACCCTGCTCGGCGCACTCGACCTGCGCGACCTGGTGGACCTGGTCCCCGGCCCGTCCGGCGAGCCGACCGTCCAGCGCCGCACCTGCTGCCTGGCCTTCACCCTCCCCAAGCCCAAGATCTGCCAGGGCTGCTGCGTCCGCCAGTGAGCGCTGGCCGTCAGTCGGTGAGCTCGCGCACGTCCCAGAGCCAGACACCCCCGGTGTACGCGGGCTGGACAGCGGTCAGCTCGGTCATGCCGCGGCGCAGCGCGTCGGCGTACGGGTGCGGGCCGAGCACCACCGCCCCGGCCCGCCAGTACCGCAGGTCGTCCACGGCGGCCACCCGCGCCTGCGGGGTGATCGGCGGCACCGCGCCGGTGCGCCGGATCTTGAGGAAGAAGTCGCTGGTCGGGCGGGGTGGCGCCGTGAACAGGGCCACCCGGTGCTTCCCGGGGCGGGTGTCCGGGCCGAGGAAGTAGCCCCGGGCGATCGGCATCTCCAGCCCGGTCTCCGCCGACCAGCGCAGTGGGTCGGCGTAGTGGGTGTCCGGGAGCGGCAGGGTCACGATGCTGCGCCCGCCCGCCGCGTACGGGCGCCACGCGCCGGAGGTGACGAAGGCGGGCGTGGGGTCGAGCCGCACCGCCGGCAGCGGGGTGGGCAGCAGCGGCAGGAGCGCCATCGCCAGCACGGTGCCGGTGGCGAAGCGGATCTGCGGTCGGGCGTCCGGGTGCCGGGCGGCGAGCGTACGGGCGCGCTCCGCGCCGTACGCCAGCAGCAGCCCGATGATCGGGGTGATCGCCAGGGACCAGCGGGTCGGCACCACCGAGTGCAGGATCGGCAGGTTCTCCAGCGCCGCCCAGGGGGCGGGGATGCCCGTACCCCGGCCGTTGAACTGGATCTCCCGTCCCAGCGAGAGCACCGCGAACAGGAGCCCCAGCACGACCAGGCCCCGGACGACGGCGTCGCGCCGCAGCCACCAGACCAGCGCGACGACGAGCACCATCAGCGGCCAGCCGAAGAACGCGTTCTCCTCGGTGGGGTTCTTCGCCAGGCCCGTCGCGCTGCGCTCGTCCCCGGCGAGGGACTCCCGCGAGAACGCGACGAAGGACGCGAGGTCGGTGGAGTAGCCGCGGATGAGGTGGGACAGCCCCTGGTAGGCGCCGGGTCCGAAGAACTGCACGGAGAGCGGGTACGCCAGCAGGGCCAGCGCGACCACGGCGGCGACGCCCAGGCCGGCGAGGAACGGACGGGTCCGCCGGCGCATCTCGGGCCGGGCGATGACCAGCGCGACCACCACCACGCCGAGGCCGATCGCGGTCATCAGCAGGATCTCCAGGTTGATGAAGGCCTGCCAGACGATCGCCAGGGCGAGCAGCACCCCGTTGCGCAGCCAGCGTCCCGGTTCGCCGAGACGCAGGGTGCGCCAGATGATCAGAGGCACCACGAACTGGGAGACGATGTTCGGGTGGGCGTTGGCGTGGGAGACCATCGCCGGGGCGTACGCGCAGAAGGCCGCCCCCAGCCAGGCCGGCCCGCGCGAGCGGATCAACACCCGGGAGAGCAGGAAGTACCAGGAGGTCGCGGTGGCGGCCATTCCCAGGGTGAGGAAGAGGAGAAAGGACGTCCGCGGACCGGCCAGCAGGGTGACCGGAGTCATCGGTATAGACACCGACAATACGGACGTATTCGCCATCAAATTAACGGTCTCCGGAACGTTCATCCGATCAGAGGTGAAGGGGTACACGAAATCGGAGACCACCCGTGCACCGTGCGCCATCATCCACTCGAACTGCGACTGGTCGGTGCGGTTGTCACGGAGACCCTGACGCGGATCGAGCCAGAGCCGGGCGGTCACCCAGAGGGCGAGTGCGACGAAGCTCAGGACCGCCAGCAGGTCCGCCCGCCACCCGCGGAGCGGAGACCCGCTCCGGTCGGGCCCACCCACCTCGCCCCGGCCCCCGGTAGCACCGGCAGATGCGCCCGATTCCGGAGTAGTCATGACGTTTCGTAGAGTAGTCAGGCTATGACCCTGCCGTGACAGGTTTCGGGGGACTGGGTACCATGTGCCGGGTTCGCCGACCGCCGATCACGTGCCCGCCCCCCGACCACATTTCGGCCACTCAGGTGCCCCGATTTGTTCTGCCTTCGATGCGGATGATTCACTCTGTCGGTCCAGGCGCGGATCGAGTCACACCGTGAGGAATCGACGCATGGCAGAAATCACCGGAGATCAGCGCGTGCAGTCCGAGGTCCTGGAGGGCCTCGCGACCGCGGTGAACCACCGTCGCTGGTTCGTCGAGCTCGCCCTGCCGTACCTCGGTGACAACCCGATCGAGATCGGCAGCGGTCTCGGTGACTACGCGCTGGAGTGGGCCGAGCGGGTGCCGCGCTTCACCGCCACCGAGGCCGACCCGGACCGGCTGGTCACGCTCAAGGAGCGGCTCGCCGCCGAGCCGTCCGTCGAGGTACGCCAGATGCTGCTGCCCCACTCGGAGCGCGGCGACTACAGCGCCGCCGTGTCGTACAACGTGCTGGAGCACATCGACGACCATGTGGGCGCGCTGCGCAGCATGCGTGACCTGGTCCGCCCGGGCGGAGCGGTGATCATCATCGTGCCGGCCTTCCAGTTCGCGATGAGCCCGGCCGACATCGCCACCGGCCACGTCCGGCGCTACACCAAGAAGACCCTGGCCGCCGCGATGACCGAGGCCGGCCTCACCGTGGAGAAGATCCACTACGCCAACGCGCTCGGCCTGATCGGCTACTTCATGGCGACCAAGGTCTTCCGGCTGATGCCGAAGGAGGGCCCGATGGTCAAGGTGTACGACACCCTGGTCCTCCCGGCCACGAAGGCGGCGGAACAGCGCCTCCGCCCCCCGTTCGGCCAGTCCGTCTTCGCGGTAGCCCGCACCCCGTCCTGACCCGCCCTCGCCCCCGCCCGCGCCCGCGCCCGCGCCCGCTCCCGCTCCCGCTCCCCGCGATCTTGCACTTTCGGCCCCTGTTCTGCGGCTTTCGGCCGGATTTGCCCGGGCAGGAAGTGCAAGATCGCGATGGTTGGTGGCGCTACTCCTTCGCCTGGTAAGTCGGGCGGATGACCGCGCGGGCCAGGGTGTGGAAGGTCAGGTTGAAGCCGACGTACGCCGGGGTGGCGTCCGGGGTCACGTCGAGGTGCTCCACGTCCAGGGCGTGGACCGCGAAGACGTACCGGTGCGGGCGGTCACCGGGCGGCGGAGCGGCACCACCGTAGCCCTGCTCCCCGTAGTCGTTGCGGACGGTGAACGCGCCGGCCAGGTCGGCGCCGCTCGCTCCCCGGGGCAACTGCGTGACACCGGCCGGCAGGTTGACCAGCACCCAGTGCCAGAAGCCGCTGCCGGTGGGCGCGTCGGGGTCGAAGCAGGTCACCACGAAGCCCTTGGTCTCGGCCGGGAAGTCCGACCAGGCCAGCTGCGGGGAGACGTTGTCGCCACCGGCGGCGGGGTGGGCGTACGCCGCGTCCATCGGCTCGCCGTTCTGCACGTCGTCGCTGGCGAGCGTGAACGACGGCACCGTCGGCAGCAGCTCGTACGGGTCCGGGGCGATCGGGCGTTCCAGGGTCATCGGGACGGATCCTTCCGGTGAGCGCGTTTTCTCCTGCGCACACCTTCATACCCCGCCGACGCCGCCCAGCGAACCGGAAGCGCCGCGGTAGCCCGGTGCGGAGGGTGTGGGATTCGAACCCACGAGGACGTTGCCGCCCTACCGGTTTTCAAGACCAGCGCCATCGGCCACTAGGCGAACCCTCCCGGCCCGCGCGCCCCACGGGGTACGCGACCGTGCCTAGTCTGCCACGGCGGCCGGCCCCGCGAACGGGCACGTCCACCCCCGCGACCGACGTCCACAGTGGGACGCGCCGCTTCACCGGCGATGCTCTCCCGGCCGCCGGACCCGTGCGGTAGACAGGGACCATGCACGCGATCACGATCCCGGAGCCCGGTGGACCCGACGCCCTGGTCTGGGCCAAGGTGCCCGACCCGGAGCCCGGCCCCGGCGAGGTGGTCGTCCGGGTGCACGCCAGCGCGGTGAACCGGGCGGACCTGCTGCAACGACAGGGGCTCTACCCGCCGCCGCCGGGCGCGCCCGCGTACCCCGGTCTGGAGTGCTCCGGGACGATCACCGCGACCGCCCCGGACGTGACCGGGTGGGCGGTCGGCCAGAAGGTGTGCGCGCTGCTGGCCGGCGGCGGGTACGCGGAGCTCGTGGCCGTGCCGGCCGGGCAGTTGCTGCCGGTGCCCGACGGCGTCGACCCGGTCGACGCGGCGGCCCTGCCCGAGGTGGCGTGCACGGTCTGGTCGAACGTGGTGCAGCTGGCCGGGCTGACGAAGGGCGAGACGCTGCTGGTGCACGGCGGCGGCAGCGGGATCGGTACCTTCGCGATCCAGCTCGGCGCGGCGCTCGGCGCGACGGTGGTGGTGACCGCGCGGGCGGCGAAGCACGGCCGGCTGCGGGAGCTGGGCGCCGCGCACACGATCGACTATCGGGAGCAGGACTTCGTCGAGGAGGTCCGGCGCGCCACCGACGGTCGGGGCGCGGACGTCATCCTCGACATCATGGGCGCCTCCTACCTGGGGCGGAACGTGGCCGCGCTGGCCACCGGGGGCCGGCTGGTGGTGATCGGCATGCAGGGTGGCCGCAAGGGTGAGCTGGACCTCGGCGCGCTGCTGGCGAAGCGGGGGACGGTGGCCGCGACGGCCCTGCGTTCCCGGCCGCTGGAGGAGAAGGCGGAGATCGTCCGGGGCGTACGCGAGCAGGTGTGGCCGCTGGTCGCGGCGGGGAAGATCGGTCCGGTGGTGGACCGCCGGCTGCCCATGGCGGACGCCGCGGCGGCGCACCGCATGGTCGAGTCGAACGAGCACGTCGGCAAGGTGCTGCTCACCGTCCCCTAGCTCGGCAGCACCAGCCGCGCGCCGGGCCCCTCGCCGGCCAGCGTGTCACCGGGGTTGTAGAGGGCGCAGCGCCGCAACGACAGGCAGCCGCAGCCGATGCAGCCGTCGAGGTCGTCGCGCAGCTTGCTCAGGAGCCGGATCCGCTCGTCCAGCCGGTCCCGCCAGACGCGGGAGAGCCGGGCCCAGTCCTCGGGGGTGGGGGTCCGCGAGGCGGGCAGCGAGTCGAGCGCCTCGCGGATCTCATCGAGCGAGATGCCGACCTGCTGCGAGATCCGGATGAACGCCACCCGGCGCAGCTCGATCCGCGCGTACCGGCGCTGGTTGCCGCCGGTGCGCTCGGCCCGGATCAGCCCGAGCCGCTCGTAGTAGCGCAGCGCGGACGCCGCCACACCGCTGCGCTCGGAGAGCTGGCCGATGGTCAGTGACTCCTGCATCACGTCGCCTTGAGTTGAAGTTAACTTGAACTTGCAGGCTATCCGCATGACCACACTCGCCACCACCACGAGGCTCGTCGAGGCCGCCGCACCCCTCGACGGCCGGCACCCGCCCCTCGACGGCCGGCGCGCCGTCGCGCCGCTGATCGACCGGATCCGCGCCGGCCGGGAGTTCGGCGCCAACGTGTACTCCACCGTCGACGTGCTCTGGGTGCTCTACGACCGGATCCTGCGGATCAGCCCGGCGACCGTCGACGACCCGGACCGGGACCGCTTCCTGCTCTCCAAGGGGCACGCGGTCGCCGGCTACTACGCGGTGCTCGCCGCGAAGGGCTTCATCCCCGTCGACTGGCTCGACGACCAGGGCGGGCCGGCGAGCCAGCTCGGCGACCACCCGGACCGGCTGCTCGTGCCGGGGGTGGAGATCGGTTCCGGTTCACTCGGCCACGGCCTCGGCCTCGGCGTCGGCACCGCGCTCGGGCTGCGGGCCCAGGGCCTGCTGGACCCCCGGGTGTACGTGCTGGTCGGCGACGCCGAACTGGACGAGGGCTCCAACCACGAGGCGATCGCGTACGCGGGGGCGACCGGGCTGGCCAACCTCACCGCGATCGTCGTCGACAACTCCTCCGCGACGCACGGCTGGCCCGGCGGCGCGGCAGCCCGGTTCACGGTCAACGGCTGGACCGCGGCGACCGTCGACGGACGGGACCACGAGGCCCTGCACACCGCCCTGACCGGGCAGGACAACCACCGGCCGCACGTCGTCGTCGCGGTCGTCGACACCGGGGAGTGACCGTGCGCGACAGCTTCATCGACACCACTACCGCGCTGCTGGCGGAAGATCCACGAACCGCGCTGGTGTTGGCCGACATCTCGGCGGCGGCGTTCGCCCCGGCGGCCGGGCGGCATCCGGACCGGGTGCTCAACGTCGGCATCCGGGAACAGTTGATGGTGGGAGTGGCCGGCGGGCTGGCCCTGACCGGGCTGCGACCGATCGTGCACAGCTACGCGCCGTTCCTCGTCGAGCGGGCGTACGAGCAGCTCAAGCTCGACCTGGACCACCAGGGCGTGAGCGCCGTGCTGGTCAGCGTCGGCGCCTCGTACGACCGGGCGGCCGCCGGGCGCACCCACCTCTCGCCGGCCGACGTGGCACTGATCGACACCCTCCAGGACTGGACCGTGCACGTCCCCGGGCATCCGGGCGAGGTGCCGGCGCTGCTGCGCGCGGCGGTGGGCGCGGACACGTCGGCGTACCTGCGGCTGTCGGTGCTGCACAACGACCGGCCGTACGGGGGCGACGGCTCGCTGCGGGTGGTCCGGGACGCGGGGCCGGGGGCGCCGCTGCTGGTGGCGGTCGGGCCGGTCCTGGACGCCGCGCTGGCGGCGATGGCCGACCTGCCGGTCACGGTGGCGTACACGCACCGGCCCCGGCCGTTCGACGTCGCCGGGCTGCGGGCACTCGCCGGCACCGACGTGATCCTGGTGGAGCCCTACCTCGCCGGCACGTCGAGCCGGGTGGTCACGACCGCGCTGGCGGACCGCCCGCACCGGCTGCTGGCACTCGGCGTCGGGCGGCAGGAGCTGCGGCGGTACGGGTCCGCCGACGACCACACCCGGTGGCACGCGCTGGACGCGGCGGGGCTGCGCCGGTCGGTGGCGGACTTCCTGGCCCCGGCCCTGGTCTAGCGGGAGCGGGGGCGGCGGCGGGCGCGCTCGCGGCCGAGGATCCAGAGCGCCTCGACGCCGTCCTTCCAGGTGATCTTCTTGCCCTCCTCGCGGCCCCGGGCGCGGTAGCTGATCGGGACCTCGTACGGGCGGATGCGGCGGCGCAGCAGCTTGCCGGTCACCTCGGCCTCCATGCCGAAGCCGCGGGAGCGGACCTCGAGCGAGCGGTACAGCTCGACCGGCATGAGCTTGAAGCAGGTCTCCAGGTCACCGATGTAGGAGTTGAACAGCACGTTCGCCGCCATCGTGACGCCCTTGTTGCCCATCACGTACCAGAAGCTGTAGGCGCTGTGGCTGCCGAACGTGCGGTTGCCGTAGACGACGGTGGCTCGCCCGTCGAGGACCGGCGCGAGCAGCTTGGGGATGTCCTGCGGGTCGTACTCGAGGTCGGCGTCGAGGATGACCATGTACTCACCGTCGGCGTTGCCGACCGCCGTCCGGATGGCGGCGCCCTTGCCCGCGTTGCGCGGGTGGGTGATGACGCGCAGGCGCGCGTCGTCGGCGCGACCCAGGATCTCCCCGGTGCCGTCCCGGCTGCCGTCGTCCACCACCACGAGCTCGATCTCGCACGGGTAGTCGACCGCCAGAGCCTGCTTCAGGGCGTCCGCGATGCGTTCTTCCTCGTTGTAGACCGGCATGAGGATCGAGAGCTTCACGGAATTCTCCCCGGTAACGGACAATACGCCGCCACAGCCTACCCTGTCGGCTCACTCCGCCCGACGGTCGGCCACCGTCCGACCGGCTCGTTCCCGCCGGTGAACGGCCGGTCGCGACCCCTCGACGCACCGATTCCCGCCTGCGATACGCCCGGATCGTCCGGTTCGACAGTCGGCGCGCAAGCATTCTGAGACGTATTCACATACCTGGGTCCCGCGCGTTACCGTCCGGTAACTCGATCGACGTTCAGCGATCGGGCCGAAAGGAGTGCGTCGATGCTTGGTAAACCCGGGCGGGAATGGACGACCCGACGGCGAACCCTCACCGCCGCGATCGCCACCGCTCTCGTCCTCCCGCTGCTCGGCGTGCCGGCAGCCCCCGCCGTCGCCGCCGACCGTCCGACCGTCCAGCCACTCCCCGCCAACCTCGAGGCGATCCGCGCCGCCGAGGCCACCGCGCTCTACGGGGCGCCCGACATCCGCCCCGTGGAGCAGCGCCGCACCTCGCTCATCACCATGGGCGACAGCGAGATCTCCGGAGAGGGGGTCGGCAACTACGTCCCCGGCACGCACCAGCCCGGCAACTGGTGCGACCGCTCGTACGACCAGGCGGTGTTCCGCACCGGCATCACCGCCGACGTGAAGTACAACATCGCCTGCTCCGGGGCGACCCCGTGGAACCTGATCGCCGGCGGCCCGACCCAGCACAACGAGCTGAACCAGGGCGACTACCTCGGCATCAAGGCCCGCAACACCCACGTCAAGCTGATCTGGGTCGTGGTCGGTGCCAACGGCGACGGCACCATCCAGTTCGGTCCGGTCGCCACCGACTGCGCCGTACGCCGGGTGTTCTTCCAGGGTCCGTGCTGGCCGACGTACACCGACCAGTGGACGATCCGCACCGACGGCAGCCGACGCGCGGTCGAGGACGCGCTGCGCGACATCCGGCAGACCATGACGAAGGCGGGCTACCTCACCTCGGACTACGAGCTGGTGCTCATGTCGTACCCGAGCCCCGGCAGCCCGGACGTCGAGGACAACCCGAACTTCCCCGGCTGGTACGCGGGCGGCTGCCTGATCTACCTCGCCGACGCGGCCTTCGCCCGGAACAAGGCGGTGCCGTTGTTCGAGACGGCGCTGCGGGCGGCGGCGGCGAACACCGGCACCCGCTACCTGGACGCGAGCCGGCTCTTCCACGGCCACGAGGTCTGCATGGACGTCACGGCGGTGCGCGGCCTCTACATCGAACTCGGCATCTGGGACGAGAACGCGGCCCGGCAGTCGTTCCACCCCAACCACCGGGGTCACGGCATGTTCGCCCAGTGCATCACGCAGTTCTACGCCTCGGGCCAGGACCGGGCGACCTGCGTCGACCCGGCCAGCACCGGGAACGGCGTGCTCTACCCCGGCCTGTTCGAGTTCCGGCAGCTCCGCAACGCCGCCACCGGCACCTGCGTCGACGGCAAGGGGTACGACTCGCGCAACAGCACCGTCCAGCAGTCGTACGGCTGTCACGGCGGTCGCAACCAGGGCTTCTGGTACGACCCGACGCGCCAGTCGCTGCACTCCGAGCTGTCGCACGACCGGTGCCTCGACGTGGCCGGTGGGTCGTTGACCGCCGGCACGGCCGTGAACATCTACGACTGCCACGGCGGCGCGAACCAGAAGTTCGTGTTCAGCGGCCGGCAGCTCAAGCCCGCCGGCAACACCAACCTCTGCCTGGCGTTCGACAACCCGTGGCTCGGCACCCCGCGGCTGCGGCTGGCGAGCTGCTCGACGAGCAGCCGCCAACAGTGGTCCTTCGAGTCCCGCACCTTCGCCAACCCGGTCGGCTACGGCCACGACGACTTCATCGGCTCACGCGTGTACTGACCCCCGTACGGTGACCCCTCGAACAGGGAAAGAGTGGCCATTCTGGCGAGAATGGCCACTCTTTCCGTGAATCTGCGCGAACGCCCGGCGGTGCGAGGAGGGGTGACTACTTGCCGCGGGGCAGGACGATCAGGCGGGCCACGCCGTTCTCGCCCTCCTTGGCGCCGGCGACGCCGAGCACGCTGCCGACCTCGACCGCCTCGGGCTGGACCGTCCGGCGCCGTTCCAGCACCCGCAGTTCGGGACCGAAGGTCCAGGTCATCGTGAACCCGTCGGTGGACTTCACGGTCATCTTCTGCCCGTCGATCGCGGTCACCTCGCCGCGCTGCACGGCGACGGTCTTCGTACCGCCGTCCTTCGTCTGCACCACGACCTCGCCGTGCAGGGTGTTCTTCCGCAGCAGCACCCGGGCCTGCCGGCGCTTGCGCCACTCCTCGGCACGCTCGCGGCGGCCCGGCTCGGCGGACGTCGACGGCGACGGTACGGCCGGCCCTGCGACGGTCGCCACGTCCATCTCAGCCGGGTCGAAGCCCATCGCGACCAGTGCCTGACCCTCCACGCCCATCGCCGCGGCGACCTCGACGGTCGCCTCCCGCGCCGGCTCACCCGCCACCTGAGCCGCGCCGCAGCCGGTGAGACCGAGCGTGACCGCCGCGAGCAGCGTGGTGGCGGCGAATCCCCAACGTGCCATGACTCTCCCTCTCGTCGCTCCGTGTGGCTTCAGCTTGCCCGCGGTCGGCGAGCGGGGTGTCAGGCCGATGTTCGGGTCGGGTAAGGATCCGGCGGCAGCCGGACCGTGAACGCGGCGCCGCCCTCCGGCGCGTGCCCGGCCGCGATGTCACCGCCGAGCCGCCGGACCAGGCCCGCGGCGAGGGCCAGCCCCAGCCCGCTGCCGACCTTGCGCACCCCCCGGTACCGCTGGTGCAGCGCGCCCCGCTCGAAGGCCACCGCCAGGTCGTCGTCGGTGAAGCCGGGCCCGCCGTCCCGGACCTCGACCACCCCGCCGGCCGCCGGGTCCGCGCCCGCCGGCCGGACCGCGAGCACCACCGGCGCCCCCGGGGGTACGACGCGCAGCGCGTTCTCCAACAGCCCGTCCACCACCTGCCGGATCCGGCCCGGATCGGTGTACGCGGGCACCGGCCGGTCGGGTACCTCGACCCGGAACGGCACCCCCACGGCGGCGCACCGGGCGGCCCAGGCGCGTTCCGCGTCGGCGGCCAGCCGGGTCAGGTCGACGGGCACCGGTTCGAGCGGGAAGTCGGCGGCCTCCAGCCGCGCCAGCGCCAGCAGGTCGCTCACCAGCCGGTCCAGGTGCTCCGCCTCGGCCAGCACGGTCCGGCCGGTGCCGGTGACCTCCTCCGGGCCGATCACCCCGTCGGCCAGCGCCTCCGCGTACCCGCGGATCGCGGTCAGCGGTGTCCGCAGCTCGTGGGAGACGGAGAGCAGAAACTCCCGCTGCCGCCCCTCGCTGGTGGCGAGCGCGGCCGCCAGTCCGTTGAGGGCCTCCGCCAGGTCCGCCACCTCCTCGGGCGGCTCGACCGGGATCCGGACCGCCCGCTCGCCGGCCCGCAGCCGCGCGGCGGCGGCCGCCGCGTGCCGGATCGGCCGGGCCAGCCGGCGGGCGAGCAGCAGCCCGGCGACCACGCCGGCCGCGAGCCCGGCCAGCAGCGGCAGCCAG
Source organism: Micromonospora sp. H33 (assembly GCF_052068455.1). NCBI lineage: Bacteria > Bacillati > Actinomycetota > Actinomycetes > Micromonosporales > Micromonosporaceae > Micromonospora > Micromonospora sp. H33. The sequence continues at coordinate 1,147,081 of NZ_JBQHDE010000001.1, read as the reverse complement.
AGACTGAGGACCACCTGCCGCCACACGCCGCGGGGCTCGACGGCCCGGGCCAGCACCACCCCGTCACCGCCCGGCAGGGCCCGCCCCTCGACCAGGGCCGAACGCCCGGCGACCAGCCGCCGGCCGGAGACGTTCCGGCCCTCGGCGACGCGCTGCACCACGCGGGACGGCAGGCCGGGCCGGTCGACCACGCCGTCCCGGACCAGGTACGCCTCGACGCCCTGCGCCCGGAGCTGCCGGATCAGCCGCTCCTCGTCGACGGTCCGGGGTGTGTCCAGCCGGCTCCGCAGCGCCTCGGCGGCCAGCCGGGCCTGGGCGGCCAACGCGCGCTGCTCACCGCGCTCCAGCCCGCGTACCGCCAGGGGAACCCCGACGAGCGCGGTGACCAGCACCGAGATCAGGGCCACCGCGCAGGTCACCAGCACCGCGCGGGAGGTCAGCGTGCGGCCGGACCGGGGGCGGGGAGCCGGGTACGCCCCGGTCACCGGCAACGCGACGGTCGGCGGGTCGACCGGGTGGTCACGCATCGGCGGCGTACCCCACCCCCCGGTGGGTGCGGATCACGCTCGCCGCGCCGAGCTTCGCGCGGACCTGCGCCACGTGCACGTCGACGGTGCGGGTGCCGGCGTGTGCGGCGTACCCCCAGACACCGGCGAGCAGTTCCTCCCGCGTGAACACCCGGCCGGGGCGGGCCATCAGGTGGGCGAGCAGGTCGAACTCGGTGGACGTCAGGTGCACCGGGGTGCCGACGGCGGTCACCGTGCGGCGTCCCGGGTCCAGGGTGACCGGGCCGACCGTGCGCGGCCGGTCCGCCTCCTCCGGCGGCCCGGCGGTGCGCCGCAGGACCGCTCGGACGCGGGCCACCAGCTCGCGAGGACTGAAGGGCTTCGTGACGTAGTCGTCGGCTCCGAGTTCGAGCCCGACGACCCGGTCCACCTCGTCGTCGCGGGCGGTGAGGAAGATGACGGGCGTCCAGTCGCCGGCCTCGCGCAGCCGGCGGCACACCTCGGTGCCGGCGAGACCGGGCAGGGCGATGTCGAGGACACAGGCCACCGGGCGGAGCCGGCGGGCGGCGGCCAGGCCGGCGTCGCCGTCGCGTTCCAGGTGTACGCCGAAGCCGTCCCGGGTCAGGTAGAGCCGGACCAGGTCGGCGATGGCCGGCTCGTCCTCCACGACGAGGACGAGCCCGCGGGGCGGCGCGTCGGCGGTCACCGGCCCATGATGGCCGACGGGGTCGGCGCCGCGGTGTTCGGGACGTGTTCGGGTTCGGTAAGGAAGGCGTGCCGGGTCAGGGGACCACGACGGGACGGAACGCGGTGGGCCGGGCGGCGGCCGGGGCGGCCGCGTCGCCGATCGTGGCCACCAGCCGCTCGCGCGCCGTGCGGACGCGGGTGCGGAAGGCGTGGTTGAGCAGGGCGTCCAGCTGCCACACCTGCTTCGGGTGCCGGGTACGGATGAGGAACCGCTCGCGGACGCCGTCGATGGCGGTCGCGGCCAGCTCGACGCAGTGCAGTCGCGGGTCCGGGCTCCACGTGACGTTGCTCAGCTCGCGCAGCTCGGTGTTGAGGTGCAGGCGCAGGCGGTGCAGCACCCGGGTCTGCTGCGTGACGACCAGCCGCCGGTGGGTCAGCAGCAGCAGGTACTCCCCGGCCACCGGCCGGGCGAGCCGGCTGCACCGGGTGACCAGGATGGTGGCATCGCCGGAGCCGACACAGCGACGGAAGACCGGCATGTGCCGGCTGGCGGTCTGCATCGCCACACCGGCCTCGGCGGCGGCCGGGAGGAACGTTCGGGAGAAGACGTCCATGCAGTGCCCAACGACGCCCGAGCAGGGGTGACGTGGGCCACTCGGCCGAATCTGCAAGTTCCACGCCCGCTGTCGCACCGGGGGTGCGACAGCGGGCGTGGTGGCGGCGGGCCGTGCCGTCCGGCGGCCCGGATACGCCCTTACAGCAGCGGCTTCTGGAGGTAGTTCCACTTCATGCCGACGAGGAGGACCGGGCTCGACCAGCCGCTGCCCAGCCAGCCGTACCGGTAGAGGAGACCCGTCGCCTCGTCCACCGCGACGAGGTCGGCCCGGCCGTCTCGGTCGAAGTCACCGACGCGGACCAGGTCCCGCTTGCCGGCGAACCCGCTGCCGACCTTGACCGGGGAGCCGAGCTTCCCCGCGGTGGTCACCGAGTAGCGGTACAGGGATCCGGTGCTCTTCTCCCGGGCGATCAGGTCGACCTGGCCGTCGGCGTTGAGGTCGGGCCCGCCGGTCAGCTCGTCCATCTTGTTCCAGCCGCCGCTGGTCAGCAGGATGCGGGCGCCGAAGGAGGTGCCCCGACCCGGGTAGAGGTACAGGGCGCCGGTGGCGGCGCTGACCCCGAGCAGATCCGGGTAGCCGTCCCGGTTGTAGTCGCCGATCGGCGTGATCTCGCGGAGCCCGTTCCAGCCGGTGCCGATGCGGACCCGGGAGGCGAAGGTGCCGGTCCCGGTGCCCGGGTACAACCAGAGGTAACCGGTGGTCGCCTCGCGGGCGATGACGTCCTCACCGCCGGACCGGTTGAAGTTCCCCGGGCGGACGATGGCGTCCATCCACTTCCAGCCGGTACCCAGCGAGACCGGGGGGCCGAGCCTGGTGCCGTTGCCGGGGCGGACGAGGAGCTGCCCGCTGGAACCGTCCCGGTAGAGCAGGTCGGCCCAGCCGTTCCCGGTGAAGTCGGCGGTCCCGGTGGCGGGCAGCGGAGCGAAGTCGACGTAGTTGGAGTCGATGTTGAGGGTGACGCCGCCCCACGTTTCGAGGTGGTCGCCCCGGTACTGCTTCATGCGCCGCTTCGGCATCCAGTAGCTCGCCGGGATGGCCGCGTCGGAGACGGTCGCCACGCCGTCCCACTTGGCGAAGTCCAGGTAGTCGGGCTTGACGTGGTCGGGTCGGGGGTACGCCGCCACCTGGTCCGCCACGCCCGAGGAGACGCTGCTGTAGAAGCCGGAGAAGTAGCCGTGGTCGTGCAGCCGGGCCGTGAAGGCGCTCAGGTACTCGTTGACCGTGTTCGTGCACGCGGCGTTCCCCGTGGGGTACGCCTCGATGTCGACGATCAGCACGCTCTCCCGGGCGAGCCCGAGGGTCCGGGCCTGCGTGGCGGCGTCGTCCGCCTCGGCTCGACCCTGCGCCACCGCGAGGTTGGGGTCGATGCGGTTACGGAAGCCGGTACAGGGGGCCTGGAGGCCGACGTAGAGCGGGATGAGGTGCCACCCCGCCGCCTGCTGTGCCGCCACCCACTCCTTGGTGAGGTTCGGCTGGGCGCAGCCGCGGCTGATCCCACCGATGTAGATCCCCACGCCGCGGTACGGCGACTGCAACCAGGCCTGCATCTGGGCGCTGGAGGGGGCGGTGCAGGTGTCGAAGGCCTGCCCGGTGAACGTGCCGGGCTGCGGGCCGGTGGTCGCGGCCACCGGCCGGAAGGAGGGCGCGGTGTCCGTGTCGTCGGCTCCGGTGAGCACTGTGGTGCCGAGCAGCGCGGTCGCCAGCACGGCGGAGAGCCCTGCGGCGAGACGGCGCGACCGGCACCCGGAGGTGCGAGAAGTCATTTGTCCCCGTTTTCGTCGGTGCGACGGAAGCCGGCGGACGGACGACGTGGTCCTCACTCGACGCCGGCGGGCTGATTCTGCCCTGGTCGGGGCGACGATGTCCACAGAGGCCGCGCGTGTGGGGATGATTCGTCCCTATACCGGGTTCGGTGTGAGGAGTTCCTCCAGCCAGCCCGGCACCGCCTCGGCGTACTCCCGGCGGGCCGGGTCGGGCGTGTCGAGGGCGCGACGCCAGGACAGGGAGCGGCTGACCGTGGTGACCCGGGTGGCCACACCGGCCAGCTCGCGCAGGGTCGCCCGGTCGTGCCGGTCGGTCCACGGCTCCAGGTACGCGTCGCGCAGCCGCACCAGCGTCGGGTCGTCCGGCGACAGCTCGGACGAGTACGCGACCGATCGGAGGGTCACCAGCAGCGTGCCGAACGGGTGGGCCAGCGAGGCGTCGCCCCAGTCGAAGTAGCGGTACCCGTCACCGGTCACGAAGACGTTGCCGTCGTGCAGGTCGTCGTGCTGCACGGTGGGCGCGACACCGGACCCGGCGAGCCGCCGGCAGTCCTCGGCGAACGCGTCCCGGTACGCACGGAGCCGCTGGTGCGCCTCCGGAGTGAGCCCGCCCTCCGCACCGAGCAGCAGGGCCTCCTCGTCGTCGAGCAGCGCCTCGAAGAGCTCCGGCAGCACCTGCGGACGGTGGTCGGGCAGGCCCAGGGCGAGCAGTTCGTCGGCGTGCGCGGCGGTGGCGAGCTGGAGGTCGGCGTACTCCGGGAGGACCTGCTCCCAGCGTGCGAGATCCCGGTCCCGGGACAGCGCGTCCCGCAGCGACTCACCGCCGGCCGGCAGCAGTGACCAGCCGCGCCGCGCGTCCACGGCGATCGGCTCCAGCACCCGGCCGGGGGCCAGCCGGGCCAGCGCGGCCAGCAACCCGGCCTCGTGCACCGTGCCCGGGTTGTTGGCCTTGAACCAGACGTCGCCGGCGTCGGTCGGGACGCGCCAGACCAGGGACCACGGCCGGACCCGGGCCTCGACCGGCCCGGTCACCTGCCGGCCGTGCGGTCGGAGCTGCTCGGCGACCCAGTCGAGGGCGGTCTCGCCCCACCGCGGGTCGGCCCAGTCGGTCTGCGGTGTTCCGGTGGTGGTCACGCCGGGCAATCTAGGTCGCCGGCGGGTCCGCCGGCGACCCGATTAGGGCCTGTCCTGCCGATCATGTCGAGCCGAGGCGAGGTCCAGGCGGCGATCCGGCAAGGCGGAGATTCGTCCGGATACCGGTGTTGTATCCGGACGAATCTCCAACGCCGCCGGGCGTTGTCTGGACCCGCCGCAGGCCGACAGATGATCGGCAGGACAGGCCCTAGGCCGGTCAGAGCAGCTCGACGATGGTCGCGTTGGCCATGCCGCCACCCTCGCACATGGTCTGGAGGCCGTAGCGGATGTTGTTGTCCCGCATGTGGCCGAGCATCGTGGTCATGATCCGGGCGCCGGAGCCACCGAGCGGGTGCCCGAGGGCGATCGCGCCGCCCCGCGGGTTGAGCCGCTCCGGGTCGGCCTCGGTCTCGGCGAGCCAGGCCAGCGGCACCGGGGCGAACGCCTCGTTGACCTCGTACACCCCGATCTCCTCGATGCCCAGCCCCGCGCGGCGCAGCGCCTTCGCGGTGGCCGGGATGGGGGCGGTGAGCATGGCGACCGGGTCGTCGGCGGCGACCACGGCGGTGTGGATGCGGGCCAGCGGACGCAGGCCGTGCCGGCTGGCCCACTCGGCGGTGGTGACGGCGAGCGCCGCCGCGCCGTCGGAGATCTGGGACGCGGACCCGGCGGTGACCACACCGTCGGGGCGGAACGGAGTGGGCAGCTCGGCCAGCTTCTCCAGCGAGGTGTCGCGGCGGATGCCCTCGTCGGCGCTGAACTTGCCGCCGTCGCCGAGGGCGACCGGCGCCAGCTCGGGGTCGAAGGCGCCGGCGTCCTGAGCGGCGGCCGCCTTCTCGTGGCTGGCCAGCGCGAACTCGTCGAGCTGGGTGCGGGAGAACCGCCAGCGCTGGGCGATCAGCTCGGCGCCGACCCCCTGGTTGAACGGGAGCGGGGAGTCCGCGGCGACGCCCTCGACGCCCCGGTAGCGGTCCAGGATCGCCGGGCTGAACGGCACGCCACCGGCAACGCTGGAGCCCATCGGCACTCGGGTCATCGCCTCGACACCGCCGGCGACGACCAGGTCGGCCTGCCCGGACAGCACGGTCGCGGCGGCGAAGTGCAGCGCCTGCTGGCTGGACCCGCACTGCCGGTCGATGGTGGTGCCGGGCACCGACTCCGGCCAGCCGGCGGCGAGGACGGCGTTGCGGGCGACGTTCCACGACTGCTCGCCGACCTGGGACACGCAGCCCCACATCACGTCGTCCACCTGGGCCGGGTCGATGCCGGTGCGCTCCGCGAGGGCGCGCAGCACGTGCGCCGACAGGTCGACCGGATGCACACCGGCGAGACTTCCCTTGCGCCGCCCCACGGGGGTGCGTACGGCGCCGACAATGACTGCGTCACTCATGTCTACTCCCCGGTAACCTGGGCCGGCTTCGATCGTACGTCGCCGCCCGACCAGTCGTCTCGCCCCCCACTGGCATGCTGGGCGCATGGATCCAGAGTCGCCCGGGACGCGACAGTGGCGGGTGCCCGCCGTCCTGCCGGTGGTCAAGGCCGGCGGCGGGGTCGCCCTGGTCGCGCTCGGTCTCCTGCTCGCCGACCGTGACCCCGTCCGGCTCGTCCTGGCCGGGGTGCTCGCCGCAGCCCTGCTCGTCTGGGCCGCCCGGGACGTGCTGGCCCCGGTCCGCCTGGCCGTCGACCCGGACGGGCTGACCGTCATCCACGGCTTCGCGGGACACCGGCGGCTGCCCTGGCCGCAGGTGGAGGCGATCACCGTGGACCGGCGGACCCGGCTGGGCCTGGCCAGCGCCGTGCTGGAGGTCGACACCGGCGAGTCGTTGCACCTGTTCGGCCGCTACGACCTCGACGCCGACCCGGCCGAGGTCGCCGAGGAGCTGGACGCCGTCCGGCCGACATCCTGACCGGCGCGCGCGGCGGTCCCGTCCTCGGGCGGTCAGGCGAGAAGGACGGCGGTGCGGATCAGCGCCAGGCCGAGCAGCGCCGCCACGATCACCGCACCACCGGCGACCTGCACCAGCGTCCGCCGCGAGCGCGGGGCGTACGCGAGCACGAGGGCCATCAGCCCGCCGATCGCGAGGCCGCCCAGGTGACCGGGGATCGAGATGCCCGGCACGGTGAAGGTGAAGACGAGGTTGATCACGAGGACCGGAAGGACCTGGGAGATGTCCCGGCCCATCCGGCGTTCGATGACGATCAACGCGGCGAAGAGCCCGAAGACCGCGGTGGACGCGCCGGCGGCGAACCGGTTCGGTTCGGTGAACAGGTACGCGGCGACGTTCCCGCCGAGGCCGGAGATCAGGTAGAGGGCGAGGAACCGGGCCCGGCCGAGGTTGGCCTCCAGCGACCGGCCGAGCACCCACAGAGCCCACATGTTCAGCAGCAGGTGGATCACGCCGAAGTGCAGGAACATCGCCGTGACCAGGCGGTACCACTCGCCGTCCGCGACGCCGCCGATGGTGCCGTCGGGGAAGCGGGCGAGCCCGAGCACCGCACCCCACTCGGTCAGCGGAGTGCCGCCGCCCAGCAGGCCGCCGAACCCGGAGCCGCCGACGATCGCGTCGCCGTTGCGATCGGCGGCGACCGACAGCAGCATGACCAGCACGTTGATCGCGATCAACGCCTTGGTCACGTAGCCGTGCCGGCCGGCGGCACCGCCGCCGAAGGCGGTGCGCGCCGGCCGTACGCTGCGACGCCCCTCGTTGACGCACTCCGGGCACTGGAAGCCGACCGACGCCTCGCGCATGCAGTCCGGGCAGATGGACCGGTCGCAGCGGGTGCAGCGGACGTACGTCTCCCGGCCGGGGTGCCGGTAGCAGACCGGGGTGGTCGGCGGGGACTCGCTCACCGGCCGGTACCCGAGCGCTCAGTCATGGGAGCAAAGGTACCTCGCTGTCGCCTCAGGCAGCGCCGCGCTCGATCTCGACCCGCTCGATGACGACGTCCTGCAGCGGCCGGTCGGCGGGGCTGGTCGGGGTGTTGGCGATCGAGTCGACGACCTTCGCCGACTGCTCGTCGGCCACCCGGCCGAAGATGGTGTGCCGGTTGTTCAGGTGCGGGGTCGGCGCGACCGTGATGAAGAACTGCGAACCGTTGGTGCCCGGCCCGGCGTTCGCCATCGCCAGCAGGTACGGCTGGTCGAAGCGCAGCTCGGGGTGGAACTCGTCGGCGAAGGTGAAGCCCGGGCCGCCGCGGCCGGTGCCGGTCGGGTCGCCCATCTGGACCATGAAGCCGCTGATGACGCGGTGCGAGATGGTGCCGTCGTAGTACGGGCCGCTGCCCGGCTGACCGGTCCGCGGGTCGGTGTAGGACTTGGTGCCCTCGGCCAGTTCCACGAAGTTGCGGACGGTCTTCGGGGCGTGGTTCGGGAACAGTTCCAGCCGGATCGGGCCGGCGTTGGTGTGCAAGGTGGCGTAGACAGCCTCGGCCACGGGTACTCCTCACTCGTTGGTCAGTTCCATGCGGATCCTCCCATGTGCCCGATCTGGCCATGCGGAGGCATCCGAAGGTGGAGGATGACGGAGGACAACTCCCAGGAGGTGGGACCGTGTTTGGAATCGGGCGGCGAAAGACCCAGGGGCAGCTCGCGAAGGCCGAGCTGAACCAGGGCTTCGGTCACCTGAAGCAGGCGGCGACGTACGCGGCGAAGGGTGCCGGCGCCACGGTCGGCCCGCGGGTCCGGACGGCCCGGGGTGCGATCGCGCCGACCGCCGTCGTCGTGCGTGACCGCGCGTCGAGCGGCGTCGCGTCGACCGTCGCAGCCCTCGCGCCGCTGGCCCTCGCTTTCCGCAACGCGCAGGCCGAGGCGGCCGGTAAGGCCGTCACCGGGCGGAAGGCCGCCGCCGCCAAGCAGACCGCCGTCAGCAGGAAGGTGAAGGCGAAGAACATGAAGGCAGCGCGCAGGAAGAAGAAGTCCGGCCGGGGCGGGATGATGACCGGCATCCTCGCGGCCGGCGCGGTGGCCGGCCTGGCCGGCGCCATGGCCATGCGGCGGCGCCGCGAGCAGCAGGAATGGGCCGAGTACGATCCGACCCGCTCGCTGGAGCCGATGCGCGACGAGGTGGACACCATCGAGGTCACCACCCGTTCGCCCGCCGAGAAGGCGACCTCGGCGTCCACCGTGGCCGGTGGTTCCGGTACGGGCGGCGGGCCGACCGGCGCGGGCAGCTCGGCGGCGGCCGGCGGCAGCAGCGCCTCGACCACCAGTCCCGCCAAGCAGTCCACCGTCCACGCCACGGACAAGGTTCCCTCGGTGGCCGAAGGCGCCAAGGAGTCCTCGGGCCGCCCGGCCGACGACCTGTCGAAGGCCCTCAACAAGAACGGTCGCCGCTGAGCGACGGTCGACGGAAGGCGCCGGCGCGCGGGAGCAGTCCCGCCCCGCCGGCGCTTCCGCGTGGACGACCCCGGGGTGTCAGAGCCAGCCGTTGCGCCGGAACCAGCGGTACAGGGCGAGGGAGATACCCAGCATCAGGGCCAGGATCGTCGGGTAGCCGTAGGTCCACTTCAACTCGGGCATGAACTCGAAGTTCATGCCGTAGATGCCGGCGATGGCGGTCCAGACCGCGGCGATCGCCGCCCAGGCCGCGATCTTGCGCATGTCGTTGTTCTGGTCGACGGTGACCTGCGCCAGCCGCGCCTGGAGGATCGAGTTGAGCAGGTCGTCGTACGAGTTGACCTGTTCGACGGTGCGGCTGAGGTGGTCCTGCACGTCGCGGAAGTAGCGCCGGATCTCCTTCGGCACGTCCCGGTTCATCTGCGCGGTGAGCGTCATGAGCGGGCGCTGGAGCGGCACCACCGCCCGCTTGAACTCGACCAGTTCCCGCTTCATCTGATAGATCCGCTGGATGCGACCGGTGGCCTGCCGGTCGAACACCTCGGTCTCCAGGATGTCGAGGTCGTCCTCCAACTGGTCGGCGACCTCCAGGTAGAGGTCGACCACCCGGTCGGTCACCGCGTACGCGACCGCCCAGGGGCCGTGGAGCAGCAGCTCCCGCTTGGTTTCCAGGTCCGCCCGCACGGGGGCGAGTCGACAGGCGTCGCCGTGCCGGACGCTGATCAGGAAGTTCGGCCCGATGAACAGCATCACCTGACCGGTCTCGACCACCTCTGAGGTCTCGGTCAGCTCGGTGTGCTCGCAGTAGCGGGCGGTCCGCAGCACCAGGAAGCTCACGTCACCGAACTGCTCCAGCTTCGGCCGCTGCTGGGCCTTGACCGCGTCCTCGACGGCCAGCTCGTGCAGCCCGTACGTGGCGGCGATCTCGGTCATCTCCGCCAGCTCGGGCTCGTGCAGGCCCAGCCAGACGAAGCCGTCGTCCGCCTGCCGCGCCGCGGCCAGCGCCTCGGCGTAGGTCCAGTTGCCCGACTGGCGCTTCCCGTCGACGTAGAGCGCGCAGTCGACGACGGAGTCGCGTCGCCGACCGGCCGGTTCCGGGACGGGTGGTGAGGCGTCGGAGGCGAGCCGCCGGGTCATGGCCCGCACCGGCGCCACCCAGTCGCGGGACCGGGTGCCCCGGCCGCCGCCCGGCAGCACCGTCCGCGCCCGCTCCATGCCGTCCGCCATCACGCCCCCCTTCACGCAGCGCCGCGGATTGCAGGGTACGCCCGCCGCGGCGTCACCGCCGGTGACGGATCGCCCGGGGGGTGGCGCCGGGCGGGCCGGGCCGCGTTGGGGGGTGAGGGGACGACACGGCCCACCCGGCGCCTTTGGGGGCGGGGGATTGTGCTGGTGGCGCCGTTCCTCGCGCGGTCGGGGCGGGCGCACCCGGGGGCGGGTGCGGCCGGGTCACGAGACCGTGACCTCCGCTACACGTGGTGAATGACGCTCGCAGCATTGTGGGCCGGCAGCCGCCCCGACGGGAGCCCCGGGGCGGCCGATATCGCGGAACTGTCGGAAACCCGACAGTAATTCAGCCGCGGGTTGCTGCAACCGCCTCGGCAAGTCGGCGTACGCCCTCGTCGATCCGGTCGGCGGTCACCGCCGAGTACGCCAGCCGCAGCGCGTGCCGTCCCCCGTCGAGGACGAAGTCGCTCCCCTTCACCACGGCGACGCCACGCTCCGCCGCGGCCGGGGCGAGCTTGTCCACGTCGACGTCCTCGGGCAGCTCCACCCAGAGGAAGTAGCCACCGTCCGGTTCCACGAACCGGGCCTCCGGGAGGTGCCGCCGCAGCGCCTCGGCGAGCACCCGGGCGCGCTCGCCGAGGGCCCGGCACACGGTCTCGATCGAGCGGTCGATGGCCCCCGAGACGCAGAACTGGTGCACGATCGCCTCGGAGACCATGCCGGGGGAGATGTAGAGGCTGGTCGCCTTCTTGGCGATGTCGGCGATCAGGTCCGCCGGCCCGACCAGGTACCCGACCCGGACGCCCGGGCAGACCGTCTTGGTGAAGCTGGAGGCGTGGACCACCACGTTGCGGGTGTCGAGCGACAGCATCGACGGCAGCGCCTCGCCCCGGAACCGGATGTCCGCGTACGGGTCGTCCTCGAAGATCGTGAACCCGTACTCGGCGGCGAGGTCGAGCAGCTCCCGCCGCTTCTCCAGGCTGAGCGTCACGCCCGCCGGGTTCTGGTAGTTCGGGATGATGTGGGCCAGCCGGGGGCGCACCCCGGACTCCAGCAGCTTGCGCAGCTCGGCGGTGTCCAGCCCGTCCGGCTCGATCGTGATCCCGTGCAGCTCGCTGCCCATCCGCTTCAGGTTGAGCAGGGTCCGGTCGTACGTGGGGCGCTCCACGACGACCGCGTCGCCGGGGCGGACCAGGTGGTCGAAGAGGAACGCGTCGGCCTGGAGCGAACCGTTGGTGACCAGAACCTGGTCGGCCTGGACCCCGTGCTTCTTCGCGATCCACTCGCGCAGCGGAAGGTAACCGACGGAGGTGCCGTACGCCGTCACTCCGGCGGGATCGGCGTCGAACGCGCGGACGGCGGCGGCCTTGAGCCCCTCGACATCGACGATGTCCAACGAGGGAGCGCCACGGGCGAAGGAGATCAGCTGCTCGGCGGTCATGGCTGTTGAGCGTACGGAAGGCGACGGGGTGCGCGCGGTCGGCACGGCGATGTCCGCATCCTGAGCCACCGGGACGGGTGACCGGGGTCGACCGGTCGGCGACAGATCAGACCGGAAGGCCGAGCGGGTCGTGCTGCGCCTCGCGGGAGAGCCCCTCCACGTGCAGGCCGAGTGCCGTGATCAGCTGACCCCAGTCGAAGTAGGACCGCCAGGCGGCGATCCGCCCGTGCCGCACCCGCACCACGTCCACGACGTCCCAGCTGATCGTCCGCATGGTCGGCGCGACGGTGCCGAAGGGCGTGTGCAGCACGCCGGTCTGGGTGCCGGTCAGCCGCTGCTCCACCGCCGCCCCGCCGGCCGTCTGCACGGCGCCGAGCCGGTCCACGTACAGGTCGGGGAAGGCCCCGGTCCAGGTCCGCAGCAGCGCGGGCAGCTCGATCGGGCGCACGGTGACGCCCGGCATGGCGTAGAAGGCGTCCGCCGCGTACAGGTCGGGCAGCCGCGCCACGTCCCGGCGCAGGAGCATCGCGTACTGCTGCTCGACCAGTCGGTCCGCGCCGCGCATGGCACCCTCCCCCGCGGCCGCGGCCCGTCCGCGCCCGCAGGGGATCCTTACCCGTCGATCGGCGGCCCAACCCCGGATGCGGCGGACCGGGCCGGCACTCAGCCGGTGCCGACCATCCGGCTGGCCGCCCATACCCGCATGATGTCCCGCACCGAGATCACCCCGGCGACCTCGCGGCCGTCGAGCACCACCAGGTGCCGGAAGCCGCCGCGGGCCATCGCCGCCGCCGCCTCCTCGACCGTCCACTCCGGTCCCGCGTACACCGCGTCCCAGGTCAGGTGGGCCCCGGTCCGCTCGACGTCGCAGTCCAGACCTGCCCCGATGGCGTTGAGCACGTCCCGTTCGGTCATGATCCCGATCCCCTCGGAGTCCGGATCGATCACGACCGCCGACCCGACGCCACGGGCCGACATCATCTGCGCGGCCTGACGGAGCGTGTGCTCCGGACCGACCACGAGAACCTGGCTGGACATCGCTTCCCGAACCTGCATCACGCATCACCCCTATGGGACGGCGGCACCCGGTACGGAACATGGTGCGCCGGGTGTGTTTCCAGGACAAGCCCAGACATCGCCGCGGTCCTGGGCGGCTCGCTACTGTCGAGGCGTGTCCACCGAGCCCCTGCGCTGCGCGGGCGCGCTGATCGTCGACGACGACGGCCGCCTCTTCATCCAGCGGCGGTCCCCCGACCGGCGCCTTTTTCCCAACTGCTGGGACATCGTGGGCGGCCACCTGGAACCGGGCGAGGAGATCGAGGACGCCCTGCGTCGGGAGGTGACCGAGGAGACCGGCTGGACGGTCGCGTCCGTGCTCGGCCTGGTCGGCGAGTACCGGTACGTCGCCGACGACGGGCTGGAGCGGATCGAGAGCGACTGGCTCGTCCGGGTCGACGGCGACCTGGCCCGGCCGGCGCTGGAGGTGGGCAAGCACACCGAGTTCCGCTGGCTCACCGAGCGGGACCTCGACCTGCTCGACGAGCACCGGGACGTCAACGACGGCCTGATCCGCCGGATCGCGGAGGACGCCTTCGCCCTGCTCCGCACGATCGGTTCGTGAACGACACCGTCGACCTGGCGCCGCACCGGTTCGCCGGGTTGGTGGCCCCCGCGGTCGACCGGGTGTTCGTCGCCGGCATGCGCGCCGGCCGGGACGCCGGGGGCGCCGAGGTCAGCCAGCGGTACGGCGGGCCGGCGGCCAGCGGTTTCCTGGTGGATCTGCGCACCCGGCTCGCCGTCCCGGGCGGCACCGTCGAGGCGGCCGGGTTCGCGGCGGTCACCCGGTACCGGGACCCGGCCGCCTGCCGGCGGGCGCTGGACCGGCACGTCGCGCACGGGATGATCCACCGCCGGCCGGACGGCGCCATCACCGCGACCGAGCGGGGGCTGGCCTTCCTCGACGAGCTGTGGCAGGTGCACGCCCAGGCGACCGGGGAGCTGTGGGCGGGGCACGCCGAACGGGTGCTGCGGCTGGTCGAGGCGCTCGGCCGGGTGCTCGCGTACGCCCTCGTGCTGGCCGAGGAGGACGGCGACGCGGCGGGCGGCGCGTTCGCGGCCATGGCGCCGCCCCACGAGCCGGACGGCACCCCGCCCGGTGTGCTGCTGCTCAACCGGCTGGGCACGCTGCGCCACCACCGGGCCGACGCGCACGCGGCCGCGTGGTCGGCCGCCGGGCACACCGCCACGAGCGTCGTCGAACTGGCGTCGGGGCCGGAGCGCCTCGCCATCGAGCTGGAGACCGACCGCCGGGCGGCCGGCCCGTACGTCGTGCTGACCGCCGAGGAGCGGCTGACCATGCTCGCCGACCTCGCGGCCCTGCCCTAGCTCCGGTTGCCGGTGGCGGTCCCGGCCGGCGGCGCTATCCTCCTCCGGTGAACGCCAGACGAACGGGACATGATGCCGGCATGGTCGGAATGGTGCTGGCGGCTGGCGCCGGTCGGCGGCTGCGCCCGTACACCGACACCCTGCCGAAGGCGCTGGTGCCGGTGGACGGGGACACCACCATCCTCGACATCGCGCTGCGCAACCTCGCCGAGGTCGGGCTCACCGAGATCGTCGTCGTGGTCGGCTACGCCGCCGACGCGGTCCAGGAGCGGCAAGCCGACCTGGAGAAGAGGTACGACGTCACGATCACCCTCGTGCACAACGACAAGGCCGAGGAGTGGAACAACGCGTACTCCCTGTGGCTGGCCCGGGAGTGGTTCGCGCGCGGTGTCCTGCTGGTCAACGGCGACACGGTCCACCCGGTGAGCGTGGAGAAGACCCTGCTGGCCGAGCGCGGTCCCGGCGTCCTCCTGGCGATCGACACGATCAAGACGCTGGCCGAGGAGGAGATGAAGACGACCTTCGACGCCGCCGGCCAGCTCACCCGGATCACCAAGCTGATGGACCCGGGCGAGGCGTACGGGGAGTACATCGGCGCGACGCTGATCGAGCCGTACGTCGCCGACGCGCTCGCCGACGCCCTGGAAGCGACCTGGCGGCGGGACCCGAACCTCTACTACGAGGACGGCTACCAGGAGTTCGCCGACCGGGGTGGCGAGGTACGCGCGGCGCCGATCGGCGACGTCCTCTGGGTCGAGGTCGACAACCACGACGACCTGGCCCGGGCCCGGGAGATCGCGTGCCGCTACTAGCCCGTACCGTCACCACGCCGCTCGCCATCGAGGTCCGCCGCGGTGCGGTCGCCGGCCTCGGCGAGCTGCTCGCCGACCGGCGGATCTCCGCCGGCGGGGACGTGGCCGTGGTGGTCGGGCCGGGGCAGGGCGAGAAGGTCGTGGACCTGTGCCGGCCCACGCTGGGCTCGGCCGACGTGTTCACCGTGGCGGGCGGCAGCATCGACTCGGCCAACGAGCTGGGGGACCGGCTCCGTCGCCGGCACTACGACGCGGTGATCGGCATCGGCGGCGGGAAGACGATCGACACCGCGAAGTACGCGGCCACCCGGTACGGCCTCCCGATGGTCACCGTCGCCACCAGCCTCGCCAACGACGGCATCGCCTCCCCGGTGGCGTCCCTGACCCACGAGGGCGGCAAGGGCTCCTACGGCGTGCACATCCCGATCGCCGTCCTGGTGGACCTCGACTTCGTGGAGCACGGCCCGGACCGGCAGACCCAGGCCGGGATCGGCGACGCGGTGAGCAACCTCAACGCCTGCGCCGACTGGGAACTGGCCCACAAGGTGCGTGGCGAGCCGATCGACGGGCTCGCCGTGACGCTGGCCCGTACCGGCGCCGAGGCGCTGCTCAACCACCCGGGCAAGATCACCGACGACGCGTTCCTGACCACGCTGGCCGAGGCGCTGATCCTCGGCGGCATCGCGATGTCGATCTCCGGTTCCAGCCGGCCGGCCAGCGGCGGCGACCACGAGATCTCCCACGCGATCGAGCACCTGTGGCCCGGCACCAGCTCGCACGGGGAGCAGGCCGGGCTGGGGGCGCTCTTCTGCACCTGGCTCCGGGGCGACCTGGACCGTTTCGGGCAGCTCGCCCGCTGCCTGCACCGGCACGGCCTGGCCACCCGCCCGGCCGACGTGGGGCTCACCGAGGAGCAGTTCGTCGAGGCGGTCCTGTTCGCCCCGCGGACCCGCCCGGACCGCTACACGATCCTCGAGCACCTCGCCCTGTCCGCCGACGACGTCCGGAACCGGTTGGGAGACTACGTTGACGCCCTCCGTGATCACCTTGGCTGAGCCGTCCCGGCCGACGGTGGCCGACTTCCACCGGACCAACCGGGGCGGAGGGCTGTTCAGCGAGTCGATCAGCCAGTGGATCGGTGCGGCGTTCGCCCTCGTCGCGCACCGGCTCGGGCTGCGACCCACCGCGCTGACCATCACCAACCTGGTGATCGGGCTGAGCACCTCGGTGGCGGTCGTGGCGCTGGCCGAGCCGGTCGCCGACGGGCGCGTGCCGGCCTGGCTGGTCGGGGTGCTGGCGCTGGTCGGTTGGCAGGTCGCGTACGCCCTGGACTGCGCCGACGGGCAGCTCGCCCGGGTCACCGGCCAGGGCAGCGCCGCCGGGGCCCGCGTCGACGTGCTCTGCGACGTGGCGGCCCAGATCGCCCTGGTCGCGGCGCTCACCGCGACCACCGTGGCGCAGACGCCGTCGACGCCGACCTGGCTCATCGCGGCGTTCGCCGGGACCTGGATGGTCAACCTGGTGACGTCGGTGATGCAGTCCGGCCCGAACGCGGCCAGCATGGTCACCTCGACCTCGCTGCCCGTACGCCTGGTGAAGCTGGTCCGCGACTACGGCGCGGTGATCTTCGTGGCCGGGCTGGTGCTGCTGTTCGCGCCCGCGCTCACGCTGTGGGTGGTCGTCGCGTTCACGGTCGTCAACGGCGGCTTCCTGCTGGCCAGCATCGCGTTCTCCGCCCGCGCCTCGCTCCGCTGACGCCCCACCGTCCGGCAGCGCGTCCGGGACCTAACCGCGCACTTTCCCCGAAAGAGTGGCCTCGCAACCGGCGATGGCCACTCTTTCGGTGAAAGTGCTCGTCCGTCAGCGGGGGGTGCGGGAGACGGCGGCGTAGATGTCGATCAGGCGTTTGGTGACCACGTCGGGGTGGAAGGTGCGCTCGTAGCGGGAGCGGGCGGCCGGGGACAGCGCGGCGGCGCCCGCGGCGGCCACCGGTAGGGCGGCGGCCAGCGCGGCCGGCTCCGGCGGCACCACCCAGCCCGCCTCCCCGGCCACGATCCCGGCCGGCACGGCGGCGGCCGTGGCCGGCGGCGGGGAGCCCGGCCCGGTCGCCGGGGCGGCCGCCGAGGCGGTGACGGCCGGGCCGGTGCCGGCGGGCTCGCGCGGGGTGTCGGCGCCGACCAGGTACGGGATGCCGCCGAGGGCGGTGCCGAGCACCGGACGGCCGGCGGCCAGCGCTTCGATGATCACGGTCGGCAGCACGTCGTGCCAGGTGGAGGTGGCCAGCACGACCGCGCTGGACTCGAGCGCGGCGCGGACGCCGGCCCGGTCCAGCGGGCCGAGGAACGTCACGTCCGCGCGCTCGGCGGCGGCCTCGACGAGTGGCCGCAGCTCGCCGTCCCCGGCGATGCGCAGCGGCCCGAACGCGCCGTCCGGGTGCCGGCGCCAGGCGTCCAGCAGCAGGTCGAGCCCCTTCTCGGGCGAGAGCCGGCCGAGGAAGAGGAAGCCGGTGCCGAGCGGGGCCGGCGGTCCCGGGTCGGGGATCGCGTTCGGCTTCACCACGATCCGTTCGTCCGGAATGCCGTAGTCGCGCAGGTGGTCGGCGACCGCCGTGGTCAGCGCGATGAAGCGGTCCACCGACCGCCAGGTGCCCCGGTGCACCGCGAGCGTCGTCGCCATCAGCGCGCTCTGCGCCCGCGAGCCCCGGTAGCAGCGGTGCACGACGGCGGGCACGCCCAGCACCCGGCCCCGGCAGTCCTGGCAGATCATTCCGTCCCGGAAGTACAGCCCCGAGGAGCAGACCTGCCGGTAGTTGTGCACCGTCTGCACCACCGGCACCCCGTGCCGGTGCGCGGTCCGCACCACCCAGGGCGAGAGCAGGGGGTACGGGTTGTGCAGGTGCAGCACGTCCGGCCGCTGCTCGGTGAGCAGGCGGCTCAGCTCCTGCTGGGCGCGCGGCGCGTAGATCGGGGAGATCGGCAGCAGCGCCTTGGCGGACCGAGGCATCGACGGGATCTCGTCGGAGCTGCGCAGGAACGGCAGCACCTCCACCCCCGCCGCGGTCAGCTGGGCGATCTCCGCGTCGACGATCGTGTTCTCGCCGGACGGCTGGGCCTCCCGGTACCGGTTGTGCGCCACCACGACTCTCACGGGAAAGAAGGCTACCGTTGGCTGGTGCCCGAACTACCGGAGGTTGAGGCGCTCGCGGAGTACCTGCGCCAGCGCGCGGTGGGCCGGTGTGTCGACCGCCTGGAGGTCGCCGCGATCAGCGCCCTGAAGACGTACGACCCGGCGCCCACGGCCGCGGCCGGACGGGTGGTGACCGACGCGCGTCGCCACGGCAAGTTCCTCGACGTGGTGCTCGGCGACGACCTGCACCTGGTGGTCCACCTGGCCCGCGCGGGCTGGCTGCACTACCGGGAGGCCTTCCCGTCGAGCGCACCGCTGCGCCCCGGAAAGGGCCCGGTCGCGCTGCGGGTACGCCTCGACGACGGCTCCGGGTTCGACCTGACCGAGGCCGGCACGCAGAAGAGCCTCGCCGGGTACCTGGTGACCGATCCGGCGGCGGTACCCGGGGTGGCCCGCCTCGGCCCCGACGCGCTCGCCGCCGACCCGGCCACCTTCGCCGAGCGCATCCGCAGCCGGAAGGGCCAGGTCAAGGGCGTGCTCACCGACCAGACGGTGCTGGCCGGGGTGGGCAACGCGTACTCCGACGAGATCCTGCACGCGGCGAAGCTGTCGCCGTTCGCGCTGACCAACCGGCTCACCGACGAGCAGCTCGTCACCCTGCACGCCGCGACCCGGGACGTGCTCGGCGACGCGGTGGCCCGGTCGGTGGGCCAGCGGGCGGCGGAGCTGAAGGGCGAGAAGCGCTCCGGGCTGAAGGTGCACGCCCGGACCGGGCTGCCCTGTCCGGTCTGTGGCGACACCGTCCGGGAGGTCTCGTTCGCCGACTCGAGCCTCCAGTACTGCCCGACCTGTCAGACCGGCGGCAAGCCGCTCGCCGACCGACGGTTGTCCCGGTTGGTACGGTGAGTGACAACCCTCACCGACTACGGAGAGGAATTGGCCGCCGCGCGACGAACGTCCGGGTCGCGTCTCCACTCCGGCCCTCATCCATCGGTATAGTGGCTCGGTCCCCGGCTTCTGAAATGGTCCGGAGCCGGCCAGATGCCATGCGGTACGTCCCGACGCCACGCCCCCCGGGGCAGCGTCCGGGTCCGGTGACCGCGTGGGAGACTGGGACGGTGGGCGATGCGAGTCCCTCACGCCGAGTGAGCGGCTCGCGTCATGCGGGAGGACATGGGTGAGGTGACGACAAGCCTCCAGCGCCCGGTATCCAACGAAGGGCCGAGCAAACTCGTGCGGCACGTCGACAGCTTCGAGATCCAGCCGCCGACACCGCCGTCCCCCAACGGCGTACCCCGGTCGGCATGGGCCCGCGCCCGGCGCCGGGTCTCCCGCTGGCACCGCCCCTACACCGCCATTCTGCTGCTGCTGGACTTCGCCGCCGCGGCCTTCGCCAGCTTCACCGCGATCCGCACCTTCGACCAGGCCCGGTCCGGCTTCTACCAAGCCCACGACGACCCGACCTGGTTCTACACCGTGGCGTTCGGGCTGCTGCCGCTCGGCTGGGTGGTCATCCTCTGGTTCAACCGGTCGTACGACCGGCGGTACCTGGGCCTCGGGCCGGACGAGTTCAAGCGGGTGATGCGGAGCGGGGTGGCGGTCTGCGCGACGGTCTCCTTCCTGGCGTTCGCCACCAAGACCGACCTGTCCCGGTTCACGGTCGGCACCGCGCTGCTCCTCGCGCTGCTGCTGGTCCTGCTGGGCCGCATCCTGGCCCGGTTCGTGCTGCACGTCGTCCGGCGCAACGTCGGCCAGGCCGGGCACCGGATGGTGCTGGTGGGCACCCTGCCGGAGTGCCTGGAGGTCCACCGGTCGGTCACCCGCAGCCCGGCCGCCGGCCTGGTGCCGGTCGCCATCCACATCACCGACGGGTACGCGGCGGCCCGGGGCGTGGAGACGCCGGTCCCGATCTACGCCGGGCGGGACGTCCTCGCCCTGGTCCGCGAGGTGGGCGGCGACACGATCGCCGTCTGCGGGTCGGCCAGCGCCGAGCCGGGTGAGCTGCGCCGCCTGGCCTGGCAACTGGAGGGCTCGGGCGTCGACCTGATCGTGGCCCCGCAACTGACCGACATCGCCGGCCCCCGGGTGCACATCCGGCCGATCGAGGGCCTGCCGCTGCTGCACGTGGAGGAGCCCACCCTCTCCGGGCCGGCGCTGCTGGCGAAGAACCTGCTCGACCGGATGGCCGCCGGGCTCGGCCTGCTGCTGCTGGCCCCGATCTTCCTCGCGATCGCCGTCGCGATCCGGATCTCCGACCCGGGCCCGGTCTTCTTCCGCCAGCCCCGGGTCGGCCACGAGGGGCGGACCTTCCGGGTCTGGAAGTTCCGCACCATGTACGTCGACGCCGAGGACCGGCTGGCCGGCCTGGTCGACCAGAACGAGACCGACGGCATGCTCTTCAAGATCAAGCAGGATCCCCGGGTGTTCCCGGTGGGCCGTTTCCTGCGCGCGTCGTCGCTCGACGAACTGCCTCAGTTGATCAACGTGCTGAAGGGTGAGATGTCGCTGGTCGGGCCGCGCCCGCTGCCCGCCGACGACGGTGACTTCCTCGGCGACGTCCGGCGGCGGCTGCTGGTCAAGCCCGGCATGACGGGTCTGTGGCAGGTCTCCGGCCGCTCCGACCTGTCCTGGGACGAGGCGGTCCGGCTGGACCTCTACTACGTCGACAACTGGTCGCTGGCGTACGACCTGAGCATCCTGTGGCGGACGGTCGGGGTGGTGCTCGCCCGCAAGGGCGCGTACTGACCTCTTGGCGGGGCGGCCCACAGGGGCAAGGATCGCTGCGTGGGTGGCAACCTCTCCGCCGTCGTCGGCGTCGTCTCGCTGGTCACCGCGCTGGCCGCGGCCCTGTTCGCGGTCGTACGCCTGCGCGGGCGCCGGGGCATCGCCACCGCCACCCAGCGGGCCACGTACGAGGTGCTGCACACCGCCGGGCTCGCCGCCGAGCCGCTGCGCGCCGGGCTGACCACCGCGAACGCGGCGAAGGCCGTACGTCATCTGCGGGCCCTGGTCGGCGCGGTCGGCCTGGCGCTGACCGACGCCGACGGGCTGCTCGCCCTCGACGGACGCGGCGCGCACCACGAGGCCCAACTGGTCGCGGCGGCCCGGCGGGCGGTGGCGGTCGGCCGGTCGACCGTGCTCGGGGAGGCGGAGCTGCACTGCGACCGGGTGGACTGCCCGGTGCGGGGAGCGGTGGTCGCCCCGCTGACGGGGGTGGACGGGCGGGTCGTCGGCGCGCTCCTCGCCGTCGCCGACGGCGCACCCGCGCCCGGCCTGGTGCAGGCGACGCTGGAGACGGCGCACTGGGCCGGGAACCAGCTCGCCCTGGCCGAGCTCGACTCCTCGCGGGAGCGGATGGCCCGGGCCGAGGTACGCGCGCTGCGGGCGCAGATCAGCCCGCACTTCATCTACAACGCGCTGACCGCGATCGGCTCGTTCGTCCGCACCGACCCGGACCGCGCCCGGGAGCTGCTCCTGGAGTTCGCCGAGTTCACCCGCTACTCGTTCCGGGCCCACGGTGAGTTCACGACGCTCGCCGAGGAGCTGCGGTCGATCGACCGTTACCTGACCATCGAGCGCGCCCGGTTCGGCGACCGGCTCCAGGTGCGGCTCCAGATCGCGCCGGAGGTCCTGCCGGTCACGCTGCCCTTTCTCTGCCTCCAGCCACTGGTCGAGAACGCGGTGCGCCACGGGTTGTCCCGAAAGCCCGGCACGGGCATGGTGAGCATCGAGGCCCGCGACGCGGGCACCGAATGCCACATAACGGTGGAGGACGACGGAGTGGGGATGGATCCGGCCGCGCTGACCGCCGGCATCGCCGAGCTGGCCGGCGCCAGTGGCGACCCCGGCGACGACGCGGGCGGCCACGTGGGCCTCTCCAACGTCGACGAGCGGCTCCGGTCGGTCTTCGGGGACGGCTTCGGGCTGGTGGTGGAGACCGGCATCGGTTCCGGCACGAAGGTCAGCATTCGCGTGCCGAAGTTCCACCCCGGCGTACGGGCGGGGTCGTGAGCGAGCGCAGCGAGCGAACCATCAAGCACAGCGCGCTTGTGCCTCATGGCGGCACGGAGCGAAGCGGAGTGCCGACATGAGCGGGTTTTTGCGGGTGCTGGCGGTGGACGACGAGCCGCCGGCGCTGGACGAGCTGGCGTACCACCTGCGGACCGACCCGCGGGTGGCCCGGCTGCACACGGCCGGGGACGCCACCGAGGCGCTGCGGGTGCTCCGCGACGACGACGTGGACGTGGTCTTCCTCGACATCCGGATGCCCGGCCTGGACGGCATGGAGCTGGCCCGGGTGCTGCGGCGCTTCGCCCGGCCCCCGGCGATCGTCTTCGTCACCGCGTACGACGACGGCGCGGTGGACGCGTTCGACCTGGGCGCCACCGACTACGTCCGCAAGCCGGTCCGCGCCGAGCGGCTGGCCGAGTCGCTGCGCCGGGTGATCGGATCGCGGGTGGTGCCGACCCATCCGGCGGCGTTGGCCCGGGCCGAGGAGGATCCGACCATCCCGGTCGAGCTGGCCGGGACGACCCGCATGCTGCCCCGCTCGGCGGTGCGCTGGGTGGAGGCGCAGGGCGACTACGCCCGGCTGCACACCGCCGACGGCTCGCACCTGGTCCGGGTGTCGCTGGCGACCCTGGCCGAGCGCTGGGCGGATGCCGGGTTCGTCCGGATCCACCGGTCCTACCTGGTGCAGTTGAAGCTCATCGCCGAGCTGCGGCTGGTCAACTCCGGCTACGTGGTGGTGGTCGACTCGACCGAGCTGCCGGTCAGCCGGCGGCACACCCGGGAGTTGAAGGACAAGCTGGTCCGGGCGGCCAAGCAGGACTGGAGCCGCTAACCGACGAGCATCGCGAGGAGCGCGGCTCCGAGCATCGCCGGCCCGTACGGGACGGGGGTCCGCCAGCCGGCGCGACGGGTGATCAGGAGGCCGGCGACGAGCGGCAGGTTCACCAGCGGGGCGAGCACCACACCGGCCCCGACGGCCGGCCACCCCAGCCAGCCGAGGTGGAGCCCGAGGACGGCGCCGAGCTTCACGTCGCCGAAGCCGAGCGGAGAGCGGGGCAGCAGGGCGAGCGCGAGGTAGCCGGCGGCGCAGACCACCACGGCGAGCGCACCGCGTACCAGTGCCGGGACGGCCTCCTCCGCGAGCGCCGCCACCGCCAGGAGCACCACCCCGCCGAGGAAGGCGGCACCGACCAGCGGGTCGGGCAGCCGCAGCACGCGCAGGTCGACCAGGGCCAGCGGCACCGCGAGGGCGGCCAGCAGCAGGAACGCAGGCAGCGCCCAGGACGGGCCGGCCGCCACCGCGGCGGCCGCGCCGGCGGCCGCGGACAGCGGCACGGTGACCGCCGAGCCGGGTACGGGTCGCCGCCCGCACTCCAGGCACCGGCCCGTCGACCGCCACCAGGGCGGGCTCGCCGTCGCGCAGTCGGGGCAGGCACTGCGCCAGGGCGGCTTCGGCTGGCCGTCCGGCCACTCCACCGCGTACCGGTCGATCAGCCCGGGCAGCAGCAGCCCCCAGCCGGCGCCGGCGACGGTGGCGGCGGCCACGAGGGGGAGCAGCACGGGCGGGATAGTATCCATGCCCGTCGCTGTGGCGGGGTCCCGAACGACGTGATCGGCCGGACCGGGAATAGATGCGGCTTGCCGTACACTGTACGGTAGGCCGTACGAGCCCGAGGAGGACGCCCGTGACCGATACCCCCTTCGACCCCGGCGCAGAGTTCGACCGCCAGGTGCACCGACTCGTGGAACTGGGCTACCCCGCACTGGCCGGCCTCAGCCCGGAGAGCTTCCGCGACCTGGTCGTCCCGTTGCGGGCGGCGGCGGTCACCGGCGCGACCGGGCTGCCCGCCCCGACCGAGGGGCGCGTGCCGTTCCTCCTGGTCGTGACGCGCGACCTGGTGCCCGTCGAGGCGCGCGTCGCACTGACCACCCTGGCGGGCAAGAGCAGGCCCGGGATCGTCGACCGGCACTACGCCGAGGGCGACCTGGCCCGCTTCGATCCGATCAAGGAGCTGGAGGTGCCGGCCGGGCCGGCGTACCTCCTCTTCGACGTCGATCGGGGTGAGGAGACGCGCAACCTGGCCCCCGCCTCCGCGATGGAGGTGATCACCGGCCAGGACCGGCTGCCGCTCACCATCGACGAGGGCCTCGCCTTCGTCACGCTGCACCCGCCGGCCCTGGCGAAGAACAAGTGCTTCTCCCTGGTCGGCTCCCGCTGCGGCGACAAGCGGGTGCCGGCGATCTGGATCAGCCAGGGCGCGCCGAAGCTGGGCTGGTGCTGGTGGGGCAACCCGCACACCTGGCTCGGGTCCGCCTCCGCCCACCCCGTCCGCGTCGGCCTGGAGTGACCCTCGTCGGTGGGCCGGGCCCCCGTGTGCCCGGCCCACGGACGGCTCCCGTCAGTCCGGCAGCGAGAAGCGCACCCACGTCTCGCCATCGGTGGTGAGCTGCACGTGGTCGGGACCGAGCACGGACATGTCGTCCCGGCCGTAGAGCCAGGCGCTCCCGGGCGCCACCCCTGTCCCGCCCTCCCGGCCGTTCTCGCGCACACGGGTGAAGTGCCGGCCACCGTCGCGGCTTACCAGCAGGTGATCTGTGACCCTGTCGGCCTCGTGCCGGCTGTCCGAGATCATCAAGGAACCGTCCGCGCCGATCGTGAAGCCGCGCACGACCGGGGTGCTGGGCAGGTCGGTGCCGACGTCCGTCCAGGTCCGTCCGCCGTCGGTGGTGTGCAGCAGCCGCGACGCGACTCCGGGCTTCATGGGCTCGGTCCCGGGCGGCGGGTCCGGCTCGGTCAACAGGTACGCCTCCGTGCCGCTCACCGCCGCCACGGCGGTCACCGAGGCGCCGGCCGGCGCCTTGGACGTACGCCAGGTGGCCCCCCGGTCCACGCTGCGCGCGACGGTCGCCCGCAGATCCGCGTCCCCCGGCCAGTACGTCACCCAGATCGCCCCGTCCGCAGCCGGGTAGATGCTGAACGGCGGGTACGGAGACACCGGCTCGCCCCGCAGCCGGTAGACCGTTCCCGTCCCCGGGTCGGTCGCCAGCGGCTCGGCCATCGCACCGCATCCCTCCTGACAGAAGACCGGGCGGGCGACCCTCGGAAAGGCCGTCACCGTCACCATCGCCTCGTCCGCCGACCGCCAGGTGCGGCCGTGGTCGGTGGAGAGGTGGCGCTCGCCGTTGTGTAACACCAGGTAGGAACGCTCGTCGAGCACGGTGAACCGCAGGTCGGTGGAGGCCATCCCGTTCTCGTCCGGCCGGCAGCCCGGTACCTGGTACACCGCCGTCGCGTAGTCGCTCCAGGTCCGGCCGGCGTCCCGGGTATGGGCGAAGCGGAGCACGCAGCTCCGGTGCTCCACACCGACCGCGCTGTCGCCGCCGGTGAGGAAGAGCCGCGTCCCGCGATCCTCCCGGGTGGCGGTCGGCTCGGGCGTGGCCCAGTCGACGCCCGGCGACCGGTCGCCCAGCGGCACGGCCGTCATTCCGACCGTCACCACCACGGCGACCAGGGCCATCCCGGCGACCCGCCGTCGGCGTCGTGCGCGGACGGTGGCCCACAGCTCGTCGAGGGGTGGCTGGCGTACCGCGTCGGCGACCGTCGCGGTGTCGAACCCGGTGAACTCACGATCGGACATCGATCCTCCCGGTTCGCGTCGGGTCGGAGTCAGGGTCGGTGAGCCGCGCGGCGAGGGCCGTCCGGCCCCGGGACAACCGGGACTTGACGGTGCCGACCGAGACGCCGAGGGCGTGGGCGACCTCGTCCACCGGCAGGTCGACGAGGTAGTGCAGAGCCAGCGCCTGCCGCTGTCCCGTGGGCAGCTCGCGCAGGGCGGCGAGCAGCGCCAGGTGCTCGGGCGCGGTGTCGGCGACCATCGGCGGTGGTCCGATCCGGTGCAGCAGCCGGTCGAGTACCCGGCGGCGCCGGTGCCGGGTACGGGCCACGTTCACGGCGACCCGGCGCAGCCACGCCTCCGGGTTGTCCAACCGCACGAACCGCCGGGGCCGCGCGAGCGCGCGGGTGAACGCCTCCTGGACCGCCTCCTGGGCCTCGCCCAGGTCTCCGGTCACCGCGTAGAGCTGCACCACGAGCCGCCGGAAGCACCCGGCGTAGATGTCGCCGATGACGTCGTCGTCGGACACCGTCACCTCCCTCCTCCACCTCTTCCACTCGCGGGCGGGGCGGAAGGTTCCGAGGTGACGGTCGGAAGACGCCGGGAAGCGTCAGCGGGTGGTCCCGCATCGACCGTCACCCACAACGGACCAGGGTCGTCGGCGCAGGTCACCCGCGCCGGCGCGGATGTTATCCACAGGGGTGACGCGTTCTCCACAAGTTGTCCACAGGCCTCCTGTGCACCGCTTGACATTCCCGGCGATCGGGCCAGACTGCCGGAGTGGCCGCTGCCGACGATCCCGGCCAGGCGCCCCGGGCACGGACACGGCCCGGGGCGCCGCTCCGACGTGACGACCCCGGCCGGGTGCCGGCCCAGGCCGCCCGGCCGCCGGAGCGCACCCGCATCGTGCTGGCCGACGTGGTGCGGCGCGAGACGCGCACCGACCGCACCCGCACCGAGCTGGCCCAGCAGACCCGGGTCGGCGAGGCGCTGGTCCGGGGCCTGGTCCGCGCACAGCTCTCCCTCGCGCTGCGGCTGTCGCTGGTGGTGGCGATCGGGCTCGGCGGGCTGCCGTGGCTGTTCGCCATCGCTCCCTCGGTCGGCCGGGTCACCGTGCTCGGGGTGAACCTGCCGTGGCTGCTGCTCGGGGTGGCCGCCTTCCCGTTGCTGGTCGCGGTCGGCTGGGCGTACGTGCGGCTGGCCGAGCGCAACGAGCAGGACTTCACCGACCTGGTCCAGCGGCCGGAGCGCTGAGGTGGACAACGGGTACGTCGTCCCGGCGATCGTGGCGGTTACTCTGGTCACCGTCGGCATCGGCTTCTACGGCCTGCGCCTCGCCCGCACCACCTCGGACTTCCTGGTCGCGTCCCGGATGGTCAGCCCGACCTGGAACGCCGCGGCGATCGGCGGCGAGTACCTGTCGGCCGCGAGCTTCCTCGGCATCGCCGGCCTGATCCTCAAGTACGGCGTCGACGTGCTCTGGTATCCGGTCGGGTTCGCCGCCGGTTACCTCGCACTGCTGCTCTTCGTCGCCGCGCCGCTGCGCCGCTCCGGCGCGTTCACCCTGCCCGACTTCTGCGAGCTGCGGCTCGGCTCCCGGTGGCTGCGTACGCTCGCCACCGTCTTCGTGATCTTCATCGGGTGGCTCTACCTCGTACCCCAGTTGCAGGGCGCCGGGTTGACGCTGGCCACGCTGGTCGGCTCGCCGTACCCCGTGGGCGCCCTCGTGGTCGCGGCGGTGGTCACGGCGAACGTGGCGCTCGGCGGCATGCGCGCGATCACCTTCGTGCAGGCCTTCCAGTACTGGCTGAAGCTGACCGCGCTCGCCGTACCCGCGATCTTCCTGGCGTTGCAGTGGCAGGCCGACGCCCGCCCGGCGGTGACCCCGCCCGACGGGCCGACGTTCCGGGCCGCGACAACCGTCGTGGTCGAGCATCCCGCGACGCTCACCCTGCCCGACGGGGCCACCCGGGAGGTACGCCCCGGCGACGAACTGACGTTCGCGGCGGGTGACCCGGTGCCGGAGGTCTCCGGGGTGGCCACGGACGCGGCGGACTGGCTGCTGCCCAGCACCGCCGGGGACGACGACCGAGGGCTGTTCGCCACGTACTCGCTGATCCTCGCCACGTTCCTGGGCACCATGGGACTGCCGCACGTACTGGTCCGCTTCTACACCAACCCCGACGGCGCCGCCGCCCGCCGCACCACGCTGGTCGTGCTCGCCCTGGTCGGCGCCTTCTACCTGCTCCCGACCATCTACGGGGTGCTCGGCCGGATCTACACGCCACACCTGCTGATCACCGGGCAGACCGACGCGGTGGTGGTCCTGCTGCCCGGCGCGGCGCTCGGCGACGGCACGACGGGGCGGCTGCTCGCCGCACTGGTCGCCGCGGGGGCGTTCGCCGCGTTCCTCTCCACCTCGTCCGGGCTGCTCACCAGCGTCGCCGGGGTCATCTCGACGGACGTGCTGGGGCGGGGCTCGGTCCGCGGGTTCCGGCTGGCCACGGTGATCGCGGGCACGGTGCCCGCGGTGCTCGCGCTCAACGTCTCCGGGCTGGACGTGTCGCAGGTGGTGGGGCTGGCCTTCGCGGTCGCCGCGTCGAGCTTCTGCCCGCTGCTCGTGCTCGGCATCTGGTGGCGGGGGCTGACCGACCTCGGCGCGGCCGCCGGCGTGCTGACCGGTGGCGGCGCCGCCGTCGGGGCGGTGCTGGTGACGGTGCTCGGGCCGCCGCTGTCCGGCTGGCCGGCCACGCTCACCGCGCAGCCGGCCGCCTGGACGGTTCCGCTCGCCTTCACCGTGATGGTGGCGGTGTCGGTGGCGACCCGCCGCCGCGTCCCGGCCGGTATCGGCGCCACGATGCTCCGCCTGCACGCCCCCGAAGCCCTGCGCTTGTAAGGAAGAGCCCCTCTTGACGCGCGGTAGCGGAAGGTCCCCCTGCCAACAACTCTCAGCAGGCGTCCGTGCCCGCGCAGAGCCGGCTCGCCACCGTACGAACGTAGGACCGCGCCTCGTGCTCGGTCGCCTGGTCGCCCAACCGGACCTGTGCCACCAGGTCGCCCGCACGGACGAGGAGCAAGCGGCCCGGCTCGCCCTCGATGACCGAGCCCACCAGCAGCGACTCGGCTCCACCCAACCCGTCGGCCAGAAGGGTGAGCGAGTCGCCCGGGCGGTTCGGGACACAGCCCGCGACCAGCCGGCGCGCGTTGTCCATCACCGTGGCGGCGGCATCGCCCGAATGACGGGTCACCCGCTCGATGAGCACGTCGGTCTGCGAGTCGAACCGGACGTCGCGTCGGCCCACCTCGCCGACCAGCAGCGAGGGCGAGGTGTCGCGGCAGTGGACCGCCAGCGACTCCAGCGGCCAGTCGCCGCCCACGTCGCTCCTGAGGGACCGGAAATCGTCGGGCAGGTCGGCGAGTCGCAGCATCGCCGCGGCCGGGACCGACCGGGGCGGCGTACCGGCGCTCGGCGGGCCGCTGCCGGCACCCGGGGTCGACGGCGTCGACGGCTGGACCGACGGCGTCGGACCGGCGGTCCGGCTGGGGGCCACGCTCGGCGTCGGGCTTTCCGTCGTAGGTGCCGGTGGCGGCGCGGCGTCCGGACGGCCCGCCACGGCCACCCAGGCGCTGACGACCGTGGCGACGGCGACGGCACCGGCGAGGCCGGCGGCGATCCGGGTACGGCGGGCACTCCGGCCCACCTGGTCGGCGGGTTCCCCGAGCAGGCGCTCGGTGTCGCGGTGCGGCTCGGCGAAGAGCAGATCAGGCATGGCCGATCTCCCCGCGGTAGAACTGCTGGAAGCCACCATCCCCGTTCACACCTCGCCCCTCGGTCCAGGTCCTGCCCTCCATACGCCTGGCGCGAAGAGCCGGTTGCATGGCTACGCCCGAGGAATGACGGTGGATCATCCCTCAGCGGGAGCGGTCGGCTGGCCCTCGCCGGATACGGTCGGACGCATGACTGGTGAGCACCAGGCCCTCGCGTTGCGTGGGCTGGCCAAGCGCTTCGACGACAAGGTGGCGGTGGCCGGCGTCGACCTCGACGTGCCGGCCGGGTCGTTCTACGGCCTGCTCGGCCCGAACGGCGCCGGCAAGACGACCACGCTGTCGATGGCGGTGGGCCTGCTCCGGCCGGACGCCGGGCGCGCCTGGGTGCTCGGGCACGACGTCTGGGCCGACCCGGTCCGCGCGAAGCAGCTGCTCGGCGTCATGCCCGACGGCGTACGCCTCTTCGACCGGCTGAGCGGCGCGGAGCTGCTCGCGTACCACGGTCTGCTGCGCGGGATGGACCCGGCGGTGGTCGACCAGCGGGCGGCGGAGCTGCTGGACGTGCTCGCCCTCGGCGACGCCGGCCGGACGCTGGTGGTGGACTACTCGGCCGGCATGAAGAAGAAGATCGGCCTGGCCTGCGCGCTGCTGCACGGGCCCCGGCTGCTCGTGCTGGACGAGCCGTTCGAGGCGGTCGACCCGGTGTCGGCGGCGCTGATCCGGGACATCCTCCAGCGGTACGTGGCCGGGGGCGGGACGGTCGTGTTCTCCAGCCACGTGATGGAGGTCGTGGAGCGGCTCTGCTCGCACGTCGCGATCCTCGCCGCCGGCACCATCAAGCGCGTCGGCACGCTGGACGAGGTACGCGGGGACCGCTCGCTGGAGCAGGTCTTCGTGGAGGTCGTCGGTGGGCGTACGGCGACTGGTGAGGAGCTGGCGTGGCTGTCGCGGTGACCGGCTCGGCGGCACCGGCCCGGCGGGTGTCCGCACGGCACTTCGTACGGCTGAAGCTGCGGGTGATGGGCAACAACTTCCGTGGCCAGGGCTGGCGGATCGCCCTCTTCGTGGTGGGCTCGCTGGTCGGGCTCTGGTTCGCGGTGACCGGCTTCCTCCTCTTCGCCGCCCCGGGTTTCGCCGACAGCGACCGGTACGCGCTGCTCGTCGCGGCGTTCGGCGGCGGGCTCATGGTGCTCGGCTGGCTGCTGCTGCCGCTGGTCTTCTTCGGCGTGGACGAGACGCTGGACCCGGCCCGGTTCGCGCTGCTGCCGCTGTCCCGCCGGACGCTGGTCACCGGTCTGTTCGCGGCGGCGCTGGTGAGCGTCCCGGCGGTCGCCGTGCTGCTGGCGCTCTCCGGCCTGGTGGTCACGGCCGGCGCGCTCGGCGGGTGGTCGGCCGCTCTGGTGCAGGCGATCGGCGTGGTGGCCGGCCTGCTGCTGTGCGTCGCCGCCGCCCGCGCGGTCACCAGCGCCTTCGCCACCATGCTGCGCTCCCGCCGGGTCCGCGACCTGGCGGCGGTGCTGCTGGCTGTGGTCGCCGCGCTGATCGGCCCGCTGCAACTGGCCGCGACCGCCGCGCTCCGGGACGCGGACTGGGACCGGTTCACCTCGGCGGCGACGGTGGTCGGCTGGACGCCGCTCGGGGCGCCGTGGACCGTCGGCATCGACCTCGCGCAGGGGCGGGTGTGGGCGGCGCCGGTGAAGCTGCTGATCACCGCGCTCGCCGTGGGGGCGCTGTTGACCTGGTGGTCCCGCTCCCTGGAGTCGGCGATGGTCGGCGCGGCCAGCAGCGGCAAGGCCCCGACCCGGCCGGAGGCGAGCGGCGCCCCCGTCGCGCAGCTCTTCCCGCGTGCGCTCGGCTGGCTCCCGCGGGACCGGTTCGGCGCGCTGGTGGCACGGGAGGCGCGGTACTGGTGGCGGGACGCCCGGCGGCGGGCGAACCTCATCACGGTGGCGGTGGTCGGCCTGTTCGTCCCGGCCATGGTCAACCTGGGCGGCTCGAACGTCGTCGACGGCTCCGGTGGCTTCGGCACTCCGGACACGTCCTCCCCGGTGCTGGTGAGCCTGTCGATGCTGTTCGTCGGCGTCCTCGCCGCGGTCACCCTGGCCAACCAGTTCGGCTTCGACGGCAGCGCGTACGCGGCGAACGTGGTCGCGGGCGTACCGGGAAAGGTGGAGCTGCGCGCCCGGATGGCGGCGTTCTCGCTCTACGTGCTGCCACTGGTCGTGGTCATCTCCGTCGTGCTCGCGCTGATCCTGGGCGAGCCGGGCTGGATCGGGTTGACGGCGGGCAGCCTGCTCGCCACGTACGGCGCGGGGCTGGCGGTCAACACGTTCCTGTCGGTGCTCGGGGCGTACTCGCTGCCGGAGACGAGCAACCCGTTCGCGCTCAACACCGGGGCCGGGGTGGCCCGCAGCTTCCTGACCCTCCTGTCGATGCTCGCCTCGGCGGCCGCCGCCGTCCCGATGATCGTGGCCGCCGCACTCCTCGGGGACGTGTGGCTCTGGCTGGCCCTGCCGGTCGGTGCGGCGTACGGGCTGGGCGCAGCGCTGCTCGGCGCGTACCTGGCCGGCGACGTCCTGGACCGCCGCCAGCCCGAACTCCTGGCGACGGTCACCCCCCGCCGCTGACGCATCGGCGACACCTGCAACCGGCGCTGGTGGCAAGGGGTGTGCCGGGCAGAGCCGCACTCGAGCGGCGAGCCAACAGGGGAGGCGCCATCGTGATGGTGCGGATGCACGACCCCGGCGACATCCCGGAGGAGCTGTCGCCCACGCCCACGGGAGGCGTGGGCGACAGCTTCGAGGCGTTCTACGCGGCCAACTTCCAGCCGTTGATGCTCCAGTTGTACGCATACACGGCCGACCTCGGCCAGGCGCAGGACGCGGTGCAGGAGGCATTCAGCCGAGCCTGGCCCCGGTGGGACCGGCTCGTCCGGTACGACCGCCCGGCCGCCTGGGTGCGCACGGTCGCGCTGAACGTGGCTCGGAACCGTTGGCGCAGGCTGCGGGCCGCCCGCGCGCACGCGCGGTTCCATCGTGACGAGGTGACCGAGGGGCCGGGCCCGGACCGGGTGGCGCTGGCTCGCGCACTCGCCACCCTGCCCGAGAACCAGCGGCGAGCCGTCGTGCTCTTCCACGTGGCCGACCTCAGCATCGCCGACATCGCCGACCAGGAAGGGGTCGCTCCCGGGACGGTGAAGTCCTGGTTGCACCGGGGCCGTACCGCGCTCGCCACCGCACTCTCCGACTCGGACGGAGGAGCCTGATGCCTGAGCACGACACCGGGCCGAACCTGAACGACATCTTCACCGCGTACACCTCGGGGGGGCCGCTGGTGGCACCGCCCGGCGCCGCCGCCGCTCAGCAGGTCGCCCGCCGGCGCCGTACGGCCAGGATCGCGGCGGCCGGCGTGCTGGCGATGGTGCTGGCGGCCGCCCCGGCGTTCGCGGCGACCTGGGTCGACCCAGATCCGCCCGCACCGCCGGGGAACACGGCGACGCCGTCCGCCTCCGCCAGTTCCCCGCCCCCCTCGCCGACCCCGTCGTCCACGTCGACGCCCGCCGCGCCGCCGCCGGACGGCCGGATCGGCGAGGCGGAGTTGGGCGACGCCACCCTCGAGCTACCCGCCTGGCCGACGAACCTGAAGGACTACTGTCCGGCGGGGCAGGTCCGGTTCTCCGACGGCCGCGCCAAGCTCTCGCCGGACGCGGAACTCGACGTGCGCATCGTCCAGGTCGTCCATGCCGATCTGGACCGGGACGGGGCGCAGGAGACCGCAGCCCTGATCATCTGCAGCGGGCTGGAGATGAGCGAGTCCCGGGTGCTCGCCTTCGACCGGACCACGGACGGCCGGATCGCGACGATGGGCCTGGTGACCGGGGAGACCGACGGCATCGCCGGCATGCGCCGGATCCGCGCGAAGGGCACCGCCGTCGAGGTGGAGGTCGTGGACGCGGCAGGCGACGGGGTTGCGGACGGACTCGCGCAGCCACAGTGGCGGAGCTACTCGTGGTCGGACGGGCGCTTCGTCCAGTCGGGCGGACCGACCGCCTTCCCGGCGAACCCGCGGGTCACCGATCTCTCCGTCAGTGGTGGCGACGTTCGACTTACGCCCGACGGCGCGGACACGGCGTCGGGCACCTTGCGCCTGACCGTCGGCAACGAGGGACCGCAGCGGGCCACCGAGCCGCGGCTGCGGGTGACCCTGCCGACCGGGTTCGAGATCACCTCCCTCCCCCCGGACTGCACGACGTTCGTCTTCGCCCGGGGTACGGACTACACCTGCCAGCTGCCGACGCTGGCGGTGGGGGGCAGCTTCGGCGTCGACCTTCCGGTGTCCCTGCGACGGTCCCCGCTGGGCAGCGGGAAGGTCGGCGAGTGGTCGGCCAAGGTCGTCTGGAGTCCCGGGGACGGCGAGGGCGCACCCTACCCGGAGCCGGACGGCGCCGAGAAGGACAATTCGGCGAGGGGAGGCCTGGCGGTGGCCGACTGAATCCGGTCCAGACCGCCCGGCGACCCCGTCTACAGGTTGCCGGGCGGCGGCACAATGCCGTGATGCCTGTCGTCGAGGCGGTGGCGACCGTTCCGGTCCCACCCCAACTGGCCTTCGCGGTCTCGCAGACCACCGCGCCGGTGCGTTACCGGTGGGACCCGTTCGTCCGTGAGCAGCACTTCGTCGGAGGCGCCACCCGGCCCGGCAAGGGGGTGCGGACCTTCACCCGCTCCCGGCACGGGCTGGTCATGGTCAGCGAGTACGTGTCGTTCGCGCCGCCGACCAACGTCGGCATGAAGATGGTGCGCGGCCCCTGGTTCTTCGAGATGTTCGCCGGCGGGTGGCGGTTCGCGCCCGGCCCCGAACCGGGTACGACGGTCGCCACCTGGCGGTACAGCTTCCGCTGCCGTCCGGCGTTCCTGCGCCCGGTCGCCGACCGGCTCGGCACGTGGCTGCTCGGCCGGGACCTCCGCCGCCGGATCGCCGGCTACGCCGCCGGCTGCACCGACCCGGACGTGCTCGAAGCGGCCCGCCGCTCACTGCCGGCCGGCTGACACCCTCACCTTCGTCGCAGGCAGCGGCCCGGCTGCCCGGTGCGTGCCCGGCGGCCCGGCGGAGGAGGCTGTCGAGGTTCGCGTCCCCGCCCCACTGCAGATCTTGGACAGTTTCCGTCAGCAGCGAACGGAAACTGTCCAAGATCTCGGCGTGGCACGACCAGCGGGCGCCCGTCGAGGGCGGGGTCGGCAACGGTCGTCTGGGGTTGGACCTCCGCCGGCCGGGTCAGCGGGTACGGGTGGCGGCGATGAAGGTACGCCAGGCGTCGGGGCGGAACGTGAGCGCCGGACCGGACCGGTCCTTGCTGTCCCGCACCAGCACGACCCCCGGCAGATTGTCCGCCACCTCGACACAATTGCCTTGATCGTCCGACCTGGTCGACTTGCGCCAGCGAGCAACGGAGTTCACGGTGTCACCTTCAACTTGTTGATCAACTCAAGCGACGCGCGTTGCGAGAGCGCCTCACCCAGAAGACTCTCCCACTTGCGCAGCACGAGCCCAATCCACTCGGGATAGTCGACGATCTGCCCCCGCGCCGTGTTGTCAAGGCAGAGGAAGCGGTCGTTCCCGGGCAGGTCGGCGAGCACGAATCCCCCGCCGAGGCTGACATGGGCCCCCGCATCGAGCGGCACGACGTGCAACCGCACGTGGGACAACTCGGCCGCCTCCAGCAGCCGACCGAGTTGGCGATCCATCACGGCCGGTCCACCGATCGAGCGGCGCAGAGCGCTCTCGTCGATCAAGAAGACACACTCCGGCGGATCGTCCCGATCCAGCAACTGCTGCCGACTCATCCGAAGTCGGAGCAGTTCTTCCACCCGGTCACTACGGTTTATTCCACCTGCCGAAAAGATCGCCCGGGCATATTCCTCCGTTTGAAGCAGCCCCGGGATGAGGCAGGGCTCGAAGTGCCGCAACCGCTCCGCCTTCTCCTCGTAGCCGTGCCAGGGCAGGAACCATGACGGCGCGCGATCGCCCTCGTGCTCCTTCAGGAGGCCGGCGAGGAGGCCGCCGGTGCCGAGGGCCTGGTCGGCGGCCACGGCGAACTCCATGGTCGGTCGTCGGCGGCCGGTCTCGATGGCGGCGACGGTGGACGGGCTCCACTTGATCAGTGTCGCCAGCCCTTCCTGCGAGACCTCCGCGCCGGCCCGGGCGGCCTTCAGAGCGCGGATCCACATCTCGACGTTCATCCCTTACGTCTCCCGTAAGTATGCGACTGCGTTCCGTAGTAAGCCCTGGCATCCTCCCCCGTCCGGGGCTGACGAGTCCAGGGTGGAGGGTGCGCGGCCCGGCCGGTGGAGGCGACGACCCGGCGGCCGGTCCTGCGTCGGGCCGCCCCGGTCATTCCCCCGGTCGGGGCGGCCCCCGACCTCGAGGAGGCCACCCGTGTTCAGACTGTTCGGGAGGAACGCCGCGCTGCGGTCGTACCGGATGAGGAGCCGGCCGGTGCCGACCGGGGCGCCGGGCGCGACGGCGCCGCACCCGGTCCCGACCCGGTCGCCGGTGCCGCCAACCTGGGCGACCCGGCCGAAGGTGCCGCCGGCGACGGTGGCGCTGCCGCGACCGGGCCGGGCCGGCTGGCTGACCCCGGCGCAGACCTGGCGGGCCAACGGCGGTCGCTGGTGACCCGAACTGGTTGCCGTCCAGATCTTGGAAGATTTCGGCCCCTCGGGGGGCCCGAATCTTCCAAGATCTCCAGCGGCGAGCCGCACCCGGGAGCACGGCGGTGACGCGGTACGTGCCGCATGTGGCGATGCGCCCGCTCTGGCGGTGCCGGGCGTGCGGCGCGCACTGGCCGTGCCAGCCCGCCCGGCTGTCGCTGCTGGTGGAGTACCGGCACGACCGGCCGGCGCTGCTGGTGTACCTGGGGACGCTGATGGCCGAGGCGGCGACCCAGCTCGCGCAGCTCAACGGGAACGGGCGACCGGACGGCCTGCACGAGCGCTTCCTCGGCTGGGCGCGGGCCCGGGACGGCAGAATGTTCCACGTGAATCATGAGCCGGGTGCCGAGATCCACCACACCGACCCGTTCGCCGTGCCGGTGGACCGGCGTTCCCCCGTACGCCGGTTGCGCGGCCGCCTGGCGGCGCCGGTGACACTGTGGACGGCGCCCGGGCCGGCGGGCCTGACGGTCTCCTCCACGCTGGTGGCGGAGGGTGAGCCCGACCGGCTGCTCGGCCTGATCGACCCGGAGTCGGACCTGTGGGCCGCGGTCGAGGAGACCCGCCGCTTCGCGGTCACGCCGCTGAGTCCGTCGCACCGGCAGCTCGCGGACCGGTTCGCGGGGCTCTTTCCGTCGCCCGGCGGCCTCTTCGCCACCGGCACCTGGACGCAGACCGATTACGGTCCGGTGCCGTCGGACGCCGGCGGCTGGGCCGGATGCCGGCTCGACAACGCCCGGGAGTACGGCTGGGGCCTGCTGGTGGAGGCCACG
Organism: Micromonospora sp. H33; assembly: GCF_052068455.1. Taxonomy (NCBI): domain Bacteria; kingdom Bacillati; phylum Actinomycetota; class Actinomycetes; order Micromonosporales; family Micromonosporaceae; genus Micromonospora; species Micromonospora sp. H33. The sequence continues at coordinate 1,110,174 of NZ_JBQHDE010000001.1, read as the reverse complement.
ATCGAGACCGTCGAGCTGGCGGAGGAGACGGACCCGCTGCTGCACTACCGGGGCCGGTACCGCGAGCTGACCTGACCAGGCACGCCTCCTTCCAGGCGGAGCGGCTCCCTGCGCCCGCCGGGGGCCTGACGATGGCCGACGCCCTCCCGCCGACGCCGGGGAGGCCGACCGGTCACCGGAGTGAGCCACGTCACTCGGCGCACCCACCGTGCCGTTCGGCGCAGCCGCCGACCGGCGCCGATCTCGCCCTTCCCGGGTTGGGAGCGCGCTACTTACCGTGCGCGAAACTCCCCGATGCCTGTGAAGGTGGTGATCCACAGATGTCCACGGACACACCCGCGTCCGCCCCCACCGAGTCGGTGGCGGAGCGCTATCTGGCCGTACAACGGTCGGACGAGTTCGCCGGGTTGCGTCGCGCGCTGCGCGGCTTCGTCTTCCCGATGACCGTCGCGTTCTTCCTGTGGTACGCGCTCTACGTGATCCTGTCCGCGTACGCGCGGGACTTCATGGGCACGAAGCTCGTCGGCAACATCAACGTCGCCCTGGTCTTCGGGCTGCTCCAGTTCGTCTCCACCTTCCTCATCGCCTGGCTCTACTCCCGGTACGCCGACCGGAAGATCGACCCGGTCGCCGACCGGATCCGCGCCGAGATGGGGGAGGTGACCCATGAACACGGTCCTCGCGGCTGAGGCGGGCGACACCACCGCCCGGAACCTCACCATCACGCTCTTCCTGATCTTCGTGGCGGTGACCCTGGCCATCACGATCTGGGCCAGCCGGCAGACCAAGACGGCCACCGACTTCTACGCGGGCGGTCGCTCCTTCTCCGGCTTCCAGAACGGCATGGCGATCGGCGGCGACTACATGTCGGCGGCGTCGTTCCTCGGCATCGCCGGCATCATCGCCCTGTACGGCTACGACGGGTTCCTCTACTCGATCGGCTTCCTGGTCGCCTGGCTGGTGGCGCTGCTGCTGGTGGCGGAACTGCTGCGCAACTCCGGCCGCTACACGATGGCCGACGTGCTGGCCTTCCGGATGCGGCAGCGGCCGGTCCGCACCGCCGCGGCGGTCTCCACCATCACGGTGTCGATCTTCTACCTGCTGGCCCAGATGGTCGGCGCCGGCGCGCTGGTCGCGCTGCTGCTCGGCATCAGGCCGGGAACGACCTTCCTCGGCATGGACGCGGACGCTGCCAAGATCGCCACGATCATCATGGTCGGCGCCCTGATGATCATCTACGTGACGGTCGGTGGCATGAAGGGCACCACGTACGTGCAGATCGTCAAGGCGTTCCTGCTCATGGGCGGCGCGCTCGTGATGACCCTGCTGGTGCTGGCGAAGTACAAGTTCAACCTCTCCGGGCTGCTCGGCGACGCGGCGGACGCCTCCGGCAAGGGGGCGGCCTTCCTCGAACCCGGACTCCGCTACGGCGTGGAGACACCCGGCGACGCACTCAAGACCTTCTACAGCAAGATGGACCTGCTCTCGCTCGGCATCGCGCTGGTGCTCGGCACGGCCGGCCTGCCGCACATCCTGATCCGCTTCTACACGGTGCCCACGGCGAAGGCGGCCCGGAAGAGCGTGCTCTGGGCGATCGGCATCATCGGCACCTTCTACCTGCTCACCCTCGCGCTCGGCTTCGGCGCCGCGGCGCTGGTGGGCAGCGAGGCGATCACGGCGCAGGACCGGGCGGGCAACACCGCCGCGCCGCAGCTCGCCGAGGCGCTGGGGATCGACTTCCTCGGCGGCGACCTGGGCGGTGCCGCCCTGCTGGCGATCATCGCGGCGGTCGCGTTCGCCACGATCCTGGCCGTGGTCGCCGGCCTGACCCTGGCGTCCTCGTCCAGCCTGGCGCACGACTTCTACGCGAACGTGATCAAGAACGGGACGGCGTCCGAGCGGCAGGAGGTGACGGTCGCGCGGATCTCCGCGCTGGTGATCGGCGCGATCTCGATCGTACTGTCGATCTTCGCGCAGAACCTGAACGTCGCCTTCCTGGTGGCGCTGGCCTTCGCGGTGGCGGCGTCGGGCAACCTGCCGGCGATCCTCTACAGCCTGTTCTGGAAGCGTTTCAACACCTCCGGCGCGGTGTGGGCGATCTACGGCGGCCTGTTCGCCGCGGTCTTCCTGGTGTTCTTCTCCCCGGTGGTCTCCGGGGCGCCGACCGCGATGTTCCCCGAGCAGGACTGGCAGTGGTTCCCGCTGTCGAACCCGGGCATCCTCTCCATCCCGTTCGGCTTCCTGTGCGGGTGGCTCGGCACCGTGCTCTCCAAGGAGCGCGACGAGGACAAGTACGCCGAGCTCGAGGTGCGCTCGCTCACCGGGGCGGGCGCGCACTGACCACCCCGGGTGGGCCGTGCGAACGTGCGCCGGCCCACCCGGCGGTGACCAACCCGGGCCCCCGGTCGACGACCCCGTCGACCGGGGGCCTTCCTCGTCGGGTCGCCGGCCCGGCCGCTCGGTAGGCTGACCGGCATGAAGGTTGTGCAGCGCTTCGGGCCCGGTCACCGCATCCTCGTCACCGGCGGCGCCGGTTTCGTGCCGTCGCACGTGGTGGACGTCCTGATCGCCCGGGGCTGCACGGTGGTCGCGGTGGACAACTTCGTCACGGGGTCGAAGGAGAACGTCGCCCACCTGGCCGACACGCCGACCTTCACGCTGGTCGAGGCCGACATCTCGGACGGTCTGCCGACCCACCACCCCGCGCTCGCCGAGCGGTTCGACGCGATCCTGCACATGGCCTCGCCGGCCAGTCCGACCGACTTCGAGAAGCTGCCGGTGGAGATTCTGCGGGTCGGCTCGGTCGCCACCCTGCACCTGCTCGAGCGGGCGGTCGCCGACGGCGCCCGGTTCCTGATGGCGTCCACCTCCGAGGCGTACGGGGACCCGAAGGAGCACCCGCAGCGCGAGACGTACTGGGGCAACGTCAACCCGATCGGCGTCCGCAGCGTCTACGACGAGTCGAAGCGGTTCGCCGAGGCCGCCACGATGGCGTACCACCGCAGCCGGGGGCTGGACGCCGCCATCGTCCGGATCTTCAACACGTACGGGCCGCGGATGCGCCCGGACGACGGGCGGGCCATCCCGACCTTCATCTCGCAGGCGCTGCGCGGCGAGCCGATCACCGTGCACGGCACCGGCAACCAGACGCGCTCGATCTGCTACGTCGACGACCTGGTGCGGGGCATCCTGCTGCTGCTCGACTCCACGGAGACGGGGCCGATCAACTGCGGCACCGAGCACGAGATGAGCATGCGGCAACTGGCCGAGACGATCGTGTCACTCTGTGGCAGCAGCTCCGAGGTGACCTACATCACCCGCGCGGCCGACGACCCGGAGATGCGCCGCCCGGATCTCACGCTCGCCCGGGAACTGCTCGGATACGAACCGCGCGTCGCGCCGGAAGAGGGCCTCCGACGCACGATCGCGTACTTCCGCGAGCGGCTAGGGTAACCAGTCCGCGACGAGCGGTCGCGACGCCGGCTCCGCCTCGGGGCGACACTGGCCCGACGTACGTACCCTGAGTTACATGTCAGCGACCACGCCCGCCGGTTTTCCGCTTCCGCACTCCGGGGGTGTCCACCGCAGCGCCGGGCGCGCGTCGGTGCCGGGCTCCGGCCCGGCTGGACGTGCCCGGTCGACCGAGACGCAGTGGTACCCCTCGCACGACGAACCGTCGGCGGGCGGCCCCCGTGGCCCCGTCGGCCCGGGTGGCCCCGGCGACTTCGGCGGCGGGGACGATGGTTCCGGCCGGCCGGGGCGGCGTGGCCCCCGCCCCCGCTGGGGCCGGATCGGTCTGGTGGCCGGCATCGCGGTGCTGGTGCTCGCGCTGCTCGGCGGCACCGGCGCCTGGTTCTACGCCCGGGGCCTCAACGAGGACCTGGGGCGCACCGACCCGTTCTCGCAGATCACCGGCGGCCGGCCGGCCAAGGCGGTCGACGGCGCGCTGAACATCCTGCTGGTCGGCAGCGACTCGCGCGACCCCGACGCCCCGGTCAACGAGGCCAGCAAGTGGCGCGCGGACACGATCATCGTGATGCACATCCCGAGCAACCACCAGCAGGCCTACCTGGTGTCGATCCCGCGTGACCTGTACGTGCCGATCCCGGAGAGCGCCAGTGCGGACTGCGGCTCGGGCCAGCGCGGGAAGATCAACGCGGCGTTCGCGTTCGGCGGCCTGCCCCTGGCCGTACGCACCGTGGAGTGCTTCACCGACGTACGCCTCGACCACGTGATGGCGATCGATTTCGCCGGCTTCAAGCAGGTCACCGACGCGCTCGGCGGCGTCGACCTGACCGTGGAGAAGACGATCACCTCGATCCACAAGCCGTACCGGACCTTCACCAAGGGCGTCAACCACATGGACGGCGCCGAGGCGCTGGACTGGATCCGGCAGCGCAAGCAGTTCCCGAACGGCGACTTCGACCGGATGCGGCACCAGCAGGAGTTCCTCCGCGCGCTGATGGACAAGGCCGCGAGCACGGGGACGCTCAGCAACCCCGTCAAGCTGAACAACTTCCTGAAGGCGGTGACCGCCGCGGTCACCGTGGACGAGGGCTTCTCGCTGGTCGACATGGCCGTGCAGTTCCGCAACCTGCGCGGGGAGAACCTGACGTTCGTGACGAGCCCGCACAACGGCAGCCAGACGATCAACGGCGAGTCGGTGGTGGTCTCGGACCGGGAGAAGGCGCTCTCCATGTACCAGGCGATGGTCAAGGACACGATGGCCGACTGGGTCAAGGCGAACCCGAAGAGCGACGCCGGCAACTGATCGTCCCGCCACCCGCCACATCGACGTCGGTCGTCACCGGTCGGCGGCTGAGCACCCCGGATCCCGGGCGGCAGCCGTCGACCGGCCGTATCCGACCCCTCCGTTCGGTCGATTTCTTCATTGGGCGGCCTGGATAACGGCATTTGGCCGTGGGGTGAACTCGCCAGGACGGGAAAGCATCCGTACAGTGATCCCGCCCCCCGATCACGAGCTGGAGCACCGCATGCCGGTTCAGACCAGCGGCCGCCCGCCGTCGCTGGAGGCCCCCCGCGCCCCGGTCCGGAGGTCCGCCACCATCCCGGCGCAGCCCGGGAGCGGCCGCCCGCCCACCACCCCCGCCACCCCCGCCACCCGGAAGCGCCGCCGCAAGGATCCGCTCTGGGCGCGCCTCACGCTGATCTTCGGCGCCGTCCTGATGCTCACCAGCGGCGTCGCGATCGTCGGCGGCAAGGTGATGATCGACCAAGCCACCGGCAACATCGACCAGCGCAACCTGCTCGGCGACGCCGGCAAGTCGGGCGCCGAGGGCGGCGCCAACCTCGACGGCCCGATCGACATGCTGCTGCTCGGTGTCGACGCGCGGCAGTCGTGGGCACCCGACGACGTCCGGGCCGACAGCATCATCGTGCTGCACATCCCGGCGAGCCACGACCAGGCGTACCTGATCTCGATCCCCCGGGACACCGAGGCGCCGATCCCGGCCTTCCCCAAGACCGGCTACCCGGGCGGGGTCGACAAGATCAACGGGGCGTTCCAGGCCGGTGCCCGCAACGGTGGCGGCTGGGAGGGCGGCGCGCAGCTGACCGCGCAGACCATCAAGCAGATGACCGGGATCAGCTTCGACGGTGCCGCGATCATCAACTTCGGCGGCTTCAAGCGCATCATCGACACCCTGGGCTCGGTCCGCATCTGCGTCAGCCAGGAGGTCAAGTCCCACCACATGGTGTACGTCGACGGCAAGCCGATGTGGAACGCGGAGGCGAAGAAGACCGGCAAGCCGATGACCCCGGTGGTGCACAAGAAGGGCTGCCGGGAGATGGAGGGCTGGGCGGCGCTGGACTACTCGCGCCAGCGCTACGGCCTCAAGAACGCCGACTACGACCGGCAGCAGAACCAGCAGCAACTGATCAAGGCGATGGCGAAGAAGGCGACCAAGGACGGCACGCTGACCAGCCCGACCAAGATCAGTAAGCTCCTCGACGCCGCCGGCGACGCGTTCGTCCTGGACACCAATGGCGTGGCGGTCGCCGACTTCATCTTCACGATGCGCGGGGTCACCGGCAACGACCTCACGATGCTGCGCACGAACGGCGGCACCTTCAACGGCAACGGCAACAACCGCGAGGCGCTCAGCGAGCAGACGCTGGAGATGTTCCGGGCCATCAGGGAGGACCGGCTGGCCGACTTCGTGGTCGCCAACCCGGAGGTGCTCTCCACCCGGAAGTGACGGAGAACCGGTTTCACCGAACCGGCCCGCCGGCGGTGCGCCGGACCGTAGCCTGACGTGAAGAGGATTCGCGCACGGGTGGCGGGGAGGAACCACGTCCAGGTCGGGGGGTGGACGGGAGCGGGCCGGCGCGGGCGTCCGACCCGGACCGCCCCGCTGGCCCCATCTCCTGCTCCGTCTCGGCCTCGCCCTGGCGCTGCTGGCGGGACTCGCCGTGGTCGGCCTCCGGGCGCTCGCCGAGCGGTACGACCGGGCCGTGGTCAAGGAGCAGTTGCTCGACGCGAGCGCCCGCCGGAAACGCACCGACCTGGACGGGCCCCTCAACTACCTCCTCGTCGGCACCGACCGGTGGCGGAGCAGCAGTGTCGCCGACCGGCGGTCGGACACCATCCTCATCGTGCACGTGCCCGAGGGCGGGCGGGAGGCGTACCTGGTCTCCGTACCCCGGGACCTGCTGGTCGCCATCCCCGCGACCGCCGGCTACGGCGGCGGGCAGGACAAGATCAACTCGGCGTACGAGCACGGCGGCGGCGGACTGCCAGGCACCAGACTGCTCTCGGCGACCCTGGCCCGGCTGACCGGGATCCGCTTCGACGGCGCCGCCCTGATCGACTTCTCCGGTTTCCGCAGGGTCATCGACCTCCTCGGCGGCGTCCGCATGTGCGTCGACACCGAGGTCCGGTCGATCCACACCGACCGGGTCTTCACGCCCGGGTGCCAGCAGATGGACGGGGGCACCGCCCTGGACTTCGTCCGCCAGCGGTACGACCTGCCGAACGGCGACTACGACCGGCAGACCCACCAGCAGCAACTGCTGCGGGCGCTGCTGGACCGGGCCGGCGAGACGTCGGTGCGGACCAACCCCGTGAAGCTCGACCAGGTGATCCGCGCCGTGGGCGGGTCGCTGACCGTCGACACCAACGGCGTACCCCTGGAGGACCTCGTCATCGCGCTGGGCGACCTGCCGGCGGACGCCCTGCGCGGGCTCCAGGTGCCGTCCCGGCCGGAGACCATCGGCCAGGTGTCGTACGTCGTGCTGGACGACGGCGGCGGCGGCCTCTTCGAGGCCGTCCGGACCACCCGGGTGTCGGAGTGGGCCCGGGCCAACCCGCGCTGGGTCACGCGCCTCTGAGCGGCGCCGCGCCCTAAGCTTGGTAATCGTGTTCGGACCCCGCGTACCCACCGTGACCATCTCCGAGATCGCCGACGACACGTACCTGCTCGACGTCCGGGAGGACGACGAGTGGTTCGCCGGCCACGCCCCCGGCGCCCACCACCTGCCGATGATGGAACTGCCGTCCCGGCTGGCGGAGGTGCCGACCGACCGGGACGTCGCGGTCATCTGCCGCTCCGGCGGACGATCCGCCCAGATCGTCGCGTACCTCATGCGCAACGGCTGGGAGCAGGTCCGCAACGTCGAGGGTGGGATGGGCGAGTGGGCCGCCGCCGGGCGTCCCGTGGTCGGCGAGGACGGGCAGCCGGGCCGGGTCCTGTAGCGGGGACGGACGGATGCACCGACCCCTGGTCTTCGCACACCGCGGCTCGTCGTACGACCTCCCGGAGCACACCCTCGCCGCGTACCTGCGCGCGCTCGACGAGGGTGCCGACGGGCTGGAGTGCGACGTCCGGCTGACCCGCGACGGGCACCTCGTCTGCGTCCACGACCGCCGCCTGGACCGGACCAGCAACGGGCGGGGCCTCGTGAGCGCACGCACCCTCGCCGAACTGGAGGCGCTCGACTTCGGGTCCTGGCACCCGGGCTGCGTGCCGGCCGACGGGGACGAGGTGCTCGACGAGTCGCACACCCGGCTGCTCACCCTGGAACGGCTGCTGGACGCGGTGCTCGCCGCCGGCCGGCCGGTCCGGTTGCTGGTGGAGACCAAGCACCCCTCCCGGTACGGCCGGGACGTCGAGCGGCGGCTGGTCGCGCTGCTGCGCCGGTACGGGCTGACCGACCCCCGGCCCGAGCACCCGGTCCAGGTCACGGTGATGTCGTTCTCGCTGCTGGCGGTCCGCCGGATCCGCGAACTGGCGCCCGCGCTGCCGACCGTGCTGCTGCTGGAGGTGCTGCCCCGCCGGGTGCGGCTGGGCCGGCTGCCGTTCGGGACCCGGATCGCCGGGCCCGGGATCGCGCTGGTGCGGGCCCGCCCGGACCTGGTGCCGGCCCTGCGCGCGGCCGGCAACCAGGTGTACGTCTGGACGGTCAACGATCCCGCCGACCTGGACCTGGTGCTGGCCGCCGGGGTGGACGGCATCATCACCGACCGCCCGGCCCAGGCCCTGGCCCGCGTCCGAGGGTAGGGGGCACACTCGGGGGCATGCCGGAGCGCACGGACTTTCCCGCTCTCATCGCGGGCCACACCGTGGTCATCGAGATGATCAACTGTGGGGACTCCGGCCTGCCGGTCCTCACCCAACTGCTCCGCGTCGCGCAGTCGGCGCTCGGCGCGTCGGGCATGGCGTTCGTCGAGTTCGCGCCCGCCGGTGGCCGGGTGATCGCCGCCAGCGGCGCCGCCGAGTGGACGCTCGGCCGCCCCGTGCCGGCCGACGAACCGGACATCGTCTGCCTGCTCTCCGGGCCCCGGGTGCGGCAGGTCCGGACGGACCGCCTCAGCGGCAAGCTCGCCCACGAGCTCGCCGGCCGCGGGTTGCACCGGATGGTGGTGTCCCGGGCCGAGATCGGCGGCCTGACGGTCGGCAGCCTGCACGCCCTCTACCCGGCCGACGGCGACGGGCCGCACGCCGAGCAGCACGGGGTCGTCGGGTACCTCGCCTCCTGTATCGCCCACATGTACGGCGACCAGACCGGTCTGCCCGTACACGGCGACGGTCCGGTGGTGGCCGCGATGGCGGACGGGCTGGCCGTGGTCGACCGCGACGGTCACGTCCGGCTCTGGAACCCCGCCGCCGCCCAGGTGACCGGCCGCCCCGCCGCCGACGCGCTCAACCAGCCGCTGCCGTTCCCCCTGCCCCCGTCCGGGCAGGTGCTCGACCACCGGCTGCCGGACGGCCGCTGGCTGCGGGTCACGTCCGGGGAGCTGCCCGGCCCCGGCACGCTCCGGGTGGTCACCTTCCGCGACATCACCGACCAGCAGCGCCGCGACAACGACCGGGACCTCTTCGTCGCGGTGACCAGCCACGAGCTGCGGACCCCGGTCACCGTCATCAAGGGGTACGCGGACACCCTCACCGACCACTGGGAGTCGCTGACCGACGCCGACCGGCGGATGGCCGCCCGCGTGATCGGCCAGCGCGCCAACGAGCTGGCCCGCCTCGTCGACCGGCTCCTCTCGTCGGCGGCCGAGGCGGGCCCGGGCGAGGAGGCGCCGGCCCCGTACGACCTCGGCGACGCCCTGCGCACGGCGGTGCTCGACCTGCCGGCGGAGCTGCGGCACCGCATCACGCTGGACCTGCCGGCGGGGCTGCCGAAGGCGCTCGGCCACCGGGCGAGCCTGGCCACGGTGCTGACCGAGCTGTGCACGAACGCCGGCAAGTACTCGCCGCCCGGCACCCCGATCGGCATCACCGCGGAGGCCGACGGGCAGACCGTCTCCTTCCGGGTCGCCGACCAGGGCATCGGCATCCGCCCGGAGCACGTCGAGCGCGCGTTCGACCGGTTCTGGCAGGGCGAGTCCGGTGACCGCCGCCGCTATCCGGGCGCCGGGCTGGGCCTCTATCTCGTCCGCCGGATCGTTGAACAGCAGAATGGATGGGTATCCCTCCGACCGAAGGTCGGTGGCGGTACGGTCGCAGAGGTGCGGCTGCCCCGCGGGTGACCGGCGGTGGCGGGGGGCGTGGAGGGGCGACGGTGTCGACGGAAGGTGCCGAACGGGCTTGGTGCGTGGTGGTCCCCCACCACGCGACGGGGGCGCGGCAGGCGCGGCACCGACTCGCCGACGAACTGACCGCGGTCGTGAGCCCGACCCTGCTCGCCGACCTGGTGGCGGTCCTCGCGGAGCTGGTGGGCAACGCCGTACGGCACGCCGACCCGCTCCCGGGCGGGGTGATCCGGGTGGCCTGGCGGCTCCGCGACACACCCACCGGCCCGCGCGTCCAGCTGCGGGTGACCGACGGCGGCGCGCCCGCCGGGCCGCGCATCCGGGCAGCCGATCCGGACGCGATCGACGGCCGGGGCCTGCACATCGTCTCCGGCCTGTCCAGCCGCTGGGGCGTCGACCGGGACGGGCTCGGCCAGAGCGTCTGGGCGGAGTTCGAGCCGGCCGGGTCCCCGCGCCCGGACCTGGTGGTGGCGTGACCGGGGGGTACGGGCGGGTCCTCCCCACGCCGGCCCGCGCCGGCCTCTAGGCTGTCGACCCGTGAGCAAGCGTCGAAAGAGCCAGCGGGCCGCGGACACCACCGGTAAGCGCGAGAAGGTACGGGACGTCTTCGTGCCCCGCCCCTTCGAGGGGCTGACCGACGAGCCGGAGTGGATCGCGCTGCGCGAGCTGGTTCCGGCCGCCTCCGCGCCGCTGCGGCTCGCGCCGGACCTCGTCGAGGAGTACGGCGACCGCGAGGTCCTGCTGGCCACCGTGCTGCCGATGGCGGCGCCGGCGATGACCAAGCCGGACGGGCGGGTCTTCATCGGTCTCCAGCGGCACCAGCAGTCCGGCGACGTCTCGCGGGACCTGGCCGAGGCGCTGCTCTGCGCACTGCGTACCGAGCCCGGTGGCCAGGTCACCGTGCCGCCGCTGCCCGGCCCCGGCCCCCGGCTCCAGGACGTGCTGGTCGACGGGCCGCTGGAGATCACCATGCACGACGGCTTCGAGTTCTGGCTGGACCCGGGCGCGGCGGACGACCCGACCGTGCAGGCGTCGCTGGAGCGGGCCAACGCCGCGATCTACCCCACCGTGCGGCTGAACGCGGCGCGGGCCGCGTACTGGTGCCAGGTGCCGGAGAAGGCGCACGTGCGGTGGGTGCTGCCCGACGACGAGGACGCCGCGCTGGACGCGCTGGCGCGACTCAGCGCGGCCGGCACCCTGACGCTCGGCGAGCAGACGAAGTTCGCCGGCATGTTCCGGGCGCACGGCCGCCTCGTACCGGTCTGGGACCTCCCCGAGGACACCCCGGCCGGCGAGTGGGAGCAGCCGGTGGCGGACTTCGCCAAGCGCTACGCCGAGGCCCTGGCGGACCCGACCCCGCTGGACGCGGCGGCCCGGCGCGCCCGGCACGGCCTGCTCGGGCGCCAGCTCACCCTCCGCTGAGGGACGTTCCTCCCCGCAGCGGGTCGCGGACCAGGGGGCAGGACATGCACCGGGGGCCGCCACGGCCGGAGCCCAGCTCCGAGCCGGCGATCGGGATGACCTCGATGCCGGCCCGTTCCAGCTGCGCGTTGGTCTCCGTGTTGCGCTCGTAGCCGACGCAGAGCCGCGGAGCGAGGGCGAGGGTGTTGTTGCCGTCGTCCCACTGCTCGCGCTCGGCGGTGACCGGATCCAGACCGGTGTCGATGACCCGGAGCTGGTCCAGGTCCATCGCGTCGGCGGCGGCCCGCAGGAACGGCGCCGGCCCGTCCACCCGCGGGTCCTCGCCGTCCGCACCGGCGATGACCGTGTACGCGGACAGCGTGTTGGCGATGTTCGGGTACATGAGGACGGCGTCGACGTCGACCATCGTGCAGACGGTGTCGAGGTGCATCGTGGCGCGCTCCTGCGCGATCGGCACCACCAGGATGGTGTGCGCCAGCCGGGCGGCGAAGACCTGGCGGGCCAGGCGCTCGGCGCCCGCCGGCGTGGTCCGCTCACCCACCCCGACGGCCAGTACGCCGGGGGCGAGCAGCAGCACGTCGCCGCCCTCCAGGTGCTCCATCTCCGGGTGGTACACGAATCCGGTGCCGGCGAACCGGGGGTGGTGCCGGTAGATCGCGTCGGTGAGCGTCGTCTCCCCCCGGCGGGCCGGCATGGCCAGGCTCGTCACGGCGACCCGGTCACCGATCCAGACCGACGAGTCCCGGGTGAAAAGCAGGTTCGGCATGGGGTCGATGACGAAGTCGTGCCGGTCCATCAGCGTGTAGACCAGGCCGCCGGGCCGGTCCCGGCTGATCCGCAGCTCCTCGTGGGCCAGGCCGGCGATGAGCACGTCGGCCAGCGCCGCCGGGTCGAGGTACGCGAGGTGGTCGGCGACCCGGGCGCGCAGCGAGTCGCCGAGCCGGGGCGAGCGCAGCACGATGTCGGTGAGTTCGGCCCGCGCGTCGGCGACGGCGAGCGTCTCGGCCAGCAGCTCGGCGAGGTAGAGCACCTCGACCCCGCGCTCGCGCAGGGCGGCGGCGAACGCGTCGTGCTCCTCCTGCGCCCGGCCCACCCAGGGGATGGCGTCGAAGAGGAGGGAGTCGTTGTTGCGGGGGGTGAGCCGCGCGAGTTCGGGCCCCGGCCGGTGCAGCATGACCGTGCCGAGCCGGCCGACCTCGCTGTCCACGTAGTGGGTCACCACCGAAGCCTAGGGCTTGCGTCGACGTCCCGGCGTCCGTCGCGTCGACTCATGCCTTGCGGCAGGGTTTGGCGGCATCCGGCAAAACATCTGTGGATGAATGCGGCATTCATCCACAGTCACTCCGGCGCTCCAACTTGCCGACCCGGGGGACTGGCAACGTAGGGTAGTGAGGACATAACTTCGAGGGACCTTTTGCCGGAGGTCGCGATGACTGTCTTCCCCGCTCGACGAGCCGTACCGTCCCCCCGGGCACTGCCGCCCGTCGCGGTGCCGCACCCCCGGACGGAGGTCCAGGGCGTTCTCAACCCGGCCCGTCCGTCCCCGTTGGAGTGGGCCCGCCGCCTGCGGGCGGAGCGCGGGGCCCGGCGGCTGGAGGCGGCCGGCGCGCGGGCGCTGGGCCAGCTCGACCACCTCGGCCCGGCCTGGCACGTCATCGAGTGGCCCCGCACCGACGCGGCCGACCTGCTGCGGGACCAGGCGGGTGACGACCGCGCCGGCTTCCTCGCCATCGGCCCGAGCGGCCTCTACGCGGTCACCATCGCCGACCACGGCCGGACCCGCGTGCTGGTGGCCGGTGACGTCGTGCAGATCAACGGCAAGCGCCCGCCGTACGTGGCCGAGGCCCGCCGCGACGCCAAGCGGGCGAGCAAGGCCCTCTCCGACGCGGTGGGGCTGCCGATCCCGGTGACGCCGGTGCTGACCTTCGTCGGCTCCGGCGTCATCAGCGTCTACGGCCTCCCGAAGGACTGCCTGATGGCGACCCACCGGGAACTGGACCGGCTGCTCGTCGCGGCCGGCAACCGGATCAGCCCGGCCACCGCGGAGAAGCTCTCGCGCGTCGCCCAACATCCGGCCACCTGGCTCAACGGCACCTACCGACCGGCCGCCGACTACCGGTGGTTCGAGGAGGGCCGAACGGCCGCTGACAAGCCGGTCGGCCGGCGGTAACGTCAGCCGCGACGCCACGCGGCCCGGGGCCGGTCGGCATCCGCCGGTCGCGCCGTCGCCGGCCGCCCGGTCAGGGCCTGGATCACCACCCGGCGGCCCGGTGGCTTCAGCGCGGTCAGCGGCCGGCTCCCGGACCAGCTAGCGTGGACAGACCGTCGGTGTACATAGGAGGCTCGGTGGCCCACGTCGAACTCTCGCTCTCGGAAGTGTTCGTGCCATCGGCAGGGGCATCGACAGAGCAGGGGTCCGACAACTTCGGGCAGTGGTCGTCGACGGTCTCCCGGGCGGACGAGCCGTGCCTGCTGATCGACGCCGAGGCCCGGGTGATCGCCGTCTCCACGTCCGGGTGCGAGCTGCTCTGCCTGGGCGCCCCGCAGGACGTGATCGGGCGGCCGTTGCTCGACGGTGGTCTGCGGCTGCTCGACTTCACCGCCAACCGGGGTGAGCTGACCGAGCCGGAGATCGACAAGATCCCGCCGCTGCTCGCCCTCTCCTCGGGTCGCCTGGCCCGCGGGCTGCTCCGGGTCCAGGGGGCGTCGCCGGACGCGCCGGACGCCACCGTCGACGCGATCTCCACCCCCGTGCTCACCGACGGGGCGGTCGCCGGCTCGCTCACGTTCTTCTCCGAGGTCTGACCTGCGGCGGCATGTGGCGTTCGCCGCACGCGGCGAAGCTGGGGCGGGCGCTCGCCGAGGCCGTAAGGTGCCCTCATGCTGGATATCGCTCTGCTGCCGGGTGAGTACGCCGTCTGCCGCCTCGCGGCCGGCTCCGCCCTGCCGCCCGCCCTGTCGGGCGGCCTGAGCGACGGCGACGTCGTCACGGTGAGCTGGACGGCCGACGGGGTCTCGCTCATCTGCCCCGCCGACCGGGCGCCCGAGCAGGCCGTGGTGGAGACCGCCTGGCGCTGCCTGCGGGTGGCGGGCCCGCTCGATCTCGCCGTCTCCGGCACCCTGGCCGCGCTGGTCGACCCGCTCGCCGAGGCCCGGGTCAGCGTGGTCGCCTTCTCCACCTACGACACGGATTACCTGCTGGTCCCCGCGGTACGCCTCGACGAGGCCGTCACCGCCCTGGACCGGGCCGGGCACCGCGTGCTCACGTAGAAGTGCCGGCGCGAAGCATCGAGACGCGGCGGATGAAACTTCGGGACACCGCCTCCGCTTCACCCGGCCGCCGGATGCTCCTACGATGGGCACGGCCGGCCCCGGCCGCAACGGTCAGCGTCGATGTCATGAGGATCGGTCCGTGCCGCCCACCCCGCCCCGCCGTGCCACCGCCCGCCCCCGCGCCGCGGTCGTCGCCCTCCTGGTCGTGCTGCTGACGGCCGGCTGCGGCGCCCCACCCGACCTGCGGCAGCCCGCACCCACCCGGGCCGCCACGCCCGGCCCGACCGGCACACCCACCGCCGTCCCGAGCCCGCCGGTGACCGGGCTCCCCGAACTGCCGGGCACCGGGTCGACGTCCTCCCCGGGCCTGGTCGCCGTCACGTGCACCGCCGGACCGTCCGGCCAGCGGGTCACCGACCTGGTACGCGGGCGCGACGTGCTCCCCCGCGACGCCCGCGTCCAGGTGAAGACCGGGCCGCTCTGCGCCGACGACTGGCACTACACCGTCCTCGACGTGGCCGGGTACGAGCCGCTCCAGGTGGTCACCCGCGGCCCGGGCGGCGCACCGCGCCTGGTCACCGCCGGGACCGACGTGTGCACCGTGGAGGTGCGGGTTGCCGCCCCGGCCGGCATCCGGGCCCTGGCCTGCGACGCCGGCACGGTCACCGTCTTCGGTGCGTAGGCTGTCGCCATGCCGGGAACACCGCCGACCCGCTTCGTCTACCTCGGGCCCGAGGGCACCTTCGCCGAGCAGGCGCTGCGCACCATCCCCGCCGCCGAGCGGGCCAGCCGTACGCCCGCCCGCAGCGTCGGCGAGGCGCTGGAGAGCGTACGGGCCGGTGACGCGGACGCGGCGCTGGTGCCGCTGGAGAACTCGATCGGCGGCGCGGTCGGGGTGACCCTCGACGAACTGGCCGAGGGGGATCCGCTGGTGATCACCCGCGAGGTGATCCTGCCGGTGGAGTTCGTGCTCGGCGCCCGCCCCGGCACGTCGCTGTCGGCGGTCCGCAGCGTCGCCGCCCACCCGCAGGCGTCCACCCAGTGCCGGAACTGGCTGCGCGCCCACCTGCCGGACGCCGTGGTGGTGGACGTCCTCTCCAACGGCGCGGCGGCGGCCGGTGCCGCGGCCGGCGAGTACGACGCGGCGATCTGCGCCCCGATCGGCGCGACCCGGCACCGGCTCGAGGTCCTGGCCGACAAGATCGCCGACCATCCGGACGCGGTGACCCGGTTCGCGCTGCTGTCCCGACCGGGGCCACCCCCGCCGCCGACCGGGGACGACGTCACCTCGCTGGCGGTCTACATCGCCCACGACCGGGTGGGTGCACTGCTGTCGGTGCTGATGGAGTTGGCCGTCCGCGGGGTCAACCTGACCCGGATCGAGTCCCGCCCGACCGGTGAGGCGCTCGGCCGGTACGTCTTCTTCCTCGACTGCACCGGCCACGTGGCCGACGTACGCCTCGGCGAGGCGTTGCAGGGGCTGCGCCGGGTGTGCGCGGACGTCCGCTTCCTCGGGTCGTACCCCCGGCACCGCTGGACCGCCGCGGTGGGGGACCGGCCGGTCCCCGCCCCGGCGGGACTCTCCGACGCCGACTACGCCGACGCCGCCGCCTGGCTGGCCCGGCTGCGCAGGGGCGACCTGACCTGAGGGCCGGTGGAACGGGGCCTTGGGGGCGCACCGCGTCCGCGGTGCGCCCCGAGCGGCGTCAGCTCAGCAGGCCGCCGAGGAGGCCGCCCTGCTGCTCCTGGGCGCCGCTGCCCATGATCGGCGGCTCCTCGGAGGGCTGGACGACCACGAAGCCCTGGCCGGCGAAGCTCATCGTGAACGCCTCACCGGTGCGCCGGCCGAGCAGCGTGCCCAGGCCGAGTTGCTCCGCCCGGTGGTAGCCGGTCTGGAGGTTGGCCGACCAGCAGACCGCCGCCTGCGGATCGACGTAGGTGGGGGCGTCCACGTTGAGGACGACCGGCGTGCCCTTGGTCGTGATGGCGATCCGGCCGTGGCCGCTGAAGACGCAGTTGAACAGGCCGGACGACGACGCCATGCCGGCGCCGCCGACCATGCGGATGTCGTACTGGAGGGAGGAATCGAAGGCGAGCACGCTCGAGCCGTTGATCGACAGGGCGTCGCCCGGCTCCAGGTCGATGATGTGCACGTCCTTGGCGAAATCGGCCAGGAAGACGTCACCCTGACCGGTCACCTTCATCAGCGGGACGCCCTCGCCGGTGAGCTTCTGCTTGAGGAACTTGCCGAGCCCGCCGGAACCGAGTGCCTGGAACTGCACGTGCCCCTGGTAGGCCACCATCGAGCCGACCCGGGCCATCGCCTCACCGTTGAGTTCGATCTTGAGCATTTTGGAGTTCTGCAGCCGCATACCGGGCTGGGCGGACTCCTTCTCCAGGTTCTCGGAGGAGAAGAGCTCGCTGCGCATGGACGTGCCTCCTACAGTTCGCGGTGCCTTGGGCCCGACGGTAGGTCAGCAGCGCAACGGACGGCCATCGGCTGACCGGAGCGTCAGGCCCACCCCAGCTCGTGCAGGCGGTGGTCGTCGATGCCGAAGTGGTGGGCGATCTCGTGCACCACGGTGATCGCCACCTCGTCCACCACGTCGTCCTCGCTGTCGCAGATGCGCAGGATCGGGTTGCGGTAGATGAGGATGCGGTCCGGCAGCACGCCCGAGTAGTCCCAGCCCCGGGTGGTCAGCGCGTGCCCCTCGTAGACGCCGAGCAGGTCCTCACCCGGGGGCGGGTCGTCCTCCACCAGGATGACCACGTTGCTCATGAGGGCGAGCAGCTCCTCCGGGACCTCGTCGAGTGCCTCGCCGACCAGCTCCTCGAACCGCTCCCGACCCATCTCCACCGCCACACCCCCATTCTGCCCCGCCGGCCGGCGCCCCCAAGATCCCCGCGCCCCCCGGAATGGTCGCGCGCACTTTCACGGAAAGAGGGCCCACCCGTCGCCGGATGGCCACTCTTTCCGTGAAAGTGCGACGCGGAACGTGCGGTGCGGGCGCCCGGGTCAGGAGGCGAGGCGGGCGTTCAGGGTGATCTGGGCGCCCGGCGAGAGCAGGCGGGAGATCGGGCAGTTCTCCTTGGCGGCCTCGGCGAGCTTGGTGAACTGCGCCTCGTCCATGCCGGGCACCTGGCCGACCGTCTCCAGGTCGATCCGGGTGACGGTCATGCCCGCGTCGGTCTTGTCGAAGTGCACCTTGGCGGTGGTCTCCACCGAGGTGCCGGTCGCGCCGGCGTCGGCGAGCTGCTTGGAGAGGGCCATCGAGAAGCAGCCGGCGTGCGAGGCGCCGATCAGCTCCTCCGGGTTGGTGCCCTCGCCCTCCTCGAAGCGCGACTTGAAGGAGTAGTTCCCCTCCAGGCCGCCCTTGCCGGTGCGGACGGTGCCGGACCCCTCGGTGAGGTTGCCCTGCCAACGTGCGGAAGCGGTACGGATAGGCATGCACCCGACGCTAGTCGAAAGCGGACGCCGGGGCGACCGACCGGCGCACCCCGCCACTCGCGGTGCCGCTCGCCGGTCGTCGCCTGTGTCATGATTCGCCTCTGAGACCCTCAAGGACCTGTCCCGTCCGCCCCCGGGCCAGCCCCGACGGGACGGACGTCAGCGCGGAAGGGTGCCCCGATGTCCCAGGACCTCCCCATCCCCCGGCAGGAAGACCGGTCCGACGACGCCGTCGTGGAGTGGGGCGGGTCCGACCCACGGCCGCCCGGCCGGGCCGGGCGCTTCCTCACCGGGCTCGCGCGGGACCGCCGCCTGCCTCTCGTCCTCGCCGGTCTCGGGGCGGCGGCCGGCCTGGCCTCGCTGATCGGGGAGTGGGTGGTGCTGAGCATGCCGACCGCCGGGCCCGACGGCGGCCCGCTGCGCGTCCCCGAGGGGGTCTCCAACGTGGGCGGGTTCGGCTCCGCGTACCTGGCCGGCCTGCTCGCGCTGGTGGTGGCGGTCGCGCTCGCGTTGCGGGGCACCGAGGCCGCCCGGCCGAACGCCCGCACCGCCGGTCTGGCGCTGGCCGCAGCGCTGCTGGCCGTGCTGACCGCCGCGGCCGTGACGATCGGCGACGCCGACATGCGCGCCATCTACTACGGCGACCAGGACGGATTCGCCATCGAGTACGGGCGCGGGCTGGTCACCGCGTTCCTGGCCTGCGCGTTGCTGGGGGCGGCGCTCCTGCCCAGCCCCTCGGCCACCGCGCCAGTGAGCGACACGGAGGGCGTCGAGCCGGTCCCACCGGCACGGCGACGCCCCCGAGGGGGCGACCCGGGCGAGGCCCTGCCGCCCCCGGCCGACCTCACCGTCGGGCCCGCCATCCCGTTCACCCGCCCCGAACCGCCGATCTGAGTCGGGCGGTACCGAGCGGATCGGCGGCGTCCGGGCCCCCGGGAGGCTCCGGCGGGTGCGCGCCCGGTCGTCCGACGCCGCCCGCGCGACAGGCCGCTGGGGAGCGTGCGAGCCGCCGACGGCAGTCCGGAACGGGCACCACGGGGCAGACGTTCCCCGTTGGCACCGGATTCGTCTGATCGCCATGGTTGCGACCGCTCTCGCGAGGTACGGTTGCTGCCCGCCGTCACGCCGGGTCACAGGACCGGAACGGCTGGCAGCGACGGCGGCGGGCGAAGGAGGAACGATGACCCGCCCGGGCCTGCCCAAGCTGATCGCCACCGATCTCGACGGGACGCTCGTCCGCAGCGACGAGACCGTCTCCGCGTACACCCATGAGGTGCTCGACCGGGTGCGGGCCGCCGGCATCCCGGTGGTCGGCGCGACCGGTCGCGGCCCCCGGCTCACCGAGCTGACCCGCAACGACATCCGCGCCGCGGACTTCCTCGTGATGGCCGGCGGCGGCCGGGTGGTCGACCAGAGTGATCCGGGCGGGCCGGTGGTGCTGCGCGACGAGCGACTCCCCGGTGCCGTCCTGGCCGGGCTGCTGGCCGACCTGGAGGCCGAGGTCGGCCCGCTGACCGTGATGGTGGAGGCGTCGGACGAGCACGACGCGCCGCTGTGGGGCGACTACCACGCGAGCTGGCCGTACCAGGACCGGTTCGAGGCCCGCACCCGCGCCGAGTGCCTCTCGCGCGATGTGCTCAAGGCGTTCGCCCGTACCGCCGACCACCACGTCGACGAACTGCTCGACGTGGCCCGGCGGATCGTCCCGGCGGAGGTCGCCACGCTCACCCAGGCCGGGCTCGGCTTCGTGGAGATCTGCCCGCCGGGGGTCGACAAGGCGACCGGGCTCACCGTGGTGGCGGAGCGGCTCGGCGTCGACCCGGCGGAGGTGCTGGTCTTCGGCGACCAGCCCAACGACCTGCCGATGTTCGCCTGGGCCGGATGGGCCCGGGTGGCGGTCGCCAACGCCCACCCGACGGTCCGCGCGGCGGCCGACGAGATCACCCTGCGCAACGACGACGACGGGGTGGCGGTGTACCTCGATCGACTACTCTCCCGCTGATGGGAGAGCCACCCCGCCTGATCGCCACGGACATCGACGGCACGCTGCTGCGCGACGACCGGACGCTGAGTCCACACACCGCCGACGTACTGGCCCGGATCTCCGCGCGGGGCACGCCGGTCGTGCTGGTCACTGGCCGTCCCATCCGCTGGCTCAAGCTGGTGTACGAGCAGCTCGCCGAGCCGCTTCCGGCGATCTGCGCCAACGGCGCCGTGGTCTACGACCCGGTGGCGGACGAGGTGCTGCGCGCCGACCCGCTCGCCCCCGAACTGCTCGCCGAGGTGGCCCGGCGGCTGCGCGCCGAGGTGCCCGAGGTGACCTTCGCCGTGGAGATCGTCGACAGCCGGGAGATGCGGCACGAGGCGCACTACCCGCTGCTGTGGGACGCCGACCACAAGGCGATCCGGGCGGTCGAGACCCCGGAGGAGCTGCTCGCGGCGCCGGCGGTGAAGCTGCTGGCCCGCGCCGGGGAGCAGGATCCGGACGCGTTCGTCGCGCTGGTGGCCGGGGCGCTGGCGGGGCTGGCCGAGGCGACGCACTCGTCGTACTCGGGGCTGGTCGAGATCTCCGCCGCCGGCGTGACCAAGGCGGCCGGCCTGGCCTGGTACTGCTCACGGCACGGGATCGACGCGGCCGACGTGCTGGCCTTCGGTGACATGCCGAACGACGTGCCGATGCTCACCTGGGCGGGCCGGGGCGTCGCGGTCGCCAACGCGCACCGCTCCGTCCTGGCGATCGCCGACGACGTCACCACGGCGAACACCGCGGACGGTGTGGCGGCGTACCTGGAGAGGGTCTTCGGGCTGGACTGAGCAGCCGGCCGGCTCCGCGGCCGGCCGGGGCCAGGCAGCGCGGCCGGCTCCCGGCCGGCCGCGCGCCAGGCGCTACAGGTACTGACCGGTGCCGTGCCCCTCGCCGCCCTGCGGCTGGCCCACGCCGGGCATCCCCGGGACGATCCCACCCGGTCCGCTCGGCAGCGCGGGCCGGCCGGACCGCATCTGCTCCAGTTGGACCCGGGCGGCCATCTGCTGGGCGACCAGGGCCGCCTGGATGCCGTGGAACAGCCCCTCCAGCCAGCCGACGAGCTGCGCGTGCGCGATCCGCAGCTCGCCCTCGCTGGGTGCCTTCTCCTCGGTGAACGGCAGCGAGATGCGCTCCAGCTCCTCCCGCAGCTCGGGGGCGAGCCCTTCCTTGAGCTCGACGATCGACCGTTCGTGGATCTCCCGCATGCGGTTCCGGCTCGCGTCGTCCAGCGGAGCGGCCTTGACCTCCTCCAGCAGCTGCTTGATCATGCTGCCGATCCGCATCACCTTGGCCGGCTGCTCGACCAGGCGCGTCGGGTCCTCACCCTGCCCCTCGTCGGTCTGCACCGTGCCGACCGGCCGGCCGTCGGGCCCGACCACCACCACGGTGCCGGAGCGAGCGGTGCCGTCCGGGCCCGGCTCGTCGTTCTGTTCAGCGGAGTGTGCTTCGGTCATGGGGTCCATCTTTACCCAGCCGCGCCCCCGGATGCGCCCCGGGAGTCGCTGCCGACGACGATCGGGTGCCGGTGGCGCGCTAGCGTCGCTGGCATGCCCAGCGACCCGCGAGCCGTGCTCACCCGCCCCGCGCCGGCCCCGGACGTCACGGTCGCGTACGGCGACCACCCGGACCAGATCGCGGACCTGCGCCGGCCGGCCGGCACCGGCCCGGCCCGGCCGCTGGTGATCGTCGTGCACGGGGGCTTCTGGCGGGCGGAGTACGACCGGCGGCACACCGGGCCACTCGCCACCGCGCTGGCCGCGCTCGGGCACCCGGTCGCCCAGCTTGAGTACCGCCGGACCGGCCAACCCGGCGGCGGCTGGCCGGGAACGCTCACCGACATCCTGAACGGGGTGGCCCAGCTGCCGCGGCTGGCCGCCGAGGCGCTGCCCGGCCAGGTGGCACCCGACGCGCCGATCCTGGTCGGCCACTCCGCCGGCGGACACCTCGCCCTGTTCGCGGCGGCGGTCGCGCCGGCCGAGGTCGGCGCGGTGCTGGCCCTCGCGCCGGTGGCGGACCTCGCCGAGGCGTACCGGCTGGACCTGGACTCCGGGGCGGTGGCCGCGCTGCTCGGCGGCGGCCCGGCCGACGTTCCGGACCGGTACGCCGCCTGCGATCCACGGTCATTGGTGCCGATCCGAACACGCAGCGTAATCATGCACGGCGCGCTCGACCAACAGGTGCCGGTCGCCATGAGCCGGGGCTTCGTGGCGGCGGGCCAGGCCGCCGGAAGTGACGTACGCCTCGTTGAGCTGCCCGATTGCGAGCACTTCGGCCTGATCGACCCCGAGTCCGCGGCCTGGCCGGAGGTTGCCAGTGCGTTGCGGTCTTTGCGTGAAGATCACTAGGCATTGACGGAGCGTCGCCGAGCAGGTAGAACGCCGAAGGGGCGAGACCCGCCCTGCATCCTTCTGGAAGGAACTCGGTGTCGCAGATGAACCGCAGGCGGGCCCTACAACTGCTGGCCGCGCTCGGTACGACCGGACTCGTCGCCGGATGCGGCACCGACGACAGCGGGGCCGAGTCCGGCCCGGAACTCAGCCCGATCAAGATCGGCCTCATGGCGCCGCTGACCGGCAACCTCAAGGCCATCGGCCAGGAGATCGTCAACGGGTTCCAGCTCTTCCTCGAACTCAACCAGGCGCGGCTGGGCGGCCACCCCACCGAACTGCTGACCGCCGACGAGGGCTACACCGCGAAGTCCGGCAAGGCCGCCGTCGACGAACTGCTGAAGCAGGGCGTGCTGGCCCTCACCGGGGTGGCCACGTCGGCCGTCATGCTCAGCATCCGGGACACCGTGGAGCAGGCCCGGGTGCCGCTCGTCGGGTCCAACGCCTCGCCGACCAGCCTGCAGAGCGTCGTCTACATCTGGCGGACGTCGTACGTTCTGGACGAGGCCGGTCGCGCCCTCGGCCGCTACCTGCGGCAACGGCTCGATCCGACGGAGCGGCTGGCCATCATCATGCCGCAGGGCCTGACCAGCGAGGACGTGCTGCGGGGCTTCCGGCAGGAGTTCGGCGAGTCCGACCCGCGGATCAAGGACCCGGTGACCTGGACGAAGGGCGCCTCCGGCGCGCCGGACAAGCGCGACTACGCCGACAAGATCCGGACGGCGCTCGCCCGCAAGCCCGCCGCGGTCTTCTGCTTCTACGACGGAAGCGCCGCGGTGGAGTTCATCAAGCAGTTGCGGAACGCCGGGTTCCGGGGCGCCGTCTACGCCCCCGGCTTCCTCACCGAGGGCGCGGTGCTGGAGAGCTTCAAGGAGACGCCGGGGGACGCGCTGGGCATCCAGACCGCGCTGAACTACTCCGCCGACATCAACAACGCGGCGAACCGACTCTTCGCCTCGGCGTACCGCAAGAAGCACGGCAGCTCGCCGACCACGTACGCCATGGCGTCGTACGACGCGGCACAGGTGCTCGACCAGGCGATCCGGATCGCCGGCGACGCACCGACCCCGCAGCAGGTGAACCTCGCGCTCGGCAAGATCGGCCAGATCGACAGCCCGCGCGGCGTGTGGCAGTTCAACCAGCCGCGCACCCCGCAGCAGAAGTGGTACCTGCGGGAGGTCCAGATGGACGGCCAGGTGCTGTCGAACGTCCTCATCACCGAGCTGGCCACCCTGGGCTGAGCCGGGCTTTGGGCTCCGGGCTCTGGGCTCCGGGCTCTGGGCTCCGGGCTCCGGGCTCCGGGCTCCGGCCTCGGCTCGGGGCTCCGGGCCGGGCCGGGCCGCGCCCGGCGACGGCGTACGCACGCGAAAGGGCCGGCCTCCCCTCCCGGGAGGCCGGCCCTTGGCGCTCGGGGCGACGTCTAGCGGCGCAGTTCGGCGATGCAGCACTTCACGCTGCCGCCGCCCTTCTTCAGCTCGGCCAGCTCGACCGGCACCGGCTGGTATCCGGCGGCCTTCAGCTTGCCGGCGAGCCGGGTGGCCTCGCTGTTGAGCACCACGTTGCGCCCGTCGCTGACCAGGTTCAGGCCGAACGCGAGCGCATCCTCGTCGTCGGCGACGATCGCGTCCGGGAAGAGCTGGGCGAGCACCTTCTGGCTCGCGACGGAGAAGGCGCCCGGGTAGTAGACGATGTTGGTGTCGTCGATCGAGGCGAGCGCCACGTCGAGGTGGTAGAAGCGGGGGTCGACCAGCCGCAGCGAGACCACCGGTCGACCGAGCGCCTCCTGTGCCTCGACGTGGGCGGCCGGGTCGGTCCGGAAGCCGTACCCGGCGAGGATCAGGCCACCGTGCGCCTCGGGCAGGTACGCGAAGTCGCCCTCGCCCTCGTTGGTCGCGGTAGGGGCGATGAAGCGCCAGCCCTGTGCCTCGTAGAAGGCCCGGTGGGCGGCGGCCTCGGCGGTCCGCTGCTCGTGCTTGAACTGGGCGCCGTAGACGGTGCCGTCGACGACGAAGGCACCGTTGGCCGCGAACACCATGTCGGGCAGGCCCGGCTCGGGGGTGAGCTGGTGCACCTCATGGCCGAGACCGACCAGCGTCTCGCGCAGCCGGTCCCACTGCTTGACCGCCAACTCCGCGTCGACCGTGGTGGTCACGTCCATCCACGGGTTGATCGCGTACTCGACCGCGAAGTGCTCGGGCGAGCACATGAGATATGTCCGCTTTCGCGGCACTCGCTGCTGGTTCACGGTGACCAAGGGTAGGTACCGTGGAACGTGGGTAACAGCCACAACCATTGCTTCCCGGAGGCGGAACGTTGCAGATAGACGCGGTTGACCAGCGAATCATTGCGCTGCTCGTCGCCGACGCCCGAGCCTCGTACGCCGACATCGGGCAGCGGGTGTCACTCTCCGCTCCGGCGGTCAAACGACGGGTCGACCGGCTCCGCTCGACCGGTGTCATCCGGGGATTCACGGCCGTCGTCGACCCGGCCGCCGTCGGGTGGACCACCGAGGCGTTCGTGGAGCTGTTCTGCGCCGGCCGGACCACCCCCGCGCAGATCGGTGTGGCCGCCCGCCGGCACCCCGAGGTGGTCGGCGCGTACACCGTGTCCGGCGAAGCGGACGCCCTCGTCCACCTGCGCGCCGCCGACATCGCCCACCTGGAGGCAGCCCTCGAACGGCTGCGGGCCGAGTCCTTCGTGACCTCCACCCGCAGCACCATCGTGCTCTCCCGGCTGGTGGAGTCCCCCGGCGTCGGCCCGTCGGCCCGCTGAGCCGGCCCGTGGGTGTTTGCAAGGGACCCTTCCTCTACCGGAGGCGTTAAGAAGGGGCCCTTCCTTCCCGGGAACCGGGTGTCGCCCGGCGGCGTCGGAGTGGGCATGACACCGGCACGGCCAACCGTCGCGGCGGGCACGCTGCTCGCCCTCGCCCTGCTCGCGGGGAGCGCCGTGCTGCCCGCCGCCCCACCGGCGCGGACCGCCGCGCCCCGCCCGGAGCCCACCGGGCCGGCCGCCCCGGTCCGGCTCGTGTCGTTCGACTCGTGCGCCGACGCGCTGGCCGACCTGCGGGCAGCGGCCGCCGCGCACGTCGGCCCGTGGGGCTTCGCCGACGACGGGGCCGGGTGGTCGGGCCGCCGCATGCTCGACGCGGAGCCCGCGGCCGCCGGTGTGGCGGACCGAGCCAGTGCCCCGGCGTACTCCGCCACCAACGTCCACGAGCGCGGCGTCGACGAGCCGGACCTCGTCAAGACCGACGGGCGGCGGATCGTCACGGTCACCGGCGGGGTCCTCCGCGTCGTCGACCCCGCCACCCGACGGATCACCGGGCGGCTCGACCTCGCGGGCGACGGTGACACCGACCTCCGCTGGGCAAAGCACGACCTGCTTCTGCACGGCGATCGCGCCCTGGTGCTCACCGACTCGGCGATGGTCGCCCGGCCGCTGATCCGCATACCCGAGGGACGGCCCGCCGGGGCGCCCTTCGCGCCCACCCGGGTGCCCGGCACCCGGCTCGTCCTGGTCGACCTGTCCGGCGCGCCCCGCGTGCTCGGGACGTACCGGATCGAGGGCCGGACGGTCGACGCCCGGCAGACCGCTGCGACCGCCCGCGTCGTGGTCCGCTCCGGCGCCCGGGTCGCGTTCCCGGACCTGCCCGCCGCCGACGAGGCGGTCCGGACCACGGCCAACCGGGCCGCCGTCGCCGCCGCCGGCGTCGATGCCTGGCTCCCGGCGTACGAGTGGACGGCCGGAACGGAACGGCGGACCGGGCGGGTCGGCTGCGACCGGCTCAGCCGGCCGGCGACCGCCACCGGCTCCTCGGTGCTGACCGTGCTCAGCTTCGACCTCACGGCCGACCGCCTCGCCGACGGCGACCCGGTCAGCGTCGCCGCCGACGCGGACACCGTCTACGGCACCGGCGGCAGCCTCTACCTGGCCGCGCAGCGGGTCGTCGGCGGCGAGCCCCCGGGCCGGTGGCTGCGGCCGACCGGCGCCTCCGTCACGGACATCTACCAGTTCGACACCGGATCCCCCGGCCGTCCCCGGTACGTCGCCGCCGGCAGCCTGCCGGGCTGGCTCGTCAACCAGTACGCGCTGTCCGAGTGGGAGGGCCACCTGCGGGTCGCCACCACCACCGGCACCGGCGAGCGCACCTCGGAGTCCGCCGTGCACGTGCTGCGCCGGCAGGGTGCCGCGCTGGTGGTGGTCGGCGCGGTCACCGGGCTGGGTCGGGGCGAACGGATCTACTCGGTGCGCTACCTCGGCGGCACCGCGTACGTGGTGACCTTCCGGCGGACCGACCCGCTCTACGCCCTCGACCTCACCGACCACGCCGCCCCGAAGGTCACCGGCGAGCTGAAGATCACCGGGTACTCGGCGTACCTGCACCCGGTCGCGGACGGCCGGCTGCTCGGTGTCGGGCAGGAGGCCGACCGGGCCGGACGGGTACAGGGCGTCCAGGTCTCCCTCTTCGACGTACGGGACCCGGCCCGGCCGGCCCGGTTGGACCGCTGGCACCGGCCCGGCGGCTGGTCCACCGCCGAGCACGACCCGCACGCCTTCCTGTACGACCCGGGGACCGGGCTGCTCGCCGTCCCGATCGACCAGGGCGTACGCGTGTTCCGGATCTCCGGTGACACGATCACCGAGCAGGGTGCCGTGGCCCATCCGGCGGGTGCCGTCACCCGGTCACTGCTCGTCGACGGGGTGCTGTGGACCGTGTCGGACACGGGCCTGCTGGCCACCGACCCCGGCGACGCACGGAGCCTCGCCTGGCTCCCCTCGACCTGACCCTCCCTCCCCCGGTGGGTGGGGCCCGGTCATTCGGGGTTCCGGGCCTCACCCATCGTCAGGTCCTCGGCCGGAGGCCGCGCCGTCACAGGTACATGCCGGTGCGGTGTTCGCCCTGGTCGCGCTTGACCGGCTTGTCGCCCTCGCCGAAGAAGCGCTTCCCGCCGAACTCGCCGTGCAGCCGGTCGTCCAGCTCGTCGGCGAGGCCGGTCATCACCTGCACGGCGAGCATGAGGTGGGTGGCCTGGAAGTTGCGGCCGAACACCGGGATGGACGCCCAGACCGTGTCGTCGGCGCAGTAGAGCCGGCCGATCGGCATCCGGTTGGTCAGCTCGGACAGCTTCACGTACAACCGCTCGGTCGGCTCGACCTCGGTCAGCACCGGGGAGAAGACGTCGACCAGCGGCGGGTTGTCCCGGACCCGGACGAACACCATCGCCGAGCCCGCCCGGATGTTGATGTCCCCGTCGGAGTCGACCTGGAGCCGGTCGGAGTCCGACTTGAGCATCGTCGAGACGACCGTCCGGACCCGCTCGGCCAGCCCCAGCACGTCGTCCGTGGCCGGCTGGGCGGCGGCCGTGGCGTTCAGCGCCTCGTCGAGGTCGGCCTCGACGTTCCGGTCCACGCCGAACTCGCTCCGCGCGGTGCCGAGCGGCGCGCCCTCCAGCGGCTCCCCGTCGGCGTCATGGATCAGGTAGACGAGGAAGGCCGGGTGCGGGGCGCCGTAGACGTCGCGCAGCGTACGGGAGAACAGGGCCGCGAGCTGGGTCGCCTCGGCCGCGGTGCCGTCCAGGCCGAACTGCTCGCCGGAGCCCTCGACGACACCGGGCGGCGACCAGCCGAGCGCGACCATGTCCGCGACGGCTGCGCGGTCCAGCCGGTACCCCGGGGGCAGGCCGGCGTTGCCGACCGCCCGCGCGGCAAGCTTTCCGTCGGGCCCCACGTCGATGCCGATCGAGTACACGGCGTCGCCGGTGCCGGAGGCGGTCGGATCGAGGGTCAGGTCGACGTGCGCTCCGGCCGGGAGCGTACCGAGCCGCTCGCCCAGCGCCCGGGCGAACTCCCGCCAGGCCTGCGTCACCTTCACGCGCAGGTCGGCCGTGGTCGGCTCGTCGAGCAGGATCGACTCGTGCTGCTCCGGCAGGCCGCCGGCCGGCGTCGGGGGGTGGTCCGCCGTCATGATCGCCTCCGTCCGTCAAGGTCACCCTACCCACGAAACCGGGGGTACGAATCAGGGCCGACCGGGATCGGACAGCATGCGGGCGGCGTCAGGCCGGGATGTCACCGGGTTCCTGGGCACCCAGGTCGACGGGCCAGTTGGCGGCCAGGTCGCGGAGCCGGGCCGCGGCACCGCCCAGGTCCGCGCCACCGCCGACCGCGAGCCCCAGGAGGTACGCGGTGACCGGCGCACCCGGGCGCAGGACCTGGTGGGCCACGTCCTTCGCGAGGTCGAGCACGGTCGGCACCGGCACCCGGGCGGGGTCGAGGCCGAGTTCCGTGCACGCCGCCGTGACCCATTCGTCCATCACCGTCATCGTGCCCACTCCTCCGCCCGGCGTACGTCCTCGTCAGTGTCGCAGTCGAACCACGGCGGCGGGCCGTCCCCGTGCCACGGCACCTCCTGGACGGTCAGCCCGTGCAGCAGCGCCCGCAGCGGCGCCCCGGCGAGCGGTTCGTCGGCGGCGAGGCGGTCCACCGCGCCGCGCAACGCGGCGACCCGCCACACGCCGCACAGCGTCTGCCGCCGTCCGGCCTCGTCGACGAAGCACACGCCGTCGGCCCCGGTGTCGAGGTGGTGCAGCAGGTCGTCGATCGCGGCGCGGGTGAGCAGGGGCAGGTCGGCGGCGAGCAGGGCGACCACGGTCGCGTCCCCGGGCAGCAGCACCAGCCCGGCTGCGGTCGCGGCGACCGGACCACCGCCGGGCGGCTCCTCCCGGGTGACCAGCACGCCGCGCGGCACTCCGGCCGCGGGGCCGACCAGGATCCGTGGATCGGCGTCGGCGACCGCGGCCAGCACCCGGTCCCGCATGGGCCGGCCGCGGACCGGCCGGGCCGGCTTGTCCACGCCGCCCATCCGCCGGGCCGCGCCGCCGGCCAGCACCACCGCCGCGTACGCGTTCACCACGCCACCGTAGCCGCCACGTCGGCTCCTTCCGGGTCGCGTGCCGGCGGCTTCGCGGTATCCGGCCTTCCCGGATGCCGCCATGCCGCCGGCATCGGGTCGATCAACTTGCTTCCGGGAGATCGAGTGGATCACCGTGGCCGGTGCGGGCAGGATGGCGGGATGGGACGGGCGACTGACCGACGCGGCGTGCTGCGGATCGACCTCGACGCGGCGGACGGCCGCACCTCGGTCCGCCGCCGGGACACCCTCGCCGTGGAGGAGCCACTGGAGATCCGGGTCGGCCCGCCCGGTCCCGGGCAGCGGCGGCCGCTCGCGGTCACGATGCGTACCCCCGGGGACGACCTGGACCTGGCGATCGGCTTCCTGCTCACCGAGGGGCTGATCCGGTCGGCCGACGACGTGCACACCGCGCAGCTCTGCGCCGGGGCGGAGACGCCCAACACGTACAACGTGGTGGACGTCGTGCTCGCGCCCGGCGTGCCGGAACCGACCACCGACCCGGCCCGCAACTTCTACACCACCAGTTCCTGCGGCGTGTGCGGCAAGGCGAGCATCGACGCGGTGCGTACCCGGTCGCTCTTCGCGGTGGCCGACGACCCGCTGCGGGTGCCGGCGGCGGTCCTTGCCGACCTGCCGGAGCGGCTGCGCGCGGCGCAGCGCGCCTTCGACCGGACCGGCGGCCTGCACGCGGCCGGGCTGTTCACGGCGGACGGCGAGCTTGTCGTGCTGCGCGAGGACGTGGGCCGGCACAACGCCGTGGACAAGGTGGTCGGCTGGGCGGTCCGCGAGCGGCGGCTGCCGCTGGCCGGTCACGTGCTGCTGGTCAGCGGGCGGGTCAGCTTCGAGCTGACGCAGAAGGCGTGGATGGCCGGCGTACCGCTGCTCGCGGCGGTCTCCGCGCCGAGCACGCTCGCCGCCGACCTGGCCGCCGAGGCGGGGATCACCCTGGTGGGCTTCCTGCGCGGGCGCACGATGAACGTGTACGCCCACCCGGAGCGCGTCACCTCGTGATCCGGTGACCGGCGGCGCGATGCCGAGGACCCAGCCCAGTGTGCTGCCCGACGTCCGGGTGATCCAGGCGTTCAGGCGGACCAGCAGCGGCTCGATCCAGGCCGGCCAGGCCATCCGGGCCGCCAGCAGCAGCACCTGTGGTCCACCCGTGCCGTCCGGGCCATGGCCGATCGCCCGAGGCCGGGCGGCCGACCCGCCGGTGATCCCGGCCCGTTCAGCGACAGTCGATCGATGCTCGAATCGGGGGCGATGTCCTCGCTGGTGCTCGACAGCGCCGTGCGCCGTGGCGAGCGCTGGTGAGTTCCGAATTCCGACAGCTGTGATCAGCGATTCGGGCACGGGGGTCGACACATGCAACGGATGGGCACCGTCTCCCCGGCTTCGTCGCGGCCGGACGACACGTACACACCGCCGGCGATATACCGGCTGTCCCGGAGCGCCGACGTCGAGGCGCTGGTCGAACTCGAAAGCAGTGGGGCGATATTTTCCCGCCATGACCAGATAGCGCTCCAGCTGGAGAATCTGGCCCGGGTTCGGACGCCGGAGCGCGGGAAGTCCGCGGACCGCGCCGACGTCATCGCGGATCTCGTGGCCGGCGCGCCACTCGCCGAGGTCGGCGCCTGGGTGTTCTATCCCTGGTCCGGGCGGCTCGTGCACGTCCTGGACGAGCCGGAGTTCATCGAGATCCGCACGGCCGCCAACCGCAACAAGCTGACCACGGAGGAGCAGTCGCGCCTTGCCGGTAGGACGGTCGGCATCGTGGGCTTGTCGGTGGGAAACGCCGTCGCCCTGACCATGGCGCTCGAACGTTCGGCCGGTGCGATCAAGCTCGCCGACTTCGACGAGCTGGACATCTCCAACCTGAACCGCCTCCGTGCGACGGTCGGCGACCTCGGCGTCAACAAGGCGGTGCTGGCGGCTCGCCAGATCGCCGAACTCGACCCGTATCTCGATGTGCGGGTCTATGCGGGCGGGATCGACGAGTCCACCATCGACGAGTTCTTCGACGGCTCCCCGTCGCTCGACGTCCTCATCGAGGAATGCGACACGCCGTGGATCAAGGTCCTGGCGCGTGAGCACGCCCGCGCTCGTGGAATCCCGGTCGTCATGGAGTGCAGTGACCGCGGGGTGCTCGATGTCGAACGTTTCGATCTGGAGCCGCGCCGTCCGCTGCTCCACGGCCTGCTCGGCGACCTGCCCACGGGTCGCCTGCGGGACGCGGACCGGGACCTGCAACTGGCCGCGATCGCGCTGATCGTCGGTGTGGACGGCATCTCGGATCGAGTCGCGTCCTCGATGATCGAGCAGGATGTGACGCTGTCGACCTGGCCGCAGCTCGCGTCGGAGGTGAACCACGGCGGGGCGGTGGCGGCCACGGCGGCCCGGGCCATCCTGCTCGGTCACGACGTTCCATCCGGACGCCGGTACGCGGACATCCCCTACGGCATCGGGCAGACGCCCCGGCCATCCGTCCTGCCCGCGCCGGCGCCGGAACCCCGCGCCCGGGTCGAGGATCTCCCGGCGGACATGCGGGAGATCCTCGAGTTGGCGATGCGGTCCCCCTCCGGTGGCAACACGCAGCAGTGGCGGTTCGTGGTCCGTGGACGAGTGGTCGACGTGGTCCACGTCCCGGACCGCTCGGCCACCCACGCCCTGTTCGACTGCCGTGGCACGGTCCGCCGGGTCGTCATGGGGATCGTCACCGAGAGCATCGTCGTCGCCGCTCGCGCGCGCGGCCTGTCGGTCGAGGTCGAGTACGACCCGCTGGGCCCGGACGATCTCGTTCACACGAGGATCACGATCGGTGCCTCCGGCCCGGACGCCACCGGGGTGGAGCGCGCACTCGGGGACGCTCTCCGCACCCGGTGCAGCCAACGGACGCGATCCCTGGGCCGCCCGCTCACCGGTGAGGAGCGGGCTGTCCTCGAAACGGCGCTGTCGCCGTTCTCCGCGAGCGTCCGGATCGGCGACGACGAGAACGTCCGGCGGGTCTACGGTGCGGGCACGGCGATCGGGAACCGGCTCCGCCTGCTGGTCCCGGAGATGCACAAGGAGGCCTTCGACGAGTTCTACTTCGGGTCGGACGAGCCGCGGCGGCAGGACGGTGTCCCCATCGAGAACCTGCACCTGCTCCTCCCGGAACGGATCGCGCTACGCATCCTCCGGCGTCCGGAGGTGGCGCGGTTCCTGTACGGGCGTGGGGAGGGGACGCGCCTGCTGGACTACAGCCGCGCCTGGGCCGAGGGGGCGTCGGCGATCGGTGCGGTCATCGCCGCGAGCGGGAGCCGGCGGGACGTCGTCGAGGCGGGCCGTGCCGTCCAGCGATTGTGGTTGGCGGCGACATCGGCCGGCGTGGGGATGCATCCGACGACGTCGTTGATGCTGGAATCCGAGATGCTCACCGGCCGTGAGGGCGACGTCTTCACCCCGGAGGAGCGCACGGAGATCGAGACCCGCATGGCGGAGCTGCGCGCCGTCCTCGTTCCGGACACCGACGCGCCCGTCGCTCTCGTGTTCCGTCTGGTCGCCGGTCCCGACCTGCCCGACGCGGCGACGTCGCCACGCCGGCCGCTCGCCTCCCACCTGGACATCCTGCCTGCGGTCGGGTCGGCGAGGGTCCGGCAGGGCTGACGGTGAGCGTCCGACCGACCGTTCCACACGTCGACATCGAGGTCCGCTACGCGACGCCGGACGACGCCGACGGGATCGCCGCCCTCTACGACCGCGTCTACAACGGCGGCTATCCCCTCACCGAATGTACCGATCCCGCCCTCGTCCGCCGGATCGTGACGGACCAGGAACACATCTGGATGCTCGCCCTGGACCGGGGCACCGTCGTCGGTTCCAGTGTGGCCAGGCGTGATCCCGGCAACGCGAGCTACGAGCTCTGCCGGGCCGCCGTCGACCCGGATTACCGGGGACGGGCCAACTACAGTGCCGTGTTCGGCCGGACGCTTCGCGACGCCGTCGAGCGACCGGACTGCGAGGTGATCTACGGCTACGCCCGGTCGGAGCGGGCACGGAGGATGTTCAGCCGAGCCCGCCCGACCTGGGCCTGGACCGGCACCGACGGGGGCTTGCACCCGGTCGGGGACGAGCGCGAGGAACATCTCCTCGGCATGGCCTTCAACCCCGAGCGGGTGGTGACCAGGATCGTTCCGCCTCGACCGATCCTGGTCCCGGGCAGTGCGGTGGCGCGGGAAATCGGCGTGCTGACGTCGGCGACGCGGACCGGCGAGCAGATCCCGCAGCGACTCGGGCTCGACGACCGCATGGAATCGATCTACCGGAGCTTCCCCGCTGAATTCAGATGATCCGCGGAGCCGCCGCTCAGTGGGCGTCACGCCGGCGCCTCCCGCGGCGGCGGACCACACCGGGCAGCCGGACCGCGGGCCACCCGTCGAGGTGGGACGGTGGCACGCCCCGCCGGAGCAGATCGTCCAGGAGCAGCGCGAGCGAATAGTCGGGGTGCCGACCGAGCACCCGTTCGAGTGCCACCGCCGCCAACGACCCGTGGCCCGCGCGCCAGGCGGCGAAGGCGAGCAACGAGCCGGGCGCGGCGCTGAACTCCGGCTCGGCCCGGCGCAGCACGTCGGTCCAGAGCGCGATGTCGGCGTCTCGCCCGTCGGTGCGTTCCCAGGCGTGGTCGCGGACGGTCAGGTCGGTCAGGAGCACGCTCAGCCAGGCCACCTCGTCGTCGTCCAGCCGCTCACCCTTCCGGTGCCGGCGCAGGGCGACGCGGATCGCCGCCCGCCCGGCCGTGCGCACCGTACGGCCGCCGAGCACGTCGGCCGAGTCGAGCAGGTCGGCGAACCGCTGCCCGGCCCGTTCCGTGGCCCGGCGCAGGGCGGCCCGCTCCGCGCCGTCGACGGGTGCCACCTGCGCGACGAGGGTGGCCCGGTCGGGCAGGGCGACCTGACCGGCGAAGACCGCGGCTGCGGTGAGCTCGCTCGACCCGGTGTCGTACGGGGTGCCCTCGGGCGGGCAGCATTCCGGCTCGTCGCAGAGGTACGACCAGTACCGACCGTCGGTGACCCGCAGCGCGTCGAGCACGGGGATCCCGGCGTCGGCGAGGGCCACGCGGACCGCGTCGACGGCGGGGGTGACCCGGGCCGCGGGGCCGTAGCCGAGGACCGTGGCGCGGTCGGCGACCTGCCGGGCCACCACCGCGGCCAGGTGCCGGGCCGGCTCATCCACTGGCCGGGCCGGCTCGGCCATGCGTCGGGCGGAATCGACGGGTTCCCGCAGATCCGGCAGATCCGACCGGGCGGCGAAGGTGACCCGCTTGCCCTGCATGGCCACCACGACCACGCTGTCGGCGGGGTGGAACCCGAGCAGGTAGGGCACGGCGGCGATCAGGTCGCCGGGGGACCGGACGGAGAGCCGAGGGACATCGGTCGAGTTCATGCACGGCAGCCTGCGCGGCGCGACCACCCCTCGTCCGCCCCTGTGGA
This sequence comes from Micromonospora sp. H33, assembly GCF_052068455.1. NCBI lineage: Bacteria > Bacillati > Actinomycetota > Actinomycetes > Micromonosporales > Micromonosporaceae > Micromonospora > Micromonospora sp. H33. The sequence goes on along the minus strand of NZ_JBQHDE010000001.1, from coordinate 1,075,246 downwards.
CGACACACGGGTTATCCACAACTACAGACCGTAACAACCCAGCTCAGAGCGCATCCAGACCGTCCGCGCCAGGAACACCAGGAAGATCTTGGAAGGAAACGGCCCCCGGAGGGGCCGGAATCTTCCAAGATCTGCGGGAGGAGCCGCCCCGACCGGCAGCCGCCACCCGCTACCGTCCCAAGGCATGGATCTGGCGTACCTGCGGGCGCATCCGGAGCATCTGCCGACCTTCCTGACCCATCAGCGGATCCGGGAGACGCCCGTCTCGGGAGGCGACATCTGCGCCGCCTCCCGCCTCACCCTGGACGACGGGCACTCGGTGTTCGCCAAGACCTGGCCGGAGCACGCCAGCCGGCAACGACCGGACCACTTCTTCGCCACCGAGGCGGCCGGGCTGCGCTGGCTGCGGAAGGCGGGCGCGGTCGCCGTACCGGAGGTGATCGTGGCGCTGCCCGACCTGCTGGCGCTGGAGTGGGTCGACCCGGGCGAGCCGAGCTCTGAAGCGGCCGAGCGCTTCGGCCGGGAGCTGGCCGCGCTGCACCGGGCCGGCGCACCCGCCTTCGGCGCCGACTGGCCGGGCTTCATCGGCGCGCTGCCGGCGGACAACACCCCCGACGAGGGCCCCTGGTCGCGCTGGTTCGCCGAGCGCCGGCTGGTCCCGTACCTGCGGATGTCGATCGACAACGGCGCGCTCGGCCCGGCGGAGCAGGCCCTGGTGGAGCAGGTCGCGACCCGGACCGGGCACCTGGGCGGCGACGAGCCGCCGGCCCGCGTCCACGGCGACCTGTGGCCGGGCAACGTGCTGTGGGGCGCGGACGACCGGGCATGGCTGGTCGACCCGGCGGCGCACGGCGGGCACCGGGAGACCGACCTCGCCCAGCTCGCGCTCTTCGGCGGCGCACCGCACCTGGACCGCATCCTGGCCGCCTACCAGGAGGTGTGGCCGCTGACCGACGGATGGCGGGAGCGGGTCCCGCTGCACCAGCTCCACCTGATGCTGGTGCACACCGCGCTGTTCGGCTCGGCGTACCGGGATGCGGTCGCTCACACCGCCCGGGCCGCCCTGAGCGGGCGCGGTCGCGCTACCGTCGACGGGTGAGCGTCGCCCTACCGACCGACGGCGTCCTCGTCGACCGGTACGGCCGCGTCGCCCGGGACCTCCGAGTCTCCCTGACCGACAAGTGCAACCTGCGCTGCACGTACTGCATGCCGGCCGAGGGGCTGCCCTGGCTCGCCGGGCCGCAGCTGCTCGACGACGACGAGGTGATCCGGCTGATCCGGGTCGCGGTGACCCGGCTCGGGGTGACCGAGGTGCGGTTCACCGGCGGCGAGCCGCTGATCCGGCCCGGGTTGGTCGGCATCGTCACGGCGGTGGCGGCGATGAGCCCCCGCCCGCGGATCTCGCTCACCACCAACGGCATCGGACTGGACCGGCTGGCGCCCACCCTGCGCGCCGCCGGCCTCGACCGGGTGAACGTCTCGCTGGACACGCTGGACCGGGAGCGGTTCACCCGGCTGACCCGACGGGACCGGCTCGACGCCGTGCTCGCCGGGATGGCCGGCGCGGCGGCGGCCGGGCTCACGCCGGTCAAGGTCAACGCGGTGCTGATGCGGGGCGTCAACGACGACGAGGCTCCGGCGCTGCTCCGGTTCGCCCTCGACCACGGCTACGAGCTGCGGTTCATCGAGCAGATGCCACTCGACGCCCAGCACGGCTGGGACCGGGCGAGCATGGTCACCGCCGACGAGATCCTGGCCACGCTGCGGTCCGCGTACGACCTGATCCCTGACCCGGCCGAGCGCGGCGCGGCACCGGCCGAGACCTGGCTGGTCGACGGCGGCCCGGCGCGCGTCGGCGTGATCGCCAGCGTCACCCGGCCCTTCTGCGGCGACTGCGACCGCACCCGGCTCACCGCCGACGGGCAGGTCCGCAACTGCCTCTTCGCCACGGAGGAGTCCGACCTGCGCGGGGCGCTGCGCTCCGGCGCGGACGACGACGAGCTGGCCCGGCGCTGGCGCGCCGCCATGTGGGGCAAGCGGGCCGGCCACGGCATCGACGACCCGACCTTCCTGCAACCCACCCGGCCGATGTCGGCGATCGGAGGTTGACCGTGCCGACCGTCACCGTCCGTTACTTCGCCGGGGCGCGGGCTGCCGCCGGCCGGGCCGAGGAGACCGCATCCGCCGGCCGGTCGCTGGACGAACTCCTGACCGAGCTCACGGACCGGCACGGCGAGCGGCTCGCCGCCGTGCTGCGCGCAGCGAGTTTCCTGGTCGACGGCGTGACCTGTCATGATCGTCGGGCACCGCTGCCGGCGGGGGTCACGATCGACGTCCTACCGCCCTTCGCGGGCGGCTGAGGGAGGCTCAACCTTGTTGGCGGTTCTCGGGTTCGTCGCCACCCTGGCGCTGATCACCGGTCTGATCCACCTCTACCTGTGGAAGCGGCTGGTGCGCGACACCACCACGCCGGGCCGCTGGCGACGGATCGGCTCCATCACCGTGCTGGTGCTCGCGCTGCTCGTACCGGCCACCATGGTCGGCACCCGCGCCGGCGCGTACTGGCTCGCCTGGCCCGGGTACCTCTGGCTCGCGGTCATGTTCTACCTGCTGGTCCTGCTGGCGGCGCTGGAGATCCCGATGCTGGTGACCCGGCTGGTGCTGCGCCGCCGGGTCGTGGCCGCGGAACCCGCGGCCGCCGCGCCCGAGCCCGCCCTGGTCGGGGCCGCCGGCCCGGCCGACCCGCCGGCCGCCGCGGCGGTCGGGCAACCGGACCACGACCCCGCCCGCCGGTTGCTGCTCGCGCGCGGGGCGGCCATCTTCGCCGGGCTCACCGCAACCGGCCTGACCGGGTACGGCGTCCGCACCGCCCTCGGCCCGCCGCAGCTGGACCGGGTGCGGATCCCCCTGGCCAAGCTGCCCCGGAGCATGGACGGCCTGCGCATCGCCACGGTCTCCGACATCCATCTCGGCCCGCTGCGCGGGCGCGAGCACACCGAGCGGATCGTCGCCGCCATCAACCGGTTGGACGCCGACATCGTCGCGGTCGTCGGCGATCTGGTCGACGGCACGGTCGCCGAGCTGGGCGAGGCGGCGGCGCCCCTGCGCGGCCTGCGCTCCCGGTACGGCAGCTACTTCGTCACCGGCAACCACGAGTACTACTCCGGCGTCGAGGAGTGGGTGGCCGAGGTGGACCGGCTCGGTCTACGGGTCCTCCAGAACCGGCGGGTGGAGATCGCCGCCCGGGGCGGCGTGCTCGACCTGGCCGGGGTCAACGACGCCGGTCAGCTCGACGGGATCGGCGTGGCGGCACCGCCGGACTACGCCGCCGCGCTCGGCGACCGCGACCCGAGCCGCCCGGTGGTGCTCCTCGCGCACCAGCCCGTCGCGGCCTTCGAGGCGGCGAAGTACGGCGTCGACCTGCAACTGTCCGGCCACACCCACGGCGGCCAGATCGTGCCGTTCAACTACCTGGTCCGGCTCGAACAGCCGGTGGTCTCCGGCCTCGGCGAGGTCGACGGCACGAAGGTGTACGTGACCAACGGCGCCGGGTTCTGGGGTCCCCCCGTCCGGGTCGGCGCCGAGCCGCAGATCTCCCTCGTCGAGCTGCGCTCGGCATAGCGCAGCTCACCCCCGAGCGTGGCGGCGGGCGTACGGTGTGAGCGGCGTGGCAGGATGCGGCGTGCCTCCGATCAGCGCCGCACCCCCCGGTGGCCTCCCGCCCTTCGTCGCGGACCTGCACATCCACTCGAAGTACTCGCGCGCGTGCAGCCGTGACCTCACCCTGCCGAACCTCGGCTGGTGGGCCCGGCGCAAGGGCGTCGCCGTGCTCGGCACCGGTGACTTCACCCACCCGGCCTGGTACGACCACCTCCGCGAGACCCTGCACCCGGCCGAGCCCGGCCTCCACCGGCTGAGCCCGGAGGCCGAGCGGGACATCGCGCGCCGGCTGCCGCCGCGGCTCGCCAGCGAGGCGGAGACCGACCCGGTCCGGTTCATGCTCAGCGTCGAGATCTCCACGATCTACAAGCGCGACGACCGGACGCGCAAGGTGCACCACCTGATCTACCTGCCCGACCTGGACGCGGTGGCCCGCTTCAACACGGCGCTCGGGCGGATCGGCAACCTCGGCTCGGACGGCCGACCGATCCTCGGCCTCGACTCCCGGGACCTGCTGGAGATCACCCTCGAGGCGAGCCCGGACGGGTACCTGGTGCCCGCTCACATCTGGACGCCGTGGTTCTCCGCACTCGGCTCCAAGTCCGGCTTCGACGCCATCGCTGACTGCTACGCCGACCTCGCCGAGCACATCTTCGCGGTGGAGACCGGGCTCTCCTCCGACCCCGAGATGAACTGGCGGGTCGGCAGCCTCGACGGCTACCAGCTCGTGTCGAACTCCGACGCCCACTCCCCGCCGGCACTCGCCCGGGAGGCGACGGTGTTCAGCTCGGGCCGCGACTACTTCGCCATCCGCGAGGCACTGCGGACCGGCGACGGGCTGGCCGGGACGATCGAGTTCTTCCCGGAGGAGGGGAAGTACCACGCGGACGGCCACCGGCTCTGCGGCGTCAACTGGGCGCCGGAGCGGACCCGGGCCGCCGGCGGGCGCTGCCCGGAGTGCGGCAAGCCGCTGACCGTCGGCGTCCTCAGCCGGGTCGAGGACCTGGCCGACCGGCCCGAGGGGCACCGGCCGGCGCACGCCCGCGACGTCACCCACCTGGTGCCGCTCGCCGAGATCCTCGGCGAGATCAACAAGGTGGGCGCCCGGTCGAAGAGGGTCGAGGGCAAGCTCAACGACCTGGTCGCCGCGCTCGGCCCGGAGCTGGAGATCCTCACCCGTACGCCGCTGGACGAGATCGGCCGGGTCGGCGGCGAGCTGCTCGCCGAGGGGATCGGCCGGCTGCGCCGCGGCGAGGTCCACCGGGTGCCGGGCTACGACGGCGAGTACGGCGTCATCACGCTCTTCGACCCGGCCGAGCTGGGCGGCGGCGGTACGCCGGCCGCGCAGGAGACGCTGTTCGACGTACCCGTGCCGGCGCAGCGTCGGCCCGTGGAGCCGACGCCGAAGCCGAAGGCCCGGCGCCCGGCGGCGAAGCCGGAGCCGAAGCGCGCGGCGCCGCCCCCACCCCCGATCGCGCCGCCGCCCTCACCGCACGAACCGTTCGAGCCGATGCTGTCCGGCATGGAGGAGGTCGGCACCGGCCTGCTCGACCGGCTGGACGCGATGCAGCGGGTCGCCGCCTCCGCGCCGGGCGGGCCGCTGCTGATCGTGGCCGGCCCGGGCACCGGCAAGACCCGCACCCTGACCCACCGGATCGCGTACCTGTGCGCGGAGCTGAACGTCTTCCCGGAGCACTGCCTGGCGATCACGTTCACCCGCCGGGCCGCCGAGGAGCTGCGGCACCGCCTGGACGGGCTGCTCGGACCGGTCGCCGAGGACGTCACCGTCGGCACGTTCCACTCGGTGGGCCTCCAGATCCTGCGGGAGAACGCCGACGCCGCCGGGCTGCCGGCGGACTTCCGGATCGCCGACGACGCCGACCGGGCGGCGGCCCGGGTGGAGGCGGGCGACGACCGCGACGCGTACGTGGCGCTGCTGCGCAAGCAGGACCTGGTGGACCTGGACGAGCTGCTCACGCTCCCGCTGGCGCTGCTGCGGGCCGACCGGAAGTTGGCGCAGGCGTACCGGGACCGGTGGCGGTGGATCTTCGTCGACGAGTACCAGGACGTCGACGAGGTGCAGTACGAGTTGCTGCGGCTGCTCAGCCCCGCCGACGGCAACCTCTGCGCCATCGGCGACCCCGACCAGGCCATCTACTCCTTCCGGGGCGCCGACGTCGGGTACTTCCTGCGCTTCTCGCAGGACTTCACCGACGCCCGGCTGGTGCGGCTGAACCGCAACTACCGCTCGTCGGCCCCGATCCTGGCCGCCGCGGTGCAGGCGATCGCACCGTCGTCGCTGGTCCGGGGCCGCCGGCTGGACCCGGCCCGGCTGGACCCCGAGGCCCCGCTGGTCGGCCGGTACGCCGCCAGCTCCGTCGCCGACGAGGCCGACTTCGTCGTCCGTACGGTCGACGAACTGGTCGGCGGGCTCTCGCACCGCTCGCTGGACTCGGGGCGGATCGACGGGCGGACGACCACGCTGTCGTTCTCCGACATCGCGGTGCTCTACCGCACCGACTCCCAGGCGGCACCGATCGTGGACGCGCTGTCCCGGGCGAACATCCCGGTGCAGAAGCGCTCGCACGACCGGCTGCGGGACCGGCCCGGGGTGGCCGCCATCGCGCGCGAGCTGCGGCACGCCGGGGGCCTCGGTGGTGGCCTGCCGGCCCGGGTACGCCTCGCCGGCCAGGTGGTCGCCGAGCGGTTCGCCACGCCGACCCTCGACGGCTCGGGCACGGTCCGGCCGGAGGACGTACGGGTGGCGGTCGACCTGCTCACCCCGCTGGCCCGGCGCTGCGGCGAGGACCTGGAGCTGTTCCTGTCCCAGCTCGCCACCGGCGCGGAGGTGGACGCGCTCGACCCGCGCGCCGAGGCGGTCACGCTGCTCACCCTGCACGCCGCCAAGGGGCTGGAGTTCCCGGTGGTCTTCCTGGTCGGCGCCGAGGACGGGCTGCTGCCGCTGCGCTGGCCCGGAACGGAGACCGACGACGAGGCGGTCGCCGAGGAGCGGCGGCTCTTCTTCGTCGGCCTGACCCGGGCCCAGGACCGCCTCTACGTCAGCCACGCCGCCCGGCGGATCCGGCAGGGCGCGGAGCGGGACTGCCGCCCGTCCCCGTTCCTCGACACGATCGACCCGGGCCTCTTCGAACGCCTCGGCGAGACGGAACCCCGCCGCCCGAGGGACCGCCAGCTCCGCCTGATCTGACACCAGGCCCCCGCGATCTTGCACTTTCGGCCCTCGGAACGCACCTTGTGTGGCCTTTGCCCGGGCACCAAGTGCAAGATCGCGGGGTGGCTCAGCGGCGGGGCGGGCGTTCCGTCGTGACCACCAGGGCGACGCCCGCGACGATCACGGCACCGCCCAGCAGCACCTGGGGGGTGACCGGTTCCGCCACCAGCAGCGCGCCGAGCGCCACCGCGACCACCGGATTGACGTACGCGTACGTGCTGACCAGCGAGATCGGGGCGTGGTGCAGCAGCCAGACGTACGCGGTGAAGGCCACCAGTGAGCCGAACACCATCAGGTACGCCAGCGCCCACCACGACCGCGCGGTGACCGCGCCCGGATCGAAGCCGCGCAGCTCACCACGCCCCACCGCGAGCACGGCCAGCACCGCCGCACCGGCGAACATCTCGTACACCGTGGCGACGAACGGGTCCGCCGGCATCGGCAGCCGCCCGGCAAGGAACGAACCGACCGACCAGCTCGTGGCCGCAGCGACCACGGTCAGCGCGCCGACCAGTGGCACCGCGTCCACCCCGCCGGCCGGCAGCACCAGCAGGACCAGGCCGGCGAAGCCCAGCGTCACCCCGCCGATCGTGGCGAGCCCCGGCCGGTCGCCGGTGGCGGAGCGCAGCAGCACCACCAGCAGGGGCACGGTGGCCACGAACAGCGCGGCGATCCCGGACGGCACGGCCACGCCCGGCGGGCCGGACTCGGCGAGCACCACGAGCCCGTTGCCCCCGGCCAGCAGGAGCACCCCGACCAGCGCGGCGGAGCGGAGCTGGCGCCGGTCGACCCGCAGGGCACCGGGACCGCGGCGCAGCCGCAGCACGGCCGCGAGGACCAGGCCGGCAGCGGCGAAGCGGAGCGCCGCCGAGCCCAGCGGCGGCAGCGACTCCACGGCGATCCGGATGCCCAGGTAGGTCGAGCCCCAGAGGACGTACACCAGCAGCAGCGCCGTCCAGACGAGCGCGGGCGTCGCGCCGGGCCCACCGGAGACGGCGGCCGGGCCGGTGGTCGCTGTCGCACTCGGCGGAGGTGAGCTCATCGCACCGTCACGCTACGGTGGCGGGGATGTTGGCGTCCCGCAGAGGTGGCCGGCCTCTCACTCGTGCAGGAGGCGCGCATGGCGAACTACGGACCACCGGACGGCACCGCCGGCGAGCCGTGGCGGGGCCGGCGCGCCGAGGACGCGTACGGGCCGCCGGAGCGCGGGTGGCGGGACGCGTATCCGCCGGGCCCGAACCCCGGCACCTACCCCCCGGGGTACGACAGCCCGCCGCGCCACGACACACCGCACGCCGGCTCGACCGGGTACGGCCCGCAGCAGGGGTACGGCCCGCAGCAGGGGTACGGCGCGGAGCCGTACCGCCCGGCGTACTCGCCCTGGTCGGCGCCCGCCGACGGACCGGCCGGGGACTCGGGCGGCCCGGGCGGGCACTCGGGCGGCCCAAGCGGCTACGTCGGTGACCCGGCTCCCCCCTCCCGGCCGTCCCGTGGCAGGGGCCGGCTGGTCGCGGTGCTCGCCGCCGTCCTGCTGCTGGTGCTCGGCGGCGGGGCGGCGATCCTCTACCTGCTCGGCCAGGACGACACCGCACCACCGTCGGCGTCGCCGACGGCTGCGGCGGCCGCCGGGTCGTCCGGACCGGCCGGCCCGGGCAGCCCGGCGCCCAGCGTCGCGGCCCCCGAGTCGTCGGCCGACCCCCGTTTCGTCAAGGTCGGTCAGTGCGTCCGCAACGACGGGCCGGCCGGCGGGAAGCCCAAGCTGCTGATCAGCGAGTGCGCCACGAAGACGTACGAGGTGCTGCACCGCGTCGACGGTCCCACCAGCGGTGAGAAGGACGCGGCGGCGAAGTGCGCGAAGGTCGACGACTACACCAACTGGTACTTCTTCGACAGCGAACTGGACACCCTCGACTTCGTGCTCTGCCTGAAGCAGCGCTGAGCCACCGCACCCCTTGGGAAGAGAGATGACCACGTACGGATCAGCCGGCCCGCCGGACGACGAGACCCAGCGCCAGCCCGCCCCTCCGGACGGGTCGCCGCCGCCGGCCGGCACGCCGGAACCACCGACCGTTCCCCAGTGGGACGCGCCGCGGTCCGACGCCGACCCGACCGTTGCGCAGTGGGCGCGACCGCCGGCCGGCGACGACCCGACGGTCCAGCAGCCGGGCCAGCCGGATGAGCCCACTGTTCGGCAGCCCGGCCGGCCGGCCGGCGAGCCCACCGTTCAGCAATGGAGCCAACCGCAGCCGGGCACCGACCCGACGCTGCCGCAGTGGGGTCGACCGCCGGCCGGCGGCCACCCGCAGCCTCCCGCGTCCGGCTCGGGCTTCCCGCCACCTCCCGCGTCCGGCTCGGGCTTCCCGCCACCTCCCGCGTCCGGCTCGGGCTTCCCGCCACCTCCCGCGTCCGGCTCGGGCTTCCCGCCACCTCCCGCGTCCGGCTCGGGCTTCCCGCCACCTCCCGCGTCCGGCTCGGGCTTCCCGCCACCTCCCGCGTCGGGCGCCGGCTATCCGCCGCCGGTCTCCGGCTCCGGGTTTCCGCCGCCCGGGCCGTACCCGCCGGCCGGTCCGACGCCCGGCGGGTTCCCCTCGGCCGGCTCCCCACCCGGCCCGGTCCCGCCGGGTCCGGCACCGGCCGGCGGGCCCTGGGCCGCACCCGCGGGGTACCCCGTGGCCCCGGCACCCGCGAAGAAGCGCGGCGGTCGGATCGCACTGATCATCGGGCTGGTCGTGCTGCTCCTTCTCTGCCCCTGTCTCGGCCTGGTCGGCTGGGGGGTGTGGCAGGTCGCCGACGACGAGACGTCGGTCGCGCCCCCCGCCCCGACCGCTCCGGCGGAGCCGACCGGGGACCCGCTGCCGACCGTCGAGCCGACCCCGACCGAGGACGAGGGCGACGACTTCGCCAAGGGCGACTGCGTGGTCAACGACGGGACCGACGACGACGCCGAACTGCGCAAGGTGCCCTGTGGTCCGAACACGTACGAGGTGCTGCTGCGCATCCCCGCCACGGCCGACGGGGACCGCTGCGAGGTCCTCGCGCCGCAGGCCACCGCCAACTACGTCCACGACAACTCGGTGAACCTGCTCGACTACGTGCTCTGCCTGAAGGAGCGCTGATTGCCGAAACTAGGGCTGTCTAGCGTGGACGCTAGACAGCCCTAGTTTTGTGTCGACAGCCAGAGAGATCGCCGGACGACTCCCCGACACGCCGGTAGCCCCATCTACGGATGTCTAGCCTCGCCGCTAGACGGCCCGATACTCTCCGATGCGTGGATCCGGTCCGCAACCCGTACGCCCCGGGCGCCGGCCAGCGTCCGCCCGAACTGGCCGGGCGGGGGCGCGAGCTGGACGTCTTCGACATCGTGCTGGAACGGATCGCCCGGGGTCGGCCCGAGCGGAGCCTGATGCTCACCGGCCTGCGCGGAGTGGGCAAGACCGTGCTGCTCAACACGCTGCGCTCGCAGGCGATCAACCGGCTCTGGGGCAGCGGCAAGATCGAGGCCCGGCCCGACCAGTCGCTGCGCCGCCCGATCGCCGCCGCACTGCACATGGCGGTCCGCGAGCTGGCACCCCGGCACCGCGCCCCGGACCGGATCGACGCCTTCCTCGGCGTCCTGAAGGCCTTCGCGCAGCGCTCGGCCCCGAGCGGGCGCGGCGGCGCGGGGCCGAAGCTGCGCGACCGCTGGCAACCCGGCATCGACGTGCCCGCCGCCAGCGGCCGGGCCGACTCCGGCGACATCGAGATCGACCTGGTCGAGCTGCTCTCCGACGCCGCCGCGATCGCCGAGGACGTCGGCACCGGCATCGCCATCTTCATCGACGAGATGCAGGATCTCGGCCCCGAGGACGTCTCGGCGCTCTGCGCCGCCTGCCACGAGCTGTCCCAGCTCGGTTCACCGCTGATCGTGGTCGGCGCCGGCCTGCCGCACCTGCCGGCCGTCCTCAGTGCCGCCAAGTCGTACTCCGAGCGGCTCTTCCGCTACCAGCGCATCGACCGGCTGGACCGGATCGCCGCCGATCAGGCGCTGTGCGCGCCGGCCGAGCGCGAGGAGGTCGAGTACGAGCAGAAGGCGCTCGACCTGCTCTACGAGAAGTCCGGCGGCTACCCGTACTTCGTCCAGGCGTACGGGAAGGCGACCTGGGACCACGCGCCCCGCTCGCCGATCACCGCCGCCGACGTGCGGGTCGCGGCCCCCGAGGCGGAGGCGGAGCTGGCGGTCGGCTTCTTCGGCTCCCGCTTCGAGCGGGCCACCCCGGCCGAGCGCGAGTACATGCGGGCCATGGCGACGCTGTCCCTGGTCGAGGGCGAGACCGACGGCGGCGGTCGGGACGACATGGACGCCGCCGTCCCGACGGCCGAGATCGCCCGCGCCCTGGGCCGCAAGCCCGCGAGTCTCTCCCCGGCCCGGGACGCCCTGATCAAGAAGGGCCTCATCTACTCCGGTGAGCGCGGCACCGTCGCCTTCACGGTCCCCCACTTCGGCCGCTACCTGCGTACCCAACCGGCCTGACCCCCGCCTCGGGAGTTACACCTTGGACCACGGGGGCGGGAAGAGCACCTCGCCCTGCGGGGGCGGGCCCTCCCCGCTGGTGGAGGGGGGCAGCGCGAGCGCCTGCCACGGCTCCCCCAAGCCGGACCAGGGGCTGGTGAGGCCCATCTGGTCGGCGCGGCCGAAGCCGAACCGCCGGTAGTACGCGGGGTCGCCGAGCACCACCACCAGGCGCTCACCCAGCTCGGTCGCCGCGTCGAGGGCGGCCTGCACCACCGCCGCGCCCAGCCCGATGCGCTGCCGGTGCGGGGCGACCGCCACCGGGCCGAGGGCCAGCGCGGGCGCATCGCCCCCGTCGGAGCGCACCCGGACCCGGGTGAGCAGGGCGTAGCCGACGACCTCGCCCCCGTACTCGGCGACCATGGCCAGCTCCGGCAGCCAGGCGTCGCTCCCGCGCAGCTCGTCGACGAGGCCCACCTCGGGTGGCGTGGACACGTCCGGGCGGGCGAAGGCGGCGGCCAGCACGCGACGGACCGCGCCGGTGTCGGCCGGGTCCTCCGGGCGGAGCCGCAGTGTCGTCACGCCGGGGAGGTTACCCGTCAGCCGGGGTCCATCCGTGACGGTCGCTCGAATCGGCGTGGCGGAGGAGTCACTGTCGACCGATCCGGATCGGCCGTTGCCGGGGTAGCGGCGGGCACGACGGGGTATGACTGACCCATGAAACCCGTACGCTCCCTCGCCCGTGCCATGCTGAGCGGCATCTTCGTCGTCAGTGGGGTCCGGAACTTCGCCAACCCGGATCGGCTCGTCGCGGCCGCCAAGCCGGTGACCGAACGGGTGACCCCACTGCTGGAGCGGGCCCACCCCCGCATCCCCACCGACACCGAGACGCTGGTCCGGGCCAACGCGGCGGTGCAGCTCGGCGCCGGCCTGATGCTCGCCACCGGGAGGTTCACCCGGCCGGCGGCGCTGGTGTTGGCGGGCACCCTGGTCCCGGTCACGATCGCCGGTCATCCCTTCTGGAACAACGACGACCCGGCAACGAAGGTCAACAACCAGGTCCACTTCCTCAAGAACCTCGGCCTGTTCGGCGGGCTTCTGCTCGCCGCCGCCGACACCGAGGGGAAGCCGGGTCTGCGGTGGCGCACCGGCCACCGGATCGGCCACTCGCGACGTTCGGTGCAGCGAGCTGTCCGTACCGCCCGCCGAGAAGCCCGGATCGCCGTACGATCAGCAGCGACGGCTCGACGACTTCCTGGTTGACCTGCGTCGATCCTCCCCCTCCGTCGACCTCCACCCGGGTCAACGCCACGAAACTCGGCGAACCACCCGCTAGGCGTTAACGCGGTGGAAATGTCAAAAACTTGTGTGGGATCGGACACGGTCGCATAACGCGGGAGGCACTGACGTGAGGGGTCGTTCTAGGCTCCGTACCGGACCTGGACGGGTAGGACGACCTTGGTACGGGGGTGGCCACGCCATGCCGACGCCTGTCGGTGGACGTGTGGACCGCCTCGCCCAAGTCCGTCGCGTTACGCGTGGGATCGATCGCAGGACAGTCGTACGGACCGGCATCGTGGCCGCCGTCGCCTACGCCGCATGGCTCGCCATCGCCGCGTTCGGGCGGCCGTACAACTTCTTCGACATGAAGATCTACCACGGCGCGGTGGTGTGGTGGGCGAGCGGCCACGAGCTGTACGGGTTCATCGCGCCCGGCACGACCCTCGGGTTCACGTACCCGCCGTTCGCGGGGCTCGTCATGCTCCCGATGGCACACCTTCCGGTGGAGCTGGCCGGTCTGGTCAACGCCGCGGCGAGCATCGCCGCGCTGGCCGTCGTCCTGGCCGGGCTGCTCCGCCCGATCGTCGACCGGCTGGGCTGGCCCCTCTGGTACACGGTGGCGATCGCGACGCCGTGCGCCGCGGCCCTCGAACCGGCGCGCGAGACCCTCGGCTACGGCCAGGTCAACCTGCTTCTCTTCGCGCTGGTCATGGCCGACCTGATCGGTCTGCGCTGGCGCGCCCGCCGGGGCACGCATGTCGCCCCCACGGACGGTCTGCTGCTGCGCTTCGTCTACAGCGGCGCCTGGGCCGGCGTCGGCATCGGCCTCGCCACCGCCGTCAAGCTGACCCCGGCCCTCTTCATCGTCTACCTAATGATCACGCGTCAGTGGCGCGCGGCGACGACGGCCGTCGCCACGGTGGTGGCCGTGACGGTCGGCTCCTTCGCTCTGGTCGGCCCGGAGTCGCGGGCCTACTTCGGCGGGGTGCTCTGGCAGACCGAGCGGGTCGGTGCCGCCGACATGACCCCCAACCAGTCGCTGGCCGGGCTGCTCGCCCGGCTGTACGACTCGATCGAGACGCCGGGGCTGCTCTGGTTCGCGTTCGCGATCCTGATGCTCGCGCTCGGCCTGTCCCGCGCCGCCAACGCGCGCGCGGACGGCGACGAGCTGACCGCGTTCACCCTGGTCGGGCTCACCACGAGCGTGATCAGCCCGATCTCCTGGACGCACCACCTCGTGTGGGTGATCCCGGCGATCATCGTGCTGGCCGACGCCGCGCTCCGCCGGCGCGATGCCAGCCGGGGTCTCGCCGCCCGGGCCGGACTGGGTGGGCTGCCGGGGGTGAACGGCCTCCGCTCCCCGATCTGGTACCCGACGTTGACGGGGCTCCGGCACGGGGTCGCCGCCGTGGTCCTCTACCTGCTCTTCCTGGTCTCGCCGATCTGGCCGTACGAGCACCAACTCCCCGAGGTGTCCCACTACCAGGACGGCCTCTTCGGCGCCCTGATGGAAAACTCGCTGGCGCTGGCGCTGATCGTGCTGGTGGCCGCGCTGCCGTGGCGGCCCGGGGCGGAGCCGGTCTTCTACGGCGACCGGGCCGGCCGCCCGGGCGCGCTGGTCACCCGCCGCTGACGCCCCCGCCCACCGCGCGTCGCCGGTCGCCCGGGCGTCGCCGGTCGCCCGCGGTGCCAGGACACGTCGTGCCGGGAGACGCCGCTACCGGGCGCGGCGGGCCGGTCGGCCGTCAGGGGCAGTTGACCCACTCCTCGGTGCCGTCGGCGAATACCTGGCGCTTCCAGATCGGCAGGCGCGCCTTCACCTCGTCGACCAGGCGGGCGCACGCGGCGAACGCGGCGGCCCGGTGCGCCGTGCTGACCGCCGCCACCAGCGCCACGTCGCCGATCTCCAGCGGGCCGATCCGGTGCGACACCGCCACCGCGAACACGTCGGGGTCGGCCGCGATCTCGGCGGCGACCTCGCGCAGCACCCGCTCGGCGCTCGGGTGCCCCTCGTACTCCAGGCTGGTCACGGCGCGGCCGTGGTCGTGGTCGCGCACCACACCCTGGAACGACACGACCGCACCGGCCCGGCGGTCGGCGACCGCCGCCTCGTGCGCGGCCAGATCGAGCGGGCGTTCGGTCACCTCGCCGAACGCGACGACGGGCGCGGTCACCACGCACGCTCCCCGGGCAGCAGCGGCAGCGGCACGACCGGCACCCGGTCCCCGGGCTCCCCGGACGTGCCCGGGCGGATCACCGCGAATCCGTCGGCGCCGGCCAGCCCCCGCAGCATCGCCGACCCGACGTGCCGGACCGGATGGGCGGTGCCGGCCGTACGGTCCAGCCGCACCAGCGCGAGGTGCATGTAGCCGCCCCGGCCGCGGATCGGCTCGGCGAGCGTCGCCGATGGCAGCGCCGGCATCGGCCGGCCGGTGAGACCGGCCAGCAGCGGGGCGACCAGCGACACCAGGGCGACGACGGCGGATTGCGGGTTGCCGGGGAGCCCGGCGACGAACCGCACCCGGCCGTCGGCGCCGACCAGCCGGGCCAGCAGCATCGGGAAACCGGGCCGCACTGCGACGGTGTTGACCACGTAGTCCGCGCCCAACGCCTCCAGCGCGGGGTGCAGGTGGTCGACCGGGCCGTGCATCGTGCCACCCGTGGTGCACACTAGGTCGGCGTCGGCCAGCGCGCCCCGCAGCGCGGCCACGTGCGCGGGCAGCGTGTCCGCCACCGGCCCCACCACGTCGGAGGGGCGCACCACGCACCCGTAGCGGCGCAGCCAGGCCGGCACCGACGGCCCCAGCGCGTCCCGGACCCGGCCGGCGGCGGGCGGGCCCGCCGTCAGCAACTCGTCACCGAAGACCAGCAGCGCGGCGCGCGGCTGCCGCCGGACCGGCAGCGTGTCGTGCCCGCAGGAGGCGGCCAGGCCGATCACCGCCGGGTCCGCGGGGGTGCCGGCGGGAAGAAGTTCCTCCCCGTCGTACGCCTCCTCGCCGGGCTCGCGCCACTCCGGCGCCGGCCGCGGCGTGCCGGCCACCCGGCCGTCCGGCGTACGGCTCGACTCCTCGACCCGCAGCACCGCCGTAGTCCCCTCCGGGACCATCGCCCCGGTCGCGATCTCGACGGTCGTCCCGTCCTCCGCCAGCGGCGCCGGGGTGCTGCCGGCCAGCACCCGCCCGACCACCCGCCACGGGCCGGCACCGCGCACCGCCCAGCCGTCCACGCTGGAGGTGGGGAACGCCGGCAGCGCCGTCCGGGTGGTCAACGGCTCGGCCAGGGTGTGCCCGTCGATCTCGGCGAGTGGCCGGCCGACAGCGGGCAGCGCGGCGGCGAGGCCCACCGCGTACACCCGCGAGCGCGCCTCCTCCCACCCGGCGGGCGGGGGCGCGGCGACCCGATCGGCGGCCGATGCGGTTTCCGTGCTCACCGGACGAGCGTATCCGGGTGGCCTCCCCGCCGCCGGTCCAGTGGGTCGGGCGGACCATCCAGTGGTCGCCGGTTGGGCCGGTCGACGGCCACCCGGCCCGGACCGCGGGCGCCCCGGCCGGTGGTGGGCCCGGTCGACGGCCACCCGGCCCGGAGCGGCGGGCGGTCCGGTCAGTGGTCGCCGCCGCGGATCTGGTCGACGGCGTGGGCCAGGATCGGGCCGAGCACGGCGAGCCCGTCGCGGGCGCCGCCGGTCGAGCCGGGCAGGTTGACCACCAGTGTCCGGCCCAGCACGCCGGCCACCCCCCGCGACAGCACCGAGGTGGGCATCCGGTCTCGGCTGTACGCGCGGATCGCCTCGGCGATGCCGGGGATCTCGTGGTCGAGCAGCGCCCGGGTCACCTCGGGAGTGCGATCGGACGGGTTGATGCCGGTGCCGCCGCTGGTCACCACGACGTCCACCCCGTCAGCGGCGGCGGCGCGCAGCGCCGCCCCGACCGGATCGCCGTCCGGCACCACCACCGGCTCGCCCACCTCGCAGCCCAGCTCCCGCAGACCGGCGGCGAGCAGGGGGCCGCTGGTGTCCGCGTACACACCGGCGGAGGCGCGGTTGGAGGCCACGATGACGCGCGCCCGGATCACGGCCGGTCCTCCGGACGGACCCACTCACCGGTCTTGCCACCCTCCTTGCGCAGCACCCGAACGGCGTCCACGGAGGCCGCCGGGTCGACGGCCTTCACCATGTCCACCAGCGCCAGGCCGGCGACCGCGACGGCGGTGAGCGCCTCCATCTCGACGCCGGTACGGTCCGCCGTACGCGCCGTCGCGGTGATCTCGACGGTGTCCTCGGTGAGGGTCAGGTCGACGGTGACGCCGTGCAGGGCGATGGGGTGGCAGAGCGGGATCAGGTCGGGGGTCCGCTTCGCGCCCATGATGCCGGCCAGCCGGCCGACGGCGAGCGCGTCGCCCTTCGGCAGCCCGTCCCGCCGCAGCAGGTCGACGACCTCGGTCGTGGTGCGGAGCCGGCCGGCGGCGACCGCGAGCCGCCCGGTGACCGACTTGGCGGAGACGTCGACCATGCGGGCCGCACCGGCCGCGTCGACGTGGGTGAGCTGCGCAGGATCCGTCACGCCGGCGAGCCTATCCGCCCCGGGGGCGACAAGGATGGGTCGGCGGCGGCTCACCCCGCGGGCGGGAGTTCCGGAAGGCCGCCGAGCTTCGCGGCCCGGCGGGGCGGCACCGACGCCCCTGTCGCCTCGTTCGACCCGCCGCCGAGGTCGCTGGGGGATGACCCCGACGGCGGGCGCTCCGGCGATCCAGGTTCTGCCCCGAGTCAGAACCTCCCCCGTTCGCCGACGCGGCCGAGGCTAGCGGCGACGGCGATAAGAAATCGATAAGCCAGGGTTTCAGCAGCTCAACGGGGTTGCGCCGGGTCGCCCGCGATCTCGGCGAGGCGGCGCTCGACCTCGAACCGCTCCGGTACGCCCATCCGCTGGAAGATCGCCGACGCCCGCTCCCAGTACCGCTTCGCCGCGTCGACATCCTGCGCCACGGCGAGGCCAGCCAGGCCCGCCAACGCCCGCCCCTGCTCGTACGGGTGCGAGATGCGGGTGGCCAGAGCAAGTGCGGCGGAGAATTTCTCGGTTGATCCGTCGGTGTCACCTAGCAGGTCGAGGGTACTTCCCAGTTCGTTGAGGGCCGCTGCCTGCACGTGCCGCTCCCCCGATTCGAGCGCCAGGCGCAACGCGAGTTCGTGCTGTCGCACCGAGGCCGAAAGCCGCCCCAGACCACGCAGAGCGACGCCGAGATCATTCTGCACCTCTGCCTCCGCATACCGATGGCCCGTGCGGTCCCTCAGCATCAGCGATGCCCGCAATATGCGAATGGCTGCGGCATGCTTGCCCATCCGTGCCTTGACGGATCCGATGTGACCGAGGGCGTTGGTGATGTGGAAGTAGTTGCCGTGGGCTCGTGCCCAGTACAAGTGCAGTCGGTGGACATGCAACGCGTCCTCGTACCGACCGAGCGTCGTCAGCGCAAGACCGAGGTTGGGCAGGTTGGCAGGAATCTCGTCCGGTCGGTAACCCCGGGGATCCCGGATCGAGGCGATTCCGACCGCGACGGCGGCCTCGAGATCGCCCCGCAGCCAGTACACGACCACCAGATTGGCCCGGAACCTGAACAGGTTCGGCCGATCGCGCTCGCGTTCGCTGATGGCAACAGCAGTGGTCAGGAGTTCCAACGCGTCCCGATAGTTGCCGGTCCGCACGTAGGCGGACGCGAGGTAGTTGCACATCAGGGCGGTGGCGGCCGGGTCGTCTGCTGATCGGGCGGCCGCCAGGCCGAGTCGGTGCGTGTGGATGATGTCGTCGAAGTAGGCGCGCATGTAGCAGAAACGCCAGATGGTCCGGGTCAGTCGCCACGTTTGGTTGTGAAAGCCAGCCTGGTGAGCCCGGCCCACAAGAGCAACGATTGTGGAACGCTCCTCTTCGAACCACTCGATGCCCCGTCTGCTCACCGTCAGGAGATCGGGGCGACGAGGCTCTCCCATGGAAACCTGCGCGCGAGCGAGCCCGTCCTCAAGCACATCAGCTGCCGACAGTGACGCGTGCAGAATAAAGTCCAACAGGTGGGCAAGCGCCATTTCGCGCCGTTTCGGGGTGTCACATTCCATCGACAGCTCGGCAGCGTAATGACGGATCAGGTCATGCATGCGATATCGCCCCCTCGCCACCTCCTCCACAAGATGACCGTCGATCAGTTCATCGAGCGCCTCTGCTGTGCGGACCAGCGACTCATCGCTGATCGCCGCTGCCAGGGGCAGCGTGAACTCGCGGCCGGGATGGACGCTGAGCAGCCGGAACATCTGCTTCGCCGAAGGGCTTGTCGGCTCGTACGACGTGGCGAAGGCGCCCGCCAGGTTGCGCTCCTCCACGGTCATTCGCAGCAGACCGCCGGTCCCGTCCGCGAGTAGACGCGCCAGGTCACTGAGCCGCCAGGCCGGACGATGAGCAAGTCGCGCTCCGGCGAGTCTGATCGCCAGCGGCAGTCGGCCGCAGTACCGGACCACCGCCGCCGCGGCGGCCCGTTCGGCCAGCACCCGAGGCCCTCCCGCCGCCGAGGCGAGCAGCGCGATCCCCTCCTCCTCCGTCATGGGTGGCAGCGACTCCGGCGGCCGGGCGTCGAGACCGGCAAGTCGCCGGCGCGAGGTAACGATCACCACGGCGCCGGCAGCGACCGGAAGGATCGGACGCACCTGTTCGGTGCTCGCGGCGTTGTCGAGGAGTACGACGACCCGTCGACTCGCCAACTCTCGTCGCCAGAGATCGATCCGATCGTCCAGGTCAACAGGTATCCGGCCGCCAGGCACCCCCAGTTGCCGAAGAAGGACGGCAAGCGCCGCCGCCGACTCGACTGGCGTCTCCTTCCCGTGGCCGCCAAGGTCGATGAACAGCTGCGCGTCCGGGTATCGAACGGCGAGGAGGCGAGCCAGATGCACCGCCAGCGTCGTCTTGCCGCTGCCGGCCATACCGTCGATGAGGTGGACCGCAGAACTTCGGTCCTCGATCTGTCCGGTTTCCAGAAGCAGGCGGTCGATTACGTCAGTCCGTCCGATGAAGTCCGGCACCGCTCGCGGAAGCCGGTCGACCTGCTCTCCGCGCCGCCCTCCCTCCGATACCGACGACCGCTCCTCGGGCTCCAACCTGGCGTGCGGGTTCATGACGGAGGTACCGGCGGTGCTCCCGGCGAGGATCGCCTTTCGAAGCATCCGCAGCTCCGTGCCGGGCTCGACACCCAGGTGGCGAGCCAGAATCTGCCGCGCCGACGCGTATGCCGAGAGGGCGCCGGAACGGTCACCGTGACGATGGAGGGCCTCCACGAGAAGGGCATGGGCCGACTCACGGAGCGGCTCACGAGCAAGCAGGTCCCGGAGCGCGAAGACAGCCCGCTCGGGTCGTCCGAGTCCGATCCACAGTCGGGCGAGAAGTTCGACCGCATCACACCGCTGTTCTTCGGCGGCCGCTACGCGGCCGGCGAGAACGGGGCCGAGCGGAAGTCCCGCGAGCATCCGTCCCTGCCACCGGCCGAGCGCCCGGTTGAGCAGTTTTTCGGCATGTTCCAGACTCCCCCTGTTGATCAGGGTCCGGGCCTGCGCGCAGTCAGCGGTGAACTGGATGAGGTCGAGTTGGCACGCGCGGAGCTGCAGGCGGTAGGCGTTTCCCTGCCTGACGACCAGCGCGCCCTCGGAGCCGGCCGCCGCCTGGAATGCCCGGCGCAGGTTAGCGGCGTACGTCCGAACGTTCGGCACGGCGGACCGCGGTGGCCCATCGGGCCACAACTCATCGACGAGTTCGTCGACCGTCACCAGATGTTCAGGCTCGGTGGTCAGCATGGCCAGGACGGTTCGCTGCTTCGGCGTTCCGAGTGGGAGCTCGTCGGACGAGGCCCGCACCGACAGCCCGCCGAGAACGCGTATCTCCACTGGCCTCAACTCCGGCGGCGGATAAGCAAGACGCGGGATGTCGAGCTTAGTCCCCGGAACAAGGGCGCGATGGCCCGGTGGTTGTGGGTTGCCGCCAGCAGGGCCGTCAGTCATCCCACGTCAATACGGACCAAACTGTGGAGGAAAAACCAAAGCGGGATCGTCACACTGTCGATAGCGCCGCCAACACACAGATATGGCCCAAGGCGACTCCGCGATTGCGGAGCGAACGGAAGCATCGCGTCAGCAGTCAAGAACGGAACGTAGCGGCCTGTCGACATATTGGCTCATTTTGCATATAAAGACATTTATCGGTCGAAAGCTGGCGCTAAGCCACTTAAGCTGACCCCAACGTCAACTAAGACCAGCTGGGGGTCGAAATGAACTCGCACGAATGGGGCTGAGCCACCTACTTAAAGGGGCTCGATGACAGTAGTCTTGCGGAGCGTAGGCCCTCTCAGTGTCGACGCGAGGACGTTGGGTGGCTCCACAAGATCGACAGACCGGGACCGATCAGCGGCTACGGCTGCTAGTCGGTCTCGTCGTCGTCTTCGCTGCCGGGGCCGCAACAGTCTCGGTAGCCCTTCTGGTTCAGAATCCGGTACGGGACACGGCCATCGTCGGGGCGGCTCTCGTCTTCCTCATATCCCTGGGCTTCACAGTCAAGGTTCGCATCCGCATACGTGCCACACAGCACTACATCGCCTGGACCGAGACTGCGATCATGATCGGCCTTGCCTTGGCACCGACCCCGCTCGTGGTGGTGTCGACAGGCATCGGCGTCGCGATCGGCACCGCCCTGACGCGGATACCGCCCTTCAAAGCGGTATTCGGTGTCGGTAAGAACATGATCGTGGCCACAGCGGCAGGCCTGGTCCTGCACGGCACCGGCCAGAGCATCAGCGGCGACGGTCTTGTCGCGGTCATCGCACCACTCGCCATCGCCTACCTGGCGGCAGTGGTGATCGACGAACTGATCACCCTGCCGGTGATCGCCATAGCGACCGGCACTCGGCTCAGCTCGCTGTTCTACCAGGACTGGGATCTTCGGCTGACTGACTCCTTCGCGCGGCTCCTGGTCGTCGTGGGCACGGTTCTGACGCTCCGGATGGACAACCGACTTCTCCTGGCCGTGCCGCCACTGGTGCTCAGCCTGCACCTGCTCTACTCCAACCGGGTGAAGGCCCGCACCGAGCAGCAGGCGTGGCAGCGGCTCGCCCGCACCACCGACGCGCTCAACGTCGTCGATCTCGACCAGGTCCTCACCACCGCCGTCACGCAGGCCGCCGAGCTGTTCAGCGCCGACGAGGTGGAGATCGAGCTGCGCGAGGGCGACCGCACGGTACGCGGCGGGGCCGGCACGATCACCTACGACGGGCCGGCCGCCGAGCCGACCACGGTCGACGGCACCGTGCTGACCACCCCCCTGGAGGGTCACGACCGGGCCGTCGGCGTCGGGACGCTGCGGCTGCGGTTCCGCGGCCCGGTGCAGCTCTCCGAACGCGAGCAGTACACGCTGCGCACCTTCGCGTCGGCGCTCTGCACGGCGGTGCGCAACGCGCAGGCGTACGCGGAACTGGCCCGGATCGCCGACGAGCACGCGTACGCGGCCACGCACGACGCGCTGACCGGGCTGGCGAACCGCCGGCACCTGCTCGACCAGGGCACCGAGCAGCTCAGCACCCGGCACGCCGAAGGGGTGACCGCTCTCGTCCTGATCGACCTGAACCACTTCAAGGAGGTCAACGACACGCTCGGGCACGCCGCGGGGGACCAGGTGCTCGTGCAGGTCGCCGAGCGGCTGAGCGGTGCCGCCCAGCCCACCGACCTGGTGGCGAGGCTGGGTGGCGACGAGTTCGCCGTACTCCTGCGGGGGCTGCCGGCCCCGGCGGTGGCCGCGCACCGCGCGGAGACCCTGCTCAGCACGTTGCACGAGCCGTTCGACCTCGACGGCATGCGGATCAGCGTCGAGGCGAGCGGCGGCATCGCCGCCGCACCCGCGACCGGCGGCATGGCCGAGCTGCTGCGCCGCGCCGACGTCGCGATGTACCAGGCGAAGCGGGCCGGCCAGCGCATCTCCACGTACGCCCCGAACCGGGACACCGCCGACGTCGCCCGGCTCACCCTCGGCGGGGACCTGCCCCGGGCCGTGGCCGACCAGGAGTTCACCGTCAACTTCCAGCCGATCGTCGACCTCGGCACCGGCGCCGTGACCGGCGCGGAGGCGCTGGCCCGGTGGCACCACCCGACCCACGGCATGATCGACCCACTGCGCTTCCTCGAGGCCGTGGAGCGCTCCGGCCTGCTGCCCGCGTTCGCCGAGGCGATCCTCGACCAGGCGCTCGTCGCCGCGGCGACCTGGCGGGACGCCGGGTTCGACGTGCCGGTGGCGGTCAACGTGTCGCCCCGCAGCCTCCTCGACGCCCGCTTCCCCGGCTCGGTGGCGGCCCGCCTGCGGGCCCACGACCTGCCACCGGACAGCCTGGTGCTGGAACTGACCGAGACGCTCACCCTCAGCCAGCTCGACGTCGTCGACCGGGTGCTCAGCCGGCTCCGCGACGAAGGCGTCCGGCTGGCCCTCGACGACTTCGGCACCGGTTACTCGTCGCTCTCGCTGCTCTCCCGCATCCCCGTTCACGAGCTGAAGATCGACCGCAGCTTCGTGACCGAGATGGAGAGCTCCGCCGAAGCCGCCGCGGTCATCCGCTCCACGCTCGATCTCGGGCGCAGCCTCGACCTGACCGTGATCGCCGAAGGTGTGGAGAACGAACCGCAGCGCCGCGCCCTGTGGGAGCTGGGCTGCACGGGCGGCCAGGGCCACCTCTTCGCACGGCCGATGCCCGCCGGCACGCTGCTGGCGGCGCTGCGGCGCGGCTCCGGCGGCCGCCCCGGCCTACTCGCGGCGCCGCTGCACGACGCCGGTGCCGTCGTACGCCTCCCGGCCAGCCGCCGGTCCGCCACCCGCGGCCGCAACCAGCCGGCCTGATCCCCGACCGCGCGGTCTGCCAGACTGGCCCGCGTGACCGTCGCCGCCCCGACCGTCCGCCGCCGCGGCTGGCGCGCCCTCGACACCGCTGGCGCCGGTCTCGCCCTCGACCTGACCCTGTACGCCGTTTCGGCGGCGTTCGCCGCGGTCACCGCGCTGACCTCGACGCTGCTGCCGCACCGGGCCTGGGGCGCGGTCGCCGCCGCCGGCTACCTGCTCGCCAGCCTCGCTGTCGCCGCCCAGCTCCTGATCCGGCGCCGCCACCCGGCCTCGCCGCTGATCGATCTCCCCGCCCGCTGGGCGGTCACCACGTTCGCCTGGGCCACGACCGCCCTACTCCCGGTGGTTCTCCAGAGCGTCGAGCGGGCCGGCGGGCGGACCGACCGGGCACAGGAGGAGGTGATCGTCGTCGAGGAGTCCGGGCGCCGCCTGGTCGACACCGGAACCCCCTACCTCGGGCACGACGCGATCGCCGCACTGCCGCCCGGGGAACAGTTGCTCGGCTACACCCCGTACCAGCCGGGCATGGCCCTCTTCGGCCTGCCCCGGGCCGCCGTCGACGCGGCGTGGACCGACGCCCGGGTGTGGTTCGCGTTCGCCACCGCCGTGGCGCTCGCGCTCGCCGTGCGTACCCTCCGGCGAAGCGGCACCCCCGGCGAGCCGGGCGGACCCGACGCGGCCGTGCTGCGCGCGGTCCAGGCCGCCACCGTGCTGCCGGTCTGCGCGCTCACCCTCGCCACCGGCGGCGACGACCTTCCCGTTCTCGCGCTCTGCCTGCTCGCGCTCGCGTTCGCCGCCGCCGACCGGCCCGGCCGAGCCGGCGTGGCCGTCGGTCTGGCCGGCGCTCTCAAGCTGTTCGCCTGGCCCGTCGCCCTCGTACTGATCATCTGGGGTGCGACCCGACGGGCCGGTCGCCGCGTCGCCGCCAGCGCCGTCGGTCTGCCGGTCGCCGCGCTCCTGCCCGTGCTGCTCGTCGACCGTGACGCGCTGGTGGAGAACGTGCTCCGCTTCCCGCTCGGCCACGGTCTGGTCACCAGCCCCGCGCAGTCACCCTTCCCCGGCCACCTCGTCGCCACCACGCTGCCGGCCGGCCGCGCGATCGCCGTCGGGCTCCTGCTCGCCGCCGGGCTGGCGATCGCCGTCCGGCTCGCCCGCCGACCGCCCCGCACCGCCGCCGACACGGCGCTCGTCTGCGGGTACGGGCTGCTCGCCGCGATCCTGCTCATGCCCTCCACCCGGTTCGGCTACCTGCTCTACCCGCTGGCTTTCCTGGCCTGGGCGCCCGCGCTCGCCCGTTCCGACTCGGCCGACTCTGCCCACCCGGCGGGATCGGTCGGCTCGGTGGGCTCGGTCGGCTCGGCGGAACCGGTGGGCTCGGCCAGATCGGCCAACCACCGGGCGGAGGACGCCGACACGGCGTACACCTGAGGGATGACCACCTACCGAGACCGGGCCGAAGCGGGACGGATGCTCGCCGACCGGCTCACCGCCCTCGTCGGCGACCCGGACGTCATGGTCCTCGGCCTGGTACGCGGCGGCGTGCCCGTGGCCGAGGTGATCGCCCAGCGGCTCGGCGCTCCCCTCGACGTCCTCGTCGTCCGCAAGCTCGGCATGCCCTGGGCCCGGGAGGTCGCCTTCGGCGCCCTCGGCCCCGGTGGGGTGCAGGTGCTCAACGACATCGTCGCGAGCCGGCTCAGCCCCGAGGACATCGCCGAGGTTCGCCAGCGCGAGCAGGCCGAGCTGGAACGGCGCGAACGCCTCTACCGCGCCGGCCGGCCACCGCTGGGCCTCACCGACCGCACCGCTGTGATCGTCGACGACGGTCTCGCCACCGGGGCAACCGCCCGCGCCGCCGTCCAGGTCGCCCGCCACCTCGGCGCCCGCCGGGTCATCGTGGCCGTGCCGGTCGGCTCGCAGGAGGCGTACGAGATGCTCTCCGCCGAGGCCGACCAGGTCGTCTGCCCGCAGCATCCGGCCGAGTTCATGGCGGTCAGCGCGTACTACGACGACTTCCACGAGGTCTCCGACGACGAAGTCATCGACGCGCTGAAGACGACCGCGTGAGTCGACCAGGTACGGTCGGGTGATGAGCCTCACCTGTCCCAAGTGTCACGGAGAAATGCGCCAGTACGAGCGCAGCGGCGTCGTCATCGACCAGTGCGGCGAGTGCCGGGGGATCTTCCTCGACCGCGGCGAACTGGAGAAGCTGTTCGAGGCGGAGGCCAACTGGAACCGCCAGCAGGCCGCGCCCGCCCCCGCCCATCCCGGGCAGCCCGCCCACCAGCAGGGCGGCTATCCGCCGCCGCCACCGCCCGCCCCGGCTCCCCACCAGCCCGGCTACGGCGCGGTGCCGCCACCGCCCCCGCCCGCCCATGGCTACCCGCCGGCCCCCGCGTACGGCGGCCACGGGCAGCAGCACCACGGCTACCACGGCCACTACCGGCGCAAGAAGCACAAGAGCTTCCTCGACGAGATGTTCGGCTGAGCCGGACGAGCGGCTTCACACGGGTGTGAGGACGGGGAACCGCCCTTCCTCGCACCCGTGCGCGGTCGTGCGGCCCGTGCGACGCTGCGTCCCATGACGTCCCACCGGCAGCAGCACATCGCGCTGGCGCAGGCGTACGACGGGATCACCCGGATCGTCGCCGACCTCGACGACGCCGACCTGCAACGGCCCACCCGCTGCCGAGGTTGGCTCGTCGCCGACCTGCTCCTGCACCTCGTCGGCGACGCCCAGCGTGCCCTCGTCGCGCTCGCCAGCCCCGCCGACGGCCCGCCCGACGTGGACGACGTCACCTACTGGCACACGTTCCCGCCCGGCGACGGCTCCCGGCACGCCTGGTGGGTCCGCCGCTCCGCCGCCGCCTTCGAACGGCCCAGCGGCGTGGTCCGGCTCTGGACCGACACCGCCCCCGCCGCCGTCCGCGCGGCCGCCGCCGCGGAGCCCACCGGCTGCGTCACCACCCAGGGTCACGTGCTGCGCGTACCCGACCTGCTGGCGACGCTCGCCACCGAGGCCGTCGTCCACCACCTCGACCTGGTGGTGGACCTGCCCGCCGCACCCCCGCCCGGCCCGGAGGCGACCCGGGTCGCGGTGGCGACCATGGACGGGCTGCTCAGCGACGACGCCGTCCGCCCGGCGGGCTGGGACGATCACGAGTACCTGCTCAAGGCCACCGGGCGGCTCCCGCTCACCGACCGGGACCGCCTCGAACTCGGCGAGGTCGCCGGCTGGTTCCCCCTGCCCGGCTAACGGGTGGGCTGCTCGCCGAAGAGGGCTCAGGTGAGCTGCGCGGGCAGTCCGAAGGCTGTCAGCAGGTCGGCGCAGTGCACCCGCAACTCCCGCCGGTACCGCTCCACCAGGCCGCCGAACGCCACCTCGTCGCCGTCTCTCATCGCCGCATCCTCGCTGGTACGTACACCGCCCGTCGTCATGTCCCCACCCCGCTCCGGCTCGACACTGTCACCATGTGACGGCCGGAGCCGGGAAAGCCCCGAACCGCTTGTCGGGAAATTCCCATAGGACTGCGCGATGCTGCTGAGGGATTCCCCAGCCAAGGCCCGATCGAACGGCCGCAGTTCGCTCTGCCGCCGACAGCCGCGCGCCTGTCTGCCTCACACGATCGCCATGTCCACGAAGCGCGACAGGTGGAGCTGCGCCGCCACCGTCACTGTGTCGGTAGGACCATTCCGATGCTTGGCGATTATGAAGTCCGCCTCCCCGGCCCGCGGCGACTCCTTGTCGTAGTAGTCGTCGCGGTGGAGAAGGATGACAACGTCGGCATCCTGCTCAATCGAGCCACTTTCACGCAAATCGGACAGCTGGGGGCGCTTGTCGGTGCGTTGCTCCGGGCCACGGTTCAGCTGACTGACCGCGATGACCGGGCACTCGACCTCCTTGGCGAGCAGCTTGAGGCCACGCGACAGGTCGGCCACCTCCTGCTGCCGGCTCTCGGTGCGCTTCGGCGAGGTCATCAGCTGGAGGTAGTCGACGACGATGAGCTTCAGGTCGTGCTTCTGCTTGAGCCGCCGCGCCTTCGCCCGGATCTCCATCAGGTTCATGCTCGGCGTGTCGTCGACGAAGAGCGGTGCCTCGCTGATCTCACCCATGCACCGGGCGAGCTTCGTCCAGTCGTCGTCGGAGAGCTGACCACTGCGCAGCACGTGCAGCGGCACCCGGGCCTCGGCCGAGAGCAGTCGCATGACGATCTCGACCTTGCTCATTTCCAGCGAGAAGATCGCCGAGGCCTGGTTGGTCCGGATAGCCGCGTTGCGGGCGAAGTCCATGCTCGCCGTGCTGTTGTGCGTAGGGATCATGGCTCGGCCAGCCAGGTACAGGTGGTCCGGGTTGTCGACCGTCACGCAGCGCACCGGCACACTGGGGACCGGCCGGACATTCACGATGTAGCGCGATGCCGTCCGCACGTCCGACGCGGTCCGGCGGCGGGCCGCGTGCGCCGCCCGCTTGCGCTCCATGCGGAAGACCGGGTCCGGGGTGGAGAAATTCAGGGTGTACGCGGTCGAGCTTGCCGCCGTGCGACCCGGGACGGAGTTCGCCGTGACGGTGCAGCGGTAGCCGAGGCTGACCACCAGCTCGCGCACATTCTCGGCGAGGCGCTGGGAGGTGGACGTGTACTGCAGGTTGCCGGTCGGGGAGACGGTGCCGTCCGTGTCCATCAGGCCGGCCAGCAGCTCGCGCCGCTGCGCCTCAGACGCCCGCAGATAGTTCCGAGGGATGTGCTTGTCCGCCGTAGCGGCCTTGGCGTGGCCGTCGCTGAGGTGGACTCCGAGGGTGTATGGCGGAGTCGGCAGGTCCCGTTCCGGAAGTTGAAGTGGCCGGCAGTTCTCCACAGAGTGGTTCAATCGCCGATCCGCCGTGCCCAGTGTGGCCGCGATCTCGGCGGTGGTCACCGTGCCGTCAACGCGTACCGGTGTGGTGTCGGGCCGATCGAGCAACGCCAGAGCCTGCGCCCCTGTGACCAGACGGTCCGGTTCGGCGGCCATCGTGGTGTGCGCCGCCCGCACTATCGCCAACGACGACTCCGACCAGTACCGGCGGGGTCGCTGCTCGGGCTGTCGCCGGCTTGCCCGGGTGGTCTTCCACAGGTGGTCGGCGTCGGCGACGATCACCGAGCCGTCGGAGAACTCGACCTCGTAGCAGGGCCGGCCGTACATGACGTCGAAGGCGGCCGTGACGGTGGTCGGGCGGCCGTCGGCGGCGAGCAAACGGTCACCGACCTTGACCTCGCCCATGGTGGTCCAGCCGTCCGGCGTCGGCAGGGGGGTGTCGAGGGCGAGTGCCTTTCCGAGACCGGGCCTCCCCGCCACGATGATGAGCTGCCCGGGGTGCAGCCCGTTGAGGAGGCGGTCGAGATCGGTGAAGCCGGTGGGCACGCCGGTCATGACGCCGCCCTGGGCGCCGACCGCCTCGATCTCGTCGAGGGTCGGCTGGAGCATGTCGGCGAGGACGGCGAAGTCCTCGCTGACCCGCCGCTCGGTCACGTCGTACACGGCCTGCTGGGCGAGGTCGACGATGTCGTCGACGTCGCGGCTGCCGCCGGCGGCGGTGCCGTAGCCGAGCTGGACGATGCGGGTGCCGGCCTCGACGAGCCGGCGGAGCACGGCTCGCTCGCTGACGATGCGCGCGTAGTACGCGGCGTTTGCCGCGGTGGGCACGCTGGCGATCAGGGTGTGCAGGTAGGGCGCGCCGCCGATCCGGACCAGGTCGCCGGAGTCGGCCAGGGCCGCCGCCACGGTGATCGAGTCGGCGGGCTCGCCCCGGCCGTAGATCTCCAGGATCGTGTCGAAGATCGTGGCGTGGATCGGCCGGTAGAAGTCGTTGCTCTTCAGGATCTCGACGACGTCGGCGATGGCGTCCTTGGAGAGCAGCATGCCGCCCAGCACGCACTGCTCGGCGGCGATGTCCTGCGGTGGCGTCTTGTCGAACTGGCCGTCGCGCTGCGCCGGTGCGGGCGGCTGCCCTCCGGAGCGCGGGTCCGCCCGCATGTCGTCGGTGACCGACACGGTCCCCCCTCCACGCCGTCGGATCCTCGTCCCAGCTCTACCGCCGCGGTACGACAAAACTTGCCGACCTGCCGTGCGATCGGGGGTCATCGTGCGGTGGGCCGGGTGGTCACCATACGGAACCCGGGGTCAGCCGCTCAACAGCGCCGGTGGACGAGTCTCGGGACAACCTGTGGACACCGGTGGACGAGCATGTGCGCAGCGTGTGCACAGGCTGTGGACAACGGTTGGGGAATTCGGCCCGACACGGCTGTGAGCTGGGAAGATGTCATCCCCACCCTGTGGAGGACAAAATCTCGGCCAGACTCCGGCCTCATTTGTCCCGTACTATCTCCACCATCGGCTACACCTGGACAGCGGATATTGCGCTTTCGGTTGAGAAGGGTCACGCTCCGGCCGTGAGTTACCGGGACTGGGGACGCGGAGAGGATGGTCCGCGCGGGCGACGCTCGATCGCCCGCTGGGACGACCCCGCCGACCGGCCGGTCGACCCCTACGCGTCGGGCTCCGGTGACTACCGCACCCCGAGCCGCCGACGTGCGATCGAGCGCGGCCAGCAGGAGCCGGTCGACGCGTACCTGCCGCGCTGGGCCCTGGAGTCCGGCGTTCGGCGCGCCGACGGCGGCGGGCGGCACGCGGCCCCGGACGACGACGATGACGGGTACGAGCTGGACGCTCCCCGTTCAACGGGGGGTTGGCAGGCCACCGAGACGACGAGCGGTTGGCGCCGCGTCGCCGAGACGAG
Organism: Micromonospora sp. H33; assembly: GCF_052068455.1. NCBI lineage: Bacteria > Bacillati > Actinomycetota > Actinomycetes > Micromonosporales > Micromonosporaceae > Micromonospora > Micromonospora sp. H33. Next base: position 1,044,917 of record NZ_JBQHDE010000001.1, on the reverse strand, counting down.
CTGGCGGGAGACGCCGGCGATCGGCGCCGCCCCGGATTCCGACCACACCCGGGAGTGGACCTTCGACCGTCCACAGGAGCAGGGGTACGTGGGGAGCCGGCGGGCGGACGACGAGCCGGTATCCGACGTGGGTCGGCAGACGCGGCCGAGGCGCGCGACGTCCCGCCGCCCTCAGGTGGTGTGGTCGGGCATCGAGGAGACGGAGGAGCCGGCCGAGCCGGGGCCGGCGTGGTCCGCGGAGCGGCCGGGCCGGCGGAGCCGCCGGTCGGCCACGCCACCGCCCGCGGTGGATCCCTGGGACCGGGAGGCGCGGCGCGCGGCGGAGCTGGAGGAGTCGTCGTACCGGCCCGCCGTCGACCCGTGGGACGCGTCCGGCGTGCACGCCTGGCAGCCGGTTGACGAGGTGGACCGCTGGGGGCGCGCCGACACCCCGGGCCGGTGGCAGCAGCCCGACGACACCGCCCAGTGGCAGCAGCCGGACAGCACCGGCCAGTGGGACCGGTACACCGAGCCGCGGTGGGACCGGACGGAGGTGCCCCGTTCGGACGGCGGCACCGGTGGTTGGTCGTGGTCGACGCGGGACGACCGGGAGGAGGGTTTCTGGTCGGGCACCCGGTTGGCCGGGGACGACCCCCGGTGGATGGACCCCCCGCCGTCGGCTCCACGCTCGCCGGTCGTCGCGTACACGGCTCCCCGGCCGCGCACGGCACCGCGGCGGCGGGTCGAGCCCCAGCCGGCCGCTCCCGCGGCCACGATTGCGTCGGTCCGGCGCCGGATCGAGACGGTGGGTACTGGCCCGTGGGCCCGTCGTATCGAGGACGACCTGCTCGATCCGGATCCGGGTGGGCCACTTCGGCCGCTGCTCTACACGGCGGCGTGCTATCTCCTGCCGGCGATAGTGATCTTCGTCTGGCTGTTGACGCTGGACGGGTCTGCGCCGCCGGGGTGTGTCACGGACATCAGTGGCGGGGGGTGCGACTCACCGCGGTCGCGGGCGCTCGGTTCGCTGGTGGAGGCTATGCCGCGGTTCGGGTTGGCGTTGGCCAGCAGCCTCGTCGTGGCGTTGCTGCTGCGCCGGGTCGGGACGACCTGGCGTGCGGCCACCGTGGCGCTGGCGGCGGCGGTCGTCGGCGGGGGCCTGTCGACGGTGATGATCAGCGCGGTCACCGGTCAGCCGATCGGCTGACGGCGGCCATCCGGCCCACGTAACGCCTTCCCGCGACGGAAACCGCTCCGGTGCTGGAGAAACGACAGGGCCCGCGCCGGTCGGCGCGGGCCCTGTCGTTGGTGCTGGTAGGTGTCAGCCCTGGACGACGGTGAGGTCGAACGTGGCGGTCACCTCGGGGTGCAGCTTGATCCGTACCGGGTAGGAGCCGGTCGACTTGATGTGACCGGGCAGCTCCAGCCGGCGGCGGTCGAGCGTCGGGCCACCGGCGGCCTTGACGGCGTCGACGACCTCGGTCGGGGTGACCGAGCCGAAGAGCCGACCGCCGTCGCCGGCGCGGGCCTTCAGGGTGACCTTCAGGCCCGCCAGCTGGCCCTTGACCTCGTTGGCGTGGCCGAGGTCGCGGATCTCACGGGCCGACCGGGCCCGCTTGATGAGCGTGACCTGCTTCTCCGCGCCCTTGGTCCAGGCGATCGCGAAGCCCTGCGGCAGCAGGTAGTTACGGCCGTAGCCGTCCTTGACCTCCACGATGTCGCCCGGGGTACCGAGGCCGGACACCTCCTGAGTCAGGATGATCTTCATGTCCGTGCCTCCTCTCAGCGGGCCGTCGCCGTGTACGGCAGGAGCGCCATCTCACGGGCGTTCTTGACCGCACGGGCGATCTGCCGCTGCTGCTGCGAGGTCACGCCGGTCACCCGCCGAGCGCGGATCTTGCCGCGGTCGGAGATGAACTTGCGCAGCAGCGCGGTGTCCTTGTAATCGATGTAGGTGATCCCGTCCTTGTCGAGCGGGTTCACCTTCTTCTTCGGCTTGCGCAGTGCCGCAGCCTTGGCCATTGCTCGTGCTCCTGGTTTGCGATCGCGGGCGCTCGGCGCCATTAGAACGGGGGCTCCTCGTCGAAGTTTCCGCCACCCGAACCACCGCGCGAGGGTGCCGGAGCGGCCGAGGCCCAGGGGTCGTCGAAGTTGCCTCCGCCGCCCTGGCCACCACCGCCACCGAAGCCGCCGCCACCGCCGCCGGAGCGGGACATCTTCTGCACCTTGGCCGTGGCGTAGCGCAGCGACGGGCCGATCTCGTCGACCTCCAGCTCGATGACGGTGCGCTTCTCACCCTCGCGGGTCTCGTAGGACCGCTGGCGCAGCCGGCCGGACACGATCACGCGGGCGCCGCGCTGCAGCGACTCCGCGACGTGCTCGGCTGCCTGCCGCCACACCGTGCACGAGAGGAACAACGGCTCGCCGTCCTTCCACTCGCCGGACGCCTTGTCCATGAACCGGGGCGTCGAAGCGACCCGGAACTTGGCGACCGCCGCACCGGAGGGGGTGAATCGCAACTCGGGGTCATCGGTCAGGTTGCCGATGACCGTGATGGTGGTGTCTCCTGCCATGACCATCTCCTCGCGCACTCATCGTCTCGCCGTACAGGCTCTCAGAGCCGTCCGACAATGCCGACGAGGCTGATCCGGGTGCCGGGTCGGGATGCGACTAGCGCATCTCCGGCCGGATGACCTTGGTGCGCAGCACCGACTCGTTGAGTCGCAGCTGACGGTCCAGCTCAGCCACCGCGGCAGGCGTCGCCTGCAGGTCGATGACGGCGTAGATGCCCTCGGCCTTCTTGTTGATCTCGTACGCGAGGCGCCGGCGGCCCCACACGTCGGTCTTCTCCACCGAGCCACCCGCGGTCCGGATCACGTTCAGGTACGTGTCGAGGGACGGGGCGACGGTGCGCTCCTCGAGGCTGGAGTCGAGGATCACCATGACTTCGTAATGACGCAAGACGTGCTCACCTCCTGTGGGCTAAGCGGCCACGGTCCTTCCGTGGCAGGAGGTCGTGCGTCGTGGCCGTGCCGGACCGGGGGGACCCGGCCGGACGCGGACAACCGGACCAGGATACCCGGTCCGGACGATCATGTCCGGGGTGGTGGAACGGCACGCCGGACATGCGCCAACGGGGGGCCGACCCTGACGTCGATGTCGAGGTCGGCCCCCCGTGACGGAGGCCGCGGGGCGTCCCGTCCGCATTCCTTGGGTGGGACCTGGGGAGGAACGACCACACCGATGAGGTTGGACCGGAGACGCCCCGCGGAGCTTCATCATGTTGTTACCCGACGTTATACCGAGTCGCGCGCCTTGTCGGAAAAATCGGCAAATCACAGACAATTTTCTTGTGTCGCGATTCGGTTTCCGGAGCGGTCCCCGCCGCGCCGGGCCGCACGGCGGGGTGCTCCTACTTCGCGGTGGCCGCACGGCCCGCGCTGCTCGGCGCTTCGCCGGGCCCGCGACGGACCGCCCGTCCCGCTCCCATCAACGACCGCTCACCCCGTCCGGTGACGCTCAGCGGCACCACCGCCCTCACCCCGGCTGTCAGCGACTCGACGTAGGCTCCCCTCCATGCGTATCGGAGCCCACGTCGATTCGACCGATCCACTGGCGGAGGCGACCGCCAGAACGGCCGAGGCCGTGCAGTTCTTCCTCTCTGACCCGCAGGGGTGGAAGGCGCCGAAACCCCGCGAGGACGCGGAGCGGCTCCGGAGCGCCGAGGTCGATCTCTACGTGCACGCGCCGTACGTCGTCAACGTCGCGACGCTGAACAACCGGATCCGCATCCCCAGCCGCAAGCTGCTGCTCGCGCACGCCCAGGCGGCCGCGGCCATCGGCGCCCGGGGGCTCATCGTCCACGGCGGCCACGTCAACGCGGGCGACGACGTCGCGGTCGGCTTCGACAACTGGCGCAAGACCTTCGCGTACGCGGCCGACTCGGGCGGTTTCGGCGTGCCGGTGCTGATCGAGAACACGGCCGGGGGCGAGAACGCCTGCGCCCGACGGCTCGACGCGCTCGCCCGGCTCTGGGACGCGATCGGCGACCACGAGGTGGGCTTCTGCCTGGACACCTGCCACGCCCACGCCGGCGGCGAGGAGCTGCTCGGGCTGGTCGACCGGGTCAAGGCCATCACGGGGCGGATCGACCTGGTGCACGCCAACAACTCCAAGGGCGCCTTCAACTCGGGCCAGGACCGGCACGACAACATCGACGGCGGCACGATCGACCCGGAACTGGTGGTGGCGGTGATCCGCGCGGCCGGCGCCCCGGTGGTCGTGGAGACGCCGGGTGGGGTCGACGGCCAGACCGCCGACATCACGTTCCTGCGTGAGCGGCTCGGCGCGGAGGCTCCGGCCGCATGACCACCGAGAAGTCCGGCGGCTCGCGCCCGCCGCGCCCCGACGCGGTCACCGAGGCCAACAGCCCGGACGCCGACGCCACGGTCCGTACCGGCACGGCCGGCGGGACGCCCGACACCGGTACGACAGCCAGGCCGGCGGGCACAACCCCCCTGCGGGGCGGAACGGCCGACGCCGGCGGAGTGGGCGGCGACAGACCAACGGGCGGCGCGGCCGACACGGACACGCCCACCGAGGACCCGGCCGGCGCGACGAAGTCGGCGAGCCGGGCGGCTGACGCCGACAGGCCCACGGCCGATCCGGCGCGCGGGAAGGCCGGCGCGGACAAGCCCACGGACAAGCCGGAGGGAACGGCCGGCACGGACACCGGGACGACCGGCACGGACGAGCGGGATCCGTTCGCCTCCTTCGCGCCCGCACCGGAGCCGATGCCGACCCGCGCCCGGCGCGTAGGCCGCGCCGTCGGCCGGGTGCTGGTGCACGAGTGGACGCTCGCCGTCCTCGGCTCGCTCGTCCTGGCCGTGCTGATGACCTGGCCCACCCTGCGGTACCCGCTCTACACGCTGCCGCAGGACCACTGGGACCCGAGCCTCCAGTCCTGGCAGATGGCGTGGTCCGGCCACGCCCTGCTGACCGACCCCGGCCGGCTGTGGCACTCCAACGCGTTCTTCCCGGAGCGGTGGAGCTTCGCCTTCTCCGACACCCTGCTGGGGTACGCGCCAGCGGGGATGATCGGCGCCGGCCCGGAGGTGGCCGTCCTCCGCTACAACCTCATGTTCGTGCTGGCGCACGCGCTCGCCACGTTCGGGGCGTACGCGCTGGCCCGGCAGTTGGGGGCAGGTCGGATCGGTTCGGCGGTGGCCGGCGTGAGCTACGCGTACGCGCCGTGGCTGCTGGCCCAAGCCGGGCACCTGCACGTCATCTCCAACGGCGGGATCCCGCTCGCGCTGGCCATGCTGGCGCGGGGGCACGGATGGTCGCTGCGCCACGGCTACCGCCCGGAGAAGCGCCGGGTGGGCTGGGTGTACGCGGGATGGCTGGTCGCCGCGTGGCAGTTGAGCCTGGGCTTCGGCATCGGGCTGCCGTTCGCGTACGTCCTCGGTGGGATCGTGTTGGTCGCGGCGGTGACCTGGTTCCTGCGGCGCTGGGTGGTCCGCCCGCTGAAGCGCCCGTTCGGGAACCGGCTGCTCACCGCCGACATGGTCGGCGGGTTGGTCTTCGCCGGTGTCGGCGTGCTGCTGGCCATCCCGTACTTCCAGGTGGCCGACCTGCACCCGCAGGCGGAACGGACCATCGGCGACATCGCGCTCTTCTCCCCGCCCGCGACCGGTTTCCTCACCGCGCCGGGTGAGTCCCGGATCTGGGGCGACCTGCACGAGGGGGCACGGGCGACGCTGCCGTGGCACCCGGAGATGACGCTGCTGCCGGGCTACGTGCTCTACGCGCTCGCTCTGGGCGGCCTCTTCTTCTCGGTCTGGCGGGTCCGGCACCGGCTCCTGCTGTTCGCGGGTGTGCTGGTCAGCATGGTGCTCGCGATGGGCACCGAGTTCTTCGGCGGCCGGTTCACGTACGTGCCGCTCTTCGAGCACCTGCCCGGGTGGAACGGGCTGCGTACGCCCGGGCGGCTGATGCTCTGGGCGACGCTGCTCCTCGGTCTGCTCGCCGCCGGCGCGGTGAGCGCCTTTGCCGCCCGCGTCCGCGACATCTCCGCCGAGCGGATCCCGTCCTGGCCGAGCCCGTGGCTGCGGATCGCGACGCTGCTCCCGCTGCTGCTGGTGACCGTCGAAGGGCTGAACCGCACCCCGCACCCCGTCGTGCCGGTGCAGCCGGCGGCGATGCGCACGGTCGACGGCCCGCTGCTGGTGCTGCCCAGCAGCCAGAACCACGACCAGCCGGTGATGCTCTGGTCCACCACGCACTTCCAGGACATCGTCAACGGCGGGAGCGGGTTCACCCCGACCCTGCTGGACGACGTCCGCCGGGTGACGCTCTCGTTCCCCGACCAGACCAGCATCGAGTACCTGCGTACGCTCGGCGTCCGCAACGTGCTGATCGTGCGCGACCAGGTGGCCGGAACGCCGTGGGAGGTCAGCATCGACGCGCCGGTCGACGGCCTCGGCATCACCCGCGACGAGATCGGGGACGTGGTCGTGTACCGCCTGTGAGCCGGCCCCGTCCCCGGGTCAGGTCGTGGCCGGCTCAGGGGTCGGGTGGACGGCCTGCGTGTGGCGTCTTGGGAGCCAGGGTGCGTCGGGTGCGCCGTCGATGACGCCGGCGTCCGGGTCGTCGGCGTACGTGCGGCGCACCGCGTCCTGCTCCGGCCGGAGGACCTCCCGCACGATCAGCAAGCACAGGATCACCACCGTGGTCAGGCGCAGCGTCGCGGCCAGCACGAACACGCCCTCCGGGAAGACCGGCCGCCCGGTCGACACGCCGAGCAGCTCGCCGTAGAAGGCCGCGAAGTAGGCGACCTCGGCGAGCTGCCAGGCGAGGAACGCACCCCACTTCGGCCGGGCGAGCACCGCGAGCGGCAGCAGCCACAGCACGAACTGCTGCGACCACACCTTGCTGAAGATGAGGAACGCGGCGACCACCAGGAACGCGAGCTGGGCGAGGCGCGGCCGGCGTGGTGCCGCCAGCGCCAGCACCGCCACGCCGACACAGGCCAGGATGAACAGCGCGTACGACAGGTTGTTGAGCACCGGGATGTTGGCGTTCAGCCACTCGAACGGCCCGGGCCCGCCGTCCCCGCCGACCTTCCCGTCGAGGTAGCGGCCGATGTACCAGAGGGTGCCCCAGTCGATCGGCCGTTCGGTGTTGAGTTCGAGGAACCGGCCCCAGTTCTTCGGGTAGAGCAGCGCGGTGGGCAGGTTCACCACCAGCAGCGCCAGGGCGCCCGCGCCGATCGCGGTGAACGCGGCCCGCAGGCGACTGCCGCGGATCGCGAGCAGCAGGATCGGCCAGAAGAGGAACAGTGGCCAGAGTTTCGCCGCGCCGCCCAGGCCGAGCAGCAGGCCGGCCAGGGCGGGCCGGCGGCGGGCCCAGGCGAGCAGCCCGAAGGCGGCGAAGCCGATGGCGAGGAGGTCCCAGTTGACGGTCGCGGTGAGCAGCAGCGCGGGTGCCAGCGCGAAGAGTGCCGCGTCCCAGGGGCGACGACGGCGCAGCGCGAGGAGTACGGCCACCGTGGCCACCGCCAGCGCGCCGAGTACCAGGGCGTTCGCGTTGTAGAACCACATGCCCTGATTGAGGCCGGGGTCGTCCGCGCCGAGGGCGTGCACGGGCAGGCCGAGGGCGCCCATGAAGTAGCCGGTGAGGACGGGGTACTCCACCGGGTGGTCCCGGTAGGGCACCTTGCCCTCGTTGAGCCCTTCCGCGTAGTAGAGCGCCAGCACGTCCGTGTAGCAGAAGCGGGTGTACTGGACGTTGTTCGTCCAGGCGCCGTCCTGACAGGGCGACTTCTGCACCCAGTGCAGGGCCAGCGTGAGGCACACCAGGGCCAGGACGATCCGCGCGGCGGTCCAGAAGTGACGGTCGCGCCCGACCGGCCGGTCCAGCGCGACGGCGTGGTCACCGAGTGGGCCGCCGATCAGGCCGGAGATACCCCGGACGAAGCCGTCGGAGCGGGACGGGTGGTCCGGGACACCGGCGTCGTCGATGCCGCGCGTCGACTTCGTGCTCATGAAGGTGCATCCTGCCGTACGTCGGGGGCCCGCGTCCCGCCCGGCGACGACATGTCGTGGCCCCGGTACGACGACGCCGCCGGTGAGCGGAGCGATGCTCCGGTCACCGGCGGCGTCGGTCGGTCAGTCCCGCCGTGGTGTCAGGGTCGGCAGGACGGCCTCCCGGTCACCGTCGTCCGGCGGCTCGGTCGGGTCCTGCGGACCGCCACCGCCGTTGTTCCCGCCGTTGTTGCCACCGTTGTTGCCGCCCGGCGGGCAGAACAGGTCGAGCGGCCCGCAGTTCGGCTGCTGCGGCGGGGTCGGCGGAGGCGCCGCCTCGCCGTTGCCGGAGTTCGGGTCACCGACGTTTGCCGCCGGCGGGAACTCCAGCTTCTCCTTGCCGTCCAGCGCCTTCTCCATGAAGTTCTCCCAGATCTCACCCGGGAGTCCGGAGCCGCTGATCTTGCTGCCGCCCTTGGTGCGGAGCGCCTTGCGGTCCTTGACGTTGCCGACCCAGACGGCGGTCGCGAGCTGGGGCGTGTAGCCGATCGTCCAGGCGTCGCCGTTCTCCAGGCTGTCCGGCTTGAGTTCCCAGGTTCCGGTCTTAGCGGCCGCCTGCCGGCCGCCCTCCAGGCTGTGGTCGATCTTGCGCGGATACTCCTTGAGGACGCTGGTTACGTCGGCCACGACGTCCTTCTCGATGACCTGCTTGCCCTTGACGCTGCCCTCGTCGGCGATCTTGTCCATCTTGCCGGTCTGCTGGTTCCGCTTGAACACGGAGTGGAGGAAGTGCGCCTTGACGTACTGGCCCCCGTTGGCGAAGGTCGCGACGCCGTTGGCGTGGTCCAGCACGGTGATCGGGTACTGGCCGTAGGCGACCACGTGGAAGAACGGCGCCGGGGCAACCTCCTTCGTGTCCTTCACCTTGGTCAGGTCGATGGCCGCGGCCGGGTTGGTGTTCCACATGGTGGTGATGCCGGCCCGCTTGGCCACGTCGACGATCTTGTCCGGGCCGATGTCCGTACTGACGTGGTAGAACGGCACGTTCAGCGACTTCAGGGTCGACTCGCGCAGTGTGCAGGAGTCGCCGCAGGACGGGTTGTCGGTGCCCGCGTTGCTGACCTTGAACTCGGTGCCCTCCGGGGTGAACGCCCGACCCTTCCAGCGCGACTCGAGGGCCTTGTTGTTCTCGAGCGCCGCCGCCAGGCTGTAGATCTTGAAGCTCGAACCCGGCGGGTGACCACCGATGAGGTTCCCCTTGCTGTCGACGTTCTTGCCGGCGTAGTCGGTGCCCGTCCCGTTGTCGCCGCCGTAGTAGGCGCGGACCCGGCCGGTGCTCGGCTCGATGGAGACCACCGCCGCCATTAGGTTCGACGGCTGGCCGTCGAGCTCCGAGCCCTTGGTCTTGCGCTGCGCCGTCTGGACCGCCGCCGCCTGGACCTTGGTGTCGATCGTCGTGCGGATCCGGTACCCACCGGACATCAGCGCCTCGGAGCAGGTCGGCTTGCTGGCGGTGACCTGGTCATCGCGGTCGACGCAGACGCCCTTTTCCCGCATCTCCGCCTTGACATAGTTGATCACGTTGCCGTACGGCGTGTTGATGCCGAAGTCCAGCCCGGCGCCGCCGTCCTTGGCGGGCTTCTTGAGGGTCTTGGTCGGGTACTCCGTGGGAGCCGCCTTCCGCCCGGGGGCGTTGAGCCAGCCCTCCTGGATCATGCCCTGGATGACGTAGTCCCACCGGGACTTCGCATCGGTCGGGTTGACCGCCGGGTCGTAGCCCTTGTGCGTCTCGCTGGCCACCGGCTGCTTGATGAGGGCGGCGAGCACCGCACCCTCGGCCACGTCCAGGTCCTTCGCCGACTTGCCGAAGTAGGTCTTCGCCGCCGCCTCGATGCCGTACGCACCCCGGCCGAAGTAGATCACGTTCAGGTAGTGCTGCATGATCGTCGGCTTGTCGTAGCGGTCGTTCAGCTTGGAGGCGAGGATCGCCTCCTTCACCTTCCGGGCGTACGTGTCGTCGTTCAGGTTGTCGTAGGCGTTGCGGGCGTACTGCTGCATGATCGTCGAGGCACCCTGCTTGTCGCCGCCGGTGAAGTTGTTCCACGCGGCGCGGGCGATGCCCTTGTAGTCGACACCCGAGTGCTTGTAGAAGTTGCGGTCCTCGGCGGCGGCGACCGCGTCCTGCACGTGCTGCGGGATGTCCTTGATGGTGACCAGCGTGCGGTTCTCGGTGCCGAGCTTCGCGATCAGCGTCTTGTTGTCGAACGCGTACAGCTCGGTCGCCTGCGGGGGCGTGGTGTCCTCGGGAAGCACCACGTTGGTGGAGTAGTAGGTGAAGCCCACCACGCCGAGACCGGCCAGCATGATGAAGACCGCGAACGCGGCGATCAGCATGTTCACCCGTTTGCGCTTCTTCGCCCGGGCGATGGCGTCCGGGTCACCCGGGCCTCGGCCACCGCGACCGGGACCGAACGGTCCACCCGGCCCGCCCGGACCGCCCGGACCCGCGGGACCGCCCGGCGCGCCGGAGACCGGCGAGACACTGGCCCGCGCCACCGAGGCGCGACCGCCGACCGCCGCCGACCCGACCCGCGCCCGACCCGCGGACGCGGCGCCCACTGCGGCGGCACCCGCCGCCGCGGCGCCGACGGTCGCCCGCCCGGCCGATCCGCCCGGCGCCGGGGACACCGGCACGGAAGCACGACCGGGCGCCGGGGACACCGGCACCGAGGCACGGCCGGCCCGGCCCACCGAGGCGGAACCGGCGGCACCCTGCCCGGGCACGGACGCCGACGCCCGGCCGCTGGAGGCGGCGCCGCGGGGGGACACCGAGGCGCGGCCCGGAGATGCCGTACCGTCCGGTGCGACCGACCGGCCGCGCGCCTCACCGCCTGAGGGACGGTACGCGTCGTCGGCCTGCCCGTGGTCGCCGTGCTGGCCCGGAATCCGGGCCCGCCCATGCGGGCTACTGGGATCGCCGTACGAATTCATTCCTCACACCCTGCCGGTCGCGGTGGAGCGCGGCTGCGCCACCACCGGTTTGCCGTGAGATGGGACACCCGCCACCTGGCCACGGTCGCGCCTGGCGGCCGGTGTCAGTTGTGAATCAATCGGGCCAATCAGACCAACGAGCCGTCGGTCGTCCCGGGCGTGCACGCGCTGGCCCGAGTCAGCCGATCGAGCTGGGATCACCGTTGCGCCTCTCGCCTCCGTCGCCCGGTCGGGGCGGCCGCGCCGCCCACCGCGCCCTGCTCCGGCCCTCCCTCGGCCAGCCCGTCCCGCCCGAGCAGGTACTGCTCGACGAGATGGTTCCAGTCACAGCCGAGGCACACCTCCACCACGAAGACCTGGAACTCACGCAGCGTCATCGCCAGCACCGGCAACTCCGCCAGGGTGCGGGCCTGGCCGGCGGACTGCTTGAGTTCGTCCCCGTAAATGTAGTGGACGTGGGTCAGATTCTCGCTCCGGCAGATCGGACACCGGTCGTCGGTCGGCTCGCCGTGGAACCGAGCGGCGTTCTTCAGGTACGGCGAGGCGTCGCAGACGTCGTACGTGCCGATCCGGCCGGCCAGGAGCTCACGCAGCACCGCCCGCTTCTGGAGCGAGTAGTCGACGACCTGGCGCTGCGTACGCATGCGGAGAAGGGTACGCGGTCTGGCGCAACGGGGCGACCATGGTGACGATGCGTGAACGCAGCACCCCGGAAACGGGGTTTGCCCTGGCCATGGTGATCCGCTAGCGTGCGATGTATCGGTCCGATACATCGCTGCGGATAGCACTTCGTGCACAGGGTAAAGGGAGGGTGGCTGATGCTCGAATTCGCCATCCTCGGCCTGCTGCAGGAAGCTCCGATGCACGGCTACGAGCTGCGCAAGGAGCTGACCGCGAAACTCGGTGCCATCCGGGCGGCGATCAGCTACGGCTCGCTCTACCCGACCCTGCGCAGGTTGCAGGCGGCGGGTTGGATCACGGAGGCCGCAGAGACACCCGCCACCGCCGAGGAGGTTCCCGCGCTGACCAGCCGACGAGGTCGGGTGGTCTACAAAATCACCGCGGAGGGCAAGGAACGTTTCGCCCAACTCATCGCGCAGGCCGGGCCCGAGACGTACGACGACACGGGCTTCGGCGTGCACTTCGCGTTCTTCGCCCGGACCGACCAGGCGACCCGACTGCGCATTCTGGAGGGTCGCCGACGCAAGATCGAGGAACGCCGCGAAGGGCTCCGCGACGTGCTCGGCCGCGCCGCCGAGCGTCTCGACGCGTACACGCTGGAGCTGCAACGCCACGGCCTGGAGGCCTGTGAGCGTGAGGTCCGCTGGCTGGAGGAGCTCATCGCCAACGAGCGCTCCGGCCGTGCCCCGACGGTCCCGGACACCGGGACGGCCGGCGGCCGACGAGAAGACAACAGCCCGCCTCCGCCTGGAGCGTCCAGGAAAGAGCGGCCGTGATGAAGAAGAAGGAGGCAGACGCTATGGGCTCCGTCCGCGTCGCCATCGTCGGTGTGGGTAACTGCGCCTCGTCCCTCGTACAGGGCGTGGAGTACTACCGGAACGCCGACCCGAACGACCGCGTCCCGGGTCTCATGCACGTCACCTTCGGCGACTACCACGTCTCCGACGTGAAGTTCGTCGCGGCGTTCGACGTGGACGCCAAGAAGGTGGGCATGGATCTCGCGGAGGCGATCGTCGCCAGCGAGAACAACACCATCAAGCTGTGCGACGTGCCGCCGACCGGCGTCACCGTGCAGCGCGGCCCGACCTTCGACGGTCTCGGGCAGTACTACCGCGAGATCATCGAGGAGTCCGACGTCGAGCCGGTCGACGTGGCCCAGGCGCTGCGGGACGCGCAGGTCGACGTGGTCGTGTCCTACCTGCCGGTGGGCTCCGAGCAGGCCGACAAGTTCTACGCCCAGGCCGCGATCGACGCCGGCTGCGCGTTCGTCAACGCCCTGCCGGTGTTCATCGCCTCCGACCCCGAGTGGGCGAAGAAGTTCGAGGACGCGGGCCTGCCGATCGTCGGCGACGACATCAAGAGCCAGGTCGGCGCCACGATCGTGCACCGCGCCCTCGCGAAGCTCTTCGAGGACCGCGGCGTCGAGCTGCTGCGCACGTACCAGCTCAACTTCGGCGGCAACATGGACTTCATGAACATGCTGGAGCGCAACCGCCTGGTCTCGAAGAAGATCTCGAAGACCCAGTCGGTTACCTCCCAGGTGCCGCACGAGATGGCCAAGAGCGACGTGCACATCGGCCCGTCGGACCACGTGCCGTGGCTGGACGACCGCAAGTGGGCGTACATCCGCCTGGAGGGCCGCTCCTTCGGTGACACCCCGCTCAACGCCGAGCTGAAGCTCGAGGTGTGGGACTCGCCGAACTCGGCCGGCGTCATCATCGACGCGGTCCGCGCCGCGAAGATCGCGCTGGACCGGAAGATCGGTGGCCCGATCCTGTCGGCGTCCTCGTACTTCATGAAGTCCCCGCCGGTGCAGTACGCCGACCACGACGCGCACGCCGCCGTCGAGGCGTTCATCGCCGGCGAGGTCGAGCGCTGACGCACTGACGCGCTGCAGACGGCGAGGGCCGGGTCCGTGCGGACCCGGCCCTCGCCGTTCGTCCAAGGCCCTCGAAGGGGCAGTGCGTCACCCGGCCGACCAGGCGTGGCGGAGCGCGACGCCCGCCTCCAGCTCGAGGAGCTTGGCCTTGCGGTCGAGCCCGCCGCCGAAGCCGACCAGCTTCCCGCCGGCCCCGACGATCCGGTGACAGGGCACGATGACCGGGACCGGGTTGCGGTTGCAGGCCACGCCGACCGCCCGCGCCGCCGAGGCGTCGCCGAGCCGCCGGGCCACCTCGCCGTACGTGAGCGTCCCCCCGTACGGAATGGTGGTCATCTCCCGCCACACCGCCCGCTCGAACTCCGAGCCCCGGGGCACCCGCACCGGCACGGTGAACGCGGTCAGCTCCCCGGCGAAATACGCCCGCATCTCCGCGACGGCCCGCTCGGCCGGCTCGTCGGCCGGCTCGTCGCCGGCTGCGGCGACCCGCCCGAAGTGCGTCCCGCACACGGCCGCCCCGTCGGTGGCCACGGAGAACTCGCCGATCGGCGAGTCGAGCACGGTCCAGCGCATCCACCCATTGTCCCCGCCGGTACGACACCCGGCCTCAGAGGAGGTTCACACCCAGCAGCAGGGTGCCCGCGACCAGGCTCGCGCCGCCCGCGACGGTGAGCCAGATCAGCCTGTTGGGCTTCGTGTCCTGCGGACGGACCACCGAGAGGAAGAAGCCGAGCGGCATCAGGATCGGCGCGGCGACGAAGAGCGTGCGGATCAGGGTACGCGTGCCGTCCGACGCCTCGGCCTGGTCGATGTACGGCAGCGCGACGAGGGCGAACAGCACCAGCACCCCGGCGTGTGCGTGCCCGGCGGTCCAGAGGCCCCGGCGGACCGGGTTGTCCAGGTAGCCGGCCTTGCGGCGGGCGAGATGCATGAGCAGGGTCAGGCCGCCGTACGCGATGGTCACGACGGTGAGCAGCAGGATGCCGGCGGTGGTCAGGGTCGCCGAGGACATGTGGGCACCTCCATCTAGTCACTGTAAAGATGCGGCCCCACTGGAATCTTGTCAACAGCTAGATTGCGGCGGCGGGCAAACTTCCGGTAGCCACCGGCGTCGGAGTATCGGAGGTGGCGGGTGTCCGAAGGCATCGACGGGGAGTTCACCGCGTTCGTCAACGAGCGGGGCAACGTGCTGCTGCGGGTCGCGTACGCCCTGGCCGGGAACCAGCACGGCGCCGAGGACCTGCTGCAGAACGCGCTGGCCAAGGCGTACGCCCGCTGGCCCCGGATCCGGGGTGACGCCGAGCCGTACGTGCGCCGGATCCTCTACCACGACCAGGTGTCCGGCTGGCGGCTCCGCTCCCGCCGCCCGGAGGTCCCGGTCGCCGTCCTGCCCGACCGGGCCGGCGAACACGACCGCGGGCACGACGTCGACCTGCGGCTGCTTCTGCGGGACGCGCTGCTGGCGCTGCCGCCCCGGCAGCGCGCGGTGTTGACACTGCGCTACCTCGAGGACCTGAGCGTCGAGCAGACGGCCGAACTGCTCGGCTGCCGCGTCGGCACGGTGGCCAGCCAGGCCTCGAAGGCGTTGTCCCGGCTGCGGCAACTGGTGCCCGCCCTCGACGGGCACGTCACCGAGGAGGTGCGATGAACGGACCGACCGAGCAGGCCCTGCGTACCGCCGTCCGGGAACTCGCGGACGAGGCCCAGACGCTGCCCGGCCTCGCCGACCGCGCGCGGGCCCGGGGCCGGCGGCTGCGGCGCCGGCGGCAGTTGGCCGCGACCGGCGGAGCACTGGCGGCGCTGGTCGCCCTGGCCGCTCCCTTCGTGTGGCTCCGGCCGTCCGCCCCCGCGGCCGGCCCGGCCGCCTGGGGCCCGCCGTCCGCCCCGGCGGAATCCGCCAACCCCGTCGCGCCGGCACCCACCGGCGACTGGACGCGGAGCCCCCTCACACTTCCCGGCGGCTGGCTGCTGGCCGGCGCCACCTCGACCGGTGGCCCGGCCGAACGGGGCTACGCGCTGGACCGCACGCGGGGCCGGTACGTCGGCTCGGACCGGTACGACGAGGTCTGGGCCGCGCCCCGCGGTGACACCGCTGCCGTGGTGGACTACGACCGGCGGACCGAGCTGGGGCTGCTCGACCTGGCCAGCGGCGAGGTCCGCTGGGTGCGTACCGGCGGCCACATCATGACTCCGCACTGGTCACCCGACGGGCGCCGGCTGGCCCTGACCCTCATGGACAAGGACAGCGGGGACTTCTCCCTCGGCGTGCTGAGTGCCACCGGCACGTGGCGGACCTTCCCGGTGGACGACCAGGAGTACCTCTGCACCGACCAGTGCTTCTTCACCTGGAATCGGGACGGCGGGGAGGTGGCGCTGCAGCAGACCGATCCGACCGCACCCCGCTCCGAGTCGGAGCCGCACGCGCGGCGGGGCGTGCAGTTCTTCTCCCCCGACGACGGCCGGCCGACCCGGCTCGTGCCCGTCAAGGGTGACCCCGCCGGTGCGTGGTCATGGTCGCCGGACGGCGGGCGGGTCGTGGTCAACGGCCGGCAGGGTCCGGAGGTCGTCGAGGTGGCCACCGGACGGGTGATCGGGCCGGCGCCGAGCGCGGACGCTGCCTGGGGGTCCGACGACCGGTTGCTGTACCGGGACCGGCGGACGGGAGAGATGGTGCTGGCCGACCTGGACGGGCGGGAACTCGTCCGGCAGGCCCTGCCCGACGCGCTCGGGCTCAACATGGTCCTTCTGGTGGCGCCCCGCTGACCACCGGAAGGAGGTCGACGTTGCGGGGCGTCGATACCGTGCGGGACGTGGTCACGGGGACACTGATCTTCCTCATCGTCGGCGCCATCGGCGTCGCGGTGCTGGTGCTCGCGCTGCTCGGCGGCGAGCTGCTGCACTTCGGTCAGCCGGATTTCGACGGCCCGGTGTCGACCGAAACGGTCGCCGGGTTCGCCGGTGCGTTCGGCTTCGGCGGCGCCATCGTCAACGAGCTGCTCGGCGCGCGTACCCCCGGCATGGTGGCCCTGGCCGTGGCCGGCGGCGTCCTCGCGGCCGTGCCCACCGCGTGGGTCACGTCCCGCCTCGGGCGGGCGGCCCGCGACATGCCCACCGATCCCACGCCCACCCGCGCCGACGTGGTCGGCGCGCTCGGCCTGGTCGTCACGCCCGTGCCCAGCGACGGGTACGGCGAGGTCCGGGTCCGCGTGGCCGGCACGCCGGTGAAGTTCAACGCCCGTGCCGACCGGCCGATCCCGGTGGGCTCCCAGATCTTCGTGGTCGAGGCACTCAGCGACACCAGCGTGCACGTCGAGACCTACTGACGCGTCGAACCCCACCGGCGCGTCGAGCCCCATCGACGCGCCGGGATCCACCCACGCCAGAAAGGCCCACCCATGCCTCTCGTCATCGCCATAGCCGGCGCCGCGGTCCTCTTCCTCGTCCTCGTGCTCTTCGTGCTCTCCCGGATCAAGGTCGCCGGGCCCAACGAGGCCTTCATCGTCACCGGCCGCAAGGGCCGCACCACACAGACCGCCGACGGGGGCCGGTCGACCGACATGTCCGGGCAGAAGGTCGTGCTCGGCGCCTCGGTGTTCGTGCTGCCCGTGGTGCAGAAGCTCCAGTCGCTCGACCTGTCCAGCCGCCGGATCGACGTCGGCATCCGGGGCGCGGTCAGCAAGCAGGGCATCCGCGCCGACCTGCACGGCGTGGCGATCGTCAAGGTCGGCGGCACCGAGGACTCGATCCGGGCGGCCGCCCAGCGCTTCCTGCACCAGCAGGACGAGATCGACAACTTCACCCGGGAGGTGCTGGCCGGCGCGCTGCGCTCGATCGTCGGCCGGCTCACCATCGAGGAGGTCATCCGGGACCGGGCGGCGTTCGCCAGCGCGGTGGCCGAGGAGGCCGAGCACTCGATGACCAACCAGGGGCTGGTGCTCGACACGTTCCAGCTCCAGGACATCCTGGCCGAAGGGTCCTACCTCCAGGACCTGGGCCGGCCCGAGGCGGCCCGGGTGCTCAAGGACGCGGCGATCGCCGAGGCCCGCGCCCGGCAGCAGGCCGAGCAGGAGCGGCTGCTGGCCGAGGAGGCGATCGCCGAGGCAAACCGGAACCTGGCCCTCAAGCAGGCCGCCATCCAGGCCGAGATCGACGCTGCGAAGGCGAAGTCGGCGGCGGCCGGCCCCCTCGCGCAGGCCGAGCGGGACCAGGCGATCCTCTCCGAGCAGCAGAAGGTGGCCGAGCGCAACGCCGAGCTCAAGCAGCGCCAGCTCGACACCGAGGTGCGCAAGCCGGCCGACGCGGCCCGTTACAAGGTCGAGCAGGAGGCCGAGGCCGCCCGCAACGCCGCCGTACTCCAGGCCGACGCCCAGCGCCAGGCGGTCATCGCCGCCGCCCAGGCCGCCGCCGAGCAGTCGCGGCTCACCGGTGAGGGCGAGCGGGCCCGACGCGCCGCGCTCGCCGAGGCGAACGCGGTCGAGGGCGCCAAGGAGGGTGAGGCCGAGCAGCGCCGGCGTTCGGCGATCGCCGAGGCGGTCGAGCGGGAGGGTCAGGCCGAGGCCGCGGCCATCCTGGCCCGCGGGCAGGCCGAGGCCGACGCGATGGCCCGCAAGGCGGAGGCGTTCGCCGCGTACGGGGAGGCGGCCGTCCTGGACCTGCTGGTCAAGGTGCTGCCGCAGGTCGTCGAGGCGGCCAGCGCGCCGATCGGCGCGATCGACAGGATGACCGTCATCTCCACCGACGGTGCCTCGTCGCTGACGAAGTCGGTGGCCGGCAACGTCGCGCAGGGACTCCAGCTCGGCAGCGACCTGACCGGCATCGACCTGGCCGGTCTGCTCGCCCGGCTGACCGCGTCGAACGGCTCCGCGGTCAGCAGCAAGCCGGCTGTCGAGGGCGTGGCGGGCCATCAGTGACGCCACAGGGCGTAAGGCAATTACCCAGTCCATCCGGGCTCGGGCTTCCCGAATCAGCAATGTGAGTTGTTTCTCAGATTCAACATCTCCTTTCACACGTAGTGCGGGTTGCAGCGCAGACCGTCATAAAGGTAGATTCCTCAATGCCGGTAGCTACACGGGGGATCCCAGCAATGTTCAAGTCATGCGCCATGATCATTCGAGAGGATTAGCAACTTGCGACTCAAGAACATGCGACGAAGCGCGCTTGGCCAGAAAGCGGCACTCGTATTTGCTGCCGCAACCTTTGTCTCCTTCGGCCTCTCGTCTGGAGCTTCCGCCGCACCCGTTCCGCTTGATCCCGGCGGCTGTAGCTTCAACGTGAGCTCCACCGGCACCTCCTCGTCGACGATCAACGGGACGTCGTACGGCATCCGCGTGAAGTTGGTCGAGAACGGCTGCCGTTCAACCATCCGCGCCTACGTCCACTGCAACGGCTTCCCCCTCGGCACGTACTACATCTACGGAAAGTCGATCTCCTCGACCGGTTCCTCCAGCGCTGCGCAGTGCTCCCCGGGCGATCCGCGTTACGGCAAGTCCGGATACGAGATCAAGACCAGCTCGGGTTGGTCCAAGGTTCCGACGCTCACTAACTAGAGGATTGTCAGGGAGCACCCTTTGAAATAGAGGGGATGGCATTCCGATCAGCTGGGAGAAAAATGCCGGCGAAAAGATCGGAATGCCATCCCTAGCGGCGCAACGGCGACCTCTTTCCTTAGGCGGCGCGCGCCCCACAGTCGAACCCGACGATGTAGTTACCTGGCACCGGCCAGGCGCGCTTGGTCGAACAGCAGCGACGACGCCGGGCGCTTCCATCGACAGAGCAATGCGTTGGGGCAGGCTAAGCGAAGGGGCCGAGGCGAGTCGCCGCACTCAAGAGACCGGCCTACTCGAGAACGCCCTGTTCGCGGGCCCAGCGCAGCAACTCCGCCTCGGCCTCGTCCCGCTCCAGCGGGCCGCGCTCCAGCCGCAGGTCCTTGAGGTGCTTCCAGGCGCGCCCGACGACCGGCCCCGGCGGGACGCCGAGCAGCTCCATGATCGCGTTCCCGTCGAGGTCCGGGCGGACCCGGGCCAGGTCCTCCTCGGCCGCGATCCGGGCGATCCGCTCCTCCAGCGCGTCGTAGTCGGCGGCGAGCTGCGCGGCCTTGCGGCGGTTGCGGGTGGTGCAGTCGGAGCGGGTCAACTTGTGCAGCCGGGGCAGCAGGTCCCCGGCGTCGGCGACGTACCGGCGCACCGCCGAGTCGGTCCACTCGCCCCGCCCGTACCCGTAGAAGCGCAGGTGCAGCGCGACCAGCGCGGTGACCTTGGCGGTCACGTCCTTGGGGTAGCGCAGGGCCTTCATCCGGGCCTTCGTCAGCCGGGCGCCGACGACCTCGTGGTGGTGGAAGCTGACCCGGCCGTCCGGGCCGACCGACTTCGTACCCGGCTTGCCGATGTCGTGCATGAGCGCGGCCATCCGGAGGACGAAGTCGCAGCCGTCGTCCTCGTGCGAGACGGCGTTGCTCACCACGGTCAACGTGTGCTCGTAGACGTCCTTGTGCTGGGCGTGCTCGTCGATCTCCAGCTTGAGCCCGGTCAGCTCGGGCAGGAAGCGCTCGGCCAGGCCGGTGTCCACCAGCAGCCGCAGGCCGGTGACCGGGTCGGCGCCGCAGAGCAGCTTGGTGAACTCGTCCCGGATCCGCTCGGCGGTGATCCGGTCCAGGTCGGCGGCCATCCGGGTCATCGCCGCGCGCACGTCCGGGTGCACCGCGAACCGCAGCTGCGCGGCGAACCGGGCCGCCCGCAGCATCCGCAGCGGGTCGTCGCGGAACGACTCCTCGGGCAACGCGGGGGTACGGATGATCTTCGCGGCGAGATCGTCCAGCCCGCCGTGCGGGTCGGTGAACCGGTGGTCGGGCAGGCTCACCGCCATCGCGTTGACGGTGAAGTCCCGGCGCTTCAGATCCTCGGTGAGGCTGGTGCCGTACTGCACCACCGGGTTGCGGCTGACCTGGTCGTACACCTCCGCCCGGTAGGTCGTGATCTCCAGCAGCAGGCCGTCGCGCTGCACACCGATGGTGCCGAACTCGCGACCGGTCTCCCAGATCGACTCGGCCCAGCCCCGCACGATCCGGAGCGTCTCGTCGGGGAACGCGTCGGTGCAGAAGTCGAGGTCGTTGCCGAGCCGGCCGAGCAGGGCGTCCCGGACCGAACCACCCACCAGGTGCAGCTCGTGACCGGCCTTCGCGAACCGGCGGCCCAGCTCGTCGGCGACCGGGGAGACCCGGAGCAGTTCGGCGACGGCGTTGCGCTGCGCGACAGTGAGCTCGCGGCGGTCGGCGGCGTACGGTGCGGAGGCGGCGTCGGACATGGGATGGCCAGCCTATCGGGCCGGGTCGGCATCCCATCCGCCGGGCGCGGGTAACGACGGGCGGTTGACTAGGGTCTGTGGCGAAGCCTCGGCGCGAGCCGACGTACCCCTGGAGGCGACAACGATGAGCGGCCGGCTCTACCGCAGCGCGAACGCCGCTCAGGGTGGCGGCGGCCGGCCGCCGGGCGACGACGCCACCTTCATCTCCGCCGAGCCGCTGAACCAGCCCGGCGTCGAGGCCGCCGCTCCGCCACAGGAGGTGATCGCGGAGACCAGCGCCGTGGCGAACAGCGCGGTCATGGCCATCGGCAGCCTGGTCAGCCGGGGTACCGGCTTCCTTCGCACCTTGATGATCGGTGCCGCACTCGGCAGCGTGGTGGGCGACATCTACACGACTGCCCAGTTCCTGCCGAACCAGGTCTACGAGTTCCTGCTCGGCGGCGTGCTCACCAGCGTGCTGATCCCGGTGCTGGTGCGGCGGCGCAAGACCGACCACGACCAGGGTGACGCGTACGCGCAGCGGCTGCTCACGTTCGCGGTGCTCGCGCTCGCCGCTGCCGCACTGATTGCGGTGATCACCGCGCCGATACTGACGGCAATCTATGCTAGCGGCAAGGATGACAACTACCGGGGCCTGGTCACCAACCTGTCGTACCTGATGCTGCCGATGCTGTTCTTCACGGGCGTCAGCGCGCTGATCGCCGCCGTGCTGAACACGCGGGGCCACTTCGCGGCGCCGATGTGGGCGCCAATCCTGAACAACCTGGTGGTCATCGGCACATTTGGCCTCTACATCGCCGTCTACGGAGCCAAGCCCCTTCGGCCGGAGGACATGACGCCTGGGCGAATCCTGCTCATCGGCGGGGGCACCCTGCTCGGCGTGGCGGTGCAGGCCGCCGGCCTGCTACCCGCGCTGCGCAAGGTCGGCTTCCGGTGGAAGTTGCGCTTCGACTTCCGTGAGCTGGGGCTGCGCGAGCTGGCCCGGCTCGGCACCTGGATGTTCTGCTACGTCGCGGTCAGCCAGCTCGGCGTGTTCGTGGTGGTCAACCTGCTCACCCGCGCCGCCGGGGAGGACAGGGCCGGCCTTCTCATCTACAACAACGTCTTCCTGCTGCTGATGATGGCGCACGGCATCATCGCGGTCTCGATCATCACCGCGCTGATGCCGCGGATGAGCGCCGCCGCGGCGGACGGCCGGTTCGCCGACCTCACCGCCGACCTGTCCCGGGGCACGCGGATGGTGACCGCCGTGCTCGCCCCGGTCGCCGTCTGCTACGCCGTGCTGGCCGCGCCGATCTCCGTCGTGGTCTTCCGGTACGGCGCGTTCACCGGCAAGAACGCGGTGGCGACCGCCACCGTGCTGCTGGTCGCGGCGGTCGGTCTGGTCCCGTTCGCGATCAGCCAGCTGTTCACCTTCGCCTTCTACGCGCTGCCAGACACGCGCACTCCCGCGCTGGTCAACATCCCGGTGGTGGTGCTGCGGGTGCTGCTCCAGGTGGGCCTCTTCGTCGCCTTCTCGGCCACCTTCGCGGCAGCCGGCATGATGCTCGGCAACGCGATCTCGTACGTGGCGGCGGCGGTCCTGTCGGCGATGCTGCTCCGGCCGCGGGTCGGCCGGATCGGGCTGGGCGGGATCATGCGCACGATGGGCAAGGTCATCCTCGCCGCGCTTGGGTCCGCGCTGGTCGGTCTTCTGGTGGTCAGCCTGCTCCCCGGCGATCCCGAGAACCTCGGCTGGTTCGCGGCGGCCGTCCAGTTGGTGATCGGCGGGGCGGTGATCGGGGGGACTTACCTCGGGCTCGCGATGCTGCTCCGGATCGGCGAGATCACCGAGGTGGTCGGCATGGTCCGTCGGCGGCTCGGTCGCTGAGCGTCTCCGCCCGGCGGTCTCCGCGGGCTTCCGTGCGTCGCGAGCGGATGGACCGCACGCTGAGTGAACGAGGATCACCAGCCTGGGGATGCGGCTGTGGATAACTCTGTGATTCACCGCTCAGTGACCGGATCGGCCTGTGGATAACCAACCGGACGGCTGAGCATGGCCGTGGGTGACGCGGGAACTCCGGCCAGCGTCGGCACGGCCCGCCACTCCAGGTCCGGCCCCTCCGGCGACTACTTGCGGTCAACCTCTAGATTGGTTAGTACATGTGCCAGCAACGTGGCTGACATCGGTCGTAACCGGACGAGTCCCCCGACCACCGGCAGTCTCGATCGGTGCGGCGGGAAGATGACATGTCGGGGAGCGGGCCATCACGGGTAAGGTCGCTCTCGACGGGTACGGCAGGCGACGGCGATCACGCCGACGCCGGTCGACCGGTCCTCAGAAAGCAGAGCGGAAGCCACAATGCCCAGCAGCACGGGTCCATCGATCGACACGATCACCGAGGGAGGACGGGTGACCCAGGTCGGCGAGGGTCAGGAGGCGGACGAGAGCGCTCCGTCGGTCATGACCTTCGGTGCTCCGACGGCCGGTGAGGTCCTCGCCGAGCGGTACGAACTCGTCGAGCACATCAACAACGACAGCGCAGGCCGTCTGGTCTGGCGCGGGGTCGACGTCGTGCTGCGCCGTCCCGTCGCGGTGGTGCTGCGCTACCCGGGCGGCGACTCCGCCACCGAGATGCTCCAGGCCGCCGTCGCGGCCAGCCGGGTGATCCACCCCAACCTCGTCGGCGTCTACGACGCGATCGACGAGAGCGAGCGGGCGTACGTGGTCCGCGAGTGGGTCGACGGACAGTCCCTGCGCGAGCTGGTCGCCGAGGAGCCGCTGGATCCCGCCCGCGCCACCGCCGTCGGCAACGCCGTGGCCAGCGCCCTCGCCGCCGTGCACGCCACCGGGATGGTGCACGGCAACGTCCACCCCGGCACTGTCATGATCAGCGACGACGGCCGGGTGGTCCTCGCCGACGCGCGCACGGACGGGGCCGACAGCCAGGAGATCGACGTCCGCGCGGTCGGCGGTCTCCTCTACTTCGCCCTGACCGGCCACTGGCCGCACACCGAGGTCCCGCTGCGGGGGGCCACCGCCGGCCACGGTCGCGCCGCGATCCCGGATGCCGTCCGCGACGCGGGTGGCGCCATCGCCGCTCCGCGCCAGGTCCGGGCCGGCGTCCCGGCGTACCTGGACGACCTGACGATGGACCTGCTGGACGCCGAGATCGCGCCCCCGCCGTCGGACGTGCTCGCGGCGGAGCTGGCCCGGCTGGACGTCCCGGCCGACGAGCACTTCCTGGACAACACCGGCCCGCTGCGCTTCGCCGCCGAGACCGGGGAGGAGCCGTCCCCGCTGGCCGCGGCGGGCGGGCGCAAGGTCGCCATCGGGATCGCCGGCCTGCTCGCGGTCGCCCTGGTGGGCCTGCTGGTGGGCATCAGCGCGCTTGGCGGTGACGACCGGGACCGGCGACCCGACGCGGCCACCGCCCCGACCGCCAGCGCTCCGGGTGGGGAGGCGACCCCAGCCGCCGTGGCCGCCGGCCCGCTCAAGATCAGCGGCGCGCGGATCATCGACCCGGACAGCCGCGACCGCGCGGAGGTCCGCGACGCCGACAAGGTCTTCGACGGCAAAGAGGAAGAGGGCTGGGAGACCCAGACCTACCGGGGGCACCCCAACTTCGGCAACTTCAAGCGCGGCATGGGCATCTGGCTCGACCTGGGCGAGCCCCGCACCGTGAAGTCGTTGCAGGTCCAGCTCTCGGCGCGGGGCGCGTCCGCCCAACTGTTCGCCGGCAGCAACGACCACCCCTCCTCGAAGACGGGCGACGACGCGCTCTTCAAGGAGTACGCCAAGACCCCGGTCGGCGAGCCGTTGGAGGACGGCGGGACGACCATGACGTTCAACGCCTTCAACGCCGACACGAAGTACCGCTACCTGCTGTTCTGGCTCACCGAGCTGCCGCCGAGCGACGGCGGTTACAAGATCGGTGTCCAGGAGATCACGGTCCAGGGGTCGTGAGCCCGAGGGCGCGCACCGGGCACCGCCTCCGCCGGACGTGGTGATGGAGGCACGCGGGGCGGCCGGACCGCCGGCGGGCGACGGAGGCGCGGCGTCCGCCCCGACACCGTCCGACCTCGACCTGCTGCACGCGCACGTCGCCGGTGACCGGCACGCCTTCGCCGAGCTGTTCCATCGGCACCGGGACCGCCTCTGGGCGGTCGCGCTGCGTACGCTCGGCGACCGCGAGGAGGCGGCCGACGCCCTGCAAGACGCGCTGCTCTCCGCGCACCGCGCCGCCGACCGGTTCCGTGGTGACTCGGCGGTGACCACCTGGCTCCACCGGATCGTCGTCAACGCCTGCCTCGACCGCATCCGGCGCCGGCAGGCGCACCCGACGGTGCCGCTGCCCGACGGTGTCCGCGACACCGAGGGGGCGACCGGAGGCGTCGAGCCGGCCGCCCCCGCACCGGACCACGACACCGCCCTGGTGGTGCGGCAGGCGCTGGCGACGTTGCCGGTCGAGCAGCGCGCCGCGCTGATCCTGGTCGACGTGCAGGGCTACCCGGTCGCCGAGGTCGCCCGCATCCTGGGGGTGGCCGAGGGGACGGTGAAGAGCCGGTGCGCCCGTGGGCGGGCCCGACTGGCGACGGTCCTCGGTCATCTCCGCCCCGCGTCGGCCACCGGTTCCGCCCCGGCCGGCGATCCGGTTCGGTCCGGCGGGAACGTGCCGACCGTCACCCGGGGGAACCCGGAGCCGGCCGGAGGCGTCCGATCGGGGTCGGGGCGGTCCCGGCGCGACACCAACCAGGAGGACTCGTGACGACCGGGGGGTTTCGGGAGGTCGACCACGACCTGCTCGCCGACTACCTCGGCGGGGCGCTGGACGGCACCCCGGACGAGGTGGCCGTGGCGCGGCGGGTCGAGGAGGACCCGGCCTGGGCCGAGGCGTACGCCCGGCTCGCCCCGGCGGTCGCGGAGGTGCGCGCCGACCTGCTGGCCTGGGGCGGTGCGGCCGAGGCGATGCCCGCCGACGTCACCGACCGGATCACCGCGGCGCTGGTCACCGAGGTCGGGCCGTCCGGTGCGGGACACGCCGCTCCGGTCGTGCCGACCCAGCCGCACGGCGGCTCGCGGCGCCCCGGCGGCGTACCCCCGTCGGGGATGCCCGCGACGACCGGGCCGGGCCGGCGGCGCCGGCGCTGGGCACGGATCGGCGCTCCGGTCGCCCTCGCCGCGGTGGCGGTGACCGCCGCCGGGCTGTTCGGCCTCGACCAGCTCGGGAGCCGGAACGGTGACGACAGCGCGGTCACCGGTACGGCCCGCGACGAGGCGGCACCGGCCGCCGCTCAGCCGGTCCGTACGGCCGGCCCGCCCCTGCGCACCGGCGCGGACTACACGCCGGAGGCGCTGGCCGCTCTCACCGCCTCGGTGCGGGCGCAACAGTTCTCCAGCGGGGGCCCGGCTCCGGCGTCGCAGCCCGGAACGCACGCGGAGAGCGACCGGGTGGCCGGGCCGATCGGGCTCGACCGGCTCGAGGACCCCGCGGCGCTCACCGCCTGTCTCACCGAGATCGGCGCCGAGCACGGGAACGGCCCGCTCGTGGTCGACCTGGTCGACTACGCACGCTTCCAGGGCCGGCCGGCGCTGGTCGTCCGGTTCACCGACGCTTCCGGAGCCCGCTGGGCCTGGGTGAGCGGGCCGGAGTGCGGCGTGCCCGGGTCCGCCTCGGACACCCGTTACCGGGCGCGGGTAGGGTGAAACCACGGTCGTAGGGTTTCGCCCGCGACGTGATGTGACCCACCGGATGACCGGCTCGGGAATCCCCGGTTCGTACGATGACGTTCTGCACATCAGCTGCCGGTACTGAGGTCGCCGGCACCGGATCGGCATCGGTGCGCGCCGATGGCGAAGACACAATCGGGAGACGGCAGTGGACGAGGTCCGCAACCTGATCATCATCGGCTCCGGGCCGGCCGGCTACACGGCGGCGGTCTACGCCGCGCGCGCCAATCTCAACCCGCTGGTCATCGAAGGCGTGCAGTCGGGCGGTGCGCTGATGACGACCACCGAGGTGGAGAACTTCCCCGGTTTCGCCGACGGCATCCTCGGCCCCGAGCTGATGGACAACATGCGCAAGCAGGCCGAGCGGTTCGGCGCGGAGTTCCTGACCGACGACGTCACCCGCGTCGAGCTCAAGGACACCGGCGAGATCGGCTCGGACGCGGTCAGCACCGTCTGGGTGGGCGAGACGGCCTACCGGGCCAGGGCCGTCATCCTCGCCACCGGCTCCGCGTGGCGCCCGCTAGGCGTGCCCGGCGAGCAGGAGTATCTCGGCCACGGCGTCTCCTCCTGCGCCACCTGCGACGGCTTCTTCTTCCGCAACCAGCACATCGTCGTCGTGGGCGGCGGTGACTCGGCGATGGAGGAGGCCAGCTTCCTGACCCGGTTCGCCGAGTCGGTGACGATCATCCACCGCCGCGACACGTTCCGCGCCAGCAAGATCATGGCGCAGCGCGCGCTGGGCAACGACAAGATCAAGGTCGAGTGGAACACGGTCGTCGAGGAGATCCTCGGCGCCGACGGCAAGGTCTCCGGCGTCCGTCTCCGCAACGTGCACACCGGTGAGAGCAAGGTGCTCGACGTGACCGGCGTCTTCGTGGCCATCGGCCACGACCCCCGCAGCGAACTCTTCCGCGGCCAGGTGGACCTGGACGGCGAGGGGTACGTGAAGGTCGAGGCGCCCAGCACCCGGACCAGCATCCCGGGCGTGTTCGCCGCCGGTGACCTGGTCGACCACACCTACCGGCAGGCGATCACCGCCGCCGGCACGGGCTGCGCCGCCGCCCTGGACGCCGAGCGCTTCATCGCCACGATCCAGGGCTGAACAACCGAAACAATCCCCGAGGAGGGTCGTAGTGGGAGCAACCAAGTCGGTCACCGACGCCAGTTTCGCCACCGACGTGCTGAAGTCCGACAAGCCGGTTCTGGTCGACTTCTGGGCGGAGTGGTGCGGGCCGTGCCGGAAGGTGTCGCCGCTGCTCGAGGAGATCGCCGGCGAGATGGGTGACCAGGTCACCATCGTCAAGCTCAACATCGACGAGAACCCGGAGACCGCACGCACGTACCGGGTCATGTCGGTGCCGACCCTCACCGTGTTCAAGAACGGCGAGCCGGTGCAGTCCATCGCCGGCGCCAAGCCGAAGGGCGAGCTGGTCAAGCTCATCCAATCGGCGCTCTGACCTGCGCTGACGCCTCCGACCCCGCACCCGGCCGCACGGGTGCGGGGTCGGCGTCTTTTGCCGGCCCGCGCCCCCGGGGCCCGAGGAGCGCATAACCTCAACCCCAGGGCCGCCCGGCCAGCCAGCATCCGTGCAGAGGGGGTCGAGTGTGCGTCCGATCCGACCCGGCGACCGTGGACCAGCGGTCACGGAGATCCGTACCGTGCTTGCCACCCTCGACCTGCTCTCGCCCTCGGCGCCGGACGCCGACGAGTTCGACGCACACACCGAACGGGCCGTACGGGCGTTCCAGCAGTCCCGCGGCCTGAGCGTGGACGGGCGCGTCGGCGCCGAGACGTGGCGGGCCCTGGACGCCGCCCGCTGGCGGCTCGGCGCCCGCACGCTCTACCACGCGGTGCCCGAACCGCTCACCGGCGAGGACGTCCGGTCGCTCCAGGAGCGGCTGCTGGAGATGGGATACGACGTGGGTCGGGCGGACGCCATCTACGGCGTACGGACCTCGCGGGCGGTCGCCCAGTTCCAGCGGGAGGTGGGGCTGACCCCGGACGGCACCTGCGGCCCGCACACGATGAATGCCCTGCGCCGGCTCGGCCGCAAGGTCGTCGGCGGGCGGCCGCAGTGGCTGCGTGAGTCCGACGCCATCCGGCAGTCCGGGCCCGCCCTGGTCGGGCGGACCGTCGTCGTCGACCCCGGCCACGGCGGCACCGACCCCGGTGTGGTGGTGCCCGACGGCGCGCTGCGCTGGACCGAGGCGGACCTGGTCCACGACCTCGCGAGCCGGCTGGAAGGGCGGCTCGCGGCGGCCGGGGTGCGGGTGCAGCTCACCCGCGGGCCGGCGCCGCGGGAGTGCCTGCCCGACGTCGACCGGGCCCACCTGGCCAACTCGCTCGGCGCGGACGTGTTCATCTCGCTGCACCTCGACGGGCACGCCAACCCGGCGGCCGACGGCGTGGCGACGTACCACTACGGCACCGACAACGGGGTGACCTCGGCGACCGGGGAGCGGCTGGCCGGTCTCGTGCAGCGGGAGATCGTCGCGCGGACCGGGCTGCGGGACTGCCGCACCCACGCCAAGGCGTGGGAGCTGCTGCGGCTCACCCGGATGCCGGCCGTCCGCGTCGAGGTGGGCTACCTGACCTCGCCCACCGACCGGGCCCGGTTGGTCGACCCGCGCTTCCGGGACCGGGTGGTGGAGGCGATCGTCGCCGCCGTGCAGCGGATGTACTACCCGGTCGAACGGGACGTCCCGACCGGGTCGATCGACGTGAGCGAGCTACGGGCGGTGGTGGCCGCCGGCACGGTCCTCGACTGACCGGACCCGCGGTGCGCCCGGCCCGCGACCGCTGCTCGCCCGGCCGCGGTGCCCGCGGTGCCGCGGCCCGTCGTGGGCCCTCAGCCGGCGGTGGAGCGGGTGGCCGGGGCGGGGCGGACCGGCCTCAGCAGCGTCTCCGGGCTCATCGAGCCCAGCAGCTTCTCCAGCGCGTACTCGACGTCGGACTTCCAGCTCAGCGCCGTGCGCAGCTCCAGCCGCAGGCGGGGGAAGCGGGGGTGGGGGCGGACCGTCTTGAAGCCCACCGAGAGGAAGAAGTCGGCGGGTGCCACGCACGCGCGCGTCGGATCGTCGGCGTCACCGAACTTCGCGTCGCCGAACGCCTCGATCGCCTTGATGCCGCGCTTCGTGAGGTCCCGGGCGACGCCCTGGACGAGCATCCGGCCGAGCCCGCCACCGGCGAAGGCGGGCACCACGTTCGCCGTCATGAGCAGCGCCGCGTCGGCGGAGACCGGTGAGGTGGGGAAGGCCATCGAGCGCGGCACGTACGCCGGCGGCGCGTACATCACGAAGCCGGCCGGCATGCCGTCGACGTACACCAGCTTGCCGCAGGAGCCCCACTCCAGCAGCGTCTGGGAGACCCACGCCTCCTTCTCCAGGCCCGGGTCGCCGGCGGCGCACGCCCGGTCCGCCGAGACCGGATCGAGCTCCCAGTAGACGCACTGGCGGCACGGGCGGGGCAGGTCCTCCAGGGTGTCGAGGGTCAAGCTGACCAGACGTCGCGACATTGGCGCATCCCCACGTTAGGCTCGGAGGTGAGACCGGCACGGAACGACACCGCCCCTTCCCTGCCCCCCGACGAGCGATCGTACGCCGCCGACGAACGCCACGGGAGGGGACGCGCAAAGGGTCACCGTGGGGAGTGACGGGCCGTCCGGGATGTGGACCTGGCCGTCCGGCCGGCGACGCCGCTGGTGGGCGGCGACTAGGATCGGCATCCGGCGTCCGAGTCGCCATGGTCGCCGGAGTCCCGGGTACGCCGGGGCGGGGGAGGCACCCGAGCACGCATCGAGGTGATGTCATGACCGGCACGACGCTCGACGACTACACCGACCGGTACGCCCGGCGGGTCCGCGGCATGACGGCCTCGGAGATCCGGGCGCTCTTCGCGGTGGCCAGCCGGCCGGAGGTGGTCTCGCTCGCCGGTGGCGCCCCCTACATCGCCGCCCTGCCGCTGGACGCCGTCGGCGAGATGCTCGGCCGGCTCGGCACCGACCACGGCGTCACCACGCTCCAGTACGGCATCGGTCAGGGCACCCCGGAGCTGCGCGAGCGGATCTGCGAGGTGATGGCGCTCTCCGGCATCGACGCGGCCTGCGGCGCCTCCCCGGAGGACGTGGTCGTCACCGTCGGCGGGCAGCAGGCGCTGGACCTGGTCGCGCGTCTCTTCCTCGACCCGGGCGACGTGGTGCTCGCCGAGGGTCCGACGTACGTCGGGGCACTCGGGGTGTTCCAGGCCGCCCAGGCACAGGTCGTGCACGTCGCCATGGACGACGACGGGCTGATCCCGGAGGCGCTGGAGGCGGCCATCGCCGAGCAGACGCGGGCCGGACGCCGGGTGAAGTTCCTCTACACCATCCCCACCTACCAGAACCCGACCGGCGTGACGCTGACCGAGGAGCGGCGCGAGCGGGTGCTCGACATCTGCGAACGCGCCGGCCTGCTGGTCGTGGAGGACGACCCGTACGGCCAGCTCGGCTTCGAGGGTGACGCGCCCGCGCCGCTGCGCGCCCGCCGCCGGGAGGGCGTCTTCTACCTCAGCACGTTCTCCAAGACGTTCGCCCCCGGGCTGCGGGTGGGCTGGATCCTCGCGCCGCACGCGGTCCGCGACAAGCTGGTGATCGCGAGCGAGGCACAGATCCTGTGCCCCAGCGGCTACGCGCAGGCGGCCGTCTCGACGTACCTCGGCACGATGCCGTGGCGCGAGCAGCTCAAGGTCTACCGGGAGGTCTACTTGGAGCGCCGGGACGCGATGCTCGACGCCCTCGCGGACCTGATGCCCGCCGGCACGACGTGGACCCGCCCGGGCGGCGGCCTCTTCGTGTGGGCCACGCTGCCCGACGGGCTCGACTCGAAGGCGATGATGCCGCGGGCCATCGCCGCCCGGGTCGCGTACGTGCCGGGCACCGGCTTCTACGCCGACGGCACCGGCACCGGCCACATGCGGCTCAACTTCTCCTTCCCGCCGCCCGACCGGATCCGCGAGGGCGTCCGGCGGCTGGCCGGCGTGATGGAACAGGACATCGCCATGCGCCGGGTGTTCGGAGCGGTCGGCCGTCCCGGGTCGCGGCGCGGCCAGGCCGGCTCGGACGCCCCGGGACCTGACTTGGCATGATTCCGGCATGCGTACCGCTGCCGACTCCCCCGTCGTGACCGACCTGCGCGTGCTGGTGCTCGCCGGTGGGCTCTCCTACGAGCGGGACGTCTCGCTCCGCTCCGGCCGCCGCGTGCTGGACGCGCTGCGCGCCGTCGGCGTGGACGCCGAACTGCGCGACGCCGACGTCGCCCTGCTGCCGTCCCTCACCGCCGATCCGCCGGACGCGGTGGTGATCGCCCTGCACGGCGCGACGGGCGAGGACGGCTCGCTCCGGGGCGTGCTGGACCTCTGCGACATCCCCTACGTCGGGTGCGACGCGCGTACCGCCCGGCTCGCCTGGGACAAGCCGTCGGCGAAGGCGGTGCTCCGCGAGGCCGGCATCTCCACGCCGGACTGGGTGGCGCTTCCGCACGACCGCTTCTCCGAACTGGGTGCGGTGGCGGTGCTGGACCGCATCGTCGACCGCTTGGGCCTGCCGCTGATGGTGAAGCCCGCCCAGGGCGGTTCGGGTCTGGGCGCCGCCGTGGTCCGGGACGCCGCGGCACTGCCGGCCGCGATGGTGGGTTGTTTCGCGTACGACTCGACCGCGCTGGTGGAGCGCTACGTGCCCGGCACGGACGTTGCCGTCTCCGTGGTCGATCTGGGCGACGGCCCGCAGGCCCTGCCGGCGGTGGAGATCGTGCCCCGCAACGGCGTGTACGACTACGCCGCCCGGTACACCGCCGGCCGCACCACGTGGCACACCCCGGCCCGCCTGGAGCCGGCGGTGGCCGACGCGGTCGCCGAGATGGCCATCGCCGCCCACCGGGCGCTCGGTCTGCGCGATCTCAGCCGGGTCGACCTGATCGTCGACGCGGCCGGCCAGCCCCACGTCCTGGGCGTGAACGTCTCCCCCGGGATGACGGAGACCTCGCTGCTGCCGCTCGCGGTACAGGCGGCCGGCCTCGACTTCGGTCGGGTGCTCGGCGCACTGGTGTCCCGCGCCGCCGCCCGCCGCAACTGACCTCGAGCCGGCCCCGGCTCACTTCGTAGCCGCCACAGATCCTGGCGATCCTCCCGTCCTCGGGAGGGCTGGCTTCCAGGATCTGCGGCGGCTCCGTCAGTTGCGGGGGGTGGTGTGCGTGTTAGCGGTTCCGGCCGTGGTCGTGGTTCCCGCCGTGGCGGTGGTCCCGGCCCTGGGTGCCGGCGGGATCGGCGGCAGCGCCCGCGCCTGCCCGATCGACGGGGCGGCCGCGAAGCTCGTCGTCGGCCTGTTCCTCCACAACGGCGGCAACCGCCTCGTCCGCGCCCCCGCCCGCCCGGTTTCCGCCCAGGCGGCCGTCGGCCACCCTGGCACCGGCTACGGCCGCAGCGGGCTTGTCAGGGCCGTCCGTCGAGGGGCCGCCGGTCGACGGACCGCCGGCGCTGCCGGGCGACGACTCGCCCGAACTCTCGGCCGCCCGACCGTCGGTCGCGGTGGTGGTCGGGGCGTCGGCGCTGCCGGATGACTGGTCGTCCGTCGACGGGATCGGGGTTTCCTCGAGCGAGCCCATCACCGTGGCGCCGCCCTCCTCGGCAGGGGCCGCCGTGGTCGCCAGCGGCGCGCTGAAGCTGGACGGGGTCTGCCACTGGATGCGGGGCGGTTCGGCGAGAGGACGCCCACCGAACTCCGCCAGCCACGCGGCGACCATGGCCAGATTCTCCCGCCACGTCGACTCGGAGATCGGAGGCAGGATCGAGTCCCACAGCGGGAGGAACGTTCCGCGGAGCTGAAGCTGGCCGTACGGGCGGGCGAGAAACCACATGTGCAGGTGCGCAGAGCCGTCGCCCCAGCGGTTGACGTGCACCCGCGCCACGCCGTCCAGCGAGCGAATGGCCCGTTCGAGCCGTACCGTCATCACTCCGAGCTCGGCAGCGAGCAGGTTCGGCAGATCGCCGAGGTCGAGATGCGACCGGGATTCGAGGATCAGCACCATCGGGAGGCCGGTGGGCCGGTCCATGGCCCGCACCCGCCAGCGCTCGCCCACCCAGACGTAGGCCTCGTCGGGCGCGTTGCAGGCGGTGCACTCCCGGTGCCCCTCGCCCCTGCGGGGCGGCTCGACCGGGACCGGATCATCGAGTTGCTTCACGCGGAGGTCGCCCTCGAAGGGGAAGGACGGCCACTGGGCGAAGTCCGGAAGTGAGGGAGGGGTGTCGTGCACGACGCTGACCCTAGCCGGTTCCGCCACCGCTGTCCCTCCCCGTTCCGGAGCCAATCCCGACGGTCATTCAGGGCGACGACCCTGCCAGCAGGTGAGATATCCACAGGCCGGTCAGGTGCCGACCACATGCCGTCATCCACAGGTCAGCACGCGATTTCACGCGCTGTTTCACGTGAAACGAGGGCGGCCTGTGGACAACCGGTGTGGATAACGTTGGGGGCCCTCCACAGCGGCTCGACGCCCCGGTTTCACGTGAAACGACGATCCTCACCGACGCGGCCCTCCCTGATCGACACCGAGCCGCCGGCGACCGGGCCACAGCGCATCTCGCTCTTCGCGCGACACCCTCGATCCCGCCTCAAGCCGCAAGCTCGGCTGACCTACGCCGAGGCGGGTGCGACCCGTGGCGTCGGCGGAGCGCCAGTCGAGAGGCAAGGCAGAAACGACTCGGCCGCGGGGTCCCCGGTGGGACCACGCGGCCGGGTGCGACGTGCCGGAGTCAGGCCTCGGGCTCGTCCTTGTCGACCCCGATGATGCCGACGATCCGCTCCAGGTCGTCGACAGTGGCGAACTCGATCGTGATCTTGCCCTTGCTGCGCCCGATGTCGACCTTCACGCGTGTGTCGAAGCGGTCCGAGAGCCGGTCCGCGAGATCCGACAGCGCGGGGGCCTGCGGCTTCGGGCGGCGCTTGGCCGACTCCTTCCGGCCGGTGCCGTCGCTGAGCGACAGCGCGACGATCTCCTCGGTCGCCCGAACGGACAGGCCCTCGGCGACGATGCGCAGGGCGAGCTGTTCCTGCGCCTCCGCGTCGTCGAGGCTCAGCAGCGCTCGGGCGTGCCCGGCGGAGAGCACCCCGGCGGCGACCCGACGCTGCACCTGAGCCGGGAGGTTCAGCAGCCGGATCGTGTTGGAGATCTGCGGCCGGCTCCGCCCGATCCGCCGGGCCAGCTCCTCGTGGGTGGCCCCGAACTCGTCCAGCAGCTGCTGATAGGCGGCCGCCTCCTCCAGCGGGTTCAGGTTGGCCCGGTGGATGTTCTCCAGGAGTGCGTCCCGGAGCATCGCGTCGTCGCGGGTGTCCCGAACGATCGCGGGAATGTTGTCCCGGCCGACGGCCTGAGCCGCGCGCCAGCGCCGCTCGCCCATGACGAGTTCGAACTTCTCGCCGTCGAGCTGGCGGACGACGATCGGCTGCAGGAAGCCGACCTCCTGGATGGAGACCTTCAGCTCCTCCAGGGCGTCCTCGTCGAAGACCTGCCGTGGCTGCTTCGGGTTCGGCACGATGGCGTCGACCGGGATCTCGGCGAAGCGGGCACCCGGCACCGGGCTCAGTGCCACGTCGTCCTGCCGGATCGCCGGCGGCGGTGCCACGTCGGCCGCAGCCGGGTCGCCGGCGTTCGGATCGAACGCGCCGGGTGCCGCGGTCACCGCCGGTCCGGTGGGGATGAGCGCGCCCAACCCTCGACCCAGACCGCCCCGAGGACGGTTCTTCATGCCACGCCTCCCGGCGACTCGTACCCACTACGCATTGCGGCTCACCGGCGCCGTGACGCCTCGCTCGGCGATCTCCTGGGCGGCCTCGAAGTAACTCGTGGCCCCCCGCGATCCGGGATCGTAGGTCATCACCGACTGGCCGTAGCTGGGTGCCTCCGAGACCCGGACGTTGCGCGGGATGACCGCCTGGAGCACCTTGTCACCGAAATGGTTCCGGACGTCCTGCTCCACCGCGTCCGCCAGCCGGGTACGCCGGTCGTACATGGTGAGGAGGATCGTGGAGACCTCCAGTCGCGGGTTGAGGTGCTGACGGACCAGGTTGATGTTGTTGATGAGCTGGTTCAGCCCCTCCAGCGCGTAGTACTCGCACTGGATGGGGATGAGCACCTCCTGCGCGGCCACGAGGGCGTTGACCGTGAGGAGGCCCAGGGACGGCGGGCAGTCGATGAAGATGTAGTCGAAGTGGCCGGGGTACCCGGCGATGGCCCGCTGCAGCCGGGACTCGCGGGCGACCACGGAGACCAACTCGATCTCGGCGCCGGCGAGGTCGATCGTCGCGGGGACGCACCACAGATTGGGGATACCCTCCACCGCCTGGGCGACGTCCTCCAGCGGCACGCTGTTGATGAGGCAGTCGTAGACGTCCGGCACTCCGGTGTGGTGCGGGACGTTGAGCCCCGTCGAGGCGTTGCCCTGCGGGTCGAGGTCGACCACCAGCACCCGGTTCCCATGCAGGGCGAGTGCCACCGCAAGGTTCACCGTCGTGGTGGTCTTGCCCACGCCGCCCTTCTGGTTCGCGACGCACATCACCCGGGTTCGCTCCGGACGAGGCATCGTCACCTCGCCGCTCGGATTCAGGATCTGCACGGCGCGCATCGCTTCCATCGCCAACGGTGGGTCATCCTCTTCGCGCGTCGGGGTTTCACGTGAAACGTACGTGTCGTCGTCCCCGCCATGCTCGTACGGCACGGCCGGACTCGCCGTCGTGTCGGTCACCCGACCGGCGTCCGCCACCGAACCTGGCGCGGGCTGCTGCGGGACAGCCACCTCGAAGCGCGTCGGTGCGGCTGCGTTGCCCCGGGCTGGCGCCACCCGCTCGGCTGCCGGCGCGTTGCCGGCCCGGGACCCGTCCGGCGCCGACCTGGCGGTCGGCAACTCGGGCGGTACGGGTCGGGCCACGCCGGTCGGCGGCGGATCGTGCTGCACTACCGGCTCGCAGTCCGGCGGCCGGGGGGACGGGCTCGCCGGCTTACCGTGCGCCACCCAGCCCGGGTAGTCGGTTTCACGTGAAACAGGGTCGCCCGCTGACCCGGTCACGCGTGGATCGTCGTACCTGCCGTCGTCATGCACCTGTCATCCCTGCCCGCTTCGGATGGTCGGTCCGCACCCCGTCAACGGGCCGCACCAGCGCTCGCGCTCGGAGCGTGCGACCCGGCGGAAGCGGTCGGGACCCGGTGAACGTCCGTCGCCGCCCGCTCCACATTATCGACGCGCGGCCAGCCTACGGCTCGCGGGCGCAACCGGTCCACGTCGGGTTCGCATCCCGCCCACCCGTACCGGTTCAACGACGCAGACGCCGGACAGGAAAGCGGATCCGCTGATCCAGCACGGAACGGGGAATCCGCACCTAGGGTCTGTGTCGAAGTCCTCGGTCGAGCCGAGGCGGAGTCCAGGCGGCGATCCGGCAAGGCGGAGCTTCGGCCGGATACCGGTGTTGTATCCGGACGAAGCTCCAACGCCGTCGGTCGTCGCCTGGGCCCGCCGCAGGCCGGCCAGGGACTTTGACACAGGCCCTAGCGCGGCGCTGGAGACCGCGCGGGCCGCAAGCCCCAACACGGCCGCGGACCCGGCGGCCCGGAGCCGGCACCGCCCGGCAGACCCGCGCGGTGCGGCGAGAGAGTCAGCGGCGTCGACCGCCGCGTGAGCGCTTCGTGGACTTCGGCCGCGCCGGTCCCACCACCCGCTCGCGCACGATCTCGACCACCGTCGCCGGGGGGTCGATCACACCTTCACCGCAACGGTGGACCTCCGGCGTACCGCCGCCGAGGCGGCTCACGGTC
Source organism: Micromonospora sp. H33 (assembly GCF_052068455.1). NCBI lineage: Bacteria > Bacillati > Actinomycetota > Actinomycetes > Micromonosporales > Micromonosporaceae > Micromonospora > Micromonospora sp. H33. The sequence goes on along the minus strand of NZ_JBQHDE010000001.1, from coordinate 1,007,518 downwards.
GCCGCGTGCTCGGCGATCTCCTCGGCGGCCGACGCGCCCTTGAGAGCGATCAGCCGGCCGCCCGGCACGGCCAGCGGCAGACACCACGCGGAGAGCCGGTCCAGCGGCGCGACGGCGCGTGCCGTCACCACGTCGCCGGCGAGGGGTTCGGTCCCCGCGGCACCGGCGGCCGCCTCCTCGGCCCGGCCCCGGAACACCCGGACCGTCCGGCCGAGCCCGAGGTGCTCCACCGCCTCGACGAGGAAGGTGGTACGGCGGGCGAGCGGCTCGATCAGGGTCACGGCCAGATCCGGCCGCGCGACGGCCAGCACCAGGCCGGGGAGCCCGGCGCCGGAGCCGACGTCGAGCACGGTCGCCCCCGGCGGGATGCGCTCCGCCACCGCCGCGCAGTTGAGTAGATGCCGGTCCCAGATCCGCGGCGCCTCGCGGGGGCCGATCAGGCCCCGGACCACCCCGTCGGTCACGAGCAGTTCGGCGTACGCGGCGGCCAGGTCGAGCCGGTCGCCGAAGAGGGTACGCGCGGCACCGGCCAACTCCGGCGGCAACGTGGCGTCGGCCGGGTCGGGCGCCGGGCGGGGGCCGACAGGGGACGGCCCGGGTGGCGTACCACCCGGGCCGGACGCGGCACCCGCCGCGGTGTCGTCGTGGGTCACCCGGTCAGTCCGCCGGCCGGACGATGATGCGCCGGTTCGGCTCGACGCCCTCCGACTCGCTCTCCACGCCGCTCATGGCGTTCACCACGTCGTGGACGCACTTGCGCTCGAACGCGGACATCGGCTCCAGGCGCACGGGCTCGCCGTGCTCCTTGACCTTCTCCACCGCGTTCTTCGCCACCGCGGCGAGTTCCTTGCGGCGGCTGGCGCGGTAGCCGCCGACGTCGAGCAGCAGCCGGCTGGGGGTGCCGGTCTGCCGGAAGACGGCGAGCCGCGCCAGTTCCTGGAGTGCCTCCAGGGTGGCGCCGCGCTGGCCGACCAGGTTCTGCAGACGGGCGCCGACCACCTCGACCACCGGACGACCGCCGGAGACGAGCTCGTCGATGTCCCCGTCGTAGTCGAGGATGTCGAGCAGGCCCTCGACGTAGTCCGCAGCGATCTCGCTCTGGCGGAACAGGTCGCTCTCGGCGGCGGTCTTCTTCTCGTTGCCCTCGGCGGCGGTCTCGTCGGGGTCCGGCGCCGTGGTGGGCTCGGTTTCCTCCGCGTCCAGGGACTCCTCGGCGCGGGGGGTGCTGGTGTCGGTCACGGTGTCATCTCCGTACTCGCTCGGCCGGACCGTCGGGTCCGCTGGTCTCCCGGGGCCGGCGGGAGGTCGCCGGTGCCCGCGGGCACGTCTGTACGGGCAGTCTCGCCCGTCGCCGCGTCGCGCGCGGCCCTTTGCGCACCGGCGCCGGCCGTACGGCGGCGGCACGGTGCGGAACGGGCCGCCGCCGGTGTCCCGACGGCGGCCCGGGCGGCTCAGCCCTGCCGCTTGGCGGGGCGTCCCTTCTTCGGGTTGACCGGCTTGGCGCCCGGCTTCGGGCCGGCCACCTTGGGCGCGGCCGGCTTGGTCGGCGCCGGCGGGGCGGCCTTGCGGCCGAACAGCCCGCCGGTCTTCGCCGGCTGCACCGGGTTACGCGCACCCGAGGTGCCCGACTTCGCGGCGGTGACGTTCGGCGGCGGCGGGAACTTGCGCAGCACCCACTGCTGCTGGCCGAGGGTGAAGAGGTTGTTGGTGACCCAGTAGATGATCACACCGATCGGGAAGATCGCGCCGGAGATGAGCAGCGACAGCGGGATGCCGTACAGCATCAGCCTCTGGATCATCTTCTGCTGCGGGTCCTCCGCCCAGCCGGTCTTCAGGATCATCTGCTTGCTGGTCAGGTAGGTGGTGCCCATCATGACCAGCACCAGGATGCCGGCCATGACCTTGACCGTCGTGCCGTTGGCGCCGAGCCGGGCCAGCTCCTCGGCCGTCGACCCGAACTTGCCGGCGATGGGCGCGGTGAACAGCTTCGCGGCGGAGGCGCTCTCGAACTGGCCGACCGTCCAGCCGTACAGGGTCTTGCCCCCGTTGGCCGGGTCGAGCCGGCGGAGCACGTGGAAGAGGCCGAGGAAGACCGGGATCTGGAGGAACATCGGAAGGCAGCCCATCAGCGGGTTGGCCTTTTCCTTCCGGTAGAGCTCCATCATCTCCTTCTGGAGCGTCTCCCGGTCACCCTTGTGCTTGTCCTGCAGCGCCTTGACCTGCGGCTGGAGCGCCTGCATCGCCCGCTGGGACTTGATCTGCTTGACGAAGACCGGGAAGAGGATCACCCGGACGGTGACCACCAGGAAGATGATGGCGAGGATCCAGGCCCAGTTGGTGCCGAGCACCGCGCTGTCCGGTACCCCGATGGCGTCCCAGGCCCGGTGCCAGACCAGCAGGATCCACGAGATCGCGTAGTAGATCCAGTCGAGACTCAATTCTCAGGCTCCAGTCACATCGGCACGGCGGCGACCGCCCGGCTCCGGCACCGGGTCGAATCCACCTGGGTGGAAGGGGTGGCAGCGCAACAACCGCCGGACCGTCAGGCCGGCTCCCCGGAAGGCGCCGTGGCGGCTGACCGCCTCGAGGGCGTATGCGCTGCACGACGGGTAGAACCGACAGCGGGCCGGCAGCGCCGGACTTATCCACCGACGGTACGCGATGATGGGCCCGGCCAGCACCCGGGCACCCGGTGTGGTCGGCCGTGGCGCCTCCTGCCCCGGACTCACCGGGACCGCCGCCCGCGCGGGGCGCGCGCGGCCGCGATCGCCGCGTCGAGGTCGGCGCCGAGCCGCTGGTACGACGTCTCGGCCGCGGCCGGCAGTGCGCGTACCACGAGGGTGCTGCCGGCCGGCAGCTCGGCGAGCCGCTCCCGGACCAGGTGCCGCAGCCGGCGGCGGACCCGGTTGCGGACGACGGCGTTCCCGACCGCCTTGGACACGACGAAGCCGGCGCGGGCGGGTACGGGAGTTTCCTCCGCACCGGCCCGCGCCGGCTCCGGCGAGGGTGCGGTCGTGGGGGTGGCCGGCAGGCTCAGGTGGACGACGACGGCGCCGCGTCCGGCGCGCCGGCCACCGCGGACCGCTGCGGCGAAGTCAGTGCTGCGCCGCAGTCGCTGCGCGGCGGCCAGCACGACTGCCCACGTCCTGCGGATCGGACCTGGTCGGCGTCAGGCCGCCAGGCGGGCGCGCCCCTTGGCGCGACGGGTCGAGAGGATGGCACGGCCGGCGCGGGTGCGCATGCGCAGCCGGAAGCCGTGGGTCTTGGCGCGCCGGCGGTTGTTCGGCTGGAAGGTGCGCTTGCTCACGTCAGGCTCTCCGTCGTCGTGCCCCCGGGCGAGGGGATCGCCGGGGGTCGTGTCATGGTCCGGGTCACCTCGACGGTGACCTCCGATCGGTGCTGCCCGGCGATGCGGGACCTCGGCGATGCGGGGAAGCGACCGCGGGCAGCAAGCACCCATCACCCTAGCAGAGGGCGAGAGAGCAGCCGCTCCAGCCTACGCAGGGGTGCAACGACCGTCAAACACTCCCACCAGCGCCGACACCCGCGGCCCCGGGCGACCGAAGCGGTGCTTTTCACGAATGCCGCCAACGGGCGCCGCGCGTCGGCGGTTGATGGCGCACGGACATCGCTGTTACCGTGCCCGATTGCGGTAAGAGGCTGTCGGGAAACCCCGGGGCGAGCGAGGCGAAGTCCAGTTCCAGGCGTCGACGGGTGCGGTCGCCGCCGGCAGGCAAGACCGGACAGGGCGGTGAATCGTTCGGCACGGTGTACCCGCTTCAGCGCCCGTTCAGGCAGGGGGGCAGGTCCGACCCGCGTCCGGCGGGCGGCCACAATCGGCACGTACACAGGCTGTGGATAACTTGTGGACAAGGACCGGTCGGCCGTCCGGGTGAGGGTGTTCCACCCGCTCGAACGCGGCGGGCCCGGGACGGCCGACGGGGAGGACGGCGGCGTCCGGGGAGCAGAGGCGAGGGGGGTGGCACGACGGTGGCCGGTACGACCGACCTTGCCGCGGTGTGGACGGCGACCACGGACGAGCTCGCCGACGAGATCATCTCCGCGCAGCAGCGGGCGTACCTGCGGCTGACCCGGCTCCGGGCGATCGTCGAGGACACCGCGCTCCTCTCCGTTCCGGACGCCTTCACCCGCGACGTGATCGAGTCCCGGCTGCGCCCGGCGATCACCGAGGCGCTCACCCGCCGGCTGGGCCGGCCGATCCAGGTCGCGGTCACCGTACGGGTGCCGGAGGACGGCTCCGGTCGCCCCGCGGGCACCGTCTACCGCAGCGCCCCCGAGCCGGGCGAGGCGTACGGCAGCGGGCCGGACGGCCTGGTCCCGGAGGACGACGCCGGCCGGCAGCTCCCGTTGATCCCCGAGCAGGCGCAACCCGAACGGCGGATCGAGGAGCCGGCCGGACCGCCGCCCCCCGTCGCCGAGCGGGTCCCCCCGGTGGGCCGGGACGCCCAGGAGCCGTTGTTCAGCACCGCCTTCGCCGAGCCGCCCCGGCACGACCCCCCGGTCCGGCGCGGCTTCGACGAGCAGGCGGCCCGGCTCGACCCGACGGTGGACGGCCGCGCCTACGACGCGCGGTACCGCGAGGACGGGGCGTCGCCGCGGGACCAGCACGTGATCCGCTCCCTGTCGCGGGACCTCGGCACCGACAGCGGCCCGGGGCGGGTGGACCACCGGTCGGGCGGCCGGGAGGACCGGCGGCTGCCGGGACCCGCCGACAGCGGCGGCAACCGGCTCAACCCGAAGTACATGTTCGAGACGTTCGTCATCGGCTCGTCGAACCGGTTCGCGCACGCGGCCTCCGTGGCGGTGGCCGAGTCACCGGCGAAGGCGTACAACCCGCTGTTCATCTACGGCAGCTCGGGGCTGGGCAAGACCCACCTGCTGCACGCCATCGGGCACTACGCCACGACGCTGGGCAACGCCCGCTCGGTCCGGTACGTCTCGACCGAGGAGTTCACCAACGACTTCATCAACTCGCTGCGGGACGACAAGACCAGCGCGTTCCAGCGCCGCTACCGGGACGTGGACATCCTCCTGATCGACGACATCCAGTTCCTGGAGAACCGGGAGCGGACGCAGGAGGAGTTCTTCCACACCTTCAACACGCTGCACAACGCCAACAAGCAGATCGTGATCACCTCCGACCGGTCGCCCAAGCAGCTGGCGACCCTGGAGGACCGGCTGCGGACCCGGTTCGAGTGGGGCCTGCTCGCCGACATCCAGCCGCCGGACCTGGAGACCCGGATCGCGATCCTGCAGAAGAAGGCGGCCCAGGAGCGGCTCTTCGCGCCGCCGGACGTGCTGGAGTTCATCGCCTCCCGGGTGTCGAACTCGATCCGGGAACTGGAGGGCGCCCTGATCCGGGTGACCGCGTTCGCCAGCCTCACCCGCTCGTCGGTGGAGCTGTCGCTGGCCGAGGAGGTGCTGCGGGACTTCATCCCGGACGGCGCCGGCCCGGAGATCACCGCCGACCAGATCATGGTCTCCACCGCCGACTACTTCGGGGTGAGCCTGGAGGACCTGCGTGGGCACTCCCGCTCGCGGGTCCTCGTCAACGCCCGCCAGGTGGCCATGTACCTGTGCCGGGAGCTGACCGACCTGTCGCTGCCCCGGATCGGGCAGGCCTTCGGCGGCCGGGACCACACCACGGTCATGCACGCCGACCGGAAGATCCGGCAGCAGATGGCCGAGCGCCGCTCGCTCTACAACCAGATCGCCGAGCTGACCAACCGGATCAAGCAGACCACCTGACGTCTGCCCGCCCCGTACCGACGACGCCCGGCCGGACCACCGGCCGGGCGTTTCCGTTTCTCCACAGCCCGCGGCTTGACCCTCGACATGGTGGAGACCACAGCATCGAGGCCGTGACCGTCCACACCCCGGCTCGTTGTCCACAACTCGTTGTCCACCGACGGTGGAAAACTACCGTCCGTCCGCCACCCGGTTACCCACAGGTTGTGGAGAAACCCTGGGGACGACGTTGTGGACGCCTGGGGACAACGTCGTCGTTGTCCACCGCGGACCGTGCCCCTGTGGGGAAGCTGTTGAAGGTTCTGGGGATAGCGTCGATCGAGACGCGTCCGGTGATCCACAGGGCTGGGGAGAAAGTCGGTGGATTACCGGTGGACAACCGGTGGACAACCGTGGACAAGCTGGGGGCGGACGACGTCTGTGGATCGCGACACGGGTTGTACCCCTGGTTCTCCACAGCAAACCCACCGGTGGATAACCTGTCTGACCTGCGCGGACGACGGTTCTCCACAGTTTGCACAGGTGCGATGAAGACGATGAGTTAGATCTTCTAAGACAACAAAAACCAATCATCACCGTTGGACTTTCTGTGGATCGGGCCGGACGCCGCCGTCGGCGGCTCGCCGGCACCTGGAAGGCACGGGGTCGGGCGCACAGCCGATGCCCATGCGCCCTAAGGTGCGATGGGTACCCGCACGCTCAGGCGGGTCGGTAGGCAGCGGTCGGCATGAGAGAGTTGTCGCTGACGTCGACGCGGAGGCATTGATGAAGTTCCGAGTGGAGCGCGACGCGCTCGCCGAGGCCGTGGCCTGGACCGCGAAGAGCCTGCCCAACCGGCCGTCCGTGCCGGTGCTCGCCGGCGTGATGCTGCGCGTCACCGACGGCAACCTGCAGGTGTCGGGTTTCGACTACGAGGTCTCCAGTCAGGTGACCGTCGAGGTGCAGGGGGACGCCGACGGCGCCGCCCTGGTCTCCGGCCGGCTCCTCGCCGAGATCACCAAGGCGCTGCCGGCCAAGCCGGTCGACATCGCCGCCGTGGGTGCCCACCTCGAGCTCGTCTGCGGCAGCGCCCGGTTCACCCTGCCCACCATGCCGGTGGAGGACTACCCGGCCCTGCCGGAGATGCCGGAGAGCGCGGGCACGGTCGACGCGGCCGCGTTCGCCGCCGCCGTCGCCCAGGTGGCCATCGCCGCCGGCCGGGACGAGACGCTGCCGATGATGACCGGCGTGCGCATCGAGCTGTCCGGCCGCACCCTGTCGATGCTCGCCACCGACCGCTACCGGCTCGCCCTGCGCGAGATGGAGTGGAACCCGGACGACCCCGAGATCAGCCTCAACGCGCTCGTGCCGGCCCGGACCCTGCACGACACCGCGAAGGCACTCGGCCCGCTCGGCGGCCAGGTGACCATGGCGCTGTCCCAGGGCGCCGCCGGCGAGGGCATGATCGGCTTCGTGGGTGGCACCCGCCGCACCACCAGCCGCCTGCTCGACGGCGCCAACTACCCGCCGGTGCGCTCGCTCTTCCCCGCCAGCCACAACGCGCAGGCGCAGGTGCCGGTCAGCACGCTCATCGAGGTGGTCAAGCGCGTCGCGCTGGTCGCCGAGCGCACCACGCCGGTGCTGCTGAGCTTCAGCGCCGACGGGCTGGTCGTCGAGGCCGGCGGCACCGAGGAGGCGCGCGCCAGCGAGGCCATGGAGGCCACCTTCACCGGCGACCCGCTGACCATAGGCTTCAACCCGCAGTACCTGATCGACGGCCTCGCGAACATGGGGGCCCAGTTCGCCGTGCTCTCGTTCGTCGACGCCTTCAAGCCGGCGGTGATTTCGCCCGCCGGAGAGGATGGCGAGGTTCTCCCCGGGTACCGGTACCTCATCATGCCGATCCGCGTCTCCCGCTGATCGCACCCGAGTAGAACCACGACGCACGGAGGTACGGACAGATGCAGCTCGGCCTGGTAGGGCTCGGCCGGATGGGCGGCAACATGCGCGAGCGGTTGCGCGCGGCCGGGCACGAGGTGGTCGGCTTCGACCACAACGCGCAGCTGAGCGACGTCGCGAGCCTGGCGGAGCTGGCGGAGAAGCTGGAAGCCCCCCGCGCCGTCTGGGTCATGGTCCCCGCCGGCGTCACCGACGCCACCATCGACGAGCTGGCCGACGTCCTCGCCTCGGGCGACATCATCATCGACGGCGGTAACTCGCGGTTCAGCGACGACGCCCCCCGCGGCGAGCGCCTCAACGAGCGCGGCATCGGGTACATCGACGTCGGCGTCTCCGGCGGCGTGTGGGGCCGGCAGAACGGGTACGCCCTCATGGTCGGCGGCGCCCAGGAGCACGTCGAGCGGCTCATGCCGATCTTCGAGGCCCTCAAGCCGGCCGGCGAGTTCGGCTTCGTGCACGCCGGGCCGGTCGGTGCCGGGCACTACGCCAAGATGGTGCACAACGGCATCGAGTACGGGCTCATGCACGCCTACGCCGAGGGCTACGAGCTGCTGGCCGCCTCCGAGCTGGTGACCAACGTCCCCGGTGTGTTCAAGTCGTGGCGCGAGGGCACCGTCGTCCGATCCTGGCTGCTCGACCTGCTCGACCGCGCCCTCGACGAGGACCCGGAGCTCGCCGAGCTGAGCGGTTACACGGAGGACACCGGCGAGGGCCGGTGGACCGTGGACGAGGCGGTCCGGCTCGCCGTCCCGCTGAACGTCATCACCGCCTCGCTCTTCGCCCGGTTCGCGTCCCGCCAGGACGACTCGCCCGCCATGAAGGCCGTCGCCGCGCTGCGTCAGCAGTTCGGCGGACACGCCGTCCACAAGCGCTGACGCCCGTCCACAGCCTGTGTACGTCCGCCGGCTCGAACTGGTCGACTTCCGCTCGTACGAGCGGGTCGGCGTCGACCTCGACCCGGGGGCGAACGTCCTCGTCGGCCCCAACGGCGTCGGCAAGACCAACCTCGTCGAGGCGCTCGGCTACGTGGCGACCCTGGACTCGCACCGGGTCGCCACGGACGCCCCCCTCGTCCGCATGGGCGCCACCTCCGCGATCATCCGCTGCGCCGTGGCGCACGAGGGCCGCGAGCTGCTGGTCGAGCTGGAGATCGTCCCCGGCAAGGCCAACCGGGCCCGGCTCGGCCGGTCCCCGGCCCGCCGCGCCCGCGATGTGCTCGGCGCCCTGCGCCTGGTGCTCTTCGCCCCGGAGGACCTGGAACTCGTCCGGGGCGACCCGGCCGAACGCCGCCGCTACCTCGACGACCTGCTGGTGCTCCGCCAACCCCGGTACGCCGGGGTGCGGGCCGACTACGAGCGCGTGGTCAAGCAGCGCAACGCCCTGCTGCGCACCGCGTACCTCGCCCGCAAGACCGGCGGCTCCCGCGGCGGGGACCTGTCCACCCTCGCGGTCTGGGACACGCACCTCGCGCAGCACGGCGCCGAGCTGCTCGCCGGCCGCCTCGAACTGGTCGCCGCGCTCGCCCCGCACGTCACCAAGGCGTACGACGCCGTGGCCGCCGGCAAGGGCGCCGCGGGCATCGCGTACCGGCCGTCGGTGGAACTGGCCGAGCCGACCACCGACCGGGCCGGCCTCGCCGAGGCGCTGACCGCCGCGCTCGCCGAGGCCCGGTCCGCCGAGATCGAACGCGGGACGACCCTGGTCGGCCCGCACCGCGACGACCTCGCGCTGACGCTCGGCCCGCTGCCCGCCAAGGGGTACGCCAGCCACGGCGAGTCCTGGTCGTACGCGCTGGCGCTCCGGCTGGCCGGGTACGACCTGCTGCGCGCTGATGGCATCGAGCCGGTGCTCGTGCTCGACGACGTCTTCGCCGAGCTGGACACCGGCCGGCGGGAACGGCTCGCCGACCTCGTCGGCGGCGCCAGCCAGCTCCTGGTGACCTGCGCGGTGGACGACGACGTTCCCGCGCGACTGCGTGGCGCCCGGTACGTCGTGGGCGAGGGGACGGTGCAGCGTGTCGGATGATCCGCAACAGCCCGGCAAGGCCGGCCCGACTCCGGGCCGCACGGCCCCGAGCGGGGCGGACGGTGCGCGTACTCCCTCGGGAGCCGGCGGGACGGGCGGCCGGGCGGGCCGGCGGGCGGCGACCGGCGCGGACGCCGGCCCGGCGGCGGCCGGGTCGGGACCGCAGGAGCGGTCGGCGGCCGCCGGAGTGCGCGCGGGTGGCCCCGAGTCGACGGCGCCCGGAGCGGACGGAGGGCCGGCGGACCTGCCGCCCGGGGCGTCCGGGCCGCAGCTCGCCCGGGCGGTGCTGGACGCGGCGAAGTCCCGCCGGGAATCGGCGGCGAAGACCCGGCGGCGGAGCCCGGGCGGCGGGGACGGCGGCGGCGAGCGGCGGCTGCGCGGCTACTCCGGGCCCGGGCCGGACCCGCGCGACCCGCAGCCGCTCGGCGTGGTCCTGGAACGACTGGTGAAGGCGCGGGGCTGGCAGCAGCCGGCGGCCGAGGCGACCGTCTTCGGGGCGTGGGAGCGGGTGGTCGGGCCGGAGGTCGCCCAGCACAGCCGCCCGGTGAAGCTAGAGGACGGCGAGCTGACCGTCGAGGCTCGGTCCACGGCGTGGGCGACCCAGCTCCGGCTGCTCGCCAGCTCCCTGCTGCGGCAGATCGCCCGCGAGGTCGGCCACAACGTGGTGCGCAAGCTGCACATCCACGGACCGGCCGCGCCGTCCTGGGCGCGTGGACCGCGCCGGGTGCGGGGTCGTGGACCCCGCGACACGTACGGCTGACCGTCAGTTGTCGCCCTGCCGGGCCTCCCGCTCGGCACGCTTGCGCTCCCGCTGCTCGCGGCTCCACTGCTTGCGCCGCTCGAGATCCTGCTTCCACCCCTCGCGGGCCTGGTGTGAGCCGCCCTGGACGGCGCCCTGCACCTCGGATGGGCCGGCGAGGTACCGGTAGGCCCAGGCCATGAGGCGACCGCCCTCGCCGGGACCCTTGGCTGCCTTGTTCTCCGCGCTCATCCGCCGGGCCTTCCTACGAACATCATTGGTGTACAAATGATTAGTACACCAACTGTTGGTACGATCGCAATGATCACGAGGAGGCCGATGGTGCCCGAGCAGCTCGACGGGGATCCCCTGGCGCTGGAGCAGCAGGTCTGCTTCGCGCTCTCCGTCGCCGCGCGCGGCGTCGTCGCGGTCTACCGACCGCTCCTGGAGCCGATGGGCCTGACCCATCCGCAGTACCTGGTGATGCTGGCGCTCTGGCAGCACGCGCCGCTGAGCGTCCGGGAGCTGAGCGGGCTGCTCCAGCTCGACCCCGGCACGTTGTCACCGCTGCTCAAGCGCCTCGAAGCCGCCGGCTACGTGCGGCGGGAGCGCGACTCCTCGGACGAGCGGAGCCTCGCCGTCACGCTCACGCCCGCCGGCCGGGCCCTCCGGGAGCGGGCGGAGCAGATCCCGCCCGCGATCGTCGAGCGGCTCGGGCTGCCGCTGGCGGACCTGCGGCACCTGCACGCGGTGCTGACGAGCGTGATCGCCGCGGCCAACCGCGCCGTGACCGCCGGCCCCGGCGCGGCTGACCCTGCTGTGACGCGAGGCTCCGGCGTCGTGGATCAACCGCCTCAGGCATCCGCGTAGACCGCGAACCCCCGGTCGGCGCAGCGACGGTAGAAGGCGGCGAGCACGCTCAGCTCGGCGCACGTGAAGGTCCACTGCGGCGGATCGCCGTTCTCGTCGCGCAGCCGGTCGAGCCGGCTGTCCAGCCAGCGCAGCTGCTGCTCGGCCAGGCGCCCGTCGCCCAGCAACGACCGCAGCACCTCGCTGACCGACTCGAACGTGACCGCCTCCGCGACCGCCCGATGCCGGGTGACGAACTTCTCCACCCCTTCGGCGATCCACGAGCAGCCGTCCGGGTCGATCACCGGATCCTCGTCCTCGGCCGAGTTCTCTGTGGCGTAGAGCACATTTTCCAGCCCGAGGATCAGGTCGACCAGCTCGCTGTACGCGGTCGCCCGCACCGTGCCGGTCTTCGCGATCAGCTCGGCGAGCGCGGCGGTTGGTGCCGAGATATGTGGCATGTCCACGATTTCGCCGAAGTCGACGAACTCGGCCGGCGCGACCGGATCGTAGAAGCGGCCGGTCCGCGGCCAGTGCACCGCGACGTTGTCCAGCCCCATCTGGCGTCACCTCTCAAGCCTGTGTCCGTTCGAACGGGTCGATCGTCCGGTTCCCGCCCCCAAAGATCAAGCCGCCGTTCGTCGCGGCGTGGGACACGCCGGGCGCGGGACCGCCGGACGGCCGGTGCGGGCCGCCGATCGGGGCTGCGCGTGTAGGGGGAGTCGCGGACCGCGAAGTTCGGCCCGCTACGGAGGTCTGAGACGCCTCGCAGGGGTGCCGAGTGGTGGTTCTGTCGCTCGCGCACAGTAAGATTGACGCTGAGACGAAGACCCGGTGCGGAGCGACGAGACACGGGGCCGGTGCGGGCCCGCGATCATCGTCCCACGTCGGGTCGAGCCGATCGCGATCCGCGGGCAACCGCGGCGACCGGCGCGTTCGACCCGCAGCCCGGATGAGTCCCCGGCGCGCCGGTCCGCGCGCCGACGTCGCGTCCTGTCCGCCGAACCCCGCGCCCGGCGCGCCATCCGGCGCGCCCCGGCGCGAGAAAGTGGCCGAGGGTGGCAGCGCAGGACAAGCAGGAGTACGGCGCCGAGTCGATCACCGTCCTCGAAGGGCTGGAGGCGGTCCGGAAGCGCCCCGGTATGTACATCGGTTCCACCGGTGAACGCGGTCTCCACCACCTGGTGTGGGAGGTCGTCGACAACGCGGTGGACGAGGCGCTGGCCGGTCACTGCGACACCATCGACGTGGTGCTGCTCCCCGACGGCGGGGTCCGGGTCACCGACAACGGCCGTGGCTTCCCGGTCGACCTCCACCCCAAGCTCAAGAAGCCGGGCGTCGAGGTCGCGCTGACCGTGCTGCACGCCGGCGGCAAGTTCGACGGCAAGGCGTACGCGGTCTCCGGCGGTCTGCACGGCGTCGGCGTCTCCGTCGTGAACGCCCTCTCCACCCGGATGGCCGTCGAGATCCAGAAGGACGGCCACTTCTGGCGCCAGTCGTACGCCAACTCCAAGCCGAGCCCCCTCGAGAAGGGCGAGCCGACCAACGCCACCGGCTCCGCCGTCTCCTTCTGGCCCGACCCGACGGTCTTCGAGACCGTCGACTTCGACTTCCAGACCATCTACCGGCGCCTCCAGGAGATGGCCTTCCTCAACCGCGGCCTCACCATCCACCTCCTCGACGAGCGGGTCGCGGAGGGCGAGGACGGCAAGATGCGGGAGGTCACCTTCTGCTACAAGGGCGGCATCGCCGACTTCGTCCGGCACCTCAACGCCTCCAAGAACCCGATCCACAAGACGGTGGTCGAGTTCGGCGCCGAGGAGGAGGGCATGTCGGTCGAGATCGCCATGCAGTGGAACGAGTCGTACGGCGAGTCGGTCTACACCTTCGCCAACACGATCAACACCCACGAGGGTGGCACCCACGAGGAGGGCTTCCGGGCCGCGCTGACCAGCGTCGTCAACCGGTACGGCGCCGACAAGAAGCTGCTCAAGGGCGACGAGAAGCTCTCCGGCGAGGACATCCGCGAGGGCCTGGCCGCCATCATCTCGGTCAAGCTGGCCAACCCGCAGTTCGAGGGCCAGACCAAGACCAAGCTCGGCAACACCCCGGTCAAGAGCTTCGTGCAGCGCGTCTGCAACGAGTGGCTGGTCGACTGGCTGGACCGCAACCCGGCCGAGGCGAAGATCATCATCACCAAGGCATCCCAGGCCGCCCGGGCCCGGATCGCCGCGCAGCAGGCCCGCAAGCTGGCCCGGCGCAAGTCGCTGCTGGAGTCCGGTTCGATGCCGGGCAAGCTGGCCGACTGCCAGTCCACCGACCCGCGCGAGTCCGAGGTCTTCATCGTCGAGGGTGACTCGGCCGGCGGCTCGGCGAAGCAGGGGCGCGATCCGCGTACGCAGGCGATCCTGCCGATCCGCGGCAAGATCCTCAACGTCGAGAAGGCCCGCATCGACCGGGTCCTCAAGAACAACGAGGTCCAGGCGCTGATCACCGCGCTCGGCACCGGCATCCACGACGACTTCGACATCGAGAAGCTGCGCTACCACAAGATCGTGCTGATGGCGGACGCCGACGTCGACGGCCAGCACATCCAGACGCTGCTGCTCACCCTGCTGTTCCGCTTCATGCGGCCGCTGGTCGAGCTGGGCCACGTCTACCTGGCCGCCCCGCCGCTCTACAAGATCAAGTGGAACAAGAAGGGCGACGACGCCCAGTACGCGTACTCCGACCGGGAGCGCGACGGACTGATCGCCCTGCGCCAGCAGAAGAAGCCCAACGCCAAGCCGGACGACATCCAGCGGTTCAAGGGTCTCGGCGAGATGAACTATCCCGAGCTGTGGGAGACCACGATGAACCCGGCCACGCGTACGCTGCGTCAGGTGACGCTCGACGACGCGGCAACCGCCGACGAGTTGTTCAGCGTGCTGATGGGTGAGGACGTCGAGGCCCGCCGCTCGTTCATCCAGCGCAACGCCAAGGACGTGCGGTTCCTGGACATCTGACGCTCGCTGCGGCCCGGTCGGCCAGCCACCGGCCGGGCCCGCGGGTCCACAGAGTTATCCACAGCCTGGCCGGTTTCCACAGCCGTTATCCACAGCACGAAAACGACTCTGAGTCTGATAAGGGTTAACAAGTGACCGATACCCCCGAGTCCACACCGAACGAGCCCGAGGTCCCCGAGACCGCCGGCGCCGTCGTCGCGCACGACCGCATCGAGCCGGTCGGGCTCGAGGTCGAGATGCAGCGCTCCTACCTCGACTACGCGATGAGCGTCATCGTCGGGCGGGCGCTGCCGGACGTCCGGGACGGGCTCAAGCCGGTCCACCGCAAGATCCTCTACGCGATGTTCGACTCGGGGTACCGGCCGGACCGTGGGTACGTGAAGTGCTCCCGCGTCGTCGGCGACGTGATGGGTCAGTTCCACCCGCACGGCGACTCGGCGATCTACGACGCGCTGGTCCGGATGGCGCAGCCCTGGTCGCTGCGCTACCCGCTGGTCGACGGCAACGGCAACTTCGGTTCGCCCGGAAACGATCCGGCTGCGGCGATGCGTTATTGCCTGACCGGAGATGTCCGCATTCGTACCGCTGACGGCAGCCTGCGGATCGGTGACGTCGTGGCCGACGCGGCGCCCAGCAGCGAGACCGACATCGACCTCAAGGTCCGGGACCGCAACGGCGACCTGGTGCGCGCCTCCAAGTTCTTCCACTCCGGCGAGCACCCGACGCTGCGGCTGCGCACCCGGGAGGGGTACGAGCTGACCGGCACCCACAACCACCCGGTGCTCTGCCTGGTGGACGTGGCCGGCGTGCCGACCCTGCTGTGGAAGCTGCTCGCCGAGGTCGCCCCCGGCGACCGGGTGGTACTCCAGCGCAGCGTGCCGGACGAGATCGGTTACCCGATGCTGGAGCACGTCGAGGCGGCCGTCCTCGCGGGCGCCTTCGTCAGCGAGGGCTGGGTGTCGGAGGGCCGCGCCGGCTTCAACAACGTCGACCGGGAGTTCTTCGTCCGCGTGCTGGCCGCCTACGACCTGGCGGTCGGCGGTCCGCGGTACGTCAGCGAGCGCGTGATCGCCTCCGGCAGCACGCTGCACGAGCTGGACATCCAGGATCTCACCGCGCTGCGGACCAGCATCCTCGGCGATCTGGTCGGGGCGCGGAGCGCCGGCAAGTTCGTGCCGGAGTTCGTGTGGCGGGGGCCGGCCGCGGTCAAGCGGGCCTTCCTCCAGGCACTGTTCGAGGGTGACGGCTCGTCGTCCCTGCTGCCGCGCAACACCATCCAGATCTCGTTCTCCACGCGCAGTGAGCGGCTGGCCCGCGAGGTCCAGCAGCTGCTGCTGGAGTTCGGCGTCGTCAGCCGGCAGTGCCGCTACGACAACGGCGAGATCAAGGTGATCGTCAGCAACCGGCGCGACGCGCGGATTTTCGCCGCCCACGTCGGCTTCCTCGGTCGCAAGCAGGCCAAGCTGGAGGCCGAGCTGGCGTCGGTGCCGGCGAGCAGCACGGCGCTCTCCAGTGACCACGTGCCGCTGGTCGGCGACTTCATCCGCGAGCACGGCGCGAGCCGGTGGACCGAGCGGGACTGGCTGCGCCGCCACAACGTGGACCGGATCGAGCGTTGGGAGCGGGACCGGGACGAGATCGCGGCCCGGATCACCGACGCCGAGGTGCTGGACGTGGTGGAGCCGCTGGTCGACGGCCGGTTCTACTACGCCGAGGTGGCCAGCGTCGCGGACGCGGGTGTGCAGCCGGTCTACAGCATCCGGGTGGACACGGACGACCACTCGTTCGTCTCCGACGGCTTCGTCAGCCACAACACCGAGTGCAAGCTCGACCCGCTGGCGATGGAGATGCTGCGGGACATCGACGAGGACACCGTCGATCTGCAGGACAACTACGACGGCCGGGCCAAGGAGCCCACGATCCTGCCGTCGCGGATCCCGAACCTGCTGATCAACGGCTCCGAGGGCATCGCGGTCGGCATGGCCACCAAGATCCCGCCGCACAACCTGCGGGAGATCGGCGCGGCGGTGCAGTGGTGCCTGGAGCACCCGGAGGCCGACGAGGCCACCACCCTGGAAGCCCTGCTGGAGATCGTCAAGGGTCCGGACTTCCCGACCCACGGCCTGATCGTCGGCCAGGCCGCCATCCAGGACGCGTACCGGACCGGCCGTGGCTCGATCCGGATGCGCGCGGTGGTGGAGGTCGAGGAGGACAAGCGGGGCCGGCCGGCGCTGGTGGTCAGCGAGCTGCCGTACCAGGTGAACCCGGACAACCTCGCCGAGCGGATCGCTGAGCTGATCAAGGAGGGCAAGCTCGCTGGCATCGCCGACATCCGGGACGAGTCCTCCGGGCGTACGGGCATGCGGATCGTGCTCGTCCTCAAGCGCGACGCGGTCGCCAAGGTGGTGCTGAACAACCTCTACAAGCACACCCAGCTCCAGGAGACCTTCGGCGCGAACATGCTGGCGCTGGTCGACGGGGTGCCCCGCACTCTGAACCTGGCCCAGTTCATCCGCTACTACGTCGAGCACCAGATCGAGGTCATCCGCCGGCGGACGGCGTTCCGGCTGCGCAAGGCCGAGGAGCGGGCGCACATCCTGCGCGGTCTGGCGAAGGCGCTGGACGCGCTCGACGACGTGATCGCCCTGATCCGGCGCTCGCCGACGGTCGACGACGCCCGGCAGGGCCTGATCCGGCTGCTGGACATCGACGAGGTCCAGGCGACCGCGATCCTGGACATGCAGCTGCGCCGGCTGGCCGCCCTGGAGCGGCAGCGGATCCTCGACGACCTGGCCAAGCTGGAGGTGGAGATCGCCGACCTCAAGGACATCCTCGCCAAGCCGGAGCGGCAGCGGAGGATCGTCTCGGAGGAGCTGGGCGAGATCGTCGCGAAGTGGGGCGACGACCGGCGTACGCAGATCATCCCGTTCGACGGCGAGGTCTCGATGGAGGACCTCATCGCCCGTGAGGACGTGGTGGTCACGATCACCCGGACCGGGTACGCGAAGCGCACCAAGGTCGACGCGTACCGCTCGCAGCGGCGGGGCGGCAAGGGTGTCAGCGGTGCGTCGCTGCGCCAGGACGACATCGTCAGCCACTTCTTTGTGTGCTCGACGCACGACTGGATCCTGTTCTTCACGAACAAGGGGCGTGTCTACCGGGCCAAGGCGTACGAGCTTCCGGAAGCCAGTAGGGTGGCCAAGGGCCAGCACGTGGCCAACCTGCTCGCCTTCCAACCGGACGAGCAGATCGCACAGATCATCGAGATTCCGAACTACCAGGTGGCGCCCTACCTGGTACTGGCCACGAAGAACGGCCTGGTGAAGAAGACGAAGCTCGAGGAGTTCGACTCCCCCCGGTCCGGCGGCATCATCGCGATCAACCTGCGCGATGAGGACGAGCTGGTCGGTGCCGCCCTGGTGGGACCGGAGCAGGACCTGCTGCTGGTGTCCAAGAAAGCGCAGGCGATCCGCTTCAACGCCTCGGACGAGGCGCTGCGGCCGATGGGCCGGGCGACGTCGGGTGTGATCGGGATGCGGTTCAGCGAGGACGACGTGCTGCTCGCTATGGAGGTCGTCCGCGAGGGCATGGACGTCCTGGTGGCCACGAACGGGGGTTACGCGAAACGCACCCCGATCGAGGAATACCCGGTGCAGGGCCGGGGAGGTAAGGGCGTACTGACTGCGAAGATCACCGAGCGGCGCGGTGGTCTGGTCGGCGCTGTGGTGATCGACCCGGACGACGAGCTGTTCGCAATCACCAGTAACGGTGGTGTCATCCGGACTCCGGTGAAGCCTGTACGCCGTACGCGTGATCGGAACACAATGGGGGTCAAGCTGATGGACCTCCCGGATGGCGTAACTATCGTGGCGATTGCTCGCAATGCCGACGAGCCTGACGAACAGGACTAGTTGAATGACGGAGACACAGGCGAAGTCGGGGAACACGGGGACCTCGGCCAACCCGGTCGACGAGGAGGCCGCGAAGAGCGGCGCACCAGCGACCGGCCGCGCGGCCGTGGGTCGGGCGACCGTCCCCGCCGACGCGCCTGCCCCGAAATTCACCAGGGCCCCCGGGATGGTGCCGCCGCCGGAAACGCCCGCCGAGGAGCCGGAGGCCACGGACACGCCGGACATCGCCGCCGAGGCGACGAAGGTCGACGCCCCGAGCGCAGGTGGGACCGCCACGTCGACCGCGGCGCGTCCGGCGACGACCCAGCCGATCGCCGTCGGCGCCGGGCGGGCCACGGCGACCGCCGCGACCGGCACGACCGGCACGCAGCCCCGGGTCACGGGCAACACCGGCACCCAGCCGCGGGTGACCGGGACGGCCCGTCCGCAGCCGGACGGCCGCCCGGGTGGCCGTCCGCAGGGCGGCGGACTCCCGTCGGGCATCACCGGCGCGGCAGCCGTCGGCGCCGCGCGCGTGGGTGAGGCGGTACGCGCCGCACGTACCTCAGTCACCTCGGCCGCCTCGCGCGGGCCGCGCCGGGCTCGGCTGAACCTGAAGCGGATCGACCCCTGGTCGGTGATGAAGTTCGCCTTCGCGGTGTCGGTGGTGCTCTTCATCGTCGTGGTGGTCGCGACCTCGGTGCTGTACCTGGCGCTGGACGCGATGGGCGTGTTCGCCAGCGTCAACGACAGCCTGACCGACCTGGTCAGCGCCGGTGGCGGCCAGAGCGCCAGCGGGTTCCAGATCACCGCCCGGGGCGTGATCCTGAGCTCGGCGCTGATCGGCCTGGTCAACGTCGTGCTGTTCACGGCGCTGGCCACGCTCGGCGCGTTCGTCTACAACGTGTGCGCCGATCTGGTGGGCGGCATCGAGCTGACGCTCGCCGAGCGCGACTGAGACGACCGGAACGCCGGGGTGCCGCCGCCTGTGGCCCCCGGCGTCCCCGTATTCGGCCTTGCTTGATCGACTCGCCATCCCCGAAGTCGAGGTGTCCGCGCTTCCAGGACACCCCGACTTCAGGAAAGGTGTGCCGGCGCCGCGCCCCGGAAAGTCGGTGGGCGGGCCGGTCGGGGCTCGGGTAGGTTCAGGGGCGGCGAGGCCACCCGCCCAGGCCACCCCGATTTGGGGGCGGCCCGGCGGATGGGTTAACCTTGCTCGTCGCTACGCGGGGCTATAGCTCAGTCGGTTAGAGCGCAGAGCTGATAACTCTGAGGTCGCTGGTTCGATTCCAGCTAGCCCCACCAGAGATCGTCCGACGGCACTGTCGAGCGTGAGGGGTCGCCCCAATGTTCAAGAAGCTGCTGATCCTGGTCGGTGTCATCGGTGTGGCGGCCGTGGTGGCCAAGAAGGTGAAGGCCTCCAACGACGAGCGCGCCCTGTGGCACGAGGCGACCACCGCGCCCGACCTGCGCTGAGCGCCTCTCTCCTGCCAGCACCAAGGCGGCGTCGACCGCCTCCGGGGCCCTAGCTCAACTGGCAGAGCACTGCCTTTGCAAGGCAGGGGTTAGGGGTTCGAGTCCCCTGGGCTCCACCACATCATCCGGCCTGTCTGCATCCTCGATCGGGCGAGATAGACCAGGTCCGCCACCACTGGTCGAGGGCGGCTTCGTCACTGGGTTCTACACCGTGCGCAACCCGGAGAAGCTCTCGCACGTGTAGTAGGAGACCGCCTTGAGCGTTGAGCCCGGGGCTCCATCGCCGACCGTTGCCGGACGCTAGGTCTTGCGGGGCAAGACAGCCTCACGAGCCCGCAGCCAGCCCGCCGCCGCTGGTCACGGCCCGGTTTCGTCTGCGTGCCGGAACAGCGGCGGAGCGATGGGAGATTGTACGGTGCCGATGTGGCGACTCTCCGTCGCCTAACCTTCGTGAAGGGCATTCCCATGCGCTGGTTGCGGATCGCAGTGTCGGCGTTCGTCTTCGCGGCTGGCGGCACGGTCGTCGCCGCTCCCGCGGCGGTTGCCGCCGCCGACACGGCACCCCCGGTGCTGGAGGGCATCACGGTTTCGCCCGACGCGGTGTCCGTCGCCGGGCTCGACCTCGTCCCGGTGACCGTGACCGCTCACCTGACTGACGAGACCGGTGTGGAAGTCGCCTCCGAGATCGGCGGCGGCAACATGCCCTTCGTCGCCCTGAAGCGCGTCGCCGGTGGCGATCCCTCGACCCAGTTCGCCGAGCTGTCGCTCACCTCCGGCACGCCGCAGGACGGCAGGTGGAGCGCGACGATCCGGGTGCCGTCCACCTGGGACGGTCAGTGGGAGGTCAGCCAGGTCGTCGCCGTGGATCCGGCCTTCAACAAGCTCGACGTCAACCCGCCCGAGACACCGGACAACACGCTCGACGTCACCGGCACCCACCTCCCCGCGGTGACCATGCGGTTCGTGCCGGACCCGTTGGTCGGCGACGGTCCGTTGACGGTCGAGGGCCGGTTCTACTACGAGGACACCGGCGAGGGCATCCCCAACCAGCCGATCTTCTTCGGGCACGACAACCTGTGCGTCGAGTACTCGGCGGAGCCCAACGGCACCACCAACGCCGACGGCACCTTCTCGAAGGTGTATCCGAAGGGCGACGGCTACCTGCAGTGCGTCGGCATCCTGCGCCCGTCCAACGTCGCCATCACGCCCGCCTTCATCGTCGTCGCGTCCCGGCATCCCCGGGTCAAGCCCGTCGTCACCGCGACCGCGAGCAGCACGACCGTCGTGACCGGCACGAAGGTGACCTTCACCGGCACGGTGTTGCCGGGCGGATACAACGTCGAACTCGAGGAACTGCGGAACTCGACCTGGCGGAAGATCGACAGCGCGCTGATCAACGACCGTGGCGCCTTCACGCTCGACATCACGCCGAAGGCGGTGGGCACGCACCGCTACCGCGTGATCGTCCCGAACGACGACCCCGAGCTGGTCGGCGTGTCGGAGACCATCGTGGTGCGGGTGACGGCGCCGGGTGCCGGTGGGCAGCCGGGCGCGGGCGCGGGAGGTTCCGACGGCGGCCTGCCGATCACCGGGCCGGCGGTGGGGCCGATGGTCGGCACCGCGGCTGCGCTCCTCCTCGCCGGCGTCGGCCTGATGCTGATCGGACGGCGTCGTGGGGCCATGCGGAGGTCGTGGACCGCAGCACGTTAGCGTCGAAGCGTGAGCACACCGCGAGTCCTGCCCGCCGACAGCGGCATCGCCGAAGCGGCTTCCGTCCTGCGTACCGGTGGGTTGGTGGCCTTTCCCACCGAGACCGTGTACGGGCTCGGCGCGAACGCGCTCGACGCACGGGCGGTGGCCCGGATCTTCGAGGCCAAGGCGCGGCCGAGCTTCGACCCGCTGATCACGCACCTGGCGGAGGCAGCGGAGCTGGAGAAGCTGGTGGGTACGGTACCGGCGGCGGTGGCGGCCCTCGCCGAGCGGTTCTGGCCCGGGCCGGTGACACTGATCGTGGACCGGCCGGCGGTGATCCCGCCGATCGTCACGTCGGGGCTGGAGACGATGGCGGTGCGGGTGCCGGATCACGACGCCGCGCGGGCGTTGATCGCGGCGGCCGGCGTGCCGGTGGCGGCACCGAGCGCCAACCGTTTCGGGCAACTCAGCCCCACGCGGGCGGAGCACGTCGTACGCGGCCTGGGGCCGGCGGTGGACGTGGTGCTCGACGGCGGGCCGACCCGCTGCGGGATCGAGTCGACGATCGTGGACGCGCGCGGGGACCGTCCGGTGGTGCTGCGGCTCGGAGCGCTGCCGGTGGAGGCGCTGGAGGAGGCCGTCGGGCCGGTGGCCGTCCGTCCGGGCAGCTCGGGTCAGCCGGTGGCGCCCGGCACGCTGGCGGCGCACTACGCGCCGCGTACGCCGCTGCGGGTGGTCTCCGGCGCGGAGCCGGCGGCCGGGGACGACGTCCGGCGGGGCTTCCTCGCCTTTCGGGACCGGCCCGCCGGCGACTGGGCCGCGGTGGAGGTGCTCTCCGCCGCCGGTGACCTGACCGAGGCGGCGGCCCGGCTGTTCGACGCGCTGCACCGGCTGGACGGCACCGGCGTCGCCGAGATCGTCGTCGAGCCGGTGCCGGACGTGGGCGTCGGCCGGGCGATCAACGACCGGCTGCGCCGGGCCGCCGCCACCTGGCAGTGAACGGCGGCGCATGGGCCGCAACCGTGGGGGTAGGAGAAACGGCAACAACCCCCCGGGAAGTGAGGTGCATTGTTATGCCGACCGCACGCGAGATCATGACCAACGACGTGACCTGCATCCGTGAGCAGGACGACCTCCGGACGGCGGCGAAGCAGATGGCCCAGCTGGGTGTCGGTTCGCTGCCGATCTGCGGGGACGACAACCGGCTCAAGGGCATGCTGACCGACCGCGACATCGTGGTGAAGGTGCTCGCCGAGGGCCGCGACCCGGCCAGTGTCACCGCCGGTGAGCTGGCGCAGGGCAAGGCCGTGACGATCGGCGCGGACGACGACGCGGCGGAGATCCTGCGGACGATGAGCCAGTACAAGGTGCGCCGGCTGCCGGTGATCGACGGGCACGAGCTCGTCGGCATCGTGGCCGTCGCCGACGTGGCCCGGTCCCTGCCGGAGCGCCCGGTCGGTGACCTCATCGAGGCCATCTCCGAGCGCGGCTGACCGGCACGCCGAACTGCGATCGCCGCCCCCGGCTCACGGCCGGGGGCGGCGATCGTCGTACGGGTACCGCTCTGGTCGGGAGCCGACGTTGGCGGCGAGCCGGCCGCAGGGTCCAGGCTCTGCCGTGCCGTGCCGTGCCGTGCCGTGCCGTGCCGTGCCGCGCCGGCGTCGGCGTCGGCGTCGGGCGGGCGCAGCGCCGGCGGGACCGGTTGATGGGTGCCGGTGATGTGCTGGTGCGGCCGCTGTCGAGCTGCCCCGTCTGTAGGACCACGATCGCTGCGACGTCTGTAGGACCACGATCGCTGCCCCATCTGTGGGGGCAGCTCGACAGCGTCCGCCACAGCGGGTCGAACCCCGGCGGACGGTGTCCGGAGCAGGAGCGGGTCAGGACGGCAGCAGCGGCACCGTCTCGCCACGGGCGATGGTGCGGACGCCGCCGTCGAGGCCGCGCCGGCGGGCCTCGGCGACGAAGTGGCCCAGCGGGGAGCGGAACACCGGGTAGTCGTCGTAGTGGATGGGTACGGTGAGCGCCGGCCGGATCAGCTCGACCAGGTCGGCGCCCTGCCGGCCGTCCATGGTGACCAGGATTCCGGCGATCTTCGTACCGCCCAGGTGGATGAGCATCGCGTCGATGTCCGGGTACCGCCGGGGGATGTCGGCCAACAACGGCTTGTTGAGGGTGTCGCCGGTGACGTAGAGCCGGAATGTGCGCGTGCCGTCGCGTTCCAGGTCGATGAGGGTGCCCATCACGTCGGGCAGCAGCAGGTCCAGCACGCCGGGACCGTGCTGGCCCGGCAGCGCGGTGAGCCGCAGGGTCGTCCCGTCCCGGTGCAGCTCGCGGGACTGCCAGGTGGGCAGGCCGTCCGCGGCGCGGAAGCCCCAGCGGCGCAGCTTCCGGCTGGCGGCGGGGGTGGTGACGATGGGAAGCGCGCGGTCTAGGTCCCGGCGGGCGACCCGGTCGAAGTGGTCGCCGTGCAGGTGGGACAGGACCACCGCGTCCAGAGCGGGCAGTTGGGCGATCTCCAGCGCCGGGTCGGTACGGCGGCGCGACCACAGCCCCTTGCCCAGGTACACCCGCTGCCCCCGGTGCAGGAAGTTCGGATCGGTGAGCAGGGTGAACCCGCCGATCCGCAGCACTGTGGTGGCGGTGCCGATGAACGTCACGTCCGCCTGCTCGGCCACGAGACCACCTCCGGGTTGACCCCTACCCCTGATCGCCCGGCTCACGCTCCCGGGCCCGGGGCCGCCCGCTCCGCAGCCGACTCGTCGAAGCGGGCCGACTCGTCGAAGTGGGCCGATTCGCCAGGGCCGGCCGACCCGTCGCGGCCGCGCGAGCCGTCGGGACCCGACGGCCCGGCGGCCGATCCGTCTGGGCCGGGTTGCCCGGCGGCGGGCCATCCGCGCAGTCGGTGCAGCAGGTCGGCGTCCGGTCGCAGCGGCAGTCGGTGCAGCAGGTCGGTGGTGACGCGCGGCGGGGTCGGCAGCCGCTCCACCAGCCGGGCCACCGCGCCGTTGGCGAGGGTGGCGCCGACCGCGGAGCCGGTGGCGATGGTCCAGCCGATCGGTCCGAGCGGTGTGCAGCCGAAGAACTGGCTGAGGCCGGGGGTCTGCACGACCAGGACGAGCACGCCCACCGAGCCGGCGGTGGAGATGAGGACGGCGGGGGTGGCGCCGCCGGCCAGCAGGGTCTGGCCGAGCTGCGTGCCGACCAGCGACACCAGGGCGACGGTGCCGGACCGGCGGGGTGAACCGGCCGCCCACCGGGCCAGCACCCAACCGGCGGTGGCGCCGAGTGCGGTGGAGGTGGCGCGCACCCCGATCTCCCGGTCCAGGGTGGCGCCGAGGGAGGTGTCCGGTCCCTCGCGGAGCAGGGCCTCGCTGTGCTCGGGGCGCGGCGGGCGGACCGCGATCGCCAGCGCGGGGGCGAGGTCGGTGAGCAGGTTGACGAGCAGCAGTTGGCGGCCGTTCAGGGCGGCACGGCCGTCGACGGCGGCGGTGACGATGCTGAACGCGATCTCTCCCAGGTTGCCGCCGACCAGGATGCTCAGCGCGTGCCGGACCGACGACCACATGGCCCGTCCCTCGGTGAGGGTGGCGATGATGGTCTCCAGCCGGTCGTCCATGACGACCAGGTCGGCGGCGGCCCGGGCGGCGGGGGTGCCGCGCTGGCCGAGCGCGATGCCGACGTCGGCGAGGCGGATGGCCGGGGCGTCGTTCGCGCCGTCGCCGGTCATCGCCACGCACCGGCCGCAGGCCTGCAACGCCTGGATGATCCGTACCTTGTGGGCGGGGGTGCACCGGGCCACCACGTCGGTGGTGATCAGCCGGGCGGCCAGCGCCTCGTCGTCGAGGTCGTCGAGTTCCGCGGCGGTGACCACCCGCTGGCCGTCGTCGGGGCTGATCACCGACGCGATCGCCTCGGCGGTGGCGGGATGGTCGCCGGTGATCATCACGGTGTGAACGCCGGCCTTGCGGATGCTGGCGACGGCCGGTGCGGCGCTGGCCCGGATCCCGTCGGCCAGCGCGAGCATGCCGACGAAGGTCAGGTCCCGGACGTCGTCGTCGGTGACGCTCTCGTCGTCCACGGCCCGTTCGGCGATGGCGAGGACGCGCTGCCCGGCGCCGGCGTGGCGGGTCAGATCGTGCTGCACCGCCGCCCGGTTCGCCTCGTCCATCGGCACCACACCGGCCTCGGTGCGCCGGTTCACGCAGCGGGGCAGCACGGTCTCCGGAGCCCCTTTGAGGCTGAGCAGCAGGCCGCCGTCGCAGGCGCCGACGGTGGCGTGGTAGCCACGGGACGGCTCGAAGGGCAGCCCTCCGACCGGGTGCCAGGCCGCCGCCCCGGTCTGCTCCGCCGCGCCGGCCTTCCGTGCCGCCCGGCGTACCGCGCGGTCGGTCTGCTCGGGGAGCTGCTCGGGATCGTCGGCGTCCGGGGTGGCGCGCAGCGCGACCGCGAGAACCGTGCGGAGGTGGTCGTCGAGCTGGTCGACCGGGGCGTACCGGTCCCCGTCGCCGACGCCGGACAGCATTAGCCGGCCCTCGGTCAGCGTGCCGGTCTTGTCGAAGCAGAGAACGTCGACCCGGCCCAGCGCCTCGATCGTCCGCGGGTTGCGGACCAGGGCACCGTGCTCGGCCAGCCGCCGGGCCGCGGCGAGCTGCGCGGCGCTGACGAGGAACGGCAACCCCTCGGGCACCGACGCGACGGCCAGGTTCGCGGCGGTCGCGGCCGTCTTCGCCAGGGGTACGCCCCGAGCCACGCCGGCCCCGGCGACGGCGATCGCCGAGCCCAGTGCGAGCGGTACGGCCTTGCTGGTCAGCCCGCCGAGTCGTGCCTCGACACCGCCGCTGGGCGGGGCGTTCCGGGCCATCGCCATGCTGCGCCCGGCCTCGGTGTCGGCGCCGGTGGCGACGACGACCGCCCGGCCCTGCCCGGCGGCGACGGTGGTGCCCTCGTACACCATGGAGCTTCGCTCGGCGACGGCGGCCGCGGCGACCGGCTGGTCGGTCTTGCCCACCGGCAGCGACTCGCCGGTGAGCGAGGACTCGTCGGCCTCCAGCCCGACCGCCTCGAGGACCCGGCAGTCGGCGGGTACGGCGTCGCCCGGTCCGAGGACGATCACGTCACCGGGGACCAGATCGTCGGCGGGCAACACCCGGTCGGTGCCGTCCCGCCGGACCCGGGCGGTGACCGCCGAGCGGGACAGCAGCTCGGCCAGGGAACGCTCGGTGTTGCGCTGGTGCACCGCGCCGATCAGGGCCGATCCGCCGACCACGCCGCCGACCAGGGCGGCGTCGACGAGCGAGCCGAAGGACGCGGACAGTACGGCCCCGGCGGCGAGGACCGGGGTCAGCGGGTTGGCCAGCTCGTCGAGGAACGCCCGGAGCAGGGTGGACGGCGCGCGCCCGTCGGGTCCGGCGCCGCCCCGCCGCCGGGCGGCCTCGGCCGACTCCAGCCCGTCGCGGGTGCTGCGGAGCTGATCGAGGACCGTGTCCACCGGCATCAGGTGCCAGGGCACCGCTTTGCGCGGGGCCGGCGCGTCGGCCGGGTTGGGCAGGTGGTGGGCGCGCCACACGCCGTTGGCGAACGCCAGCGCGGCGGTACCGTTCACCGCCGCCAGGGTCCGGCCGGGGAGCAGTTCCCGGTCGGCGGTGAACGCGGCCAGGGCGCCGAGTCCGGTGCCGGCGAGCGCGAGCCGGATGTTCTGCGCGGTCATCCGCCGCGCCACGCCGGCCGCCTCCACCACCAGCGCGGACACCCGCGGGTCGGTGCCGACCAGCAGGTGCGCGCCCCACGGCGGCAGTTCCTCGTCGCCGGCCATGCCGAGACCGCAGTCGGCGGTGCCGAGCGCGGTCCGGTCGCCGGAGATCAGCATCACCACCGCGCCGTCCCGTTGCAGCTGTCGGACCGTCCCGGCGAGCTGGTCGCCGCCGGGCAGGACGGCGTCGGCGAAGTGGCACCGGTCGGGGTCGTCGCCGGCGACGACCAGCCGCAGGCCCGCCCGCCGGGCGGCGGCGGGCAGAATGTCGACGCCCGGCGCCGGTTCCGTCTCGACCCGCAGCACCGTGACGAGCCGGTCGCCGCGCGCCAGGCCGAGCACCCGCCCGCCGGCCGCCCGCAGCCGCTCGCTCTCCGGGGTGTCGCCGGGGTCCGCCACGCCGAGCCCGTCCACCGGGCCGATCCGCCAGCCGTCGGCCTCCCGGCACGCGTCGGGCTCGTCCGGGTCGAAGAGCGCGAACGCCTGCGAGGCCACCTCGCCCGGGTCGGCGTCCCCGAGGGGGGCCAGGTCGGCGAGTAGCCCCCGGTCGGAGCCGAGCACGGCGGCGTCCAGGACGAGCGTGTCGATCCGGTCGAGTTCCCGCAGCACGCTGCGGTCCATGGCGATGACGCCGCGGCGCGCCAGCAGGTTGCCGAGCTGGGCGGCGTACCCCTCGCGGCCGGAGCCCGGGGCCTTGGGCAGCGCGGAGAGGCCGAGCGCGGCGCCCCGCTTGCCCCCGACCACCGGAGTGGCCGCCGCCGCCGCGACCGCGCCGGCATTGATCATCCGGGTCACGTACCTCTCGACCGGCCCGTCCGGCTTCGGCCGGGGCCGCTCGGTGTCCAGGGTGCGGGCCACGGCCCGTTCCGGGTCGCCGGTGAGCCGTGGTTCGGCCTTCGCCCACGCGGCGAGCTGGGCCCGCGCCTCGCCCCACTGCACGACGCGCTGGGCGCCGTCGAGCACGATGCCGGTCCAACCACCGGTCAGGCCCTGCACCACCGCCTCGGCCAGCGGGAAGAGCAGGTCGGCGCGGGGGTCGGCACGCAGTCCCCGGTCGGCGAGGGCGTGCAGCTTCGGGTGTAGGTCGACCGCGCCGAGCAGGCCGGCGACCTCCCCCGGCACCGGGGTGAACGGAAGGATCCGCGTGGCGGCCGAGATGGTCAGGCCGAGCGCGTCGGACGCGAGCGCGCCGAGCGTACGGGGGGTTCGCGGCCCCTCTTCGGGAGGATGCGGGGGCGGGATCTCTGGATCGGGCTCGTGGGGACAGGTGCGTTCGGCGCGGTCGACGGTCGCGATCAGGTGGCGCAGCTTCGGCTCGGGCGACTCCACGGCGACCACGACCCGGCCGGACGGCGCGTTCACCCGCGCCCAGGCCACGCCGGGTATCTGCTCCAGCGCCCTCTCGACCTGCCGGGCGAGGACGTCCCCGCCGTCCTGGCAGACGCCGTGCACCTCGATGTGGTGCCGGCCGGGACGGGACCACACCCGGCGGCGGGTCAGACCGGCGACCCGGGCGAGCCGGACGGCGGCCGAGCCGAGGTTCCGGGACGCCTCACCCACCAGCTGCGGCACGGCGGCCGGTGGGAGCAGGCGGCCGGCGACCCGGCCCAGCGGCGTCATCGAGGCGTACGACCGGACAGGTGCCGGCCCGACCCCCCGGTGCTGCTGCTCCCGCCGTACTCCATCTCGCCTCCCGTGCCTGCTCCTCCGGCGGCCTGGCTTCCCGGCCGGCCGTCCGTTATGCCCCGGCGAGCAGGGAAGTTTCCGCAGCTCGACCGGGCATGGACGGCCGACCCGGTGGAATCCGGGCGCCGTCGCCGTCGTTGGGTGATCACTGCCGGCCACCTGCTGGCGGACCAGCACCTGTCCGGGCTGGCCAAGGGGCTGGGCGAGGCGTTGGAGGCGGCCTGAGCGACCCGCGTCACGCTTGACCTCAACCGCGGTTGAGGTCGCACGCTGGGCGGGTGCTGATCGAGTGGCGGTGGCTCGGCGAGGGCCGTGACCTGTGGTGGATGCCGGTGACCGGTGCGAGTCGGGGTGCCCGGTGACCGCCACGGTGGCGACCCCGGCCCCACCCCCGCCAGCGGGCGGGCTGTTCGCGCCGCGCCTGCGGGCGATGACGGTGGGCGTCGTGGCGCTGGTCTCCCTGCTGGCGTTCGAGGCGCTGGCGGTCGGGACCGCCATGCCGACCGTCGCGCGCAGCCTCGACGGCATCGCCCTCTACGGCATCGCCTTCGGCGGGCCCTTCGCGGCCGGGGTGCTCGCGATGGTGCTGTCCGGCCTCTGGTCGGACATGCGCGGGCCCCGCGCGCCGGTGTGGCACGGCCTCGGGTGGTTCGTGGTGGGCCTGGTGGTGGCCGGGACCGCCACCTCCATGGGGGCCCTGGTGGTCGGCCGGGTGGTGCAGGGGTTCGGGTCCGGCCTGCTGTCGGTGGCGCTGTACGTGGTCGTGGGGCGGGCGTACCCGGAGCGGTTGCACCGGCGGATCTTCGCCGCGTTCGCGGCGGCGTGGGTGGTGCCGTCGCTGGTCGGCCCGGCCGTGGCCGGCCTGGTCGTCGAGCACCTCGGCTGGCGCTGGGTCTTCCTGGCGGTGCCCGCCGTGGCCGTGCCGGCGGGCCTGCTGATCCATCCGGGCCTGCGGGCGATCGGGGCGGTGCCGGTGGCGGGCCGCCCGGCCGGTGCGCTGACCCGGCTCGGCTGGGCCGGCGTGGCGGCGGTGAGCGCCGCACTGTTGCACATCGGGGGGCAGCAGCGTGGGTTCATCGCCGTCGCGCTGGTCGGGTCGGCGCTGGCCGGGCTTCTGGTGAGCGCGCCCCGACTGCTGCCGGCGGGGTTCCTCCGGGCCGGCCGGGGCCTGCCCACCGTGATCGGGCTGCGCGGGCTGGCGTCCGCCGCGTTCGTCGCCGCCGAGGTGGTGATCCCGCTGATGCTCACGCGGGAGCGGGGCCTGTCGCCCACCGCCGCCGGGCTGGTTCTCACCGTGGGCGCGCTCGCCTGGTCGGCCGGCTCGTGGTTGCAGGGGCGGATGCCGGCGCCACGGTCCCGCGCGACGCTGCCGAGGGCCGGCCTCGCCTGCATCACCCTCGGCACCGCCGTGGTGACGTCCGCCCTGGTGCCGGCCGCGCCGGTCTGGGTCGCCGTCCTCGGGTGGGCGGGGGCCGGGCTGGGGATGGGGCTGCTCTACCCGTCGCTGTCGGTGCTCACTCTGGAGTTGTCCGCCCCGGGAGAGCAGGGCCGCAACAGTTCCTCGCTGCAACTGGGTGACTCCCTCTTCGCGGCGACCGTCCTGGCCCTGACCGGTGCCCTGCTCGCCGCGAGCGCGGCACCCGGTCCGGGCAGCTACGCCGGCACGCTGGCGGTGGCCTGCGGGCTGGGGCTGCTCGGCGCTCTGCTGGCCCATCGGGTGGTACCGGCGGCGATCCGGTGACGTCGCACGGCCGGCCGGGCACGGCCGGAAGATCCACTCGCCGTCATTGAAACCGGGGTGTCGAGGAGGCCCGGACACCGCGACTTCAGGGAAGTCGTGAAACGGCGGTCAGCGGAACCACCCCGCTCCCGGGTCGTGGCCCGAGAGGATGGCGGGCGATGGACCTCCTCGGCACGTTCCCGATGGCCGTCGTGATGGTCGCCGGGACCCCGCTGGTCACGGCGGTGTTCCTCGCCTCGGCCGAGCGGCCGCGCGCCGCGTCGCTCGGGTACCTGGCCGGCGCGGCCGCCGTCGTCACCGTCGGGACGACGGTGAGCTGGCTGGCCACGCGCACCATCAAGGTCAACCTGACCGCCGGTGGTGCCGCCGGGCGCTGGACGATCGAGACCTGGATCGACTGGTTCGTCGTCGCCGTGCTGGTCGTGCTCGCGGTGGCGGTGTTCCTCCGGCGGCACGGCGGGCCGCCGTCCTGGCTCGGCCGGCTGCAGCGGGCCCGCCCGGCGTACGCGGCCCGGCTGGCGGCGCTGCTGCTGGGCGCCATGCCCACCGACGACCTCACCATGCTGAGCGTGGGGGCGCGCACCGCCCGCCACGATCTGCCCTGGTGGCACCTGCTGCCGTTCGTCCTGTTCACGCTGCTGCTGCTCGCGGTGCCGCTGCTGACCCTGCTCCTGCTCGGGGCACGGGCCGCCGGTGTGCTGCCCCGGATGCGGGAGTGGGTCGACGGGCACTCCTGGGTGATCAGCGAGGCGGTGATCGCGCTGTTCCTTGCGTTGACGTTGCTGGACGTGCTGCGATGATTTGGCTCTCGCCGGGTACCTGAGCGACACGTACGGGGGAACCCCCGCGAAGTGAACGTTCGAGCCGTTCACGTCCGACCTACGGTGACGCCATGTTCACCTTCGTCACCACCGTGCTCCTGTACGTCGGCGGTTTCGTCTTCCTCTACGGCGTGATCCGGCTCGCGATCCGGCACGCCATCGAGGAGGTGGAGGTGCGCCGGATCCAGGCCGAGCGCGCCGAGGAGTTGGCCGCCCACCGTGACCGGACCCTGCTCCGCGAGAACGGTTTCCTCACCGGCAGCTAGGGCGGCGCTGTCGCTGGGCGGTGCGCCCGGTCAGGTGCGAGGATCGCACCCGTGATGGGGACGCTGAAGACCGAACCTGCCCGTACCCGCCCGGACCTGCTCGCCCCGCCGGTGGCGGCCGCCCTCGAACTGTGGCCCGCCGACGCGCCGGTGGACGCCGACGACGTGCTGGTGGCGCCGATCGACGCCGGCCTGGCCGACACGGCGGCGTTCTGCGACGCGTACGACGTGGGCCTCGACGTGTCCGCCAACTGCGTGGTGGTGGCCGGCAAGCGCGAGGGCGTCGTGCGCTACGCGGCCTGCGTCGTGCTGGCCACCACGAGGGCGGACGTGAACGGCGTGGTCCGCCGGGCGCTCGATGTGCGCAAGGCGAGCTTCGCCCCGATGGCCGAGGCGGTCGAGCTGACCGGCATGAAGTACGGCGGCATCACGCCCATCGGTCTGCCGCAGGAGTGGCCGATCCTGGTCGACTCGCGGGTGATCGCCACCCCGCACGTGATCATCGGCTCCGGCGTACGGCACAGCAAGATCGCGCTGCCCGGGCCGGCGCTCGGCGCGTTGCCGAACGCCCGCGTGCTGGAGGACCTGGCCCGACCCGCCTGAGGTCGGGCACGGTCATCGATACCGTTGCACGTGAAACATGATGATCATCGATCGGCGGTCTCGCGACGGCGGACCTCGTTCAGTGCGGCGAGCAGGGTCTCCGGCTCCTGGGCGCCGGTGACGGCGTACTTGCCGGCCAGCACGAAGGTCGGAACGCTGGAGACGCCGAGCTCCCGCGCGGCGGCCAGCTCCGCGCGGACCTCCGCGACCCGCTCGTCGGAGTCGAGGAAGGCGCGCGCCTCGGTGGCGTCCAGACCGACCTCGCCGGCGAGCGCGGCCAGCGCGTCCCGGGAGCCGACGTCGACGCCGTCGGTGAAGTGCGCCCGGTAGAGCGCCTCGACCATCTCGGCGGCGCGTCCGCGCTCGGTCGCCCAGGAGACCAGCCGGTGGGCGTCGAAGGTGTTGGCGGCGACGGCACGGTCGAAGTCGAGCGTCAGCCCCACGCCGGCGGCGACCCCGGTGACGTGGCTGAACATCTGCACCGCCCGGTCGTGGCCGCCGAACTTGGCGGCGAGCGCGTCGACCAGCGGACGCGGCTCCGGCACCGGCGTCGGGTCGAGCTGGAAGGGCCGGTAGCGGATCGTCACGTCACCGTCGTACGACGTGAGGGCCTGCTCCAGCCGGCGCTTGCCGATGTAGCACCACGGGCAGACCACGTCCGCGTAGATCTCGATCTCCATGATCGGTGACAACTCCCAGTTCAGGCTGTCTGTTCCCGGACCTGCCGCTTGAGGCGGGCGAGGATCGCCGTGCCGCCGCGAACCCGCAGCGGGCTGATCGCCTGGGCCAGTCCCATCCGCTGGTACAGGTCGTCGGGGACGGCGAGCACGTCGTCCGGCGTGGCACCGGCGAGCCCCTCGGCGAGGATGCCCGCGAACGCGCGGGTGGTGGGCGCCTCGGGCGGGCAGTCGAAGAGGGTCTCCACGGTCCGGTCCGGGGTCACCCGGGCGCGCAGGAAGAACGCCGTCTGGCACTCCGGCACCTGCTCCATGCCCTCCCGGTCCGCGTGTTCGGGCGGCAGGGGCGGGATGACGTCGGCGTACTCCAGCAGCATCTCCAGCACGACGTCGCGGGGCGCGGCGGCGAACTCGTCGACGATCTCGGCCAGCCGTTTCGGCATCTCGGGCATCCCGCCAGGCTACCGCCGCGGCGGTCGCGGGACGGCCGGTGAGGGGACGGGGACCGGCACGAAGCGGGCCGGGACCTGGCGGTCCCGGCCCGTCCCCCCGTCGGCTACCCGGTCAGGCGTAGCCGATCGCCCACACCTCGTCCTCCTCGTGGCTGCACGGGTCCCATTCGTAGTCCACCTGCACGCAGACGCGGAACGCGACAGCCCGTCCCTCGCCGAAGTTGTGGTCGAAGTACACGGTGTTGCCGACGTCGCCCAGTCCCCAGTGGGTGCCCGTCTGGGTGGTGCCGTCCTTGCGGATGTAGACGTACTCCAGGTAGGGCCGGTTGCCGTAGCTGCCCCGCTTGGTCAGCGAGAAGTAGTCCCCGTCGTGGTTGAACTTGCCCTCGGCGACGAACTTGCCGTCGACGTACACCCGGGCGAAGGCGTTCTGCCCGGCGAACGCCGGGCTGCTGATGCCCAGAACGGCGGCGGCACTCAGGGCGAAGCTCGCCAGGATCGTCGACACCTTCTGCTTGGTTCTCGTCATCGCGTACCTCTCGACTCCACTGACAGACGTTGACGGAAGCGCATGGAACATCTGTTCCGCACCGGCCGGTGACTGCCGTCGATGATGGTGCTCGTCCCGGCGCGGGAGCCGGGGTCTGGACATCCATGGACGACCATGGACGCGCCATGCCAGGCTTCGCTTCATGGCTGATGACGCGATGACGAACGTCGATCCCGGTTCCCTGCGGACGGAGCAGGAACTCCTGCGGGAGTTGAGCCGGCTCCGGATCAGCGCCGCCCGTCGCCATGGAAAGGCCCGACTGTCGCTGAAGGATCTCGAGGCGGCCACCGGGGTGCCGAAGAGCAGCCTGGCGAACTACCTCGCCGGCCGTACGCTCATGCCGGTCGACGTCCTGGACCGCGTGGTGCTCGCCCTCGGTGTGCCGCCGGCGGAGGCGGGTCGGTGGAGTGCGGCGTGGGAACGGATCGCCGATGACCGGCTGTCGGCCGGTCCGCGGGAGCCAACGCCACCGGATGCCGAGCCGGATGCCGGGGACACCGGCAGCGCGGCGGCCACCGTGCCGGAAGAGGCGGCCGGACCCGACGGACCGGCCCGGGTACGCCGTCTGGTGCCCGCCGCGGCGCCGCTGCTGGCCGTCGGGGCGCTGCTCGCGGTGGGAACGTGGTTCGTCCTGCCCGCCGAGCGGGAGGACCGGTCGGCGCCGGGCCGGTCGCCGCGCGACGTGGCGTCGTCAGCGCCGACCTTCGCGCTCGTCTCCGGGGAGAACGTCGCGCGGATCCGGCCGGCCCGGACACCGCAGCTGTGCCTGACCGAGGGGAGGGAACACACCGGCCGGTACCACTCGGCCATCGCCGTCCAGCGGCCCTGCGACAACGCGGAACCGCCGCGCACCCTCATCGAGCCCGTCGGGGACGGTCTGCACCGGATCAAGTGGGATCACCCGGAGCACGGACGAGCCTGCCTCACCGTCCTCGACGGCGGTCCGGCCAAGGACATGCTCGAACCGTGGAACGACTGCATTCCCGGGCGGCGCTCGCAACTGTTCCGCATCGAACCGGTCGACACCCCCGCGCCCGGCGCCTACCGGGTGCGGGCCGCCCACACCGGCTACTGCCTCGGCATCCGCGACCACGAGACGGCCAGCGACGCCGAAGCCGTCCAGCAGCCCTGCACCGACGCCGGCGACCAGGCCTTCATGATCGACCTCCTGCCGGCGGGTTGACGGCCAGGCGGAACGGGCCGGCGGCGCACACGCGCCGCCGGCCCGTTCGTCTCACACCGTCGGGGCCTGCTCGCTGATCTGGCCGAGGGCGGACTGGGGGTCGAGCTGCATGGCGAGGTCGCCGAGGGAGACGATGCCCACCAGCTTCCGCTCGCTGTCGCAGACCAGCACCCGCCGGACGCCCCGCTCCCGCATGAGCGCCGCCGCCTCGCCCGCGGTGCAGTTCTGCTCGATCATCACCACCTCGCGGGTGATGATCGAGCCGATGGTCGTCGCGGCCGGGTCGCTGCGCTCGGCGACGGCCCGCACCACGATGTCCCGGTCGGTGAGCATGCCGGCGAGCGTGGCCCCCTCGGTGACGACCACGTCGCCGATGTCGGCCTCCTTCATCACCTTCGCCGCCTCGTCCAGGCTGGTCTCCGCCGGCAGGTAGATGACCTGCTTCGTCATCACGTCGCTGACCTTGTAGCCGGTCATGGGAGCCCCTCCAGGGAAACGAATCCAGCCGATCGGGGTGCGGTACCCCGTGACGCCTCGACTACACCACACGCACGTCGTCGACGAGGCGTTCGACCAGACCGTCCAGCGGCAGCTCGGTGCGCTCGCCGGTGGCCCGGTCGCGCAGTTCGGCGTACCCGTCGGCGAGACGGCGGCCGACCACGACGGTGCGCGGGATGCCGACCAGCTCCGCGTCGGTGAACTTCACCCCGGCCGAGACGTGCGTGCGGTCGTCGACCAGCACGCGCAGGCCGGCGGCGGCGAGGCGTCCGCCGAGGTCGAGCGCCGCCGCCAACTGCGGGCCCTTCCCGGCCGCCACCAGGTGTACGTCGCACGGCGCGACCGCCGCCGGCCACACGAGGCCCCGCTCGTCGTGGTGCTGCTCGGCGATCGCCGCCACCGCCCGGGACACCCCGATGCCGTAGCAGCCCATCGTGGGCCGGACCGGCTTGCCCTCGGGGCCGAGGACGTCGACCGCGAAGGCGTCGGTGTAGCGGCGGCCGAGCTGGAAGATGTGCCCGATCTCGATGCCCCGGCGCAGGGTCAGCTCTCCCGTGCCGCAGGCCGGGCAGGGGTCGCCCGGCCGGACCTCGGCCGCCTCGATCGTGCCGTCGGGCACGAAGTCCCGACCGCAGACGACGTTCGTGGCGTGCCGGCCCGGCTCGTTCGCGCCGGTCAGCCAGGCGGTGCCGGGCACCACCCGGGGGTCCACCAGGTACCGGATGTCGAGCTTCGCCATGACCTGCGGCCCGATGTAACCGCGGACCAGTTCGGGGTGGCCCTCCCAGTCGTCGAACACCGCGACGGTGGCCGGTGCGAGCGCCGCGTCGACGCGCTTCAGGTCCACCTCCCGGTCGCCGGGCACCCCGATCACCAGCAGTTCCGCCTCGTCGGCGCCCGGCCGGCGGACGGCGAGGACGACGTTCTTGAGGGTGTCGGCGGCCGTCCAGTCGTCCCGGCCGGCGAGCCGGCGGGCGTTGGCCAGCTCGACCAGGCTGGCGATCGTCGGCGTCTCCGGGGTGTCGTGCACCTCCGCCGCCGGCTGCGCGTCCGGGTCGCCGGCCGGCGGGGCGGGTGTGGTGACCGCCTCGGTGTTGGCGGCGTAGTCGCACGCCGTGCAGCCGACGTACGTGTCCTCGCCGACCTCCGCGGCGGCCAGGAACTCCTCCGAGGCCGATCCGCCCATCGCGCCCGACATCGCGTGCACGACCGTGTAGTCCAGGCCGAGCCGGTCGAAGATCCTCCGGTAGGCGGCGCGGTGCCGGTCGTACGCCGCCTGCAGCCCCGCCTCGTCCAGGTCGAACGAGTACGCGTCCTTCATCAGGAACTCGCGCCCGCGCAGCAGGCCGGCCCGGGGCCGGGCCTCGTCGCGGAACTTCGTCTGCACCTGGAACAGCGTCACCGGGAAGTCCCGGTACGAGGTGAACAGGTCCTTGACGAGCAGCGCCGCCAGCTCCTCGTGGGTCGGGGCGAGCAGGTGCTCGGCGCCCTTCCGGTCGGCGAGGGTGAAGATGTCGTCGCCGTACTCCGTCCACCGTCCGCTGGTCCGGTACGGCTCCGCCGGGAGCAGTGCCGGGAAGTGCACCTCCTGGTCACCGATCGCGAGCATCTCCTCGCGGACGATCGCGGTGACCCGGTCGAGGACGAGCTTGCCCAGCGGCAGCCAGGTGTAGCCGCCCGGGGCCGCGCGGCGGACGTAGCCGGCACGCAGCAGGAGCCGGTGGCTCGGCACCTCCGCGTCCGCCGGGTCCTCGCGCAGGGTCCGGAGCAGCAGGGTGGACATCCGTAACAGCATTGCCGCAGCGTACGGCCCTGCCTTCCGGGGCGGCGATCCGATTTGTCGGCCGGCTGGAAATTGGTGGTCGGGTCGCCAACGGCCGGTTTCGCCCTGGTCCTGATCAACTCCGTCGACCACGAGATCTTGGAAGATTTCGCCTCAGGGGCCGTTTCCTTCCAAGATCTCCCGGGTCAGTGGCGCTTCAGTTGACCGATGAAGGTGCGCCAGGTGTGCGGGGTGAAGGTGAGGACCGGGCCGGTGGGGTTCTTGCTGTCGCGAACACCGACGACGCCGGGCAAGTTGTCCGCCACCTCGACGCACTCTCCATTGCCGCTACGGGTGGACTTGCGCCAGGTCGCGCTGGTCAGCTCCATGACGTCATCACTTCCTTCATCAGGAGCGTCGACTGCCGTTGAGGCAGTGCCTCGCTACGCACGCTCTCCCACCTCGCCAGCAGGATAGCGACTTCCTCATCGTTGTCGATTGTCGCTCCGCCAAGCTGGTTTTCCAGGTGCCCGACCCATCCGCCATCCTCGCCCCGCGCAAGGGTGAATGGTCCGGCGAGCCCGACGTGGGTGCTGATGTCGGTCGGAATGACGTGCACGCTGACCTGGGGGCGTTCCACGCATTCGAGGAGGTGCGCGATCTGCTGGATCATCAGGCCGCGAAAGCCCTCGTCCGCACGTCGGAGGACGGACTCCTCGATCACCGCAACGAGCTTGGGCGGCTGCGGTTGGTCGAGGATGGACTGTCGATCCATCCGGACCGCCAACCGCTTTTCCACCTCATCGTCACTGAGCATGTCGTCGGCCCGGATCACCGCGCGGGCGTAGTTCTCCGTTTGAAGCAGGCCGGGAACAAGGGTGGGGTGGTAACAGCGGAGTTGCTGGGCGGTGCGTTCGGCTTCCAGCCAGGGGCGGAACCAGCTCGGTTGGCCGTCGCGCTCGGCCATCCGGAGCAGGGACGTCAGCAGGCCGTCGGTATTCAGCACCTCGTCGGCCCGCTTGAGGAATAGCCGGTCGAGCGGTCGCTGGCCCAGCTCGACCGCCGACACCTGGGAACCGGAGTAGTGGACGAGCTTCCCGAACTCCTCCTGACTCAGCTCGGCGTTCAGCCGCAGTCGGCGCAACTGCCCCCGGATCAGCTCCGAGGTCGGCTCAGCTTCCACAGGTCCTCCACGATCTTCCTGAAGCCTCGGGGACGTGTCCCGCCGGGCGATCCCGTTGCTCGAGGCTCGCCACGGCAACCGTCGATGCCTTCCGACCGTAGTCGTGTCCTCACCAGACTGTCACGCAGCGGTCTCGCTCTGATCCGACCCGAGGGACGGGGTGGGACCGAACGTGGGGCCGCCCGTGGATCCCCGATGCCCGGGCGGCCCCACTCCACGTTCGGAGGAGGTCGAGATGCGCAACCCTCGCCGTGGTTTCCCCGTACCCCGGCTGGGACCGCACCCGGATCGGCCGCGCGCCTATCCGGCGGACCGCACGCCCCACCTGCCGATCCGCCCGCTGTGGGTGTGCCGGGCGTGCGGGCGGCCGTGGCCGTGCGCGGAGGCCCGGCTGCTGCTGAAGATCGAGTACGCCGACCAGAAGGTCGAGCTGGCGATCTACCTGTCCGGGCTCTACCACGAGGCGACGCACGACCTGTTCCGGCTGAACCCGCATGACGGGCCCACACCGCGCGAGCTGTTCGAGCGCTTCGTGGCCTGGGGTCCGTACCGCCGGCCGGCTGTCGACCCGCCGCCGTCTCGATGACGTGCGCCACGTTGCCGAGGCGAGGGGCCCTGCCTGGTACGCCGCCGGTGCGAAACTACCGCTGTTAAGAAGGGGCCCTTCCTCTACCGGAGGCGTTAACAAGGGGCCCTTCCTTACACACCGGAGGGAGCACAGGGGTGCGCTGGCGCAGTTTCGTCGCGGTCGGGGACAGCTTCACCGAGGGCATGGACGACGCGTACCCGGACGGGAGCTACCGGGGCTGGGCCGACCTGGTCGCCACCCGGCTGGCCGCCGAGGCCGGTCCAAACTTCCGGTACGCGAACCTCGCCATCCGCGGTCGCCTTTTCCCCCGCGTGGTGGACGAGCAGGTGCCCGCCGCGCTGGCCATGAAGCCGGATCTGATCAGCTTCGCCGCCGGCGGCAACGACGTGCTGCGCCGTACCTTCGATCCGGACTCCCTGCTCGCCCGCTTCGACGACGTGGTCGGGCAGCTCCGGTCCGGTGGTGCCGACGTGATCCTGTTCCGGTTCGCCGACGTGATGGCCCGCCTGCCCGGGCAGCGCCTGGTCGCGCCCCGGGTGCAACTGCTCAACCGGGCGGTCGGCGAGACCGCCGAGCGGCACGGCGCGATCCTGGTCGACCTGTACGCCGACGACACGTACCTGAACCCGATGCTGTGGAGCACCGACCGGCTGCACCTCTCCTCGGCCGGCCACCGGCGCGTGGCCGCGCAGGTGCTGACCGCCCTCGGGGTGGGCTGCGACGAGGACTGGCTGCTGGTCCCCGAGCGCCCGCTGCCCAAGCCGTGGCTGACCGCCCGCACCGACGACCTCCGCTGGGCCGCTCAACACCTGGCCCCGTGGTTGAAGCGTCGCCTGACCGGCCGGTCCTCCGGCGACACGGTAACGGCCAAACGCCCCACCCTGACCCCGTTGACAGACTGACCCGCCCCCGCCCCCGCCCCGCGATCTTGCACTTTCTGCCCCGACAAATCGCATCTAATTGCGCAAATCAAGGGCCGAAAGTGCAAGATCGCGGGAGTGATGGGGTCAGGGTCAGGGTCCGGGTTACGACAGGCGGGTCCAGGTTCGGGTTTTCAGGGAGCCGAGGATCCAGGTGTTGCCCTGGATGAAAGTGATGGTGCCGTCGCGGGCGACCTCGACCGTCGCTGGGTTGGTGAAGCCCGTCTCCACCGCCAACGCATCGCGCAGCTCGGGCAGGTCGTCATAACGGCCGCCGCGCCACACGCCCGCCCCGCCGTACGTGCCGGTGACCACGAGCTGGCCCCCGCCGGCCGCCGCCACCTCGTAGGTGTCGTCGGGCAGCCCGCTCTGCCGCTCCCACCGGTCGCCGACCAGCTTCCACACCGGCTTGGGCGCTTCCGTTTCGACCAGCCAGACCTCCGTGCCGTCGGGGGAGATCAGCAGGCGGTCGGCCCCCTCGACCGCCGGCAGCCGCTGCCAGGACGCCGTCTCGTCGGCACTGACCGCGGCGGTGGCCCGTTCGGCCTCGACCACCGCCACCCAGATCCGCCCGTCTCCGCCCTCGAGCAGCTGGACCGAACCGGCGTCGTCGCCGGAGCCGACGGTCAGCGGCGGCTGACCGACCTTCCCCCCGCCGATCCGTGCGATCCGGAACCCGTCGCAGCTCCCGTTCGGCGACGGGCAGTCCAGCCGGTATCCGCTCGCCGTGGCCCATGCCCGTTGCGCCACCGGGGACGGTGCGCTCATCGGGCTGCTGGTGACGGTGGCGCCGCCGTCGCTGGTGGTGACGTACCCGTCGCCGGACATGACGATGGCGGTCCGCTCGTCGGACACGTACAGCTGGGATCCGCTCTTCGCCGGGGGTAGTTCCCGTCCCTGCCAGGTCACGCCCCCGTCGGTGGTCCGCGCGAGCGTCCGCCGGCACCCCTCGGTCACCTGGTCGGGTCTGTCGCAGGTGTCGAACAACGCCCAGCCGTGCCGCGCGTCCACGAACCGCAACCTCCTCAGCCCGCCGACCGCCCCCGCAGCCGCCACCTTTCGCTCGGTCAGTGATGGGCCGGCGGTCACGGTGGGCGCCGGCGGTGTGGGCGGCACTGGGGCGGCGTCACGACCGGCCACGGCGAGCGCCCCCGCCGGGCCGCCGACGAGCAGGGCGGTGATTCCGGCGAGCAGGCCGCGGCGGCGTCGCCGCCGATCGCGTACCCGCCGCTGGGCGGCGGCCAGGCCCCGCGGGCGGAAGGTGGGCGCCGCCTGCGCCTCGAACTCGGCGAACATCTCGTCCAGGGTCTGCTCAGGCACGGTGGGTCTCCTGCCGCTCAGTGAAGTGGCGGGCCAGCGCCGACCGGCCCCGCGACAGCCAGGACCGGACGGTCCCCTCGGGCGCGCCCACCTGGTCGGCGATCTCCGCGACGCTCAGGTGTGCCAGGTGGTGCAGAACGACCGCCTGCCGCTGGGTGGCGGGCAGGGTGGCGAGGGCCGCCATCAGCGCGACCCGGTCCGGCTCCGGCCCCGGCACGTGCTCCTCCCGCTGGCGGGCGAGGTGACGGACCGCGGTGCGGACCCGGCGCAGCCGGCTGGTGGCGAGGTTCCAGGCCACCCGGCGGACGAAGGCCGACGGGTCGTCGTACGCGCCGATCCGGTCCCAGCGCTCCAGCGTCCGGCAGAACGCCTCCTGGGTGAGGTCCTGCGCTTCGGCGTGGTCACCGAGGTACGCGTAGAGCTGCACCGCCAGGCGGTGGAAGTGCGCCTGGTAGAAGTCCGTGAAGTCCACGGGTGGCGCGGTCGCCCCGGTCGGGCCGGTGCCCTGCCGTACGGTCATGTCGGTCCTCGCTGTCGGCGGGTCTCGCCACTGTCACGTGCACCGTGCCGCATCCGCTGCACCCGATTTCCGATGGCGGGTCGCCGGGCCCTGATCCGGCGTACCTTGGGGATCATGTCTGTGCCGAGCGATCCTGATCCCCGACTCCAGTCCTACGCGGACCCGCAGCGGCTGGTCACCACCGGGTGGCTGGCGGAGCACCTGGGCGACGAGGGGCTCGTCGTCGTCGAGTGCGACGAGGACGTGCTCCTCTACGACACCGGCCACATCCCGGGTGCCATCAAGGTGGACTGGCACACCGAGCTGAACGACCAGGTGACCCGCGACTACCTGGACGCGAAGAGCTTCGCCGAGCTGTGCGCGGCCAAGGGCATCGGCCGCGACGACACCGTCGTCTTCTACGGCGACAACTTCAACTGGTGGGCCGCGTACGCCCTCTGGGTCTTCACCCTCTTCGGCCACCCGGACGTGCGGCTGGTCGACGGCGGCCGGCAGAAGTGGATCGCCGAGGGGCGGGAGCTGACCCGCGACAAGCCGGCCCGCCCGCGCGCCGAGTACCCGGTGCCGCAGCGCGACGACGCGCCGATCCGGGCGTACCGCGAGCAGGTCATGGCGCACATCGCCGCCGGCCGGCCGCTGGTGGACGTGCGGTCGCCGGGTGAGTACACCGGCGAGATGCTGCACATGCCCGACTACCCGCAGGAGGGCGCGCTGCGCGGCGGGCACATCCCCGGCGCGGTGAACAAGCCATGGAAGTCGGCCGCGAACGACGACGGCACCTTCAAGTCGCCGGACGAGCTGCGCGCGATCTACGCCGACCAGCTCGGACTGAGCCCGGACGACGACGTGATCGCGTACTGCCGGATCGGCGAGCGGTCCAGCCACACCTGGTTCGTGCTGCGGCACCTGCTCGGGTATCCGCAGGTGCGCAACTACGACGGCTCGTGGACCGAGTGGGGCAACCTCGTCCGCGCCCCCGTCGTCAAGGGCGACCAGCCGGGCGGCCTGAGCAGCTGACCGGGCGGCCGGTCCCGCGTGCGTCGGCCACGGCCCGCGCGGGACCGGCCCTTCCGGGGGTACGACGTACTGCCGGGCCGGGCGGCTCAGCCGGCGGCGAGCGACACCTCGCCGTACAGGTCGCGCACCACCCCGGTGACCTCCCCGGTCTGCGGCTGCCAGCGCAGCAGACCCCCGGGGTCGTGCCGGACCAGCACCGCGCCGTCCCGGTCCCAGCCGAGCACCTCGCAGCAGCCCTTCCATCGGTCCCTGCCCAGGTCGAGCAGGCGGGTCACCACGCCGGTCCCGGCGTTCAGCAACGCCACCCCCTCCAGCCCGCTCTGGGTGCCGGTGGAGATCCAGCCGGCCCGCGCCACGAGGTCGCCGCGCTGCCAGCCGCGTCCGTAGAACTCCTCGACCCGGTTGCCGGCGGGCAGCGCGCGGAAGTCGAGCGGGCCGGAGCCCCGATGCGTTCCGTCGTCGCTCTGCCGGATCCGGGTCAGGCTCATCCGGGTGCCGCTCAGCTCCAGCCAGGCGTCGGTCCGGTCGGCCGGGTCGGGGGTGACCAGGTCCCAGGGCGACGCGGGCACGGTCCGGGTGCCGCCCGTGCTCGGGTCCACCTCGTACGTCGTGTCGTCGTCGCCGGTCAGGAGCCGGTCGCCGGCCCAGAGGACGTGTTCCAGGTAGCCCTTGAGCGGGTAGCGGCGGACCTTCGCGGTGGTCAGGTCGACCACGACGACCTCGTCGGTCTGGGCGAAGGCGGCCGTCCGCC
Organism: Micromonospora sp. H33; assembly: GCF_052068455.1. Taxonomy (NCBI): domain Bacteria; kingdom Bacillati; phylum Actinomycetota; class Actinomycetes; order Micromonosporales; family Micromonosporaceae; genus Micromonospora; species Micromonospora sp. H33. The sequence continues at coordinate 963,847 of NZ_JBQHDE010000001.1, read as the reverse complement.
CGTCGGGCGAGAGGCTCCCGGACTTCAGCGGGACCGCCTCGTTCCCCTCGGCGTCCCGGGTCCGGGCCGGCGTGACGACGTCGAGGTCGCGGACGAGGCCGTCGTCGCCGAGCACCCGGATCCGGCTCTCCGTGCCGGTCTCCGGGTTCACTGGCTGGTAGAGCGCAAGCGCCTGGCGTACCGGTCGGGCAGAGAGGGGTGCGGTCACCGGGTCGCCGAGGCGACCGAGCGGGTCAGCCGGGTAGGTCAGCTCGTCCGGCGGCCGCTGCACGGGCGGTGCGCTCGGGACCGGGCTCGCGGTCGGCGAGGCGGGCGGGGCCGGTCGGTCCGCGGGGCGCAGGGCCAGGACCGTACCGCCGGTGAGCAGGACGACCGCCAGTGCGGCGGCGCCCGCGACGCGCCGGGTGTGGCGGACCCGGTCGGCCCGCTCCCAGCCCGCCGATGCCGGCTGCGACGGCCGGACGTCCTCGGCGGCGGCGGTCAACAGCCGGCGCAGCTCAGTGTCGTTCACCCGTTCACCTCCATCCCGGCGTTGCCGCCGACCTCGCGACCCGGCTCGGGCGCCACCTCGCGGAGCCGGCGCAGCGCCGCGTGGCACTGGCTCTTCACGGTGCCGACGCTCACTCCGAGCGCTTCGGCGGTCGCCGCCTCGGTCAGGTCCTCGAAGTAGCGGAGCACCAGCACGGCCCGCTGGCGCGGCGGTAGCTGGCCGAGCGCGCGGTGCAGCGCCAGCCGCAGGTCACCGTCGCCGTCGCGGGTCACCTGCTCCGGCGGGTACGCGCTCAGCCACTCGCGTCGGCGCCGGCGCCACCAGGAGACCGCGTCCCGGTAGAGGATGGCCCGCACGTACGCGCCCGGATCGCCGTCGCGCACGCTGGACCAGCGCAGGGCCAGCTTGAGCAGGGCTTCCTGGAGCAGGTCCTCGGCCTGGTGGCGGTTGCCGCAGACCAGGTACGCCGCGCGCAGCAGCCGGTGCTGGTGGCTCTCGACGAACGCCACGTACCCGTCGCGCCCGTCGTACGCCGTGCGTACCGGTGCCATCCGCCATCCCCCTCGATCCCCGTCACGCATCAGACGCACGAGACCGCGGAAATGGTTGGGCCGGACGTCAGGTCGCGCGGCTGTCCGTCGGCGTCCCGGTCAGGTAGCGCTGGATGGTCGGCCCCACCCAGGCGACCACCTCCGCCGGTGTCATCGCCACGACCGGTGGCAGCCGGACGATGTAGCGGGTGAGGGCGAGGCCGAGAACCTGGCTGGCCACCAGGCCGGCCCGGCGGGCGGTGTTCTCCGGGTCGGTGCCGAACGTCGCGATGGCCGCGGTGAGCTGGTCTGCGAAGATGCCGCGGATCCGCTCCGCCGCGCCCGGGTTGGCGCTCGCGGCCCGGAGCAGCGCCGCTAGCGTCTCGTCGCCGTCCCAGCGGTCGAGGAAGTGGCGCACCATGACCTCGCCGAGCCGATCGGGCGGCACCGCGGTGAGGTCCGGCAGGCGCAGGTCGAGCTCGGCCGCCGCCGCGAAGAGCCCCTCCTTGCTGCCGTAGTACCGCATCACCATCGACGGGTCGATCCGCGCGTCGGCGGCGATGACCCGGATGGTGGCCCGGTCGTACCCGTCGGCGGCGAAGCGGGCCCGGGCGGCCCGCAGGATCGCGGCGCGGGTGGCGTCGGACCGGCGGGGGCGGGTGGGAGATGCCTCGGTCATGCCCACGACCGTATGCCAACGCTTGTTGACACGCCAGTGCGGGGTGCCCTAACTTTGCCAACGACAGTTGGCCAACAGTTGTTGGCATGATCACGGAGGTGCCCGATGCTGCCGACCGAGACGGACGTGCTGGTGGTGGGGGCCGGGCCGACGGGGCTGACCGCCGCGCTCACACTGGCCCGGCGCGGGGTGCCGGTCACCGTGGTCGACCGGCTGTCCCACCCGCCGGTGACCTCGCGGGCGGCCGTCGTGCACGCGTACACGCTGGAGGAGCTGGACCGGATCGGGGCCGGCGCTCCGCTCGTGGCGCGCGGGGTGCGGGCGCCGGAGTTCACCGTCCGCGACCGCGACCGGGTGCTGCTGCGCGTCCCGTTCGGTGAGCTGCCGTCCCGGCACCCGTACGCGCTGATGGTCTCCCAGGCGGTCACCGAGGAGGTGCTGACCGCGCAGCTCGCTGCTGCCTGCGTGCGCGTGCTGCGGCCGTACGAGCTGACCGGCCTGGACCTCGACGGGCCCGGCGCGGTCGCGACCTTCGCCGGCGGCGCGACGGTCCGCGCCCGGTACGTCGTCGGCGCGGACGGGATGCGCAGCGGCGTGCGGCAATGGGCGGGGATCAGCTTTCCCGGCCCGACCCATGCGACCGAGTCGTTCGTGCTCGCCGACGTCCGGGTGTCCAGCGCGCTGCCGCGCGACCGGGCGACGCTCTTCCTCGCCCCGTCCGGCCCGCTGATCTGGGCGCCGCTGCCCGACGGGGTGGTCCGGCTCGTCGCCGCCGTCCCGGAGGCGCCGGCCGATGCCGACGTGGCGTACCTCCAGGGGCTGCTCGACGAGCGCGGCCCGGCCCGCCGCCCGGACCGGGTGACGGAGGTGCTCTGGTCGTCCCGGTTCCGCCTGCACGAGCGGATCGCGGACGCCTTCCGGGCCGGTCCGGTGCTGCTCGCCGGGGACGCCGGCCACGTGCACAGCCCTGCCGGCGGGCAGGGGATGAACCTGGGCATCGTCGACGCGGTCGACCTCGGCGAAACCCTCGCCGACGTGCTGGCCGGCGGCCCCGACACGCTGCTCGACGGGTACGCGGCCCGGCGCCGCCCGATGGCCGAGGACGTGGTCTCCTTCGCGGGCGGGCTGACCCGGCTGGCCACCGTGCCACCCGCCGCCCGCCCGGCCCGCAACCTGCTGCTGCGGCTGCTCTCCGCGCTGCCCCCGGCCCGCCGCCGCATCGCCCTGCGCCTCTCCGGCCTCGCCCACCGCCCGGCGACGGGCTAGCGGCATGTCGCGGGCCTCGTCCCGGCTCGACGAGGTCCCGGAGGCACGCCCAGTAGGCTGCGCCGATGGGGCAGGTGTGGCGGGAGTGGGGAGTCGTCCTGACCGTCACGGCGGTCGGCCTGCCCGTGGTGGCGGTGCTCGTCGCCGTGCTGGCCCGCCTCCGGCGGGATGCCGCGACGCCCCGGCGGCGCAGCGTCGCCGAGGTCGGCGCCGTGGCCGGGACGCTGCCCTGGGTGTGGATGATCCTGACCCCGCGCGACGCGCCGGGCGGGGTCGACCTGGTGCCGCTGCGCGACCTGGCCGACCTGCTCACCGGGTCCCCGGCCACCGTCGTGGTCCAGGTGGTCGGCAACCTGCTGGTCTTCGCCGCGCTGGGCTTCTTCGCCCCGGTACGCGTACCCGCGCTCGCCGGTGCCGGCCGGCTCTTCCTGCTGGGCGCGGCCTGCTCGGTGGTCGTCGAGTCGGCGCAGTACGCGCTCGACCTCGGGCGGGTCACCTCCGTCGACGACGTGCTGCTCAACGCGACGGGTGCGGCGCTGGCCGGGCTGCTGTCCCGGCGGTGGTGGGCGGGACGCCGGGCGGCGGCGGGGCGGCCGGTCGAAGCGCCCGCCACGCCGCGAGGGTGACCAGCGCGAAGACCACGGCCACCGCCGCCGCCACCGGCGCCGTGCCGTACGCCGCCCCGGCCAGCCCGCCGAGTGCCGCGCCGAGCGGTGCGCTGAGCAGCCCGATCACCCGCCGCGCCGCACCCACCCGACCGAGCAGGTCCGCCGGCACGTGGCGCTGCCCGTACGCCGCCCAGAGGCTGTTCCACACCGTCGTGCCGGCGGCGAAGACGGCCAGCGCGAGCCCAGCCGGAACCGGGTGCCGGGTCAACGCGAACGCGGCCAGTGCGACCGTCTGGGCGGCGAGCACGACCCGCAGCGCTGGTGCCGTGCCGAGCCGGGCGGCCAGCCGCCCCGCCCCCAGCGCGCCGGCCACCCCACCGAGGACCGCTGCCGCGGTGAACAGCCCGTACCCGGCGGGCGGCACCCGCAGCACGTCGAGTGCGTAGAGCACCAGCACCGCCATGAGGGCGCTGATCGCGAGGTTGGTCGCGGCGGTCAGCGTGGTGATCCGCCACATCGTGCGGTCGGCCCGCAGCCACCGGACGCCCTCCGCGGCCTCCCGCCACACCGATCTCCCGCGCCCGCGCCGGCTGGGCGGGCGCGGCGCCGACCGGTCCGGACGGGCACCGGCCGGTGACGCGGGTGGGGTGGCGCGCGTGGACGGGGTGCGCGTGGACGGGGTGGCTCGGGCGGGCGACCCGGCCGGACCGTTGCCGGACGGCCGCGTCGCCGGGGCGGGGCGGAGGGCGAGGGTGAGCAGGGCGGCCGCGACGAAGGTGAGGGCGTCAAGGGCGAACGGCAGCGGTGCGGCGACGGTGAACAGGACGCCGGCCGCGGGCGCGCCGAGGAAGCCACCGGCCACCGCCGCACCGGCCTGCAGGCGGCCGTTCGCCCGGGGCAGCGCGTCCGGCGGCACCAGCGCCGGGAGCAGCGCGAAGGCGACCGCGTCGGAGAGCGTGCCCAGCGTGGCGAGCAGGAACGCCGCCACCAGCAGCGTGGCGACCCCGGCCCGCCCGGTGGCGACCGCCACGGCGAGTGCACCTACCACGACGGCCCGCAGCCCGTCCGCCACCGCCATCGTCCGGCGCCGGTCCCACCGGTCCGCGTACACGCCGCCGAGCAGGCCGAACAGCAACGGCGGCAGTTGGGCGGCGACGGTCACCGCGGCGATCACGCGTGGGTCGCGGGTCAGCGTGGCGGCCAGCAGCGCCAGTGCGGGGATACGCAGGGTGTCGCCGAACCGGGAGGCGATGGCGGCGGACCAGAGCAGGCGGAAGTCACGGCCGAGCGGGGGTGCGGTCATGCCGCCGACCCTCGGCCCTCGAGCGGGTCGAGGGTCAAGCCGCGGTGAGTCAACTGGCCGGTAACCGAGCCTCCACGCGGTGCGGCGCGCGGTCTACGCTTGCCCGGTGACGGTGGAGCAGCAGGCGCGGGGCACGACGAACGGCGGCACGGGCCCGGGTCGGCGCCGGTCCCGCAAGGACGAGATCCTGGAGATCGCGGTCGGGCTCTTCGCCGCCCGTGGGTACCACGGCGTCTCCATGGACGACATCGGCGCGGCCGCCGGGGTCACCGGTCCGGCGCTCTACCACCACTTCGCCGGCAAGGAGGCGATGCTGGTCGCCGCGCTGATCCCGGTCAGCGAGGGGCTGCTCGCCGGCGGCCGGGAGCGCTCGGCCGGCCACCCGGACGACCCGCGCGCCGTGCTCGAGTCGCTGATCGACTTCCACGTCGACTTCGCGCTGGCCAACCCGGCCGTGATCGCCCTGCACCTGCACGAGCTGGACCGGCTGCCGGACGAGCCGCGCCGCCGGATCCGCCGGCTCCAGCGGCTGTACGTCGAGGAGTGGGTGACCGTGCTGACCGCGCTGCACCCGGGCATGCCCGACGGCGAGGCGCGGGTGCTCGCCCACGCGGCGTTCGGTCTGATGAACTCCACGCCGTTCCTCGGTGGCGAGGTGGACCGGCAGCGCCGGGCGGAGCTGCTGCGGGGCGCGACGCTGGCCGCCCTGCTCGCCCCCACCGAGTCCTGACCACGGGGTTCGCCCGCCGAGGGCGGCGGCCGACTCGTGAGTAACCGGGCCGGCATGATTCCCTAGCTGCGTTCGACCCCCGGACGCTGGAGGAAACATGATCGAGTCGCTGCTGGTCGCCAATCGGGGCGAGATCGCCCGCCGGATCATCCGTACCGCGAAGCGGCTCGGCGTCCGTGTGATCGCGGTGCACTCGGAGGCCGACGCCGGCCTGCCGTTCGTGACCGAGGCCGACGAGGCGGTCTGCGTGGGCCCCGCCAATCCGGCCCAGAGCTACCGCAACACCGAGGCGATCCTCGCCGCCGCCAAGTCCACCGGAGCGCAGGCGATCCACCCCGGCTACGGCTTCCTCTCCGAGAACGCCGACTTCGCCCGTACCGTCGAGGCGAGCGGCCTGATCTGGGTCGGGCCCGGCGCGGACGCGATCAGCGCGATGGGCGACAAGATCAACGCGCGGAACCTGATGGCGGCGGCCGGGGTGCCGGTCGCCCCGGGCACCACGGACCCGGCGGCCGACCTGGACGCGGCGGTCGTCGCGGCGGCGGAGATCGGCTACCCGGTGATGGTCAAGGCCGCGGCCGGCGGTGGTGGCATGGGCATGGGCGTGGCCGTCGACGAGTCCGCGTTGCGGACCGAGTACGACAAGGTGCGCTCGTTCGCCGAGCGGATGTTCGGCGACGGCTCGGTGCTGATCGAGCGGTACTTCCCCCGGGTGCGCCACGTGGAGGTGCAGATCCTCGGCCTGGCCGATGGCCGGGTGGTGGCCCTGGGCGAGCGCGAGTGCTCGGTGCAGCGGCGCAACCAGAAGCTGGTCGAGGAGTCGCCCTCGCCTGCGGTCTCCCCGGAGCTGCGCGAGCGCTTCCTGGCCGCCGCGGTGCGGGCCGGCGAGGCGGTCGGGTACCGCAACGCGGGCACGGTCGAGTGCCTGCTCGACCCCACCACCGGGGAGTTCTTCTTCCTGGAGATGAACACGCGCCTCCAGGTCGAGCACCCGGTGACCGAGCTGGTCTACGGCGTCGACCTGGTCGAGGAGCAGCTGCGGGTGGCGGCCGGCCTGGCGCCGACGTTCGACCCGGACGCGCTCACGCCGCGCGGCCACGCGATCGAGCTGCGGATCAACGCCGAGGACCCGAAGCGCTTCCTGCCCGGCCCGGGCGCGATCACGGCCTGGGTCGAGCCGACCGGCGAGGGGGTGCGGGTGGACTCGGGGTACGTCGACGGCAACACCGTCACCCCGTTCTACGACAGCCTGATGGCCAAGCTGATCGTGAGCGGGGCGACCCGCGCCGAGGCGATCGACCGCGCGAAGGCCGCGGTGGCGGCCTTCGAGCTGTCCGGCCCGAAGAACAACCTCCCCTTCTTCGCCGAGTTGCTGGAGAACCCGGAGTTCCTCTCCGGCGACTACGACACCGGCATCGTCAGCCGCATGCGCTAACCCCCCGGCTTCTCCCCACCCCACCCCCTTGTCCGCGTTGATCATGAGGTTAGCGGCACAAGACGCGGCTTTTGTCGCCGCTAACCTCATGATCAACAGGGTCGGTGTCCGGCCGGGCCGGTGAGGTGGCAGGGTGGGAGGTGTTCAGTAGCCGCGTCACAGTGAGGTGACCCTTATGGCGGGAATGTCGGACTTTGTGTCCATTCGGGAGGTCGGGCCGCGGGACGGGTTGCAGAACGAGGAGCCCATTCCGACCGACGCCAAGGTGCGGCTGCTCGACGCCCTCTCCCGGACCGGCGTGAAGCGGATCGAGGCCGTCTCGTTCGTGCATCCGAAGGCCATTCCGCAGATGGCCGACGCCGACGAGGTGTGGCAGCGGGCCAGGAAGGCCGACGGGGTGCGCTACTCGGCGCTGGTCCCGAACACGCGGGGCGCCCAGCGCGCCCTGGCCGCCGGCTTCACCGAGATCGAGGTGGTCGTCTCGGCGAGCGACACGCACAACCGGCGCAACGTCAACCGCACCACCGAGGAGTCCCTCGATGACATCGCGGAGCTGATCGACCTGCTGCACGGTGCCGGCGCGCGGGCCGAGGTCATCATCGCGACGAGCTTCGGCTGCCCGTACGAGGGGGACGTCGACCCGGCCCGGGTGGCGGGCATCGTGGACCGGGTGGTCCGCGACGGCGCCGACCGGGTGGCGTTCGGGGACACCACCGGCATGGGAACGCCGCGCCGGGTCCGCGAGCTGTTGACGGCGGTACGCGACCGCAACGCCCACATTCCGCTGCTGCTCCACTTCCACAACACCCGCGGCACCGCCCTGGCCAACCTGCTGACCGCTCTCGAACTGGGCGTCACCGAGTTCGACGCCAGCGTCGGCGGCCTGGGTGGCTGCCCGTACGCGCCGGGGGCCAGCGGCAACCTCGCCACCGAGGAGGCCGTGCACATGCTGCACGACATGGGCATCGACACCGGCATCGACCTGGACGCCCTCATCGAGGCCGCCGAGTTGGCCGAACACCTGACCGGGAAGCGTCTCCCCTCCGGCGTCCTCCGCGCCGGTCCCCGCACCCGCCTAACCCCCCTCCCGTCCTGACCCTCCCGCCCCTGCCCGGTCCTGACCCCGCCCCTTCTCCGCGATCTTGCAGTTTGTGCCCGGTCAAAAGTGGCTGAGCCGGGCATATGGGGGACCGAAAGTGCAAGATCGCGGAGGCGGGCGGTGGAGGCTCGTCGTTCCGCGCGCCCGTGCGCTAACCTAACGATCGTTCAGGTCGGTTGGCGCGCTCACGAGGCGCGGGTGGCGGCGGCAAGGGGGAGCGGGCGTGACGCTCGACGGTGAGGCACTGGAGCAGCTGCGCAAGCGCGCCAAGGCCGGCGGCGCGGACAAGTACCACGCGGCCAACGCGGCCAAGGGCAAGCTCTTCGCGCGCGAGCGGGTCGCGCTCCTGGTCGACGAGGGATCGTTCGTCGAGGACGGCCTCTACGCCAACGCGATGGCCGAGGGCCTGCCCGCCGACGGCGTGGTCACCGGCACCGCCACCATCGACGGTCGCCCGGTCTGCCTGATGGCCAACGACTCCACGGTCAAGGCCGGCAGCTGGGGCGCGCGGACCGTCGAGAAGATCATCCGGATCATCGAGCGGGCCTACACGACGGGCGTGCCGATGGTCTACCTGGTCGACTCGGCCGGCGCCCGGATCACGGACCAGGTCGAGCTGTTCCCCGGCCGGCGTGGCGCCGGGAAGATCTTCTGGAACCAGGTCCGCGCCTCCGGCTCGATCCCGCAGGTGTGCGCGCTGTTCGGGCCGAGCGCCGCGGGTGGGGCGTACATCCCGGCGTTCTGCGATGTGGTCGCCATGGTCGACGGCAACGCCAGCATGTACCTGGGCTCCGACCGGATGGTCGAGATGGTGACCGGCGAGAAGACCACCCTGGAGGCGATGGGCGGGGCCAAGGTGCACTGCGCCGAGTCCGGCGTCGGTCACTTCCTCTGCAAGAGCGAGACCGAGGCGCTCGACGTGGTCAAGCGCTACCTGTCGTACCTGCCGGCGAACTGGCAGCAGGCGCCGCCGGCCGTCGAGGCGGCGCCCGCGCCGGAGAAGACCGACCTGGCCGCGCTGGTGCCGGCCAGCGAGCGGCAGGCCTTCGACATGCGGCGGTACGCGAAGGGCCTGCTCGACGAGGGCAGCTTCTTCGAGATCCAGGCGCTGTGGGCCAAGGAGCTGACGATCGGCTTCGGTCGACTGAACGGCGAGGTCGTCGGCGTCGTCGGCAACAACTCGATGTTCAAGGGTGGGGTGCTCTTCGTCGACTCGGCCGACAAGGCGACCCGCTTCGTCCAGCTCTGTGACGCGTTCAACGTCCCGCTGCTGTTCCTCTCCGACGTGCCCGGGTTCATGGTCGGCAGCGCGGTGGAGAAGCAGGGCATCATCCGGCACGGCGCCAAGATGATCAGCGCGATCTCCGAGGCGACCGTACCCAAGATCTGCGTCGTGGTCCGCAAGGCGTACGGCGCGGGCCTCTACGCGATGGCCGGCCCCGGCTTCGAACCGGACGCCACGATCGCCCTGCCCACCGCGAAGATCGCGGTGATGGGCGCCGAGGCGGCCGTCAACGCCGTCTACGCCAACAAGATCGCGGCGATCGGGGACGAGGCCGAGCGGGCCGCGTTCGTCGCCGCGAAGCGCGAGGAGTACGAGCGGGACATCGACATCGTCCGGCTCGCCAGCGAGCTGGTGGTCGACGCGATCGTCGAGCCGCACGAACTGCGCGCCGAGCTGATCCGGCGCTTCGCCGCCGCGCGCGGCAAGGATCGGCACTTCTCGAAGCGCCGGCACGGCGTCACCCCGGTCTGAGCACCCCGCAGCACGATCCGCCCCGGCGTCACGAGCGCCCGGCGGCCCTTCCACACCAGGAGGAATCCATGGACTTCCGGCTCACCGAGGAGCACGAGGCGCTGCGGCAGAGCGTGCGGGAATTCGCCCGCGAGGTGGTCGCGCCGGTCATCGCCGAGCACTACGAGCAGCACACCTTCCCGTACGAGGTCATCCGCCAGATGGGGAAGATGGGCCTCTTCGGCCTGCCCTTCCCCGAGGAGTACGGCGGCATGGGCGGCGACTACTTCGCGCTCTGCCTGGCCTTGGAGGAGCTGGCGCGGGTCGACTCCAGCGTGGCGATCACACTGGAGGCGGCGGTGTCGCTCGGCGCGATGCCGATCCACCGCTTCGGCACCGAGGAGCAGAAGGCGCAGTGGCTGCCGAAGCTGTGCAGCGGCGAGGCGCTGGCCGCCTTCGGCCTGACCGAGCCGGGCTTCGGCTCGGACGCCGGCGGCACCCAGACGCGGGCCGTGCTCGACGAGACGACGAACGAGTGGGTGATCAACGGCTCGAAGGCGTTCATCACCAACTCCGGCACCGACATCACCGCGCTGGTCACCGTCACCGCGGTCACCGGCACGAACCCGGACGGCTCGAAGGAGCTGTCCACGATCATCGTGCCGTCCGGGACCCCCGGCTTCACGGTGGCACCCGGCTACTCGAAGGTCGGCTGGACCGCCTCGGACACCCACGAGCTCACGTTCGACGACTGCCGCGTGCCGGCGGCCAACCTGCTCGGTGAGCGCGGCCGTGGCTTCGCCCAGTTCCTGCGGATCCTCGACGAGGGCCGTATCGCGATCGCCGCGCTCGCCGTCGGTCTCGCCCAGGGCTGCGTCGACGAGTCGGTCAAGTACGCGAAGGAGCGCCACGCCTTCGGCCAGCCGATCGGCAACTACCAGGCGATCCAGTTCAAGATCGCCGACATGGAGATGAAGGCGCACACCGCCCGGCTGGCGTACTACGACGCCGCCGCCCGGATGCTCGCCGGCGAGCCGTTCAAGCGTCAGGCCGCGATCGCCAAGCTGCACGCCAGCACCATCGCGGTCGACAACGCCCGCGAGGCGACGCAGATCCACGGCGGCTACGGCTTCATGAACGAGTACCCGGTGGCCCGCTTCTGGCGGGACTCCAAGATCCTGGAGATCGGCGAGGGTACGTCCGAGGTGCAGCGCATGATCATCGCGCGCGACCTCGGTATGTGACGGACACCACGGGTCCCGACCTTTTTCTGTGGTCGGGCCACCTTGCCCGCCGGTGCTGCTGTCGGATATCCGCAGCGGGGCGTCGGCAGGACGACGATCCGCTGTCGGCGGTCGGAGGTCATCCGTACCCTTCCTGCCCATGACCCCGGATCATGATCGTTCACGGAGACCGGGCGGTCGTACCGAACTGCCCGACCTCCTCCGTGGACACCGGCTCGCCGCCGGCCTCACCCAGGCCGAGCTGGCGTCCCGGGCCGGCATCGGCGTACGGACCGTCCGTGAGCTGGAGCGCGGCCGTTCCCTGCGGCCGCAGCGCACCACGGTCGAGCTGCTCGCCACCGCGCTCGGGCTGGCCGAGCCGGTCCGCTCGGCGTTTCTCGCCGCGGCCCGCCCGGTGCCGGCTCCCCGGTCCACCCCGGCCGACCCGTCGCCGGCACGGTACGACGACGCCGGGACCGCCGCGCCGGTCGCGCTTCCACCCGCCGCCGAACTGATCGGCCGGGAACGCGACGTGGCCGAACTGGTCGGGATGCTCACCGACGAGCCGGCGCCCCGGCTGGTCAGCCTGGTCGGTCTGGCCGGGGTCGGCAAGACCGCACTGGCCCTGGCGGTGGCCCATGCGGTGGCCGGGCACCACCCGGGTGGCGTGGCCGGTGTGCTGATCGGCGAGGGCTCGGACGCCGCCGACGTGCTCGCCGCCTCGGTCGCGGTCTTCGAGGTGGCCCGCCTCCCCGACCTGGCCGTACGCCTCGCCGGCCGGCCCGCCCTGCTCATCATGGACGCGGTGGAGCGGGCCCCCGACCCGGTCGCGGAGGCGGTGCGCCGGCTCGCGGTCGCGGTGCCGTCGCTGCGGGTGCTGGTCACCGGCCGGCACCCGGTCGGGTTGCGCGGCGAACGGGTCCGTCCGGTCTCCCCGCTGGACGTCCCCCCGCCCGCCCAGGACCACGCCGGTCCCGACGCACTCGCCCGCTATCCGGCGGTGGCGCTGTTCGCCGCCCGCCTCGCCCAGGTGCGCCCCGACCCGCCGACCCCGGCCGAGCTGCCGGCGATGGCGCGGCTGGTCCGCCGCCTCGGCGGTCTGCCCCTGGCCATCGAGCTGATGGCGGCGCGGGGCCGCATCCTCGACCTCAACGAACTGCTCGACCGGTACGGCGACCGCGTCCTGGACCTGGCCACCTCCTCCGGGGCGGCCGAGCGGCCGGGCTGGGACGCCACCGACCCGGCCCGGGCCGCCGTGGCCGAGACGCTCCGGGACGCGGTGGCGACCAGCTACCTGCTCCTCGCGCCGGACGAGCAGACCGCCCTGCGGCGGCTCGCCGTCTTCGGCAACCGCTGGTCCATGGAGCTGGCGGAGGAGGTGCTCGCCGGTGACGGCGACCCGGCGGAGGAGGTGGTCCCGGATCCGGTGCCGCTGCTGGACCGGCTGCTCCAACTGGGGCTGCTGAGCGTACGCGGGAGCGGGCCGTTCCGGTTCCGTCTGCTCGACGCCGTGCGGGACTTCGCCGCCGAGCAGGCCGCCGGCGCCGGGGAACTCACCTGTGTGCGGCGGCGGCACGCCCGGGCGATGGCGCGGCTGGTGACCCGTGCGGCGCCGGAGTTGGTCGGCACCCACCTGACGGAGGCGGTGCACCGGTTGGACGAGGTGAGCGGCGACATCAGCTCCGCGCTGGCGCACGCCGCCGTCGACGACCCGGTGACCGCGTTGCGACTGGCCGCCGGGCTCTCCCGCTGGTGGCGCTTCCGCGGCCGGGACGTCGCCGGCCGCCGGTGGCTGCGGCGGCTGCTGGCGGATCCGCGTACCGCCGACGCCGATCCGGTGCTGCGGGCGTGGGCGTCGCTGGGGGTGGCCCGGCTGGCCGCCGAACACGGTGCCGGGGCCGAGGAGCTGCCGTCCGCCCGGGCGGCGCTGGCCGCGTTCCGCGAGGTGGGCGACGTGACCGGCGAGCTGGAAGCCCGGACGGTCCTGTGCGCACTGCTGATCGGGATCGGCGACCACGACGAGGCGCGGGAGCAGGCCGAGGCGGTGCTGGCGCTGGCCACCCGCCACGGGCGGACGCGGGACATGGCGGTGGCGCAGAACAACCTCGCCTGGCACGGCATCCGGCTGGGCGACCTGGTGGCCGCCCGGCGCCGGCTGGCGGCGGTCGAGCGGCTCGCCACCCAGGCCGGGGAGCAGCGGCTGCGGGTGCTCGCCCAGGCGAACCTCGCCGAGGTCGCCCGCTTGGAGGGCCGGTACGCCGACGCCGTCGACCGGGGGCGGCGGACGCTGTCGGCGTTGACCGGGCTGGGCGATCCGGGGCACCGCCGCCGGGTGCTGGGCACGGTCGGGCTGGCGCTGGCCCAGGACGGCCGGACGGCGGAGGCGGCGGCGGTGCTGGCCGAGCTACGGCCGACGGGAGCGCCGGGCGCGCGCGGCCGACCGGCGGGGAACGGGTGGGGCGCGGCGTCCGGGCCGTCCGGTGGGCCGGGGCGGGCGGCTGCGGGGTCCGACCCGGTCACCGGCCCGGCGGACGGCGTCTGCGCGCTGATCGAGGGCAACCTGGCGCTGCACCGGGGTGACCGGGAACTGGCCGCCGAGTGGTTCGCCGCCGCGGCCGAGGCTGCCGCCGACAGCCAGGACCGTCGTGACCTGGTGGAGGCGCTGGTGGGGCTGGCCGCCAGCACGGCGGACCCGGCCGTGCTGGACCGGTTGGACGAGGTCTGCCGCAGCAGCGGCATCCGGCTGCTGCCGCACGAGGAGCAGCTCCTGTACGCCCTCGCGGCGGCTCGCGGACGGTAGGGCCTCGTCTCACACGTGCTGGGCGGCCTGCGCCGGGCCCAGCCGCCGTCGGCGTTGCCGAGGCCGCCGGGAGGACGGGGACCGGGGTGGCGCGAGCGATACAGCCCCCTCTTGCCCCTTGCTCATCGCTCGCGCCGTTTCCCCCCGGTGCATCCCCGCTGCACGAAGACTAGCCACCGGAGGTGTACCGCCCTGCCCGGTTTGATCGCCTATCGCCCGGGTGCCCGGCAGTTCTGCCGCTCTTTCTGCCGGTGACCCGAGAGCGGTCAGGACCGGCTCGCGGGCGCCACGTGTTCGATCGGGAACGGGTCCGTGCTGCCGGCTGTGGCGCCCGGGTGGACGGCGTCCCGCACCCGGCGCAGGCCGTCGAGGAGTGCCGTGAGTGCTTCGGGCTCGAGCTGCCCGGTGAACCATTCCTCGATGATGCGCAGGTGGCCCGGGAGCACCTCGTCCAGTCGCTTCAGCCCGGAGGCGGTGACCACCGCGTACGAGCTGCGGCGGTCGGACGGGCAGGCGCGGCGGGTCAGCAGCCCGTCCCGTTCCATCCGGTCGACCACCCGGGTGACCCCGCTGGTGGACAGCGAGGTCTGCGCGGCGAGGTCGGTCATCCGTAGCTGGTTGCCCGGGGAGCGGGCGAGGCGGGTGAGCACCTCGAACTCGACCGAGGAGAGGCCGTGCTCCTCGAACTGGGCGGCGAACCGGGTCGACAGCCCGGCGGACACCTCGAAGAGCAGTCCGATGGCGGTGATCCGGGGGTCGTCGAACACGTTCTGGTTCACGCGCCCATCCTAACAGTCCTTGACACAGGGAATATTGCTGTCGCTATAGTTGCTCAGACAGTCGTTGGGCTACTCAACCATCTCCCCGGAGGGCAGTTACTCATGACCAGCAGCACCGAAGCGGTTACCCGCGACTGGGACGGCCTCACCATCCCCGCCGCCGGCACGTACGCGCTCGACGTGGCGCACAAGCGCGTCGGCTTCGTCGCCCGCCACATGATGGTGAGCAAGGTACGCGGTGAGTTCACCGACGCCACCGCGACCATCACCGTCGCCGAGGACCCGATGCAGTCCTCGGTCACCGCCACCATCCAGGCGGCCAGCATCGACACCGCTCAGGCCGACCGCGACGCGCACCTGCGCAGCGCGGAGTTCCTGGACGTCGAGCAGTTCCCGACGCTCGAGTTCCGCAGCACCGGCGTGAAGTCCCGGGACGGCAACGAGTTCGTCCTCTCCGGCGAGCTGACCATCCGGGGCGTGACCCGGCCGGTCGACCTGGAGGTCGAGTTCGAGGGTGTCGGCCGCAGCCCCTTCGGCCAGGACATCTTCGGCTTCTCCGCGAGCACCGAGATCGACCGCGAGGACTTCGGCCTGACCTGGAACGTCGCCCTGGAGACCGGCGGCGTGCTGGTCGGCAAGAAGATCAAGATCGAGATCGAGGGCGAGGCCGTCCGTCAGGCCTGATCGCCACCGACGTACCACGCGGGCCCGCGCCGGACTCCGGCGCGGGCCCGCGGCGTCGGGTGCGATTTGTCACCACATGTTCGTCGGCTGCGACGATGTTCGACCGCCGCCCCAGGGTAGGGATGCCTGGCAGGAGCACGTACGGCTCGCCGGCCGTGGCCCCGCGCGGCGCCCTGGACGCCGGCTCGACCACTGGCCCGGCCCGGTAAGCGCTCTTACCGTGGATGGTTCACAATGCGCTGCGGAACGACATCGTTCCGTCGCGCCGGCGCCGGGAGGGCACATGGGCAGGGACGTCGAGCAGGGCGCCTTCTCCCGGGAGGACCGGGTCCGCTACCGGCATAAGGTACGCCGCTGCCTGGACGTCTTCGCGCTGATGCTGGACGACTTCGGGTTCGACGCCGACCGGCCGATGACCGGCCTGGAGATCGAACTCAACCTGGTCGACTCCGCCGCCGAGCCGGCGATGCGCAACGACCAGATCCTCGCCGACATCGCCGACCCGCTCTTCCAGACCGAGCTGGGGCAGTTCAACCTGGAGCTGAACGCGCTGCCCCGGCTGATCGAGGGCACCGGGTTCGCCGACTACGAGCACGACCTGCGGAGCAGCCTCACCCGCGCCGACGAGCGGGCCGCCAAGTCGGACGCGAAGATCGTCCTGGTCGGCATCCTGCCCACGCTCACCGAGCGCCACCTCGTCGCCGACAACCTCTCCACCAACGAGCGCTACCGGGTGCTCAACGACCAGATCGTCGGGGCGCGTGGCGAGGACATCGAACTGGACATCCGGGGCGTCGAGCGGCTCCAGACCCACACCGACTCGATCGCCCCCGAGGCGGCCTGCACCAGCCTCCAGTTCCACCTCCAGGTCGCGCCGGACAGCTTCGCCGACTACTGGAACGCCTCCCAAGCGATCGCCGCCGCCCAGGTGGCGGTCGGGGCGAACTCCCCGTACCTGTACGGGCGGCAGCTCTGGGCGGAGACCCGGATCGCGCTGTTCCAGCAGGCCACCGACACCCGGCCGGACGAGCTGAAGGCCCAGGGCGTACGGCCCCGGGTGTGGTTCGGCGAGCGGTGGATCACCTCGATCTTCGACCTCTTCGAGGAGAACGTCCGCTACTTCCCGCCGCTGCTGCCGATCTGCGAGGACGAGGATCCGGTCGAGGTCCTGCACGCCGGGGGCGTCCCGCAACTCGGCGAGCTGCGCCTGCACAACGGGACCGTCTACCGCTGGAACCGGCCGGTGTACGACATCATGGGCGGTCGCCCCCACCTCCGGGTGGAGAACCGGGTGCTGCCGGCCGGCCCGACCGTGGTCGACATGCTGGCCAACGCCGCCTTCTACTTCGGCCTCGCGCGCGGGCTGGCCGAGGCGGACCGGCCGATCTGGAGCCAGCTCACGTTCAGCTCGGCCGAGGAGAACTTCCACGCCGCCGCCCGCCGGGGCATGGACGCCGTCCTGTACTGGCCCCGGCTCGGCGAGGTGCCGGTGACCAAGCTCGTCCTCGACGTCCTGCTGCCGACGGCGGCGACCGGGCTGGACCGGTTCGGAGTCTCCCCCGCGGAACGGGACCGCCTGCTCGGCGTCATCGAGCAGCGCTGCCGGACCGGCCGCAACGGTGCGGTCTGGCAGACGGAGACGGTGTGGGCGGCCGAGCGGCACCGGAACATGAACCGGGGCGCCGCCCTGCACCACATGGTCAAGCGGTACGCCGAGCTTCAGCGCAGCAACGAACCCGTCCACACCTGGCCGGTCGACTGACTGGCGCGGCGTCCGCGGCGCCCTGCTGTCAGTGGTCCCGTCGGGGAGGCCGGGCGCGCCGGCCGGCCGCCCGTGCCGACGCCTCGTCCGCCGTTCCAGGGGCGGCTTCCGCTCCGGTGGCGGGTGTCGGCTCGGAGACGTCCGCCTCGTCGGTGCGTTGGGCGGGCAGCCGGTCGGTGACCGTCGCCTTCTTCGCGCCGGCTCGGGCGGGCGTGGTCCGGCCCCGCCGGGCGTCACCCGTGGCGCCGCCGGTGGACGCCGACCCACCCGGGCCCGCGTCCGTAACGGTGTCCGCACCGCCCGCGCCGCCAGCCGCCGCACCGCCCGCGCCGCCAACCGCCCCGCCGCCCGCGGCTCCCGCCGCTCCCGCCGCCACGCTGCGCGACGAGCCGGCGGTGTCCCGGCCGCCCGAGCCGGCGGGGGCCGCGGTTCCGCCGGTCGCCCGGGTGATGTCGGACGCCGGCCGCCCGCCGGCCTCGTCCGGACCCGCGCCGGGCCCGGACGCGGTGCGCTGCCGGGGCACGCGGACGGCGGTACGGCGGCCGGCCCGCTGGCCGAGCGTGGCGACCAGGGCGGAGCCGCCGAGACCCACGATGACGGCGTACGGGGCGATCAGATGCGCCGACACCTGCTCCGGACCGATGGCGGTCAACCCCGGGACGGCGAGGAGGTAGGCGACCGCGACGAGCAGCGGGCCGGCGGCACCGGAGGCGGTCGCACCGACCCGGCGGTCGGCGTCCCGCGCCGCTCGGCGTGCGGCCAGGACGCCGATGACGAGCGCGGAGCCGAGCGACAGCAGCGCGCCCGGCCAGTAGAACCAGTCGCGGATCCAGAGCTCGTCGCCGCCCGCGCTGAGCTGCCAGATACCGAGCTGGGCGCTGGTGAGCCCGCGTCCCGCGAGGACCCCGTCGACCACGGCCACCACGGCGAGCAGCCAGAGCCAGCCGACGGTGGCGATCACGTTGCCGGCGGCGGCCCGGGAGTGCAACGCCCAGACGGCGATCGCGACCCCGACCAGCACGCCCAGGGCGGCGTACACCGCGGCGACGTCCCGGGGTGCGGAGATGTCCGGCACCACGGCGACCCGCGCCGGTACGGCGACCAGGAGCACCGTGATCAGGGCGCCGACCCCGGCGGCCACGGCCAGCGTGATCCAGCCCAGCGTCCCGCCGTCCACGCCCCGCCTGGCACGGACGTCAGGCGGGGCGGCGGTCGGGACCGTGCCGGCGGCGGACGACCCGGCCGGCGCGCCACCGACCACGCTGTCCACGCCGCCGGTCGGGGAGTCGCTCCCGGCGCCGGAGGAGGCGGGGGTCGGGCCCCCGGCAGCGTCGTCGGGCTCGGCCGGGCCGCGCGCCCGCAGGCGCTGCGCGCACACCGCGCCGAGCACGGTCGACGTGGCGGCGATCCAGGTGGCCCAGATCAGACTGGCCGTCCAGGCCGTCGCGGCGGCCGCCCCGTCGGGCGGCGGAGCCCAGTTGATGATGCCCAGCCCGTAGCCGAAGCCCAGCTGCGCGGCGCCCGCACCGGCCGCGACGCCGAGCGCGGTCGTGATCGATCCTCCCCAGCCCCTGGCCATGCCGGGGAGCGTAACGTCCCGTGGTCGGCGCGGCGAGTGCTGACGGCCGACCGTCACGCAGCGCGGTTGGCCGGGCCGAGTACGGTCGCCGATGACTGAGAGACCGCAGGTTTCCCGACGGTCTCGGGGAGCGGTGAGGAATGACGGACGGGAACCCGGCGCCCGGCACCGGGCACGACCGGTTGACGCTGGTGCTCGGCGCCGGGCTGGCGACCGTGCTGCTCGCCGCGATCGGCGCGACGACCGGCTGGATCCTGGCCGGCGAGGACGACCGGCGAGCCACGTCGACGGGGGGTGCGAGCGCGACGCCGACCGCCCGCCCGGTCACGGCCACGCCATCGCGGTCCACGCCGTCGGCCACGCCGTCCCGGCCGGCGGCCACCGGGCCCACCGTGCCGGACCTGGTCGGCCGCGACTTCGACGACGCGCGGGACGAACTGGAGGAGCGGGGGCTGCGGTGGCGCCTCGTCTTCCAGGGCGGCAGCGGACGGGCCGTGGAACGCACGTACCCGAAGGCCGGCACGGCCGTCACGCCGGGGCGGACGGTCACCCTGTACGTGAGCGGCCCGCCTCCGGTCGTACGGGTGCCGGACGTCGTGGACGACGACTGCGACGAGGCGGCCGAGGAACTCGCCAGGGAAGGGTTCCGCGTCGTGTACACGCTGCGCCGCAGTGGCAAGGTGCTCAAGCAGGAGCCGGGCGGGGGCAGCCAGGCTCCCTGGGGCGACCCGGTCGCCCTGTGGTGCGGCGAGCCCGCCGACGGCGCGCCGTAGCCGAACCGGTGACGCGCTGATCCCGGCTGATTCCGGTCCCTGCGGCTAGGTTGACGGTCAGGCCGTGAGCGGAGGACGTGCGATGAGCGACGATCGTCAGGAGCCACCCGCCGGAGAGCACGACGACCGGACCCGCCCGCTGCCCCCGACCGGCGCCGAGCCCGCCGACCGTACCCAGCGGTTGCCGCGACCGGAGGACCGGCCGGCGGGGACGTCCGACGACGAGACCCGGCCGATGCCGGCCGACCGCACCGCGCCGATGGACCGCACCGCGCCGATGCCGGCGGAGGCCCGCGGCCCGGCGGCGTGGTCGGGGCGGGCGGGGGTACCACCGCCGCGGCCCACCGAGTACCGGGAGACCACCGAGTGGTACGCCGAGGACCAGGGCGGCCGCCGCTGGTGGCTGCCGATCCTGTGGGGTGTGCTCATCCTGCTCCTGCTCGGCGCGCTCGGCGTCGGCCTGTGGCTGGCCCTGGCCGCGGACGACGACGAACCGACCGGACCTGAGCCCTCGCCCTCGGTGTCGGTGACCCGGGCCTCCCCCACGACGGCTGCGCCGACGACCACGGCCGCGCCGACGAGCGCCTCCCCGTCGCCGACCACGGCGGCGGGTGAGGTGCCCATGCCGCCGGTGGTCAACCTGCCGCTGGCGACCGCTCAGGCCATCCTTGACCGCGCCGGGCTGGACCACCGCATCGAGTACCGGACGTCCGACCGGCCCGCCGGGACCGTGCTGGACACCGAGCCGGAGGCGGGTGAGCTGGTTCCGGAGGACGAGGAGGTCACGCTGGTGGTGTCCCGGCCCGAGCCGTCACCGACCACGGCCACGCCGAGCCCGGATCCGACGCCCACCGCCTGAGCGGGCGCCGCTCACCACATCCGGCGTCTCGTGCCGATCAGGCCCAGCCCGGCGAGCGAGATGGCCAGCCCGAAGATCCCGGACCAGAACAGCGAGCGCCGGACGTCCTCCGGTGAGTGCGGGGCGGCCTGCGCGCCGCCCCCGCCGGCCACCGGCGCGTCGTCGGCGGGTGGAACCTCGCTGGATACGCCGAGATCCTCGTCGGCGGCGTAGGAATCCGGGTCGTCCCCGTATCCGAAGATCGGCTCCTCCTCGACCACGGTGATCTCCGGCGCGGGGACCGGCGTGGTCAGTCGGGTGGAGGAGAGAGCGGGGTCGCGGACCACGACCACGAGGGTGGTTGCGGCGCCGACGAGCGCCAGGAGTCCGAAGGCGTAGGCGATGCGGGAGCGGTGCCGCCGCGCGGCGGGCTGATTGACCATGGCCATCCCAGGTTCGGGGTCCTGGTCGCGCGGGGTGGAGCTGCCGGGGTGGGCGTACCGCTGATTCTATGGCGGCGGCACGCCCTCCGGCGGCGGATCGCGGGAGGTCAGCCCACCCGGACCGGCGTGCGTGCGACCGGCCGGCGCGCCGTCCGCACGGTGTGCGAGCGGTGCTGGGGCGCGGCCTGGACCTGCTGCAGGCCGTTCCGCTGGACGAAGATCGACCGACGGCTGACCGCGTCCCCCGATGCGTTCAACTCGTAGCCGTCGAGCCAGAGCCAACCGTCGTAGGTCGGCCAGTCGAGGACCCGGATCACCCGGAAGGTGATGGGCCGGAGGAACTGGACACTCGCCGCGCGAGTCACGTGCAGTACGTCACCGGAGCGGGGAAGCACATGGGCTCCTGGGAGGGAAGGCCGGCGGACGAGCCGGCGGGAGCTTGATCGGGGGACGTCTCTGGTCCGGCCTCGGGGTCGTGCCTCGTGGAACCGGTGGTGCTGGTGATGGTCGGGCCGTACCCGCTGGTGGCGCGCCGCCACCCGACCAACACCCGGCTGCTCCGGGTACCGCTCCCGCCGCCGCAGCCATCAGGCGTGCAGCGGTGGGGTCATCACCCCGGGGCAGGTCTGGTTGCCGTGGCCCGGGTGCGCCCACCGCCTCGCGTCCCACTGGTGGTGACTTCACCACGGCGGGGGAGTGGACGGAGACGGTGAGTGACCCGAGCCATACGGACAGAGTGCATCAGCGGCGTGCGACATGCAAGTTGCACGTCGACTTTTGCCGATACGCGAGCGGCTCGCGCAATCCAACGCTTGAAGCCGTTCGCATTCGGACGGCACACTGAGGACGGTTTCGCCCGTCGCGGCCGGTCGACGACCGGCACCACCCACCCGCCGCGAACGCCCGTCCATCGGCGCGCCTGCCGGCGCGGCGACACGGGCGGGCGGTGTGTCGAGGTGGAGGGGGACGGGGTTGGCCAGCAACCGGCGGTCCGACCAGCAGCCGAGGTGTCGCCGTGAGCGCGAGGAGTGAGCCGGGGTTCGCGGGACCCGCGGGCCCAGGTCGCGCCGTGCGCGCGCGGAGTGAGCCCGGGGTGGCGCGATGACTGAGCGGCGGAGCCCGACCATCCGCCGCCGGCGGCTGGGTGCGGAGCTGCGCCGGCAGCGCGAGGCGGCCGGCATCACCATCGAGGCGGTCGCGGAGCAGCTCGAGTGCTCGGCGTCCAAGATCTCGCGCATCGAGACCGGCCACACCACCGCGACGCCCCGCGACGTCCGGGACATGCTCCGGATCTACGGCGTGGTGGGCGTGGAGAGCGACGAGCTCGTGCAGATCGCCCGGGAGGCCCGGCAGAAGGGCTGGTGGCACCCGTACAGCACGGTGCTGGTCGGGGCGTACGTCGGGCTGGAAGCGGCCGCCAGCTCCATCCGGGCGTACGAGCAGCAGGTCGTGCCCGGGCTGCTGGAGACCGAGGAGTACGCGAGCGCGATGATCCGCGCCGCCCGACCAGACTTCACGCCGGAACAGGTCGCACAACGTGTCCGTGTCCGGCTGGGTCGACAGTCGTTGCTGACTCAGGATGATCCGGTCGATCTGTGGGTGGTGCTCGATGAGGCGGTGGTGAGCCGGCCGGTGGGCGGGGACACGGTGATGCGTGACCAGCTCAGGCGGCTGGTGGAAGTGGCCGAACTGCCGAACGTGACGTTGCAGATCCTGCCCTTCGAGGTGGGCGCGCACGCCGGCATGGACGGCACCTTCACCATCCTGAGCTTCCCCGAGCCCGGTGATCCGGATGTCGTGTACGCAGAGAACGCCACGGGTGGGCTCTTCCTCGAGAAGAGTGACGAACTACAGAAGTACAGCTTCATCTTCGATCACATCCGCGCAGCTGCCATTCGTCCCGAGGAGTCCATCGCACACATCGCGAAACTGGCAGAGGAGCCGCTGTGGAAATGGCGACCAAGGAGTTCCCCGTGGACCTGACGCAAGCCACCTGGTTCAAGAGCTCGAAGAGCGGGCCGAACTGCGACAACTGCGTGGAGGTGGCGTACGTGACGGGGGCGGTCGGCGTGCGGGACTCGAAGGACAAGTCGGGTCCGGCCCTGGCCTTCAGCCCGGGCGGGTGGCGTGCCTTCGTCACCGGTGCCCGGGGCGGCGCCTTCGGCCGGGACTGACCGACGACCGCGTGGTCCCCGTCCGGCCCGGCCGGACGGGGGCACCGGCGTGCCCGCACCACCCCACCGGTGCGGCGGCGCGGCGCACGACCGACGGTGTCCCCGTCGCCACAACGGTCCCGTCTCGTTGAACCGGTCGGTACGGCGTTGGTCGACAACCGCCGCACGGATCGGCAAACCGAGCGAGGCAGGCGAGACGGATGACGACGATCGGGTCAGAGAACCTCACCAACGGTCCGGGCAAGCCGGAACGGTTCGGGGGCAAGTACCGGGGGGCGCGCCGGGACACCGTGCTGACCGAGGTCGTGTCGTCGGACACCGAGGTCGGTGAGCGGGAGGCGCCCGCTCCGGAGCTGGCCGGCCCGCCGCTCACCCTGCCCTCGCTGGACCCGAACCCGCTGACCGAGCCGTCCTTCCCGTCCGGCGGCTGGCCGACGGAGCCGGCCGAGTCGCTGGTCGACCACCCACTGCTGCGCGGCCTGCTGATGGAGTTGCCGCCGAAGGGCAGCGTTCCCCCGCCGGGCTGGCTGGACCGCTGGTTCGAGGCGACCCGGGCCATCCTCGAACTGCTATACGTGCAGGGCTCCGGCCGGTCGCGCTGACGCCGCCGGGGCCGGGGGTGTCGCCCGCTCCACCAGGCGGTTGTGGCGCAGCGCGTGACGGACGCCGATCGCGACGACACCGAGCGCGCCGACGGTGATCGCGGGGCCGGTCGCGTCGGCGCCGGTGAGCAGGTCGGGTGCGAGCGTGGCGACCAGCGCCGGCAGGATCGCCAAGCCGGTGAGCTGCACCGGGAGCCCGATCAGCGGATGGGCCGCGGCGGCACGCAGGCCGTGCGGGGCGGGCGTACGCGGCGCCGCCGCGACGGCGCCGGCCCCCGCCCAGAGGCGACGGACCCGGCGTACGGTGCAGGCCGCGACCGCGAGTGCCGGGGGTACGGCGAGGCCCAGCCCGGCGGCGGCGCGGTCGGCCGGGGACGATCCGCCACCGGAGAGCCCGACGACCAGCACGGTCGCCGTGAGGACGAGGCCGATCACCGTCAGGGCGAGCACCCGGCCGACCTGCCGGCGCAGGCCGCGGGCGTGCTCCGCCCGGGGCAGCCGGTCCGCGAGCCAGCCGGCGGCCAACCACACCACGGCGAGCGGTAGCAGGACGACGAGCTGACTCTCCATGGTGTACAGCCTTGCCCGATCCGGCGTCGCGCGAATCCGGGCCGGCCCCCCGTTCGCCCCGTAACCCGGCCCCGTAAGGGTCCATCCCGCCGTGTTATGGGCAACTCGACATGTTCATTTCGCGGTTCACCGCGCTCTACCCTCAGCTAGATCGGCGGTCATCGATTCACTCGTCACGAACGGGTGGACGGTCGGCGGCCGTTCGGAGGGAGGTAGGAGATGGGTGTCCCACGCAGGTGCGTCCTGGTCGGGGTGGCCGCGCTGGCCATGGTGGCCGCCGCGACGCCGGCGCTCGCCGCCGAGCCGGTGGGTACGGTCCGCAGCGCCGGCGGTGCAACCGCCGTCCCGGACAGCTACATCGTGGTCTTCAAGGACAGCGCGGTCAGCCGTGCGGCCGTCGGGTCGTCGCTGAACCGGCTGGTCAGCAAGCACGGCGGCACCGTGGCCCGGACGTACAGCGCGGCCGTGCGCGGTGCCGAACTCCGGATGAGCGCGCAGGCGGCCGCCCGCATGGCCGCCGACCCCGCGGTGGCGTACGTCGAGCAGAACCACACCGTGTCGATCGCCGGCACCCAGACGAACCCCCCGTCCTGGGGCCTCGACCGGATCGACCAGCGGAACCTGCCCCTGAACAGCTCGTACACGTACCCGAACACGGCGGGCAACGTGACGTCGTACATCATCGACACCGGCATCCGGACGACGCACTCGGACTTCGGCGGCCGGGCGACGTGGGGCACCAACACCGCCGACAGCAACAACACCGACTGCAACGGCCACGGCACGCACGTCGCCGGCACCGTCGGCGGGACGGCGTACGGCGTCGCCAAGGCGACCCGCCTGGTGGCCGTGAAGGTGCTCAACTGCCAGGGCAGCGGCACCAATGCCGGGGTCATCGCCGGCATCGACTGGGTCACCGCGAACGCGGTCAAGCCCGCCGTCGTCAACATGAGCCTGGGCGGTGGGGCGAGCACGGCCACCGACGACGCCGTGATCAACTCGATCAACTCCGGCATCACGTACGCGGTCGCCGCCGGCAACGGCGACATCTTCGGCAACCGGCAGAACGCCTGCAACTACTCCCCGGCCCGGGCCGGTCCGGCGATCACCGTCGGTGCCACCCAGAACAACGACGCCGCCGCGAGCTTCTCCAACTTCGGCACCTGCGTGGACATCCTGGCACCGGGCGTGAACATCACGTCCGCCTGGCTCACCAATGACACCGCGACGAACACGATCAGCGGCACCTCGATGGCGTCGCCGCACGTCGCCGGGGCCGCGGCGTTGGTGCTCTCGGCCAACCCGTCGTGGAGCCCGCAGCAGGTCCGGGACTACCTGGTCAACAACGCGACCCCGAACGTGGTCACGAACGTGGGCACCGGCACCCCGAACCGGCTGCTCTACGTGGTCAACGGCGACACCCCGCCGCCGACCAACGACTTCTCGGTCTCGGTGTCGCCGACCTCCGGCTCCACCGCGCCCGGCGGCTCCGTCACCGCGACCGTGGCCACCGCCACCACCAACGGTTCCGCCCAGTCGGTGAGCCTGTCGGCCAGCGGCCTGCCGTCCGGCGCCACCGCCGCGTTCAACCCGGCCACGGTCACCTCGGGCGGGTCGTCGACGCTGACCATCAGCACCTCGGCCAGCACCCCGGCCGGCACGTACACCGTGACCGTGACCGGCACGGCGGCCTCCGGCACCCGGACCGCGACGTACTCGCTGACGGTCACCGGCACCGGCGGCGGATGCTCCGGGACGAACGGCAGCGACGTGGCGATCCCGGACACCGGCGCGACGGTGGCCAGCCCGATCACGATCTCGGGCTGCAACCGGAACGCGTCGGCGACCTCGAGCGTCGCGGTGAACATCGTCCACACCTGGCGCGGTGACCTGGTCATCGACCTGATCGCCCCGGACGGGTCGGCGTACCGGCTGAAGAACAGCAGCTACTGGGACAGTGCCGACAACGTCAACGCCACCTACACGGTGAACCTGTCCGGCGAGGCGGCGAACGGCACCTGGCGACTCCAGGTGCGGGACGTCTACGCCGGTGACACCGGCTACATCAACACCTGGACCCTGACCCTCTGAGACCTGGTTCCCACGGCCGGGGCCCCTTCCGGATCACCGGGAGGGGCCTCGTGCCGTCCGGGGACGGGTCGTCAGACCGCGAAGCCAGCGGGGCGCTCGGTGGCGGGGGCGGGTGGCTCCGCCTTCCACAGGCCGGTCCTCTGCGCGGCGAGCCGGGCGAGGTATGCGGGGTTGAGGATCACGTACCGCCGCCAGAGCCGCTTCGGCTCCAGGCCGAGCCGCCAGAACCATTCGAGGCCGGCCCGCTGCATCCACGGCGGCGGCTGCTTGAGCAGGCCGGCGTGGTAGTCGAAGGCCGCGCCGACCGCCATCAGCGGCATGTCCAGCAGCGGCCGCATGGCGTACGCGAAGACCTCCTGGCGGGGGCAGCCCAGCCCGACCAGGACGAGCCGGGCCCCGCTGGCCTTGATCCGATCGGCGATCTCGACGTCCTCGCCGGGCTGGACGGCACGGAACTTGGACGGCTCCACCCCGGCGATCTTCAGGGCCGGGAACATCCGCTCCAGCGCCGGGATCAACCGGGCGAGCGTCTCCTCGGTGGACCCGTACAGGTAGACCGGGAGCCCTTCCTCGGCGAAGCGGCGGAGCACGTGCAGGGTCAGCGTCGGACCGTAGACCCGGTCGGTCAGGCCGGCGCCGTGCAGCAGGTTGAGGGCCCAGCGCACCGGCTGCCCGTCCGGGGTGACCACGTCGAACGAATTGAGGCGGGCGTTGTGCGCGCGGTCGAGCACCCCGGTCATCACGCCGTGCACCGCCAGGGCCGTGAGGGCCAGCGGCCGCCGCTCGTGCGCCGCCGCCACGACCGCCTCGGTCGCCTCGGCGTAGTCGGTGGCGTCGACCAGGACGCCGAGGACGTTCCCCTTGCCCCGCCCGCTCATGCCTGGGGCACCCACTTGTCCACGTTGGCCTCGTGAATCTCGCGCATGATCATGGGTACGTCGTACACCTGCTTCCACTCCGGATAGTCGGACTGGAAGGCCTCGTTCGAACCGATCCACCACTTGTGGTCGCCGATCCGGTTGGCCTCGACGTACTCGGAGATCATCTCCTGGCCGGTAATCTGCTCGGCCAGGGCGAAGGCCTCCCGCATCGAGGTGTTGGAGTGCCGCCCGCCGCCGAGGTTGTAGACCGCGGCGGAGCGCGGGTTGCGGAAGAACGCCTCGAACGCGGAGACCACGTCCGAGCTGTGGATCGCGTCCCGGACCTGCTTGCCCTGGTACCCGTAGATCCGGTACTTCCGCCGCTCCATGTTGGCCCGCATCACGTAACCGAGGAAGCCGTGCAGTTCGGTGGCGGAGTGCGCCGGCCCGGTCAGCGTCCCGCCCCGGAAGCAGGCCGTCCGCATGTCGAAGTAGCGGCCGTACTCCTGCACCATCACGTCCGCGGCCACCTTGGAGGCGCCGAAGATCGAGTGCAGGCAGGCGTCGATCGACATGTCCTCCCGGATGCCCTGCTCGTACGGGTGGCCCGGCTCGATCTCCCAGCGGGTCTCCAGCTCCACAAAGGGCAGGCTGTTCGGTCGGTCGCCGTACACCTTGTTGGTGGAGCAGTGGATGACCGGCGCCTCGATGCAGTGCTCGCGGACGTTCTGCAGGACGTTGAGGGTGCCGGCGGCGTTCACGTCGAAGTCGGTGAACGGGTCGCGGACGGCCCAGTCGTGCGACGGCTGCGCCGCGGTGTGGATCACCACGGCGATGTCGGTGCCGTAGCGGCGGAAGAGCTTCGCGAGACCGTCCCGGTCCCGGATGTCGACGCTGTGGTGCGAGTAGGCCCGCCCCAGTTCGTCGTTCAACCGACGGACGTTCCAGGCGGTCGAGGCCTCCTCGCCGAAGAACTCCTGCCGCATGTCGTTGTCGATACCGACCACGTCGAGCCCGAGGCCGGCGAAGTGCCGGACCGCCTCGGAGCCGATCAGCCCGCCCGACCCGGTCACGAACGCGACACTCACACGACACCCCATCGTCCGTCGGTGGCAGAAACCATCGGAGCATAGCGTGACGGACGACATGCCCCGATACGCCACGAGGGCCCCGCTAGCGCGGAGCCCTCGTCGTGGTGGGGAAGGGGGGAGTTGAACCCCCACGCCCTTTCGGGCACACGGACCTGAACCGTGCGCGTCTGCCATTCCGCCACTTCCCCGTGGCTTCGACCCGGAACACTGTACTGTGTCCCGCCCCGCCGTCTCCAGCGGGCCCGGCCATCCTACGCGGCTCCCGGTCGTTGTCGCGAACGGTTACCCTGTGTGGCGGTTACCGTTCGTGGCGGACGAAAGATTAGCACGAGGAGATCGGCCCGGCCGAACGGGCCGTCACCAGACGGCCGAGCGGCGTGTGAGCTGCGCGCGCGCCGGGCGGATACCATCATGTCCTCGGGACCCGAGGAGGAGCCGGTGAGCGTGCTGCAACGCTTCGAGAAGCGTCTGGAAGGCCTGGTCGAAGGGGCCTTTGCCAAGGTCTTCAAAGGGGTGGTCCACCCCGTGGAGATCCTCAACGCCATGCAGCGGGAGGCCGAGGCGCACAAGGCGATCCTGGCCGGTGGGCGCACGTTGGTGCCCAACCGCTACGTGATCGATCTCTCGCCGTACGACCACAGCCGTCTGGCGCCGTACGCCGCCGCACTGGCCCAGGAGCTGGCCCAGTCGCAGGCGGAGTTCATCGGCGAGCAGGCGTGGACGGTCTACGGCGACGTGATCGTCGAGATCGAACGAGGTGAGGGCCTCGACACCGGCATGTTCCGGGTCACCGCCGAGGTCTACACAGGCGGCGAGGTCGCCCCGGTCTCCGCGCCGGGCTACGACGCCGGCCCGCCGGCGTACCCCGCGTACGACCAGGGGGGCGGCTACGGCCCGCCGCCCGGCCACGGCGGCGGCCGCAACGTACGGCTCGTCTCCGGTGACGGGCGCACCTACCCGCTCCAGATGGGCTCGACCGTCATCGGCCGTGGCGACCAGGCCAACCTGCGCCTGCCCGACGTCGGCATCTCCCGCCGGCACGCCCGGCTCGACTTCGACGGCGGCCAGGTCGTGCTGACCGACCTCGGGTCGACCAACGGCACGATGGTCAACGGCCAGCGGGTCTCCGCCGTCGCCCTCAACCCCGGTGACATGATCCAGCTCGGCACCACGACGCTGACCTTCCGCGTGGACGGCTGATCCGCCTTGCCGGAACTCGTCATCACCGTCGCCCGGTTCGGGTTCCTGATCCTGCTGTGGATCTTCGTGTTCACGGTGGTCGGAGTGATCCGCCGCGACCTCTTCGCGGGTGCCCGGTCGGGCCGGCTGGTGGCGGCGCCGCGCGCCGTCGGCGCCTCCCTCGGGCAGGCGGCGAAGCCGGCCAAGGCGAAGCGGGGACGGGCGGCGCACCAGTTGGTGGTGACCGCCGGTCAACTGGCGGGCACTCGCATCACGCTCGGTGAAGCGCAGATCACCATAGGTCGCGCCGAGGACTCCACCCTCGTGATCACCGACGACTACGCCTCCGCGCGACACGCCCGGCTCGTGCCGCGCGACGGGCAGTGGTTCGTCGAGGACCTCGGTTCGACTAACGGCACGTACCTGGATCGCGCTAAGGTCACCGGACCAACCCCCGTCCCCCTCGGCGTGCCGATCCGTATCGGCCGCACCTCACTCGAATTACGGCCATGACTCTGACCCTGCGCTATGCGGCCCACAGCGACCGCGGTCTGATCCGAGACGGTAACCAGGACTCCGTCTACGCCGGGCCGCGGCTACTCGCCGTCGCCGACGGCATGGGCGGCATGGCTGCCGGTGACGTCGCCAGCAACATCGTCATCGGTGCCATGGCGCCGCTCGACGAGGACGTCCCCGGTGACGCCCTCGTCGACGCGCTCCGCTCGGCCGTCAACAACGCCACCCAACAGCTCCGCGAGACCGTGGACGCCAACCCCGAGCTGGAGGGCATGGGCACCACGCTCACCGCGATCCTCTTCTCCGGCAGCAAGCTGGGCATGGTGCACATCGGTGACTCGCGGGCGTACCTGCTGCGCCACGGCGAGTTCGCCCAGATCACCAAGGACGACACGTACGTCCAGATGCTCGTCGACGAGGGCCGGATCAGCGCCGAGGAGGCGAGCAGCCACCCGCAGCGGTCGCTGCTGACCCGGGCGCTCGACGGCCGGGACATCGACGCGGAGTACTCGGTCCGTCAGGTGCTCCCCGGTGACCGGTACCTGATCTGCAGCGACGGTCTGTCCGGCGTGGTCAGCGCGGACACCATCGCGGAGACCCTGCGCGAGTACGTCGATCCGCAGCAGTGCGTCGAGCGGCTGGTGCAGCTCGCGTTGCGCGGCGGCGGCCCCGACAACATCACCGTGATCATCGCCGACGCGACCGACCAGGACATCGTCGAGGCGAGCCCGATCGTCGGCGGCGCCGCCTCCCGGGACCGGGGCATGGCCACCTCCGCCGACGTCTCCACGCCGGCGGCCCGCGCCTCGGCGCTCTCCGCGCCCCGACCGGCCGCGCCCGAGGAGCCGACGGCCGGCGCCGACGACGAGCCGGAGCGCCGCCGGCACCGCCCGGTGCGCGCCGCGGCGATGACGCTGGCGCTGCTCGTCCTGCTCGGCGGGGCGGTGTTCGGCGGGTGGAGCTACACGCAGCGGCAGTACTACGTGGGCGCCACCGAGGACGGCCAGGTCGCCGTCTTCCGGGGCATCCAGGGCCAGATCGCCGGCATGGATCTCTCCGCCGTGCACTCCACCAGCCCGGCCGAGCTGGACGACCTCACCCTCGCCGCGCAGGAGCAGGTCAAGCAGGGCATCCCGGCGAAGAGCGAGCCGGACGCGGAGCGCCGGCTGGCCGAGCTGACCGCCGACACGCCGACGAACCCCAACCTCAAGCCGACCTGCCCGCCGAGCCCGACGCCGAGCGCGGTCACCGTCACGGCCACGCCGACGCCGACCGTGGCGCCGGGGACGGCCGCGCCCACCGCCAGCGCGGCGCCGAGCACGCCGGCCGCGACCGGCGTGCCGGCCGCCCCGACCACCACGCCCGACGCCCTGCCCTCGGATCCGGTCACGCCGACCGTCGACCCGGCCGCCTGCCGGTCGCCCGAGTGAGCGTCGGCTCGACCCGTCAGGACGATCCGTGACCGCAGCGGCCACCCCGGCATCCCCGCCCGCCACCACGGGTGGGCAGCCCGGTGTGCGCCTGGCCCGGTCGCGGCGCAACGCCGAGCTGTCCCTGCTGCTGCTCGCGATGGTGCTGGTCGCCGCGTACGCGGCGATGGTCGAGGCGAACGTGCTCGAGACCGTCACCCCGGACTTCTGGGTTCCGGCCGCCGCGCTCAGCGCGGTCTTCCTCGGCCTGCACGTGGCGATCCGGTTCCTGGCCCCCTTCGCCGACCCCGCGCTGCTGCCGGCGGTCGCACTGCTCAACGGTCTCGGGGTCGGGTTCCTGCGCCGGCTCGACCTGGCCCGGGCCACCCCCGTCGAGCGGGCCGACCTGGCGATCTTCGCCGGTACCGGGGGCCGGCAGCTCGCCTGGACGCTGGCCTCGGTGGTCCTCGCCGCCGGGCTGCTCCTCCTGGTCCGCGACCACCGCTCGATCTCCCGGTACGCGTACACCCTGGGGCTCGCCGGCATCGTGCTGGTGATGATCCCGGCGGTGCTGCCGTCGAGCATTTCCGAGATCAACGGGGCGAAGCTCTGGGTCCGCGTCGGCGGCTTCTCCATCCAGCCCGGTGAGTTCGCCAAGCTGGCGCTGCTCGCGTTCTTCGCGTACTACCTGGTCCGCAAGCGGGAGGTGCTCTCGCTGGCCAGCCGACGGATCCTCGGCGTCGACTTCCCGCGCGGGCGGGACCTGGGTCCGGTCGTGGTGGTCTGGCTGATCAGCCTCCTGGTCCTCGTCTTCGAGAAGGACCTGGGCACCTCGCTGCTGTACTTCGGCATGTTCGTGGTGACGCTGTACATCGCGACCGAGCGGGTCAGCTGGCTGCTCATCGGTCTCGTGCTCTTCTTCGGCGGTGCCTACCTCGCGTACGTGCTGGGCAGCACGGTCGGCGGGCCGTTCGCCAACTTCTACCTGCGTGCCGAGATCTGGCTGGACCCGTTCGCCGACCCGTACGAGGACGGCTACCAACTGGTGCAGGGCCTGCTCGCCCTCGGCACCGGTGGCCTCTTCGGGGCCGGGCCCGGCGGCGGCCAGCCGCTCAAGCTGCCCGAGGTGCAGAACGACTTCATCTTCGCCGGCATCGGCGAGGAGATCGGGCTCTTCGGCCTCTCCGCCCTGCTGGTGATCTACCTGCTCATCGTCGAGCGGGGGCTGCGGGCCGCCCTGGCGGTGCGCGACTCGTTCGGCAAGCTGCTCGCCGGCGGCCTGGCGTTCACCCTCGGCCTTCAGGTCTTCGTGATCGTCGGCGGGATCAGCAAGCTGATCCCGCTCACCGGCCAGACCACCCCGTTCCTCTCCGCCGGTGGCTCCTCGCTGATGGCGAACTGGCTGCTCATCGCGGTCCTGCTCCGGGTCTCCGACGGTGCCCGCCGGCCGGTGACCGGCGGAGGCGGCGGGGTGGCCCGGCCGGCGGGCGGCCCGCCGGAGCAGCTGCACGGTGCCCCCACGGAGGTGATCAAGCCGTGAACGCACCCCTGCGCCGCGTCGGCGTCGTCGTGATCGTCCTGTTCGGGCTGCTCTTCGCGAACCTGAACTGGGTCCAGGGTTACAAGGCGGACGAGTACCGCAACAGCGACTACAACGGTCGCGTCCAGGTCGCCGAGTACAAGCGCAAGCGCGGCAACATCGAGGCCGGTGGCACGGCGTTCGCGGTGAGCAAGGAGACCGGCGGTGAGCTGACGTTCCTGCGCACCTACCCGGGCGGGGCGAAGTACGCCCACGTCCTCGGGTACAAGCCGGTCAACCTGGCCGAGACCGGCATCGAGAAGGCGGAGAACGACTTCCTCGCCGGCACCAGCGACCAGCTGATCGCCAACCGGGTCAAGGACCTGTTCACCGGTGACCAGACCGCCGGCGGCAACGTGCTCCTCACCATCTCCAAGCGGGCGCAGGACATGGCGTACGAGCAGCTGCGCGAGAACGAGAACGGCGTGGCCAAGGGCGCGGCCATCGCGATCGACCCGCGTACCGGTGCGGTGCAGGCCCTCGTCTCCATGCCGAGCTTCGACCCGAGCCCGCTGGCCAGCCACGACACCGACGAGGCCACCGCCGCGTACAACCAGCTCGAGCAGGACCCGAACCGCCCGCTGCGAAACCGGGCGCTCGGTGAGGTGCTGCCCCCGGGCTCGACCTTCAAGATCGTGGTGGCCGCCGCCGCCCTGGAGAACGGGATCACCCAGGAGACCC
Organism: Micromonospora sp. H33; assembly: GCF_052068455.1. Lineage (NCBI taxonomy): Bacteria > Bacillati > Actinomycetota > Actinomycetes > Micromonosporales > Micromonosporaceae > Micromonospora > Micromonospora sp. H33. The sequence goes on along the minus strand of NZ_JBQHDE010000001.1, from coordinate 930,339 downwards.
AGATCCCCGCCGGGTCCAGCTACACGCCCCCCACCTCCGGCTCGCCGATCCGCAACGCGGCCCGGTCGATCTGCCCGGAGTCCCAGGTCACGTTGCTGAACGCGGTGACCGAGTCGTGCAACACCGGCTTCGCCCAGCTCGGCGTCCGGCTCGGCGCGGACGCCATCAAGGAGAAGGCGCGGCAGTTCGGCTTCGAGCAGGACGACCTGACCGTCGGCCGGCTCGGCGAGGGCGGGCACAACGTGGCGGCCAGCCGGACCGGCAGCATGCAGAACGCCGACGGCGGCGACGACCCAGCGGCGCTCGCCCAGTCCTCGATCGGGCAGCGCGACGTCCGGATGACCCCGCTCCAGGGGGCCCTGATCGCGGCCACCGTGGCCAACGGCGGCGGCCAGATGCGGCCGTACCTGGTCCGCCAGCTCCTCGGCCCGGACCGCACCACCGACTACTACACCGCCCGTCCGCGCGAGCTGCGCCGGCCGGTCAGCGGCCAGGTGGCCACCGACCTGCGCGAGATGATGGTGAGCGTCGTCGAGAACGGCACCGGCCGGAGCGCGCGGATCAGCGGCTACACCGTCGGCGGCAAGACCGGCACCGCGCAGTCCGGCCCGAACACCCGCGACCACGGTTGGTTCATCGGCTTCGCCCTGGACAAGGACGGCAACCCCGTCTCGGCGGTCTGCGTCCTGTTGGAGGAGGCCGGTGACGGCGGCAGCGCCGAGGCGGCCCGGATCGGCGGCCAGATCATGCGGGCGGCGATCAACGACCCCGGGAGTCGCTGACATGCTCAGCCCCGGGGTGAAGCTCGGCAACCGGTACCGCCTCGACGAGCGGATCGCCAGCGGCGGCATGGGCGACGTCTGGCGCGGCACCGACCAGGTGCTCGGCCGGACGGTCGCCGTGAAGAGCCTGCTCCCGGCGCTGCTCGACGATCCGGATTTCGCCGAGCGGTTCCGCGGTGAGGCGCGCACGATGGCCACCATCAACCACCCCGGTGTGGTGGACGTCTACGACTTCGGCAGCGACCAGCAGATCGCCTACCTGGTGATGGAGTACGTGGAGGGCGACGCGCTCTCGGCGACCCTGAGCCGGGTCGGGCGGCTCACCCCGGCCCGCACGATGGCCCTGGTCGCCCAGGCCGCCGACGCGCTGCACGCCGCCCACGTGAAGGGCATCGTGCACCGGGACGTGAAGCCCGGGAACCTGCTCGTCCGGCCGAACGGCACCCTCGTGCTCACCGACTTCGGCATCGCCCGCTCCGACCTGGTGGCGCAGCTCACCGCCGCCGGGTCGGTGCTCGGTACCGCCTCGTACATCTCGCCCGAGCAGGCCACCGGCGGGGTCGCCACCTCCGCCTCGGACGTGTACGCGCTCGGCGTGGTCGCGTACCAGTGCCTCGCCGGCCGGCGGCCGTTCGAGGGGGACAATCCCCTCGAGATCGCCATGCGGCACGTCCAGGAGACGCCCCGGCAACTGCCCGCCGACATTCCGCCGCAGGTGCGCGCCGTGGTCGAGCGGGCCATGGCGAAGGACCCGGCGGCCCGCTGGCCGAGCGCGGCGGCGCTGGCCGGGGTGGCCCGCCAGTTGAAGGTCCAGCTCTCCCAGGCCGCCCGCGCGTCGGGCCGGGCCAATCCGGTCTCCCCCGCGTCGCCGGCCCCCGGCCGGGCCCAGGTGCCGCCGCCGTCGACGGCCCGCCCGCCGGTGGCCCACCGGCCGCCGGCCACCGCGCCCCAGGCGCCCCGCCCGCCGGCGTCGCCGCCCCGTCCACCGGTGGTGGCGCACGCCACGTCGGCCCCGCGGCCACCGGCGGGGCCGGGCTGGCCCCAGGGCGCGGCGGCCGTGCCGTCGGCGCCGACCCGACCGGGGTACGCTCCGAAGCCCGCTCCTCCGCCGCCGCCACCGCGCCGGTCCCGGCCCGGGATGGTGTTCCTCGCCATCCTCCTGGCCGTACTGGTACTGGTCTGCTCCGGCGTGATTTCCTACAACCTGCGGTCGTCGGCGCTGCCCGGGGAACCGGGCACGTCGGCACCGCGGACGGTGACGTCCGGCGCGCTGCGGCTCGACGGACGCGACGATCCGGCCGGAACGTCGTACCGTCGACAGCAACTGCCCCGGCCGGGCGGCGACGTGACGACGACGAGCGAAGGACGACAGACGCGATGACAGCGCAGGCCCGCCTGCTCGGTGGCAGGTACCAGGTCGGCGAGCTGCTCGGCTACGGCGGCATGGCCGAGGTGCACCGCGGTCGCGACCTGCGGCTCGGTCGGGACGTCGCGATCAAGATGCTCCGGACGGACCTGGCCCGGGACGCCACCTTCCAGATGCGGTTCCGCCGGGAGGCGCAGAACGCCGCGTCCCTCAACCACCCGGCCATCGTCGCCGTCTACGACACCGGCGAGGAGCAGGCGCCCACCGGCGAGACCCTGCCGTTCATCGTGATGGAGTTCGTCAACGGGCGCACCCTCAAGGAGGTGCTGGGCGCCGAGGGCCGGCTCCAGCCGCGCCGGGCGCTGGAGATCTGCGCCGACATGTGCGCGGCGCTGGAGTTCAGCCACCGGCACGGCATCATCCACCGGGACATCAAGCCCGGCAACGTGATGCTCACCCAGACCGGTCAGGTCAAGGTCATGGACTTCGGCATCGCGCGGGCCCTGGCCAGCGGTGCCACCACGATGACCCAGACCAGCGCCGTGATCGGCACCGCGCAGTACCTGTCGCCCGAGCAGGCCCGGGGCGAGGCGGTCGACGCCCGCTCCGACGTGTACGCCGCCGGCTGCGTGCTCTTCGAGCTGCTCTGCGGCCACCCGCCGTTCGTCGGGGACAGCCCGGTCAGCGTCGCGTACCAGCACGTACGGGAGGCGCCGCCGACGCCGAGCGACCTCAACCCGGAGGTCAGCCCGGCGGTCGACGCGATCGTGCTCAAGGCGCTGTCGAAGAACCCGCTGAACCGCTACCAGAGCGCCGGCGAGATGCGGGCCGACCTGCTCCGTGCCGCCGCCGGCCGTCCGGTGCTGGCCACCCCGGTCATGCGCGAGGAGGAGACGACCCAGCTCGCGCCGGCCGGCGCCGGCTATCCGCCCGCCGCGCCGGGTGGCCCGCGGACCCAGCAGATCCCGGCCCGGGTCGGCGACCCACGCCGCCGCAAGGCGTCGTCCTGGCTGATCGCCACCTTCGCCGCGCTCGGCGTGCTCGCGGTGATCGCGCTGGTGGCCGCGCTGCTGTTGAACCAACAGGGCGACCAGCGGGCCACGGTGCCCGACGTTGCCGGGATGACCCAGGAGCAGGCGTTCGCGGAGATCCGCGAGGCCAACCTGACGCCGGACACCGGCGAGCAGGTCTTCAACAGCACCTGCCAGAAGGATCGGGTGGTGGGCCAGGAGCCGGGCGCGAACGCCCGCCTGGAACCGTCCCAGGTCGTCACGATCCGAATCTGCGGCGGTCCGGCGACGAAGGTGATCCCGGACACCCTGGTCGGCTCGCCCTTCGAGAACGCGAAGCGGCAACTGGAAGTCCAGGGCTTCAGGGTCAAGCGCGCGGAGACCGACGGCGAGCAGGACAAGGACATCGTGGTCCGGGTGTCGCCGGATGAAGGAGCCCAGGCGGCCGAGGGCGCCGAGGTCACCCTGGTCGTCTCCAGGGGCAACATCGGCACCGTGCCGAACGTGGTGAACTCCTCCGTCGAGGACGCGCGGGATGAGTTGGTAAACGCCGGCTACAAGGTCGACGTCGAGGAGGGCCAGGCAGTGCCGGCGAGCGAGGCCGGCCGGGTGATCGCGCAGGATCCGGAGCCGCGGACCAAGCTCGCCAAGAACAAGACGGTGACGATCACCGTGACGGTCGAAGAGGAGCCGACCCAGTCGCCGACGACGACTCCGACTGCGACGCCGACGACCACGCCGACGGGTGGCGGCGGGGCTGGCCTGCCGCTGTTCCGGACCTCGCCGCCGGCCCGCCAGCCGACCGACTGACGGCGCTTTCCCGGTCAGCTCGCGCTGAAGGCGGCGCGGCGGCGGGCGTCGACCTCGGCGGCCAGTTCGGGCGCGCGCTCCAGCGCCTCGACGTACCCGCAGGACGCCACCCAGTTGGCCAGCATGAGGTGGCCGCCCTCGGTCAGCACCGACTCGGGGTGGAACTGGACGCCCTCGATCGGCAGCGTCCGATGCCGCATCGCCATCACCACGCCGGAGCCCGTCCAGCCGGTCACCTCCAGCTCGTCCGGCAGCGTCTCCGGCAGGACGGCGAGCGAGTGGTAGCGGGTCGCCGTGAACGGGTCGGGCAGGCCGGCCAGGACGCCGATGTCGTGGTGCCGCACCTCCGACGTCTTGCCGTGCAGCAGCTCGGGTGCCCGGGCGACGGTCGCGCCGAACGCCTCGCCGATCGCCTGGTGGCCGAGGCAGACGCCGAAGAGGGGCAGCGTGCCCGCGTACTCCCGGATGACGTCGAGGCAGATGCCGGCGCGGTCCGGGCTGCCCGGCCCGGGGGAGAGCAGGACGCCGTCCGCGCCGACCTTCCCGACGTCGGCGACGCTGATCTCGTCGTTGCGGCGTACCTCGCAGTCAACGCCGAGCTGGCCCAGGTACTGCACCAGGTTGAAGACGAACGAGTCGTAGTTGTCGATGACCAGAACGCGCACGGGTCACTCTTCCGGGGAGGGGGGCGGGCTGTTGTTCTCGTCGGTGTCGTACGGCAGGTCGTGCTCGTCGCCGGCGGGCGCCTCCCCGTCACCGGGCAGCGGATCACCGGGTACGCCGGAGTCCTGGGTGACCTGCACGTCGTCGAACGGCAGCAGCGGTTCCGCCCAGGGGAAGACCACGTACCAGAGCAGCGCCACCATGGCTGCGGCCAAGAGCAGGCTGCCGGTGAGCTTGCCGGGCAGACCGAACGGCAGTTTCCGCCAGATCCAGGCGTACATGGTCCTCAGTTCCCCAGCTCCGCCGGGCGACCCGCCGACTTGGCCTGCTTACGGGTCAGCTCCGCATGGATGATCAGGCGCTCGTAGTTGTCGAACTTGGGGTTGCAGGTCGTGAGGGTGAGCATCGCCGCGGTCGGCCGCGCGCCGGGCTTCCCCGGCACCGGGGCGACCACCTCCACCTGGGTCGGCTTGACGATGTGGTTGCGCGTCACCTGGTAGACGTACCAGTTGTCGCGGTCCTCCACCACGATCGTGTCGCCCTCGTCCAGCTCGTCCAGCCGCCAGAAGGTCGCCCGGTTGCGGTGCCCGGCGACGGAGAAGTTGCCCACCTGGCCGGGCATCGCACTCGTCGGGTAGTGACCCGGCGCGTACCGGATGTCCTTCTGGGTGACGCCCTCGACGACGACCCAGTTCTTGTCGAGCTTCGGGATGTAGAGCCCGGCGATCGGCTTGCCCTGCACCGGCGCCGGCGGCTTGGCGGACGCGGACGGGCCGGCGGACGGGGCGACGGTGGGGTCGCCGGTCGGGCCCCAGGCCTGGGCCAGTTGCTGGCTGAGGTCGTTCTGATGGGCGTCGACGATCGCCGACTTGCCCCAGACCTCGTACCCGGCGAACAGGAGCACCACCAGGCCGAAGGTGATGAGCAGCTCCCCGGTGACGCGGACGCCGGTGCGGAGGCGGGAGCCGAGCGTGGGACGGGTCAGCTCCGAGTAGACGCTCCGGTAGCCCTCGCCGGTCTGCTCCGGGCGCAGCTTGACGACCCGTTCGCCCCGGCGCGGCGGGGGCGGTTCCGGCGACCCGCCGTCACCGGCCGGCTCCTCGGTGCGGGGCGGGCGGGGGACGGCACCCATCAGGGCGGTCGAGTCGAGCGCGGGAACCGGCGGCGTACGGCCGGGCACCGGCGGGATCAGCGCGGTGGCGTTCGGGTCGGCGGGCCGGGCCGGGGAGACCGGAGCGGCGTCGGTGCGCGGGATCCCGCCACCCGCGGCCGGGCCGGCGTCCCGGCGCGACGTCGCCAGGGGCATGATCGCGGTCGGGGCGTCACCGACGCTGGTGGCCCGGTCGCGGGGCGGCGCGGGGGCCTCCCGGCCGGGGCCGGAGCCGGCGGTGACCGGCCGGGCGTCGTCGCGGTAGCGCGCCGGCCCGACCTCCCGGGCGGGCTCACCGGGGGCCGCGGGCTGCGGCGGGGCCGGCTGCGGTGTGGCGGACTGTACGGGGCCGGGCTGCGGCGGCGTTGTCGAACGGGTGGTGTCCGCGTCGACCGGTGGACGGTGCCCGAGCTGGTCCGGGTGTCGCGTGGTGTCCTGCGGCGGGGGAAGCGGTGCGGCCCCCGAGCCGGGCCACCGCGGCGGAGCGGCGCGATCGGGCCCGGGAACGCCTTCGGGGGCGGCTGGGCTCCCGACCGCGGGTGAGGTGGGCCAGGTCTGCTCCGAGGGAGCGGTCTCGTACCGGGTGAAATCCGGCCGGATGCCGCCGTGCGGCCCGCCAGCGGCCCTGGGGTCGTGCGGGGCGGCACCGGCCTTCAGGTCGTGGGGCGCGGCACCGGCTCGGGTGTCGTGCGGTGGAGTGCCGGTCCGCGGGTCGTGGGCGGAGCCGGGCCCAGCATGGAGCGGGGGTCGGGCATCATCGGCCGGGGCCGGGCGGTGCGGTGCGGGCGACCGGGGTGGCAGCATCGGCTCGGGCCAGCGTATGGCCGGCCGGTTCGCCGCGTACGGTGGTGCGCCGGACGGCTGCGGCGGCTGGTTCGGCGGGGGGCCCGGAGCCGCCGGTGGGTGCTCCGGAGGGTGGGGATCGCGGGCCGGACGGTCGACCTTGCGCAGGAACGCCGTGGGCTCGTCGCTCCGGTTTCGGTGCCGGCCGTCCCGGTCGTCCCACCAGTCGTCCGGTGCCCTGGTCACCTGGGCACCGTCGCCGAGCGCAGTGTCGTCGAGCCATCGAACGCCGGCACCGTGACGGTCGAGACGGTCTCCGAGTATCCGAGCTTGTAGGTGTCGACCAGATCCCTGAACAACCGGACTCCCTCAGACTCGGCGAGGGCCCGCGTGAGGGCGGCGGGATCACCGATCGCTACGATCTTGAACGGAGGGGAGTACACCCGGCCGTGCAGCAGCAGGGTGTTACCGACGCAGCGTACCGCGCTGGTGGCGAGCACGCGGACGTTCATGATTGACATGGCCTCCGCGCCGCCGGCCCAGAGCGCGTTCACCACGGCCTGCACGTCACCCTGGTGGACGACCAGGTCGTCGTTGGTCGCCCCGGCGGGCAGTGTGCCGTCCCCGCGGCGCGGGGCGTCGTTGAGTTCCACGATCACACCGGGCCCGGTGAGTTCGGTGAAGCCGGCCGCCTGGCGGCTGGCCGCCGCCCGGTCCTGCTGCTCCTTGATCGGCCCGTCCGACTCGGCGAGGGCGGTGGTGCGGCCCTCGACCTCCTCGCGGAGCGTGGCGGCCCGCTGCTCGCTCGCCGCCACCTCGTCCCGGCGGTCCTGGATGAGTTGGTTGAGCTGGGGGCGCCGGTCCTCGCGCAGGGTCGTCCCCCCGGCCGTGGTGGCGGTCGTGGTGAAGAGCAGCCCGGCCGCCGCCGCGATCAGCGGCACGCCGATCGACCATCCGGGGCGTCGCTGCTGGGGGCGTCGCAGCAGCGCCGCGCCGGCCCGCCGGAGGACCTTCTGCCAGGAGGCCGCGCCGGATGTGTACTCCACGGGGCGTTCCTCCCCCTCGTCACGTGCCAACCCGTCCCGGCGACGCCGCCGGCCGGCGACCCGTCCGGCCCCCGATCGGGGTGTCCGAGCACCGGAGAAGACCCTTTCGTGGCCTGGACGGGTCTTCGGGACTACGCTAGCTGTCGAACATTATTGGCCAAGGACCGTCGCCCTCGCGCCCGGTTGTCAGGCCGGACGAGGTCGTCACCCCCTCTGGAGAGCGTCGTGCCCAAGTCTCAGGTCCGCAAGAAGAAGGTGTACACCCCGCCGACGGACGTGCGTCCGACGGCGACGGCGGCGACGCGCAAGCCTAGCCCGGTCTGGCTGCCCATCACGGCGGTCGCGCTCATCGTCGCCGGCATCGGCTGGCTGGTGGTCTACTACCTCTCCGAGCAGCAGTACCCGGTCATGGCGTGGGGTTACTGGAACCTCGCGGTGGGCTTCGGCGCCATGGTCGCCTCCCTGATCCTGCTCTCGCGCTGGCGCTGAGCTCCTGACTCCCCTCCCGGCCGTCGCCGGGAGGGACCACGTCACTCGACACGGCCCCTGCCCGGCAGCGCCGGGCGGGGCACCCTATGGTGTGCGCAGGGCGGCGTGGCCGAGGTGCGAGAAGACTCACGTTACCGCTGGGTAACCTTGCGCGTAGGCTGCACTGCATGACCGAGCGGAGCGAGGTCATCGACCGGTCCGGTCGAGGGTGCGGCAGCGGCGACGCCGACCGTCCCCTGACCCGGGCACCGGTCGCCGAGCCGCTCGAGGCAGCAGCAGACCGGGGAGGGCCGACTCGATGGGCAGCGTCCAGATCGTCACCACGATCGTCGCGGCCGCCATCACCGCCGTGGCGGTGTGGCTCGCCGTACGCGCGGTCATGAAGATGGTGGCCGTGGTCCGGCTGGGCCAGCCGGATCCGTCGCGCTTCGGCGACAAGGCCACCCGGACGAAGACGATGCTGGCCGAGACCGCCGGCCACACCCGGATGCTCCGGTGGAGCGTCGTGGGCGCCGCGCACTGGTTCGTGATGGTCGGCTTCATCGTGCTGTCGCTGCTCGTGCTGGAGGCGTACTTCGAGGTCGTCTCCCCCACCGGCGGGCTGCCGCTGGTCGGCGGGTGGGCCCTCTACGGCCTGGTCACCGAGTGGCTCGGCATCCTCGGCATCGTCAGCATCCTGGTGCTGATCACGATCCGGCTCCGCAACCGGCCGACCCGGCCGGGCGGGCGCTCCCGGTTCACCGGCTCCACGATGTGGCAGGGCTACTTCGTGGAGGCCGTGATCCTCGCGGTGCTGATCATGGGCTTCCTGATCCGGGGCTTCAAGGTCGCCACCGACCACTTCGAGTACCCGGTCTGGGCGGCTCCGCTCAGCCACGCGGTCGGCGGCCTCCTGCCCAACTGGGAGGCGGGGGTCAGCCTCGCCGCCGTCGTCAAGATCATGATCTCGATGACGTGGCTCATCGTGATCTCGCTGAACGTCACCATGGGCGTCGCGTGGCACCGCTTCCTGGCGTTCCCCAACATCTTCTTCAAGCGGGACCCGGGCCGAAAGGGCTCCGGCCTCGGTGCGCTGAAGCCGATGACCAGCAACGGCAAGCCCCTCGACTTCGAGGAGGCCGACCCGGAGAAGGACCAGTTCGGCGTCGCCCAGGTCGAGCAGTTCACCTGGAAGGGCCTGCTGGACTTCAGCACCTGCACCGAGTGCGGTCGCTGCCAGTCGCAGTGCCCCGCGTGGAACACGGGCAAGCCGCTGTCGCCGAAGCTGCTGGTGCTCAGCCTGCGCGACCACGCGTACGCGAAGGCCCCCTACCTGCTGGCCGGCGGTGGCAAGGACCTGACCGGTGAGGAGAAGGCGACCGCCGCGCAGCTCGCCCACATGGACGTGCTGGCGCTCGCCGAGGCCGACAAGCCGCTCATCGGCACCGCCGAGGAGAACGGCGTCATCGACCCGGACGTGCTGTGGTCCTGCACCACCTGCGGCGCCTGCGTCGAGCAGTGCCCGGTCGACATCGAGCACGTCGACCACATCGTCGACATGCGCCGCTACCAGGTGCTCATCGAGTCGAGCTTCCCGTCCGAGGCCGGCGTGATGCTCCGCAACCTGGAGAACAAGGGCAACCCGTGGGGCGCCCCGCAGAACACCCGCGAGGACTGGACCAAGGGCCTGGACTTCGAGGTGCCACGGGTCGGCGAGGTCGACGACTTCGAGTACCTGTTCTGGGTCGGCTGCGCCGGCGCCTTCGAGGACCGGGCCAAGAAGACCACCCGGGCGGTCGCCACGCTGCTCAACGAGGCGGGCGTCAAGTTCGCGATCCTGGGCGAGGGCGAGACCTGCTCCGGCGACCCGGCCCGGCGCATCGGCAACGAGTTCGTCTTCCAGATGCTCGCCCAGCAGAACGTCGAGACCCTGAACGAGGCGTTCGACGGTCGCGAGAAGGGCAAGCGGAAGATCGTCGCGACCTGCCCGCACTGCTTCAACACCCTGGGCAACGAGTACGGCCAGCTCGGCGGCGAGTTCGAGGTCGTCCACCACACGCAGCTGCTGGCCCACCTGGTCGCCACCGGCAAGCTGACCCCGGTGCAGCCGGTCGACGGCGGCGTCACCTACCACGACCCCTGCTACCTGGGCCGGCACAACCGGGTCTTCGCCGCCCCGCGCGAGGTGCTGGGTGACGCCATCCAGGGCGAGATCACCGAGATGCCGCGTAACAGCGAGCGCTCCTTCTGCTGCGGTGCCGGCGGTGCCCGGATGTGGATGGAGGAGCGGATCGGCAAGCGCATCAACGTGGACCGGGTCGAGGAGGCCATGGCCACCGGTGCGAAGACGGTCGCGGTCGGCTGCCCGTTCTGCTCGACGATGCTGAACGACGGCGTGAACGGCAAGGGCGCCGGCGAGCAGGTCGAGGTGGTCGACGTGGCCAGCGTGCTGCTGCGCTCGGTCAAGCCCGAGCAGACGCAGGGCGAGAAGGAGAGCGAGCCGGTCGCCGGCTGACGCGTACGCCTGGACCTGCGACGGCGGCGGCACCCGATGGTGCCGCCGCCGTCGGTCGTTCAGCTGGTGGTGGTGACCATGATGGCCGCGGTGGCGGCCGACGTCGCCAGCAGGACCGCGGCCTGGGTCTCCGTGATCGCCGTCCGCGTTGCCGCCGACGCCCAGTCGCCGGCACCGATCTCGGCGAGCCGCCGCTTCACGTTGTCCTTCGGCAGCTCCCGGAACAGCGTGCGGTGCAGCCCCACGGCGTGGACCAGGCCGAGCAGCGCGGCCGTGCGCTGGTCCACCGGCCCGTCGCCGGCCACCGCCGCGGACATCAACCGCCGGGCCGCCGTCTCCGCCTCCGGCTCCCCGCCGGTCGACGACGGATAGCGGGTACGCGGAAACACCCAGAGGACGCGGTCCGACTCGCGGCGCAGCACGCCGGCCGTCACCAGCCCGTCCAGGATCTGCTCGGGCAGGTCCTTCGCGAGCTGGGTCACCCACTCCTTCGGCCGGCGCCGCTTCGGGTCCTCGCTGATCCGGTGCAGGGCCTCGTCGAGCTGGTGCTGACCGACCGGGCTGAGGTCCGTCACCACCAGGCGCTCGTCGGCGACCGCGACCCGGCCGGCGATCGCCAGCTCCACCAGCAGCGCACCGGCGAGCCCGTGGTCGAGCGCCGGCCGGCCGAGCCGGTTCACACCCTCGTCGTCGTAACTGAGCAGGGCCAGGTCGTGGGCGAGCGTGTGATGGGCCATGTCCTGACGGTAACCCGGCCGGGCCAGAAGCTGCCGTATCGACAACTGTCATCACCTCTGATTCCGTGCACCCATGGTGCACACGCGGTTGCACAGCAGTGACGGGAACGCCCGCTGCCTTGATTCCGCACCGGACCTTCCCTAATGTGGGGCGTCGGCCGCTGTGGATCGTCTGTCTCGCCCCCTTCCCCGTCGCGAGGCGCCCAGCGGTGGTTGCAAAAGGAGTCGGTGCCGGTGGCAACCACGCCCCCTCATCGTCCCGCCCTGGGACGGTCCCGCCGTCCGGGCGGCCTGCGCCGGGTCGTCCACCGTCTGCTCACCCTGGTCGCCGCCGTTGCGGTCGGCGCTGGCGCGCTCAGCGCGCCCGCGTACGCCGAACCGTCCGTGGACGAGATCGAGGCCGCGATCGACAAGCAGTGGCGCCAGTTGGAGCCCACGATCGAGCAGTACAACAAGGTCCGGGCGCAGCTCAAGGTCAACCGCAAGAAGTCGGCCGACCTCCAGAAGAAGATCACGCCGCTCGCCCTGGAGAGCGAGATGGCGATGAACCGGGTTGGCGACCTCGCCTCCCGGTACTACATGACCGGCCCGTCGCAGGAGATCAGCGCGCTGCTGGTCAACGCGGATCCGGAACTGCTCGGCGAGCAGCTCGCCCTGCTGGACCGGCTCGCGGCCCACGAGCGAAAGCAGCTCGAGGGTGTGCTGGCGATCCGCAAGAAGTACGACGACCAGAAGGCCGCGCTCGACAAGCTCATCGCCACCCAGGTCAAGCAGCAGCGGGAGCTGGAGGCGAAGAAGAAGCAGATCGACGCCGAGATCAAGCGCCTCGAGCGGTCGCTTCCGGTCACCACGGTGATGACCGAGAAGTGCCCGACCATCAGCGGGGTGGTCAGCGAGGCCGCCCGGATCGCCATCAGGACCGCCTGTGCTCAGGTCGGCAAGCCGTACGTCTGGGGTGCCGCCGGTCCGAGCGGCTTCGACTGCTCGGGCCTGACCCAGTACGCGTACAAGGCGGCCGGCATCTACCTGACCCACCACACGGGCGACCAGTGGAACGAGGGCAAGGCGATCTCGCGGTCCGACGCCCGCCCCGGTGACCTGATCTTCTTCTTCAGCGACCTGCACCACATGGGCCTGTACCTCGGCAACGACAAGATGGTTCACGCGCCCCGGACGGGCAAGCCGGTCCAGGTCTCCAGCATCAACACCATGCCGGTCGCCGGCTTCCGCCGACCTGGCTGATCCGCGCACATCGGACCGAGGGCCCCGGACGTGTCGTCCGGGGCCCTCGTCGTTCGTGCGGGCGGTGTGTCAGCGGGTCGGCCAGGTGCGCCAGTTCTGCCAGGAGCGGCTCGGCGTCGGCCCGCGCTGCCCCTGGTACCGCGACCCGTAGACGGCCGACCCGTACGGGTGCTCGGCCGGCGAGGAGAGGCGAAAGATGCAGAGCTGGCCGATCTTCATGCCGGGCCACAGGGTGATCGGCAGGTTCGCCACGTTCGACAGCTCCAGCGTCACGTGACCGGAGAAGCCCGGGTCGATGAAGCCGGCGGTCGAGTGGGTGAGGAGCCCGAGCCGGCCCAGCGAGCTCTTGCCCTCCAGACGCCCGGCGAGCTGGTCGCCGAGCGAGATCACCTCGAGCGTCGAGGCGAGTACGAACTCGCCGGGATGCAGCACGAACGGCTCGCCGTCGGGCACCTCGACCACGGAGGTCAGGTCGTCCTGCTGCCGGGACGGGTCGATGTGCGTGTAGAGGTGGTTGTTGAAGACCCGGAAGAGCTTGTCCAGCCGTACGTCGATGCTCGACGGCTGCACCAGCGTGGGGTCGAACGGCTCCAGCGCCAGCGTGCCGGCCTTGATCTCGGTGACCAGGTCGCGGTCGGAGAGCAGCATCGCACCACCATAGCGAGCGAGGCGGTCGAGTCCGGTGTCGGCGTGCTGTTCGTACAAATGTTCGATAGAATGCCACCATGGCTTCCTGGTCCGAATTCGCCGCCGACGAGCCCCGACTCGCCGACGGGATCAGTCGTCTCCTCCAGCAGTACGGGCCGGGCCTGGGCTACCTGGCCACGGTCCGCGCCGACGGCGGCCCACGGGTGCACCCGGTCTCTCCCGTGGTCACCGACGAGGGCCTCTTCTGCTTCGTGATCGACTCGCCGAAGCGGCGAGACCTGGAGCGCGACGGGCGCTATGCGCTCCACTCCTTCCCCGCGGAGGAGAGCGACGACGAGGCGTACGTCGCGGGCCACGCCCGCCCGGTGACCGATCCGGCCCGGGTGGCCCGCCTGGCCCACCTGCACCGCGCGACCGCCCAGGTGGACTGGCGGCTCTTCGAGTTCACCGTCGACGTCGCGATGCTGGCCCGCCACGACTCCGCCGGTGGGCTGGCGCGGCCGGCCGTCCAGGTCTGGCTGGATCCGGACGCCCGCCGCGCGCCGGACGCCCACGTCGCGCTCGCCCGTCCGGCCGCCTGAGGGCACGGGAAACGGGCCGAAAAGCGCCGGTGCCGGCTCCGAGGTTCGGAGCCGGCACCGGATCGGGTACGCCGGGAGCTACGCCGCCCGGTACGCGTTCCAGGCGGTCAACATGCGGCTGGCCTGGCCCGCGGTGAACTGGTACATGCAGTTGTCGTACGTGTAGTCCATGAAGTTGGTGATCGGGTCCAGACCCGGCGCGGTGCAGGTGTCTCGACCGGTCGGGCACTGGTACGCCGGGGAGGCCTCGGCCGGGGTGTCGCTGACGCTGTCACCCGAGCCGGCGCACCCACCCTGGAAGGTGTGGTACAGGTTCAGCCAGTGGCCGACCTCGTGGGTACCGGTGTCGCCGAGGTTGTAGTTGGTCTCGGTGCCGCCCGGGAGCGACTCGTTCAGCACGACAACGCCGTCCATCTTGTCCAACGACCGCTTCGGGAAGGTCGCCCAGCCGAGCAGGCCGGGATCCACGGCGCCGACGTAGAGGTTCAGCGTGCCCTTGCCGCCGGTGCGAAGCGACGTCTTCATCGCCCGCTCCGTCGAGGAGCCCTGGAGGATCGGGTACCAGTCCGTGTTGGTCACGCGGTTGATCTTTTGAAGCTGGAAGGTGAAGGCGGTGGAGGCCCCGCCGGTCGCTCCGCTGAAGGACTGGTTCAGCACGTTGATCTGCGAGGTGATCATCGAGTCCGGGATGTTGCCGCCGGCCCGCGTGGCGTTCTCCTGGATCACGTGAACGACGACCGGGATGGTGATCGAGGCGGCGGCAGCGGTCGACTGCGAGCGCAGACCCTTCCGCTTGGCGCGCTCCTGCACCAGGTCGGCCAGCTCGGCCTCCCGCGTGTGCACCTGGGCGAGGGTCAGCTGGTTCGGGTCGTGCTTGACGGCGCCACCGGGACGCGCCTTGGACTTCGCCAGAGCGCCGGCCGGCTCGCACACCTCGCTCGCCGCGGGGGCGGCGAGGGGGGTGCTGGCGGGGGCCGCGGTCGGCAGGAAGCCGACCGTGGCGGCACCGAGGAGCAGTGCGAACGACGTCGACGCGATGCCGGCGTTACGACGAGTCAGCAGGTTGGGACGAAGTCCCATGGGCCCACCTCTTTCTGGCGGCGCGGCAGGGGGTGTGGCGCGCCGGGACTGGAAACGTGTGGCAGACGTTACAACCCATAGACAGATTTGAGAACGACCATATGTTGCCGCTAGGAAACATTTTGCTGCCACGGGTGGACTCATGATCGATGTTGCGGGGGTCCCTGTCCACCCCGTCCCGACCCCCGGGCGGGCTGGTCACGGCGCTGGCCGTGTCGCCGGGTACCTGGGTGCACGGAGGGCGCGGCCTCAGGTACAGTGGTGCCGCCTGCGGGTGTAGTTCAATGGCAGAACATCAGCTTCCCAAGCTGACAGTGCGGGTTCGATTCCCGTCACCCGCTCCAGCGTGAGGCCCCAGCCCAGGACCGGTTTCCTGGCTGGGGCCTCGATCGTTCCCACCGCTTCTTACGCTGGCCGTGCCCGTTACGTGCCCGATCCCTGGTCTGCTTGATCTGTGAGCTGAGCCCGTCGGCGATGTGCTCGTAACAGCGTCCGCGCATGAGGTGGGCACGCAACAAGCGCAGCAACGACGCCACCGCCGTCTACGCGGCCTGAGCAGTAGCTATGCGGAACGGGCCGGCCGGCTACGCCCGCGTCGAACGTCACGGCGCGGGCGTGAGCCCGTCACCGCCGGCAGCCCGAACCCGGCATAGACGCCGGCCGTGATCTGGTAGGAGAGCTGCCCGTTCACCCAGGCCGTGCCCAGATCCTCTTCGCCTCCTAAGCTGAGGCTCACCGGCGACTACGCAGCGCTGTAGGCGTACAGGTTGGCGTACGCAGCCAGGTACGACTAGCGCACCCAGTCCGCTGTACCCGTCCACCCCCTCGGGACCGCGACGACGTCGTCGCAATTCTGTGACGGCGGCCTGCGGCCGCAGCCCGCGAGCGATCAGAGCGCGATTACCGGCCGGCTACGCGATTGCCCTTGAGCCAGTCGTGCCCGCCACCTGCCACCCGCTGTTCGTTCGATTTCGCACGACATAGGTGAGCCACGTAGCGCCATCGCATGCAGCGAAGCCGTTGATGCCGACCCGGACCTCATTGTCGTCGCCGTCCATGGTCCCGAGGGTCACTAAAATGCTGTCGCCTTTGACTTGCATGCAGCCGCCCCTCGTTTCGACCACGGTATCGCGATCGGCGATGAACGTGACCTTCGCCACCCCCGCTAAAGCGGCCGTCACTTGTTGCTGGGTATTCGGCGCGATTGCCGTTCCCTGCTCATGCTGTCCACGAGAGTCTCCCGCGTCTGCATAAGCCTGATCCAAGATATAGACCGTTTTAAAGCGCTGGGAGAAGGAGCTATCCGCAGGCGTGCTCAGGTATCGGCGCAGTACCTGCACGTAAACCTCGGCCTTGTCGACCGCGGTCCAGTCGCCAGCTGCCGCTGCTCCGCCTCGGGCGCCGCCCCCCGCATCGGTGTCGCGGGCGCATCCCGCAGTGCCGGCCACGACCGTCGCGAGCACGCCGGGAACAATCGCGACGACAAGCATTCGCCGCATGGTGCACCTCCGAGCCGTTACCTGGATTGCCGCTGGCACTAAGACGTGCCTCGTCTTGGCCCGGTTCCCCTCTGTGACCGACTGGTGCTGCCCGACTGGCAGGTCGAGTAGGCCCACCACTCCCGCATCCCTGATCGCTGGCGATCGAGCGCGGTCAGAGGACCGGCCAGGCCATCCGCGGGCCACATGGTGGTGTCGCCGGAGGCCAAGCCAGCCGGTCCGGGTCATCGTCAACGGTGGTGAGGCTGCCGGGGCACCACAGGGCCGGACCACGGCTATAGAGTCTCCGGGCGCGCTCCCCCTCGTCGACCAGCCGAGTGATGGCGGGGCGTGCTCCAGCGAGGAGTGTCTACTTGTCTCGATCTCCTTTTCGCCGGCCGCTTGCTGTCGCGACGGCCTTCGCGCTTGTCGCCAGCGTGTCGGTCGTCGCTGGTACGCCGGCTACGGCCAGCCTTCCTGGCTCGGGCAGCGTGCTGACCAGCAGCAACGGCCAGACCGCCGTCAAGATTCATGGGGATCCGTCCCGGACGTCACTGAGTTCGTCGGACACCATCCGGGACGCTGCCTGGTCCCCGGACGGCAGTCAGGCGGTCTACATCAACCAGAGTGGGGGGATCAGCAGGATCCGGTTCGACGACGGCGCGGCCCGCTACCCGCTGTCGTCACCACCGGATGACGGGGTGCTCCGCAGGAGCACGAGTTGGTGGGCGGACGGTAGCCGTGTCGCTTGGGCGGAGAAGGCATCGGCCACCGCCCCGTGGCGTGTTGCCTCGGAGGGCAGCGGAGGTGCCCTCCGTCAGGGGTGGATCTCGCCCAAGGATGGGAAGCACTATCTGAATCCGGATGGTGGGCCGGGTCTGCTGTTGGCCTTCCAGCGCCAGGACGACAACGGCTCGGGTCAGCCGTCCGGGCAGCCGGCGGTCATGGTGTACGACGGCTCGCGGGAATGGTACGAACGACTGGCGCTGGTTGACGACAACGGGGCGAATCCGTCGATTTCGCCTGATGGCTCGCGGGTGGCCTTCGTACGCGCCGGTCGCATCGTCGTGTCTGATCTCGCCGGCGAGAACGAGGTGACGGTCAGCCCTGCGGGTGTGCAGTACGACGATCCCACCTGGTCGCCGGACGGTAGGACGTTGGCGTTCAGCAAGGTCACGTCGACGGCTGCGCGGCCGGTGTACACGGCGTTGGCGGATGGTTCGGCCGCGCCGGCAGCGGTGCCGGGTCTGGACGGTGTGCCGGCCTATCAGCCGCATAGGAAGGAACGGGTCGCGCGGTTGTCCGGTGCCAACCGATTCGAAACCGCGGTGGCGGTGTCCCGGTCGCGTTGGGCCACGAGTGGGGCTACCGCCGTGGTTCTGACGCGGTCGGATACCTACGCTGACGCACTGAGCGGTGTGGCATTGGCGGCGAAGAAGGGTGGTCCGCTGTTGTTGACGCCTCCGGACAGGCTGGAGGAGGCGACGCGGGCGGAGATGCAGCGGGTCCTGCTTCCCGGGCACAGCACGGTCTATCTGTTGGGTAGTACCGGTGCGCTGTCGCAGGCCGTTGAGGATCAGGTCCGGGCGCTGGGCTACTTCGTGCAGCGCTTGGCCGGCCCGGATCGCTTTGCGACGTCGGTCGAGATCGCGAAGGCGATCGACCCGAATCCGCCACTTGTGTTGCTTGCCACCGGGATGAACTACCCGGACGCCCTGGCCGCCGGTGCCGCGGCTGCTGCTCAGAATGCCTCGGAGGAAGGCAACTACTCAGCGGTGGTGTTGCTTACCCGGGATGCGACGATTCCGTCAGTGACGAAGGCGTTCCTCGACTCGCGGCCGAAGGACTTGGGGATGCTGTACGGCATCGGAAGGCAGGCCGCGGCCGCCGCCTATTCGTATGATCCCGTCGGCCCCTACGTCCGTGGAGTGTGGGGCGCGGACCGCTACGAGACCGCCCACGACGTCGCCGTGGAGTTCTTCGAGGGTCAGAGGTATACCGGCTTCGCCACCGGGACCAACTGGCCGGACGCGCTGACCGGCGGCGCCCTGATGGGCGTCCTCGGTGGTCCGTTGATGCTCACACGGGGCACCGATGCCAGCCTCGGGATCCACGCGGTGTCGCTCCTCAAGGAGTCGAGCGGTTCGGTGCACACCGGGGTGGTCTTCGGCTCGTCCGCGGTGGTCAGCTCGTCCCAGCAGCCGCAGATCGGCACCTGGCTCGGGGGGCCGCTCGGCTCCAGCTCGGTGAGCAACCCGACCAACATTGCTCTGGGGATCGAGGCACCTTGATCCGGCTTCGCTCAGGATCGGGCTGAGGTCGCCCGGGTCGCCCCGGCGTGGCGTGAAGACCGGGGCCTGGCTCGGATCAGCATCTCCTTAACGTGACGGGGCCCGGCCGAATGGCCGGGCCCCGTCGACGTCAGGTCCGAACTACCGCTCGGCGAGCCGCTCCCGGCCCGCCTTGACGGCTGCGGCGACGTCGGCGCCGTCGCGCGGGGCGGCGGCCCGAGCCGTGGTGTCCGCGGTGCTTTCGGCCGTCCGCAGCACGTCGGTCGCGTTCGTCGCGGCGTTGTATCCGGCCGGACCGCTGATGTGGAAGCCCAGCCCGTTGCGTTGCACGTCGTTCATGACCGCGGCCGAGCCGAAGACCAGGCCCGTGTGCACCGAGCCCGCCATCTCTTCACCCAGGGCCCAGATCTCGTCCCCGACTGCGGCGGCGGTGCCGGGGGCGAGGATCAGCGGCGCGTCGAGCGACCCCATCAGGGCGCCGCCGGCGAGGGCATCCGGCCAGTTGGTCCCGGTGGCAACACCGATGTGCTGGTACCCACCGAAGAACGCCCAGGCGACCAACAGGGCCGTCTCGTAGCGGGTCGAGCCGGAGACCGGGATCCCGCCGTACGGCCCGGTGGCGATGTCGCCCCAGAGGCCGATGCCGTAGATCTCCGTGCTGGCGGGCAATGCGTCGAAGTAGCTCAGGGTGGCCGGGGTGAGGGTGCTGTCCTTGGTGAGGATCACGACGGCCGAGGTGCCCTTGCCAGGCAGGTTCTGGGCGCCGGCGGCCGCACCCGCGGCGAGGGCGTCCGGGAAGTTCGCGCCGGTGGCGGCGAGCACCATGTCCGGCGTCGAGTCGATGGCGTCGGCGATCGCGATCGAGGTGGCGTAGCGGTCGGTGCCGGCGAGCCGGACGGGCGTGAAGCCCAGCGAGCGCACCTGGTTCTCCACGGCCGTGGAGAGCGCACCGGCCGCGCTGCCGAGCAGGTAGACCGTGCTGCCCGGCTTGAGGACCCGGGTCAGCTCGGTGGCGACCGCCGGCGCGAGCGTGGTGGTCGGGGTCATCAGCAGCGGCCCGTTCTTCGCCGCGGCCAGGGCGGACCCGCCGAGCGCGTCGGCGAAGGTGTCGGACCGGGACAGGACCGCCACCGACGCCTTGGCGCGCCGGTCGGAGGCGTTGCTGTGGCTCGCCCAGTGTGACTGGGAGATGGCCGAGGCGGTGCCGAAGCGGTCGCTGCCGGCGAGCCGGACCACCCGGTCCTTCTTCGCGGGCCGGTAGTCCGGCACTCCGGCGAGATACGGAATGGTGGTCACCGCGGCGCCGGCGGTGGTGGGGGCGGTGCCGACGGTCGTGCCCTGCGCGAAGGCGACCGTGCCGCCGTCGGCCTTGAGCACCGGGTCTGCCTTGGCCGTGCCGCCGGTGGTGACCTGGACCTCGGCGGCACCCGCGGCGGTGCCCCGCACCCAGATCTGCCCGCCGCGGACGAAGGCGACCTTCGTGCCGTCGGCCGAGATGGTGGGGCTCGCGGCGTCCGTGGTGATGCGCGTGTACGTGCTGCCGTCGAGGAAGCCGATCTCCGGCGTGCCGGTGGGGCCGCCGGAGCTGTCGGAGGCCTGCCGCTGCACGACGAGGCGGGAGCTGCCGTTGGTGTCCGGCTCCGAGTAGTGGTTGCCGTCGTTCGGCGAGCGGCGCATTACGTCGAAGCCGACGGCGCTGACGGACCCCTCGATCCGCCACGGGCTGTCGGCCTCCTTGGCGGCCCAGACCACGGTCGACCCGGCGCCAACCCACTCGGGGGTGGCACGGGTGACGTCGGGGTGGGCCTCGGCGATCGGGTAGACCTCACCGCTGTTGCCGATGGTCGCGATGTCGCCGGTGTCGGCGACGAACACGGCCCGACTGCCGTCCGGCGACCAGGCGGCGTCAGTGATCGTGTAGTCCGACGACCTGAGGCCCTGCTCGTCGCCGGTCTTGGGGTCGGGCGCTCCGGTCACCAGAATGTTGGTGCCGTCGCTGGCGGTCAAGCCGCCGCTGGGGCCGTGGGTGGCGTGCGCGGTGCCCGCACCGCCGAAGAGGGTGGTCGCGCCGATGGCGAGCACGATGGCGCCCGCTCCCGTGCGGCGCCGCAGGGAAGGTCGAAGCAAGGAAGCTCCTCGGAAGACGATTGCGCCGGTTGCGGTGTCGGCGGCCGTGCCGGCCGGGGTGGCGCGGGCTTCACTGTAGAGGACGGCCGCGACCGGCGCAGTCCCGCAATGTGCCGGTGTGGACACACTCAGTGAACGATCGGGTCGGATCGTGCGGGGTGACCTCGGGGTCTGCGTCCACCCGTCACCTCATCCGTTCGGTCAGACCTTCGTGTTGACGGGGATCCGGGGCAGCGGGCCGGCAAAGGATCTCTTAAGGTTCTGCCATCTGCGCCGCCCCGTGCCGGATCAGCCGGCGGACGGGTGTCACTTCACGGCGCGTCTCATTTCAGCGGGGAGTCCCCTTGCCTCCATCTTCGCTTCGCAGGTCCGCGGCCGTCGCCTCGGCCCTCGCTCTCGGTTCCACCACCCTCGTCATGTCCGCGCCCGCCGCGCAGGCCAGCCTCGCCGGCTCCGGCAGCGTGCTGACGACGACCAACAGCGGTTCGACCGTCATGCAGGTGTACGGGGACGCGTCCCGTACGAAGATCCAGAACATCGAGAAGATGCGGGACGCGTCGTGGTCGCCGGACGGCAGCCGCTTCGCGTACATCGGCCCCGACGTGGACGGCAACGGCATCGTCTCGATGCGGTTCAACGCCGAGGCTCCGGACTGGTACATCGCGCTGCCCGACGAGAGCGTCACGCGTCGCGGCCTGTCCTGGCGGGGCGGCGGCAGCAGCGTCGTCTGGGGAGAGCAGCGGAAGGACCCGGGCTCCAAGTGGGTCATCCGCGTCGCCGCGAGCTCATCGGGCTGGGAGCCCGGGCAGCTCACGCCGAACGACGGCATGCACTACCAGAACCCGGACGGCGGGCCCAGCGGCAAGGTCGTGTTCCAGCGGATGGCCGACAACGCCGGGTCACCGACCGGCACGCCGGCCGTCGTGCTCTACGACCCGGCCAAGCCCGCCGACCAGCGGATCACCGTCGTCGACGCGGACGGCTCGAACCCGTCGATCTCGCCGGACGGCACGAAGGTGGCCTTCGTCCGCGGCGGCCAGATCATCGTGTCCGACCTCGCCGGCGAGAACGAGGTCGTGGTCGCGAACAACGCGGCCACGAACGACCACCCGACGTGGTCGCCCGACGGCACGCGCGTCGCCTTCACCCGGGGCACCACGGTGTCGAGCGCACCGTCGAACGAGTCCGCCGCGGCGAGCCCGACGAAGGTCTCCGACATCCTGGGCATCCCGGCGTACCAGCCGCGCAACAAGGACCGGGTGGTCCGGCTCTCCGGCCAGAACCGGTACACGACCGCCATCGCCGTCTCCCAGTCGCACTGGGCCAGCCACAACAACGGCACCGACAAGCGCGAGCGGGCCAACACGGTCGTGCTGTCCCGGTCGGACATGTTCGCCGACGCGCTCAGCGGCTCGGCGCTGGCGGCGGTCAAGGGCGGCCCGCTGCTGATGACCCCGCCCAACGGCCTGGACGCCAACACCGCCACGGAGATGCAGCGGGTCCTGGCCCCGGGCGGCACGGTCTACCTGCTGGGCAGCGAGGGCGCGCTCACGGCCGCCGTCGCCGACAAGGTCCGGGCACTGGGCTACACCGTCAAGCGGCTGGCCGGCAGCGACCGGTACGCCACCTCGGTGGAGATCGCCAAGGAGATCGACCCGACGCCGGACCTGGTCCTGCTGGCGACCGGCACCAACTTCCCGGACGCGCTCGCGGCCGGCGCCGCCGCCGGTTCGTACCAGGGCGCGGGCGTGCCGACCGCGGTCGTGCTGCTCACCAAGGACAGCGTGCTCCCGGCCGCCACCAAGTCGTTCCTCGACACCCTGCCGCGGGACCAGCGCGCCCTCTTCGGCGTCGGCCTCTTCGGGTTCCAGGCGGGCTACGCGTACGACCCGAGCACCGAGGACGTGTCGGGTACGAACCGGTACGAGACCGCGCTGATCACCGCGTGGACGTTCTTCGGCGGGCAGCGGTACGCGGGCGTCGCCACCGGTTACGACTGGCCGGACGCCCTCTCCGGTGGCGCCCTGATGGGTCGCCTCAACGGCCCGCTGCTGATCACCCCGGGCACCGGGGCCAGCCTCGCGTTCGAGACCCAGCTCCTGCTGGACGAGGCCAGCGGCTCCATCCACACCGGCCTGGTGTTCGGCTCGGCCGCGGTGGTCACCGACGCGCAGCGGAACCAGATCGGCACCTGGATCGGTGGCCCGCTCGGCTCCAGCCTGCTGAGCAACACCACCGACGTCGGGGTGGGCGCGCGCAGCCAGGCGACGCTGCGGACGCAGGCCGTCGACGGCGAGGGCGACATGCGGACGGTCGAGCAGGCCGTCGCCGCCGCCAAGCAGGCCCGCGAGCGTCTCGCCGGCCGCTGAGCAACAGATAACGGCGGGGGCCCGGTCGCAACCGACCGGGCCCCTCTGTCGTGTTTAGAGGACGCGCAAGCGCGTCCCGTCCCGCACGGGGGCACGTGACCGGCAGCCCGACAGGGCTGCCGGACGAGTGAGGGGAGAGAAGGACATGGCGGACAGACGCACAGGCACAAACCCGTCCTGGTCACGCCGGCAGGTGCTGACGGCGGTGGGGGTGGCCGGTGCCGCGCCGTTGGTGGCGCCGGGGGCGGCCGAGGCAGCGCCGGTGACACCCACGAGCGCCGGCCGCTGGGTCGGGCCCGGTGGCCCGGGGGTCGTCGACCCGGCGTACGAGATCAGCCCGCCGATGTCCGAGTCGGCGGTCGCGGAGGCTCCCCGGCTGTCCGCGAAGCAGTCCCGGCAGCTGGCCAGCGGCCCGTCGGACGCCGCCCGCACGCTCAGCAGCGACGCGGCCGCCGCCGACGTGCCGTTCACGTTCCGCTACGACCCGTTCGACATCCGGGACCTGCCCGAGACCCTGCGGCCGTACCACAGCAACGTCCGGATGCCGATCGTCGACGCGGGCCCGCACGACGAGCACGGCGTACGCATGGCGCTGCTCGGCGGGAAGCTCTACGACCACCCCGTCAACCAGGCCCAGTACGGCCTCAACCTGCTGGAGAGCTACCGCCTCACCGGCTACCAGGTGTATCTCCACCGGGCGATGGCGCAGGCGCAGCGCCTGATCGACCGGCGGGTCGTCCACGAGGGAGGCTGGTTCTACCCGTACCAGTTCCGGCACGCCCTGCACCGCTCCGCCGACATCCTCGAGCCGCCGTGGTACTCGATGATGGCCCAGGGCCAGGCGATGAGCCTCTTCGTCCGGTTGGCGCAGATCCTGGGCAAGGGCAGCCGCTGGCGCGAGGCGGCCGACGCGACCTTCGCGTCCTACCTCGTCCCCCCGGTCGCCGGGAAGCCGTGGGGGGTGTACGTCAAGGACGGGCTGCTCTGGCTCGAGGAGTACGCGCACCCCACGCAGGTCCGGGGCGACCTGACCTACAACGGGCACATCTTCTCGGCCTTCGGTCTCTGGGACTACTGGACGCTGAGCCGGGATGCCGGGGCCAAGCTGATGCTCCAGGGCGCGATCACCACCGCTCGCGACGTCCACCAGCTCATCCGCACCCGCCAGTGGCGGAGCAAGTACTGCCTCACCCACCAGAAGGACGCGGGCAACTACCACACCACGCACATCGGCCAGCACTCCGTGCTGCACGCCGTCACCGGCGACTCGACCTTCGCCCAGATCATGGACCTCTACTACTCCGACCACCCGCCGCGCGGCGTGTCCGGGACGATCATGCTCGCGGCGGGGGAGCACGTCGGCTACAAGTTCGACGCGGCCGGCACCATCGTGGCGACGAAGCGGCTCTCCCTGACCCGGCGCAGCAACGCGCCGTCCTCCGAGCGACTCAAGGTGCTGCGGCAGACCGGCATCTGGTACGCCATCAGCGGAGGCTCGTTGAACGGTTACCTGGTCAAGGAGATTCCCGGCAAGTCGTACCAGATCGGGAGAGCGGCAGCGATCGGCTACCGCATCCCACGGCCGGCCGTGGTCGCCGCCGCGCCCGTCAAGGCGTACACCATCGACGCGGCCGGGCAGATGACCTCGGTGGTCACCGACCTCGCGGTCGGCGCCAACGTGACCGTCGACCTGCGTGCCGCCCTCAACGGCGTGCAGCACTACCGCCTGGCCGCCGGCACGTACGCCGGCCGTTGGGTCGGCCTCACCACCCTGACCGGCAGGTGAGTGCGACTGCTGACGCCGGGGAGCGGGTCCGGATCGGGCCCGCTCCCCGGCGCGTCGACGCCACGGCACGGTAGGGCGGTACCCGGACCGGCGGGCCGGCTCGCCGATACGCTGGCGATCATGCGTATCGGCATCGTGATCCTCCCCGACCAGCGCTGGTCCGAGTCCCACCGGCGCTGGCGGCAAGCGGACGAGTGGGGCTTCGACCACGCGTGGACGTACGACCACCTCGGGTGGCGGGACCTGGTCGACGGGCCGTGGTTCGACTCGATGACCACCCTCACCGCTGCGGCGATCGTGACCCGCCGGATCCGCCTCGGCACCCTGGTCGCCTCGCCGAACTTCCGGCACCCGGCGGCGTTCGCCCGGCAGATCACCGCCCTCGACGACGTGTCCGACGGGCGGGTCCTGCTCGGCGTCGGCGCGGGCGGCATCGGGTTCGACTCCGCCGTGCTGGGCGGGGAGACCCTGCCGCCACGGCAGCGGGTGGACCGGTTCGCCGAGTTCGTCGAGCTGCTCGACCTGGTGCTGCGCGAGGACGGTACGACCTGGCACGGCGACTGGTTCACCGCCGTGGACGCGCGCAACAACCCGGGCTGCGTGCAGACCCCGCGGGTGCCGTTCGTGGTGGCCGCCAACGGGCCCCGCTCCATGCGACTCGTCGCGCGCTTCGGTCAGGGCTGGGTCACCACGGGCTCCGGCGGCGACGACCTGGAGGCCTGGTGGGACGGCGTCGCCGAGCTGGCGGCGCGGATGGACAAGACGCTCGCCGCCGAGGGGCGCGATCCGGCCTCGCTGGACCGGTACCTCTCGCTCGACTCCGCGCCGGTCTTCTCCCTCCGCAGCGCCGACTTCTTCGCCGAGCAGGTGGGGCGTGCCGCCACGCTCGGCTTCACCGACGTGGTCACCCACTGGCCCCGCGCCAGCAGCTGGTACGCGGGCGACGAGGAGGTCCTGGTGGACGTCGCCACCCGTCTCCTGCCCGAGCTGCGCCGGGCCTGAGCGGTTCCCCGTACCTCAGGTGCCGAGGTCGCCGGTGGTGATGCCGCCGTCGCCCGCCGAGACCAGCCGGAACCGGACGCACACGATCGGGGTGTCGTCCTCGACCGGCGTACCGGCCCGGGCCCAGAACGCGGCGTGGCCGTCCCGCCACTCCTCGATCGACCGGTCGCCCTCGCCCTCCGACCGGGCGAAGTCCCAGGAGACACCGGCGAAGGGGACGACCTCGACGCCGGTGACCTCCACGACGGCGACGAGCCCGTCGTGGTCGTCGACGAGCGCGAGCCGCTCACCCACGTGTTCCAGTTGCTCGCCCTCCCGGTCGTACTCGCTGAGCAGGCCGGCGGTCGCCTGCTTCACCCCGGCGAGCACGAGGGTGTTCAGGTTCGCCCGCATCTCCCCGGGCGTCCCGAGGTCGAGCGTGCGCAGTCCGCCGATCCGAGGCCACATCCTGCCGAGGCTACCGCCGCTTCGGCGGTCACGCGCCGGGGTCGCCGCCGTGAGCTGGGCCGCCGCGGCGTCAGGGCCCGAGGTCGGCGTCGGTGAGTAGGCTCCGGATGCGCAGTTCGGTCGCGACCTCCGGTGGGCAGTCGGCCACTACCGTGGCCGTGCCGACCGCCCGGGCGCCCCGCGCCGCGCAGATCTCGTAGAGGGCGCGTACCTGGGCTGCGGTGGCCACCCAGTCGTCCACCACCAGCACCCGGTCGCCCGGCCCGAGGTGCCGGTCGCGGACGGCGAGGTCCACGCGGCGGCCGCGGAAGTCCGGTGGGCTCTGCGCCCAGGTCAGGGCGCCGGCGGGCAGTCGCCCGTCGCCCGGCTTGTGCGCGGCGACGAAGCCGACGCCGAGCGCGGTGGCGGCGAGGGGACCGAGCAGGTATCCGGTGACGGCCGGGGAGACGACCACGGTCGGCCGGGCTGCCCGGAAGGGCTCCACCAGGGCCGGCCCGAGATCGGCCAGCACCGACGGGTCTCGCCACCAGCCGGACACGTCGCTGACCAGGTGGCTGGCACCGGGACCGGGATCGATCCAGCGGATCAGCTCGGTGAGGCGTCTGCTCAGCTCAGTGGGCATGCCGTCCATCCTGCGGCACCGGTCGCGCGCCCGCGGGCCGTGGGTCGGGCGGGCCACCTCGGCTCGGATGATCGGCTACACGTTTCGCCGCAATTCCGGCTATACCACCATGATCACATTGACTTCGGAAGTGCTTCGCTCGTTACGGTCCGACCCGGTTTGTTCAAGATGACGAAAGGACCGCGCCGGTGGCTGGCAGGCACTCGCGTACCCGTAGGTTCTCCTCCCCGAGCGGCATCGCGGCCACCGCGGCCCTTGCTGTGGTCCTCGCGGTGGGGGGCACCGTCGGCGCCGTGCAGCTGACCTCCGGCGTGGAGGCCGAGCGGCCGGCCGCCGTCGACCTGGCCCCCACCGGCCTGCCGACCAGCGCCACCCCCGGCTCGCCGACCGCGTCGCCGAGCACCAGCGCCTCCCCGAGCCCGAAGGCCACCCGCTCGACGCAGGCCCCGTCGCGGAGCAAGCCGCGCACCGCCACGCCGAAGCCGACCGCCACGAAGAAGACCAGCACCGCCCGTCCGGTCGTGGACACCGGTTCCTGCGGCGCCTCCTTCTACTCGGAGGGGCAGCTCACGGCCAACGGCGAGACGTTCGACCCGTCGGCGATGACCGCCGCCCACAAGACCCTGCCGTTCGACACGAAGGTGCGGGTCACCAACCCGGCGACCGGCAAGTCGGTGACCGTCCGGATCAACGATCGCGGCCCGTTCATCGAGGGGCGTTGCCTGGACCTGTCCCGCGCGGCGTTCGCGGCGATCGCCTCGCTGGACGCGGGCCACGTCGAGGTCCGGTACGAGGTCCTGGGCTGAGTTGATGCGGGACGGCGATCGGGTCGGCGGTGGCGACCGCGCGGCCAGATCCGCCTCGGACGTCGGGCCAGGTTCATTCACCGTTTCACGTCGATCAGGCATGCTGTCCCTCGTACGCACGCACGCTTTCCAGTCGGGCCGCGGCCCGCTGAGCCCCGGATCCCGCGCCGGCCTCGGCGCGGCCCTCGTCCTGCTCGCATTCGTGTCCGCAGTCGAGCTGGCGGACGGCCGGGGTGCCAACTACATCGCCCTCATGGTCGCCGCGCCCTTCCTGGCCGCCGCCCTGGCCTCGTGGCGGGTCGTGCTGGGCGTGGGCGCCGCCGCGACCGTCCTCGGCGCGAGCTTCGCGCTGGGCGAGCAGACCGTCTCGCTCTCCACCGCCGTCGCGGTCGCCGGCATCGCACTGGGCACGGCGCTCGCCGCGGCCACGGCGGCGGTACGCCAGCGGCAGGCCGAGCAGATCGCGGAACTGTCGAAGCTCGCCGCGGTGGCGCAGCAGGCGGTACTGCGCCCACTCGGCCCCCAGGTGGGATCCCTCGCGGTCGCCGCCCGCTACATCTCGTCCACCGCCACCGCGGAGATCGGCGGTGACCTGTACGAGGCGCTGGACACCCCGTACGGCGTACGCATGATCATCGGCGACGTCCGCGGCAAGGGCCTGGAGGCGGTCCGGCTGGCGAGCATCGTCCTGGGTTCGTACCGGCACGTGGCGTACGAGCGGGCCGACCTGCGGGCCGTCGTCGCCGACCTGGACCGGGCGGTGGCCCGCAGCGTGGGCGACGAGGACTTCGTGACCGCCGCCCTGGTCGAGGAGCGGGGCGGCACGCTGACGATCGTCAACTGCGGGCACCCGCCCCCGCTGCTGCTGCGCCACGGCGCGGTCATCCCCCTCGAACCGCCGGCCCCGGCGCCGCCGCTGGGGTTCATGCCGGTGGTCCGGCCGCGGGTCGAGCGGCTGGAGCCCGGTGACCGGCTGCTGCTGTTCACCGACGGGCTCGGCGAGGCCCGGCGGGACGGGGAGTTCTTCCCGACCGCCGACCGGGCCTGGCGGCTCCTCGGTCACGGGACGGTCGGCGACGGGCTGGCGTCCCTCGAGACCGCGCTGGTGGAGTGGGTCCACGGCCGGCTCGACGACGACATCGCGCTGGTCCTGATGGAGTACACGGGCGCCCGCAGCGGGGTCACCGCCGCCGTGCCGAGCTGGGAGGTCGGGGCGGCCGAGGGCTGAGGTGCCGGGCCGTTTCCACCCGGTTGCGGTCCGTGCCCGCGTACCTGAACGGGAAGTATGTAATGGTCGTCACTTCGGGGATCGGCTTGTCGCTGCCTACCCGTCAGTAATACAGTCGGGGTTACTGATCGGTAACACACCTGTCCGGAAGCGGGGCCAGCGAGCATGACCCACTACAAGAGCAACCTTCGGGACCTCGAGTTCAACCTGTTCGAGGTCTTCGGGGCGGACCGGACGTTCGGCCAGGCGCCGTACACGGAGCTGGACGTCGACACCGCCCGCAGCTTCCTCTCCGAGGTCGACCGCCTGGCCCGCGAGGACCTCGCGGCCAGCTACACGGACAGCGACCGCAACCCGCCGGTGTTCGACCCGGCGACGCACACCGCGCCGCTGCCGGAGTCGTTCAAGAAGTCGTACAAGGCCTTCATGGACTCCGAGTTCTGGCGGCTGGACCTCCCCGAGGCGCTGGACGGCTCCAACGCCCCGCGCGCCCTCTGGTGGTCCCTCGCCGAGCTGGTGCTGGGCGCCAACGCCCCGATCTGGATGTACGCGTCCGGCCCGTCCTTCGCGCACGTCCTGCACGTCGAGGGCACCGAGCAGCAGAAGACGTGGGCCAAGCTCTTCATCGACAAGCAGTGGGGCTCGACGATGGTGCTGACCGAGCCGGACGCCGGCTCGGACGTCGGCGCCGGTCGTACCCGCGCCATCCAGCAGCCGGACGGCTCGTGGCACATCGAGGGTGTGAAGCGCTTCATCACCTCGGGTGAGCACGACCTCTCCGACAACATCATCCACTACGTGCTGGCCCGCCCGGTCGGCGTCGAGGGCGTGGGCGGCCCGGGCACCAAGGGCCTCTCGCTCTTCGTCGTGCCGAAGTACCACTTCGACGAGGAGACCGGCGAGCTGGGCGAGCGCAACGGCGTCTTCGCCACCAACGTCGAGCACAAGATGGGCCTGAAGGTCTCGAACACCTGCGAGGTGACCTTCGGCGAGCACGGCGTGCCGGCCAAGGGCTGGCTGCTGGGTGAGAAGCACGACGGCATCCGGCAGATGTTCATGATCATCGAGTACGCCCGGATGATGGTCGGCACGAAGGCCATCGCCACGCTCTCGACCGGCTACCTGAACGCGCTCGAGTACGCCAAGAACCGGGTGCAGGGCGCCGACCTGATCCAGATGACCGACAAGACCGCGCCGCGGGTCACCATCACCCACCACCCGGACGTGCGCCGCTCGCTGCTGCTGCAGAAGTCGTACGCCGAGGGTCTGCGCGCTCTGGTCTGCTACACGGCCAGCTGGCAGGACAAGGTCGCCATCGCCGAGGCCGCCGGCGACGAGAAGGCCACCAAGCTGGCGAAGCGGGTCAACGACCTGCTCCTCCCGCTGGTCAAGGGCGTCGGCTCGGAGCGGGCGTACGAGCTGCTCGGCCACGAGTCGCTCCAGACCTTCGGCGGTTCCGGCTTCCTCCAGGACTACCCGCTGGAGCAGTACGTCCGGGACGCCAAGATCGACACCCTGTACGAGGGCACGACCGCGATCCAGAGCCTCGACCTGATCTTCCGGAAGATCGTCCGGGACAACGGCAAGGCCCTGATGGCGGTCGCCGGCGAGATCCAGGAGTTCATCGCCACCGAGGGCGGCAACGGCCAGCTCAAGGAGGAGCGGCAGGCGCTCGGCAAGGCGCTCGCCGAGATCCAGACGATCCTGGGTGTGATGACCGGCTGGCTCGGCGAGGCGCAGGGCGGCGACGCTCGGGCGCTGTACAAGGTCGGCCTGGGCAGCCGCCGGTTCCTGCTGGCGGTGGGCGACCTGGTCGTGGGCTGGCTGCTCCAGAAGCAGGCCGACGTCGCCCTGCAGGCCCTCGCCGGCGAGGTGTCCGCGTCCGACAAGGCGTTCTACACCGGCAAGGTGGCCGCTGCCCGGTTCTTCGCCCGCGAGGTGCTGCCGCGCATCGGCGCCGACCGGCGGATCATCGAGAACACCGACCTGGACGTCATGGACCTCCCGGAGGAGGCCTTCTAGGTCACGCCGTACCGCTGAGTGGTGTGGTGAGCCCGGGCCCGACCCGGGAATGAGCTGGTCACGACGGCCGGCGGGTTGCGACCCGCCGGCCGTCGTGCGTACCCGGGCCGCCGGCGCGGCCGGGGCCCAGTCCGGGCGGACGGCGGCCCATGATTTCGGGTGCGCTGCGGGTAGCCGCAGCGCACGACGGGTATCCATCGCGGACCACGTCAGGGCACGCCCAGAGCCACCGCACGGGGGAGTGCAGCGCACATGGGCATTGGTAGCGGCATCTTCCTGATCGCCGTCGGCGCGATCCTCACCTTCGCCATCCGGGCCAACGTCTGGTGGCTCGATCTACGCGCGGTCGGCTGGGTGTTCATCCTGGCCGGGCTCGCCGTTCTGCTCACCACGCTCTGGTTCTGGCAGGACCGTCGCAAGCGGGCACGAACGCTCATCGTGGAGGAGAACCGGCTGTCGCATCCCACCGCGATGATGCCGCCGCCTCCCGACCCACCGCCGCCCACCGCGCCACCGTCCTGACCCCACACCGACACACGCCCTGAGCCCGACGAGTGCACGGCTCAGGGCGTGTCGCTGCGTCGCGCCGGGCACCCGCCCGGTCTAACCGCGCGCCGTGTGCCGCGCGGTGATGACGCTTCCCGCCCGGCCGAGTTCCGCCCACTCGGCCGCCGTCCGGTGCACCGCGACGTCACTGGTGCGTAGCCCGTCCTGGTCCGCCCGCTCCGGGTCCAGCAGTGCCGACAGGAGCGAGATGCCGGGATTGTGAGCGATGAGCAGCACCGTCCGGGCGGCCGGATCGACCCGCCGCACCAACGCCAACAGGTCCTCCGGGTGCGCCTCGTACGCGTCCGCCGCATAGTGGACGGCGGGTGCCGGCCCGGCCGACCCACCCTCCGGCGGCGTCCCGGTCATGCCCAACGCCACGCCGTGCCAGGTCTCCCGGGTGCGCCGGGTCGCCGAGCAGATCACCACGTCGGGCAGTAACGCGTGCTTGGCGAGCCACGCGCCGGCCGCCGCCGCATCGGCCCGACCCCGCGCCGCCAGCGGGCGCTCCACGTCCGGTCCGTCGTCGGGTGGCTCCGCCTTGGAGTGCCGGAGCAACACCAGTGTGCGGGCCTGGGCGTACGGGTCCGTCATGTCCTCAGCTTGCCCGATTGGCGATCTCACCGCCTGGGTAAGTCGATGGCTGCCGCAACCTCACCGATGGCCGCGGCGACCGGAACGCCAGGTGACAGCCGAGGAGGCGACGAGATGGGCATTGGTGGCAGTATCTTCCTGATCGCGCTGGGCGCGATCTTCGCGTTCGCCGTGGAAGCGAACCTGGGGTGGCTCGACCTGGCCGTGGTCGGCTGGGTGCTGATGCTCGCCGGCGTGGCGGGCCTGCTCGTCACCCTCTACTTCTGGAACTCCCGCCGCCGTACGGTGGTCGCTCGCCCGGTTCGTGAGGAGCGGGTCGTGGCCGACCCCGTCGTGCCGGCGCAGGACCGGGTCGTGCAGGAGTACCGCGAGGTGCGCCGGCCGGGCCCGCCCGTCTGACCCACCGTCTTCCTCCGGGGGTTCCGCCGCATGGCGGGGCCCCCGGAATCGTGTGCGACGACGCGCATCTCAGGCGAAGAGGGCGAAGTAGATCGCGATGTGGTGGCAGATCGCGGCCACTAGCGTGCAGGCGTGGAAGAACTCGTGGTGACCGAAGACGGTCGGCCACGGGTTGGGCCGGCGCAGCGCGTAGAAGACCGCGCCGACGCTGTAGACGCCTCCGCCGACGGCCAGCAGGACCAGGGCGGTCACCCCGCCGACGCGGAGGATGTCCGGCAGCATCGCCACCGAGACCCAGCCGAGCGCGAGGTAGAGCGGCGCGGAGACCCAGCGCGGGGCGTGCGGCCAGACGAGCTTGAGCGCGACCCCGCCCAGTGCGCCACCCCACACCAGCGCCAGCATCACCGCCGCGGGCCGCGGGTCCAGCAGGAGGACGCAGAACGGCGTGTACGTCCCGGCGATGAACACGAAGATCATCGAGTGGTCCATCCGGCGCATGATCTGGTAGCCGCGCTCCGACCACACACGACGGTGGTACAGAGCGCTGGTGCCGAAGAGGCCGCAGACCGTGAAGCTGTAGACGAGGCAGCCGACCAGCGGCGACCAGCCGGGCCGGGTGGCGGCGATGGAGCAGAGCACGATGCCGCAGACGAGGGCGACGAAGAAGGCGTACGTGTGGAGCCAGCCGCGCATCCGCGGCTTGCCGATGTCGACCGGCTTGAGGCGAAGCGGTGCGGAGGTGGTCACGCCAACAGGTTACGACACCGTAGGTTACTTGCAAGTAGTGTGTCCGGTCACGCCCGATGAACACGCGCCGGGGATCCGGCGTCGCGGGTCCGTCCGGGAGGATGGCGGAATGCGGATCCGACCGGTCGGCGCCCACGCCCTGCTGCTCGACTGCGCCGCCGTCGATGCCGAGCGGGACGCCGCGGATGCCGGCGCCGGGGGCGACGTCACCGGGCCGGGCGGGGACGTCGCGGCACGGGTGGAGGCGTGGCGGGCCGAGCTGTGGCACCGCCGCCGGCAGGGCGAGCTGGACGCCGTGGAGATCGTGCCGGCCGCGACCACCGTGCTGCTCGACGGCGTACGCGACCCGGAGCGCACGGCCGCACTCGTCGCCGGTTGGACCCCGGCCCCGGCACCGGCCGCCACCGCCGCCCCGGTCGCCGCGGTCGAGGTGCCGGTGACGTACGACGGGGAGGACCTGCCCACCGTCGCCGGCCACTGGGGCGTCGACGTGCCGGCCGTCGTGCGGCGGCTGACCACCACGGAGTTCCGGGTGGCCTTCTGCGGCTTCGCGCCCGGGTTCGCGTACCTCACCGGGCTCCCCGCCGCGTTGGCCGTGCCCCGGCTGCCGAGTCCCCGCCCCCGGGTGCCCGCCGGCTCGGTCGCCCTGGCCGGCCCGTACGCCGGGATCTACCCGACCGCCTCCCCCGGCGGCTGGCTGCTCGTCGGGCGGACCGAGCTGCCCCTGTTCGACGTGCACGCCGACCCGCCGGCCCGGCTCGGCCCAGGCACCCGCGTCCGGCTGGTGCCCACGTGACCGCGCCGACCAGCGGCACGGCCGGCACGGTGGAGGTGCTACGGGCCGGCGCCCTCACCACCGTGCAGGACCTCGGGCGGCCCGGCTGGGCGCACCTCGGCGTGCCGCGCTCCGGCGCTCTGGACCCGGCCGCCCTCCGGCTGGCCAACCGCCTGGTCGGCAACCCCGAGTCCGCCGCCGGCCTGGAGATCACGCTGACCGGGTGCGCGCTGCGGTTCACCCGCGCCACCACCGTGGCGGTCACCGGGACGGACACCGACGTGCGGGTCGGCTCCCGCCCCGGTGACGTCGGACGGCCGCTCGCCGTACCGGCCGGCGCGGTCGTCCGGATCGGTCCACCCCGTACCGGCCTGCGGTCGTGGCTCGCCCTCGCCGGAGGGATCGCCGTCGAGCCGGTGCTCGGCAGCCGCGCCACGGACACGCTCTCCGGGCTCGGTCCGCCCCCGCTGCACGACGGCGACCGGCTCCCCCTGGGTACGCCGGCCGGCCCGCCCGCCCCGGTGGACGTCACCGTCTCCGCACCGCCTCCGGCCGAGCTGCGGCTGACGCTGCGCCTCGGCCCGCGCGACGACTGGTTCACGCCGCTCGCGCTCGACCGGCTGCTCGGCACCGCGTACACCGTCTCGCCGGTGAGCAACCGGGTCGGCGCGCGACTGACCGGCGCGGCGCTGCCCCGCGCGGTCGCCGGGGAACTGCCGAGCGAGGGCCTGGTGCTCGGCGCGGTGCAGGTGCCGGCGGACGGCCAGCCGCTGGTGTTCCTCGCCGACCACCCGACGACCGGCGGGTACCCGGTCGTCGGGGTGGTGGCCGACGTGACCCCGCTCGCGCAGGCCCGACCAGGGACTACGGTGACGTTCCATGGACCTCAACGCTGACCTCGGGGAGGGCTTCGGCATCTGGCGGCTCGGCGACGACGCGGCGCTGCTGGACCTCGTGACCTCGGCCAACGTGGCCTGCGGGTTCCACGCCGGGGACGCCTCCACCATGCGGCGGGTGTGCGCCGACGCGGTCGAGCGTGGGGTCGCGGTGGGTGCGCAGGTCGGCTACCGGGACCTCGCCGGCTTCGGGCGGCGGCACATCGCGTACGACTTCGCCGAGCTGCGGGACGAGGTCACCTACCAGCTCGGCGCCCTGGACGCGTTCTGCCGGATCGCCGGCGCCCGGGTCCGCTACCTCAAGCCGCACGGCGCCCTCTACCACGCCGCCGCCCGAGAGGAGTCGCAGGCGGCGGCGCTGGTCGCCGCGGTCGGCGAGTACGACGACCAGTTGCCGTTGCTCTGCCCGCCCGGCTCGGTGCTCGCCCAGCTCGCGACCGGTGCCGGGCTGCGGGTGGTCGCTGAGGGCTTCGCCGACCGGGGGTACCTGCCCAACGGGCTGCTGGTGCCCCGGGGCACCCCGAACGCCCTTGTCACCGACCCCGAGCAGATGGCGCAGCGGGCGGTGCGGATGGCCACCGAGCAGACGGTCGTCGCGGTGGACGGCAGCGTGATCCCCTGCCCGGTGGAGTCGATCTGCCTGCACGGCGACACCCCGGGCTCGGTGCGCTGCGCCGAGCTGGTCCGCGCCGCTCTCATCGACGCCGGGATCCCGCTCACTCCGTTCGCGTGAAAGGAGGGGCCCCTTCTTAACGCCTCGCGTCGTAGAAGGGGCCCCTGTTAACAGCGTCAGGCGTCCAGGCCGCGCAGCACCAGCGGGAGGCGGGTGACGGCGCCATCGACCACCCGGACCGGGACGCCCCAGTCCTGCCGGGTCAGGTGGCAGGCCGCGTGCTCCACGTCGGCGTCACAGGTCGCGGCCTGCGCGGTCACCTGGAGCACGCCCTCCGCCACCGCGCCGTTCACCACCAGCCGCCGGGACAGCTCGGTGCCGGCGCCGGCCCCCTCCAGCAGCAGCTCGGGCGGGGACGCCGAGACCACCACCCGGGTCGACGGCCCGTACGTCTCGTCGAGCTTCTGCCCGGGCGCCGGAGTGAAGATGACGTCCAGGGTGACCTCGCCGGCCGCCACATCGGTCGGCTTCCGCTCGGTGCGGTGCCGCGGACCGTCGACCGTGCTGGCCCCCGCCGCGGTGAGTGCGCCCGGCGCGAGCCGGGTCAGCCGGTGGGCGGCCGACTCCACGACCAGAACGCCGCCGTCGGGCGTGAGCACCACGTCGCTCGGTTCGGCGAGCCCGTCGGCGACCGTGCCGACCGCGTCGGTCTCCGGGTCGTAGCGGCGGACCGCGCCGTTGTACGTGTCGGCGATCAGCACCGAGCCGTCCGGCAGCGCGCACACCCCCAGCGGGTGCTGGAGCAGCGCCTCCGCCGCCGGCCCGTCGACGTGTCCGAAGTCGAAGAGCCCCTGGCCGACGGCGGTGCCCATGACCCCGTTCTCGACGTACCGGATGGCGCTGGTCTCGCTGTCGGCCACCCACAGCCGGGCGCCGTCGGCCGAGACCGACAGGCCGGAGGGCTGGGCCATCCACGCCTCGGGCAGCGGGCCGTCCTTCAGCGCCTCGACCGTGGTGCCCGCGTACATGCCCGCCGTGCGCTTCACCGGGTCGAACCACCAGAGCTGGTGGATGCCCGCCATCGTGATCACGACCTTGTCGTCGTACCAGGCCAGGTCCCACGGAGAGGACAGGTCGACGGAGAGCGCGTCGTGCGCGTGGTCGTCGACGGTGGAGCGCCACTGCCGGCCGGTGCCGGCGACGGTCACCACCTCGCCGGTCGCCAGGCGGACGCCGCGCAGCAGGTGGTTGACCGTGTCGGCGACCACCAGGTCGTAGCCGGCCACCTCGGCGACGTGCGCGGGCAGCAGGCAGAGCCCCTGCGGCTCGGAGAAGGTGGCCGAGCCGGCGGGCCCGTCCGCCCGGCCGCGCTCGCCGGTGCCGATCCGCCGGACCAGCGTCTCGCCGTCGGGTGCCAGCTCCGCGAGCGAGTGCCGGGCCGAGTCCGACACCAGCAGGTTCCCGTCGTCGAGTACGACGGCCTTGCCGGGGAAGCGCAGGGTGGTCTCCGGCTCGGCGGGCGGCACGTACGGGCCGTCGCCGCGGTGCAGCGTGCCCTTGGCCTCGTGGGTGGCGATCAGGTCGTCGATCAGCCGGGACAGCCCCTCGGCGTGGCCCTCACCGGCCATCGTGGCCACCACGTAGCCCTCCGGGTCGATGACCGCCAGGGTCGGCCAGGCGCGGGCGGCGTACTGCTGCCACATGTCGAGCTCGGGGTCGTCGAGCACCGGGTGGTGCACCCCGTACCGCTCCACCGCGGCGGCCAGGGCGTCTGGATCCTTCTCGTGCTCGAACTTCGGCGAGTGCACACCGATGACGACGAGCACGTCGCCGTATTTCTGCTCCAGCGGGCGCAGCTCGTCGAGCACGTGCAGGCAGTTGATACAGCAGAAGGTCCAAAAATCCGCAATCACGATCTTTCCGCGTAGATCGGACAGCGTCAGGTCCCGCCCGCCGGTGTTCAGCCAGCCGCGACCCCGCAGCTCCGGGGCTCGTACTCGTGCGCTCATGACCCCATCGTGCCTGACCTACGGCCGCCGACCGGCTCGAGGGGGCGGACAACGTGCGTGGCGCGCGTCATCCCGGTGCCCGTCGACTGCCCGTCGACCACGGCGGAAGACGGCGGCAGGGCCACGGATCGACCGTGGCCCTGCCGTTCGTCGCGTCGGGTCAGGCTGCCGGCTTGAGGCAGAGCACCCGGTTCGTGCCCTCGCCCGGCAGCACCACGTGCGGCTGCGCCGGGTCGGCGCACTTCGCCGGGGCGTCCACCTTCGACACGATGGTGAACGCACCCGCGTCGCCGCAGTCGGCGGCGGTCGCGCCGCCGCCGGCCTGCTTGACGCAGCTGCCCACCGGTGGGTCGAACGCCGGAGCCTCGTCGCCGCCGATCTTGCCGAGCAGCGCGAGCAGGCCCAGCGGAACGGCCAGGATCAGCACCGCGGCGACCAGCACGGCGGCCAGCACCCGCCCGTTGCGCACCTTCGGCGGGGGCGTGTCGGCGGCGGGCTCGGCGATCGGCTTGAACGAGTCGAAACGGCCCTGGTCCGCCTCGTGACCGGTCTGGCCTCCCTGGTCCCAGGACGGCGCGGCCTGCTGCGGAGCCGGCGGGAACGCCGGCGAGAAGGCCGGCTCGGGCGGGGGCGGGAAACCGGAACCGTTGACGCTGGCGGCGCCGGCGGCCGGAGCACCGAAGTGGTCCGCGGGCCGGTCCCCGCCGCCGTGCGGCCGGACGCCGTTCATCGGCCGGTCGTGGGCCGGAGCGTCGGCGAAGGTCGGCATGCCCGGCGGGAACGGCGGGAACGGCGGCGGCGGTGCCGGCGAGGCCGGCACGACCGGTGCGGCGCCCGCGAAGGCGGTCGGACCGGCCGGCCGGTCCCGGTCGTCGGCGCCGCGCCCGAAGCCGTTGTCCGGGCCGTAGCCGTTGTCCGGGCCGAAGTTCCTGTCCGGGCCGAAGCCGTTGTCCGGGCCGAAGTTCCTGTCCGGGCCGAAGCCGTTGTCCGGGCCGAAGCCGTTGTCGGCACCGAAACCGCCGTCCGGGCCGTGCTCGGGCCGGACCTCCGGCCCGAACCGGTGCGGCACCTGGTCCGCCTGGGGACCGTTCGCCGGCTCCGCGTCCTCGGTGGACTCCGGGCGGGCCGGACGGCCGTACACGCGGGGCTGCGGCGCGGGCGTCGTCGGATGCAGGGCCTGGTCGGCGGGGGGCATGACGCGGCTGGCCAGCGGCACCGAGGCGCTCCCCGAGACGGCACCGGAGGCGCCGCCGGACGGCACCGGGATCGAGGCCCGGCCCGCGGACTCCGGGGACGTACGCGGGGCGGGCACCACCGGGGCGGCCGAGGACTCGTCGTACCGGGCGGCCGGAGCCCACTCCTGCTGCTCGCCCTCGTACCCCGGTGCCCCGCCGTCGCGGGCGGGCTGCTCCGGGGCGAACTGGGCCGGCGGCGGGTAGTCGGCCGGCGGGACGGCGGCCAGGCTGGCGCCCGGCACGCGCTGCTCCTGCGGCGGCAGCGGCACCGCGTTCGCCGGCGAGATCCCCGGGGCGGGCGCGGGCTGGTAGGCCGGCATGTCGTCCGCCCGCTCCGGCTCCCGCGCGTCCGCGGACGCGGCCGACTCGGAGCGGCCCCAAGCCCCACCCGGCCCCCACGGCTCGGCCTCGGGAGCGGCGGGCCGCTGCGCGGGCACCCACGGCTGCGGCGCGCCGTCCGTGGGCACCGAGGCGCTGGCCCGCGCCGGGGGCGTCGAGGTCGGCTCGGCCGGTTGCCAGCCGGTGTCACCGGCGGTCGGTGCGGAGGCGCCGGCCGCCCACCCGCCGCCCGGCGACTGCTCGCCGTGACCCGCCCAGGCATCGGCCGGCCGCGTCTCACCCGAGACGCCCCGGTCACCGGAGGCCGGCCAGTCCGACTGCGGCCGCTCGTCCTGCCGGCCCGTGGCCCAGCCGCCGGACCGGGCGGGGTCGTCCTGGTGCCGCCGGTCGTCCGGCGTCGCCGCGTCGGCGGCCCAGCCGCCCGGCCGGGACGGGTCGTCCTGGTGGCGCCGGTCCTCCGCGGGCCCGGTGGCCCAGCCGCCGGAGGACGCGGCGTCCTGCTGAGCGGCCGGCCAGCCGGCCTGGTCCGCAGTGGACTGTCGGGTCGCGTCGGCCGGGCGGTCGGGCTCGGGCCACGCCTGCGGCGCGCCGGGCACCTGTGCCGCGCCGCGCGCTGCGGGCGCCCAGGCCGGTGCCGCCGCTTCCGCCGTCCAGGCGGGCTGCTCCGGCTGCCTGCCGGTGGATCCGGCGGCGTCGTCCTGCGGTGCACCCCAGTCGGGCTGCTGCGGCCGGTCGTCCTGGCGGGTGGCGGTGCCGGTCGCCCATCCGCCGGAGTGGGACTGGTCGGGCTGGGTGCCGGGGTTCCACCCGCCCGACCGGGCCGGGTCGGGGTGGGCCGAAGCGTCCTGGGCGGGCCAGGACTGCGGCACCTGCGCCGCGCCCCGGGGCGCCGGGCCGGGCTGCGCCCAGGCGGGAGCGGGCGGCTCGGCCTGGGCCCAGGCCGGCGCCTCGGGGGTTTCGGCCCGGGTGGGCTGGTCGGTCTGTGCGAGCCACGGGGGAGCACCGCTGTCGGGTGTCCACGCGCCCGGGGCGGGCGGTTCGGTCTGCTGCGGCACCTGGGCGGCACCCCAGGAGGGGGTCGGCGGTGCTTCGGTCGGCCAGGCGGGCGCCGCCGGGTTCGGCGGCGGGGGCGCCCAACCGAGGTCGGGGTTGCCGGCGGCGTACCCGTTGTCCTGCTGCGCCGGCCGGTCGCCGTACGGCGTCGGTCCACCAGCGCCCGGCGACGCCTCGTCCGGCTGCTGGCCGGGGTGGTGCGTGCCCTCGGACGTCATGCGTGCGCCTCCTCCATCACCTGTCGGCCGCCGGCGCCGCGTGCGCGGCACGGCGACCGGCGTCGCCGGTGGGTACCGGCCGTGCCGGCTCCCCGCACCGTATCCGGTCCCCGTTAAAGGGGCGTCGGGGAGCACTAGGTCGTCACTCCACGTCGCCGAACCGTGTCGATCGGCTTCTATCGGAACCGACCTGCCCGCGGGCGGGCGACGACCGGACCCACCGTACCGGGCGCCGGGGTGATGGGGGAATCCCGGTGCCAGCCGGTGTGCGGCGGCCGACCGGCGGGCCACCGTGAACGCCGACGGCCCGCCCGGATGAACCGGGTGGGCCGTCGGCTGAGGAGACGAGGAACGTCGTGGAGCGTCAGTGCATGTGACGCTGGGCGATGGCGAGGATCTCGTCGCGGACCGCGGGCGAGTTGGCGGAGCGCAGCGCGCGCTCGATGGCGCGGGCGCGGCGGTTGGCGTCGCGGCGGGTGCGGATTCGCTCGATCATGCTCATGGGTCTCTCCTCCTGGCTATTCGGTTGTTGGCCCCTGGTGAGTCCATTGAACCGCGTTCCGCCCGAGAAAGCCATCGATTATTAGGTGAGCTGAGACACCAGCCGAACATTCGAAGGTGGACCGGCCCGTGTGCTGATGTTCCGTCGCTCAACGGAAACGGCCGGTGTGCCGGGCGTTAACCCGTGGCACACCGGCCGTCCATCGGTCAGCCGAGACGGACCGGTCAGGTCCAGGCGAGCAGCGCCGCCTCCGGATCGGCGAGGAAGTCACCCACGTCCCGGAGGAACTTCGACCCGAGCTCCCCGTCGA
The DNA here is from genome assembly GCF_052068455.1 of Micromonospora sp. H33. Taxonomy (NCBI): domain Bacteria; kingdom Bacillati; phylum Actinomycetota; class Actinomycetes; order Micromonosporales; family Micromonosporaceae; genus Micromonospora; species Micromonospora sp. H33. The sequence continues at coordinate 889,044 of NZ_JBQHDE010000001.1, read as the reverse complement.
TGATCCGGTGGTCGAACGACAGGCCGAGCGTGGTCACCTGGCGCGGACGCACCTTGCCCTTGTGCACCCACGGCATCTCGCGCACCGCCCCGAACGCCAGGATCGCCGACTCGCCCGGCGGCAGGATCGGCGTACCGGTGTCCACCCCGAACACACCGACGTTGGTGATGGTCAGGGTGCCGCCGGACATGTCCGCCGGGGACGTCTTCCCGGCCTTGGCCGTCTGCACCAGGTCGGTCAGCGCGTCCGCCAGCTCGCGCAGGGTGAGCCGGCCGGCGTCCTTGATGTTCGGCACGATCAGGCCGCGCTCGGTGGCCGCCGCGATGCCCAGGTTGACGTACTCCTTGACCACGATCTCGTCGCCGGCCCAGGAGGAGTTGACCATCGGATGGCGCTTGACCGCCAGCAGCACCGCCTTGGCGACCAGCAGCAGCGGCGAGACGCGGACGTCGCGCCACTCCCGCCGGCTGCGGAGCCGGTCCAGGGCCTTCATCGCCCGGGTCACGTCGACGGTCAGGAACTCCGTCACGTGCGGGGCGGTGAACGCCGAGCGGGACATGTTCTCCGCGGTCAGCTTCCGGACCCCCTTGACCGGGATCCGCCGCTCGCGGTCGGCGCCGAAGCTCGCCGCCGCCGGCGAAGCCACCGTCAGCGGCTCGGCCGCCGTCGGGGCCCCGCTCGCCGCCCGCTGGACGTCCTCCCGGGTGATCGAGCCGAGCGGGCCCGAGCCGGTCAGGGTCGACAGGTCGACGCCGAGGTCCTTGGCGAGCTTGCGTACCGGGGGCTTGGCCAGCACGAGACCACCGCGGGTCGCGCCGCCGTGCCCGTTGCGGTCGCTCGCCGCCGGCGTGACCACCGGCGCGGGGGCCGGCCGGACCGGCTCCGGGGCCGGCTGGACCGGCGCGGGGGCCGCCTGCGCCTGCGGCGGGACGCCGCCCTTGCGGGGGCGGCGCTTCGCGGCGGTGGTACGCGGGCCGTAGCCCACCAGCACCGCCGTCCGGCCACCCGGGGCCGGCCCACCGATCAGGCCCGGCTCGACCGCGCCCTCGGTCGGCGCGACCTCGACCGCCGCCAGCGACGCCGCCGACGGGGTGGGCAGGTCACCGGCCGGTGCGCCGGTGGTGGACGGCGTGTCCACCGGGCCGGCGCCCGGGTCGGTGTCGATCGCGATGATCGGCGTACCGACCTCGACGGTCGTGCCCTCGCCGTGGAAGATCGCCTGCACCTTGCCGGCCCACTTCGCCGGGATCTCGACGGCCGCCTTGGCGGTCTCGACCTCGACGATCGGCTGGTTCAGCTCGATGGTGTCGCCCACCTTCACCAGCCAGGTGAGGATCTCGCCCTCGGTCAGGCCCTCGCCCAGGTCGGGAAGGTTGAACTCCTTGATCCGCGACATGCCGCTCACCAGCCGAAGGTGCGGTCGACGGCGTCGAGCACCCGGTCGAGGTCGGGCAGGTACTCCTCCTCCACCCGGGCGGCCGGGTAGGGGGTGTCGAAGCCGGTCACCCGCAGCACCGGGGACTCCAGGGAGTAGAAGCACTCCTCGGTGATCCGGGCCGCGAGCTCGGCACCCATGCCCAGGTTGCCCGGGGCCTCGTGCACCACCACGGCACGGCCGGTGCGACGCACCGACTCGTAGACCACGCCGAGGTCGAGCGGCGAGAGCGTACGCAGGTCGATGACCTCCAGCTCGCGGCCGTCCTCGGCGGCGGCGGTCGCCGCGTCCAGGCAGGTGCGCACCATCGGCCCGTACGCGAGCACGGTCGCGTCGGTGCCGGGCCGCGCGACCCGGGCGGCGTGCAGCGGGTACGCGTCGGCGAGCGGCGCGTCGACGTCGACCGAACCCTTCTCCCAGTAGCGACGCTTGGGCTCCAGGAACACGATCGGGTCGTCGGAGGCGATGGCCTGCTGGATCATCACGTACGCGTCCTGCGGGTTGGCGCAGGAGACGACCTTCAGACCGGCGGTGTGGGCGAAGTACGCCTCCGGCGACTCCGAGTGGTGCTCGACGGCGCCGATGCCGCCGCCGAACGGGATGCGGATCACCATGGGGATCCTCAGCTTGCCGCGCGAGCGGTAGTGCATCTTCGCCACCTGCGACACGATCTGGTCGTACGCGGGGTAGACGAAGCCGTCGAACTGGATCTCGCAGACCGGCCGGTAGCCGCGGATGGCCAGGCCGATCGCGGTGCCGATGATGCCGGACTCGGCGAGCGGGGTGTCGATCACCCGCTGGTCGCCGAAGTCCTTCTGCAGTCCGTCGGTGATCCGGAAGACGCCGCCGAGCTTGCCGACGTCCTCGCCCATGATGACGACCTTCGGGTCGTTCTCCAGGGCCTTGCGCAGGCCGACGTTGAGGGCCTTGCCGAGGGTGAGCGTCTCCGTGGCCATCAGTGCGCGCTCCCCTCGAACGACTCCAGGTACTTGCTGAACTGCTCCCGCTGCTGGTCGAGCAGGGGGGACCCGTTGGGGTAGACGTGGTCGAACAGGGTGGCCGGCTCCGGGTTCGGCATCGCGAGCACCCGCTCGCGCAGGTGCACCGACTCGCGGCGGGCCTGCTCGTCGACCTCGGCGAAGAAGTCCGCGTCGGCGATCTGCTGCTTGTCCAGGAAGGCCTTCATCCGGGCGATCGGGTCCTTGGCCTGCCACGCCTCGACCTCGCTGGCGATCCGGTAGCGGGTCGGGTCGTCGGAGGTGGTGTGTGCGCCCATCCGGTACGTGTACGCCTCGATGAGGCTCGGGCCCTGGCCGTGCCGGGCGTTGTCCAGCGCGTGCTGGGTCACCGCATACGTGGCCAGCACGTCGTTGCCGTCCACCCGGACACCCGGGAAGCCGAAGCCGGCGGCCCGCTGGTAGAGCGGGATGCGGGTCTGCCGCTCCAGCGGCTCGGAGATGGCGTACTGGTTGTTCTGGCAGAAGAAGACCAGCGGCGCGTTGAAGACGCCGGCCCAGACGAACGACTCGTTCACGTCGCCCTGGCTGGTGGCGCCGTCGCCGAAGTAGGCGATCACCGCCTCGCCGTCCTCGGTGCCGGTCCGGCCGTCCATGGCGACACCCATGGCGTACCCGGTCGCGTGCAGGGTCTGCGCCCCGATCACGATCGTGTACATGTTGAACTTGAACTCGTTCGGGTCCCAACCGCCCTGGTCGACACCGCGGAACAGGCCTAGCGGCATGATCGGGTCGATGCCCCGGCAGTAGAGGACGCCGTGCTCCCGGTAGGTCGGGAAGGCCATGTCCTGCGTACGCAGCGCCCGGCCGGACCCGACCTGGGCCGCCTCCTGGCCGAGCAGGCTCGCCCAGATGCCCAGCTCGCCCTGCCGCTGCAGGGCCGTCGCCTCGGCGTCCAGCTTCCGCACCAGCACCAGGTCGCGGTAGAGGCCGCGGTACTCCTCGTCGGTGAAGTCGACGCGGTACTCGGTGCCGTCCGGCCCGGTCACGCTGTCGATGCGCTCACCCTCGGGGGTGAGCAGCTGTACCAGCTCGGGGTCGCCGGTCGCGCCCTTCCTGGACCGGGGTGCGGCCCGCCGGCCGCCTCTGGTGACCCCGGGGTCGCCCTTTGCCATCCGTCTCTCCCTGTCGTGTCTGCGTCGGCACCGGGGGGTCACCCGGTAACACGCAACTCCTGCGCCTGTCCGGCTGGTGCCGGACCGGTTCCTGGCGGCCGCGCCTAGCCCCGGTGGGGGTTGCCACGCGGCGTGAGCCGGATCCAGGGGAGTGGATCCGGTTCGGGAGCGCCGGCGCCCAGCCGTGCCGTCCGCGGGGGTGCGCGGCGGCCCGGCTGCGTTGCCGTCGTGGTCCATAGTCGCATCACACGTGAGCGGGCCCACAGTCCGGCTGGCCCGCACCTCGCCGCCCGTCCGCTTCGTTACACGGATTGCCGAGTGTCTGTTCCATCGACGCGCCGCCTTTTCGGTGCTGGTTTGTCGCCGTTCAGGTACATACGCGTGTCGACACGCTGTATCGGGTTGGCTGACGCAGCGTGACTGAGCCAGGGTGAGGGCGCGGGACCGCCGCGCCGCTCCCGGGCCGGCCACGGTCGCCCGCCGGCTGAGGGGACGACGAGGAGGAAGTGCCGTGTCCGAGCCAGGTGACGCTCCACGACCGCTGATCTACGGCCAACATCGTTCGGGTACGGGCTACCGCCGGATCGTCGGCGCCCACCGGTCGCCCGGTGGCGGAGGGCCGTCCCGGGGCTACCTGTTCACCGTGGCACTCCTCGCCGGCGCCGCCTCCATGCCGATCCTCGCCGCGATCAGCACCGGCTCGGCCACCGTCGGCAGCACGGCCCTGCCCGACGCCGCCACCCCGTTCATCCCCACCCCGTCCGTGGGGCCGGTCGTGATCCCGCTGCCGGCGGCCAGTCAGCCCCGCGTCGTGCCACCACCCACGCCGACGCCCGTCGTGGACGTCCCGAACGCCCCGACCTGGCGCTCCGTCGTGCCGCCGGTGCGGCGTCCGGCCCGTCCCGCCCCGCGGCCGGCGCAGGGTGGCCTCGCCGGCCCCGCGCCGCCGCCTCCGCCGGGCACGACCCCGTCGCCGACCCCCACGCCGAGCCCGACGCCCGATCCGACGCAGAGCCCGACACCGACCGACGGTCCGACCGTGTCGCTGGAACCGTCGAGCAGCCGGCCGCCGCCGGAGTCGACGCCCACCGACGAACCGACCGGGCCCGTCGCGACCGGCGAGCCCCCGGAGCCCGAGCCGACGGGCGAGCCGTCCGGACCGGTGGCCAGCGGTGGGCCGGAGCCGACCGAAGGGGCGGACGTCCCGAGCCCGACCAGCGCTCCTCCGGCAGTTCCCGCCGGTACGTCGTCACCCACCACCGACCCGGCGCCGACGAGCGCACCACCACCGGTCCCGGTGGGCGCGACCCCACCGGCTGCCGGCTCCACGGCCGGGCCGGGCGGTTCGACGCGGTCGCCGGCCGTCACGACGGCCACCGTCGAGGACCGGTGAGCCCCGGCCGTCGACGTGCCGGCCGGCGGCGGGACGGCAGCGGTGCCGCGCCGGGCGGAGCGGACGGCACCGGCACGCCCGGGGCGGCCCGGGGGCTCCGGCTGGCGCGGACGGTCACCGAGCTGACCGCGCCCGCGGTCCTGGTCTCGGTCCTCACCGTCCTGGTCGCCTGGCACGGCGCCCGGGGCGGGGTCGACGGTCTGGCGTGGGGCCTGCTCGCCACGGTGTTCGTCAGCGGCATCCCGTTCGCGTACATCGTCGGCGGGGTCCGCCGGGGACGGCTCACCGACCATCACGTCGGGGTCCGGGAGCAGCGCCGGGTGCCGCTGCTGTTCGGGCTCGGCTCGGTGGCCGCGGGTCTCGCCCTGCTGGCGGTGCTCGGTGCGCCGCGCCCGGTGCTCGGCCTGGCCGCCGCCGGACTGGTCGGGCTGGTGGTCGCGGTAGCGGTCAGCCACTGGTGGAAGATGTCGATCCACTCGGCCGTCGCCGCCGGCACCGTGGTCGTCCTGGTGCTCACCTTCGGCGCGCGGATGCTGGTCACCGCGCCGTTGCTGGCCCTGGTCGGCTGGTCCCGGGTGCGGCTGCGGGACCACACCGTGCCACAGGTGGTCGCCGGCGGCGCGCTCGGCGCCCTGGTGGCGGGCCTGGTGTACGGCACCCTGGGCTGACCCGCGTTGAGCGCGGCCGAGGCACGACTCGGCGGGGCCGATCCGGTGGCGGCCGTCCGGGATGCGGTGCAGTAGCGGGGGGCCGAGACTCAGGCGCCGTCGTCGGTCAGGTGGTGGCGGTTGGCCTCGATCCAGGCGTCCAGAGCGGCCGGGTCGTCCGGGTCGACGCCGTCGGCCAGCAACTGGGCGACCGCCGCGGTCGCCGGGCTGCGCCGCTCGCCCGTGGTGTAGAGGCGGGCGAACTCCGGCACCATCTCCTCGATCGCGGCGTCCGTCCGGGCCGCCGCAGTCTCCGGCAGCCCCTTCTTGCGGGCGGCGTACGCGGCCCAACCGCGCAGCACCCGGGGCAGCAGCGCCGCGTCGTCCATGTCCAGCACGGCCCGCCGGTGCACCCAGTCCAGCAGGAACAGCCCGGCGACCGTCGGGCTCCACCGCAGCGGGTCGGGGTCGGTGAAGGTGGCCGCGTGGTCGAGCAGCAGGCCGAGGCAGAAGTGCAGGGAGGCGAGCTGCGAACCGTCGACGGTGTCCAGCCCGAACCGGGTGGCCTCCGGTGCGGCGAGGAACCGCCGGACGAGGTCCGTACGCTCCGCGGCGGTGAGCGGCTCCAGCACCCGGACGGGCGCCTCCCGGCCCACCGGCAGCAGGGCCAGCCGGGCCCCGACCAGCGCCCGGTCGGTGGCGAGCGATCCCTCGCCGGGCAGCTCGCTCAGGTCGTCGGTGACGGCCAGGTGCCGGGTCACCTCGGTGTGCATGCGCGCCGGCTCCTCGTCGCGGAACCAGGTCAGCTCGTCACCGGAGCACATCCGGCGGATCTGGTCGAGGACGCGGGCGGGCGGGCCGCCCACGAAGACGTCCTTGGTGATGCCGATGTTGTGGTCGACGAGCGCCACGAGCGCGTGCTCCGGCCCGCCCGCCGGGTCGTCGTACGCGAACGTCGCCAGGTACGACGTCTGGTCGCCGTACACGTCCCCGTACGACCAGCAGCCGGTCAGGTGGACCCGGCCGAGCTGCCCGGACCAGGCGGGGGCGGCGGCGCCGGGGCGGACCCGGTCGGCTCCCGTCGCGTCCGGCACCAGGGCGGCGAAGACCGATCGGATGGTGGTCGCCGCCGCCGCGCGCCGGCGGGAGGTGGCGGCGAGGAAGTGGCCGACGAACTCGCGGACGGCGTCGTCGCGCCGGGTCTCGGCGACCGCGTACACGCTGCCGAGCAACGCCGCGCCGAGCATCTCGGCGTCCAGGGCGTTGTCGAGCTTGGCCACGTCGCGGGCCGCGTGCAGCACCGCGTCGTAAGGGGTCTGCGGAGTTCCCATCCACCGACCCTACGCCGCGACCGGCTTTTAGGTCGCCCGGAGCGGCGTGGGCACCTCCGCGGGTGGGTCTGTGGCCGCACCCGGCGCGCCGGTCGGCGGCCTCTGCCAGAGCCCGGCGCCCGTCAGCGACCTCCTGCCCCAGCGCGTCCGGTCAGCGGCGGGCGGCTTCCGCCAGAGCCCGGCGCGCCTCGGCGTACGACGACAGCACGGCGCGCACCGGCGTGAGCACGTACGCCGCCCCGACGTCCGCCACCGCGGCGGTGAGCCGCTGCTCGGCCCGCCGCCGTGCCCGCCGCGCCGCCCAGCGCAGCGCCGGCCGGGTCAGCGCCGCCACCAGCAGCCCGGCGAGCAGGCCGCCGAGCAGCAGCAGGGTGGGCAGGGGCACCACGCCGACGGTCGGATTGTCCAGCTCGGGCAGCCCGAGGGCGCGCAGCGCGTACCCCAGGACGAGCCAGCCCAGCCCGACCACCGCCGCGGCCGTGACCAGCCACTGGAGGCCCCCGACGAGCCGCCACCACAGCGGCCGGCTCCCCATGCCGAGGTCGGTGCGGGCGATGGCGCCGTCCAGCGCGTCGGGCAGGTCGGTGAGCCGGGAGCGGGCAGCGGCGGTCACCGCGGCCGGCCAGGACGCCGGCAGGCCCGCGCCGGCCCGGTCGGCCACCGACCGGATGGCCAGCCCGAGCGCAGAGCGCTGCGCGGCGGTCGGGTCGGGCACCGAGGTCGCGGCGACCAGGCTCTCCGCCGGGTCCTTGCCGTCGCCGGGGGCGCCCGGCAGGTGCAGCCGGCGCAGCGGATCGGGCCGCAGCCGCCGCCAGCCCCGGACCAGCGGCCAGCCGGTCGCCGCCGCGCCCCGGTGCCGGTACGCCGCCTCGACCGCCTCCGCGACGGCGGCCACCCCGGCGGCGCCGGCGAGGGCCCGGTGCAGCCCGGCGACCGTCGAGTCGTTCAGCCCGGCCGGCTCGCCCGCGTCGACCAGCTCGGTCAGGTCGGCCACCACCGCGTCCAGGTCACCGCGCAGTCGCCGCAGCGCGGCCTGCCGCTCGGCGACCGCCCGCTCCAGCGGCTCCCGCAGCCCGGCGATGCCGTCCGGGTCGACGGCGGCGGTGGCCAGCAGCGGTACGCCGTCCAGGCCGTCCGCGTCGAGCAGTCGACGCAGGTCGGCGAGGACCCGGGGCAGCTCGGCCGGGGGCAGCCGGTCGGCCTGGTTGAGCACGACGAGGGTGACGTCCCGGTGCCGGTGGAACTCGCGCAGGTAGCTCGTGTGGATCACGCGGTCGGCGTACTTCTGCGGGTCGACCACCCAGACCACCAGGTCGACCAGGCCGAGCAGCCGGTCGACCTCGAGCTGGTGGGACCGCTGCACGGAGTCGAAGTCGGGCAGGTCGAGCAGGATGAGACCGTGCAGGGTCGACTCGTCGTCGCCGTCGAGCACGCTCTCCCGGACGAACCGGTGCCGGGGCAGCACGCCGACCCAGTCCAGCAGCCGGGTGGCGTCGTCCAGCGGCCCCCAGACGCAGGCGTGCGTGACGCCGGTGGTCGGGCGGCGCACCCCGACCGGCGACAGCTCCATCCGGGCGAGGGCGTTGAACAGGCTCGACTTGCCGCTGCCGGTGGCGCCAGCCAGGGCCACCACGGTGTGGTCGCGGGACAGCGCGAGCCGGGTGCCGGCCCGCTCGACCAGGGTGTGCGCGGCGACGAGCTGCTTGTCGGGCAGGTGGCCGTCGACCAGCCCGAGGAACCGGCTGACCGCCTCCAGCCGGGCGACGAGGGCGCCGGCGTCCACCCGCTGCTGACCGCGGAACGCCTCGCGCATCCGCCCGGCGATGTTGCTCACCGCGGCCCGTCCTCGTCGGCCGGCGCGTCGGCGGTGAGGCCGCTGCGACGCCGGGCCAGCTCCACGCGCTCGGCCGCCCGGCGCAGCGTCTCGGCGGTCTCCGGGGCGGGCCGCGCGGCCGCCGTCCGGGTGAGGTAGCGTGCGGTCTCCTCGTCCAGCAGCGTCCGCACCCGCGCCAGCAGGTCCGTCCGGGCCTTGTTGGCCAGCGTACGCACCGCCTGGTCGCCGAAGATCGCTTGGAGCACGGCCTGCCCGGCGACCGTCGTGCCGGCCCCGGTGGCGACCTCCAGCCCGGTCGGGATGAAGGCGGTCGAGGCGAACACGGCGATCATGACGGCGAGCCCGGTGGCGTTCACCGCGTACGCGGCCGTCCGGGCCACGAAGCGCTTGTCGCCCCCCTCGGCCCGCACCAGGTCGAGCACGCCGCGCTGCCACTCGCGGACCAGCCGTTCGGCGCGCTCGGGCAGGTCGGGTGACGGATGGGCGAGCTCCGGGTCGAGCAGCACCGCCCCGGCGGGATGGGCCCGCCACGCGGTGTGCGCGGTCTCCGCCGCCTCCGAGGCGACCCCGCGCAGCAGCGTGACCAGCTGGGACTCGATCGCGACCCGCAGCTCGGCGGCGGGGGCCGGACGGCCGGTCACCGCGGCGACGATGCGGTCCCGCAGGCGCCCGATGCGCGCCTCGAGCGTGCGGAACAGCTCGCCAGTGCCCACGAACTCCTGCCAGCGGGCCAGCACCTCGCCGCGCAGCAGCCGCCCGTCGGAGAGCCCCTGCTCGACGGTGCGGTGGGCGCTGCGGTACGAGGCGGCGACCCGCTCGTCGAGCGCGTCGGCGGTGGCCCACTGCTCCTCGGCGGCCGCGGCGAGCCCGTCGACGGTCGGCTGGAGTGTCGCGAGCGCCCCGTCGAGGGTCTGCCGGACGACGGCGGCCCGGGCGTCCGCGTCGGCGGCGAGCCGGGCGAACCAGTCGGCGAGCGGGGCGGTGACCTGCTCGGGGAGCAGACCCTGCCCGTCCACCCAGGTCTCGGGGAGCACGAACAGCGGCGCCGAGCCGAGGCCCTGGTCGGCGAGCATCTCCGACAGGTGGGCGGCGACCTCGTCGCCGGCCTCCGGCGGCACCCGGTCGAGCACCATGGCGATCACCGTGCCCCGGGCCTGGGCGGTGCGCAGCAGCTCCCAGGGGACGGCGTCGGCGTACCGGGCGGCGGTGGTGACGAAGAGCCAGAGGTCGGCGGCCGCGAGGAGCTGGCCGGCGAGGGCGCGGTTGGCGTCGACCACCGAGTCGATGTCGGGGGCGTCGAGGAAGGCAAGCCCGGGCGGGAGGGCCGGCGCGGTGACGAGGTGCAGGGTGCGCGGGTCCTCGCTGGGGGCGCCGGTGCGGGTCAGGCCGGGCAGCAGCTCGCCCTGGCGGAACCAGCTCGAGTCGGCCGGGTTGCACACCAGCACCGGGGAGCGGGTCGTGGGGCGGAGCACCCCGGCGGCGCTCACCCGGGCCTTGACCAGGCTGTTGACCAGGGTCGACTTGCCGGCGCCGGTGGACCCGCCGACCACCACGAGCAGGGGTGCGTCGAGCCGGCGGAGCCGGGGCAGCAGGTAGTCGTCGAGCTGGTCGGTGAGCGCCCGGCCGACCCGGGTGGCGGCCCCGGCGGAGGGCAGCGCGAGCGGGAAGCGCGCCGTACCGATCGCGGCGCGCAGGCCGGTCAGCGCGGCGGGCAGGGTGTCGTCCCCGGTGGTGGCCGGGGCCTCCCCGGCGTCGGTGGGGCCGGTGCGGGCAGCGACGGCGGGCGCGGCGGAGTGGGTGGCGGGATCGCCGTGCGTCGTCACCGCTAAAGCGTGCCCGACCGATGCAATGGAAAACAACCGGACAGTAATAACGGGTAGGTTGCGTCGGGTCGGCTCAACCCCGACTTGACGATCGCCCACGGCATGGCACTATTGAGTCAAGTTCACTCAACTTGTGGTGGGTGTGCTGCGGGCGGTGCCCGTCACCTGCTTAAACGAACGAAGCGAGGAAGCGAAGATGGCACGTGCGGTCGGTATCGACCTCGGCACGACGAACTCCTGCGTCAGCGTCCTGGAGGGCGGTGAGCCCACCGTCATCGCCAACGCGGAGGGCTCGCGGACGACCCCGTCGATCGTCGCGTTCGCCCGCAACGGCGAGGTGCTCGTCGGTGAGGTCGCCAAGCGCCAGGCGGTGACCAACCCGGACCGGACGATCCGCTCGGTCAAGCGGGAGATCGGCACCAACTGGTCCGTCGACATCGACGGCAAGAAGTACACGCCGCAGGAGATCTCGGCCCGCACGCTGATGAAGCTCAAGCGGGACGCCGAGGCGTACCTGGGCGAGCAGATCACCGACGCGGTGATCACCGTCCCGGCGTACTTCAACGACGGCCAGCGTCAGGCCACCAAGGAGGCCGGTGAGATCGCCGGCTTCAATGTGCTGCGGATCGTCAACGAGCCGACCGCGGCCGCCCTGGCGTACGGGCTGGACAAGGGCTCCAAGGAGCAGACCGTCCTGGTCTTCGACCTCGGCGGCGGCACCTTCGACGTGTCGCTGCTGGAGCTGGCCGAGGGCGTCATCGAGGTCAAGTCGACCAGCGGTGACAACCACCTCGGTGGCGACGACTGGGACCAGCGGATCATCGACCACCTGGTGAAGACCTTCCGGGGCGAGCACGGCATCGACCTGTCCCAGGACAAGATGGCGATGCAGCGCCTCAAGGAGGCGGCCGAGAAGGCGAAGATCGAGCTGTCCGCCGCCACCACCACCAACATCAACCTGCCGTACATCACCGCCGGTGCCGCCGGCCCGCTGCACCTCGACGTGACGCTCAGCCGGGCCGAGTTCCAGCGGATGACGCAGGATCTGCTGGACCGCTGCAAGGGCCCGTTCGAGCAGGCTGTGAAGGACGCCGGGATCAAGGTCTCCGACGTCGACCACGTCATCCTGGTCGGCGGCTCGACCCGTATGCCGGCCGTGACCGACCTGGTCAAGCAGCTCACCGGCAAGGAGCCCAACAAGGGCGTCAACCCGGACGAGGTCGTCGCCGTCGGCGCCGCCCTCCAGGCCGGTGTCCTCAAGGGTGAGGTCAAGGACGTCCTGCTGCTCGACGTGACCCCGCTGAGCCTGGGCATCGAGACCAAGGGCGGCATCTTCACCAAGCTGATCGAGCGCAACACCACCATCCCGACCAAGCGCTCCGAGGTCTTCACCACGGCGGACGACAACCAGCCGTCGGTGCTGATCCAGGTCTTCCAGGGCGAGCGCGAGATCGCGGCGTACAACAAGAAGCTGGGCACCTTCGAGCTGACCGGCCTCCCGCCGGCGCCGCGCGGCGTGCCGCAGATCGAGGTCACCTTCGACATCGACGCCAACGGCATCGTGAACGTCCACGCGAAGGACCTCGGCACCGGCAAGGAGCAGAAGATGACGATCACCGGCGGCTCCTCGCTGCCGAAGGACGACATCGAGCGGATGCGCCGGGACGCCGAGGAGCACGCCGAGGAGGACAAGCGGCGCCGCGACGAGGCCGAGACCCGCAACCTGGCCGAGGCGCTCCAGTGGCAGACCGAGAAGTTCCTCGCCGAGAGCGGCGACAAGCTGCCGACCGAGTCCCGGGACCAGATCAACGAGGCGCTGGGCGAGCTGCGCAGCGCGCTCGGCGGTCAGGACATCGAGAAGATCAAGTCAGCTCACGAGAAGCTGGCCCAGGTCTCCCAGCAGGCCGGCTCCCTGCTCTACAGCCAGCAGCAGGGCGAGGAGGCGGGCCAGGCGGGCGCCGGTGCGACCGGTGGTGCGCAGGCCGGCGGTGCGCAGGCCGGTGGCCCCGACGACGTGGTCGACGCGGAGATCGTGGACGAGGACAAGAAGTGACGGTCCTCCTCGGACACGCACTCCACGCACAGGGATGAGGTAGCCGCATGACGGACAAGCCACGAGCCGCCGACCCGGACACCACCGGGTCGGCGCCGGGTGGCTCCGCGTCCGCCGCTAAGGCCGGCGAGGAGCCGCGGGTCGTCATCCGTAACAAGCGCAAGATCAGCGAGACCGCGGGGTCGGACGCGGCCGCCGCCGACGCCGGGACCGACGTCCCGGCGGAGGGGTTGGTCGAGGAGGCCGAGGTCGTGGTCGACGAGATCCAGGTCGAGGGCGGCGAGGCGGACGGCGCCAAGGCGGGCAGCCCGCCGGTGGTGGACGCGCCGGCCGAGCCGGCCGAGCCGGTCGCCGCCGCCGCGACGTCGCTCGGCGCCGAGTTGGAGGCGCTGCGCGCCGAGCTCGAGGAGCGGACGCGGGACCTCCAGCGGGTGTCGGCGGAGTACGCCAACTACCGCAAGCGGGTCGACCGGGACCGGGGGCTGGTCACCGAGCAGGCGACCGGGGCGGTGCTCGCCGCGCTGCTGCCGATCCTCGACGACCTGGACCGGGCCCGTGAGCACGGCGACCTCGTCGGGCCGTTCGGCGCGGTGGCCGAGCAGCTCACCACCGCGCTCGGCAAGTTCGGGCTGACCCCGTTCGGGGAGAAGGGCGACCCGTTCGACCCGACCGTCCACGAGGCCGTGGCGCACCAGACCTCGGCCGACGTCACCGAGCCGACCTGCGTGCAGGTGATGCGACGGGGTTACCAGATCGGCGAGCGGCTGCTGCGGCCCGCGCTGGTCGCGGTGGCCGATCCCGAGTAAGTGGCGCGACACGATGACCGGTTCGTCCCGCCCGCCCGCACCGGGCGGGCGGGACGACCGCTCGCTGGGAAGGGGGTGGACCGGTGAGTTCCAAGGACTGGATCGAGAAGGACTTCTACGCCGTCCTGGGCGTGCAGAAGGCCGCCTCCGCTGACGAGATCAAGAAGGCGTACCGGAAGCTGGCGCGCGAGTCGCACCCGGATCACAACCCTGGCGACCCCAGGGCCGAGGAGCGTTTCAAGGCCGTCTCCGAGGCGTACGCGGTCCTCGGCGACGAGGCCAAGCGCCGCGAGTACGACGAGATGCGCTCGCTGTTCGGCTCGGGCGCGTTCCGCCGCAACGCCCGGGGCGCGGGGCAGCCCGGCGGCGTGCCGTTCGACGTCTCCGACCTCTTCGGCGGCGCGGCGGGCGGCGACCGGCGCTTCGGCGGCGCCGGCTTCCAGGACCTGTTCAGTTCGATCTTCTCGGGTGGGGGCGGCGGCGCCGCGCCCCGGGGTCCGGCCCGGGGACGGGACGTCGAGGCCGAGGTCGCGCTCGACTTCAACGACGCCGTACGCGGGGTGACCCTCCCGCTGACGCTGCGCGCCCCCGGTGTGTGCGACACCTGCCAGGGCAGCGGGGCGAAGCCCGGCACCCAGCCGCGCGCCTGCCCGGTCTGCCACGGTGCCGGCGTGACCACCCGCAATCAGGGGTCGTTCAGCTTCTCCGAGCCGTGCCGCAACTGCCAGGGGGTCGGCACGATCGTCGAGGAGAAGTGCCCGGAGTGCCAGGGCACCGGCGGGGTCACCAAGACCCGGACGCTCAACGTGCGGTTCCCGGCCGGCGTGGCCGACGGTCAGCGGATCCGGCTGGCCGGGCGGGGTGAGCCCGGTGAGCGCGGCGGCCCGGCGGGCGACCTGTACGTCCACGTCAAGGTGCGCCCGGACGACCTGTTCGGGCGGTCCGGTGACGACCTCACCCTGACCGTGCCGATCACCTTCGCCGAGGCCGTGCTCGGCACCGATCTGCGGGTACCCACGCTCGACGGCGCGGTGACCCTTCGGGTGCCGCCGGGTACGCCCAGCGGGCGGGTCCTGCGCGCGCGGGGCAAGGGGGTGGTCCGCAGGGACGGTCGGGCCGGGGACCTGCTGGTCACCCTGGACGTGGCGGTCCCGGCGAAGCTGTCGGACGAGGCGCGGGCGGCGTTGGAGACCTTCGCCGCGCAGACTCCGCCGGCCGCCCGGGAACATCTCGACGCGCGGGTGCGTCGAGTGAGTTGACGCGGTGTTTCAGTGGGCCTGATGCAGTACGTGCGGAGGTGAGCGGGGATGTCGGACGGATTCGTCGGCGCGGATGACCCTGCCTACGAGGCCAAGGTGCTGATGATCTCGGTGGCGGCGCGGATGGCGGGCATGCACCCGCAGACGCTCCGCCAGTACGACCGGCTCGGCCTCGTGCAGGCCGGCCGGGCGGCCGGGGGCGGTCGCCGGTACAGCGTCCGGGACGTGGTGCTGCTGCGCGAGGTGCAGCGGCTCAGTCAGGACGACGGCATCAACCTGGCCGGCGTCAAGCGGATCATCGGGCTGGAGCGGCTGCTGGAGCAGGCGCAGCAGCGGGTGGCCCGGCTGGAGGCGGAGCTGGACGCCGCGTACCGCCGGATCGCCGAGCTGGAGGCGTTGGCCCGCTTCCCGGGCAGCGACCTGGTGCCCGCCAACCGCACCTCCACCGCGCTGGTGGTCTGGCGTCCCCGCCGGAACCCCGAACGCTGAGCGGTCGCGTCCGCGCGGATCGCGCCGAACGGCGGTGTCCCCTGCCCGGGACACCGCCGTTCGGCGTATCCCGGGTTTCTCCGCACCAGGTTGGGTGGCCCGTTAGCCTCGAATCAGGTTCAACCAACTCAATCCGGACTCCGATGGCAGGGGGAGCCATGGCGGAATCGGCGAAGAAGGTTGCCCAGCAGACGGTAGACCGGCTCGAGCAGGTGGCCGAGAACGTCCGGAAGAGATTCGACAAGGTCACCGAGGGGACGTTCCGCGACAAGATCAAAGAGGGGCGGTTCGCCGACTCGGTCGATCACGGAATCGACCAGGGGCGCCGCGAGAGCCGCAGCCGGAAGGCGCGCTGACCACCGTCAGCGAGACGAACGGGCCGGGACCCACGGGGGGTCCCGGCCCGTTCGCATGCCCAACCATCGCCCCCGATGATCATGACGTTATAGCGGTCCGGCTCGGCGTGTCGCAGCTATAACTTCATGATCAATACGGGCGGTCGGAGCGGCGGCGCTCAGGCGAGGCGGCGGTTCTCCCGGACCAGGCCGCCCTCGCACCAGTCGCGGTAGACGAACAGGTCCGGACGGGCCAGCAGCACCCGGCTGTTGTGCGCCCACGTACGCATCAGCTCGTCGCCGTCCCGCTCGGCCTGCTCCACCAGCTTGCGGAAGCGGCGCTTGGGGTGGGCGCGGAAATTCGTCCGGATCCCGTCCGCGGCGTAGATGTAGAGGCAGTGCAGCGCGAAGCGGCGGGCCGGGCAGGCCGGGTCCATGGCCAGGTCGAAGAGGGTCAGCACCAGCCGGTCACCGGAGACCAGCAGGTCCCAGTCGGGCGGCATGGAGGTCAGCGGCACCGAGTCGGGGTGGTACGCCCACGCCCGCAACTCCGTCGGCGACGGGTCGACGGGGTTGGCGAAGCCGTGGAACGTCGATTCCTGCACGCTCACCGGCCAACCTTCCCGCTCTCCGGACGCGGGGCGACGCACACCCCGCGAACCCATGGCTGCTGGGGCGAAACGGTAACGCGGAGGGGCGACCAGCGGTAGACCCTCAGGGAAGCAATTCGGCAACCGTTGGCCGGGCCGGCCGGGACCGTACCGCCGAAACCGGCCGGCACGACCGAAACCCGTCAGTCGGCGACGGGCGCCGGCTGAACCCGCTGCGCCGCCGCCCGGCGCCGCAGCCAACCCTTGAACCAGCCGAAATCA
Organism: Micromonospora sp. H33; assembly: GCF_052068455.1. Classification (NCBI taxonomy): domain Bacteria; kingdom Bacillati; phylum Actinomycetota; class Actinomycetes; order Micromonosporales; family Micromonosporaceae; genus Micromonospora; species Micromonospora sp. H33. The sequence continues at coordinate 872,636 of NZ_JBQHDE010000001.1, read as the reverse complement.
GGTACCCGGGCCAACATCGGCCCGGTCACGACCGTGATCAACACGTACGCCGTGGCGAGCGCGGCCAACCGCGGCTCGACGCTCCCGGCCGCCACCGCCAGACCGGCGATGACGATGGAGAACTCCCCGCGCGGCACCAGGGCGAGGCCGGCGCGCCAGCGGCCGGGCTCGGCGATGCCGACCCGCCGGGCGGCGAGGTACCCGGTGAGCGTCTTCGTCCCCATCGTGATCACGGCCAGCGCGAGCGCCGGCAGCAGCACCGGCGGGATGTCCCGCGGGTCGGTGACCAGCCCGAAGAAGAGGAAGAACACCGCGGCGAACAGGTCGCGCAGCGGGGTCAGCAGCTCGGTGGCGTGGTGCGCGACCGGCCCGGAGAGGGCGATGCCGACCAGGAACGCGCCGACCGCAGCCGACACCTGGAGCTTCGCGGCTACACCGGCGACCAGCAGGGTCAGGCCGAGCACGCCCAGCAGGAGTGCCTCCGGGTCGCGTGCCGACATGACGTTCGAGATGACCCGGCCGTACCGGATCGCCACCATCAGCACGATCAGCACCGTGGCGACGGCGACGGCGAGCGCGATCCCGCCGCCGATCAGGCCGGTCCCGGCGAGGACGGCGGTGAGCAGCGGCAGGTACAGCGCCATCGCGAGGTCCTCGATGACCAGCACCGACAGCACCACCGGCGTCTCCCGGTTACCGAGCCGGCCCAGGTCGGCGAGCACCTTGGCGATGACGCCGGACGAGGAGACCCAGGTGATGCCGGCGAGCACGACGGCGGCCACCCAGTCCCAGCCGAGCAGCAGCGCGAAGGCGGCGCCGGGCAGCGCGTTCAGCACCCCGTCGATGAGCCCGGCCGGGGCGGCGGAGCGGAGGTTGCCGACCAACTCGCCGGCCGAGTACTCCAGGCCGAGCATGACCAGCAGCAGGATCACGCCGATCTCGGCGCCGACCGCGAAGAACTCCTCGCTGGCCTTGACCTCGAACACGCCGCCGTGCCCGACGGCCAGGCCGGCGAGGAGGTAGAGCGGGATGGGGGAGAGGCCGATCCGTCGGCTGAGCCGGCCGAGCAGGCCGAGCAGGAACAGCAGAGCGCCGACCTCGATGAGCAGTGTTGTGGTGTGGTGCATCCGCCTCAGCCGTCCGGGTCACTGTCGGCGAGAATGGCGGTCACGCCGTCGAGACCCTGCCGGGTCCCGACAACGACCACCACGTCGCCGGCCGCGAAGCGGAACGAGGGGTCCGGGGAGACGATCACCTCGCCGTGGCGCAGCACCGCCACGATCGAGGCGCCCGTGCGGGTACGCGCCTTGGTGTCACCCAGCTTCCGGCCCACGTACGAGGAGCCGGCCGGGATCGCGATCTGCTCGGTGAGCAGGCCGGCGGCCTGCTCCCGCAGACCGGACAGTTGGCCGAGCATCAGCGACGCGCCGAGGATGTCGGCCAGCGCCTCCGCCTCGTCGTCGGTCAGCGGGATGTCGGCCTGGCAGGAGTCGGGATCGTCCGGGTCGTACAGGACGAGGTCGCGACGCCCGTTCCGGTGGGTGACCACCCCCAGCCGGCGTCCGGATTCCGTCACCAGGTCGTGACGTACGCCGATCCCCGGTAGGGCAGTCTGTTCGACACGTACTCGCACCCGAGCAAGGCTACCGCGTGACGGAGGTCGTCATGATCGAGCGCCGGCTTCCCTGGCTGGCGGTGCTGGTGCCGCTCCTGGCCGCCTGCTCGGTCGGGGACATCCGCCGCGACCCGCCGCCCCGCCTCGCGCCCTCGTCCGCCGTGCCGTCCAGCGCGGCGTCGCAGCGCCCCGGGCCGCCGCCGTCCCCGGTCGCCGTCGCGGAGAACCGCCGCGTCCAGGTCGTGGTTCCCAAGGGGTACGACCGGCCGTACGTCGAGTTCGTCGACTCCTCGTACGGCTACGCCCTCTTCGCCTCCTGCGGCAATCGACCACCCGGCCGGGACTGCCCCGCACTGCTCTACGCGACGGTGGACGGTGGGGGTTCGTGGCGGAAGCTCCAGCACCCGCGACCGGTCGCCGAGGGCCAGCAGCTGTACACCGCCCCCGGCCTGCTCGTGCTGTTGAGCGAGCCGTACGGCTGGTGGACCTCCACCGACGGCGGCCGGACCTTCCGGCACACCCGCGGCGAGGCGGGGCCGGCCGAGTGGCGGGCCGCGCAGGGGCGCTTCCAGATCGTCGAGGCTGAGGGCGGCGTGGGGCGCTGGGACGGCCGCGGCCTGGACCGGCTGCCGGTGCAGCCGGAAGTGCCGGGGCTGAACACCGTCGGCGAGAGCAGAGGGTTGCTCTTCGCCGCCGGGGCGGCCGGCGGCCTTCCCTATGCGGCGGTCTCGACCGACGAGGGTCGGAGTTGGCGGACGACTGCCGTGCCGCCGCCCGACTCCGGCGACGTCGGCATCCTGCGGGTCGAGGTCGCGCCGGACGGGGAGCCGTGGCTGGTCGGCGAGCGGACGGACCGCACGGACTTCCCGGCGCTGTGGCGCTGGGCCGGCTCCTGGCAGCCCGTACGCGCCGAGGGGCATCCGGAGCAGGCGTCCCCGCCGGCACTGCTGGGCGGCGGGCGAGCGGCGGTAGTGAGCTCACGCGGGGCGGGCGTGTTGGCCGGCGGCCGTTATGCGGACGTGCCCTGGCCGGTGACCCCCGAGCACTACCTGCACATCCTCGACGACGGCACCCTGGCTGCCACCGCCCCCCACGAACTCCTGCTAGCCCGACCCCCCTTCACGGCTTGGACAAGAGTAGTACTCGAGGCGGCCTAGGTTTTTCGAGATCTTGGAAGATTTCGGCCCCTGGAGGGGCCATTTCCTTCCAAGATCTCGACGTTGTCCACAGGGGCAGCGCTGTGAGAGCTGCGCTTGGCAGGGTTCTCGTATGGGAGTCAGGGGTGGGCGGTCGCTCGCTGCGCTCGGGCGGGCATTGCCGGGTGACGACGCTGACGAGTTGAGCTGGCTGCTCTTCCACCAGGAGGACGTGCTGAGCCTCGGACAGGCGTTGCGACACCTGTCGCGCAAGGCGATCCGTCACCGGGTGGCGACCGGACGCTGGCGCCAGCCACACCGAGGGGTGTTCGTCACCCACAACGGGCCGGTCAGCGCAGCCCAACTGCGTTGGATCGCCGTGCTCGCCGCCGGGCCGGACGCGCTGCTCGGCGGGGTCACCGCCGCCCAGGCGCACGGACTGCGCCGGGTCGGTGGTCGGGCCATCCATCTGCTGCTCCCCGCCACCTGCCGGCGCGGCCCGCTCCCGCCGGGCGTGCTCGTACACCGGACGACCAGCCTCCCCGACGAGGATGTCCACGCCGTCGGGCAGCCGCGACGGACGATGCCGGCCCGGTCGATCGTTGACGCGGCGCAGTGGGCGGCGACCGACGACGAGGCTCGGGGAATCGTGGCGGCCGCCTTCCAGCAACGCCTCGTCGGCGGCGACGAGCTGCACCAGGTCGTCGCACGGCTGCCCCGGCTACGCCGCCGACGACTGATCCTGAGCACCGCGACCGACGCGGCCGGCGGCGCTCACGCCCTGAGCGAGCTCGACTTCCTCCGCCTGGTCCGCCGCGCCGGTCTCCCCGAACCCACCCGGCAGCAGGTCCGGCACGACTCGACCGGCCGGCGCCGCTACCTGGACGTGTACTTCGCACAGTGGGGAGTGCACGTCGAGATCGACGGTAGCTACCATCTTGACCCGCGCCAGGCCTGGGCGGACATGCGCCGGCAGAACGACCTCTGGGTCGAGGGTGACCGCGTGCTCCGCTTCCCCGCCTGGGTGGTGCGCACCCACCCGGAGGAGGTGCTCACCCAACTCCGCGCCGCCCTCCGCGCCGCCGGCTGGCCCGGCTAACGAGATCTTGGAAAGAAACGGCCCCTCCAGGGGCCGAAATCCTCCAAGATCTCGGGTTACGGCTCGCCGTCGCGACGTCTCGGGGCGGGACGGGGAGTGACATAGGTGCCCTTGCCCTGGTGGCCTTCGATCAGGCCCTCCGCATGGAGGATCAGCAGGGCTGACCGCACGGGCTCGGCGGAGACTCCGTAGAGGACGGTCATCTCACGCAGCGACGGCAGCTTGTCGCCGGGGGCGTATTCACCTGAGCTGATCTTGTCGCGGATGTCCTGCGCGATCCGCTGGCGGTCGGAAACTCGGGGCATGCGGCACTCCTGGTAGGCCCCAAGATCCTCCCATGATCGCGACCGATCGGCCAACACTTGGCGTGCTTAGCATGGTCACTTGTCGTGTTCGAATGCTTTGCATTGTATGTTGACCCGGACGGGCGGTCCGTGGCGGAAGTCCTGGTAGGCAACCGGCTCCTGGCGGTGCCCGTCCGTTGCCGAGGCGGGCATTCCCCGTGGCTCGTCTCGGCTGCGTACAGCCCTGTTGCCGTACTGCCAAGGGAGGCTGCGGTGGCAGGGCGGAGCGGCCCGGCCGACGGGACCTGGCCGGGCCGCTCCTTCCACTCCGCGGGCTGAGCGACGAGAGGGCGCGATGAGCGGGCGGTACGTCATCCACCTGCCGATCACGGCGTCGGACCTGGCGCGGGCCAAGATCCTGGCTCGGACGGCCGGCCGCTCGTTGGCGTTTCTCGCCTGCGTCGAAGCGGGCGGGATCACCGTGTCGACCGAGGACAACCAGGGTGTACGCCATTGGGTCTTCTGCGACCGCAGGCTCGACGGTGGCCGGCGGTGCGTGCTCCGGGCCGACCACCAGACGCCCTGCACCCCGCGCCTGCCCCGCTGACGGCACGCCGACGGACCGCCGTCGACGGACCGGTGACGAGCTATCAGTCCAGGTCCGTGCAGACGTTGTGCTCGGTGCCCGCGTCGACGCGGATCTCCCGCGTGCCGCCGCCCGGGCCGAAGTGCACCTCGTGGTAGCCGTCGAGGCGCCAGATCCCCTTCGGGTACTCGTCGGTGGCCCGGAAGCCCACGGCGACCGCGCCCAGGTAGCGGTGGGTCATGGACCCGTCGGTCGCGTACTCGATGAAGGCCGTGCCGTTCAGGTCGTGCTCGACGGTCGCGCCGGTGTCGAGGTTCGTGTACCGGACCCGGAGGTCGCCGGTGATGACCTGCTGGCGCGGGCTCCCGTCCGGGTAGGTGGCCACGGTCGCGATGCGCTCCTCGTCGACGATCGGTTCGGCGTGCACCCCGAAGGCGCACCGGTCGCCGGCGGCGACCGTGTACGGCTGCGACCGGTACGGCTCCCAGTCGAGCCCGGCCGCAACCGGCGCGGCATGGGCGGGGGTGGCGGCAGTCGCGGCGGCAACCGTGGCGGTGAGTAATCCGAGGGTGGTGGCGAGGGATCGCCGCATGCATTTCTCCTAACCAGTTATAGGCATGTGACAGGTTAGTCACAGGCAACCCTTCCTGGCTCGGCTTGTCAAGCGGCACAATCGATCGGTGCACTGGATCGAGGTTGACGGCTACCCCATGCCGAAGCTCTGGGGCGGGCACCACGCGCTGGATTTCTGCAACACGTGGTCGGGCTGGGACGCCGTCGTCCGAACGCCGTCCGGGGAGCCGGATCCGAAGCGCGAGTGGATCCCCACGTACGACCGGCTGGCGGTCTGGGCCGGCCATGCCGGCCTCCTCTCCACGAAGACGGTCGGCCGGTTGCGCGACGCCGCGAAGGGCGATCCGCGCTCCGCCGCGAGCGTGCTGCGGGCGGCGTACCGGTTCCGGAATGCGCTGTACCGGCTGCTGCGCGACCCGGCCGACGGGGCCGCGTTCGACGAGGTCGCGCGCGTGGCGCAGGCGGCCGTGCGGGCCACCGAGTTGGTCCCCGACGTCGAGGGGGGCGCGCGGCGGCAGCTCCCGGAGTCCACCGGACTCTCCTGGCCGCTGTACGCCGTCGCCCGCGCCGCCGAGGACCTGCTGACCGACGCGTCCCACCGGTCGGTCCGCGCCTGCCCCGGGACGGACTGCGGCTGGCTGTTCCTGGACGTACGGGGCCGGCGCCGCTGGTGCGACATGGCCAGCTGCGGGAACCGGGCCAAGGTGCGTGCCCACGCCGCTCGTCAGGCAGGTGAGTGACTCAGGTCACAGCGCCAAGGTTGAGCGGAATAGGCCCAACTCTGGGAATGATCATCCTCACGCGGCGTCCGGATTCCGTCACCAGGTCGTGAACGTAGGCCGATCCCCGGTAGGGCAGTCTGTTCGACACGTACTCGCACCTAGGCGAGGCCCCCTGTGCCGGAGGCCGGATGACCATGCGGCGATTCCATCCGCTGATCGCGTTGTTGCTGCTGCTGTTCTCCCTGGCGGCGTGCACGATCACCAGTCAGCCGTCACCGGAGCCGTCCTTTCCGACCGCGCCGCCCCGGATGCCGGACATCGTCGAACGCCGGGCCCCTGTCACCGTCCCGAATCGGTACGACCAGCCGTACGTGGAGTTCGGTGACCGCGACCACGGCTACGCCCTCTTCGCCTCCTGCGCTGGGAGACCTCCCGCGCCAGACTGCCCCGCGCTGCTCTTCGCCACCCTGGACGGCGGGCGGTCCTGGCGCCGGATCCCCCATCCCCGGCCATTGGCGGAGAAGCAACAGTTCCAGGTCGCGGTGAATGTGCCGGCCTTCTTCCTGGCGGGGGACGGCTGGTACCACTCCTTGGACTACGGACGCACCTTTCAGCACACACCAGGAGCGACCCCACCGTCGGTCGTACGGGCGCTGCATAGCTGGTTCCGGTTGGACGACCGGACAGGCCGCGTGATCCGGTGGGAGGCCGGGGTCTGGCGACCGCTGCCGGTGCAGCCGCCCCTGTCGCGTCCGCAAACCGTGTACGGCAGTGAAGGCCTGGTGGTGGCGGCCTCCGTCGCCAACGGCCGGCCGCTGATCGCCGTCTCGTTCGACTCGGGCCGTCACTGGCGCCGACCCCGGGTGCCGAACCCCGACGGCGAGATCGCGGCGATCCGGGTGGTGACGTCGGTCCGCTGCGACCTGTGGCTGATCGGGGACCGGCGAGATCCGGCCCGCTTCCCGGCCCTCTGGCACTATGACGGCGACTGGCGGCCTGTGCTGGTCGACCGGTATCCGGAGCCGTTCGTGTCGCTGGTGCCCTTCGGGGAGAGCCGACTGGCGGTGAGCGGCCCGGACGGCGGTGGGCTGGTCACCGACGGCGGTCACTACGTCGACAAATCGTGGCCGTTGCGAGCGGATCATCGGCTGACGCTTCTCTCCGACGGCACGTTGTTCGCGCGCGGACCGAATGACCTGCTGCTGGGCAGCGATGGAGGAGACCCGCACTGGGTGCGGGTGGTGCTGGAAAGGCGCTGGTTCCGGGCAGAGGAGTGACTCAGGTCACAGGGCTAGGGTTGAGCGGAATAGGCTCAACTCTGGTTGTGTCGCTACCAGTGGACAACGCCGATCCGGGGGAGCCCATGAACACCGAACGTCTCACCACCAAGAGCCGCGAGACCATCACCGGCGCCGTCGCGCTCGCCAACCAGCGCGGCCACGCCACCGTGGAGCCCTGGCACCTGCTGCTGTCCCTGCTGGACACCGAGGGGTCGACCGCGGCCGGCCTGCTGCGCGCCGTCGGGGCCGACCCCGCCGAGCTGCGCCGGGTCAGCCAGCGCGCGATCGACGCGCTGCCCGCCGCGCGCGGCTCCAGCATCGCCGAGCCGACCCTGGCGCGGGAGTTCGTCAACGCCATCGGCGCCGCCGAGCAGATCGCCCGGCCGCTCGGCGACGAGTACACCTCCACCGAGCACCTGCTCGCCGGCCTGGCCCGGGTGGGCGGCGCGGTGTCGACCGCGCTCAAGTCCGCCGGCGCCACCGAGGAGAACCTGGTCGCCGCGTTCCCGACCGTGCGTGGCGGCGACCGGCGGGTCACCACCGCCGACCCGGAGCAGACCTACCAGGCCCTCGCGAAGTACGGCGTGGACCTGACCGCCAGCGCGCGCGACGGCAAGATCGACCCGGTGATCGGCCGGGACGCCGAGATCCGCCGGGTGATCCAGGTGCTGTCGCGGCGTACGAAGAACAACCCCGTCCTGATCGGTGAGCCGGGCGTCGGCAAGACCGCCATCGTGGAGGGCCTGGCCCAGCGGATCGTCGCCGGTGACGTGCCGGAGTCGCTGCGGGACAAGAAGCTCGTCTCGCTCGACCTCGGCGCGATGGTGGCCGGTGCGTCGTACCGGGGGCAGTTCGAGGAGCGGCTGAAGTCCGTCCTGGAGGAGATCAAGAACTCCAACGGCCAGGTCATCACCTTCCTCGACGAGCTGCACACCGTGGTGGGCGCCGGCAAGGGCGAGGGCTCGATGGACGCCGGCAACATGCTCAAGCCGATGCTCGCCCGTGGTGAGCTGCGGATGGTCGGCGCGACGACGCTGGACGAGTACCGCGAGCACATCGAGAAGGACCCGGCCCTGGAGCGCCGCTTCCAGCCGGTGCTGGTCGGCGAGCCGAGCATCGAGGACACCATCGGCATCCTGCGTGGGCTCAAGGAGCGCTACGAGGTGCACCACGGCGTACGGATCACCGACGCCGCGCTGGTCGCCGCCGCCGCCCTGTCGGACCGCTACATCACCGACCGCTTCCTGCCGGACAAGGCGATCGACCTGGTCGACGAGTCGGCGTCCCGCCTGCGCATGGAGATCGACTCCCGGCCGGTCGAGGTGGACGAGATCGAGCGGGCGGTGCGCCGGCTCGAAATCGAGGAGATGGCGCTGGCCAAGGAGCCGGACGCCGCCTCCGCCGAGCGGCTGGAGCGGCTTCGCAAGGAGCTGGCCGACAAGCGCGAGCAGCTCACCGCCCTGTCCGAGCGCTGGCAGCTGGAGAAGAGCCACATCGCGAAGCTGTCCACCGCCAAGGAGGAGCTGGAGCGCCTGAGCGGCGAGGCCGAGCGGGCCGAGCGCGACGGCGAGCTGGAACGCGCCGCCGAGCTGCGGTACGGCCGCATCCCCGCGCTCAAGGCCGACCTGACCCGGGCCGAGGAGGAGCTGGCCCGGCTCCAGGCCGACGGCGCGATGCTCAAGGAGGAGGTCGGCGCGGACGACATCGCCGCCGTGGTCGCCTCGTGGACCGGCATCCCGGCCGGTCGCCTGCTCGAGGGCGAGACCGCCAAGCTGCTGCGGATGGAGGAGTCGCTGCGCGCCCGCGTGGTCGGCCAGTCCGAGGCCGTCGCCGCGGTCTCCGACGCGGTCCGCCGCGCCCGGGCCGGCGTCGCCGACCCGGACCGCCCGACCGGCAGCTTCCTCTTCCTCGGCCCCACCGGCGTCGGCAAGACCGAGCTGGCCAAGGCGCTCGCCGAGTTCCTCTTCGACGACGAGCGGGCCATGGTCCGCATCGACATGAGCGAGTACGGCGAGAAGCACTCCGTCGCCCGCCTGGTCGGCGCCCCGCCCGGTTACGTCGGGTACGAGGAGGGCGGCCAGCTCACCGAGGCGGTGCGCCGCCGGCCGTACTCGGTGATCCTGCTCGACGAGGTGGAGAAGGCCCACCCGGACGTCTTCGACATCCTGCTCCAGGTGCTCGACGACGGCCGGCTCACCGACGGCCAGGGTCGTACGGTGGACTTCCGCAACGCGATCCTGATCCTCACCTCCAACCTCGGGTCGTCGGTGATCAGCGACCTGACGCTGGCGGAGGAGCAGCGCCGTGAGGGCGTGCTGGCGGTGGTCCGGTCGCACTTCAAGCCGGAGTTCCTCAACCGCCTCGACGACATCGTGGTGTTCGCCGCCCTCCAGGGTGAGGACCTGCGGGCCATCGTGGACATCCAACTGGGCCGGATGCGCCGCCGGCTGGCCGACCGCCGCCTGAGCCTGGAGATCACCGACGCCGCCCGGGTGTGGCTGGCCGAGCACGGCTACGACCCGATCTACGGCGCCCGCCCGCTGCGCCGCCTGGTCCAGTCGGCCATCGGCGACCAGTTGGCCAAGGCCATCCTGTCCGGGACGATCCGCGACGGCGACACGGTCCGCGTGGACCTGTCGGACTCAAAGGACTCCCTGACCGTAACCGCCGCCTGACCCACCCCGAGTCGTGTCGATCATGAGGTTGACGGCGATGTCGATCTCCTCGACTGCCGCCAACCTCATGATCAACTTTGTGGGAGGGGTGGGGAGGGGGTGGTGGGGGTAGGAACAGGGGCGTGTTCGGGATCGGGAGGAAGAAGGGGCGGGAGGTTGCCGCCGCGTTCGAGGAGCTGCACCGCGCGGAGACCGTGGCGTTCGGGCCGGTGGGGATCGCCGGGTCGCTGCTGCCGGTGACCGAGGCGTACCGCCGGGTCGAGGCCGTGCTGGCCGACGACCCCGACGCGGTACGCGGGCAGCTCGACCGCCTGCTCGCCACCGGCTCGCCCGCCGGGCGCGTCTACGCCGCCGCACTGCTGGAGCGGCTCGACCCGGCGGCCGGACGGGCGGCCTGGGAGTGGCTGCGCGACGACCCCGCCGAGGTCGCCACGTTCACCGGCTGCGTCATGGACCGCACCGTCCTGGGGGAGTACGCCGGGGACCGCCTCGGCCAGCCGTGATCAACCGGCCGGGGCGAGCCGACCGAACGGCTCTGCCGCCGCTGGCGGCCGAGCCGTACCTTGCCAGCCATGACCGCGCCCACCGACGCCCCGGTACGCCCGCCCCGGCCGCGTACCGTGACCGTCGCCTTCTGGTTGCAGCTCACCGCCGTGCTGGTCCTGCTCGGCCTCCTGGGCCTGGTGATCGCGCAGGCGATCCAGTGGGACGGGCGCATCGACGACGCCGTGCGCGCCGTTCCCGATGCCGACCCCGATGAGGTACGCGCCGAGCGGTGGAGCAACGTCATCGGGACGCTTTTCATCGGTGTGCCGGTGCTGCTGCTCGCCGTCTGGTACGCGGCGACCGCCCGGCCGGTACACCGGGGCGGGAACACCGCCCGGATCCTGGTCTTCGTGGCCAGCGGCGCCCAGCTGCTCGTCTGCCTCGGGCAGGGCTGTCTCGGGGTTCTCTTCGTCCCGATGCTGTTCGCCGCCGGCGCTGGCGAGGAGGTGGTGTACCCCGACGAGGAGGGCATGCCGGAGGACTTCTGGGAGGAGAGCCCGTTCCTCGACGCCCTGTACGGCTCGACCGACCCGTTCGAGGCGGTGTTCTTCCCGCTGGCCATGCTCGGAGCGCTGTCGGTGTTCCTGCTGACCGTCACGGTCGTGCTGCTGCTGGCACTGCCACCGGCGCACCGCTGGTTCGTGCCCGCGAAGCCCACGCGACCCGCGCCGCCGATGCCGCCCTACCTCGGACCGGCCTACGGCTACGCCCCGCCGGGCTATGTCGCGCCGGGCTATGTCGCGCCGGGCTACCTCCCCGTACCGCCGGGGTACCTGCTCTGTCCGGACCCGTCGGTCCACCCGCAGCCACCCGGTACGCCGCCTGCCGGACCCGGGCGACCGGGCCCGGACGCGCCCGGCTCCACCACCGGCGGTGGCTGACCGGGAACGGCGTCGAGTGCGGACACCTGAGGCCGCAGGAAACCGTCGGTAGCCGGTCGATCACCGAGCTGGGAGAGGTTTCCCCAGGTGCGCGAGGTTGTTACCGTCTCCGCCGACGTACCTGGGGAGGTTGTCGGTGGACGGGTCGGTGGCGTACCTGGTGGCGGGGGCGGGCTGCCTGGTCGGGGTGGCCGGGGTGGTGATCGCCGTGCTGGCCCGGCGTCGTTCCCGCCCGCGCCCGTCCGGCGCCAGGGGCCCCGGTGATCCCCTTCGGGACCGGGACGCGGACGCGCTCCGTGGCGACCCGCGCCGGCTCAAGCCCGGCGACGTCGTGGAGGTGCGCGGCGTGACGTACGCGGTGCGCGGCTCGATCCGCCTGGTGGAGGGCGCGTGGAGCTGGGCGGAGCACCTGCTCGACGACGCGGGCGGGGTCCGCCGCTGGCTCTCCGTGGAGGAGGACCCGGAGCTGGAGCTGGTGCTCTGGGAGGCGGAGCCGGGCGCGACCGTCACCCCGGGTGCCCCGACCATCGACTTCGCCGGCCGCCGGTACAGCTGGGACGAGTCGGGCCAGGCCCGCTACACCGCGGTCGGCACCACCGGGCTCGACCCGAGCGGCACCATGCGCTACCACGACTACCAGGCGCCGGGCGGCGGGCGGCTGTCGTTCGAGGCGTACGGCGAGGCCGGTTGGGAGGTGGCCCGGGGCGAGAAGCTGCACCGGGCCGAGGTGATGATCTACCCCCAGGCCGAGGTGGACTGAGTGCTCGTCACGCTCCACGCCCCGTACGTCGACACCAGCGCCGCCGACCTCACCCTCGCCCTCGACGACGTCGAGCGCCCCGCGCTGCACGTGCTCGACCTCGACCTGCCTGACGGCGTCCACGTACGGCTGCGCCTGCTCGGCGCCTCGCACCAGGTGGTGCTGCGGGCGCCCGGCGCCGCGTTGACGGAGACGGTGGCCTGCCTGCCCGGCCGCCGCCCCGACCTGCCCGACACCCTGCACGACGAGCGCGCCGGCTACCGGTTCACCGCCACCGTGCTGCGCCCGGAGGGCAGCGGCCTGCGGGACCGGGTGGCCGCGCTCCGCGCCGACCTGGCCGACGACCCGTACGCGCTGGTCGGGGTCTTCCCCGGCGACGTCGACGCGGTCACCGCGCTGTCGGTGCGCCCCGACCCGCCGGACGGCGCCCTCGGCTGGCGCACCTGGCACGCGTACCCCCAGACCAACGAACTCGTCCTGACCGAAACGGTGGTGGCACTGCGATGACGTACCGACGCTGGTTCGTGGTGGGGGTGGCGTTCGCCGTCATCGGCGCGCTGGTCGCCGCCTTCGCCGTCCTCTACGGCAACTTCTCCCCGCGCGGCTTGGTGGAGGACCGGTACGACCGGGCCGCCGCCCGGGACATCGGCGGCGAGGCGATGGCCTACACGTCGTCCAGCCGGCCGAGCCAGGTGGCCAAGGAGATCACCGACGCCTGGAAGCCGGCCGACCAGTACGTCGACGGCAGCGGCGTCTACCTGCGCTACGACGACGACTCGGTGGTGATCCTGCCGGTCGCCGCCGGCTCGCTGATCCTCCTGGAGCAGCTGAGCACCGCGTACCCGCGCTACCACTCCACGGTCGGCAACCACTGGGGTTGGGGCCGGGGGAACACCGTCCGGGGCGGCGGTCCCGGCAGCGGCAAGTAGATCCGACCCCTCGAAGTCCGAACGATCCCTGGAGCACCCCTGTGCAGACCCTCGTCACCGACCTGCTGGTCACCCTCGCGTACGGGGTGGTCGGCGTCGTCCTCATGGGCATCGGCTACGTCCTGGTCGACGTGGCCACCCCGGGCAAGCTCAACGAGCTGATCTGGAACGAGCGCAACCGCAACGCCGCGCTGCTGCTCGCCTCGAACCTGGCCGGTGTCGGCGTCATCGTGGTCGCCGCGATCGTCGCCAGCGAGGACGACTTCGTCCTCGGGCTGGTCGGCGCGGCGTCGTACGGGATCCTCGGCCTGGTCATCATGGCCGCCGCGTTCCTGGTGCTCGACCTCGCCACCCCCGGCCGGCTCGGCGAGATCCTGGTCGACCCGGAGCCGCACCCGGCGGTCTGGGTGTCCGCCGTCGTCCACCTCGCCACCGGCGCGATCATCGCCGCCGCGATCAGCTGATGGCCGGCGGTAAGGCGCCCGGAAAGGCGGCGCCGAAGAAGAGCGGCCGGGCCGCGCTGGTCTGGGGGATCGTGGCCGCGGTGCTGGTCGGCTCCTGCGTCGTCGGCGTGGCCGCCGGTGGCGACGACGACAGCAACGTCGTGCCGCCGCCCACCGCCACCGAGCGGACCGACACCGTGCCGATCCTGCGCCAGGCCTTCGAGAGCCAGGGCATCTGCTACGGCTGGCGGCTCCAGGAGGGGTACGGCGACGACGTGGTGAGCGCCGGGTCCAACCTCGGCGACGGAATCCCGGTCGAGGACCACCCGCAGTGCCCGCGCTGGGTGCAGGTGGTCGCGGCCGTCACGTACACGTCCGAGAGCAGCGAACTCGAGGACTACACGTCCGTCACGGTCCAGGGCTCGTCCGACTTCACGCCCAGCGACCTGATCCTGATGAAGACCGCCCTGTCCCGCTTCGACCTGACCGACGACGCCTTCGTCGACGACCCCGGTTGGGCGGTCACCCGCGCCGCCGTCACCCTGCCGCTGCTCGTCGCCGAGCGCGGCGCGGCGAGCCCGGAGCCGGTCGACACCGCCGCCGCTGCCGCCGATCCCGCCCCGCTGAAGGACGCCGGCAGCGACCTGTGGCGGGACCGGTGGGGCTGGCTCATCGGCGCCGCCGGGCTACTGCTGATCACCGTCCTGCTGGTCACCGTCGGTCTGGTGCTGCGCCGCCGGCAGCGCCGCGAGGTCGACGCACCGGCGGTTCGGGGCCCGCGCAGCGGGGACAGGACCTCCCCGCGTACGCCGGAGACAGCGTGACGGTCGACGCGCCGGCGCGGTGGCGCCTCGCCCGCGCCGCCGTGCTGGCCGCGGTGTTCGTCTGCGCGGCGTGCGGCCTGGTCTACGAGCTGGCCCTGGTCGCCCTCGGCAGCTACCTGATCGGCGACACGGTCGGTCAGGCGTCGATCGTGCTCGGCGTGATGGTGTTCGCCATGGGCGTCGGCGCGCTCGCCGCGAAGCCGTTGCAGTCGCGGGCCGCCGCCGCTTTCGCCGCGATCGAGCTTGCGCTGGCCCTGCTCGGCGGCCTGTCCGTGCTCGGCCTCTACGCGGCGTTCGCCTGGCTGGACCTGTACGGGCCGGCCCTGGTCGGCACCGCCTTCGTGCTCGGTCTCCTGATCGGCGCGGAGATCCCGCTGCTGATGGTGCTGCTGCAACGGATCCGGGAACAGGCCGCCGGCAGCGCGGTGGCCGACCTGTTCGCCGCGGACTACGTCGGCGCGCTGCTCGGCGGCCTGGCGTTCCCCTTCCTGCTGCTGCCGCTCTTCGGCCAGCTCAAGGGCGCGCTGGTGGTGGGCGCGGTGAACGCGGTCGCCGGCCTGGCACTGGTCTTCACCGTCTTCCGGCGGGAGCTGAGCGGCCGGGCGCGCGCCGCGCTCACCGCCGGCTCCGTGGTGGTCGCCCTCTGCCTCGGGTACGCGTGGCTGACCGCCCGCGACTTCGAGGTGACCGCCCGGCAGCAGCTCTACCGGGACCCGGTCGTGCACGCCGAGCGCAGCCGCTACCAGGAGATCGTGCTGACCCGGTCGGTCGCCGAGCCCGGCCGCAGCGGCACCGACCTGCGGCTGTTCCTCAACGGTGACCTCCAGTTCAGCTCGGTCGACGAGTACCGCTACCACGAGGCGCTGGTGCACCCGGTGCTCGCCGGCCCGCGCGGCGAGGTGCTGGTGCTCGGCGCCGGGGACGGGCTCGCCGTCCGGGAACTGCTGCGTTACCCGGACGTCCGGCGGATCACCGTGGTCGACCTGGACCCGGCGGTGGTGGCGCTGGCCCGCGCCGAGCCGCAACTGCGCCGACTCAACGGGGGAGCCCTCGACGACCCTCGCGTACGCGTGGTGCACGCCGACGCGTTCGGGTGGCTGCGGACCGCCACCGAGCGGTTCGACGTGGTGGTCGCCGACCTGCCCGACCCGGACGAGACGGCCACCGCCAAGCTCTACACCGTCGAGTTCTACGCGCTGGTCCGCAACGTGCTCGCCGGGGGCGGGCGGCTCGTGGTGCAGGCCGGCTCGCCGTACTTCGCGCCCCGGTCGTACTGGTCGATCGAGGCGTCGCTGCGGGAGGCCGGCTTCGCCGTCACGCCGTACCACGTGGACGTACCCTCCTTCGGCGACTGGGGATTCCTGCTCGCCGCGCCCGGCGCGACCCCGCCCACCCTGGCCCTGCCGGCCGGTGTGCCGTCGCTGCGCTTCCTCGACGCGGCCACGCTGGCGGCCGCCGCGGCCTTCCCGCCGGACCGGCGCCGCGTCGACGTGCCGGCCTCCACGCTGCTGCAACCCCGCGTGCTGGAGTACGCGCGCGCCGAGTGGCGCGGGTACTGACCCGTCGCGCCGCCCCGCCCCGTTGGTCCGTACTCGGTACGGTGTGGGCGCGATCTAGGGAAGGAGAATCGTGGTCGATCCTCACCAGCACCCCGCCCGGGTACGCCCGAGCGTCGTGACCATTTCCAGCTACCTGCTCATCTTCTACGCCGCCCTCTCCGTACTCAGCCTGATCATCGGTCTGAGCGTGCTGGGCACCTACCAGGACGTCTACCGGGACGCCTTCGCCGGCACCGAGGCCGAGGGCAGCGAGGGCGTCATCGCCTTCGCGCTCGTCGGCGGCAGCATCGTCAGCCTGCTCTTCGCGGTCGGGCTCGTCGTCCTCGCCCTGCTGAACAACCGGGGGAAGAACGTCTCCCGGATCATCACCTGGGTGGTCGGCGGCATCGCGCTCTGCTGCTCGGGGCTGGCGCTGGCCGGCACCGCCGCCGGCAACGCGATGGGCGGCCAGACCAGCGGCGACGTGCCGAGCCAGGAGGAGATCAACCGCCGCCTCGACCAGGCGCTGCCGTCCTGGTACGAGCCGGTGACCCTGCTGCTCACCGTCCTCAGCATCATCGCCCTGCTGGTGGCCCTCATCCTGCTGGCGCTGCCGAAGGCCAACGAGTTCTTCCGTAAGCAGGAGCCGGCGTGGGAGCCGCCGGTCCCGGGTGCCGCTTACCCCGCGTACCCGTCGAGCCCCGGCCAGCCGGGCTACCCGCAGACCCCGGGTTACCCCTCGGCGCCGGGTCAGCCGGGCGGCCCGGAGCAGGGCGGTGAGGCGCACCCCGGCTCCGACCGTCCCGGTCCGACCCCGCCGCCGTTGAGTTGAGCGCCGGATAGCGGCGACGACGACGGTCCCTCCGGATAGGTTGCTAGGACCTATGTCGACCCCTGGCCGACGCCTACCGGAGGGACCAGTCGTGTCGTACCCCGATCGGGCCCGTCGCCCCGTGGTGGTGACGGCCGCCGCCGTGCTGCTGGCGGTGATGGCGGCCGTCGCCGTCGCGTACGCCGTCACGAGCCTGGTCGTCCTGGTCGGCACGGTCGACGCGTTCCGGCCGGCGGCGCGGGAGACCTCGGCCAGCGCCGAAGAGATCGACACGATGGTGTTCCTGGTCAGCGTCTGGATCGTGCTCGGCGCACTGGTGAGCCTGGTCGCCGGTCTGCTGCTCGCCGGTCTCGCCGTCGGCGTCCGCGCCGGCCGGGCCGGCGCCCGCGTCGGGACGTGGGTGGTCGCCGGGCTGGGCGTGCTCGCCGGCTGCTGCGGGCTGGTGGGGCTGGCCGTCCAGCGGGCCACCCCGCTGGAGCTCAATGAGAACGAGCGGGGTGTGGGCGAGCTGCTCGGCCGGCTCGACGAGGCGTACCCGGGCTGGTGGATCCCGCTCGGCGCAGGGCTTTCCGTCGGGCAGGTGCTCGGCTACCTTGTGGTGGCCGTGCTGCTGGCGCTCCCGGCGGCGTCCGCCTGGTTCCGCCGGCCGGCACCGGTGCCGTACGCCCCGGCGTACCCGCCCCCGTACCCCCCGAGGTGAGGACCGCCCGTGACGCTCGACCAGCCGACCACCGAGCGACGGGCCCTCATCACCGGCGCGACCGCAGGCATCGGCGCCGCCTTCGCTCGGCGTCTCGCCGTCGACGGCTGGCACCTGGTGCTGGTCGCCCGGGACGCGGCCCGGCTGGCGGAGTCCGCCACCGAGCTGACCGGCCGGCACGGCCACGAGGTCGAGACGATCTCCGCGGACCTGTCCACCGACGACGGTTGCGCGGCGGTGGAGCGGCGGATCGCCGACGGGTCGCCGATCGAGCTGCTGGTGAACAACGCGGGCATCAGTCTCAACACGCCGTTCCTGCGCTCGTCGGCCGAGGCGGAGGCCCGCCTGC
This sequence comes from Micromonospora sp. H33, assembly GCF_052068455.1. Classification (NCBI taxonomy): domain Bacteria; kingdom Bacillati; phylum Actinomycetota; class Actinomycetes; order Micromonosporales; family Micromonosporaceae; genus Micromonospora; species Micromonospora sp. H33. Next base: position 854,864 of record NZ_JBQHDE010000001.1, on the reverse strand, counting down.
TCCAGCTCAACGTGCATGCCGTCATGCGGCTGACCCTCGCCGCCCTGCGTCTGATGACCGAGCGGCGGCACGGGGCAGTGATAAATGTCTCTTCGGTCGCCGGGTTCGGGGCGGTCATGCCCGGATCGACGTATTCGGCCAGCAAGGCGTGGGTCACCAACTTCAGCGAGTCGGTCGGGCTGTCCGCCCGCCCGTTCGGCGTACGCGTGATGGCGCTCTGCCCCGGCTACACCCGCACCGAGTTCCACGGCCGGGCCGGCATCGACATGTCGAAGACGCCGGAGTGGATGTGGCTGCGCGCCGAGGACGTCGTCGACGAAGGCCTACGTGACCTGCGGAAAGGCAAGCTGGTCAGCGTGCCGGCGTGGAAGTACAAAGTGGCCGTGGCCGGGCTGCGGCACGCGCCCCGGCGGCTGCTGGAGGCCGTCTCCCGGGACACCCGCGGCCGGATCGGCCGCGACGGGCGCTGACCGGCGGATGGCACGGCCGGGCGGCCGGTCCGGTGGGCAGTCGCTCAGAGTAGCCGGACATCGCCAACCGTCTCATCGCCCGCAGGGTTGACCCCGGCGGACCCCACACGCGGCCCACAGCGTGGAGCAGTACCCTCTATCGCCATGGGGGACCACGACGACCTGCGTAAATTCATTACCGACCTGGCTGTGGTCCATGGACGGGTGGTGCTGTCCTCGGGCCGCGAAGCGGATTGGTACGTGGATCTGCGACGGGTCACGCTGCATCACGAGGCGGCCCCGTTGGTGGGCCGGGTGATGCGGGAGCTGACCGCCGACTGGGCGTACGACGCGGTGGGTGGGTTGACGCTCGGCGCCGACCCGATCGCCATGTCGATGCTGCACGCCGCAGCCGGCACCGACCGCCCGCTGGACGCCTTCGTCGTCCGGAAGGCGGGCAAGGCGCACGGCCTCCAGCGCCGGATCGAGGGGCCCGACGTGACCGGGCGCCGGGTGCTGGCGGTGGAGGACACGTCCACCACCGGTCAGAGCGTGTTGACCGCCGTCGAGGCCCTTCGCGAGGCCGGGGCCGAAGTGGCGGGCGTGGCGGTTATTGTTGATCGAGGCGCCGGCGACGCGGTGCGAGCCGCCGGACTGCCGTACCGGGCGGCCTATACGTTGGCTGACCTCGGCCTTGTGGCGTAAAAGTCTACCGATTCGGATCTGCTGATATGCAGGCGGATCGATGCTCCTGGTGGAAGGATGGAATACGTGGGAACTGCGTTGGCTGAAATGACCATGCCTCAGATCTCGCCGCTTGCCGGCGAGCCGATCGAACGTGCCGATGCCGAGCGGCTGGCGGGGGTCCTCAAGGCCCTCGCCGACCCCGCCCGGCTGCGGCTGCTCAGCCTGATCCAGTCGGCACCGGAGGGTGAGGCGTGCGTGTGCGACCTGACCGCGCCCCTCGGCCTCTCGCAGCCGACGGTCAGCCACCACCTGCGTATCCTCACCGAGGCCGGCTTGCTGGAGCGGGAGAAGCGCGGGGTCTGGGCGTACTACCGGCTGGTGCCGAGCGCGATCGCGACCATCGCCGATCTGCTGACGCCGCCGCGCAAGCGTGCCACCAAGAAGGCGCGCTGACCCGTACCGCTCGTCCGGTGCCCTCCCCGACGGGGATGGCACCGGACGGCCGGCCGGGGCTGCCCGGCGGCCGGTGCCGTCGCGATGAGCGCCGCCCGGTCAGCATCTGCTAAGCCAGCGCCTGCTCAGCCGGCGCCTGCTCGATCAGTGCTTGCCGTAGTGCTCCCGGGTCTCCCGGATCGCCTCCTCGGCGGCGGCCCGCTCCGCGGCGGTCGTGCCGCGCTTCGCCGCCATGGCCGCCCGCAGCAGCTCGACCGCGATCGGCACCACCGAGATCGCCACGATCGCGATCAGGATCAGCTCGATGTTCGCCTTGACGAACGGGATCTGGCCGAGGAAGTAGCCGAGCACGGTCACGCCGGTGCCCCAGAGGACGCCGCCGATCACGTTGTAGACGACGAACGTGCGGTAATTCATCCGGCTGACCCCGGCCACGATCGGCGTGAACGTCCGCACGATGGGCACGAAGCGGGCCAGCACGATCGAGCGCGCACCGTACTTCTCGAAGAAGTCGTGCGCCTTCAACAGGTTCTCCTGTTTGAACAGCTTCGAGTTCGGCCGGCGGAACAGCGCCGGACCCACCTTGCGGCCGAACGCGTACCCCACCTGGTCGCCGGCGATGGCCGACAGCGTGATGAGCAGGCAGACCAGCCAGAGCGGCCAGGTGATGTACTGCCCGTCGGCGGTGAGCAGGCCCGCCGTGAACAGCAGCGAGTCACCGGGCAGGAAGAACCCGATCAGCAGGCCCGACTCGGCGAAGACGATCACCAGGATGCCGAGCAGGCCGAACGTCGAGATCAGCACCTCGGGATCGAGCCAGTCCGGCCCCAGGGCCAGGGTGGTGGTGGGCGTCGACACGAGGTGACCTCCGAGGTCGGTCGGCAGGCGGCTGGTCGTCGCCCGGCGGCGACGGACGTCCGTAGTCTAGGGGGCTGCCGGATTCGGCCGGTGGGCGACGTCACACAGGCTCGGTGACGGCACTCCGGACGACTACAGGCGCGGGTCGACCGGCTCGGACTCGCAGGCGAGGATCGCGAACACCAGCTCGTGGCGACGCCACAGCGGCGCCCCGGTGACCAGCGCGTCCAGCGCGGCCAGCCCGAGGCCGTGCTCCCGCAGCGCGAGGCCACGCTTGCGGCCCAGCGCCCGGCGACGCAGCAGGGCCAGCTGGTCCGGCTCGGTGTAGCCCGGACCGTAGATGATCCGCAGGTACTCCCGGCCCCGGCACTTGACGCCCGGCTGGAGCAGCGACCCCCGCGCCGACCGCGCCGCGAGCCCGGCGTACGGCTTGACGACCATGCCCTCGCCGCCGGCCGCGGTGAGCGTGAGCCACCAGTCGGTGGCCTCCGCCTCGGCCGCCGGGTCGGACAGGTCGACCACCCGACGGCGGGTCGGGGTGACGAACTCCGGGTCGGCGGCGTGGAGCCGGTCGGCCAGGTCGAGGTGCCAGCCGTGGTCCCGATCGGCGTAGCTCGACTTCCCCCCGGCCAGCACCGCGAACGGTGCCAGGGTCACGCCGCGCAGGCCGTCGGTCGGCCCCACGTACGCCCGGTAGGCCGCCGAGTACGCGGTCACGTCGTCCCGGCGGCGGGCCAACCGGTCCCGCAACTCGCCCAGGTCGATCCCCCGGGCCGCGGCGGCGTCGAGCGCGCCCAGAGCCGCCGGCAGGGCGGCCCGACCGGCGGCGCCGACACTCGCGTACTGCTCGCGGATCAGCCCTCCCGCCTTCGCCGACCAGGGCAGCAGCTCGCAGTCGAGCAGCAGCCAGTCGGTGTCCAGCTCCTCCCAGAGCCCGGCGGCGCCGACCGCCGCCCGGACCCGGGCGAGCAGCTCGTCGTCCAGCGGCGCCCCGAAGAACGGCCGGCCGGTCCGCGTGTACACCGCGCCACCACGGAACGGCCCGAGCGCCGGCTCCCGGTCGACCAGCACCACGGCCCGCGAGCCCATGTGCTTCTCCTCGCAGACCACCCGGTCCACGCCCGCCGCCCGGTAGTCGGCGAACGCCTCGGCCGGGTGCTCCAGGAAGCCGTCGATCGTCGACGTCGAGCAGGGCGCCATCGTGGGCGGCAGCCACACCAGCCGGTGCGGGTCCACGGCGAAGCGGCTCATCACCTCCAGCGCCGCGGCGGCGTTCTCGGCCGGCACGGTCAGCGACCCGTACGCGTGCTCGACGTGCCGCCGGCCGGTCACGTCGGTCAGTTCCAGCACCTCGTCGGGGCGGGCCGGCGCGGCGGTCAGCGGGCGGGCCGGGGCGTACCACTCCCGCTCCGCCGGCACCGAGACCAGCTCCCGCTCCGGGTAGCGCAGCGCCGTGAGCCGACCGCCGAACACGCAGCCGGTGTCGATGCAGATCGTGTTGTTGACCCACTCCGGCTCCGGGGTGGGCGTGTGCCCGTACACGACCGTCGCCGAGCCCCGGTACTCCCGCGCCCACGGGTAGCGCACCGGCAGCCCGTACTCGTCGGTCTCGCCGGTGGTCTCCCCGAACAGCGCGAACGCGCGGACCCGGCCGGACGCGCGGCCCTGGTACTCCTCCTTCAGGCCGGCGTGCGCGACCACCAGCCGGCCGCCGTCCAGCACGTAGTGGCTGACCAGGCCGTCGACGAACGCCGCCACCTCGGCCGCGAACACCTCCGGCTCGGCGGCGAGCTGGGCCATGGTCTCCGCCAGGCCGTGCGTGAGCCGTACGTCCCGGCCGCGCAGCTTGCGCAGCAGCTTCTGCTCGTGGTTGCCGGGCACGCAGAGCGCGTGCCCGGCCGCGACCATGCCCATCACCAGGCGGAGCACGCCGGGGGAGTCCGGGCCGCGGTCCACCAGGTCACCGACGAAGACGGCGGTACGCCCCGACGGGTGCGTCGCGTCCACCGGCCGGCCGGCGTCGTCACGCACCAGCTCCCAGCCGAGCCGGACCAGCAGCGCCTCGAGCTCGGCGCGGCAGCCGTGCACGTCGCCGACGATGTCGAACGGGCCGGTCAGCTCCCGCCGGTCGTTGAAGAGCTTCTCGTACCGGATCTGCGCGGCCTCGATCTCCTCGACCCCGCGCAGCACGTGCACCTTCCGGAAGCCCTCGCGGGCGAGCTGCCCGTACGTGCGGCGCAGGTCCCGCTGCATGCGGGCGAGCACCGGCCGACCGAAGGTGCGGTCGGCGCGGGACTGCGTACGCTCCCACGCCAGCGCCTCGGGCACCTCCAGCACGATCGCCACCGGCAGCACGTCGTGCTCCCGGGCCACCCGGACCAGGGCCGCCCGCGCGTGCGGCTGGAGGTTCGTCGCGTCGACCACGGTGAGCCGGCCGGCCCGCAGCCGCGTGCCGGCGACGTAGTGCAGCACGTCGAACGCGTCGGCGGACGCCGACTGGTCGTTCTCGTCGTCGGCGACCATCCCGCGGAAGGCGTCCGACGAGAGCACCTGCGTCGGTGCGAAGTGCCGCCGGGCGAAGGTGGACTTGCCCGAACCGGAGATCCCGACCAGCGCGACCAGGGCCAGCTCGGGGATGTCGAGGACGGTCATCGGTCGGCCTCCGTCCGGGTGAACACGGCGAGCTGGGTCGGTGCGCCCACCTCGGGGTCGTCGTCACCGACACCCCGCAGGACGACGGTGTAGCCGTACGTGGAACCGACGCGGGCGGCCCAGTCGGCGAACTCGGCACGGGTCCACTCGAACCGGTGGTCGGCGTGCCGGAAGCGGCCCGCCGGCAGGCCCTCGTAGCGCACGTTGTGCTCCACGTTCGGGGTGGTCACCACGACCGTGTGCGGGCGGGCGTGGCCGAACACCGTGTCCTCCAGCGCGGGCAGCCGGGGCGGGTCGACGTGCTCGATCACCTCCATCAGCACCGCCGCGTCGTACCCGCGCAGCCGGTCGTCCCGGTACGTCAGCGCGGACTGCCAGAGCCGGATCCGGTCGCGCTGCCGCTCCGGCAGCCGCTCCAGCCGCAGCCGCCGCGCGGCGAGGGCCAGGGCCTGGGTGGAGACGTCGGTGCCGACGATCTCGGTGAACCGCCGGTCGCCCACCAGCGCCGCGAGCAGCGTCCCGCCACCGCAGCCCAGGTCCAGCACGCGGCTCGCGCCGGCCTCGGCCAGCGCCGCGAGGACGGCCTCCCGCCGGCGTACGGCGAGCGACGGCCGGGCCGACGTCACCTCTCCGGCGGCCTCGTCCACGGTGTCGCTGTCGGCGGCGGCCGGCTCGTCGGCGAGCCGCTCCTCGGCGAGGCGGGCCAGCGCCAGCCCGGCCAGCGCCCGCCGGTGCGCCAGGTATCGACGGGTGATCATGTCCCGCTCGGGGTGGTCGGCCAGCCAGCCCGCGCCGGCCCGGAGCAGCTTGTCCACCTCGTCCGGGGCCACCCAGTAGTGCTTCGCGTCGTCCAGGACGGGCAGCAGCACGTACAGGTGGTTGAGGGCGTCGGCGACCCGCAGCGTGCCGGTCAGCGTCAGGTCCACGTACCGGCTGTCGCCCCACTCGGGGTGCGTCTCGTCGAGGGGGATCGGGGTGGCGGTGACGGCCCAGCCGAGCGGGCCGAACATCCGTGCCGCGACGTCCGCGCCGCCCCGGCAGCGCAGCACCGGCACGCGGACCTCCAGGGGGATGGGCGTACGCGCCAGCTCCGGCCGGTCCCGCGACTCCCCCCGCAGTGCCGACCGGTACACCCGGGACAGGGCCGAGGAGAGCAGGCTGGACGCCGCGTACGGCCGGTCGTTGACGTACCGCCCCAGGGTGAAGCTGTCCGGGGTCGGTGCGCCCTGCCGGCCCTTGCCCCGCGGGCCGGCCAGGCGCAGCGGGTCGACGTCGAGCAGCAGGGCGGCGGTGCAGCGGTCCTCGCCGGCCTCCGGATAGAACACGTGCGCGGTGCCGACGGGTACGTCGAAGGAGTGCGCGCGGTCCGGGTGCTTCACCAGCAGGTGACCGAGGTCGGTCGCCGGCCGGTGGGTGGTGGAGAGGGTGAGCAGCACGCCGCCCATGGTGTCAGCCCGGTCGATCTTGTGTCGTCCCGTTTTGGCCGGCGGTGGACATGACGGTGCCCCGCCAACCGGACAGGTCGGCGGGGCACCGGGTGGTGGGAGGTGTCAGGCCACGAAACGGGTCCTACGACGGCGGGCCACCACGTAGCCGGCGGCGCCGGCGATGAGCAGCAGGCCGCCGACGACGGTCACCAGGGTGGTCGAGTCACCGGTGATCGGCAGGGTGGGGTCGTCCCCGTCACCGCTGCCACCGCCGTTGCCCGACGCGCCCTTGAGGGCGAACGGGGCGACGTCGTTCTTCGGGTTCAGGTCGACGGTGGTGCGGTCGTCGTCGCCCAGGTCGAAGTGCAGCAGCTTGACGGCGCCGGCGGCGCCGGACAGCTTGTCGATCCGCAGGCCGAACTCGAGGACGGCGGCGTCACCCTTGCGGAGCAGGTCGAACCACTCGCAGAAGTAGACGCGCCCGCCGGGCTCGCCGAACTCGCCGATGTCCTCGCCCTTGACCGGCGCGCACTGCTCCGGGGCGCCCACGACGGTCGCACCCGCGGGGATGGTGACCTCGGCGGCGGTGGTGAGCTCGCCCGGCATGTACGCGTTGATCATGGCGGGGCCGTTGTTGACGAAGCCGACCTTGGCGGTCACGGTCTTGCCGACCGAGCCGTCGACCATCGCGCCGGTCGCGGCGGCGTCGGCGCCCTGCTTGCCCTTGACGGTCACGTGGATCTCGGTGGCGTTGTTCGACGGGTCGGTGTCGATCTGCTTGAGCCCGCGAGCAGTGGCGGTCACGGCGGGCACCAGCTCCAGGGCGCTGCCGCTGCCCTTCTCCCAGTCCTCGGCCGGGACGGGGAACTCCGCCAGGAACTCCGCCCAGTCACCGCTGCCGAACCACACCGCCGCGCCGTACTGCTCGCCCGGCGCCCAGGCGTCGTCGGCGATCTTCAGCGCGGACGAGGCGCCCAGCTGCAGAACCGCACCCGGTGCGATCTCGCCGATGCCGCACTGGGCGAACTGGGTGCCGAACGCGAAGAGGTACGAGCAGTTCGAGTGGCGCTGCGCCGGAACGAGGCCCGGAGTCATGGCGAAGAACAGCACCGCGTCGCGGGCGACCGTCTTGCCGACGTTCGTCACGCCGAGCGGCGCCTTCGCCGACGTACCCGGTGCGCCGGAGAACGCGAAGCTCTCCTGCGCCTTCAGGTCGATACCCTCGCCGATCTCGACGGTGGCCGTGGTGCTGACGCTCTTCTCACCCTCGGTGGCGAGGGTGAAGGTCAGGTCGCCCTTGTCGCCGGCGGCGGCCGAGTCCTTGGCCTCGACGGTCAGGTCGAGGAGGTAGTCGATGACGTCCGCACCCTTGAACTTGCAGGTGATGGTGCTGGCGGTGTCGGTGCAACCGGCCAGGGTGTCGGTGAGGGTGACGTCGGCGAAGTCCTTGACCGTGCTCTTGTCGACCGTGACGGTCAGGTCCTCGGGGAGGGCCTCGGTGAAGGCGTGCAGCGTGACGGACTTCGGGTCGCCACCGGGCGCCAGGAGGACGCTGTTCGCGAAGAGGAAGACCTCGTCCCCGCTCTCCTCGGCGGAGGCGGGGGTGGCGGAGGCCGCGATGAGCGCGCCTGCGACGCCGATCCCGGCGAACCAGCGCCGGGTGGAGTGCTTGAGCATGGGGGTTCCTTTAGATGGGGGCCAGGGGTGGTGGCCAGGGGATCTTAAGGAGTCCTTAAGCATGTCCGCTGCCCCCGGCGCGCCCCGAGCGGCAACATCGACCGAACGGCCGATCACCTCCGACGCAATGGCCCGGTCTGCCGTCACGCGAGGTGACGGCATCCACCGCCCCTGGCGTGGGTGCCCCTCCCGGTCACCGCGTCCGCTGAACGGATCCGGCCGGTGCCTGCCCCTGCTCGGGGCGGCACCGGCCGGTCGGTCACGCCTGGCCGCGCCTCAGCGGTAGTCGTCCTCGTCGCCGGCCACGACCCGGGCCTGCTCCATCGCGTCCCAGTCGTCGACCTCAAGGCCGCGGCGCGGCTCGATGTCGACCTCGCCGGGATCGACCATCGTGGCCTGCTCGACCGCGTCGGCCGGCTCCGCCTCCAGGTTCCGCTCCTCCGGAGCGAGGTGGTCGCTCGGGGCGAAGTCCTCGTGGGGCTGACCCATCGTCCCTCCCTGGATCTCGTGCGGACACCTACCCACACACCGTACGGGTTGACCTCCGTCCCCGCTCGGAGCCGGGACGAACCAGGAAACCGGGAATGGTGCCACCCGCCCGGCACGCCGGTGCCACGATGGTGGCATGGGCTTCCTGATCCGGCTGGCGATCACCGCGCGATCGTGATGGCCGTCGTGACCTGGCTGATCAGCGTCGTCGTGCCGGACCGCGTGGAAGGGCGATGACTGCGCGCCCCGGGTCGGTTGTGCCGGCCGCCGCCTTCTACGGGATACTGCCGGCGGTGGACAGCGCGGTCCGGCGCACCCAAGGACAACAGCGGCCGGTGACGGCCGAGAGCGGTAAGTAAGGAGCGTTCGACATGCCCATCGCTTCCCCCGAGGCCTACGCGGAGATGCTGGACCGCGCCAAGGCAGGCCGGTTCGCGTACCCCGCGATCAACGTGACCTCCTCGCAGACCCTCAACGCGGCGCTGAAGGGCTTCGCCGACGCGGAGAGCGACGGCATCATCCAGGTCTCCACCGGTGGCGCCGAGTACCTGTCCGGTCCGTCCGTGAAGGACATGGTGACCGGCGCGGTGGCGTTCGCCGCGTACGCGCACGAGGTCGCCAAGAAGTACCCGGTCAACATCGCGCTGCACACCGACCACTGCCCGAAGGACAAGCTGGACAAGTTCGTCCGGCCGCTGATGGGCATCTCCCAGGAGCGGGTCAAGAACGGCCAGGAGCCGCTGTTCCAGTCGCACATGTGGGACGGCTCGGCCGTGCCGGTCGCGGAGAACCTGGAGATCGCCGAGCAGCTGCTCACCGAGGCCGCCAAGGGCAAGATCGTCCTCGAGATCGAGGTCGGCGTCGTCGGCGGCGAGGAGGACGGCGTCGAGAACGCCATCAACGAGAAGCTCTACACCACCGTCGAGGACGGGCTGGCCATGGTGGAGGCGCTGGGCCTGGGCGAGAAGGGCCGCTACATGGCGGCGCTGACCTTCGGCAACGTGCACGGCGTCTACAAGCCGGGCAACGTCAAGCTCCGCCCGGAGGTGCTCGACCACATCCAGATGGCGGTCGGCGCCAAGTACGGCAAGGAGAAGCCGCTCAGCCTGGTCTTCCACGGCGGCTCCGGCTCGCTGCTGTCGGAGATCCGCGAGGCGCTGGACTACGGCGTGGTGAAGATGAACATCGACACCGACACCCAGTACACCTTCACCCGCCCGGTCGCGGACCACATGTTCCGCAACTACGACGGCGTGCTGAAGGTCGACGGCGAGGTCGGCAACAAGAAGATGTACGACCCGCGGGTCTGGGGCAAGGCCGCCGAGGCCGGCATGGCCGCCCGGGTGGTCGAGGCCTGCGAGCACCTGCGCTCCACCGGCACCAAGATGAAGTGACACGCTGACGCGTACGGCGGCCGGCTCCCCGCAGGGGAGCCGGCCGTTCGCGTCTTCAGGCTGCCGTGAGCAGGCGGACGGCCTCGTGGGCGTCGTCGGTCAGGTGGATGGTCGGCGACAGGTCGCCGAAGGGGGACGCGGAGAGCAGCGGGCGCAGCAGCGACTCCACCGGCAGCTCCCGGGTCCAGTACGCGCGGTCCAGGAACACGTACGCGCCGCTCGCCCCGTCCGTGCCGTAGTAGGTCTTCGTCGCGGCCTGGAACACCTCCTGCACGGTGCCGGCGCGGCCGGGCGCGAACACGATCCCGCCCCGGGCCAGCCGCAGGATCGTGTCCTCCCGGATGGCGTTGGAGAAGTACTTGGCGATCCGCCCGGCGAACAGGTTCGCCGGCTCGTGCCCGTACAGCCAGGTCGGGATGGCGAGCCCGCCGCTGCGCGCCCAGTCCAGGTCGCCGGCCGCGAGGGCGACCGAGTCGGCGCGGGACCGGCTGGAAGCGTCGCCGGTGCCGCCCGGCGGCGGCAGCGCCGCCCCGAACAGCTCCCGGACGCGCAGCGCCGCCGCCGTGTAGCGGTCGTGGTCGGTGAAGTCCGGTGCCTGCGCCAGCAGGTCGATCGCCGCGTCCAGGTCGGCGGGCGGTCGCAGCGCGAGGTACGCCCCGAGGTTCGCCGCCTCCATCACGCCGGGGCCGCCGCCGGTGACCACCAGCCGGTCGGCCCGGGCCAGCTCGCGACCCAGCACGGCCGCCATCCGGTACGGCGTGCTGCCGCGCGGCACGGCGTGCCCGCCCATGATGCCCACCACCGACTGCGGGCCGTGCGTGGCGAGCCAGGCGCGGGTGGCGTCGGCGAGGGCGTTGTCCACACCGTGGTCGTGCAGCCGCTGGCCGAGCGCCTCGCGGACGTCCGGCAGCGCCCCGCCGTGCGCGCGGAAGTGCGCGTACACACGGGTGTCGTACATGCCTTCGAAGCCGCCGTCGGCGAACCCGGCGGCCAAGTCCTCTGGGGTGTAGAGGTGCGACGGCTGCGTCGGGTACGGCAGCCCGGAGAAGGGCGGCACCACGTTCGCGCCGCGCCGGACCAGGTCGGCTCCGACCTCCCGGGAGGCGAACCGGCAGCCGACGAAGAGCGTGCCGGCAACGGTCACGCCGGTGAGGTCGGGAGGATCGAGGTCGAGCCGAAGCCCCTGCACGGTCAGCCCGGCGAGGCTGCCGGTGGCCAGCCGCCGGTCGAACTCGGCGCGGGTCTCGACCTCGTCGGTGCAGATGTGCGGCTCGATGACGTCCGCGGGTGGTGGGCTCGGCACCCGATCATCCTGCCCGGTCCCGGCAACCCGAAACGGGCAGGAGCCCGGTGGCTCGGCCACCGGGCTCCTGCGAAACCGGGTCCTGGGGAGGCTCCGGACCATTAGTTGTAGTGGAAAGTATCCCGCTGCGGCATGGGCCGCAGGCGTGACCAACTCCTCACCCGTTCAGCCAACCGGCTCCGCCAACCCTCTCGCGTGTCGCGTCGCGAAGCGGGTTGAATGGGGCGATGCAGAACCTGTTGCCGGAGCCACCGGCCACCCTCCTGCCCGCGCACGACGAGGCCGAAGCTGCCCTGGCCGCCGCCGAGGAGGCCGGCAGCGACGAGGCGTTCGCCGAGGTGGCGGCGCGTTACCCGACGTTCAGCGCGGCCTGGGCCGCGCTGGCGGCCCGCGCCTTCGCGGCGGGCCAGGTCGTTCCGGCGTACGCGTACGCCCGCACCGGCTACCACCGCGGCCTCGACCAGCTGCGCCGCAGCGGCTGGAAGGGGCACGGCCCGGTGCCGTGGTCGCACGAGCCGAACCGGGGCTTCCTGCGGTGCCTCTACGTGCTGTCCCGGGCCGCCGACGCGATCGGTGAGGCGGACGAGGCGGCCCGCTGCGCCCAGTTCCTCCGCGACTGCGACCCGGCCGCGGGGGACGCCCTGGCCAGCCACTGAGCGCCGGTGCGAGGGCCGGTCCGCTCGGGTCGGCCCTCGCACCGCCTCAGCCCTAGAGACCCTCGGCCACCGCTGCGGCGATCTTGAGCCAGGCGTCCCGGGTGGCCGAGGAGAGTGCGCCGTACCGGATCGGCTCGCCGGTGTCGATGAGCCGCTCGTAGGGGGCCAACAGGACCGCCCGGGTCCGCGCCGAGAAGTGCTCCTGGATGGCCGGCAGATCGATCTCCTTACGCGACGGCGGCATCGAGACCACCGTCACCGCCTGCCGGACCAGCCGCTGCCGCCCGCTCTGCTCCAGGTGGTCGAGCATCCGGGCGGCCGTCTCGGCCGAGTCGTTCCGCGCCGACATGGTGACCACGAGCTGGTCGGTGGCGTCCATCGCGGCCTGCCAGTTCTGCGCCCGGACGTTGTTGCCGGTGTCCACGAAGATCAGCTTGTAGAAGCGGCTGACCACCTCACGGATCTCGGCGAACGCGGCGGCGGTGAGCATCTCACCGCCGGTGGCCGACTCGTCCGAGGCGAGGACGTCGAACATCCCCTCGCCCTGCGACCGGACGTACTGGGACAGGTCGCCGACCCGCCCGTGCGAGCCGTGGAACTGCCCGAGGTCGCGCAGCATGTCCCGCACGGTCCGGGCGTGGAAGTCCTGCTGGGCGCGCATGCCCAGGGTGCCCTGCGTCTCGTTGTTGTCCCAGGCAAGCACGTAGCCGCCGCGCTTCTGGCCGAAGGTCATGGCGAGCAGCAGGATGGCGACGGTCTTGCCGGCGCCCCCCTTCGGGTTGACCACGGTCACCTGTCGCAGCCCGCCGAAGTTGCGGCGGACCATCTCGATGTCCCGCCGCAGCTCCTGCTCCTGCCGGCCGGGCGGCAGGCGCAGCCCGATCCGGTTGGCCACCGCCCGGACGCCCATTGTGGCCACCGGGTCGGCCGGACGCACCTGCCGGCGCCGCGCGAAGTCCTCGGCCGTCGGCGGGGCACCGACCTCGGGGCTCCACCCTGTCTCGGGGTACGCCGGCGGGGCCGCCTCGGGTGTCGGGTACTGCCCCGGCTGCGCCACCGCGCTCTGCTGCCACGGCGGCGGATACCAGCCGGGCTGGGGCGGGAACGGGCCGGGCGGCGGTGGCACGGCCGCCGCCTCACCGGTGGTTCCGCCGGGTGCGCCCGATTCGGGCGGCGTCGCGGCCGGGGCCGCTTCGGTCGGTGCCTCCCACGCGGGGGCGGGCGGTACGCCGGCGGTGTCGTTGCCCCAGGCGGCGGCGGGCGTACCCGCCACGGCCGGCTGCGCGCCGGCGGTGTCGTTGCCCCAGGCGGCGGCGGGCGTACCCGCCTCGGCCGGCGGTGTCCAGGCGGGAGCCGGCGGGGCCGACCCGGCGTCCGGGCGGGCCGGGTCGGCGGGCGATGCCGCCCCCGGATTGCCGGGGGGCTCGATCGGCGCGGGTCGCTGCGGGGGCTGGGCCCAGGGCGACTCGCCCGCCCGGCCGGCTGCCGTGCCGCCGGGGGCGTCGGAGCCCTCCGTGCTGTGCTCGGCCGCCGACGTCCCGCCCCGCGGCCCAGCGGCGCCCGGCCCAGCGGTGCCCGGAGCGCCGGTGCCCGGTCCGCCGGTGCCTGGTCCGCCCGGACCCGCCGGGTCGAGGCTGAACGGCAGGTCGAGGTCGACCCCGGCGGGCTGCCCGGGTCGAGGCGCCGGCACCGCCGCAGCGCCGGACGCCGGTACGGTGCCGCCCCGGCTCGCGCCCGTGCCGCCCCGGCTCGCGCCCGTGCCGCCGGAGGCCGCGCCCGTGCCGCCCGGCCCCGCCCCCGTGCCGCCAAAGGGAACACCGGAGCCGACACCGGCGTCCGGGATGGCGTGCGGGTGCGGGAAGGCCGGGGGCGCGGTGCCGGCGTCCGGTGCGGGGAAGCTCCGCCCGCCCTCGTTCGTGGTCGGGTAGGTGCCGGGCTGGGTGGCGCCCGACGTCGGTCGGGGCGTCGGCGGGGGCATCGGGGTCTGGCCGCTCCACCGGGCGGGGTCACCGGGCTGGGCCGGGTCACCCCCGGGCGCCCAGCCAGACGCGGGAGTGCCGTCGGGGGCCCAGCCAGACGCGGCGCCGCCGGGGGCCCAGCCGGGCGACGCGTCCGCGTCGGGTGCGCCGGTCGGGTTGGCGTTCGGGTCAGGAGCCCATGCGTGGGCGGCTCCGGGCGGGCCGATCATCGCCCATCCGCCCGGGACGCGCGCCCCGCCACTCACCCCGGGTCCGGTGGCCGAGGGTGGCTGGCCGGGGCCGCTCGGTGGCGCCCAGGACGGCGCTCCCTCTGCCTGGGCCGCCGGCCACAGTGGCTCGATGTCCCGCTCGGGCACCGGCTGCTGGCCGGGCGCGTACGACCGGTCGGCGTTCTCGTCCACCACGGTTCCTCCCCATTCCTCCTGCCGAGGATAGGCCCCGGGGGCCGGCCGGGTCGGATCGCCGGGACGGGGTCAGACCGCCCACACCGCCCAGGCACCCGGCTCGGTCCACCAGGACCGCTTGCGGCTCAGCGTGCCCTCGGCGCCGTCGTCGACGAACGGGACGGTGCCCTCGCGCGGCACCACCGCCACGGCCCGTCCACGGGCGCGGCGGACCTCGAGGCGTACCCGCCTGCGACCCCACCGGGACCGGGCGACCACCGGGACGGCCACCGCGACCTCGACCAGACCGTCGGTCGGGTCCGGGGCCGCGAGCAGCGCCACGTCGTCCAGGCGGGCGTAGCCGCCGGCGTTGCCGATCGCGCAGGCCAGCAGCGGGTCGTCACCGGCCGAGAGGATCGTGTCGTCGACCTCGACCCGGCCTCGCCAGTGCAGCGGCCGGCCCCCCTCGTCGGCCGCGCCGAGCAGCGCGCCGTCCAGCGTCACCGAGCCGCCGTCGTTGCGCAGCAGGTCCAGGCGGCGGGGCGTGCCGTCCAGCACCGCGGCGGCCACCGCCGCCGGGTCGCGGGGCAGCCCGAGCTGCGCCGCCAGGTCCCGGTGCGCGCCGCTGCGGGCCGGATCGAGCGGCAGTACGCCGAGAGGCGGCAGGTCCGGCACGGTCCGGTCGGCCGCCAGGTCCGCCGGGCGGCGGCTGGGCGGTGGGGCGTACCGCCGGACCAGCCGGCGCACGACGGTGCGCAACTGTGCGTCACTGGCCGTGGCGACGACGAGCCGGGTCTTGGAGTCGGGGTCGGGCCAGGCGAGGCCGTCCGGTCGGGGCGGACCGTCGAGGCGGGTGAGCACCTCGTCGATCTCCGCGTCCGAGCGGGCGGTCACCGTCGCCACCCGCGCGCCCCGCGTGGTCAGCGCGTCCGCGCAGGCCAGCACCGGTACGCGCGGCGTCTCGCAGCGCTCCTCGGTCGGCTTGGCGGCGGCCTCGCCCGCGCCACCGCAGCAGGCGTCGCCGCTGCCGCAGCCCCCCGGGGCGTCCCGCTCCGAGCCGAGGGTGAGCAGCACCACGTCGTACACGGGTAGGAGCCTCCTGCCTCTCGGCGCGAACCCCTGCCGGCCGCGCCGTCACTACTTGTTAGCCTGACACCCCGGGCTCGCTGACCGGTCGCCACCTGGCACCCGAGCCTTCTGGAGGCGGAGAAGATGCCAGCGATCGTGCTCCTCGGCGCCCAGTGGGGCGACGAGGGCAAGGGCAAGGTTACCGACCTGCTGGGTGAGCGGGTCGACTACGTCGTGCGCTACTCCGGCGGCAACAACGCCGGTCACACGGTGATCACCCCGGACGGGCAGAAGTACGCGCTGCACCTCATGCCCTCGGGCGCCCTCTCGCCGAACGCGAAGATCGTCATCGGCAACGGCGTCGTGGTCGACCCGAAGGTGCTGCTCACCGAGATCGACGGGCTCGCCGAACGCGGCGTGGACGTCTCCCGGCTACGGATTTCCGGCGACGCGCACCTGATCATGCCCCACCACCGGGCGCTGGACCGGGTCGTCGAGCGCTACCTGGGCTCGTCCCGCATCGGCACCACCGGGCGGGGGATCGGTCCCGCGTACGGCGACAAGGTCGCCCGTATGGGCATCCGCGTACAGGACCTGCTCGACCCGGGCATCCTCCGCAAGAAGCTGGAACTCGCGCTGCGCGAGAAGAACCAGATCCTGTTCAAGGTCTACAACCGCAAGGCGATCGACGTCGACGCGACCGTCGAGGAGTACCTGAAGTACGCCGAGCGGCTCACGCCGTACATCGCGGAGACCCGGGCGATGCTCTGGGACGCGCTGGACCGCGGCGAGACCGTGCTGCTCGAGGGCGCCCAGGCCACCATGCTCGACATGGACCACGGCACGTACCCCTTCGTGACCTCGTCGAACCCGACGGCCGGCGGGGCGTGCGTCGGTGCGGGCATCCCGCCGACCGCCATCACCAAGGTCATCGCGGTCAGCAAGGCGTACACCACGCGGGTCGGCTCCGGGCCGTTCCCCACCGAGCTGTTCGACGACAACGGCCAGCACCTGCGCAAGATCGGCCACGAGTACGGCACGACCACCGGCCGGGAGCGCCGGTGCGGCTGGTTCGACGCGGTCGTCGCCCGGTACGCGTGCCGCCTCAACGGCGTCACGGACCTGGTGGTCACCAAGCTCGACGTGCTGACCGGGCTGCCGAAGGTGCCGATCTGCGTCGGGTACGAGATCAACGGCCGGCGCGTCGACGACATGCCGATGACGCAGACCGACTTCCACCACGCCACCCCGGTCTACGAAGAACTCGACGGCTGGTGGGAAGACATCACCAAGGCGAGAACCGAGTCGGAGCTCCCGGACGCTGCGCGCCGCTACATCGCCCGCATCGAAGAACTCTGCGGAACCCAGGTCAGCGTGGTCGGCGTAGGCCCCGGCCGAGAAGAAAACGTCCAATACCACCCCCTCCTCCCCTAACCCAAGCACTCCACCCGGGCCAGCCCCGCCTAGACCCGCGTTGATCATGAGGTTAGCGGCGAAGTCGATCTCCTTTACTGCCGCTAACCTCATGATCAACAATGAGAGGTCAGGCGTTGTCCACAGGGTTATCCACAGGGGCTGTGGTGTGGCGCGGGCTTCGTCCAGGCTCGGCGGATGGATCGGGAGGGGCGGCTTCGTAGGGTCGCGGCGCGGCAGGACGGGCTCGTGTGCCGTGAGCAGGCGCTTGCGCTGGGCTTCACGCGGCATGAGGTCGACAACCTCGTCACCTTCGGACGGTGGCAGTCACTCGCTCGGGCCGTCTATCTCCCCCGTCCCGTCGCGGCGGTGGAACCCTCCCGGCGTCAGCAGATCCGGGCGGCACTGCTGTCGCTGGGGCCGGCTGCGCACGCCGTCCTCGGGACCGCTGCTGAGCTGCACTGCATAGCAGGACTGCCGCCGTCCGACGAGATCCACATCGCCCTGCCGGGCGTGGCCGCCAAGCGGACGCGGGTTGGGCAACCGTACGTGGTGTTGCACCAGCTGGAGCACCCGGCGGAATCGCTTGTCTGCCTGGACGGCCTGCCGGCCACCGATGCCATCTCCACGGTCGGCGAGGTCATCCTGCGACTGGGGCGGTACCCGGCGGTCTCGGTGCTGGACTCGGCGTTGTGCCGAGGGCTGCTCGTGGAGGAGGACTTGGCGACGATCGCGGGTCGCATCAGGCGCAGGCGGGGCGCCGTGGCGGCGCGTGGGTACCTCGCGGAGGCGGACGGGAGGGCTCAGTCTCCCTTGGAGACGCGCGCCCGACTGCGCTGCGTCGACGGACGGGTGCCGCCCGACGCCCTGCAACTTGAGGTCCGCGACGACGACGGATACCTGCTCGGCATCGGCGACCTGGGCTGGCGCGCACCCAGGGTGATCGCCGAAGCGGACGGCCGGGGCCCGCACGGCACCCCGGAGGCAATCTTCGCCGACCGCCGCCGGCAGAACCGCCTGGTCAACGCCGGCTGGACGGTCCTCCGCTTCACCTGGCAGGACACCCTCGACCCGGCCTACATCCCCTGGGTCGTCCGCCAAGCCTTGACCACCGCCCGACGCCGTTGATCATGAGGTTGGCGGCAGTAACAGCGATCCACTTCGCCGCTAACCTCATGATCAACGGGGGCGAGGGTGGGGGTCGGTAGGATCGCCCTTGTGCGGGTTCTTCTTCTTGGTGGTGGCGGGCGGGAGCATGCCCTCGCGCTCGGGCTTGCGTCCGATCCCCGTGTCGAGGTGTTGATTGCGGCTCCGGGGAATCCGGGCATCGCTTCGCTGGCCCAGCTCAGGGACCTGGATCCGGCCGACCCGGCCGCCGTGGCGGCGTTGGCGGTGGAGACCGGTGTCGACCTGGTGGTCGTCGGGCCGGAGGCGCCGCTGGTCGCCGGGGTCGCCGACGCCGTACGCGCCAAGGGCATCCCCGTGTTCGGGCCGTCGGGCGAGGCCGCCCGGCTGGAGGGCTCGAAGGCGTTCGCCAAGGACGTGATGACCGCCGCCGGGGTGCCGACCGCCCGCGCGTACACCTGCGCGGACTCGGAGAGCGCCGGCCGGGCGCTGGACGAGTTCGGCGCACCGTACGTCGTCAAGAACGACGGCCTCGCCGCCGGCAAGGGCGTCGTCGTCACCGACGACCGCGCCACGGCAGAGGAGCACGCACGCTTGTGCGGCCGGGTGGTGATCGAGGAGTTCCTCGCCGGCCCCGAGGTGTCACTTTTCGTCGTCACCGACGGCGAGGCCGCCGTCCCGCTGCTGCCGGCGCAGGACTTCAAGCGCGTCGGCGACGGCGACAGCGGCCCGAACACCGGCGGCATGGGGGCGTACGCGCCCCTGCCCTGGGCCCCTCCCGGCCTGGTCGACGAGGTGATGCGCGACGTCGTCCACCCGACGCTGGCCGAGATGCGCCGCCGGGGTACCCCGTTCGCCGGCCTGCTCTACGTCGGCCTGGCGATCACGGCGGCCGGCCCCCGGGTGATCGAGTTCAACGCCCGCTTCGGCGACCCGGAGACGCAGGTCGTCCTCGCGCTGCTGGAGACGCCGCTCGCCGGACTGCTGCACGCCGCGGCAACCGGCACGCTGGCCGACCACCCGCCGCTGCGCTGGCGCGACGGCGCCGCCGTCACCGTCGTGGTTGCCGCCGAGGGCTACCCGGCGAAGCCGCGTACCGGTGACGTGATCACCGGCGCGGACCGCCCGGGCGTCATCCACGCCGGCACCGTCCGCGGGGCCGCCGACGGCGCGTTGCTCTCCGCGGGTGGCCGTGTCCTCTGCGGTACGGCCACCGGCCCCGACCTGGCCGCCGCGCGGGAGGCCGCCTACGAGCTGGTACGCGGCATCGAGCTGGCGGGCTCGCACCACCGCACCGACATCGCCGCCGCCGCGGTCGAGGGCCGGATCAGAATCCCGGGCTGACCGGGCAACCTGAGGCCCCGCAACCTCCGTTTGAGTCGTGAGACGAGGAGGTGGCGGGGTTGCCCGTCGGGGTTGACGCTCTATCCCTGACCGGGTGGGTCGCGGTGCGCCGAGGGGGTCCACTGCTCGCCGAGCGGCAGGGGCCCCTCGGTCCGCCCCGTCGTCCCGCCGGGCGGGGCGGGCGGGTACCGGGGCGGCTCGTCCAGTGCCCGCAGCACCGGCAGGGGCGCGGCGACGAGCGCCGCCACCAGCAGCGCGCCGGCCAGCACGACGAAGGCCGTGCGCAGGCCGAGCCACTCCACGAGCGGACCGGCGAGCAGGTAGCCGGCCGGGCCGGCCGCGTACGCGAAGGAGGTCATCACCCCGACCACCCGGCCGCGCAGGTGTTCCGGGGTGCGGGTCTGCATCGCGTAGTTGGCCAGCGGGTTGATCGGCCCGTACGCGAGCCCGATGACCACGGCGACGGCGAGCAGCACCGGGTACGCCGGCAGGAACGCGAGCCCGAGCAGGGCCACGCCGGTGACCACGAGCGCGACGGCCATCAGCGTCCGGCGGCGGACCAGCCGCCCGGCGGCACCAGAGCCGAGCGCGCCCACCACCGACCCGGCACTCATCGCCATCAGGACGCTGCCGAGCCGGGCGGGCTCCCCCTGGGCGACGAACCACGCGGGCAGCAGCACGCCCTCGACCGGCAGGTAGAGCGCGACCAGCACCATCGTGATCAGGGCGATGGTGCGGAGCAGCCGGTCCCGCCAGACGAAACGCAGACCCTCCGCGGTACCGCGCCACACGCCGCTCGGCGGGCGTTCCGGCCGGCCCGCGCCGGGCAGCCGGACGGCCGCGATGAGCAGGACGGAGAGCGCGAAGCCGGCGGCGGTGACCCAGAACGTCGCGCCCGGGCCGACGGTGGCGATGAGCAGGCCGCCGAGGCCGGGGCCGACCAGGAAGGCGAGGCCGAAGACCGCCTCGTGCACTGCGTTCGCCCGTTCGATCCGCCATCCGGCGGCCTGCGCGGCGGCGGGCAGCAGCGTCTCCCGCGCGGTCAGGCCGGCCGGGTCGAAGACCGCGCCGAGCACGGCCAGCGCGACGATCCAGCCGAGGTTCAGGCCGAGCAGGGCGTCGACGAGCGGGATCGCGGCGACCGAGACCGCCGACAGCGCGTCGGAGACCAGCGCGGTCCGCCGGCGCCCCAGCAGGTCGACCACCGTGCCGGAGACGAGGCTGGACAGGAGCAGCGGCAGCCCGCTGGCCGCGGCGACGACGCCGGCGGCCGTGGCGCTGCCGGTGCGCTCAAGCACCAGCCAGGGCAGGGCCACGATGGCGACCCCGTTGCCGGTGGCCGACAGCAGCGTCGCCGCCTCGACCAGGAGCAACGGGGTACGGCGGCGGCGCCCGGCGAGGATCACGGTGACCGAGCGTAGAGGGCGGTCAGTCGTAGTAGCGGCGAAGTTCCCGGGTGAGCACCTTGCCGGTGGCGTTGCGCGGTAGGTACTTCACGAACACCACGTCGCGGGGCACCGAGAACCGGGCCAGGTAGTGCCGCACGTACTCGCGGACCGCGTCCGGGTCGAGCGTCTCGCCGGGGTGCAGGGCGAGGAACGCGGCGAGCCGCTGCCCGTACTCGGCGTCCGGGACCCCGATCACGGCCGCCTCGCGGATCTGGGGGAGCTGCGCGAGCAGGTGCTCCACCTCGGACGGGAAGACGTTCTCGCCACCGGAGACGATCATGTCGTCGGCGCGGCCGTCGACGAAGAGCAGCCCGTCGGTGTTCATCCGGCCCAGGTCGCCGGTGTCGACCAGGCCGTCGTGGCGTTCCCGGTCCGCTCCCGAGGTGTAGCCCTCGAAGAGCATCTCGTTGCCGACGAAGATCCGGCCGACCTGGCCGCGTGGCACGGGGTCGCCGACCTCGTCGAGGATGGCCACCCGGGTGCCGTGCGGGGGCCGGCCGGCGGTGGTCGGGGCGGCGCGCAGCTCCGCCGGGCCGGCGATGGACGCCCAGGAGACCTCGGTGGAGCCGTAGAGGTTGTAGAGGACGTCGCCGTACGTGTCCATGAAGGCGGTGGCGAGGCCGCCGGGCAGCGCGGACCCGCTGACCGCGACGACCTTCAGCCGGGGTTTCGGGTCCGGCGGCGGCACCTCCATCAGTCGCTGCACCATCACGGGTACGGCGAACAGCGCGTCGCACCGATGAGTGACGAGGGCGGCGAGCGTGGCGGCCGGGTCGAACCGGCGGTGCAGCACGATGGTGGCGCGCAGCGCGAAGCACACCTGGAGGGCGGCGAAGCCCCAGGTGTGGAAGATCGGGGCGGCGATCAGCACCCGGTCCCGGGTGTGCAGCGGGATGCGGTCGATGATGGCGACCAGCGGGCCGAAGCCGTTCGGGGTGGGCCGCCGCGCGCCCTTCGGCGCCCCGGTGGTCCCCGACGTGAGCACGATGATCCGCCCGTCGCGTTCCGGCGGGCGCAGCGAGCCGGGGAGGGCGTTGGCGATCAGCTCTTCACGGGCCCGCTCGTCGAGGCGGGGCAGCTCGTCGGGGAGGCCGAGCAGCCGCTCGGCGAACTCGTCGTCGTGCACCAGCACCCGGAGCCGCTGCTCCTCGGCGACGGTCGCGAGCTGCGCGGCCGAGAGCCCGGTGTTCACCAGTACGGCGTCGACACCGAGCAGGGTGGCGGCGACGATCGTTTCGATGAGGCCGTGGTGGTTGCGGCAGAGCACCCCGATCCGCTCCCCGGCGTGCAGGCCGTACGCCGCGCGCAGCGCCCGCGCCAGCGCCTCGGACCGGTCGAGCAGGTGGCCGTACGTCAGCTCGGCGCCCTGCTCGTCGATCACCGCGGTGCGGCCCGGGTCCCGCGCGGCGGCCTGGCGCAGCTCGCCGGCGAGGCTCCATCCCCACCGGCGCAGCGCGCCCAGCTGGGAGGCGACCCGGATCGGCCGGCCGGGGGTGAGCAATCCGCGCCGGGTCAGGGTGGCGACGACGAACGGCAGGTCCATGCCTCGGGCCTCCTTCGGCGGTACGCGAAGGGCCCCCGAAGCCGGGGGCCCTTCCTCGACGAACGGTGCGGCCGCGGACCGGCCGGGCCGCGCGGCTCAGCGGATCTGGACGCCGGAGATGGCCCGGGAGATGACGAGCCGCTGGATCTCGGAGGTGCCCTCGAAGATGGTGTAGATCTTGGCGTCCCGGTACCAGCGCTCGACCGGGTGGTCGCGCAGGAAGCCCGCGCCGCCGAGCAGCTGCACCGCCTTGTCGGTGACCGCGACGGCCACCTCGCCGGCCTTCAGCTTGGACATCGAGCCCTCGCCGGCGGTGAAGGGCCGGTTGTTGCGCCCCATCCATGAGGCGCGCCAGACAAGCAGCCGGGCCGCGTCGATCTCCATCTTCATGTCGGCCAGCGCGAACGCGACCGCCTGGTTCTCGATGATCGGGCGTCCGAACTGGACCCGTTCCTTCGCGTAGTCCAGCGCGTACTCGTAGGCGGCCCGGGCCACGCCGAGCGCCTGCGCGCCGACGGTGGGCCGGGACAGCTCGAACGTGCGCATCGCGGCCTGACCGGAGGCGCGCTGCCCGGAACGGGCCCGGGCCAGCCGCTCGTCGAGGGCGTCCTTGCCGCCGAGCAGGCAGTGCCCGGGTACCCGTACGTCGTCGAGGAACACGTCGGCGGTGTGCGAGGCGCGCAGGCCCAGCTTGCGCAGCTTGCGGGTCGCGCTGAGCCCGGCGGTGCCCGGCGGGACGACGAACGCCGCCTGCCCCCGCGACCCCAGTTCCGGGTCGACCGAGGCGGTGACGACGTGCACCCCGGCGATGCCGCCGTTGGTGGCGTACGCCTTCTGCCCGCGCAGCACCCACTCGTCGGTGGCCTCGTCGTAGACGGCCCGGGTGCGCATCGCGCCGACGTCGGAGCCGGCCTCCGGCTCGCTGGTGCAGAACGCGGCGACGGCGGGCGAGTCGATGTCGCCGAAGCACTGCGGCACCCACTCGACGAGCTGGTCGGGGGTGCCGGCGCCGTAGATGGCGGCGACGGCGAGACCGGTGCCGAAGATGCTCAGGCCGATGCCGGCGTCACCCCAGAAGAGCTCCTCGCTGGCGATGGGCAGGGAGAGCCCGGTGGGGTCGGCCCAGCAGGTGGCGAGGAACTCGAAGCCGTAGAGGCCGACCTTGGCGGCCTCCTGGATGATCGGCCAGGGAGTCTCCTCCCGCGCGTCCCACTCCGCCGCGGCCGGGCGCACGACCTCGGCGGCGAAGCCGTGCACCCAGTCGCGTAGGTCCCGCTGTTCCTCGGTCAGGTCGAGCGAGAACTCGGCCATGTCAGGCCTTGGGGATGTCGAACAGGTTGGCGATGTTGGCGGCGAGGCCCAGGTCGCCCTTGGCCTTCAGCTTGCCGGTCATGAACATCATGACCGGGTTGGCGCCGCCGGAGACGGTCTTGAGGAACTCGACCGGGCCCATGGTGAGGCTCAGCTTCGGGTCGTGCTGCGGGGTCTCGTTGACCGTGCAGGTGCCGTCGGCGATGACGACCTCGTAGCTGTCGGTGCCACCGTCGGGGCGGCCGGTGATGTTCCAGTGGATGACCGCGTTGGTCGAGCCGGCCCGGTCGGCGCGGAACAGCTGCGGCATCCGGCCGAAGACCTCGCTGAGAATCTTGCCGCGCAGGTCGCCGGACATCACCTCGGCGATCTTGTCGTCGGGGGTGGACTTGACCAGCTGCGCGAACTCCTTGGGGCCGACGTTGGCGAAGTTGGCCGGGTCGAAGTCAGTCATGCGGGCGCACCTTCCGGGGGAATTGGCTACTCGTGCGTAACCTTACGCACGAGTAGGTATGCTCGCAAGGGTGTCCAGCAACCCCACCTTCAAACGGCTGCCGCGGGCCGTCCGTGAGCAGCAGATGCTCGACGCGGCCGTCAAGGTCTTCTCCCGACGGGGCTACCACGCGGCCAGCATGGACGAGATCGCCGAGGACGCCGGCATCTCCAAGCCCATGGTGTACGCGTACCTGGGCACCAAGGAGGAGCTCTTCGTCGCCTGCCTACACCGCGAGGGGACACGGATGATGCAGGCCATCGCCGGCGCCGCCGCCCCCGACCTGCCCGCGGACGAGCGGCTCTGGCGCGGGCTGCGCGCCTTCTTCGCGTTCGTGGGCGCGCACCGGGACGGCTGGGCGGTGCTCTACCGGCAGGCCCGGGGTGAGCAGCCGTTCGCCGGGGAGCTTGCCGCGATGCGGGCCCGGATGGTCGACGTGGTCGCCGGGATGCTCGACCACGCGCTGCGCGCCGAGGGACGCGAGGTGGCCGAGGCCGAGCTGGAGGTCGTCGCGTACGCCCTGGTGGGCGCGACCGAGTCCCTCGCCGACTGGCTGGCCGACCACCCGGAGGCCGACCCGGAGAAGACCGCCACCCGGATGATGAACGTCGCCTGGCTCGGCGCCGCCCAACTTCTGCACGGCACGACCTGGCGCCCCCCGCCTGCGGCGCAAGGAAGGGCCCCTTCTTAACGCCTCCGGTAGAGGAAGGGCCCCTTGTCAACAGCCGCCGCGTCGGCTCAGCGGCGGGCGGTGGCCCGGTGGCGGGCGCGACGGCGGGCCCGGCGCACCGTCTCGATCAGCACCGTCACCACCACGGACAGGCCCAGGCCGGCCAGGATGCCCCGGAGCGGGTCCCGCTCGAAGGCGAGCCCACCGAAGTAGCCCAGCAGCACGTTGTACAGCGCCCAGCTCACCGCCGCGATCGTGTCGAACAGCAGGAACGATCGCAGCGGGTAGCGCACCGCGCCCATGGTCAGCGTCACCGCCGTCCGCCCGCCCGGGAGGTAGCGGGCGGTGGTGAGGATCAGCCCGCCGCGCCGGTCCACCGCCCGGCGGGCCCACTCCGACGTGGCCCGCCGCCGGCTTCCCTCAGGGAAGCGGGTCAGCCGCCGCGCGCCGCCGCCGCGCCCGATCGCGTACGAGACGTGGTCGCCGACGATCGCGCCGAGCGCTGCGGACGCGAGGACCGCGACCACGTCCGGGTTGCCGCTGGTGGCGAGCACGGCGGCGGTGATCACGGCCGCCTCGCCGGGCACCATCGGGACGACCGCGTCGACCGCCGTGAGCGCGAAGATCAGCAGGTACACCCAGGGTGAGGTGACCGTCTGTCGCAGCAGGTCGAGCACGGACTCCATGCCCTCATGCTCGGGCCGGGCTGTTAATAAGGGGCCCTTCCTATGCAAAAGACGTTAAGAAGGGGCCCTTCCTTCCTCCCGCACCGTCCCCAGGAGGTGCGGGCGGCCGTGGGAGTCGTGCAGGGCGAAGTCCCCGGTCGGGGTGCTGCTGAAGCCGACCGTGCTGGGCAGCGGCAGCGGCAGCTTGAACGCCACGTCGACCGTGTAGGCGTCCGGCAGCCGGGGCTCCAGCGTGGCCAGGCAGCGCGCCTTGCTCCACATGCCGTGGGCGATCCGGCGCCGGAACCCGAACAGCCGGGCGCCGAGCCGGGAGGTGTGGATCGGGTTGTGGTCGCCGGAGACCCGCGCGTAGGCCGTACCGACCGACGGTTCGACCCGCCAGCGGGCCGAGGCGGCCGGCGCCGAGGGCAGCTCGCCCCGGTCGCGCCGCTCGCCGCCGCCGGGCGTGCGCTCCTTCCCGAGGTACGTGGACACGCCGCGCCAGACCTCCTTGCCGCCGACCGAGCCGACCAGCACCACGTCCAGCTGCCGGCCCCGGTCGTGCGGGCGCAGGTTCTCGGCGTACGTGGTGAAGTCGAGCGTCTCGTCGGCGCTGATCGGCCGGTGGACGGTGATCCGGTTGCCGACGTGGACCACGCCGGTGAGCGGGATCGGGAAGTCCGGGGCGGTCATCAGGCGCAGCGCCAGCGGGAAGCCCATGATGTGCGGGAACGTGGCGGGCAGCCGGTCGGTGAGCCGGAACCCGCAGACCCGGTCGTACGCGGCGAGGTGGCTCCGGTCGACGGCGACACCGGCGACGGTCAGCTCGACCGACGGCGGCTGCGGAGCGCGCCGGCGGCCGAGGCCGGGCAGCGCGCCGAGCAGCGCCCGGCGGTAGAGCGCGCCCGCCGCGGGGACCTCCGCCAGCTCGACGCGGGAGCGGACGACCCGCGCCGCGCTCGCGGTCAGGTCGTGCGTCCGGTCGTCGGCGAGCGCGGACAGGTCCTGGGTCGACTCGATGCTCACGTCGTGGTCGGCGGCCGACGCGTGGACCGCCGAGAGGTCGCGCTCGGGGATGACCTGCGTGGGGCCCTCGATCAGCTCGTGGACGGTGAGGTCGTCGGCGGGCTCCTTCCGGTCTGCCATCACGCCCCCAGCAGGCTCTGGCCGCAGACCCGGACGACGTTGCCGCTCACCGCGCCGCTCGCCGGCCAGGCCAGCCAGCCGATCGTCTCGGCCACGTCGACCGGCAGACCGCCCTGGGACATGCTGTTCATCCGCCGGCCCGCCTCGCGCAGCATGAGCGGGATCCGGGCGGTCAGCCGGGTCTCGATGAACCCCGGGGCGACCGCGTTGACGCTGATGTCGCGGCCGCGCAGCGCCGGGGCGAGCGACTCCACCAGGCCGATCACACCGGCCTTGCTGGTGGCGTAGTTGGTCTGCCCGCGGTTGCCGGCGATCCCCGCGATCGAGGAGACCGAGACGATCCGGCCGCCGGCCGGGATCAGCTCCCGCTCCAGCAGGACGTCGTTGATCCGCTCCTGGCTGGACAGGTTGACGTCGAGCACCGAGTCCCAGCGGTCGACGTCCATCCGGCCGAGGGTCTTGTCCCGGGTGATGCCGGCGTTGTGCACCACCACGTCGACCCGGCCGTGCCGGGTGGCCAGGTGCTCGGCGAGTCGGGTCGGCGCGTCCGGGGTGGTCAGGTCGAGCTGGACGGCGGTTCCGCCGATCTCGTTCGCGACCCGGGCCAGCTCGTCCCCGGCGGCCGGGATGTCCAGGGCGACCACCTGGGCGCCGTCCCGGGCCAGGACGCGGGCCAGCGCCGCGCCGATCCCGCGCGCCGCGCCGGTGACCAGCACGATCTGCCCATCCAGCGGGCGGTCCCAGTCGGCCGGCGGCTCCGCCCGCCCGGCACCGACCCGGATCACCTGCCCCGACACGTACGCGGACCGCCCGGAGAGCAGGAACCGGAGGGTGGCCTCGAGGCTGGTGAGGGTGCCCGCGTCCCCGTTCGGCGTGACGTGTACGAGCTGGGCGGTGACGCCCCGGCCGAACTCCTTGCCGATGCTGCGGGTCAGCCCCTCCAGGGCCCGCTGCGCGGTGGCCTCCCGGGGGGATGAACACTCGGCGGGCGTGGTGCCCAGCACGATCACCCGGCCGCTGGGCAGCACCGACCGGGCGTGCGGGTGGAAGAAGTCGTACAGCTGGCGCAGCCCGGTCGAGTCGGTGATGCCGGTGGCGTCGTACACCAGGGCGCCGAAGCGCGCCGTGGCGTCGCTGCCGGCGGCCGGGTCGCACAGTTCGACCCCGGCGGCGGTGAGGATCTTGCCGACCGGCTCGGCGAGGCGACCACCGACGGCGGCGCCGAGCAGGACGGGCCCGGGGACGAGCGGGTCGCCGGGGCGGTGCCGGCGCAGGCGCGGCGGGTCGGGCAGCCCGAGGCGCTTGACCAGCGCGCGGCCGACCCCCGATTGGACGAAGCTCGCGTACCTGTCGGTCATAGGCGTAGCCTACTGGCGAGTAGGTTGAGGGCAAGCCTTTCGAGGAGGCGGGATCGTGCAGAACATCCGGCGGGTCGCGGTCATCGGCGGCAACCGCATTCCCTTCGCCCGCTCCAACTCGCGGTACGCGGAGGCGTCCAACTCGGACCTGCTCGGCGCGGCGCTCGACGGGCTGGTGGCCCGCTTCGGGCTGGCCGGCCAGCGGGTCGGCGAGGTGGCTGCCGGGGCGGTCCTGAAGCACTCACGGGACTTCAACCTCACCCGGGAGGTGGTGCTCGGCTCGAAGCTCGACCCGCACACCCCCGCGTACGACGTCCAGCAGGCCTGCGGCACCGGCCTGGAGGCGACCATCCTGGTGGCCAACAAGATCGCCCTCGGGCAGATCGACGTCGGCATCGCCGGTGGCGTCGACACCACCTCCGACGCGCCACTCGCCGTCAACGAGGAGATGCGCCGCACGCTGCTCAAGCTGAACAGCGCCCGCACCCTCGGCGAGCGGCTGAAGATCGCCGCCCGCCTCCGGCCGACGCAGCCGTTCCGGCCGGACATCCCGCGCAACGCCGAGCCGCGCACCGGGCTGTCCATGGGCGAGCACGCCGCCCGCACCGCCGTCCGGTGGCAGATCGACCGGCGGTCGCAGGACGAGCTGGCGCTGCGGTCGCACCAGCGGCTGGCCGCCGCGTACGAGCGCGGGTTCTTCGACGACCTGATGACGCCGTACCTCGGGCTCACCCGCGACCAGAACCTGCGGCCGGACACCACCCTGGAGAAGCTCGGCGGCCTGCGGCCGGTCTTCGGCGCGAAGGGTCCGGACGCCGACCAGGCGACCATGACCGCCGGCAACTCCTCCCCGCTGACCGACGGCGCCTCCACCGTGCTGCTCGCCAGCGAGGAGTGGGCGCGGGAGCACAGCCTGCCGGTGCAGGCCTGGTTCACCTGGTCGGAGACCGCCGCCGTGGACTTCGTGCACGGCGACGAGGGGCTGCTGATGGCACCCGCGTACGCGGTGCCCCGGATGCTGGCCCGCGCCGGCCTGACCCTCCAGGACTTCGACTTCTACGAGATCCACGAGGCGTTCGCCTCGCAGGTGCTGGCCACCCTGGCCGCGTGGGAGTCGCCGGAGTTCTGCAAGGACCGGCTCGGCCTGGACGCCCCGCTCGGCGCGATCGACCGGGAAAGGTTGAACGTCAACGGGTCCTCGCTGGCCGCCGGGCATCCCTTCGCGGCCACCGGCGGCCGGATCGTGGCGACGCTGGCCAAGCTGCTCGCGGAGAAGGGCAGCGGT
The DNA here is from genome assembly GCF_052068455.1 of Micromonospora sp. H33. Taxonomy (NCBI): domain Bacteria; kingdom Bacillati; phylum Actinomycetota; class Actinomycetes; order Micromonosporales; family Micromonosporaceae; genus Micromonospora; species Micromonospora sp. H33. The sequence goes on along the minus strand of NZ_JBQHDE010000001.1, from coordinate 825,588 downwards.
CGGGGCCTCATCTCGATCTGCGCTGCCGGCGGGCAGGGCGTGACGGCGATCCTGGAGCGTTGACCGGTCATGCGGTCGGCCCCGGCCGGTCCCTGTCGCGCAGCCAGCCGAGGAATCGCGCGTACAGCGCCTCGGCGGGCAGGTGACGCAGGTCCGACGCAGCATCGACCAACTGCATGCCCAGGTAGACGCCGAGCGTTGCGCGGTCCCCGGCGTACCGGTCGAGCAGGCGCTGTCGCCGGTCCGGGCACGGCCACGCCTGGCCACAGCCGGCGCAGTCCCAGCCCGGCCGGACCGGCACGTGCGCGACCGGGCGCGGTGCCGGCCTGATTCGGACGGCGTCGATGCGGGCGAGCACGCGGCGCTGGCGCGGGCCGCGCGGGTCGCCGAGTTCGATGCCGCGCAGGTGGATCCAGAGGCCGTCGCTGTGTCGCTCCCGCCGGCCTACCTCGACCACCCGCAGGGTGAGGGTGCCCAGGCCGTAGCAGTAGTGCTGCTCGGCTACCTGCACGATGTCACCGACCCCGATCCGCTGCACGCGGCGGGCCGTCAACGCGTCACCCCGACATCGGACCCGAACCGAAGCACCCAGACGAAGGTCAACAGCGGTGCCCGGCGGGGCATCGGCCGCCGCCGTGGCCCAAACCAACCCCGCCAAGCGGTACGCCGACGTTTCGGCGCGTCCGGCGGTAGCAGCGGCCTGCCCAGGTCGACCAGGCGATTCGCTGCGGCGTTCGCTGGCCGACACGGCCCGGCCACGAAGCAGACCACGCACAGATTGGTTTCCGGATCGGGTACGTGGCTGCGCAGAATCTCCCTCGCGGCCTCGGCTTCCGCCTCGTCCCGGCACACCCGGCCGATCGTCGACTGGTAGACGCCCATCTCCCACTCCTGTCAGACGCGGGGCGGGCGCACGGCGGAGCCCCGGGCCGCAGGGGTATGCGGCCGGCGGCGGGTCGCTTGCCGTACGACGGGCCACGCGCCCGCCCTTGTCACGGTCCCGCGTCACGCCGTCGCGTCCACGGGACACCGGATTTGGTGAGGAGCGGCCACGGCCGGACGCGCCACATCACCGCCCGGGTACGCGGAAGCGCGTACGGGTGGTAGACAGGAGGGGAGTCGTCCCCCGGGACGCGATCCGGTGTGGTTGCTCCCTTCGACTCGTGCCGGACCGGGAGTGGGAGAGGCGCCAAACCAGCACCCACCCCGGTCCGTTTCTTCGGAGGTAACCTTACTGCCGTTTGTATAAGGTGCCAAGGGTGTCGGACGCGGCGACACGCCGGGCGGAAGGGATCTACCCTTGCCGGACCGGTGGAGTGGGAAGGAGGCGAGCCATGAATGGACGACCGTGGCTCAGCGTGTCGATGCCGTACGTCCATCCGCAATCCCCTGGTCAGGAAGACGTCTGGGCCGCCGACGCGGCGCAACAAGGCGGTGTTGGTACCCAACGCCTTCTTGAAGTCACGGAGACCATGCCGACGACTGAGGTCGCCAAAGCGTTGCAGCTCGAGGCGGGAACACCGGTCGTCGTTCGCCGACGACTGATGCTGTTGGACGATCGCCCTGTGGAATTGACCGACTCGTACTACCCGCTGTCCATCGCCCAGGGCACCGCGCTCGCTGAGCCTCGCAAGATACGGGGTGGGGCGGTCGGTCTGCTCGCCGAACTGGGCTATGCACCCGGGTTGGTGAGGGAGGACGTCTACACGCGGGTGCCTGACGAGGACGAGCGACGCGTGCTCGGCCTGAGCGGGCGGGAGTGGGTGCTCGGGCTCACGCGACTGCTCAGCACCCGCGGCGGAGTGCCGATCGAGGTCAGCGTGATGACCATGGTGCCGCAGGGGCGGCGCCTGCGGTATGAGATGTCGATCAGCGAGCCGAACGGGGAGAGCTGAGTGGCCGGCGGAAGCGATGGACGCCCCCGACACGAGCAGGTCGCGGCGGACATCCGCGCCCGCATCATGTCCGGCGAGTTTCCACCCGGCTCGCAGTTGCCCTCGATCCCAAGCCTGGTGACCCGCTACGCCGCCGCGACGGCGACGATCCAGCGAGCCCTCGCCGCATTGAAGGCGGAGGGATCGATCTTCAGCGAGGTTGGCAAGGGGGTCTACGTCCGTCGGCGGCGGCCACTCGTGGTGGGGGCCTCGACCTACCTCGCTCCCACGCCCAGCGGATACTCGTACCGTCTACTGGACGTCGCGGAGGTCGTGCCGCCGCGGGATGTCGCAGAAGGTTTGGGCCTCGGCGAGGGCGAAAAGGCGGTGCTGCGGCATCGCCTGATGCTGCACGATGGTGAGCCCGTCGAGCTGTCTTGGTCCTACTACCCGAGTTCGATCGCCGCCGGGTCCGAACTCGCCGAGCGTAAAAAGGTCAACGGCGGGGCGGGCCGTGTCATGGCGGAACTGGGCCTGTTGCAGCGGAGGATGGTTGATCGGCTGTCGGCACGGATGCCGACAACAGAGGAGGTCGCGATGTTGGACCTCCCTGCCTACGTTCCGGTGATCCGTCAGCTCCGCGTGATCCATACCGACGACGAACGACCTATCGAGGCGTCTGTGCTCGTCAAGGGCAGCCACCTGCACGAGCTGCGCTACGAACAGCAGCTCTCTGACGGACCACCGCGCGTCACATGATCGAGCCCGCATGGGTGCGAGGAACACCCTGCGTACGTGCACCGCAGTGGCCCGGTCCAGATGGTCGAGGCTGAAGAGGGAACGGCCTGGTGTGCCCGTGACACCGGTCATGAGGGGTGGCCTGGCCGCGGCCATCAGTCCGCTTTGGAGCCACCCCCGTCGCTCAGACGGCCAGCGCCCGCCACGACGGAGTTTCGTGGCGGGCGCCGACTCTTCGACACCTCAGCGGAGGATGAAGCGCTCCGAGCGGCCGATGGTGGTCCGGCTGGCGGTCAACGGGCCCGTGCCGGTCACACCCGCGGTGACGTAGCGGTTGTTGACGGTGGCCTTGAAGCTGACCGTGCCGTCCGAGTGGCGGACCACCGTGAACGTCCCCCAAGGGCTGACCGCGCCGCTGCTGTTGACCAGCGGCAGGGCCCCGGAGTTCGGTGCGAAGACGAAACGGTTGTTGGCGTGTGCGAACAGGGCGACCTTGCCGTTGCCGAGGTCGACGACGTCGAACCGCTGGTTGGTGCCGAGGGTCACGCTGGTCGCAGCCAACGGCTTCTCCGCGGCGGTGTCGGCGGTGACGAACCGTCTGAGCGCCACGGGCTGCAGGGACCGGTTCGCGTCGGCGAGGTTCACCCGGTGGAACTTCTCCCATTGGCCTACCGTGGTCGCGCTGGTGGACAGCCCGAGGTTGGAGGCGGACACGCTGACGTACCGGCCGTTGGACGCCTTCAGGCTGAAGCTGCCGTCCGTGTAACGGGTCATGGCGAAAGTCTCGTTCGGCCCCACGCTCGGACTGCCCGCCGAGACCACGTCGATCCCGACGCGGTCGAGGGTGACGTAGCTGCCGGTGCGGTGGGCGAACAGAGCCACCTGTCCGGTGCCGACGTTGACCAGATCGAACGCCTCGGTCGCGGCCAGGGTCGGACGGTTGGCGAACAGCGCGGGGCTGGGGTGCGACCCGCTGCTGACGCCGACGTAGCGGAAATCGGCCAGGCCCAGGAGGCCGATGGTGCCGGCCCGCGGCAGGTAGCTCACCTGGTACGACCTGGCCGCCGTCATGGTGTCCACGAGGGTGGCCCGGATCGTGACGGTGCGCGTCCCGTGGCTGGTGTACCGGTGCCGGGCCACCGGGCCGGCCTGGGTCACGACCGTCCCGTCCCCGAAGTCGAACCGGTACGACGCGACGGGTGTGAAACCCGGTCGGGTGGCTGCGGCGTCGACGGTCACCCATCCGGTGCCGGGCTCCTGGGTGACGGTGGCCGTCACGACCGGAGCGGCGAGGGTTTCCGACGGGCCGCGGTCGGCCCAGGGGACCGGTCCGGCGCCGGTGTTCGCCCGGGACGGGTCGTCCCCGCGGCCACGCCCGTTCCTGTCCGTGGCCGGGAAGCCCGACGCGGCCGAGTTGGCCGAGTCGATCCGGCTTGCGTAGGTCAGGTCGTAGAGGTCGTGGGCCGCCTGACCGGAGGCGACCCGGAACGCCGCCAGGTCCATCGGCTGGTCCCAGGCGTAGCCCAGCGGATTGCCGGTGTTGTTGTAGTCGACAACGGTCCTCCCGCGCGACTCGCCGTACACCCCGATCTCCACACCGTCGGTCGGGGCTGCTGCACAGAGAGTCGCGCCGGTCCGGCCTCCGTTCCGGTATACCAGGTTGTTCTGGATGGAGACGCGATCGGACGGACCGTCGACCCGGACACCGTTGCGGCAGCGCGCACTGACGATGTTGTTGCTGAGCGCCGTCCCGGTCGCGCCCCGGATCTGGACGCCGTCGCCGTAGCCGTGGCCGATCTGGTTGTTCGCGATCACGGTGTCAGCCGCACCCGGCCGGACGGCGATGGCCGCGCCGCGGAAGCCGACCACCGTACTGGCGAGGATCGTGGTACCGGCGGAGGCGACGTCGATCCCCACGCCCTCCCCCGCGTCGGTGTTGCCGTTGGTGAACCGGGCCGCGGTGATGGTGACCCCGCTGCTGGCTGCGTCCAGGGAGAGGCCGGTGGTGAGCTGCGTCCCGCTGGCGACGACACGCTGCACGCTCGACCCAGTCACCGCGGCCAGCCGGAACGCGGGTTGTGCCGAGGCCGCCGTGGCACTGACCGACACACCGTCGAGGACGATGCCGCTGGCGTCGTGGACGTCGACGGCCGGCGCCTCCAGCGCGCCGGAGACCGCGAGGCCGCTGACCGTGACGTGGTGCTGGTGGTGGATGACGACGCCGGCGGTCGGCCCGGTGAGGGTGACCGTACCGCCGGTGGCCGACCGGCCACCCAGGATCGTGATCGGCTGTTCCGCCGTGCCGGAGGCGGCAAGGGTGACCCGTTCCGCGTACGGCCCGCCGTCAATCTTGACGGTCTGGCCGGGGCGGACCTTGGCGACGGCCGCCCCGATGGTGCAGAAGGCCTGATCGATGCCGTCGCTGCTGTCGGAGCAGGCTTCGGGGACGAGGTTGTTGACGTACAGGGTGGTGGTGTCGGCGTGGGCCGGGGACGCGGTCGGCAGCAGTGCGCCACCCAGGGTGGCGACCGCCACGAGCGCGGCGAGTCGGGATCTGCGCATTGGGAGCCTCTCGACGAGGAGGGGAGGGACTATGTGGTCGGCACCCGCCCTGGTCGTTGCGGGCGCGTGCGTGACACGTCAGCGCAGCAGGAAGCGCTCCGCGCGGCCGATGGACATGCGGCTGGCGATCAGGGGCGTGGTTCCGATGCCCGCGGTGACGTAGCGGCTGTTGACGGCGGCCTTGAGGCTGACCGTGCCGTCTGAGTTGCGGGCCACCGTGAACCGTTCCCAGGAGCCGACGGCTGCGGCGCGCGCGACCAGCGGCTTGCTCCCCGCACCGTCGGCCAGGACGAACCGGCGGTTGGCGTGCGCGAACATGGCGACCTGGCCGTTGCCCAGGTCGACGAGGTCGAACCGCTGCGCGGTGCCGAAGGTCGTGCTGGTGGCGGCCAACGGCTTCGTGCCCGCGGTGTCGGCGGTGACGTAGCGCCTCAGCATCGCGGGCTGCAGGGACCGGTTAGCGTCGGCGACGTTCACCCGGTGGAACTTTTCCCGCACCCCGATGGTGGACGCGGTCGCAGACAGGCGCAGGTCGGTGGCTCTGACACTGAGGTAGTGATTGTTGGCGGCGGCCTTCAGGCCGAGGCTGCCATCCGCGTTGTGAACCATGTTGAACTGGTGCGACTCGTTGACGTATGCACTCGACGGGGAGATCTCATCTCTACTGCTGATGACTTCGACGTACTGGCCGGTGGAGTGGGAGAGCAGCGCCACCCGGCCCGCACCGGCGTCCATGAGATCGAACGCCTCTGCCCTGCCGAGGGACGTGCGGTCGGCTAGCACGTCGGAGGAGTTCCCGCCGCTGGTGACACCGACGTAGCGATGATTGGCGAGGGCGAGCAGACCGAGCGTGCCGACGCGGGGCAGGGTGCTGACCAAGCCGGTGTTCAACCCCGCCCTGCCGGCGGCGTCTCTCGCTACGACTTCGAGGTAGTAGGTCCCGTACTTCTCGTACCGGTGCCGCACCACCGGGCCGCTCTGCGTGACGACCGTTCCGTCCCCGAAGTCGAAGCGGTACGAGACGATCGGCGCCCAGCCGGGCTTGGACGCCGAGGCGTCCAGGGTGACCACACCAGTCCCCGGCTCGATGCTGACGGACAACCGCGGGACAGGATCGGCGTTGTGGAGGTGCTCCTGCGGCCCCCGATCCGCGAACGGGATCGGGCCGGCACCGGTGTTGGCAACCGCCGGGTCGTCCACCCTGTGGCTCCCGAACATCTCCGTCGCCGCGAAGCCCGGAGCCGCCGAATTCGCCGAGTCGATCTGTCGCAGCCAATCCTTGGTGACGATGTCGTGCACCCCCTGACCAGAGGCGGTGCGAAAATCGGCCAGACTGATGGGAGGGCTGTTCCAGGCGTATCCGGCCGGCTGGCTGTGGTGAGTGTTGTTGTAGTCGACGACGGTGTCCTGCACAGCGTCGCCGTACACGCCGACCGCGACGGTGTCGGCCACGGCTGGCGTACAGAGGCTCGGGTTGTTGTTCGGGCCGTTGTCGAAGATGACGTTGTTCTGGACGGAGACCCGCGTCGGTGAGCCGTCGACCCGGATTCCGTTCCGGCACCGATTCTGCACCGTGTTGTTGCTGATCGCCGTGCCGGTACCACCCGCGACGTGGATGCCGTCACCAACTCCCCGCTCGATCCGGGTGTTCGCGATCACGGTATCTGCCGCACCCGGCCGGACGAGGATCGCTGCCCTGCCGAAGCCGAGGACCGAAGCGTGAAGGATGGTCGTCTTCGACCCGGCGACATCGATGCCGACGCCGCTCTCCGGGCCCCCGCCGTTGTTGTAGATCCCCGACGAGAGGACGGTCACCCCCACGCTTGCACTGTCGATGGTCAAACCTGCGGTGAGTTGCTGAGCGTCGGCGGACATGCCGCTGTATACGGTATCGAGGGTTGCTCCGGTGACGGCCGCGAGACGGATGGCGGGCTGGGACGAGGTGGCCGTGGCCAAGACGTCGATCTCCTCGACGGTGATGTCGCCGGCGTCCTGAAGGTCAATGGCCGGCGCCTCGAGAGCACCATCGATCCGGAAGTTCTTGATCACGACGTGGCGCTGACCCTGGACGACAATCCCCGCGGTCGGGCCCTTCAAGGTCGCCGGACTCACCTGGGGTCGAGTCGAGACGATCGTGATCGGCCGCTCCGCGGTGCCGGAGGTGCGAACGGTCACCCGCTCGGTGTAGCCGTAGCCGGTCACCTCGACCGTCTGGCCGGGGCCGACCTTCGCGACGGCGGCGCTGATGGTGCAGTAGGGCTGTGCGACGGTGCCGGGGCCGGTGTCCGAACAACCGGCGACTGCCTTGTTGACGTAGAGGACGGTGGCGTCGGCCTGAGCCGGGGCGGCGGGCGCGGCGAGGGCGCCGCCGAGCGTCACGACGGCCGCCAGGCCGGCGAGGCGGGATCTGCGCATGAGTGTCCTCGGGCGAGGAGGGCGGCCGGAGATCGGCCGGGAGGTCATAAGATCATCGAGCATGCCCGCCGGGCTTGTCAGTCCCGTCGGGGGAGAACCGGCGACAATCCGCCGTCCGGCCAGGCAACCTTGGCGGAAGGTCTCTCCGTCCCCTGGACATGAAACCGACGAGAGGCACCGCGCGGTGAACCGGGCCGACGAGGACGAGTACCGGCAGTTCGTCGGTGCCCGGCTGGAGTCGCTGCGCCGGACGGCGTACCTGCTCTGCCGGGACTGGCACACCGCCGACGACCTGGTCTCGATCACCATCGGCAAGCTCTACCGCCACTGGCGGCGGGTGAAAGCGGCAGAGAACGTCGACGCGTACGTCCGGGGCGTGCTGACCCACGCCTGGCTGGACGAACGTCGGCGCCCGTGGCGCCGCGAGCGCAGCACCGACGAGGTGCCCGACCAGGTCGACGTCCAACTCCCCGAGCCGGCCCTGGTCGACCGGGAGATGCTGCTCGACCTGCTCGGTCAGCTTCCGGCCCGCCGGCGGGCAGTGGTCGTGCTCCGCTTCTACTGCGACCTGTCCGTGGAGGAGACCGCCGCGATCCTCGGCGTCAGCGCCGGCACCGTGAAGAGCCAGGCGGCTCGCGGGCTGGAGGCGCTGCGGCTGCTGATGACCTCTCCCGCACCGACGACCCGGGGGGAGCTGTCATGACGTACCAGCAGGTGTTCGACGAGGCGATGGGCGACGTGCCGGTCTCGACCGTCGACGTGGAACGTGTCATCGGGCGGCAGCGCCGCGCCCGTCGCCTGCGCCTGGGCGCGGGCGGCGCGGCGGTCGTCGCGGCCGTGCTGGCGGTGGTGCTCGGCACCAACGCCCTCGTGGCCCCGCACGCGAAGGCACCGACGACCGACGTGTCCCCGGCACCGACCACCGTCCCGGGTACGCCGGAGGACCTCGACCGCATCGACGCGGCCGTCGTCGCTGCGCTGGTCCGCGCCGAACCGAGCCTGGTCTGGTCGGCGGACGGGGTCGACTCCGGTACGACCCCGAACTGGCAGTCCCAGGCGGGCGGCGCCGCGGTCAACGCCTCTCCCGCCTCGGGCTACCGGGGTGGCGGCAGCATCCGGGTCGGCGCCGGCGAGGTGACGGTCTCGGTGTGGATCGAGCGCGACGGCACCCGGATGGGGAAGCCTCTCATGGGGTGCACGAGGCGGCCCGACCTGAAGTGCAGCGACCGGACGGGCCCGGGGGGCGAGCAGATCTCGATCTGGCAGCAAGCCTACGAGGGCCGGGAGGTCCCGGAGCCGCTGAAGGGCAAGGAGCACGGCACCGGCGAAACCCTGAAGGTTCGGGCGCTGCGGCCGGATGGCTCGTTCATCGAGGTCGGGGCCTACACGACCGACGGGAAGCCTCGGCTGCCGGTCACGGCCGACCAGATGGTCGCAGTCGCCCTGGACGGGTCCATCACCCTTGCCCCGCTACCCTCCGCGTCCCCGGCTCCGAGCTCGACTGTGACCACGGTCGCCGGCACCGACGAGGACGGTGTGCGGCTCGGCAACGCCCTCACGGCCGCGTTGAAGCGGCAGACGGCGGACTTCACCTGGGTGACCAAGTGGGGCGGACCGGTGAGTCCCGGACCGGTCTGGGCGGACGGCAAGGGCCGCCTCAGTGTCGACGTGCCTTACCTCGGTTTCGCCGACTTCCGCGTCGGGGACCGCAGCGGCCAGATCTCGCTGGCACTGGCACGTGACGGCCGGACGGCCTGGGAGTACGCGTCGCCCTGCCCGACCGCCGGCCTCGCCGCACGCAACTGCACCGTCAGCGAGGGCGCGGCCGGGGAGAAGGTCCGAGCGCGTCACCTGGTTGGTGAGATGGGTCGGCGTGGCGACCTGCACCGGCCGGCACTGAGCTCGCACCGGCAGATCGAGGTGCTGCGTTCCGACGGCACGTACCTGTTCCTGGCGGTGTCGGGTGGCGAGACGGTGCTGTCCATGGCGCAGCTGACGGACGTCGCTCGGGACCCGGCGCTCGCCATCGCACCTCCGCCGCCGCCCGGCACGAAGGCGTCCGGAGGCTCCGGGCCGCCGTTTGACTTCGACATGGGCGCGGGGACCACGGCCGCCGCTGCCGCACTGGACGACATCGTGGCGGACGGAAGCATCTTCCTCCGGCTGTTCAAAGGCGGTGGCGGCGGAGTGACTGGAAACGACTTCATGTCCTTCTCCTTTCTGGTACAGCGGGACGGGCTGGCCGGGGATGGCGAGATCCTCGTCCAGCGGCGCATCAGCACGACCCTGACCTGTGCGAGCGTGCGCGCGCTGCTGCCGACCGATCACCCCCGGCACCAGCACACCGGTGAGTGCGCCGAGTCGACCCGTCCGGACGGCAACCGGGTCGTCACCGTCATCTCGCGGTCGTCCGGCACGGTCACCTACACGGCGTTCGTGCAGCGGCCGGATCGGGGCACGGTCGAGGTGGTGCTCGACAACCGGCCGAACACCGGCGCCGCCACCGACATGCCGGAAGGCGGTCAGATGGAGAACATGTGGCCGAAGGGCACGAAGGGCGGGGCGACCCCGCCGCTGACGCTGGAGCAGGTCGTGGAACTGGCCGCGCATCCCGACCTGGTGAACCTGCTGCCCTGACACCTCGCTCCGGGGCCGGGATGCACGGGGATCCCGGCTCGGAGCGGGCGTACGGCGGCGAACGCCGTGGGTGCCGGACCGGTGGGCACGGAAGGCGTGAGCGCGACCGTGCACGACGTCCGGGAGGTGTGACACGACCCCGGCCGGACCGGAGACCCCTGAGGTCGCGGCCGGCGCGTACGGGAGAATGCGGTACGTGACGACGATCCCGAACGTGCTCGCCAACCGGTACGCCTCGCCCGAACTGGCCGCCCTCTGGTCCCCGGAGGAGAAGATCCGGATGGAGCGGCGGCTCTGGCTCGCCGTCCTCGGGGCCCAGCGGGATCTCGGCGTCGTCGTGCCGGACGGGGTGGTCGAGGCGTACGAGCGGGTGCTCGATCAGGTCGACCTGGCCTCGATCGCCGAGCGTGAGCGGGTCACCCGGCACGACGTGAAGGCCCGGATCGAGGAGTTCAGCGCGCTCGCCGGGCACGAGCACGTGCACAAGGGGATGACCTCCCGGGACCTCACGGAGAACGTCGAGCAGTTGCAGGTGCGGGCGTCCCTGGAGCTGATCCGGGACCGGGTGGTCGCCACCCTGGCCCGCCTCGCCCGGCTCGCCGTCGAGCACTCCGACCTGGTCATGACGGGTCGCTCGCACAACGTCGCGGCGCAGGCCACCACGCTGGGCAAGCGCTTCGCGTCGGCCGCGGAGGAGTTGCTGATCGCGTACGAGCGGCTGGACGACCTGATCGGCCGGTACCCGCTGCGGGGGATCAAGGGCCCGGTGGGCACCGCCGCGGACCAGCTCGACCTGTTCGACGGCGACGCCGACAAGGTCGCGGAGCTGGAGCGGAGGGTCGCGGAGCACCTCGGCTTCCGCCGGGTGCTGGACAGCGTCGGGCAGGTCTACCCGCGTTCGCTCGACTTCGACGTGCTCTCGGCGCTGGCCCAGGTCGCGGCCGGGCCGTCGTCGCTGGCGACCACGATCCGCCTGATGGTCGGTCAGGAGCTGGCCACCGAGGGCTTCAAGCCGGGCCAGGTGGGTTCCAGCGCGATGCCGCACAAGATGAACACCCGCTCGTCGGAGCGCGTGAACGGCTTCGCCGTGATCATCCGGGGCTACCTGTCGATGGTCGGCGAGCTGGCCGGCGACCAGTGGAACGAGGGCGACGTGTCCTGCTCGGTGGTGCGCCGGGTGGCCCTGCCGGACGCCTTCTTCGCCGCCGACGGGCTGTTCCAGACGTTCCTCACCGTGCTGGACGAGTTCGGGGCGTACCCGGCGGTGATCAACCGGGAGCTCGAGCGGTTCCTGCCGTTTCTGGCCACCACCAAGATCCTGGTGGCGGCGGTCCGGCGGGGTGTGGGCCGCGAGGTCGCCCACGAGGTGATCAAGGAGCACGCGGTCGCCGTCGCCCTCGCCATGCGCGAGAAGGGCGCCGCCGAGAACGACCTCTTCGACCGCCTCGCCGCGGACAGCCGACTGGGCCTGAGCCGCGCCGACATCGACACCCTGGTCGCCGACCGCACCGCCTTCGTCGGCGCCGCGCCGACCCAGGTCCAACGCGTAGCCGACCGCGTAACCGAGGTGGTCGAGTCCAACCCGACGGCCGCCACCTACACCCCACCCCCGATCCTCTGACCCGCCCCTCCCCCCGCGTTGATCATGAAGTTACAGCGGCGACACGCCGAGCCGGACCGCTATAACTTCATGATCAACGAGGGCGGGTGAGGGCTAGGGTCCGGGCTCGCGGGTGGGGGTTTCCGCGGCTGTGCGGAGGTTGGGGGCGCTTGCGGGTTCGGCGATGCCGCCGGGCTCCTCCGCGATCTCGCCCTCGTGCGCCGTTTCCGCCGCGACCAGGGGCTGGTCGGGGGGCATGACGTCGGGGACCTTGGGTACGACGATCACCGCCGTGCCGTACGCGCAGATCTCCATCCACATCTCGCCGCAGTCGCGACTGTCGAACCGCATCCCGATCACGGCGTTCGCGCCGAGCCGGAGAGCCTCCTCACCGAGCCGGGCCACCGAGTCGGTACGCCAGCGGGTCAGGTTGTCCGGCGCCATCGGGTCGTACGCGCCACCGCGCAGGTTCTTCACGCCCTCGCGGTACGGGTTCCGCGTCCTGGCCATCGAGGAGACCACCTCGCCGAGGATCTGGCGGATCTCGTAGCCGGGAAGTTGATCCGTCGTCACGACCAGCACGACTCCGATGCTGTCAGCCGATCGTGGACCCCATCGTGAGCCTTGTTCACCTGATCGGATGCTGAAAAACGGCGCGGCGCGGACGGCCGGCGCTCCGCCGACCATCCGCACCGCCCGGGGCGCTAACCGTCAGACACCGGCCACCGAGGTGATCCAGGCCCGGTTGTACGCGACGCTGCCGTAGTTCTGGATGTTGTAGCCGTCGGCGGTCGAGGCGACGCCCACCTGGCGGCCGTTGTAGAACTGCGGGCCGCCCGAGTCGCCCCGCCACGCGTTGCCGTTGATCCGCGTGCTCCGGATGGCCTGCCCGCCGTACGCGTCGCTGGCGCTGTTGCTGGTGACCTGGACGCTCGCGGTCTTCAGCTGGCTGGAGGCGGAGCAACCGCTGTAGCAGGTCATGCCCCAGCCGTAGATCGAGTTCGTCGAGCCGATCGGCGGGTTGCTGCTGGCCAGCGTCACGTAGCTGGTGCTCACCGAGCTGGACAGCCGCATCAGGGCCAGGTCGTACCGGCCGTAGGTGGCGCTCACGGTGCGGGTGACCCCGCCGGAGGAGCGGTAGACGCTGCCGACTCGGACGGACATCGACCCGCCGAGGCAGTGCCGGGCGGTGAGCACCCACTGCGGGGCGATGATCGTGCCCGAGCAGGTGAACGAGCCGTTGCTGAACACCGCGGCGGCCCACGGCGCCGACGAGACGTAGCTGCCGCCGATGATGTACGGCGTGGGTGTCGGGCTGGCGACGGCGCCGGAGCTGGCGCCGAGCACGCCGGCCACCGCGGTGGCGAGGACCGCGATCAGGGATCGGATGCGCATGTGCGGGGCTCCTTCGGGGATGGGCCCGGGTTCACCGGGTCTGACCTGCCGGCCGACGGGCGGGGGTGGCGCGCCGGCCGGGACCTCTATCGATGTCTGACGATGTACGGTAGGGCTCTGAGATGTGGTTCACAAGTGTTTCATCGAAAAGAATCCATTGATTGGCGCCGTGGCACCCGGCCCGGCAAAGGCGGGCGAACGGGGTCGGACGGCAACGGAACCGCATCGGGATCGCAACGAACCCGCATCGGTCTCCGGCCCCCCGCGCTGACAATGTCGATCACTGCCTGAACCGCGTACGGCCGGTGCGTCCGGGGCGGCCTCTGCCAGGTAGGCTGGCTGCGCTCGCCCGTAGTGGGTCGGCACCCAACTGCGTACACAGTCAGGAGTGCCCAGTGCCTCGCGTCGTCGTCGACGTCATGCTCAAGCCCGAGATCCTCGATCCGCAGGGCCAGGCCGTCGCAAACGCGCTGCCCCGGCTCGGCGTCAGCGACGTCGCCTCCGTCCGGATCGGCAGGCGGATCGAAATCGAGTTCACCGGTGAACCGGACCTGGACCGCGCTCGGGAGATCGCCGACAAGCTGCTCGCCAACCCGGTCATCGAGGACTTCACCGTCCGCCTGGTCGAGGCCGACGAGACCGTGGACGCCCGCTCGTGACCGCCCGGGTCGGTGTGGTCACGTTCCCCGGTTCGCTCGACGACGGGGACGCCGCGCGGGCCGTCCGGATCGCCGGCGCCGAGCCGGTCTGCCTCTGGCACGGTGACCCGCAGCTGCACGGCGTGGACGCGGTCGTCCTGCCGGGAGGCTTCTCCTACGGCGACTACCTGCGCTGCGGCGCGATCGCCCGGTTCGCCCCGGTCATGGAGACGATCGTGGACGCCGCCCACGGCGGCCTGCCGGTGCTCGGCATCTGCAACGGCTTCCAGATCCTCTGCGAGGCCCACCTGCTGCCCGGCGCGCTGACCCGCAACCAGCACCTGCACTTCCGCAACCGCGACCAGGTCCTCCGGATCGAGTCGGCCGGGACCGCCTGGACCAACGCGTTCCAGCCCGGCCAGGAGGTGCTGATCCCGGTCAAGAACGGCGAGGGCTGCTACGTCGCCGACACCGCGACGCTGGACCAGCTCGAGGCCGAGGGCCGCGTGGTCGCCCGCTACGTCGGCGGCAACCCCAACGGGTCGCAGCGCGACATCGCCGCCATCACCAACTCCGCCGGCAACGTGGTCGGCATCATGCCGCACCCGGAGCACGCGGTGGAGGCGCTCACCGGCCCCTCCCTGGACGGCCTCGGCTTCTTCACCTCGGTGCTCAAGCACCTGGTGGGGGCCCCGGCGTGACCGTTCGCGGCATCATCGGTCGGCTCACCCGCCCGACGGGCGGCCCTGAGCGCAGCGAGGAGAGCTCATGACCACGCAGGACCCGGTCCGGGAGACCTCGGACGCCATTCCGGCCGAGCCCGTCGCGCCGGCCCGGGAGACCGTGCCCAGCGACTGGGCCGACGGCGTGGACACCGTCCCCCGCGCCGGCGGCACGCCCGGTGAGCTTCAGCCGTACGCCGAGCTGGGCCTCCGGGACGACGAGTACGACCGGATCCGGCAGATCCTCGGCCGCCGGCCCACCCAGGCCGAGCTGGCGATGTACTCGATCATGTGGAGCGAGCACTGCTCCTACAAGTCCAGCAAGGTGCACCTGCGCCAGTTCGGGGAGAAGGCCCCGCCGAGCGACCGGCTGCTCGCCGGCATCGGCGAGAACGCCGGCGTGGTCCGGGTCTCCGACGAGCTGGCGGTGACCTTCAAGGTCGAGTCGCACAACCACCCGAGCTTCGTCGAGCCGTACCAGGGCGCGGCGACCGGCGTCGGCGGCATCGTCCGGGACATCCTGGCGATGGGCGCCCGCCCGGTCGCGGTGATGGACCCGCTGCGTTTCGGTGCGGCCGACCACCCCGACACCGCCCGGGTGCTGCCCGGCGTGGTCGCCGGCATCGGCGGCTACGGCAACTGCCTCGGCCTGCCCAACATCGGCGGCGAGGTCGTCTTCGACCCCTGCTACCAGGGCAACCCGCTGGTCAACGCCCTCTGCCTCGGCGTGCTGCCGGTCAACCGCCTGCAGAACAAGGCCGCCGCCGGCCCGGGCAACGTCGTGGTGCTGATGGGCGCCAAGACCGGCCGGGACGGCATCGGCGGCGTGTCCGTGCTGGCCAGCGCGACCTTCGACGAGGGCAGCGAGCAGCGCCGCCCGTCGGTGCAGGTGGGCGACCCGTTCACCGAGAAGCTGCTGATCGAGGCCTGCCTGGAGCTGTACGACGGCCAGCTGGTCGTCGGCATCCAGGACCTGGGCGGCGCCGGCCTGACCTGCGCGCTCACCGAGACCGCCGCCGCGGCCGGCACCGGCATGCGGGTCTGGCTGGAGCGGGTCCCGCTGCGGGAGCCCTCGATGGAGCCGCACGAGATCCTGGCCAGCGAGTCCCAGGAGCGGATGCTGCTGGTCGTCGAGCCGGACAAGCTGGAGGCGGTGCTCAAGACCGCCGAGAAGTGGGGCGTGCTCGCCACCGCCATCGGCGAGGTGACCCCGCCCGCGCCGGACGGCCAGCCGGGCCGCCTGCTCATCACCTGGCGGGACCACCTCGTGGTCGACGTACCGCCGGGCTCGCTGGTCGACGACGGGCCGGTGTACGCCCGCCCGATGCGCGAGCCGGCCGACCTGATCCTGCTCCAGGCCGACCGCGCGGAGACGCTGCCCCGGCCGAGCGACCCGGAGGCGCTGCGGGAGACCGTGCTGCGCATGATCGCGTCGCCCAACCTGGCCGACAAGACCTGGGTCACCGAGCAGTACGACCGGTACGTCCTGGGCAACACCGTGCTCGCCCAGCCGGAGGACTCGGGCGTGATCCGGATCGACGAGCGCACCGGCCTCGGCGTCGCGCTGTCCGTCGACGGCAACGGGCGGTACGCGCGCCTCGACCCGTACCACGGCACGAAGCTCGCGCTGGCCGAGGCGTACCGGAACGTGGCGGTGACCGGCGCGAAGCCGATCGCCGTCACCAACTGCCTCAACTTCGGCTCTCCGGAGGACCCGGGCGTGATGTGGCAGTTCGCCGAGGCGGTCCGCGGCCTCGCCGACGGCTGCGCCGAACTCGGCATCCCGGTGACCGGTGGCAACGTCAGCTTCTACAACCAGACCGGAGCGGCGGCCATCCACCCGACGCCGGTCGTGGGTGTGCTGGGCGTGCTCGACAACGTGGCCGACCGGGTGTCGATGGGCTTCGCCCCGCGCGGCAGCGGCGAGCACGACCAGATCTACCTGCTCGGCGAGACCCACGTGGAGCTGTCCGGCTCCGAGTGGGCGTGGGTGACCCACGAGCACCTCGGCGGCGTACCCCCGCAGGTCGACCTGGCCCGCGAGCGGGCGCTCGCCGACCTGGTGGCGGAGGCCGCGCGGGTCGGGCACCTCAGCTCCGCGCACGACCTGTCCGACGGCGGTCTGGCGCAGAGCCTGGTCGAGTCCTGCCTGCGGAAGGGCGTCGGGGCCCGGATCGCCGTGCCGGAGCGGTTCGAGGGCGGGTCGATGCCGTTCGTCTTCCTGTTCAGCGAGTCCGCCGGCCGTGCGCTGGTCTCGGTGCCGCGCGGGCACGAGAAGGCCTTCACGGCGCTGGCCGCGGAGCACGGCGTGCCGTTCGAGCTGATCGGCGTCACCGACCCGGCCGGCGGAGCGCTGGAGGTGCACGGCCAGTTCCGGATCGGCCTGGACGAGCTGCACGCCGCCCACAGCGCCACCCTGCCCCGCCTCTTCGGCGGGCCGGAGGTCCTGGAGCGGGACGCCCCGGCGGCCGGCGTGGCCGGCGCCGTCGAGGCGGCGCCGCTGCCCACCGGGACCGACGCCGAGCCGGTGGACCCGGCCGAGGTCGTGAGCGAGCCGATCGCGTCGTCCGGCCCGGACCCGGTGACCGGCGCACCCGAGCCGGTCGCCACGCCGTCGGCGGAGGAGTCGACGGACGAGCCCGCGGCCTCGGGCGGCGTCGGCTCGCCGGGCGGCGTGATCGCCACCCCGCCGGTCGAGACGGCCGAGCAGTTGGCGGCGACCGACGACGCCACCGGGACGTCCGACCCGGACTCCGGTGACTCCGAGCAGCCCTCCACGCCCGACAAGCGCTGAGGCGTTGGCCGCCGCCGTCTACGCCCAACCCGGATCGGGTGCCCGGTTCGAGTGGGGGTTGGCGGGGGCGGCCGAACTCGGCCGCGTCTGCGCGGCCCTGGTGGTGGTGGACGTGCTCTCGTTCACCACCGCCGTGGAGGTGGCGGTCGCCCGCGGCATGCGGGTGCACCCGTTCCCGTGGGGCGAGCAGGCCGCCGAGTACGCCGTTCGGGTCGGCGCCGTCGCCGCGGTCGGCCGCCGGCGCACCACCCCGGACCATCCGTGGTCGCTGTCGCCAGCGGCCCTGAGCATCGCGCCGGCCGTCGCCGACCTGGTCCTGCCGTCGCCGAACGGCTCGGCGATCAGCGCCGCCGCCAGCGCAACCGGCCGGCCGGTCGTCGCGGCCTGCCTGCGCAACGCCCGCGCCGTCGGGCGTTGGCTCCGCCAGCAGGGGTACGGCTCGACGGACGCGCCGATCGGCGTCATCGCCGCCGGGGAGCGCTGGCCGGACGGGTCGTTGCGCCCCTCGGTGGAGGACCAGCTCGGCGCCGCCTGCGTCCTCGACGCGCTCTCCGGGGTGCCGGGCGGCCTGTCCGTCGAGGCGGCCGTGACCCTCGCCGCGCTGGCCAGCACGCCGGACGTCCCGGCGGCCGTCCGGGGCAGCGTCTCCGGCCGGGAACTCACCGAGAGCGGATTCACCCGGGACGTGGACATCGCCGTGGAGGTCGGTGTCTCGGACGTGGTGCCGGTGCTCCACCGGGGCGTCTTCACCCACGCCTGACCGCGCCACTCCCAGTTGGTGGCGGCGCAGGATCGCGCTGAATCCGGGATGTAGTTGCCTCGTGCGGCGTGCGAAGCCACGACAACCGGATCGAGCGCGATCATGGTGCGGACGTGCTGAGGGGCCGTCCGATGCCGGACGGCCCCTCGACGTTGTCGTGTTCTCGGTGTCAGTCGTCCAGCCAGTCCAGGCGGCGACCGCCCCGGTCCTGCGGCGGGCCGTCGGGCCGGCCCCGGCCGGCCTGCGCCGGGTCGCCGTAGCCGCCACCGTGACCGCCCTGGTCGTAGCCGCCGCGCTCGTCGTAACCGCCACGCTGGGCCGGGGGCTCCTGGCCGTAGCCGCCCTGCTGGCCGTACCCGCCGCCGTAGCCGCCCTGGTCGTAGCCGCCGCGGTCGTCGTAGCCGCCACGCTGGGCCGGGGGCTCCTGGCCGTAGCTGGCCTGCTGGCCGTACCCGCCCTGGTCGTAGCCGCCCCGCTGGTCGTAGCCACCGCGCTGGTCGTACCCGCCGGTGGGCTCGCCGCCCTGGCCATAGGGTGCGGGATCGGCCTGGCCGTAGCCGGAGTCCTGCGGGTACGTGCCGGTCGCGTACGGGTCGGCCGGGGCCGGGTACTGCGTGGAGTCGCCCTGGTAGCGGCCGGTCGGCTCGTCGTACCGGTCGCCGTAGCCGGGCGCGCCGCCGGGAGCCGGCGGGTAGCCCGCCCCGGCCGGTGCGCCGGCGGGAGCGCCGTAGTTGTTGCCGCCGTACCCGCCGCCGGAGGAGGGCGTGGTGCCGTAGCCGCCGCCGGACGACGGGGCGTTGCCGTAGCCGCCTCCCGAGGACGGGGCGTTGCCGTAGCCGGGGGCGCCGTAGCCGGCCGGTGCGGGCGGCTCGTCGCCGTAGCCGTTGCCGGCCCAGCCACCCTGGCCGGCGGGAGCGCCGTACTGCTGCGGGGGAGCGCCGTACGGGTCCGGCGGGACGTCGTCCACCACCGGGCGGTGCATCATAGTCGGGGCGTCGCTGAGCGCGGCGCCGCCGACCATCGTGGGAGCCGCGCCGGCCGGGTTGACGACCCGGGTGTGGTCGTCCGCCCCGCGGTACGCGCCCCGGGCGGCTGGCACGGCGCCGGCGGGAGCCGCCCCGCCCTCGTCCTCGTCGCCGTTCTCCTTGCGGCGCATCCACAGCAGCACGATCGTGCCGACACCAGCGGCGACCAGAAGACCGCCGAGCAGGATGATCAGCAGCGAGCCCATCCCGCCCGAGTCCTCGTTGCTCGCGTTGGTCTGGGCGCCAGCGGCGGCGTCGGCCGACTCCTCGGTGCCCTCCTCGGCGACCTCCTCGGTGGGCGCCGCCTCGGCCGTGGCCGACGGCGTGGCGCTCGGCGTCACCTCGGTCTTGATCGCGAGGGCGATCCGCTGGCCGGTGATGGACTGCCCGGCGGAGGCGTTGAAGCTCTTGGTGGCGTAGATGTTGTCGAAGCTCGCGCCGATGTCCAGCCGGCCGGGCGCGATCGGGTTGCTGGTGCTGCCGGTGAAGCGGAAGTTGCCGTTGTCGTCGCTGATCGTGTCGAACTTCTTGCCGCTCGCGTCCTGAAGGATCACCACGGCGTTCGGCACGGCGTCGCTGGTGGCCTGGTTGACGACCTTGCCGGAGACCGACCGCACGGTCTGCGTCGGCTGCGGGGCGGCCTTGGCGACCAACGTGACCGTCGTGGACGCCTCGTTGGACGATTTCACCACGCCGTTCGAGTCGGTGGCCTTCACAGTGATCTGGGCAGATCCGCTGGCCGCGTCGTCAGCCAGCCTGAAGGTGGCGTCGTAGGTGCCGCTGTCGGTGACGCGGGACCGGGAGCATCCATCGACGCAGTCAAGCTTCGGGTTGTTCGAGGTGAAGCTCACGTCGGCGGGCGATCCGGTTTCGTCGAAGGTGAGCCGGTAGCTCACCTTCGTCGTTTTCCCGGCTTCGACCGAGCTTGGCGACGCGGACACGTTCGTGACTTCCGGTGCCGCGAGAGCCGGGGTCGCGGGGACGGTGAGCAGGGCGCCGACAACCAGCGCCACGACCACACCGGCCCGCTGCTTCCAGGCACGTCGGTGTGTTGACACGTCCACCGCCCTTCCGGACTGACCTACTCCACGGCTGGCGGGCGCCGGGCCGGGGATCATCACGGTACGAATACGCCGTCGGCAACTATGCCTTGTCTGACCGGATCAGCGCGACCCAGGGCCGGCGTGATACGCACTGCGCGTGCGTCGTATCGTCCCGTCGTGTCCTCTCCGCACGTTAAGTCCGCCGCGGTCGCGGCGGCGTTGTCGGCGCTCGACGAGGGGCGTACGCCCGATCGGCCGGTGTTCCGAGGGGCGGTCCGTGCCCTGTTGACCGCCCTCGCGGAGCGCGCCCCCGGCCGATCGGTGGAGGTGCGTGTCCCACCTTACGGTGCAGTTCAGTGCGTTCCGGGTCCCCGACACACCCGCGGCACCCCACCGAACGTGGTGGAGATGGATCCGGAGACCTGGCTGCGGGTCGCGACCGGCCGTCTCGACTGGGATTCGGCGGTCACGGAGGGTCGCGTACGGGTGAGTGGGATCCGAGCGGACCTCTCCGCGTACCTGCCGCTCTAGCTGCGGCTACTCCGACCGGGCGGTAACGGCTCGCAGCCATTTCGTGACTTTCTGTGGCGACTTCTGTTCGCGTACACTGTCAGGCGACGACAGTGGTCCCGGCCGAGGAGTGCGGATCCCGTGATCCCGCCAGGCCAGTCCAGCATGAGGGAGCGGCAGGTGCCCCGAGGCGATGGCCGGCTGAGCCACGACCTTGATCCCCAACGTCCCGGCCCCCAGGACGCGTGCGGCGTCTTCGGCGTCTGGGCACCCGGCGAGGAGGTCGCCAACCTGACCTACTTCGGGCTGTACGCGTTGCAGCACCGAGGCCAGGAGGCGGCCGGCATCGCGGTCAGTGACGGCTCGGGCGTGGTGGTCTACAAGGACCTCGGCCTGGTCGCCCAGGTCTTCGACGAGCCGACCCTGGCCAGCCTGCGCGGGCACGTCGCCATCGGCCACGCGCGCTACTCGACGACCGGCGCCTCCAACTGGGAGAACGCCCAGCCGACGATCCGGGCCACCACCGCCGGCACGACGATCGCGCTGGCCCACAACGGCAACCTGGTCAACACCGCCGACCTCCAGCGGGAGGTGGGCGAGCGGGGGCTGGTCGCCGACGGCGCCACCAATGACACCTCCCTGGTGACGATGCTGCTCGCCAGCCGGCCCGACCTGTCGGTCGAGGCCGCCGCGCTGGAGGTGCTGCCCCGGCTGCGGGGCGCGTTCAGCTTCGTCTTCATGGACGAGTCGACGCTCTACGCGGCCCGCGACCCGCACGGCGTGCGCCCACTGGTGCTCGGCCGGCTGGAGCGCGGCTGGGTGGTCGCCAGCGAGACCGCCGCCCTCGACATCGTCGGCGCCAGCGTGGTCCGCGAGGTCGAGCCCGGCGAGCTGATCGCGATCGACGAGGACGGGCTGCGCTCCACGCGGTTCGCGCCGCCGGAGCCGAAGGGCTGCCTCTTCGAGTACGTCTACATCACGCGTCCGGACGCCACCATCGCCGGCCGCAACGTGCACGCGGCGCGCGTGCAGATCGGCCGGCAGTTGGCCAGGGAGCACCCGGTCGAGGCCGACCTGGTGATCCCGGTGCCGGAGTCCGGCACGCCGGCCGCCATCGGCTACGCGGCGGAGTCCGGCATCACCTACGGCTCCGGCCTGGTGAAGAACCCGTACGTCGGGCGGACGTTCATCCAGCCGTCGCAGACGCTGCGCCAGCTCGGCATCCGGCTCAAGCTCAACCCGCTCCGCGAGAACGTTCGCGGCAAGCGGCTGGTCGTGGTCGACGACTCCATCGTCCGCGGCAACACCCAGCGGGCCATCGTGCGGATGCTCCGCGAGGCCGGTGCGCTGGAGGTGCACGTCCGCATCTCCTCCCCGCCGGTGACCTGGCCGTGCTTCTACGGCATCGACTTCGCCACCCGGGCCGAGCTGCTCGCCAACGGGCTGGACAACGAGGGCGTCCGCCGGTCGATCGGCGCCGACACCCTCGGGTACGTCTCGCTCTCCGGTCTCATCGCGGCCACCGAACAGCCGAAGAACCGGCTCTGCCGGGCCTGCTTCGACGGCGAGTACCCGATCGAGCTGCCGGCCGCCAACCTGATCGGCAAGCACGTGCTGGAGGGGGTCGGCCGGCGCGTCACTGCCGAGACCTCCGAGCAGCACACCCCTCCGCTCGTCGCCGTCCCGGGCGGCGCGACCCACCACCGCCCGTAGCACCACCGGGTGCGGGCACCGCCACCATCGGACCCGTACCGGAACCACCAAAGGGGAGAACCGTGACTCACGTGTCCGAGCGCAGCGGCGCAGGAAGCAGCCCGACCGGCGCTGGCGGCGACCGCCAGCCCTGGACGGCCGGCACCGGCCGCCCGGCGCGCAAACGCTCGGTCTCGTACGCGGACGCCGGCGTCTCGATCGAGGCGGGTGACCGCGCGGTCGAGCTGCTGAAGTCCAAGGTCAAGCAGACCCGGCGGCCCGAGGTGATGGGTGACCTGGGCGGCTTCGCCGGCCTGTTCCGGCTGGACACGAAGAAGTACAAGAACCCGATCCTCGCGTCGTCCACCGACGGCGTGGGCACCAAGCTGGTCATCGCGCAGCAGATGGACATCCACGACACGGTGGGCATCGACCTGGTCGCCATGGTGGTGGACGACCTGGTCGCCTGCGGCGCCGAGCCGCTGTTCCTGCTGGACTACATCGCCACCGGCGAGGTCGTCCCGGACAAGGTCGCCGAGATCGGCGCCGGCATCGCCGACGGCTGCCGGTACGCGGGCTGCGCGCTGCTGGGCGGCGAGACCGCCGAGCACCCGGGCGTCCTCCGCCCCGACGAGTACGACATCTCCGCCACCGGCGTCGGCGTGGTGGAGGAGAGCGAGATCCTCAGCTCGGAGCGGGTCGAGGTCGGCGACGTCGTGATCGCGATGCGCTCGTCCGGCCTGCACTCCAACGGCTACTCGCTGGTCCGGCACGTGCTGCTCGGCGCCGGCCGGATGCGGCTCGACGTCGTCATCGAGGACTTCGGCCGCCAGCGCACGCTCGGCGAGGAGCTGCTGACCCCGACGAAGATCTACGCGCAGGACTGCCTGAAGCTGATCGCCGAGGCGGACGTGCGGGCGCTCGCGCACGTCACCGGCGGCGGCATCCCGGGCAACCTGGTCCGGATCCTGCCGGAGCACGTCGACGCGGTGGTCAACCGCGCCACCTGGAAGCCGCAGCCGATCTTCGACCTGGTGCAGTCCAAGGGTCGGATCGAGGACGCGGAGATGGAGGCGACGTTCAACATGGGCGTCGGCATGTTCGCGATCGTCTCGGCCGAGGACGCGGACCGCGCGCTGGCCACCCTGACCGGCCGTGGCGTCGACGCCTGGCAGGCCGGCGAGGTCATCGAGGGCTCCGGCAACGTCCAGATGATCGGGCAGCACACCCGCGGGTGATCACGCTCCGGTGATCGTACGGGCACCTGATCAGGGCTTCACCCGAGTGGCCGTCGCCGCCTAGCCTGAAGGGCACCCTCAACGCTGCCGGGCACGCCTGGTGCCTGGACAGCTCTTCAGGCACGGCAGAGGAGGGCGATGGCTGCTCGGGGACAGTCGATCGACGGGATGCGTGGCCTGGCCACCGTCCCGACGTACGTCGTGATGCAGCCCACCACCCTCTGCAACCTCGACTGCGCGTACTGCTATCTGCCGTTCCGGGCGGTCGACCGGCGCATGCCGGTGGCGGTCGCGGAGGCGGTGGCGACGTCGGTCAACCCGTGGGCGCGGGCCGGCCGGTTCTCGGTGGTGTGGCACGGCGGTGAGCCCCTGGCCGCCGGCTGGGAGCACCTCGCGGCGCTGATCGCCCCGTTCGGGCCGGAGGTCGAGCACCACGTCCAGACCAACGCGACGCTGATCGACGACGCCTGGTGCCGGTTCTTCGCCGAGCACCGGATCCGGGTCAGCGTCAGCGTGGACGGGCCGCGGGAGCGCAACGGTGACCGGGTCACCCGGGGCGGGCAGCCGGCGTACGACCGGATCGTGCGCGGCGTCGATGCGCTGCGCCGGCACGGGCTGCCCTTCTCGGCGCTGGCCGTCGTGGGCCGCCCGGAGCCGGGTCTCGCCACCGAGCTGTACGACTACTTCCTCGACCTCGGCCCCGACGTGCTGGGCGTCAACATCGAGGAGACCGAGGGCGTCAACACGCGGGACAACAGCCACGATCCGGCGGTGGTGACCGCCTTCTGGGCGGAGCTGGTAGCGGCCTGGCGCCGGGACCCGCGGATCCACCTGCGCGAGGTCGAGTGGTCGCTGCGGTACGCCGCGGCGGTGCTCGACGGCACCGCCGACGACCTGCTGCCCCGCCGGCTGGATCCGATCCCCACGGTCGGCCACGACGGGTCGGTGACCGTCCTGTCGCCGGAGCTGGCCGGCTTCGCCGATCCCCGGTACGGGGACTTCAGCAGTGGCAATGTGCTGGTCACATCCCTGGCGGAGATCCTCGCCGGCGCCGAGGGGACGCCCTGGGTCGGCGAGTTCCTCACCGGTGTGGAGGCCTGCCGCACGTCCTGCCCGTACTTCGGTTTCTGTGGCGGCGGCCACGCCGCGAACCGCTACTTCGAGCTGGGGCGTTTTGACGGTACGGAGACCGAGCACTGCCGCAACAGCAAGATCCGCCTACTGGAGGGAGTGTTGGAGCATGCCCGAGACCACCGGTCACCGGCAGTCTGAGCGCGCGGCGGGGGCCGCCCTGGACGAGATCGCCGATCGCGTCCGCGCGGCGGGCCTGGGCCTGTCCGCGTTGCTCCACGAGGCGGAGGTCGCGCGACGGCTGCGCGCGGAGGTGGCCGGTGGCGACGGCGCCAGCGCAGTCTGCGCCTGGAACCACTTCGAGAACATCCCGACGTTCTACAACTGGAACAACCGCCCGCGCTGAGGCAGACCGCGATCAGGGACCTGCCGCTCGGCCGGAGCGCTCTCCGGCACGGTCAGGTCCCTGATCGCAGTCATGGCGCCGCTTCGATGGGCACATGCGTGAGCACGCGGGAGGTTGCCGCGTGCTCAGCTGCGACCGGAGGTCAGCGGGTCGGCCGGACCCAGGTGTCCGGGTCCTCGCCCGCGTGATCCTCATCATCGTCGTCGACATACTCTTTGTAGTCGTCGTCGAAGTTGTGCTCAGACTTACCAGCACCCGCCAGTTCGCGCTGCAAGGCGGTGAGGTCGGTGTTCGGGGAGTGGTACTTCAACTCCCGCGCCACCTTTGTCTGCTTGGCCTTAGCACGGCCGCGCCCCATGGCTCGACCCCCTCGCACAGAATGCGGGGCAGCCCGAAGGCGGGCCCCGATGACGTCAGGCATCTCTCGTGGCTCTTACGGTACATGGGGATGCCGCCGTTCGGCACCTCGGGTTACCGTCGACCGGCTCCGCGCGTCGCGGTGGTCCAGCCGTCACACAGTGTACCCGGTAAGGACCGGTCCCGTGTGCGCTCATGACACCGGACGAATCGCCTCGAAATACAGCTTAACGGCGTCAGCAGGGTTCGGAGGCCGGGGGCGGAACCGGCCGGCACCGCCCCCGGGCCCGGATCAGGGAAGGTGGATCGTGCGCAGCCGGCCGACCTCGGCCATCCGCCGCTCGGCCAGCCGGTCCGCCGCCACCGCCGGCGGCACGCCCTCGGCGTCGGCGAGCCGGAGGATCTCCCGCGTGGTGTCGTAGATCTTCGTGGCCCGCAGCTTGGCCCGCTCGAAGTTGAAGCCCTCGATCTCGTCGGCGACCTGGATCACACCGCCCGCGTTGACCACGTAGTCGGGCGCGTACAGGATGCCCCGGTCGGCGAGGACCTTCTCGATGCCCGAGTGGGCGAGCTGGTTGTTGGCCGCACCGGCGACCACCTTGGCGCGCAGCACCGGCACCGTGTCGTCGTTCAGGGCGCCGCCCAGCGCGCACGGGGCGTACACGTCGATGTCGGCGGCGACGAGCGCGGCGGCGTCGTCGACCAGCGCCACCTGCGGGTGGGTCGTGCGGGCCCACTCCAGGGCCTTCGGGTTGACGTCGGTCGCCACCACCTCGGCACCGTCGTCGAGCAGGTGGCCGACCAGGTACTTGCCGACCTTGCCCAGGCCGGCCACACCGACCCGCTTCCCGTGCAGCGTCGGCGCGCCCCAGACGTGCTCGGCGGCGGCGCGCATGCCCTGGAAGACGCCCCAGGCGGTGAGGACCGAGGAGTCACCCGCGCCACCGTGCTCGACGCTGCGGCCGGTCACGTACCGGGTCTCCCGGGCGATCACGTCCATGTCGGCGACGTAGGTGCCGACGTCGCAGGCGGTGTAGTAGCGGCCGCCGAGCGTCTCCACGAAGCGGCCGTACGCGCGCAGCAGCGCCTCGCTCTTGATCTGCTCCGGGTCACCCCAGATGACCGCCTTGCCGCCGCCCAGGTCCAGACCGGCGAGGGCGTTCTTGTACGCCATGCCGCGGGACAGGTCGAGCACGTCGGCGAGGGCGGCCTCCTCGCTCGCGTACGGGTAGAACCGGGTGCCACCGAGCGCGGGGCCCAGCGCGGTGGAGTAGATGCCGATGATCGCCTTGAGGCCGGTCTGCTTGTCCTGGCAGAACACGACCTGTTCGTGGCCGGTCGACCCCGGGTCGTCGGTGGTGGCGAATACGCCCATGACTCGCTCCTGGTGTGGTGTGCGGCCTTGTGGGCCGCGGACCTCTGGACGCCGGCGGGATGCTGCCGGTGCCGCTGAGCCTAGTATCGGCCGATGCCGTCCCGCCGTCCCCGGCGGCCGGCGTCCGTAGGCCGGGACCGGCGGTGGGCCGGGACCGGCCGTGGGCCGCCCGTGGCGCGTACCGGCGCGGTGCGGGCGGGGCTACGCGTCCGACTCGTGGGAGGATCGCGCCGTGCCGTCGCTCTTCGCTTCATACCTGCGCGTGTACGAACCGCTGACCGCCTTCGACCGCGACCGTCAGTCGTACTGGCGGCGCTACGTCGAGCAGGGGCGGGCCGTGGCCCCGGTGGAGGGCCCGGGACGGCAGCGGACGTCGGTGATCGAGGCGCTCGGTGCGGGCTGGACGCGCCTGCCGGACCTGCCCGACGAGGCGTACGTCCTGGAGACCGACGACACCCTGCTGGTCTGCCCGTGGAACCTGCGCATACGGGTGGCGGAGGCGGCGCTGAGCGCGCGGGACGGCGTACCTCCGGTGCTGGCCGACGCCTTCGTGCCCCCGGTGCTGGCCGGGCAGGCCAAGGCGGTGGTGGACGACTGGCGCAGCGGGGCGCGCGTGCTGGAGCACGGCGTACCCCGGGTGCACGAGCAGATCGCGACCTGGGGCGTACCGCTGCGGTGGTTCGTCCTCTTCGATCCGGAGGAGCGGCACCACGTGACCCGGCCGGGCCGGCGGGCGCTGCGGTACCGGACGGAGATCTCCAAGGCGCGCCGCCGCTCGTCGCGGGCGCTCGCGGTGCTGCGCAAGTCGGTCGGCGCGGCACCGATCACCGAGGCCGTGGAGGAGGCCGCCCGCTGGCTGGAGGAGTTCCACCCGCGGTCGGTGGTGGAGCTGGACTACGGCGGGCTGGTCGAGCTGCTCTCCGACGAGACGCTCGCCGCCGACGACTCGCCGGAGCTGGTGGCGGCCGGTCTCGCCGGGCTGTCCCGGGGCGAGGCGGAGGAGGCGTCGGCGGCGTACGACAAGCTGGTGGCGCGGTGGCGCGCGGTGCAGCTGCTCGAGCGGTGCAATTAGCGCCAAAACGTCCCAGTTACGCGAGGCTGCTTCGTAGTTGACGCATCACGAAGCGTGATCATGAGTCCGAATAAGGTACTTTCTGCCGTGTAAAAGTCGCATAATTCGGGCATGGTTCATCCGTCCGTCTAGGGACGTTCGGCCGTTCGGCCCATGTCGGACATCGGGGACTAGCCGGACCATGGGAGACGCGTCGGCCGGCGGGACCCCGGCCGATGTCTATACATGTGGAGGAGTGACCCATGGCATCGCGAACGCACGAACCGGAGCCGCTGCTCACGCCGGCCGAGGTGGCGTCGATGTTCCGTGTCGACCCGAAGACGGTGACCCGGTGGGCCAAGGCGGGCAAGCTGAGCGCCATCCGGACCCTCGGCGGACACCGTCGGTACCGGGAGTCGGAGGTCAGGGCCCTGCTGCAGGGGCAGATCCCGCAGCAGCGCCAAGGGGACTGACCGCACCGCAGTCAACCAGACGATGTGCGAAGGGCGGCGGACCGATCGGTCCGCCGCCCTTCCGCGTGTCGGCGCCCTAGTCCTTGAGGGTGACCCGGATGCCGACCGTGCCCTGCTCGCCCCGGCGCATCCGGCTCCCGAGCAGCGTGAGCCGGCCGAGCAACCGGTACTTCTCCTTGATCAGAGCCCGGACCCGCCGGGTGCCGGCCGGATCGGACAGCCTGGCGTGACCGGGCACCGCCGGCCCGTGCGGCCGGCCCCGGACGTCGCACGGCGCCACCGTCACGTCCCCGCTGCGACGGATCCGCTTCACCTTGCCGGAGTCGGCCACCGTCCACACCGCGAGCGCGTCGCCGTCACGGACCGCCCACACCGGCGTCGGCACTTCCCGACCGTCCCTGCGGAAGGTCGTGAGCAGGATGTACTTCTCCGCCGCGAGGCGGTCCAGCGTGGTCACGCCGCCAGGATACGGCTGCTGCGGCCGCGCGACCGTACGGTTAGCGTGAAGGGCGTGATCGGCGAGCCGTGCATCGGGGACGTGGTCGGGGAACTGCTGCGCGACACCCTCGCCGTGGCGACCGGGGTCGGCCCCCGACCGCTCGTGGGCGGTCGGCTACCCCGCCCGGTCATCGAGATCATCGAACGCGACGACGGCCTGATCAACGGCGCTCCGGCGGCGCACTACCTGGACGGGCCCGAGCACTGGCAACCGTACGACCACCGGGCGGTCGACCGGGCGCGCGGCGCCACCCTTGACGTGGGCGTCGGGGCGGGCCGGATCGCGCTGCTGCTCCAGGAGCGGGGCGTCCCGGTGACCGGGCTGGACACCTCAGCAGGCGCGCTCGACGTGTGCCGCCGCCGGGGCGTACGCGACCTGGTGCACGGCACGGTCGACGCGCACGTCGCCGACGGGCAGCGCTACGACACCTTCCTGCTGCTCGGCAACAACCTCGGGCTGATCGAGGGACGGGAACGGGCACCCGGCTTCCTCGCCGCCCTTGCCGCGCTCGCCCGCCCCGGCGCGCAGGTCATCGCCCACGGCACCGACCCGTACGGCACCCGCGATCCGGTGCACACCGGGTACCACGAGCGCAACCGCCGCCGGGGCCGCCTCGGCGGGCAGCTCCGGCTGCGGCTGCGCTACCGGGAACTGGGCACGCCCTGGTTCGACTACCTGGTGTGCTCGCCGGAGGAGCTGGCCGCGCTGGTCCACGGCAGCCCATGGCGGCTGACCGACGTGGACGACCGCGACGCCCCGTACTACCTGGCGACGCTCCGCCTGCCTGAACGGTAGGAGCGGAGGCTCAGACCTCGACGGTCGGCGGGAGCTGCTCGGGAGGAATACCGCCGTCGCCGTCGACCACCGTGTCCGGGGTGCCGTCCTCGTCCAGGTCGACCATCGTCACGTCCACCGTGCCGTCGCCGTCGGTGTCGAACTGGAACAGGTCCGGCTTGCCGTCCCCGTCGGTGTCCACCACCCACACGTCGGTCCGGCCGTCGTTGTTGGTGTCGGCGCGCAGCAGGTCCACGCGGTCGTCCCCGCGCGTCTCGACGGTCTCCGCGGCCGTGTCGACGGCGTCCGTGGTCTCCGGTGTCTGACTCATCTCGTCGTCCTCCCTCGATCGATGACCGGACAAGTACCCGTACCCTCCCGACGCCACGCCTACCGCGCCGGGGGACCGCCCGGACCGGACCGGGTGCGGGCCCGCCGGCCCATTGTGACCACGCCCTAATAGGGTCGCCGCATGAGCGAGTGGAGCAGGCGGAGGGGCGCGGGCGATCCCCGCGGCACCGCCAGAGGCAGGGAGGCGTCATGAACGAGCGCTGTGTCGTCGTCGGGGCCGGCACGATGGGGCTCGGGATCGCGTACGTGGCGGCCGGCGCCGGGTACGCCGTGGAGCTGGTCGAGGTCGACCGGGAGCGGGGCGAGACCGCCGTGGCGCGCCTGGGCGAGCTGTGGGACCGGGCGGTGGGCCGGGGCAAGCTGACCGCCGAGCAGGCCGCGACCAACCGGTCGCGGATGACCCTGCGTGGTGCGCTCGCCGAGGTCGCGGAGCGACCGGACGTCGTCGTGGAGGCCGTACCGGAGCGGACCGACCTCAAGCGGACCGTCCTGCGCGAGGCCGAGGCGCTGCGCCCGGCGCTGCTCGGCAGCAACACCTCCAGCATCTCGATCGCCGAGCTGGCCGAGGGGCTTGCGCGACCGGACCACTTCCTCGGCCTGCACTTCTTCAACCCCGTCTGGGCGATGGCGCTGCTCGAGGTCGTGGTCGGCCCGGCCACCGCCCCGGAGACCACCGACGCGGCCGTCGCGCTCGCCGGCCGGCTCGGCAAGGACCCCGTCGTCGTACGCGACATGCCCGGCTTCGCGACCTCCCGGCTCGGGGTCACGCTGGGGCTGGAGGCGATCCGGATGGTCGCCGACGGCGTCGCGAGCCCGGCCGACATCGACAAGGCGATGGTGCTCGGATACCGGCACCCGGTCGGCCCGCTGGAACTCACCGACCTGGTCGGCCTGGACGTCCGGCTCGACATCGCGCGCACCCTTCAGGCCGCGTACGGCGACCGGTTCGCGCCGCCCCCGCTGCTGGTGGAGATGGTGGCCGCCGGGAAGCTGGGCAAGAAGTCCGGGCAGGGCTTCTACCGCTGGGAGAACGGGGTCAAGGCGTGACGGGGCTGCGCGTCGAGGAGCACGCCGACCGGGTGGTCGCCACGCTGGACCGTCCGGAGAAGCGCAACGCCATCGACGCCGACCTGGTGCGCAGCCTGCACGAGCTGTGCGCCGAGCTGGAGGCGCAACCCCGGCTGCTGCTGCTCACCGGCGGCACCGACGGCATCTTCGCCGGCGGCGCCGACATCGGGCAGCTCCGCGAGCGGGGTCGCCTGGACGCGCTCGCCGCGATCAACTCCGCCGTGTTCGCCCGGATCCGGGCGCTGCCCATGCCGACCGTGGCCGCCGTCGACGGGCCGGCGCTGGGCGGGGGCGCCGAGCTGGCGTACGCCTGTGACCTGCGGGTCTGCACGGCGCGCGCGGTCTTCGGGCAGCCGGAGGTGCGGCTGGGGATCCTGGCCGGCGCCGGTGCGACCCACCGCCTGCCGGCGCTGGTCGGCGAGGCGCGGGCCAAGGAGCTGCTCTTCACCGGCCGGCGCGTGGACGCCGACGAGGCGCTGCGGATCGGCCTGGTCAACCGGGTGGTCGCCGAGCCGGCCGACCTGCTGCCGGCGGCCCACGGCCTGCTGGACGAGATGGCGAAGGGTTCCGCCCTGGCGCTGCGGCTCACCAAGCTGGCCGTGGACGCGCCGGCCGCCGCGCACCCGCACCTCGACCTGGTCAGCCAGGCGGTGCTCTTCGAGGACGAGGAGAAGCACCGGCGGATGACCGAGTTCCTGGAACGCCGCCGCGACCGCTGACACGGAAACGGCCGCACCGGTTCACCCGGTGCGGCCGTCGCGGTCCGTTCGACGGCGGCTCAGCGCCGCAGCTGCACCCCCGCGTCGGCGAGGGCGCGGATCACCGCGGCTGACTCACCGAAGCCGATGATCAGGACGGCGTCTGCCCCGAAGGACTTGATGTCCTGCGCACCGGCGGTGAAGTCGACCGGCTTGGCCTTCGCGTCCTCCGGCGGCTCGTACGTGAGCAGCTTCACCCGGTCGGCGCCCATGCCGGCCTTCTCCAGCTCGGTCCGGACGAAGCTCTGCAGGCCCTCGCCGTAGGAGTCCTTGCGGGCCACGATGGCGATCTTCTGCGGACCGTCCCGCATGATCACGTCGGCGAGCGCCCGGCCCTGCAGGCTGTCCGGCGGCGCGGTGCGGAAGTAGAGACCCTTGTCGTCCATGTCGGTGAGGCCGGCGTCGGTGTTCGACGGGGAGAACAGGACCAGCCCCGCCTTCACCACGTCCGGCAGCACCTCCCGGGAGATGCCCGACCCGCCCGCGCCGATGATGACGTGCACGCCCGCCTCGACGTGGCTGGCCACGGTGGCCTTGGCCACCGCCGGGTTGGTGCCGTCGTCGCCGTCGATCCAGGTGACCGGGTCGCCGAGGACACCACCGGCGGCGTTGATCTCCTTGATGGCGAGCGCGGCACCGGCCGACAGCGGCGGGTTGGCGATCGCGAGGTCACCGGTCTTCGGCAGCAGGCCGCCCAGCACCAGCGGGGAGCCGTCGTTGCGGTCGGCCGCGCCGGTGCCCTGCTTCTTCGGCCGCGGCGGGGCCTTGGTGCTCGCCGCCGACTCGATGCCGGCGCCGACGAACTCGGTCTTGCCGTCGTTGATCTGCTGCCCGTCGAAGTGCATCGTGGCGTAGCTGGCCGTGGACGGCTCACCGGCGTCGGTGAAGCCGGCCCGGGTCAGGGAGACGCTGCGGTACTCGATGTCCTGCCCCTTGCGGGCCAGATCCAGGCAGACGGCGGCTGTCTCGCAGCGCTGCCCGTTGTTGGTGACGCCCACGATCTGCTTCGCGATGGCGGCCGGGTCGGTGCTGCCGGCGAGCTGCGCGGCGAGCGCGCTGATCAGCACCGCGTCGTACGCTTCCGCCGAGTAGAGGAAGTCGGTCAGGTCTGGGTCGACGGCCAGCAACCGGCGCTTGAAGTCCTCTGGTAGCGGCGTCAGCGGGGTGGTGCCCTTCATACCGTCGACCAGACCGGCCCGCTCCTTCAGCTCTGCGGCGTAGGAGTTGAGCATGTTGCCGTCGGTGCCGTAGAGGCGCACCTGGGTGGTGGTGCCGCCCTCCTCGGGCTTGTCGGTCCCGCAGGCGCTGGTGGCGAGCAGGAACGTCGCGCAGGCGGCCAGGGTGGCTGCCCGCGAGGCGCGTGAGATGAGCATGGTCGTCCTTCCTCCGGCGAAGGTCCGCTGCGCAGATTAGCGTGCCGCGCTTCCACGTGGGACCGTGGCTGTGCCTCAATCCGCAGGTAGACCGCCTCGCTTACGGAGAGTGACGGCCCGGCGGGTGCTTGACGGCCCGTCCTACCGTGCCCTGCGTGACCGATTCACCACAGCAGACGCAGGACGACGCCGCAGCGGTGCTCCGCTCGGCGCTGGCCGGCGACGGGGACGGGGTCTGCGGCACCTTCGACGCCGTCGTCGACCGGTCCGGTCTGGCCGGCGCGTACGGGGTTGCGTGGTGTCTCGCCGCGACGATGGTGGGCGAGCCGGCCGCCTCCGGCACCTGCGCGCTCGACTTCCCCGGGATCGACGAGGCCGGCTACGACGCCCGCTGGGTGGCGCGCTTCGTCAGCGCGTACGCCAACTCCGACGCCGATACCGGCGCGGCGCTGTTCGGGGCGGCGGCGGCCGACGGGCTCCTGCCGGACTGCCTGCTCACCCTGGCCGGGTCGACGGTGGCCACCCTCCGCAGCCGTGCCGGGTAGCGCGGCGCCCGTCGGGGGGCGGGCGCCGCGCCACACCTCAGAAGGCGTGGTACGAGATCAGCGGCTCGTACTCGTACCGGAGGTTCTCGAAGCGAACCCGGAAGTTGACCCCGTCGCGCACGTTCGTCGCCACCACTTTCCAACCAGAGCGGGGCGGCAGGTAGGTCCAGTAGTTGCAGCTGTCCGTGCGGTCCACGAAGATCACACAGGCGTCGGTGCCGAAGTCGCTGGAGTTGCGGACGTTGATGTCCCGGCAGCGGCTCGTGGTGCGGAAGGGGCCGGCATCGCCGCCCCAGCCGCCGGTCGCGAAGTAGGTGCGCTTCGCGCCGCCGTAGCAGGTCGCGAGCGGGGCCGCCACGTTGGTGGCTTCGGCCGTGGCGGTCTCGGGGATCCCGTCCGTTCCGGGGGTGGCGCGGGCGGGCGACCCGACGGCGAGCACGGCCAGTGCCGCCGTCGTGGCCAGCACCCGGGTTGCCGGAGCTGACATGCGTGCCTCCAACTGCACATTGACCGTCCGTATCGGACGGTGTTGCGGGTCGTGACGATGGTACGCATCGATGTGTCACACCGTTGCCCCGCGGCCGTCGCCCGGCGTGGTAGGCCTGTGCACATGTCCGAGGCGATGCTGAGCAAGGTCCGCAAGCTGCTGGCCCAGGCGGAGGACCCGGCCTGCACACCCGCCGAGTCCGCGGCGTTCATGGCCAAGGCGACCGAGCTGATCGCCCGCTACGGCGTCGACCGGGCGCTGCTGGCCGCCCGCGATCCCGCCACCGACCCGGTCGGCGACCGGGTGGTCGAGGTCGTCGCCCCGTACGCCCGGGACAAGGCGGGCCTGCTCGCGGCCGTCGCCGATCCGCTGCGCTGCCGCTGCGTACGCCGCCGCCACGGCAGCGGCTTCGCGATGCACCTCTTCGGCTTCGCGAGCGACCTCGAACGGGTCGACCTCCTCTTCACCTCGCTGCTGGTGCAGGCCGCGCACGGCCTCGCCGGCACCCCGGTCCCGCCGGACGAGCACCCCGCCGCGTTCCGGCGCTCGTGGCTGGCCGGGTTCGCGCAGGTGATCGGGGAGCGGTTGCGCGCGGCGGAGGCGGAGGCGGCGACCGACTCGGGTGAGCCGTCCGTCGCCCTGGTCCTGGCCGACCGCTCCGACCGGGTGCAGCGCCGGCTCGCGGAGGTCTACCCGCGGCTGCGGACGGCACCACGGCGGCGGCTGGCCGGGACCGGGTTCCGATCCGGTGCTGCGGCCGGCCATCGCGCCGACCTGGGCGGTCGCGGTGTCACCACCGGCCCCCGCCCGGGTCTCGGCAGCTGAGGCGTGCGCTGCCGGCGCCGTACGGCGGTGCTGAGGCGGCGGCGCAGCCGTTGGGTGCGCCTCGTGGTGCTCAGCCGGCGGCGCGCTTCGTCACGAGGCTCGCGTAACGGGACAGCAGCTCGTGCCAGCCGGCGGTGAGCGCCTCGCGGTAGCCCTCCGCCGCCGCGCCGTGACGGTCGAAGTGCCGGTGTTCAAGCTCCGCCCGGGTGCCTCCGGACGGGTCCGGCTGGAACAGAACCTCGACTTCGCTGGCCTGGGCCGGGTCGGGAACCGGGACGCGGTCCGCGCCGATCTGCCAGGTGAAGACGAGCCGC
Source organism: Micromonospora sp. H33 (assembly GCF_052068455.1). Lineage (NCBI taxonomy): Bacteria > Bacillati > Actinomycetota > Actinomycetes > Micromonosporales > Micromonosporaceae > Micromonospora > Micromonospora sp. H33. Next base: position 790,218 of record NZ_JBQHDE010000001.1, on the reverse strand, counting down.
CGGGGCGGGTCCCAGGTGAGCACACGGCCCCAGTCGTTCCGGAAGCCGTACGGGCCGATCTCGTAGAGCATCCCGCCGGCCCGGGGCTCCATGCCCAGCTCGGTGAGGAGACCGGGCCCTGACCACGTGTATTCCGTCACCCACCATTCGGTCATCGCACCGGTGAACAACTCGAATGCCTGCTCGGCGGAGGCGGGAACGAGGAGCGAGCTACGGAGCGAGAACCGTTCGACGTCCTGCCGGATGTCGGCGGGATCGACCATCTCCTGTCCCATAGGCCCGGACCATACCGGCTGATGCCCGGGTGTGCGACTTCGCGCGGCTGCCCGGTTCCGGACAGACCGGGACCGCTCCGGTACGGGATGGGCGGACGGAATGCGGGTAAGCGCGCCCGACGGTCCTTGGCAGCCGGCGGGGTGGAAGCGGAGCGGGGAGCATGAGTGACGAGAGGCAGCAGCGCGGCCCGGACCAGCCGGCCGACGGGCCGACCCGGTGGCTGAGCGCCGAGCCGGCCCGGCGGGACGTGGGTGGGGAACCGGCCCGGCGGGACGTGGGCGGGGCAGCGCGCCGGCGGGACGTGGGCTCGGAGCCGGACGTCCTGCTCGATGTGCCGGAGGTGTCGGTCGACTCGATCCGCCTGGCCGTGGAGGGACTGGACGCCGACCTCTCCCTGCGGGCCCGACTGGCCAACCTGCTCCAGCTCGACGCGGGTGTCCGCGTCCACCTTCAGAAGGTCGAGCTGGACATCACCGGGGTGCATGCGGAGGCGCTGCTCAAGGTACGCCTCGAGAAGGTGGGTGGAGATCCTCGACCGGGCGCTGAGCACCATCGATCGCAACCCGCAGATCCTCGATGCCCTGTCGCGGACCATCACCACTTCGATCGACGACGTGAACCGCGCCGCGCAGCAGGTCCTCCAGCACGGTGACCAGCTCTCGGCGACGGGCCGCCAGCTCGCCGGCGTTTCCGCCGAGGCGGTCCGCGCTACGGGTGACGTCGCCCCTGCCACCGCCGAGGCCGCCCGAGGCGTCACCGAGGCGACCCGCGCCGGCGAGGCCGCCCGCCAGGCTGTCGGTGGGACCGGCCGGGCTGCAGGCGGGGTGAGTCGGGCCGCGGGTGGGGTGAGCCGGCCCGCGGGCGGCCCAGGGGCCGCCCGCGGCGGCGGAGCAGCGGCTCGCGGGGTCGGCGGGCCGGGTGAGCCGGAGGGCGGTGGCGCCACCGACGAACTGGGCCAGCAGACGGGGGCAATTGGGGCCGTCGCCGACCGGACGCTCCGGGACCGAGCCGCCGAGCAGCCGGCTGGTGGTGGAGCCGGGCCGGGTGGCGCAGGTCGGGGTGAGCGGGGCGGAGACGCCGGACGCAGCCGAGGTGGAGCGGGCGGGGGACCGCAGAAGGAGCCGGGAGCGGGCGGGGGACCGCAGGAGGAGTCGGGCGAGGGACCGCCGAGCGCCGTGCAGCTGGCCGAGCAGGCCGGCGAAACCCTGCGGCAGGTGGGCCGCAGCGTGTGGGAGGCGATCCAGGGCGGGATAGGCCAGCGCCGGAACAACTGACCCGGGCGGCGTTTCCCTTGATCCGCTCGATGCCACCGGCATCGCGGCATCCGACCGTCCGGGAAGCCCCGATGCCGCCGATCCCGAGTCGATCTTGTGTACGTACCGCCGCGATCAGGCGGCTATCGGGGATCTCGGAAGACCTCGGCCCCTCCGGGGGCCGCAATCTTCCAAGGTGTGCGATCGACCTCGACGTCCCTCGGATGATGGCCGCATGAGTCCGGATGACCTGGACCGGGAAAGCAAGAGCGCCGACCGGCGTTTCCGCTGGTCGGCGCTCTAATAGCCCGGCGAAAGGCTATGTGGCCAGGGGCGGGGTCGAACCGCCGACCTTCCGATTTTCAGGCACCCGCATTTCCGCAGGTCATAGAGCCGCCGCACCCCGCCGTGCAATGGCCCGTGCAACTAGCTCCGCATCGTGATGTGCCGGGGTTGCCGTGCGACATCTCCGTCTCGGAGGGGCTGGGCAAGCTTGCGACCTTGACATCCCTTGAATGATGGCCGCATGAGCGTGAACGACCTGGGCCCGGAATGGATCGCCTTGCGCCTCGTCAGCGTGGTCCTCGGCCTTGTCGTGGTCATACTCGGCGTGCGTGTCGCGGTGACGCGACGTTTCCCCACGGCCTGGGTGCGGGTTGCGCGTCTAACGGCCAGCCAGCGATCCCAGCCCGTCCGCCGCGGTGGCTTCCTCGCCCTGCTCGGCACGGGCTTGCTCGTCCAGCAGGCACCGTTCCTCATCCCCGTGCCCCACGCGGTCGGACGGGCCCTGTTCGCAGTGGCACTGCTTCTCGTCGTGACTGCGGCGGGATGGTTCGCCCTGCTTCGGCACTAGCCATCAACTAGCTCCGCATCGTGATGTGCCGGGGCAGCCGTGCGACATCCCCATGCGCGGCCAGCTCCGACAGAGCCTTGGCGATCTCCCGGTCACGGCCGTCGACGGCGTGCAGGTACCGACGAGCAGCCGCCATAGACGAGTGCCCGAGTCGCTTCATCAGGTCGGCCAGGGTCGCGCCTGTCTGCGCGGCGAGGGTCTGACCGGTGTGCCGCAGATCGTGGAAGGTCAGATCATCAAGACCCACCTTCTTCCGCGCCCGGACGAACGCCTGATACAACGTGTTGCCCCGCAGCGGCGTCCCATCGCGGCTCACGAACAGCCGATCCGTGCCCGCGTACTGCTCTAGGTGCAGCCGGACCAACGGCACCACGTGCGGCGGAATGACAATCGTGCGCTTCCCCGCATGAGACTTGGGGTCCTTGTCGAACGCTTGACCGGGCGCGTGCAGGGGTTCGACTCGGGCTTTCCGAACGGTGATCGTGTGCTCGGTCAGGTCCACGTCCGAGACGCGCAGGCCGGCGATTTCACCGCGGCGCAGGCCGCACCAGGCGGCGATGAGAACAGCGGTGCGGTAACGCGGGTTGATGGCGTCGACCAGGGCGACGACCTGAGCGGGCGTAGCGACTGGCCGCTCAGCGACGGGCACAGTGCCCGCACCGGGAATCTGGCACGGGTTGCGGGCGATGATGCCCTCACGCACAGCAGTGTTCATGACCATGCGCAGGAAGCGGTACGACTGAGAGATAGAGGTACGCCTTGCCCTTGCCCCGCAGGGCGGCAGCATGCCACTCCCGGACCCGACTGGCCGTGAGTTCCCGAAGCGGCACTTCGACCAGGGGTGCCAGGTGCAGACGGAGGTTCCGTTCGCACGTTTCCCGCCACCGAACGCCGATCTTCGGACTGTCCCGCAGAATGGCCCGCGCGTAGTTGCCGAACGTCTCCGACGCCGCGCGATCGTCCAACCAGACACCGCGCGATATGTCGGCCTCCACCAACGTCAACCAGCGGTTGGCAAGCTGACGGCAGCTCATAACAGCCAGCTTGAACGCCTTCGCAAGTCAGGCGCGCGGACCGCCTGGTGGACATTCGTCCTCGGGTCCGTGATCGGGTTCCTACTGAACCTGCTCGCGGGCATGATCATGGCTTAGCGCACGGGGTCGCCCCGCTCGGCCCGACTGACAAGGCCCGCGCACTGCCGAATTCGCCTCTTAAGGATCAAGGCGGCCCGCAAAGCGGGCCGCGCCGGCCCGGCCCCGGCCTGCTGGCGACCTCCGGCCGGCATCGGCCGGCCACGTTGGTGTCCCTCCGGCTGTAGTTGGCACCACCGTGGCACCTGTCCGGATTGACTTGGCATCTACCCCAAAGGGCCCGCTGTTGCTCAGGACCCCGTAGCTTCCGCCCGCTGTCCACCCCCGGGGCACTCCTCGGGCGGGGCGTATGCGCGAATGGTGCCGTTGTGCCGCGCAACTCTTCCGTCAGAGGTAAGGGGTACGAGGCGTTTACAGACGGGGCAGTAGCCCCGCTGGTGCTGCGAGCGCTGAGTCACCTTGCCTCCTCGGGTCGGTCGTTGCACGTCTTCAGTTTCATCCGCCGAGCCATGCCGCCATCGTCGCCCATCGAGGCTCGGTAGCGGGCTGGCGACGGAAGGTGCCAGGTTCGGCCGGACGGGACGGGACGGTCGGCGGACTGCAAGAGTTGTCGCCCTCCGGGCGGGGATCTTCGACAGAGATGGGGGAGGCCCGTCCGGACGGTGCGGTAGTCGGTGGTTGCGTGGGTCGCCATCTCCACCATGAGTCCCAGGCAGAGCCGAGCAGGCCAGGGCCAGGGTGCCAAGGTCGTTCGTCCGGTAGGGCGCTCCACCTTGTCACCCTGGCCCTGGCCCGCTCCACGGTGTGTGGGACTCACGGCGGAGATGGCTCTGAGGCCGCCGTGTGGGGAAGGGCACAGCGTGCGATCTACGTGCGATACCGGGCGGCAATCGGCGGCCAAGAGGGGTCAGCCACGGGTAACACCGCTGGATGCCCGATGAGGGCATAAAGCAAGATCCCCACCTGCGTTTCCGCTGGTGGGGATCTCTGTAGCCCGGCGAAAGGCTATGTGGCCAGGGGCGGGGTCGAACCGCCGACCTTCCGATTTTCAGTCGGACGCTCGTACCAACTGAGCTACCTGGCCGTGCTCGGCTCATGCTACCCGGCCGTCGGGGTCTCCGCCGAGCAGGGCCACATGCTCCGATACGCAGAACGCCGCGCGTGATGGCGCGGCGTCAGCGCTGGCGGTCCTGACGGGACTTGAACCCGCGACCTCCGCCTTGACAGGGCGGCGAGCACTCCAACTGCTCCACAGGACCTAGCTCGCCCGGCCGAAGCCGGACCTGTGCCCCCAACGGGATTCGAACCCGTGCTACCGCCTTGAAAGGGCGGCGTCCTGGGCCGCTAGACGATGAGGGCGGCCCCGCCATCATTGCACACTCGCAACTTCAAGCGGACTTGCTCCCATCCGGCCCCGCCGGAGGCCTGGAAAGCATACGTGATGCCCCGCCGGTCGACCAAACCGGTATGGCTGGAGCCACAACGGGCCGGAGAACCGCAGCTCAGGCGCTGTCTAGCGGAGCCGGACGACCCCGTACCGGGTCTTGAGGTCGGTGATCAGCCGGGGGCACGCGGCCAGGGTGGCGGCCCGGTCGCCGCCCCCGTCGTGCAGCAGGACGACCGCTCCCGGCCGGGCGGCCACGTGTACCCGTTTGTTGATCGTCTCGGCCGGAGGTTTCCCCCAGTCCTGCGGGTCGACTGTCCAGTGCAGCGAGCGCATCCCGAGCTGCTTGGCCACCTGGACCACCTCGGGTGTCCAGCGCCCGCCGGGCTGGCGGTAGAACGGGATCCGGGCGCCGGGGGCGGCCGCCCGGATGGCCCGGTGGGTGCGTTGCAGGTCGGCCCGGATCTCGGCGACCGGTCGCCGGCCGAGGTCGACGTCATGGTTCCAGCTGTGGTTGCAGAGCTGGTGGCCCTCCCGCACGATGCGGCGGACCAGATCGGGGTGGCGGCGGACCTGCGTACCCACCACGCAGAAGGTGGCCGTGACGCGCGCCGCATGCAGCCGGTCGAGCACCTTGGGGGTCCAGACCGGGTCCGGGCCGTCGTCGAAGGTCAGCGCGACGCCGCGTACGCCGGTGGTGCGCTGGAGCCCCGCGGGCAGCGCGGTCGGCAGCGGCCGGAGGGGCCGGGCGGCCGGGGGCTTGCGGGTCGGTCGGGGTGCCGCGGTCGGTGTCGGCTCCGCGGGAAGGGTGCCGGAGGCCACCGGGCTGGGGTCGGGGGCGGCCCGCAGCCGACCCGTGTCGTCGCCGCAGCCGCCGGTGAGGACGACCAGGGCCAGACCGGCCGCGAGGAGAGCGCGCAGGCGCATCGTTCGCTCCCGAGGGGGTGTCGGGGTCGGCGGACCTCCCGGAGGCTACGGGACGGTTCCCCGCATCGGACACCCCGGCGGGACCTGCGTCACACCAGTGTGCCGGTTACGTCACAGCGGGTGACCGCAGATCGGCCTGGCGCCCCGGCGGGCCGACGTACCGGGACGGAGGGCGGTGGACGGGTCCTACTCGCCGGCCGACTGGTCCAGCGAGTCCCGGACGGCCACCGCGAGCGAGACCGCCTCGGCGAGGTCGACCGGCCGCACCACTCCCGCCGGGAGCGTGTCGGCCCGCCACCCCGGCCCGGCGGCGAGCACCAGCAGCGGCCGGCGGGGCGTCGCGAGCAGCGCGGTCAGCTGCGCGGGGTCGGCGGTGACGGGGGTGTGCGACCACACCACGACGGCGGCCGGGCCGGTGCGGTTGACCGCCTCCAGCAGCGCCTCCACCGGCACCCGGGCGCCGAGCATCCGGTACGCGACCCCGACCTCGGCCAGGGCCGCGCCGAGCGCCTCCAGTGGCAGGCTGTGCTGCTCCTCGTCGGCGCAGGAGAGCAGGATGCGCGGTGGGCTGCCGGGCGCGTGGGCGCGGGCCGCCGCGGCGAGCGCCTCGGAGACGCACCGGGACACCAGGTGCTCGACCTCGATCAGGGCGGCCGTGGCGGCGTGGCGTTCGCCGATCCCGACGAGGACGGGACGCAGGAGTCCGTTCCAGGTGGCGACGACCCCCTCGACCTGGATGGCGCGGGCGATCGTCTCACTGATGACGACCGAGTCCAGCCGCATGGCGGCGCGGGCCAACCCGCGGGCGGCCGGACCGGCCCGACCGACCGGGATGGCGCTGCCACCCCCGTCGCGGGTGCCGACGGCGCGGACCTGGGCACCGGGCACGGCCGGTACCGCCTCGGGCGCCTGGCGCGCCCAGCGGGCAGCCTCGGCCGGGGCGATCCCCTGGGCGGTGAGCCGCCGCATGATCTCCAGGCGGGCGAGGTCGGCCGGCGTGTACCGGCGGTGGTGCCCCGGGACGTGCTCGCTCGGCCCGAGCCCGTAGCGCTGGTGCCAGGTGCGCAGCGTCGTCACCGCGACCCCCAGCCGCCGGGCGACGGCGCCGGCGCTCAGCGCCTCATCCGTCACCCGATCGCTCCGGAGCCTCAGAGGCTGTCGGGCCTGACCGGAGCGCGGAGGGGCCGGCCGGACCGGAGGGACGCAGGAAGCGGTTCACCACCCCGCCCAGCCAGGGGGCGTACGCGTACGGGTCGGCGTCGAGATCGGCCTCCAGCTCGACGGGATCCACCCAGCACAGCTCGGCGACCTCGTCCGGGTCCGGGTGCAGCGGGGTGTCCGGCGGGAGGACGCCGCGCAGGACGTGGTCGTACTCGAACTCGACCCGGCCGGTGGCCGGATCCTCGGCGTAGTAGACGTACACCCCGATCTCGGTCAGCTCGACCGGGCCGACGCCCAGTTCCTCGGCGAGCCGGCGGTTGGCGGCGACGGTCAGCGACTCCCCGGGCGTCGGGTGCCCGCAGCAGGAGTTGCCCCACCGCAGGGGGAAGCGGGTCTTCACCGCCGCGCGGCGCTGGAGCAGCACCCGACCCGCCGGGTCGACGAGCAGCACGGAAAAGGCCCGGTGCAGCTTCCCCGGCGGCTGGTGCGCGGCCGACACCGTGGTCCGGCCGGTCGCCCGACCGGTGTCGTCCACCAGTTCGACCAGGTGGGCTTCGCGGGCGGTCACCGGCGGCTCTCCGTCACACGAGCGGCGGCGAGCTTGCCGGAGATCAGCACCATCGGCACGCCGACGCCGGGCTGGGTGCCGGAACCGACGAAGACCACGTTCCCCAGGCCACGGTGCAGGTTCGACGGACGGAACGGGCCTGTCTGGAAGAAGCTGTGCGCGGAGGCGAACGGTGTGCCGGCCGCCATGCCCTGCTCCGCCCACTCGGCGGGGGTGACCGTCCGCAACACCTCGATGCCGTCCCCGAAGCCCACGTAGCCGCGCTCCTCCAGCGTCCCCACCAGCCGGTCGGCGTAGCGGTCGGCGAGGCCGCCCCGCCAGTCGAACGGCGCCCGGTCGAGGTTGGGCACCGGCGCCAGCACGTAGTAGGTGTGCCGGCCGGCCGGGGCCACCGACGGGTCGGTCCGGCTCGGGTTGGTGACCAGCAGCGACGGGTCCCTCATCAGCTCACCGCGCCGGATGACCTCGTCGAAGGTGCCCCGCCAGGACCGACCGAAATGGATGTTGTGGTGAGCGATCTTCCCATAGCCCCGCGTCGACCCGACGTGCAGGACCACGCAGGACGGCGAGTAGGTCAGCCGGCGTGGCCGGGCCGGCGGGAGCAGGTCCCGGTAGGCGACCGGCAGGTCGGGGTTGAGCACCACCACGTCCGCCGGGACGAACTCGCCCTCCGCGGTCCGCACGCCGGTGGCGCGACCACCGGCGGTCTCCACCCGGGTCACGGTGGTGCCGTACCGGAGCTGTACGCCGTGCTTCTCGGCGGCGCCGGCCATCGCGCGCGAGACCGCGTGGACGCCGCCGCGCGGGAAGTACACCCCGGCCACCGAGTCGAGGTACGCGATGACCGCGTAGATCGCCAGCGCGTCATGCGGGGCGAGCCCGGCGTACATGGCCTGGAAGGAGAAGATCCGCTGGGTGCGCGGGTCCCGGAAGAACTGGTTGATCTTCGTCTGGAGTCGCCGGAACGCGCCGTTGGCGAGCAGCTTCAGCAGGCCGCCGGTGAGCAGATCGGTCGGCGCGTCGAGGTTGCGCTCGATGAAGTCGGCCCGCTCCAGCCGCCACAGCTCGCGCGCGTAGTCCACGAAGCGCAGGTAGCCGTCGGCCTCACGGGGCCCGCAGACCGTCGCGATCTCGGCGGCCATCCGTGTGGTGTCGGTGATGACGTCGAGCGTCGAGCCGTCCGGGTAGTACGCCCGGTACGCGGGGTCCAGCGGCGTCAGGTCGAGCCAGTCGTCCAGCTCCTCACCGACCGCGCCGAGCGCCTCGGCGATCAGGTCCGGCATGGTGAGCACGGTGGGGCCGGTGTCGAACTCGTACCCGTCGACGCTGAGCCGCCCGGCCCGGCCGCCGGGCACCGGCTCGCGTTCCAGCACCGTCACCTGCCGGCCGCTGCCGGCCAGGTGCAGCGCGCAGGCCAGCCCGCCGAGACCGGCGCCGACAACCACCACCCGGTCCGTACGCCCGTTCACGGTGCGCACGCGACCACCTCCTTGTGCGAAGTTGCCCATCATGCCCGCCGGTGCGTGGCGGCGGTGGCGAGACCGGTCAGCGCGGTGCGCGCCGTCCCGTCGATCGACCCACGACTGCCTCGTTGGTCATGTGGGCGAGCGTACCCTAGAGTTACGGGTTGCGTCGATTGGTGCGTCGATAAAGGGAGGGCCGGTGGACACTCATCTCGCCGCTGCCTATGACCGATGCCGTGACCTGCACCGGCGTCACGGCCGTACCTACTTTCTCGCCACCCGGCTGCTGCCCGCGTGGAAACGGCGGCACGTGCACGCCCTGTACGGATTCATGCGGTACGCGGACGAGATCGTCGACCGCACCGAGGACCTGCCGCCGGCTGAGCGGGCCGCCCGCCTCGACGACTGGGGCGGCCGGTTCGTCGCCGGCCTGCACGGCGAGCCGGTCGACGACCCGCTGCTCCCCGCAGTCCTGCACACGATCGCCGTCTTCGATCTCGACCCGAACGACTTCGCGTCGTTCCTCAAGAGCATGGCAATGGACCTGACCGTCCACTCGTACCGCACCTACGATCACCTGCTCGACTACATGGAGGGTTCGGCGGCAGTCATCGGCACGATGATGCTGCCGATCCTGGGCAGCTCCGACCCGGCGGCGGCCCGGGAGCCCGCCCGCCAGCTCGGATTGGCCTTCCAGCTGACGAACTTCATCCGGGACGTGGCCGAGGATCTCGACCGCGGGCGCACCTACCTGCCCGACGAGGACCTGGCGCGCTTCGGCGTCACCCGCGACGACCTCCTCGCCGCCCGTACGGCCGGACGCGCCACCGAGCCGATCCGCGAGCTGATCCGGTACGAGGTGACCCGCGCCCAGGCGCACTACGCCGCCGCCGCGCCCGGCGTCACGATGCTCGCCCCCGCCTCGCAGGCCTGCATGCGCACCGCGTACGCGCTCTACGGCGGGATCCTCGACGAGGTGGCCGCCCAGGACTTCGACGTCCTCGTCCGCCGGGCCGTGGTGCCGCAACGCCGCCGGATGGCGGTGGCCGCCCGCGCCCTGCTCACCCCGACCGGCACCCCGGTCACGATCCCCGGGCCGCCGGTCCAATAAGTCCCGTCAGCCTTTCCAGACGGTGACCTTGAGGATCAGCCCGCCGTCACCGACGGTGTTGACCGCCTGCACCCAGGCGTGCCGCCCCTCCGAGGTGGTGAAGCAGTACTGCTGGTTGCCACCGCCGATGTACTTGTGCGCGAAGGTGTCCCGCTTCGCCTCGCGGTAGGTCCGGCAGCGGGCGTCTGCGCCCTCCTCGGGGCCCGCGTTGCTGTCGTCGTACATCGCGCTGTGCCGGGCGCTGGAGTAGAGGATGTAGCCCCAGTCCAGGTAGAGGTCGACGGTGGCGTCCTGGGCGTACCGGCGGACGGCCCGCCCGTCGTCCAGGTCGACCCCGGTCTTCTTGTCCAACTGCACCACGTCGCTGAAGACGGTGCCCGCCGCGGCTGCCGTCGGGGTGCCGGACATGTCGACGGCGGGGCTGGTCGGCGCGGTACCGGCGGAGGTCGGGCCGCCGGGTGTTGCCGCACCGCTCGTCGGGGCGCCGGCAGCCGGGGAGCCGGACGACGGCGCGACGCCGGTCGCACCGACGGCGGCCGGCGTTCCGCTCGGCGGTCGGTCATCCGGGCGGATGACGGCCAGCAGCACGCCACCCCCGCCCAGGAGCAGCAGCACGGCGAGACTCACCGCCGCCGCCCGCCACCGCCGTTGCCGCAGGCGGTACGCCAGCACGCCAGCGAGGGTCAGGCCACCCGCCGTGACCCACAGCGGCCACCACGAATCGGCCCGGAGTGCCTGGACCACACTGATCAGCCCCGCCGCGACGGTGAGCAGGTTGCCCATCAGCATGGACCGGTTCCCGAGGCGCTCCTGCCCGACGGGCTCGCCGGTACCCGGTGTGTCGTTGTCCACGAGCATGAGAGCGTACGCAGCGTCAGGCCGCGGTGGCGGATTCGCCACCGTCCGGTATCCGTCAGCAGCGCCGCACGAAGGTTACGGAAGCAGGAATTCCCCTGTGGATCCTGGTTCGGCGGGCAGCCGGTGCGGAATGCTGACGGGATGGCGGAGCCGCAGATAGTGGACGTGGTCGTTGTCGGGCTCGGTGTCGGTGGGGAGGAGGTGGCCGGCCGGCTCGCCGAGGCCGGGCTGACCGTCGTCGGCGTCGAGCGGAGCCTGGTCGGCGGCGAGTGCCCGTACTGGGGGTGCATCCCGACCAAGATGATGATCCGGGCGGCCAACGCGATCGCCGAGGCGCGGCGGGTCGACGGCCTCGCCGGGACGGCGCAGGTCCGCCCCGACTGGGCGCCGGTGGCGAAGCGGATCCGCGAGGAGGCCACCGACACCTGGGACGACCGGGTGGCCGTGGAGCGGTTCGTCGGCAAGGGCGGCCGGTTCGTCCGCGGCAGCGGGCGGCTCGAGGGGCCCGGCCGCGTCCGCGTCGGCGACCACGTCTTCCAGGCCCGGCACGGGATCGTGCTCGGCACCGGCACCCGCCCGTCCGTCCCGCCGATCGACGGGCTGGCGGACACCCCGTACTGGACGAACCACCAGGCGATCGAGGTCGAGGAACTGCCGGAGTCGTTGCTGATGCTCGGCGGCGGCGCGATCGGGCTGGAGCTGGCGCAGGTCTTCGCCCGGTTCGGCGTCCGGGTCACGGTGGTCGAGGCCCTGGACCGGGTGCTCGCGGTCGAGGAGCCGGAGGCGTCCGAGGTGGCCGCCGCCGCGCTGCGGGCCGACGGCGTGGAGATCCACACCGGCGTGACCGCCGAACGCGTCGACCACGACGGGCAACGGTTCACGCTGCACGCGGGCGGGACGGCGTACACCGCCGACCGGCTGCTGGTGGTGACCGGCCGCCGGGCGCACCTCGACGAGCTCGGCCTGGAGAGCGTCGGCGTCCCGGCCGACCGGCGCTACCTGCCCGTCGACGACCGCCTGCGCGTCACCGACGGTATCTGGGCGGTCGGCGACGTCACCGGCGAGGGCGCCTTCACCCACGTCGCCATGTACCAGGCCGGCATCGTCGTCGCCGACCTGCTGGACCACGCCCGGCACGCCGGCGGCGAGCCGGACCCGAGCGGCACCGCCAGCGTGATGGGCGGCGCGATGGGCGCGGCGAGCACGCTCGCCGCGAGCGGGTCGAGCGGCTCGGCCGGGATGGGCTCGCGGGCCGACTACCGGGCGCTGCCCCGGGTCACCTTCACCGACCCGGAGGTCGGTGCGGTCGGGCTCACCGAGCGGCAGGCCCGGGAGCGGGGGATCAACGTCCAGGTCGGAATGGCGCAGCTCGGCTCGTCGTCACGCGGCTGGATCCACCGCGCCGACGGCTTCATCAAGCTGATCGCGGACGCGGACCAGGGGGTGCTGGTCGGCGGCACGTCCGTCGGGCCGGCCGGCGGCGAGGTGCTGTCCGCGCTGGCGGTCGCCGTGCACGCGGCGGTGCCGCTGGCCCAGCTCCGCCACATGATCTACGCATACCCGACCTTCCACCGCGCCATCTCGGAGGCTCTGCGCGAGCTCAGCTAGCGGACGCGCCGTGGCGTCCCGCTCCGGCGGCGAACCGGGCCGCCCCGGCCAGCGCGTCCGTGGCCAGCGACTCCATGCCGTACTCCAGCTCGGCCGCCAGGGCTTCGGGCTCCGGAAGCGCCGCGGTGGCCAGCACCGACGCCCGGTCGTTGCGCAGGCAGGTCTGCGGGTGCCGGGCGATCTCCGCCGCGAGCCGCTCGGCCGCCGTCCGCGCCTCACCCGGCGCGACCAGCCGGTTCACCAACCCCATCGCGTACGCCTCGTCGGCCGGCACCGGGCGGCCGGTGAGGATCAGGTCCATCGCCCGGCTCTCGCCGATCAGCCGCGGCAGCCGGACCGTGCCGCCGTCGATCAGCGGTACGCCCCACCGCCGGCAGAAGACCCCGAGCACCGCGTCAGCCTCGGCCACCCGCAGGTCGCACCAGAGCGCCAGTTCGAGGCCGCCGGCGACCGCGTACCCGGAGATCGCCGCGATCACCGGCTTGGAGAGCGCCATCCGGGTCGGGCCCATCGGACCGTCCCCGTCCGGCTCGACGCGGTTGCCGCGCGGGGTGCCGATCGCCTTCAGGTCCGCCCCGGCGCAGAACGTGCCGCCGGCGCCCCACAGCACCGCCACCGCCGCGTCCGGTTCGGCGTCGAACGCGCGGAACGCGTCGGCCAGGGCTCGCGCGGTGGGACCGTCGACGGCGTTGCGCGCGTCCGGCCGGTCCAGGATCACCGTGGTCACCGCTCCGGCGCGCTCGACGCGTACCCCCATCGGCACAGCATGCCCCCGGCGGCGCCGGCACGCCAGACAGCGTTCTGGTGCATGATCTTGTGAGGTGTCCCGCGACCGCGGGCGAGCGCAGCGGGAGCCGGCCCATGGACCTGTACGACGTCATCCACCGCCGCCGCGACGTGCGGGCGCAGTTCACCGGGGCGCCGGTGCCCGACGAGGCGCTGCACCGCGTGCTCGAGGCGGCGCACGCCGCGCCGAGCGTCGGCTACTCGCAGCCGTGGGACTTCGTCGTGGTCCGCGACCCGGAGCTGCGCCGGCGCTTCCACGAGCACGTCAGCGCCGAGCGGGAGGTGTTCGCCGCGACGCTGGACGGGGTAGCGGCCGAGCGCTTCGCCCGGATCAAGATCGACGGGGTGCTGGAGTCCAGCCTCTCCATCGTGGTCACCTACGACCACTCGCGGGGCGGGCCGGCGGTGCTCGGCCGGCACGCCATCGCCGACACCGGGCTCTACTCGACCTGTCTCGCCATCCAGAACCTCTGGCTGGCGGCCACGGCCGAGGGGCTGGGCGTCGGCTGGGTGTCGTTCTACCGCGAGGAGTGGCTGGCCGGCCTGCTCGGCATCCCGGCCGGAATCCGGCCGGTGGCCTGGCTCTGCCTCGGCCCGGTCAGCCACTTCGAGGCGGTGCCCGACCTGGCCCGGCACGGCTGGCGGCAGAAGCGTCCGCTCGCCGACGCCGTCCACACCGACCGCTGGGGCGTCACGCCTTCCCCCTAACGGTGGATCCGTCACCGGAGACCGGTTTGCAACCGGTTTCGCCGGGAAGTGGGTACTTGTGCGAGCGTTACTGACGAAGATCGAGCAGGCGTCCCGGCTGGACCGGATTGGTGACCCGCTTCAGCGGGCGGTCCAGGCCACTCTTCGCCCGCGACGCATCCGCGACTTCCTGCACGGCGTCTGGCTGGGGCACCCGCTGCACCCGGCGCTGGTGCAGGTGCCGGTCGGCGCCTGGATCAGCACCGCCGTGCTGGACCTGATGCCGGGTCAGCGGCGCGCCGCCACCACGCTCTGCGCCGTCGGCACGGCCAGCGCCCTGCCGGCCGCCGTGGCCGGGCTCAACGACTGGGCGGCGCTCTCCCGGGACCAGCGGCGGATCGGCCTCGTGCACGCCACCTCCAACACGATCGGCCTGGCCTGCTACGCCGGCTCGGTGGCCGCGCGGCTCGCCGGCAACCACCGCCTCGGCCGTACGCTCGGCTGGCTCGGCCTCAGCGCGGCCAGCACGGGCGCGTACCTGGGCGGACACCTCGCGTACAAGCAGGGTGCCCAGGTCAACCAGAGCATCTCCGAGCTGCACCGGATGAGCGAGGGCTGGCACTCGATCGCCGACATGGCCGCGCTGCCGCAGCGCAAGCTGGTCACCCGGGAGATCGACGACGTGTCGGTGATCCTGTACCGGCACGGCGACGACGTCACCGTGATGCTGGAGCGCTGCCCGCACCAGAGCGGCCCGCTCGGCAAGGGCGAGGTGCAGGAGATCGACGGCCACGCCTGCGTCGTGTGCCCCTGGCACGGCAGCACGTTCCGTCTCAACGGTGGTGAGGTCGTGCACGGTCCGTCCGGGAACGACCAGGTGGTCCTCCCGACCCGCGTCGTCGAAGGCGTCCTGGAGGCCCGCCTCCCCTGACGGCGCGCCGCACCGGGCCACCATGATCGGATGATGGTGTGCCGGTCGACTCCCCGTGTACGGCCCGGCTGAGCATCATCCGATCGGCTGCGACCACCTCAGTCCCGGCGGTGCCGTCCCGTTGGCAGGTCCCGGTACCGCGCACTCGCCAGTGCGCCGCGGCTCCCCCCGACCCGGGCGGGGGCCGGGCGGCGGCGCAGGCCGAGGACGGCGCCGATCTGCGCGCCGATGATGCTCGACACGGCCAGGATCGCCGACACCGCGAGCGGCCGGTTCACCCGGTCGGGGTCGCCGGGCCGGGCCGCCCCCACGGTCATGACCGGCCCGTCCTCCGGGCTCTCCGCAGCTGGCTCGTCCGGAGTCGCCGGGGCAGACCGTTCCGGAGCCGGCCGTTCCGGAGCCGGCCGTTCCGGCACCGGCGCCGCCGGTCGCTGCCGCGTCGGGCGCGCGACCAGCCGACCGGTGGCGTGCGGGCGGACACCTCGGTCCTCGGCCTGCGCCGGCAGCCGCAGCAGTTGCCCCGGGTGGATGCGGTCCGGGTCGGCCAGCCGGTTGAGTCGGGCCAGCGTCCGGTACTCGCCGAAGCTGTCCAGGTACCGCTCGGCGATCGAGCCGAGGTGGTCACCCGTCGCCACGCGGTAGACCGGGGCCCGCCGGGCCGCGTCGGCGGGCGCGGTCCGGCCTGCGGTCGGCGCGCCGGCCTGGATCGCCGTCGGCGACGGGCCGACCCGCGCGATCCCGGTCGGTGGGCCCGCTGCCACCGCCGCCGCGCTCGCCGCCGCCGGGCTGGCGGCCAGGATCAGCGCGACGGATCCGACCAGGGCGGCGGCGGCCCGCTGCTGCCGGCTCATCCCGGGCAGCCGGGGCGCCGGTCGACGCAGCGCCAGCGCGCCCAACTCGACCAGGACCGACAGGGCGAAGGTGGCCCAGCCCGCCCAGCCGGCCAGCGCGAGCGCCCGCAGGAAGAGTTGCCCGTCGTCGCGGCTGGTCAGCACCGCGCCGACCTCGGCGAGCGTGGGCACCTGTTCCGGCAGCGGGTTGCCGGCCAGCGCGAGCAGCGCCACCGGCGCGCCGACCAGCAGTCCGCACAGCAGGACGAGCGCGCCGAACCCGGTGAGGACCCGTCCGACGGTACGAGCCGGTGTGGTCATGGCTGCCTTCCTTCCTACGGCGCGCCGGTGAGCGCCCGGGCGGTCGCCTCGCCGGAGACGGTGACGGTGTCGTCGAAGCCGACGAGGCCGAGCAGGGACCTCTGGTACGTGACGGTGACGCGGACCCGGACGACGGTCTCCCCGTCGACCACCGGGAAGCTGACGGTGTGGCTGGTGGCGCCGGCGGCGGCCAGGTAAGCGGCCACGGCACGCCGCGCCTGTGGTTGGTCGATCCGCTTCGGGCCGCCCTCGATCGCGGTGGCCCGGTCGATCGACTGGCCGCCGGCCCGGGCGGCCTCGGCGGCCAGGTTGTCGGCCCGCTGCAACGAGCGCAGCTGCCCGGCCCCGTCGAAAGCGAGCGCGACGACCGTCAGGATGCCGAGCGCGGTCACCGCCAGGAACACGCTGACCCGGCCCGAGTCGCCCCCGCGCCCGGCGGCGGTCATCCCCGACTCCGGTAGCGGTCCAGCGGCGACGTGAAACTCGCCGTGACCCGCTTGCCGGTGGGCATCCCGGGCACCACCGACAGTTGCAGGTCGGACAGGTCGACCGCGCAGGAGATCCGTACGGTGACCGAGGCGTTCTGGCCGACCGGGCTGCGGAACGCCGCGTCGAAGCTGGTCGGCCGGCCGTTCACGGAGCCGCTGAAGGCGACGGTGGGCGTACCGGCACAGTTGAGCCGGCGCCAGTCGAGCAGCCGGACGGCCGCGTCCCGGGCCTCCCGGCGGGCGGTGCCGGCGTCCCGGGAGATGGACGCGGCGCGCGCCGCGTCGTGGGCGGCGGCGTCGACGGCCTCGGCCGCCACCGCGGTACGCCCCGCGACGCCGCCCAGCACGAGCAGCGCGATGAAGGCCGGCGCGAGGATCGCCACCTCGACCGAGACGGAACCACGTTCGCGGCTCACGGCGTCGTCCACCGTTCCACCGTCCCGTGCGCGCTCTGGCGTACCGGGAAGTCCACGCCGGGGACGACGGAGAGCGAGCGGCCGCGGACCGTGCAGGTCACGTCGGTCGCGCTCGTCACGCAGCTCGGGCCGGGTGAGTCCCAGCCGACCAGCCAGCCGCCGGCCGCCGCCAGGAACCGCCGCGCGCGGGCCTCGCCGGCACCCGCCGGGGCCTGGTGCACCCGCTGCGCGTTGACCGCGCTCTGCGCGGCGTTCAGCGCGGTGGACCGGGCGACGAACCAGGCGGCGACCTGGATGGACCCGAAGAGCAGCACGAAGATCACCGGCATGACCACCGCCAGTTCCACGGGATTGGCGCCCCGGTCCGCACCGCCGAGCCGCTTGACCACGACGGCGCGCACGCCCGATCGCCGGACGGGGTCACCCGCCCGGCGACCGGCGGTCAGTTTCCGGTGCACCGGCTCAGGGCGCGGTCGGAATGGCGTTCATCCAGTTCTGCGCCCGGGCCGCGACCAGCGCGGTGACGGTGAGCGCGGCGGCGACGAGGCCGAAGATGATCACCGCGGTGGGGACGGGGCTGTCGCCCCGCTCGCCGTCGCGGCGCAGCTCGGCGAGCCGCGCGACCAGCGCGACGTGCAGGTACGTGATCAGGGTCATCGGGGTGCTCCTTCTCCGGGTGGCCGTCACAGACGGGCGACGAACGGGTACGTGGCGAAACCGAGCAGGACGAACACGAGCAGGGCGCCGGGAATGTCGAGGCGACTGGTCACCCCCTCCGCCCGGGCCAGGTTGTCGGTGCGGATCTGGTCGCGCAGGGAGTCGGCCCGGCTGCGCAGGGTCTCGTGCACCTGCGCCCCCTCGCTGCCGGACGCGCGCATGATCGCCCCCACGTCACCGAGTTCCGGGATGCCGATGCGGTCGGCGAGGTCCCGCAGCTCGTCCCAGGGGGAGTGCATCTGGAGCTGGGCGATCCGCAGCGACTCCCGGATCCGGTCGAAGACCCAGCCGTCGCACACCTCCGCCGCCCGCTCCAGGGACTGCACCGGGCCGTGCGCCGCGGAGAGCTGCAACGCCACCAGGTCGAGGTACGTGCAGACGGCCGCCCGGAACTCGTCGCGTGCCGCGTCGGCCTTCGCGAGCACCGCCCGATGGGCGAGTAGGACGCACACCAGGGCAAGGCCCAGGCTGCCCAGGACCGGTACGGCCACCGGCAGCCGTACGCCCAGGACGGTGAGCGCGACGCTCAGCAGGCTCGGTGCGGCGAGCCCGATCAGGGCGGACAGCAGCAGCGACAGGGCGTACTGCTCCGGTGTCCGGTCGAGCAGGGCGAGCTGCTGGTGCGGTGGCCGCAGCCAGCGGGCGAGTCCGGACAGCCACTCCAGCCGCCGGTCGGCCGGCGTGACCGCGCGGGCGCCGGGCGGTTGGTGCAGCCGCCGCAGCGCGGGCCCGAGCGCCGGGGTCGCCGGGACGAGTTCCCGGACCACCAGGAAGACACCGAGCCCGACCGCCGCCCCGGCGGCCACCGCGACGACGAGCTGCCAGTTCACGATCACCGGAGCCACCCTTCGTTCGCGACTGCGGGGCTCGCAAGCTCACTCCTCGCCCTCACGCGACCACCTCGTGCGGGTCGGGAGCGGGCAGGAAGCGGGCCGGCCGCTGGGGCTGGCTCATCGAGCGCACCCAGGCCAGCAGGCCGATGAAGGCCGCGCCGAGCACCGCCATGACGAGCTGCCCGACCGGGGTTCCGTACGGGCGGATGTAGTCGGTGTTGAGCAGGCCGTACGCGATCGTGGCCAGCGTCATGCCGGTGAGGAACCGGACCGCGAACCGGGGTTGGGTGCGCTTGGCCTCGACCTCCCGCCGGGTCGCCACCTCGGCGGCGGCGGCCGACGCGATCGAGCCGAGCACGTCGCCGAGGCGGTCGCCCCGGTCCGTGAGGTGCAGGATCAGCGCCGCCACCACCTGGTCGCACACCGGGTCGGCGATCTCGTCGGCGAACGCCAGCAGGGCGGGGCGGGCCAGCCAGCCGGCCTGGAGACGGGCGGCGAGCAGCCGTACCTCCTCCTGGATCTCCTCCGGCGCGGTGGCGACGGTGCCGGTGATCGCGGCCTGGAGGCCCTGGCCGGTGGCGGAGACGTCCTTGAGCCGGCGGGTCCACTCGCCGACCGCCTCGATCCGGGCGATGGCCCGCTGCTCGGCCCGGCCGACGGAGAAGAGCCAGGGGGCGCCCGGCACCGCCACGGCGACCAGCAGTCCGACCACCGGCAGCCCGGTGACCAGGAAGGCCAGCGCGCCGGCCACCACCGCGCCGACCAGCAGCGCCTGGTGGGCGCGCTGCTCGTGAGGGGTGGCCCCGGAGCCGCGCCAGAGCCGGCCGAGTCCCGGCCCGGCGCCCGGGGCGGGTCCCGACGGCCGGCGGGTGCCGACGATCGCGACGACGGCCAGCAGCAGCCCGGCCACGCTGGCGGCGCCGGAGGCGACCGCGACGAGTTCGATGTCGACCACCGGGCTCACCGCCGGCCCAGCCGGGTCTGCCGGGGTCGCCGCCAGGCCCCGGTGCCGGCCTCGATCCACCGGCTCAGCAGCCGGGTGTCGTAGCCGACCCGGAGGAGCTGGGTGCGGATCCGCTCCGGCAGGTGCCGGGGGACCGCCCGCCCGTCCGGTCCCGGCCCGAAGACGGTGGTGGTGGCGATGCGGCTGCCCTCGGCAACGCCGATCACCTCCTCGACGTGCGAGACGAATCGGTGCTTGCGGCCGCCGATCGCGGTCTCGTCCTCGACGGTGACGTAGACGATCAGGTCGAGCGCGTTGCCGGCCATCCGCCGGGCCTGGTCGACCGTCATCTCCCGGCCGTGCGCCAGCGCCAACTCGACGATCCGCTCGCCGACGCCGGCCGGCGTCCGGGCGTGGATGGTGCACATCGAGCCGCGGCTGGTCGTCATCGCCTGGAGCATCGGCACGATCTCCCGGGACCGGACCTCGCCGACGATGATCCGCAGCACGCCCATCCGCAGCGAGAGCGGGATCAGGTCGGCGATGCTGACCTCACCGGCCGGCCGTCCGTCCGGCCCCCGCTCGCCGTGCCCCTCCCGGGCCTCGAAGCTCATCACCGCCCGGTGCCGGTGCCCACGACGGGCGGGCAGCAGCTCGCGGCTCTCCTCCAGCAGCACGTACGGCTCGTCCGGCGGGATCTCGTTCATCAGCGCCCGGATGACCGTCGTCTTCCCGGCTCCGGCCAGGCCGGCGACCATGATGTTGAGCCCGGCGCGCATCGCCGAGCGGAGGAAGTCGCTCAGCAACGGGTCGATCATCTCGTCCAGGTCGGCCCTGGCGCCGGCGATGTCGTCCAGGCTCACGTCGAGCGTGTTGTGCTTGCGGATCACCGCGTACGGGCGGTGGCTGACCAGGAACACCGCGGCGAGCCGGCTGCCGTCGGGCAGTTGCAGGTCGAGGGTGGGCTTCGACGTCGAGAGGGAGCGCTCGGTGGCGCCCGCCCGCCGGGCCGCCGCCTGGAGGATCTCCACCAGCTCGTCGTCGCTGTCGGCGATCGGCTCGGCCCAGTCGACGCCGCCGCCGTGCCGGGTGATGCGCACCTGGTCGCAGCCGAGGATGTGCACCTCCTCGATGGTCTCGTCGACCAGCAGGGTCTGGAGGCGGCCGAGCCCGGCCAGTTCGGCGGTGACCTGGTCCAGCAGGAGACGCTCCTCGCCGGCCGCCATCGGGGTGCCGGCCCGGCGGACCGCGTCCGCGTACTCGGAGACGACCGCGACCGCCAGCCGGGCGCGCTCGGTGTCCTCGGCGTCGGCGTCGAACTCCCGGCCGCGCTGCCAGAGGGTGAGCCGTTCGCTGAGCTCCCGGCGCAGCTCGCGGACCACCTGGAAGTCCACCCTCGGGCGCGGGGGTGCCTCCGGCGGCGGTGCGGCGACCGGCGCCGGATGGTGCCGGCCGTTCGGCGGGGGCAGGGGTGGTGCGATCGACGTGGCGGTGGGCGCGTGCCGGCGGGGGTCGGCGGAGACCGGTTCAAAGCGCATCCGGCACCCCCTGCGGCACCGGCCAGGACAGGCGGGCCCGCCGCCGGTCCAGCAACGCCCCGACCGGCACCTCCAGCGCGCTCGCCGCCCGCATCAGCGGCCGTCCGGCCCGCACGGTGCCGCCGAGGGCCAGCACCCCGGCGGTACGCGGATCGTGCGGCAGCCGTGCGATGACCGGCAGCCGCAGGGCCTTGCTGACCTCGCCGCGCCGGTGCCCGTCGCCGACCAGCAGCAGTCGCAGCGAGCCCGGGGGCACCCGGTGCTCGGCGAAGTCCCGCTCGACCGCCTGGACCAGGGCCCGGGTGGCGGACAGGTCCGGCAGCCGGGCGCCGGTGACCACCAGCACCACCGAGGCGGCGCGCAGGATCGGCCAGGGCGGACCGGCCACGTGCAGGCGTCCACAGTCGACGAGCACGTCGTACGGGGGGTCGCCGCGGTCCAGCCCGGTGAAAAAGTCGGCGAACCGCTGCCACAGCGGGATGACACTGCCCGCCTGCGCGGGATCGACCACGCCCGGCAGCAGCAGCCGTTCCCGCTTCGGGGCGTCCAGGTCGACCAGCTGCGACCAGAACGCCGTCTCCAGGTTGCCGTCGCGCAACTCGCCGACGGCCAGCTCGCCGATGCCCCGGGGCCCGTCCAGCGCGCCGCCCAGGTAGCCGGCGAGCACCGACCCGCCGGCCGGGTCGCACTCGGCCAGCACCAGCCGCCGGTGCCAGGTCAACGCGCAGGCCAGCGCGGAGGTGGTGACGCCCGGCGAGCCCTTGGCGGCGACCAGCGCGATGATCGCCATGCTCAGGCCACCTCGGTGAGGGCGACGGCGAGGCGTTCCTGTGCCTCCAGCGCCGCCACCGCCGGTACGTCCCGGACGGGGAGCGTCACGTAGACCACGACCTCGTCGTCGTCCTCGTTGGTCGTCGTGTCGATGACGGTGGCCTCGAAGCGGGTGACACCGACGACCGGCCGGTCGTCGTTCCCGCCCGGCGTGCTGACCAGCAGCACCTTGTCGCCGGGGTGCAGCTTGCGGGCCGGCACCTGGGACGGCTCGAGACCCAGCGAGAGCTGCTGCTGCCCGGGGCCGAGCAAGGGCTCGTCGGTGAGCTGGTCCATGGTCAGCAACGTCCCGGGCACGAGCGACACCTTCGCCCGCTTGCCGACCACGTCGTCCCGCCGTCCCACCGGCACCGGGGCGAGCCCCTGGCCGCCGGCCACCTGCACGGCCACCAGGTCGTCCGCGCCGATCGTCCGGCCGACCTCGACCGGGCGGGCCACCGCCAGGTAGCTGCCGGTGGCGCGGACCGAGGTGACGGCGAACGCCGCCCCGAGCCCGCCGAGTGCGATCAGCAGGACGGCCAGGCCCAGCAGTCCGGGACGCATCCGGCGTTGCCGGACCACCCGGGGCGGGGCAACCGGTGCGTCCACCGGTCCGGTTCCGTTGCGCGTCGCGAGGCTCACTCCGCCACCACCTGTAGTTCGTCGATCTGGATCGGGACCGTGCCGCTCGTCCGGGTGACCGGGATGACGCCGCTCTCGCCGCCACCGCTCCAGGTCACCGACCAGTACGTGGTGGCACCGACCCGGTACGTCCCGGCCTTCGGGTAGCCGCTGTGGTAGCCGCAGTCGGGGGAGCGCTTCCCGGCGTGCGCCCCGGTGGAGCTGTACGGCGTGCCGGGACCGGCGCAGGTCACCCGGACCCCGTTGCCCATGTCCCAGACGATCCGGTCGACCCGCGCCTCGATGGAGACGGTCAGCCCCCGGTCGGAGGCGGACGCGCGCAGCGGGCCGAAGTAGTTGTCACCCCGGCTGGCCCACATCCACACCGGCAGCCCGACGAGCCCGGGGCCGATCTGCCGGCGCGGCGCGATCGCCACCCGAGGCGGGAGCAGCCGGATCGAGGCGAGCGCCCGCCGAGCCAGCTCCTCCGGGTCGGGCGGGGCGCCGTAACCGGGTGGCGGCGAGTCGCGCAGCTCCAGCCGCTGCGAGCCGAGGTCGCCGCCGTTGCAGGTCAGCACGTACCACTGGTGGCCGGCCGGAGTGTCGGCCGGCTGCGGCTCGGCGAGCTTGTAGTAGCAGCCGTCGCCGTTGTTGAACCAGCCGAGCACCTCGTCGTAGCAGGGGATCGTGCGGCCGTTCCACTGGCACGTGCCGCCACCGTCGCCTCCGTCGCCCCCACCGCCGTCCCCGCCGCCCGGTCCGCCGGGTCCGCCGCCCGGAGTGCCCGGGTCGTCGTCCCAGACGTTGCAGTCGTGCTGCCCGGGCGGGCACTCCGCGCCGGGCGGGTCGGCCCAGCCCACGGCCGGCACGGTGGCAGCCGCGAGCGCAGCGGCCAGGGCCAGCCCGCCGAGCGCGGTGCGACGCGACCTCGCACCCCCGGTCAGCACGGCTGGTCCTCGTGGGAGGCGCCGGCGCTGATCAGCCAGCGGCCGTCGGGGTAGCGGGTGGCGGTCGCGGTGGCCAGATGCCGGGTCCCCCGGCTGCCCGGCACCACCCGCTTGTCCCGGGCATAGATCAGCCGCCAGCCGGTCGCGTCCAGGCAGTCCTGGATCTCCACCGTGGGCGGGACGGCGTCCAGGTCGACGGAGGTCACGGTCGGGTCCGACACCAGCGTCCCGACGCGTACGGCGCCGTGCTCCTTGGCCGTCCGAATGGCAAGCCGGACCCGGGTCAACAAGGGATCAGCGAGGAATGTGGACAGTTCCGGATGGTGCGGATCGCTGCGTCCGCTCGCCTTCCGCGACGCGGCGAGATATCCGGAATACGCGGTGAGCGCCAATTTCCGGGCGGTCTGTTCGTCGCCGCCGGATCGTACGCGGGCGGGTGCCGTGCCATCGGCCGCCGTCGCGGTGGTCGCTCCCCGGTCGGTGCCGCAGCCCGCCGCGGCACCGAGCACCGCGACCGTCGCCAGGTACGTCGCAACGCCCCTGAGCTGCCGTCCTCGCACTGTCGCGCCTCCTCGTCGGACTCCCGGCGGCCGGTGTCCCCGGCTGGTCCGGGCATGCGGAAGCGCGGCCGAATGACCACATCCGGACCCTGTGGAAAAGCGCATCCGCATTTACCGTGACTGATCTTTACAAATGCAAATCCCTGTGCCGTCCCGGTTGAATGATCGAGGGTTGCATCGCACCCAAGGGGCGAGCATAGGCTGACGTCCGCCGATGCAACAGAGGCAATTCAAGCGAATACTCTGCGTGATGAAGGGTGGTGGCGGCCGGTGGTGGCGGTCAGGTTGCCGGCCGGTGGCCGGCGGGCGGGTGTCCGTCTCGTGCGCGGGCGGTGCCGCGGTCGCCGGATGGAGGGGCGTGCGGGCCGCGTCGCCGGGAGGAGTGGGGGTGAACGACGGCTCGCGCCCGGTTTGCCCCCCGGGTCGGGCGGGCCGGCCACCGTCTGCCGGCCGTCGACGCCGGGACCGGGTGACCGTTCGGCCGGGCGTCCGGTCCGATGTGGAGGTAAGCCCCGGATCCGGAGCGGCCGTTACAGCAAGGCGAGCCTATGGCTACCCAGCGTGGTCGTGCCGGCAGGTTCGGCATGACCGTGACCGCCCCCCGCCGCGTCGGTCCCGCCTCGCTGCTCGCCGTCCTCACGCTCATTCCAGTGCTCCGGCTGGCGGTGTTGCGGCACGCCGTACCCCCCGGGTCCGCGCCACGGCGCGGTTGCGACGCCTGCGGCGCCCCGATCAACCTGGACCGCCCGTGGCCGGCGCTCGGACCGCGCGCGCGGTGCGGGCGGTGCGCGGCGCGGGTGGGGCCGCCGCCCGGCGCCGTGGAAGCCGCCACGGTCGCGGCCGTCGTGGTGCTCCTGCTGGTCGGGTCGCCGGTCGCCGAGCTGGCCGCGGTGGCGTGGTGGCTCGGCTGGGCGGTGCCGCTCGTCTTCGTGGACGCGGCGGTGCACCGGCTGCCCGACCGGCTGACCGGGCCCGCGGCGCTCGGCACGTGGCTTCTGCTCGGGCTGGCCGGGGCCCTCGGTGCCGGGTACGCGCCGTGGCTGCGCGCCACCGCCGCCGGCCTCGGGCTGGGGCTCCTGCTCGCCGCCACCACCCTCCTGCTCGGCCGGCGCGGCCCCGGCCTCGGCGACGCCAAGCTGGCGGTGGGGGCGGGCCTGCTGCTCGGCTGGCACGGGTGGGCCGTCCCGGTGCTGGGGCTGCTGCTCGCGTTCGCGCTGTCCGGCGCGGCGGCCCTGGTGCTGCTGGCGACCGGACGGATCCGCTGGTCCGGCCACCTGCCCTTCGGCCCGTTCCTGGTGCTGGGAACGACCGTCACCCTGATCCTGATGCCGTGACGCGGTGCGGTGGTGCGTTTGGTGGGGGGCCGGCGGTGGAAACTGTGACGGTTCCTGATCCGCGCAGCCACGGGAGGTGTCGTGCCGTACATCGCCGACCGGCCGCCGACGGTGCCCGGGACGGAGGGCGACGAGCGCTGGCGGGTCCGGCGCACCGCGGAGGACGCCGACCGGCTCGCCGAGACCGAGTCGGTCTTCGCGTTGTCGAACGGGTGGATCGGCTGGCGCGGCACCCTCGACGAGGGCGAGCCGTACGGGATGCCGGGCACCTACCTCAACGGGTTCCACGAGCGGCGGCAACTCCGCTACCCCGAGGAGGGGTACGAGTTCCCGCAGCTCAGCGACACGGTGATCAGCGCACCGAACGCCACCCTGATCGGCCTCTGGGTCGGCGGGGAGCGGCTGGACCTGCGCACCGGCACGATCCGGGTCCACGACCGCGTCCTCGACCTGCGGGCCGGCGTGGTCGAGCGGCACACCGAGTGGGAGTCCCCGGCCGGGCACGGCGTACGGGTCCACAGTGTCCGGCTGGTGTCGCTGCCCCGCCGGGCGATCGCCGCCGTCCGCTGGACCGTCGAACCGCTGGACGTGCCGGTCGAGATCCGGGTCTGCTCCGACCTGGTCGCCAACGAACGGGTGCCGGAACGCTCCGCCGATCCCCGGGCCGCCGCGGTGATCCCCGACCCGCTGACCGCCGAGTACCGCCGCGTCGACGGCCGCGACGGCGTCCTCGTGCACCGCACCGAGCGCAGCGCGGAGCGGGTCGCCGTGGCCGTGGCGCACGAGGTCGACGCGCCGGACGGGTTCGCGTCCGGGCTCGACGAGAGCCCCGACCGGCTGCGCCTCGCCCTCACCGGGACGCTGCGCCCCGGCGAACGGCTGCGAGTGACGAAGTACGCCGCGTACGAGTGCGAGCCGGTCGACGACACGGACCCGGCACCCCTCGCGGACCTGGTCGTCGCGGAGGTCGGTGCCGCCCGCGCGGAGGGCTTCGACGCGCTGCTCGCCGCCCAGCGCGCGGCCCTCGACGCCGCCTGGGAGACCGCCGACGTCGAGTTGGACTGCGACGACGAGTTGCAACAGGCCATCCGCTTCGCGGTGTTCCACCTGATCCAGGCCGGCCGCCCGGACGGCGACCGGACGATCCCCGCCAAGGGGCTGACCGGCAACGGGTACGACGGCCACGTGCTCTGGGACACCGAGGGCTACGTGCTGTCGGTGCTCACGTACCTGGCCCCGGGCGTGGCCCGCTCGGCGCTGCGCTGGCGGCACGCGCACCTGACCGAGGCGCGGGAACGTGCGGCGGAGCTGCGGCTGACCGGCGCCACCTTCCCGTGGCGGACCATCGGCGGCCGGGAGTGCTCCGGCTACTGGCCCGCGGGCACCGCCGGCCTGCACGTCAACGCCGACATCGCCGACGCGGTCCTGCGGTACGTCGCGGCCACCGGCGACGCGGCGTTCCTCGCCGAGACCGGGCTGGAGCTGCTGGTGGAGACCGCCCGGCTCTGGCGCGGCTACGGGCACTTCGGCGACGACGGCGCCTTCCACCTGCACGGGGTGACCGGCCCGGACGAGTACACCGCACTGGTCGACGACAACGTCTTCACCAACCTGATGGCCCGGCGCAACCTGCGCGGCGCCGCCGACGCGACCGAGCGGCACCCGGAGGTGGCGGCCCGGCTCGGCGTCGACCCGGCCGAGGTCGCCGGCTGGCGGGCCGCCGCGGACGCGATGCACGTCCCGTACGACCGCAAGCGGGGCGTGCACCAGCAGTCGGCCGGGTTCACCGATCTGCCCGAGTGGGACTTCACGAACACCTCGGACGACGACTACCCGTTGCTGCTGCACTATCCGTACCTGGAGCTGTACCGCAAGCAGGTGGTGAAGCAGGCCGACCTGGTGCTGGCCATGCAGCGCTGCCCCGGCGAGTTCACCGCCGACGAGAAGGCGCGCAACGTCGCGTACTACGAGGCCCGGACCGTCCGGGACTCGTCGCTCTCGGCCTCCCCGCAGGCCGTGCTCGCCGCCGAGGTCGGGCACCTCGACCTGGCGTACGACCTGTTCGCCGAGTCCGTTCTGCAGGACCTCGCGGACCTCGGTGACAAGACCGCCGACGGGCTGCACTTGGCGTCGCTGGCCGGTGCGTGGCTGGCGCTGGTGCAGGGCTTCGGCGGGCTGCGCGACGACCGCGGCGTGCTCTCCTTCGACCCGCGGCTGCCCACGGCGATCCGGCGGCTCGCCTTCTGCCTGCGCTGGCACGGCCACCGGCTCTCGGTGACGCTGACCGCCGACGCGGCCCGCTACGAACTCCCCGACGCGGGGCCGGACACGACCGTCGAGCTGTGGCACCACGGCGAACAGGTCCGCCTGACCGGCGGGGGCGTGGTGACCCGCCGGATGCCCCCGATCCCCGACCCCGGCCCCGAACCGCCCAGCCCACCCCACCGCCGCCCGGCCCGCCGCGCCACGCCCTAGTTGTCCAGGTCCCCGTGCCGTGGCTGTGCCGGCACGGTCAACGCTGCCCGGTCTCGGCCATCCGCTGGCGGACCTCCTCCAGCGCCTCGAACGCGTACGCCCAGTTGTGGCACTTGAAGCTGCGCAGCCCCTCGATCGGCGTACGGCAGTCGGCGCAGCGCACGCCCGCGAGGGCGTCCGGAATCTCGGTGTTGACGAACTTGCGGTCGCCCAGGATGACCGTCGCGATCATCATCCGGTCGTGCACCCCGGCCAGCGCGGAGTTGACGATGTCGTACCAGTTGACCCGTCGACCGCACTTCGGGCAGTCCGGCTCGTCACCGCTCACCCACAGCGGCGCGCCGATGCTGCGCGGGGGCATGCCGAGCAGCTTCTCGATCCGGCGTACGTCGGACTCGCCGGTCGTCCAGCGGTGCCGCCCCGGCAGCGAGGCCGGCGAGTCGTAGACGGCGCGGAACAGGACCGGGTCGACCTCCACGGTCTCGCGGTGACGGGTCATCGGCGTCCCTCCTCGGCAGTCGGTGCCCCACCGTCCTGCCAGGTGACGGGCAGGGTCAACCGGATCAACGACAGGAGCGACGGCTCGGAGCGGCGAGGTCAGGAGGCGCCGGCCGCGCCCCGGCGGACGGCCTCCCCGGCCAGCCGCGACCGGCGACGGTCGTCGTTGCCGGTCAGGCCGAACTTGTCGTACAGCCGGGAGAGGTGCTTCTTCACCGCGCTCTCGGTGATGTGCAGCTCGGCGGCGATCGCCCGCACGGTGGGCGGCTCGGGGAACGGCGTCCCGCCGACCACGTACGGCCGGCAGAGCACCGTCAGCACCTCCTGCTCGCGGGGCGTCAGCACCGGCGGCGGGGGCGGTGGCGCCACCCCGACCGTACGCGTGCCGCCATGCCCCTCGGGTGCGTGGAACACCAGCCGAGCCGGCCCGATCTCCACCCGGTCCCCGTCGCGCAGGGTCTGCGCCGGGCGCAGCGGCAAGCCGTTGACCGTGGTGCCGTTCGTGCTGCCCAGGTCCCGGATGGACCAGCCGGCGGGGAAGCGCTCGACCAGGGCGTGCAGCCGCGACACCAGCTTGCTGTCGATGGTCACCTCGTTGCCCGACGCCCGGCCGATGGTCAACGCGTCCGCGGTCAGCGGCACCAGGCGCACCGACCCGGCCAGGTGGACCTCGAAGTATCCGCCCACGCTCAGCCGCACCACGGCTCGGTGGTCGCCGTCATCGACTCGCCGGTGCGCCGGTGCGTCACCGTGGCCGTCGCCACCGTGCAGCCGCCGCCGGCCGTGAACGGTACGGTCCACAGCTCGTGCGGCTGCCCCTGCGCCCGCTGCCGCGCGCCGCCCTCCCCGGCGGCCGGGCGGACCGCCAGGTCCACGAGCCAGGTGCCGCCGCCGAGCATGGCGTTGTCCCGGTACTGCTTCCACACCCACACGTACGCCATCGCCGTCCGGCATGTTGGCGACCAGTACTGCTTGACGGAGAGCGCGCGGAGCCCGCCCGCGTACCCGTAGGCGGAGGGGACGACCTGGACGGCGTCGTCGTAGCAGCGGCCGGGAGGTGCGGCGTCCCTGCTGGCCGGCCGGAGCCGGCCGGCGCCCACCACCCGGACGGTCAGCGGTGCCGCGCGCCCGGCCACGGTCACCGCCAGCAGCGGTGTCCGCGCGCCCGGACCCTGCGGCGTGAAGACCACCCGCACCTCGCACCGCTGCCCCGGCGCGAGGCTGTGCGTGGTGCACCCGTCGCCGGTCACCCGCAGGTCACCGCCGTGCGGGCCGGTCGGTGCCACCCCGGTCAGCCGGACCTCCCGGCCGCCGGTGTTGCGGACGGTCACCGCGTGTTCGTCCGAGCTGGCGTGCACCTCCTGCTCACCCACGGCCAGCGCCGCCGGCACCACCAGCCGGTCCGCGGCGGGCGGCGCCGCCGACCCGGCGATGGCGAGGATCGACACCACGGCGACGAGCACCCCGACCGTACGCGCCGACGCGGGCACCCGGCCCGGCTTCGCCCGCCGGACGGTGGCGGTGAGGTCCGCACCGAGGGCGGTCCGGCGGGCGGTCAGCGAGAAGCGGGGTCGGGCCGGCTCGTCCGCGGGGACGGCCGCGGTCCCCTCGCCGAGCACGAAGGGTGTCACCGGCTGACCCGCCGTCCGCTGGGCCTGCCGCAGCTCCTCCGCGAAGGCCGCGACTGTGGGGTGCCGGCGGGCCGGGACCTTCGCCATGGCCCGTTCGAGGGTCGCGCACACCGCGTCGGGCACGCCGTCAGGGCGCAGGTCGGGCACGGGGTCGACGGCGATCCGGCGCAGCAGCTCGGCCTCGGAGCCGGCGGAGAACGGCGGCGCGCCGCGGATCCAGTGCAGCACCGTCGCGGCGAGCGCGTACACGTCCGAGGCCACCGAGGGCGGCTCGGCCCGCAGGACCTCCGGCGCGGCGTGCGGGACGCTCGCGGTGACCCGGCCGCGACCCGCGTCGGGCGTCTCGACGGAGGGCCGCGCCAGCCCGAAGTCGGCCAGCTTCGGCTCCCCGTACCGGGAGATCAGGATGTTCCCGGGCTTCACGTCGCGGTGCAGCACGCCCGCCCGGTGCGCGGTCTCCAGAGCGCCGGCCACCGCGATCCCGCCGGCCACCGCCGCCACCCACGTCGGCTCCGCGGCCTCCGCGCCCGGCGCGGCCGTCGCGCGCCCGGCGGCCAGCCGGTCCGCCAGGGAGCCACCCTCCTCGTACGCCATCAGCAGGTACGGATTGCCGGTGGCGGTGCGGCCGGCCTGGTGCAGCGTGACGATGTGCGGATGGTCCGACAGGCGGCCCAGCGTCTTCAGTTCCCGTTCGAAGCGGGCGCGGGACGGGCCGTGCCACTCCGCCGCCAGCACCTTGACCGCCACCCAGCGGTGGAAGTCCGGCTGCCAGGCCCGGTAGACGACGCCGAAGCCGCCCCGGCCGACCTCCACCGCGCCGGTGCACCCGGCGACGCCGAGGTCCAGCCCGGGACCGCCGGCGGCCTCCCCCGGGCGGTGGGGCGCCGTCTGCTGCGAGTGGACCATCGCCGGACATTATGCCGCAGGAGTACGGCGGCCCCGACGAGCTGTGACCAGGACGGCACGCGGCCCGGCGGACCCCCCTTCTGTCCGCCGGGCCGCGTGGGCACCCTCGAAGCGGCGTTTTCCGCCATGGCGGGTCCGTCGCATTTCAGCAAAGCGCTGATGCTCGAATGGCGGTAGGTGACTGAAGGGG
Source organism: Micromonospora sp. H33 (assembly GCF_052068455.1). Taxonomy (NCBI): domain Bacteria; kingdom Bacillati; phylum Actinomycetota; class Actinomycetes; order Micromonosporales; family Micromonosporaceae; genus Micromonospora; species Micromonospora sp. H33. The sequence continues at coordinate 759,203 of NZ_JBQHDE010000001.1, read as the reverse complement.
GAGCTTTTCCTCCCCATCCATTCGGCTCTATTGCCCGGCGCTGTCCCGGAACGGCAGTATGTGTTGGCCCGGCCGCCTAGCTGGCCCCGCACGAAGTCCCACTTGCGTTTTGGCAGTTCCCCATTCTGCCTCGATTCCGTCGACGCGGTGGCCTTCCTTGCCCAAAGGAAATGTCATGTCACTTGATCCGGTCCCTGGTAAATCCAGCCGCAGATCGTTCCTCCGGAATGTCGCGCTCGTCGGCGCCGGGGCGAGCGCCACGAGCCTCGTGGGCTCCTTGACGGCGACGGAGGCGAAGGCGGCGGTCTTCGCTCACCCGGGCCTGCTGCACACCGCGGCCGGCCTCACGGACCTGAAGGCCAAGAGCACCGCGACCACGCCGCCCTGGTCGTCCGGTTGGACCGCGGTGAAGGCGAACGCCCGCTCCCAGGCCAGTTGGACGGCCAAGCCGGTGGCGGCGCTGAACACCGGTGGCTCCGGTGAGAACTACGTGCAGTTGCTGGACGACGCGCACGCCGCCTACCAGAACGCGTTGCGCTGGAAGCTCGCCGGCGTCACGGCGCACGCCGACACGGCTCGCAACATCCTCAATGCCTGGTCGCAGACCCTCACGTCGGTCTCCGGCACGCCGTTCATCGGGCAGACGTCCGGCGTCTACGGCTTCCTGCTGGCCAACGCCGCGGAGCTGGTCCGCGATCACACGGGCTTCGACAAGGCGCGCCTCGCCACGCTCCTGACGAACGTGTTCTACCCGGCGAGCAACACGTTCCTGACCGCGCCGCTCGACTCGTGCGCGCCGTCGTACAAGGCCAACTGGGAGCTGTCGCACATCGCCTCGGTCCTGGCGATCGGCATCTTCTGTGACGACCTCACCAAGGTCGACCAGGCGACCGCGCTCATCACCGGCACGCCCCGGCTCATGAACTCCATTCCGTACGTGTGGAACGGCGGCGACTCCGACCGGTACTCGGTCACCGGGCTCAGCCTGCTCGCGGCGATCTGCGAGATGGCCTGGAGCCAGGGCCGCGACCTGTACGCGAGCCACGGCAACCGGCTGCTCGCCGCCGCCGAGGAGCTCGCGCTGTTCCAGCCCGAGCCGTCGGAGGCCCCGGCGCTCGGCACCTGGGGGACCTCGGCGACCAGCCCCGCGTGGGCGCTCATCCACAACCACTACGTCACCCGCAAGGGCCTGTCGGCGCCCTACACGGCTGTCCTGGCGAACAAGGCGCGTACCGAAGGTGGCGGCTTCGACCAGCTGGGGTTCGGGGGGCTCGCCTACTCCCTGTAGCGCGCCCCCGATATCCGCCGGCCACCGAACAGAGAGAAGTTTCCGCCATGAAATTCGTCACCCGAGCGATGTGGGGCGCCCGCCCGATGGGCGAGAACGACGACCCGCCGATCACGTCCACCCGCGGTGTGAAAATCCATTACCTGGGGTCGCTCTATGCGATCCAACTCCACCAGGAGTGCGCGGCTAAGGTCCGCGAGGTGCAGTTGATGCACCAGAACGACGGATACGCCGACATCGCGTACAGCCTGGCGGTCTGCCGGCACGGCTACGTCTACGAGGGGCGCGGGAAGAACCGCCAGTGCGCCGCGAACGGCAACCAGACCTTGAACCGCAACCACTACGCGATCCTGGCCCTGGTCGGGACCGGCTACGAGTGGTACGGCACGTCCGGATGGGGCATCTGGAACACCGCCGCCACCGGCGAGATGAAGCAGGGCATCCGGGACGCCATCGCCTACCTCCGCTACTACGGCGGCGCAGGTAACGAGATCCTGGGCCACCGGGACGGCTACGCCACCGCATGCCCCGGCACCCACATGTACAACCTGGTCAGGAGCGGCGAACTCGACCCCGGTGCCAACAGCGGTCCCATCGAGTACATCACCGGGCCCGGCGACACGCTGGGATCCGTGGCTGCCAAGTTCAACGTCCCCTGGTCAGCCCTCGCCGCCTTGAACGGCCTGCCCATGGTCGTTATGCCGAGTTACGCGTTCGGGATCGGCACAAAGCTCCTTATCCCGGCCCACAGCTCCGAGTTGGACCCTCAGGGCGGCATCAGCGGCCCTGTCGGGGACTACGTCCCCTTCCCTGGCACGGAGTGGTTCAAGGGCCGGCCGAACAGCCGGATCATCATGGCCATGGGGGTCCGGCTGGTCCAGGAGGGCTGCAACCCCTACCGCGTGGGCCCCGGCTTTCAGTGGTCGGACGTGGACCGGGACGCCTACGCGATGTGGCAGCGCAAGCTCGGCTTCACCGGCGCGGCCGCCGACGGCTGGCCCGGCCAGACCAGCTGGGACCGGCTCAGGGTCCCCGCTGACGGCGTGACGCCCGGCGCCACCGGCTACCAGCCGTACCCGGGCGCGTCCTTCTTCACGGTCGGCACCAACAGCTCCATCATCACCGCGATGGGCGTCCGCCTGGTCGCCGAGGGCTGCGGCGCCTACCTGTCCGGCCCGGGACCGCGCTGGAGTGAGGCCGACCGCAAGTCGTACGCGAACTGGCAGCGCAAGCTCGGCTACAGCGGCGCCGACGCCGACGGCATCCCCGGCCCGACGACGTGGGCGCAGCTGCGGGTGCCCCACCAGGGCGGCGGCTCCTACGAACAGGGCGGCGCGACCGGCGGCGGCACCTACGAGCCGTACCCGGGTGCGGCCTGGTTCCAGGCGATCCCGAACAGCCCGATCATCACCGAGATGGGACGCCGTCTGGTCGCCGAAGGCTGCGGCAAGTACACCTCCGGCCCCGGCCCCCAGTGGACCGACGTCGACCGCCAGTCCTACGCCGCCTGGCAGCAGAAGCTCGGCTACACCGGCGCCGCCGCCGACGGCTGGCCCGGCAAGAGCTCCTGGGACCAGCTGCGCGTCCCCCGCTACTCCAACCAGTACGAGCCGTACCCGGGCGCGGACTGGTTCAAGGCCAACCCGAACAGCGTCATCGTGACCAACATGGGTCGGCGCCTCGTGGCCGAGGGCTGTGGCCTGTACCGCGTCGGCCCCGGTCCCCAGTGGTCCGACGTCGACCGCCAGTCCTACGCCAAGTGGCAGCAGAAGCTCGGCTACAGCGGTGCCGACGCGGACGGTTGGCCCGGCAAGTCCACCTGGGATCAGCTCCGCGTCCCGAAGAGCTGAGTGCCTCGACGGGGTGAGCGTTCAGGAGGAGACCGCACCTGCGGTCTCCTCCGCACCGTCGAGAGCCAGTGGGTCACCGCTGACGACGAGCGGGGCAGTGCATGAGGACCCCGGCTGACACCTCGGCCGGCACCTGACGTGATCTCACCGATGCGGTCCGGCAGGAGTCCGGCCGCCGGCGCATCGACTAGCTACGCCAGGCTCAGCAGGTAGCGGTAGCTGCTCACCGACACGAATCGACCCGGACCTGCACACCGCACCATGGCGGCAAGTCCGCTGCCCACACCTGCCAGCCGCCCGTCCGGTTCAGCCAGCCGTCCCGGCTCGCAGCGTCGCGGCCGTCCGGGCGGGGTCGTAGTCCGGTGCCACTCCGTCGACGATGATCAGCGCGCCGTCGATGTTCCGGGTACGCAACGGCAGGATCTCCTGGTAGGCGGGCGAGTCGTACCAACCGCGGGCTGCGCCCCGGTCCGGGAACTCAAGAATGACCACCGTGCCGGGCCAGTCGCCCTCGACCACCTCGACCTCGGGAACGTGCACCCGGAACCGCCCGCCGAACGGCTCCAGGGTTGACTGGACCCGCTCCATATAAGTGAAGACGTCCTCGTTGAGCTGCGGGTTACGCAGGTGGACGAGCACAAAGGCGGGCATGGTTCCTCCCTGTGGGTACCGTCCGCCCGGCTGGACACCGGGGCGCTGCCCTCAACCTACCGGCGCGGCCTCGGTGCCGACCGCCTCTCGACTCAGACTCGTTCGAGCACCACCACAACCTTCCGGCCGGTCCTGGCTTGGTACGTGTACTGATGCGGTGATGAAGACCTCGGCCGACACCTGGCGTGATCTCACTGAGGCGGTCCGGCAGGAGTCCCCTCGCCGCCGCACTGACTAACTACGCCCCGCTCAGCGGACCGGTAGCGGCAGCTGCTCAACCACACCTGTCTGCCCGGACGTGCGCACCGCACCACGACGGCAGGTCCGCCGCCCACACCCGCCAGCCGCCGGCATCTCGCCGCGTCTCGAACCGCCACGGGTGTGCCGCATCGAGGGAAGATGCTCACCGATCGCTACTGGGCGGAACTGTGGGGCGACTGGCGGGAGGCGGCCGGCTGGCCGAAGGACGGCACCTTCCACTCCCTGCGCCACTTCTTCGCCGCCACGCTCATGAGCAATGGCTTCGAGCCCCAGGACGTGCAGAAGGCGCTGAGGCACGCCAACCTGCGGATCACTCTGGAGACCTACGTCCAATGGCTGCCGAAAAGAGACCGGCCGCGCGGCGTGGTGGGCCAGCTCCTCCGGCAGGCCGACAGCACGGAGCGAGACCGGCGCGGGGCAAGATCAGAGCTAGGTTGTGCCCTGGTTGTGCCCGATGATCTTCGGTCGGTGTTGTCGCAGCTCAGCGGCGGTCAAAGGTGGGCCGCCAGGGACTCGAACCCTGAACCTATGGATTGCCGGCGAGCCAGCCGGATCGGGTGCGGTGCGAGGTCACCCGGCCTGTTCACGTGCGTCTCGGCCGGATACGGCTGGCACGGTTGCTGTACTTCGCTGCTGTACTGCCGGCATCGACCGGTCCGCCACCCTGGTCCAGCCGACGAATCGGCGGTGCAGCACGCCAGCCGGCGTCCAGGGCATGTCCTCGGTGGCTTGGACAAGGTAGGAGCCGAGGTAGAGGGCCAGCGACACCGGAGCGTCCGCGTACTCCGCCCGTAGCTCGCGCTTGCGGGTGGGGCAGGGCCACGGCAGGTTGCGGCCTCCGCAGCTCCACAGCGGCATCACCGGGCCGTGGGTGGTCACTGCACACCGCCGAGAATGCGGGCGGTGATCGTCTGGGCCTGCCGGCTGGTCGCCCAGTCCACCCGCGAACACGGGTACGGGGCCCGGCGCGACCACCAGGCACAGCAGCCAGCGCACATGCCGTCGAACCCTCGGACGTGCACGGCCAGGATCGCCTGCTTCTCGTCGTCTTTCACGACGCCTCCTCTCCTGGCCAATGGCCACGGTTAATCGGGATGCGGTGTCGGGCATAACAGGGCAGATCGGTTCCACAGCGGCAGATCCGCCGCCATTTCCGCCAGGACCAGACGGGCCGGTGCCGGCGGGCAAGGGTGAGGGCGACGGCTACCAGGTACTCCTCGTACGAGATGCGCGGCACCGGATCTCTCCTCGGGGCATGAGTCGACGGCGCGGCGGCCGGGCCTGCGCTGGTCATCCGACCGCCGCACCTGCTCGTTCACCGTAACGACGTAGGACTGTAGATACAATAAGATGTAGAACTGTTGGACACGTAGCGTCACATTCGTGATCGACCCCAGCGCGGATCGGGCGGTGTTCCGGCAGCTCGCAGATCTTCTGCGAGACCGGATCACGTCTGGCGACCTCGCGCCCGGAGCGTCGCTACCAAGTGAGTTGCGGCTGGCTCAGGAGTATGGGTTGAGCCGCACCAGTGTGCGGCAAGCGATAGCGCTACTACGGTCGGAAGGGCTCGTGATCGTAGAACCGCCGCGCGGCACCTTCGTCCGGGCTGCAGAGCCGACCGAGACGGTGACCCTTCTCAAAGGCGACACTGCCTCGGCCCGGATGCCGACGCCTGCTGAACGCCGTGAGCTGGAGATCGGCGAAGGCGTCCCGGTGCTCGTGGTCTTCCGCGCCGACGGTTCTCGCGAGCTGTACGCCGCCGACCGCGTCCGCGTCGGCCGCTGATCTGCGCATTACGAGTCGGTCCCCGGGTGCTGGTCCGCCGCTTGGCCCTCGCTTCCGGCATGGTGCTAGCGTCCGCGATCGTCCGTTTAGGGTCGCGGGTTTGGCTGCTCGCTTGGCTGCTCGGTCCCCCGGTCATGCGGCCGGCTCCCCTCGCGGCGCTGGACATCCGTCGGCGAATGCGACCGCTATCCCGGCACATAAGTGAAGTCGTCGCCGGTCCCGGATGCGGCCAGTCTCATCGCCGTTAGCGTCCTGTCCGCGGAAGACCGCCTTGCGCAAAGGCCGTGAAGGTTTGCAGCGCCCGAGGCGAGATCAGGTGCGCGATGTCATCGACAAGCAGGTCGAGACGGGTTCCCAGGAGTTCGGCGCTGTGGTTCACGGTGGAGAGGACGATCAGATTGTCCCGGTAGTCCTCTAGGCCCCCTTCCGCCATAGCCATCGCGATCAAACCCCGCCGAAGCGTATCCACCGACCCCCTACACGGCCATCGCCGCCATACGCTGGCCGTAGACGCTTAGCACACCGGCCGAATGCCGGTCTACGGCGTCGAGCATGCCTTCGCGCATCGCCTGTGGTCCCGTCATGTAGGTATCCACCACCGAATCGACGACCTCGTCCAGCGGGTGCGGGAGTCGAATCCTCAGGTATCCGTTGAAGTCCTTGCCAGCGAGGCGCCGAACCGAGGGCATTCCGTCTCCTCCCCTCGTGAGGGTGACAAAAGCTGCCACCTCGACGCGCCGCGCCACGCGCTCGGCGGCTGGCTACTGTGGGCCCACCTGACGGAGCTGCAGCCCCGCCTGAATGGTACCGACGACATCTCGCTTACAAGAACTGCGCGCCTTGTCCGGCCAGATCCGCCTTCGTCCGTGACCTCGGACCAGCGTCCGTGCTCGTCCGTCGACCGCCGTCCTCCTCCAGATCGGTTGCTGTCGCCGTTGCTGTCAACGGTTGCCGGCTACACTTGTCCCGCTTCGCCCTCGGGGAGGAGTGCCGCGTGACTGGTGCCGAGGAACTGCTCGAGCCCGCGCACCAGGCATGGGAGGAACATCAGGGTGACCGATTGTTCGTCGGCGCCACCGTGGTCGGTGACTAGGCACTCGCCGTCGAACCCAACGGCTACCTCGGCACCCTCGACGAGGTGATCGTTCCGCTCTCGAAGGGCACCCGGCTCGTGTCGCACTTCCGCAACGTCAACACGGTCGATCACTTCTTCTGGCTGGATGACGCAGACCTTCGACTGCATTTCGAGCCGCTGTTCCCCACCGGCCGGGACGGCAGTGACCCCGACGGCCTGATGGAGGTGATGCGGCAAGTCGGCTTCGATCTGAGCGAGGACGATGACGCGAGCTACGAACTCCATACCGAGGCGCCGTTCGCCCTCGCGGAATACCTCACCGGGATCCGACTCACTCCAGAGATCCTTGAGGCAGCGACATACGTGTGCGGCACCGCCCCGGTACTTGGCAGATGCTGACTGCGGCTTGCTCGACTGGCTGCTGTACAAGATCGAAAAAGGCCGTCTCCCACCACAGGAAACGGCCTTTGACCTGGGGTGGAGCTGAGGGGATTTGAGCCCATTACACCCAGGGCAGCAAGCGAACACCATCAATCGGACTGTTTGGCGCTGCGACCAGGGCGGGGGTTGTCGAGACTTGCCGACGCTTGCCACCCCAAGTCGCTATCGGATGCACCGGATGGGTGCCAGACGATCTTGGCGGCACCCGCGTCCGTCCATGTTTGGCGAGCAACCGAGGCACCGATACGCGGTCTAGGAATTCGCGGCCGTGCCGCCTTGGCACGAGGTGCGCATGAATCCGCCGCCCAGGTCACAGAAGCCGGCCTGAGACCGACACTATGAGAGTGAGGGGACGGCGTATGCGCGATTGGCAAGGGTCTGTGTGCGATAAGGGACGGGAAGATCCGGCAGAGCGAGGAGACGATCACACGCCCGGAGGGATTCGCCCGTCTCACCGACCCAATAGGCCGCGATCGAATACTCAAACAGGATGCCCCAGCGATACACCCAAGGGCTGACGAACAACAGGTCGTTTGGCGCCGGTCGGTCTAGGCCGGCACGTGTCATCGCGTACGCGGCGTGGTGGTGCCCCCTTTGTCGCAACCGCGAGCACAGTTCATAGCACGCTTCGAGGCGCTGTGGACGTGCTTCCCAAGCGCGAGTGAGAGTGTCCATCGCGCCCGGCCAGTCGTTACTTTCTGCCCTGAGAACTCCAGACTGAAGCAGTGCATAGTAAACCTCTTCGGCCCAGCCGCCCATCTGCGCTCGACGCTCGTAAAGCGTGATCGCCTCGCTGATTCGGCCCATGTCGCGCATTGTCTGGGCGAGGTAGAAGACATTCCTGGGGTTGTCAGGGTCGCGTTCCAGTTCGGCGCTGAGCAGTTTCGCGTCACGTTCGAACTTGTCATGGCGAGACCCGCCGTCGGCATGGTCCTCGATCACGAGCGCGTCAATGTTCTCCTGGCGGTCCGGCCCGTCACAGGTCAGATACTCATGGGTAACTCCTTCATATTGCCAAGGAAGATCACCACGGACGAGGCGCTTGACGCGGTACTCGGTAGTCCCCTCGTGACGCAGCATGTAGGCATCGGCGGTCAGCGGTGGCAGGAGTCCATCCTGACGGACGACGAGGTCGGCGTCGAGGAGGAGCAGGTACTCGGCACGACCGCGAGCGTGTGCAATGTTCAGGCTCCGGTTGTAGCCGAAGTTCACCCACGGCTCCTCGTATAGCTCGCCAGGAATATAGTCCAGTGTGGATCGAATGAGTCGCTGCGTCCCGTCGGTCGAGCCGGTGTCGGAGATGACCCAGGTGTCCACCAAGCCACGTACGGATTTGAGGCAGCGTTCAATCACCCTCGCCTCGTTCTTCACGATCATGCACAGGCAGATGGACGGCTTCATGCCATCACCTCCTCGGCGGCTGCGGGTTGTCCGCTCACTGTAGGACCGACCTTGCGGTTCGGCCGCGGCACATCGGGGCAGGTCACCCGAACCAGTATGAAGGGATAGGAACGTGTGTGATGCTCACTTTCCGCACAATAACCTGAGGCGGCAGAGGTGTGGAACTCCGGGAATCCCTTCCGGGCTGCCTGATGCAGGGAGAGGAGCATCGAATGAACCCGAACCGTTGGACGAGGTCGAGGTTGGGTCCCTTCACGGGGCGCGGGCGCGGTCGGTGGGTTACCGGTGGTGCCCTGGCGTCACTTGCGTTCGCACTCGCCGGCGTGGCCGCCACTGCCGACGCCGCAGCGGCCAGCGCTCGGGCCGACGACAGGAGCGCTGATGGAAATGACGGCTGGGTCGGGAACTACGACGACTGGGGCGGGAACTACGAGGACAGGGGCGGGAACTACGAGGATCAGAAGCACCACAAGCGGTGGTGGCTACACAAACGCGGCCCCACTGGCCCTACGGGTCCGACCGGCCCTGCTGGTCCGACGGGAGCGACGGGTCCTGCGGGACCTGCCGGGGCCACCGGGCCCGCCGGACCGACCGGTCCGACTGGGCCGACTGGGCCGGCTGGGCCGGCTGGGCCGTGCGCCGACATTGACAGTTACGCTCCGTCGAATGCCGAAGAGTTCAGCGCGGTGGTCTCGAATGGAGTGACGTATGCGGGGCGGCGCGATCTTCAGCCCACCGAGGGCCCTTACACCTGGATCGACCTGAGCAACAATGATGGCTATCCGGGGACCTCGGCCTGTGGCGCCGCCATCTCCTCCCAAGGCAATGACGCTTGGGTCAAGGTGCTGACCACCAGTGGCCAGGTGTGGCAGACCCACTGCGACGTAACAGGAACGACCTTCGTCTGCAACGAAGACTGGGTCCAGCAGACGACTCCGACACCGACGCCCTAAGTGGTCCGGTTGTGGTGGGGGCCCGGGTGTGTCACCCGGGCCCCTCAGCCCTCTCTCAGATCAGGCCCCCGAGGTGCGGTGGTGCCCAAGGCTCGCGAACCTGTTACAGCTCGGATGCCGATCCGACCGGCGTAAGAACGCGCTACGGCACTCCAGCCTGCGAATCACGCTTGAGACCGCCGCAACATCATCAGCAGCGCACTCCGTGACGCGAGCGGAAGCGCCAGCAGGGTCCGAAGACCCAAGAACCGAGCTGATTTGTACCGGATCTGCACCCGGTGATCTTGCTGGCAGCGTTTCCGCTGCTCTAACGGTGTTACTGGTGGAGCTGAGTGGACTTGAACCCCATAGACCCACGGTAGCGAACGAACATCATCAATCGACTTCGGAAGTAGCCCCGCCAAAGGCGGTCCAATTGGTCAGGGGGACCGGTGATCGTTCCCACGACAACGGCCAGGTCGTCACGCTAATGCGCCCGGCCTCCTAGCCATCCCGTCGGCCTTCGTCCGCACACCGTGGAGTGGGTAGGGCCTGCCTGGTCAAGGTGGAGCACCCAGCGGCTGAACGACCTTGACCAGGCAGGCCCTACCCACTCGGCTCCGCCCGGACGAAGGCTGTCGGGATGGCCGCACCATCCCGGAGTGCCCGAGGACCCCGCCGGAGGCACTGACCTTGTGCCAACCAGCATCCAAGCCCCGGATCTGCCAACAACTATGGCGGCCCGGGGCTTCGTCGTATGTCGCGCCGCCGGCGGGCTATCACCGACGCGCTGGCGGCCGAAGGCCAGAGGCGCGGCGGCGGGCCATCGGCCCGGCCCAGGTTCGGCGGCGCGAGCGGCCCGCGACGCGGGCCGCCTTGAAGACGTACAGAAACTTTGCACAACATCGCCGGCAGTCCGCCGGCAGTCCCGTGTCCGGTCTCGGGACCTGGGTGACAGATCTGTCTCGGGACGTGGTGACACTTTCTGGCTAGCCAGGTGGTGAGGGCGGCTCGGGTGGGCGTCCTCGGGCACGGGCTGCGTCGGATACGGCGATCCCGGCCAGGACGAGAGCAGCGGCGGCGGCGACCAGCACCGGCGGCAGGAAGATCGTTGCCGGCGAGATGGCGGCGAGCACGAGGACCCCGGCCACGCGGTCTCGGGACACCCGGCCGAACACCACGTACTCGAAGGTGGCCCGTCCGGCGAGGAACAGTGCGGGTCCGCCGAGGATGACGGCGACCCACGCCGGTTGTGTGTGCCCGAACGGGTCCTCGATGACGAGCTCGTCGCCGACGGAGATCGCGACGATGCCGGCGACCATGACCAGGTGGGCGTATATCGCGAGGACGGCAATGCGGAGCGGATCAGGGGCGGCGGCGACGGCCCCGCCCAACGCCTCCCCGGCACGGTGGATGTAGATCCGCCACAGCAGCACCGTGGTCGCGAACGCCACCACGGCCGCCGCGCTGCGGTCCGCCTCGAAGCCGTCGCTGGTGAACGCCAGCCCCGTCACCAGGATCAGCTCGCCGAGCGCGATGATGAAGTACTGCCGATGCCGCTCGGCCAGGAACTCGCCCGAGATCGCAAACTCCGCCGCACTCGCGCGGCCCAGCCCTGGCGTGGGCCAGCCGAGTCTGGGCGCCATATAGTCCACGGCCACCGCTAGCGCCCACAGCACCCCACGCGGCCAACCCTGCACGACAGCGCCCGCGATCCACGGCACCGCCGACACGCCGTACCAGAACAGCACCCGCACCTCGGGACGCTGCCGCTCGTCGCCACGCGTAACGATCACGAGGAAGAGGCTGCGGCCGACCTGGACGGCCACGTAGGCGCCTGCGAAGACCAGGCCATGTTCGCCGAACGCCTCAGGCACCGCGGCCGCCAGCACCAAGCTGCCGAACATGGACCCGATGACCAGCAGCTGTATCGCCGGCCGTCGCGGGTCGAACCTGTCGCTTACCCCCGCCGTCTGGGTCCACACCCACCACACGGCGAGCAGCAGCACCAGCGTCTGGAAGGCGTCGCTCCAGCTCAGATGGCCCAGCAGCCCTTGCGAGAGCCGGAAGAGCGCGAAGACAAACACCAGGTCGAGGAACAGGTCCAGGAACGTCGCCCGCTCCTCCTCCATTCCCCGCACCAGCTGGGCTGCACCATCCGTCATCGGTTCGCCCCGTTTCTGCCGCTTCTGTCAGCCTCTGAAACAGTCGTACCACCCGGCAGCGCTGGTGGAGGTGGATGTGCTGCTGCGGCCTGGGGTCGAACGGCCTCGCCCGTGGCGGGCGACGGTAGAGGCCGATCAGTTCCTTCCAGCCGTCGCCGCCGGTTCTGATCAGCTCGTCGACCTTGGCCAGGCGTCGGGCCAGTGCCACAGGTGGCGGAGAGTTAACCAGGTCCTGATACCGATCTGTCACGCAGGTCCTGAGACCGGACATCGCCGGCGGCCCCGGCCGCACCGTCGCCGGGTCGTCCAACCGCGGGAGGATGGTGTGGTGCCGAGGCGCTCCGTAGGCTGTCGCTATGGTCGCCCTCGTCGATGCTGCTCGGGAGATTGCTCGACTCAAGCTTGAGGCCGCGTTACCTCGCCGTTGGAGTCACGTCCAGGCCGTAGCCGCCAAGGCTCAACAGGTGGCCGATTCCGTGCCCCGTGAGGACCGCGACGTGCTTGTCGCATCGGCCTGGCTACATGACGTGGGCTACAGCCCTGACCTAGTGGACACCGGCTTTCACTCGCTGGACGGTGCCCGATGGCTCAGGCGGGAGCACCTTGACGAGCGCATCGCGGCGTTCGTGGCGCACCACTCCTGCGCCTGGTTGGAGGCGGAGGAACGCGGACTGGGTCACGTCCTGGCCGACGAGTTCCCACGCGAGGAGTCGCCCGTGACCGATGCGCTCTGCTTCTCGGACATGACAACCGGACCGGACGGCCAAGACTTCGAAGTACTCGACAGGCTCGCCGAGATCCGGTCACGCTACGGACCCGATCACCTGGTCACCCGATTCATCACACGCGCCGAGCCGGAAATCGTTGCTGCGGTAAGGCGGACTCAGGGCAGGCTCGCCGGCTTCGCCTCTCAGCCGATGTAGGGCTCGCTGCGTTCCTCGTAGCCATGCTTGATTCGGAGCATCGTCGACGGGTGGACCGAGAGTCGTCCCAGGTCCTCACGCGTCACCCATCGCACCTCGGTTGACTCCTCGCTCGGCGTCGGTTCGCCAGAGAGTGGCCGCGCTCGGAAGCAGAGTGAGAACTGCTGCCTTACCTCGCCGTCGGTGTACTCGATGACGTGCGCCGGGTCGGAGTAGACGCCAACCAAATTTGTGACCTCGACGATCACGCCGGTTTCCTCACGGGTTTCACGTACGGCCGTCTCGGCGACGTACTCGCCGACCTCCTGCCCCCCGCTGGGCAGGGACCACAGGCCGTTGTCGCTGCGCTTGATGAGTAGCAGCCGGCCCTGTTTGTCGGTGACGAAGACGGAGACTGCAACAACGATGCTGTTGGCCGCTGGGGCGTCCGGGTCGTGGTAGTGCTCAGTCCTCGCCATAGCTCTAGGCTGCCACCTCCTTAACCCAAGCTGGGTTTGAGGCGGACATGACGCGGTCGAAGCTGTCGGCGTAGGTGCCGAAGAGATCGCCGCCGGCCAGCTTTCGAAGATGCATGACCGGTGCGTGCGGTGCGGGGAACCCGAGTATGTGCGCGTTGACCAACATCTCATCGTCGAAGCGGTAGACCGAGTTGTACAGAGTCGTCTCGTGGTGACGCACTTCGACCCCCTTCACACCCTGCAAGCGGTCGTAGTACTGCATCACGTTGCGGATCTTCGCCGCCATGACGTCGGGCGCGCCTTCTTCGATGCTCCTTCGCTTGACTACGTCGGAGTCGGGATCGCCCAGCAGTATGCGAATCTTCACGCCGGCTGCGGCCTTTTCCTTGAGCGTGTCGATCAGTTTGGGCTCTTGCTCGACCAGGAACAGTCCGGCATAGGCCAAGACGTCGATGTTGCGCTCAGCCCTGTTGATTAGCCGGTGCCAGAGATCATGAGGCACTGCGATACGACGGGAGTAGAGCTGGATGAGCTCCGACTGACCGATCCGGGCGGCTTTCTCGGGCGAGACTGCGTCCGGCCAGAGGTATTCCTCTCCTTCACGAACCATAGCGGCGATGGCATGCCGGTGACGCGGGTACGGTATCCGGTCCTGCGTGATCCACCGCTCGACCGTCTTCGGGTCGACGTCGAGCCTTTCCGCCACGCTCGCTGGCGTCAGACCGTTTCGCAGGATCGCATCGCGTAGGCGGTGATTCGACATCGGAACCCCTAGGGACGTCTGGGACGACTCCAATGTAACGGAGACGTCCCTAGATGTACAGGAGGTTGGTGAGGTCGTCACTGCCATCCGAGAACTATATGGACAGAGGCCAAGAGCAAATGTCCACCGGGGACAGGCTCAACCACCGGCCAGACACAGGAGGTCTGTTGTGAAGCTGTACGTGGACACCACGAGCAAGCAGGTGACGGCGTCGAAGGACCCGGAGCCGAAGAACGACCAGAACGGCAACCAGAAGTCCGAGAAGAACACGGGCCGGCTCATGTGGTCCACCCAGGTCTTCGTCCTCGACGAGAACGGCGGCGAGGTCATCACCATCACCACGGCGGGTGAGAAGCCGAGCGTGAAGGTGGGTGACTTCCTCGCTGTCGAGCAGTTGGAGGCCATTCCGTGGGCGACCAACGGGCGCGCACCAGCGCGGCGGGCAGAGGGAGTTCCCGGTGTCTGCCGCCTTTGCCGCGGATCAGGACGGTGCGGTGCCCGGCGTTGTGCCGCAGGTCGGCCAGCCTGAGGCCGGTGACCTCAGAGACGCGCAGGCCGAGGCCGGCGAGCATGTGGATGACGATCCGGTTGCGCTCGGCGGGCCATCGGCGGGGGGACTGCCATCCCCAGCGGTCGACGTCGGCACCGGCGGCGCGAAGCAGGGCACGGACCTCGGCGACGGTGAGGCCGACCGTCGTCGAGTGGTCGCGGTTGACCGGGGCGCGGTCGATGGTGGCCGCGGGGTTGCGGGTGGCGATGTCGGCGTCGACGAGGTACCGGTACCAGCTGGAGATGCTGGCCAGCTTCCGGTTGAGGGTGGCGGCGCTGAGCGGGAGTTGCTCGTCGCGCAGCTCCGCGAGATACAGGTCGACGTCGGGGCGGGTGGCCTGCAGGGGGTCGAGGCCGGCGCCTTCGAGCCAGGCGAGGTAGTCCGCGAGGTCGCGGAAGTAGGCGCGGCGGGTGTGCGGGGAGCGGCGGCTTCGCAGCCAGGCGGCGGTGACCGGGGCCGGATCCCACCGGGCGTCCGGGTTGCCGGCGGGCAACGCGAGGGCGGCGACGGAGGCGGCGATCTCCTCGATCAGCGACGGCTCCGGGCCGGTGGTCGGCACCGGGGGTGATGCCGGCGGCATCACCTGCGGGACCGACCCGGCCGGGATCAGCCGTCCGAGGCCGCGACCGAGTCCGCCTCGGGGGCGCGGGGCGACGGCGTCGTTGGGGGTGGTCACGGCGTCGAGAGTAGAGCCCGGGCGCTAGTGATAACCGCGATTATCATGTGTCACCTTGAACGTGTCGGGAGTCGCCGGGATCCTGCGGAGCAGGGCGGAGTCAGCCATCCATCCATCCACCTCTCGAATGGAGAGGTGTGACCACGGAAGGGCTGCCCCCGTTGACGAACGCCACCATCCGCGGCCTCTGGCTCGCGATCGCCACCCTGACCGCCGCCATCGTCGGCGCCACCGTGCCGGCCGTGCCGATCCGGACGGCGTCCATCACCTCGACCTCGATGTCGACTCCCGCCAGCCGTGACAGCGCGGTCACCGCGTCGGAGTCCTCGGCGCGGGCTTGGCGGATCCGCACCTGCGGAAGCGGTGACCAACCATCGACCAGGTCCCTCTCCGTCAGGTGCTCGACCTCGGGCCGCGGTGGCGCTGCCGCATGTAGACGGGCGTGCGGAATCGGGTGCCGGATCGGCTCTCGCCGACGCATCCTGGAGCTACGCTTCCTACCCACGTTCCATGACCTCCCCAGTCGTGCTGACCGAGGGTCACCGTATCGGCACGCTACGACGTTGCGGGTGGGAGCGGACTGTGGAGGTAGGAATGCAGGGCAGCCGAAATCCGAGTCACCTCGGCGGGTGTGACGGAGGGCTGGTCAGGCTTGCCGAGGAGACGGAAGACCCGGGGCCCCTGGAAATGGTGTGGCAGACCAGCAGCGCGGGGCACAACGTGGAAGTGGACGTGTTCGAACCCTGCCAGCTCGGCGAACTGCGCGACGTAGGTCTTCGCGCATCCGGTCACCGTGTGCAGTGCGCGGGACAACCGGATCTGCCACGTCCCCAGCGAGGCGGCCTCCTCGTCGGTGAGGTCCGCGATGGTGACGACGTGCCGGCGTGGCACGAGGACGAGCCAGCCGGCGACTGCGGCACCGATCGCGTGACTGACCCGCCAGTGGTCGTCGGAGGCGATCCAGTGCTCTGGGCGGCGGGGGGGCTCCTCGGCGTTCTGGGCACACGACAGGCAGGATGACGGCGCTGACATGACGCTCCTCATCGTTGCGGTGGGGATTGGTCACGGCGCTGTTCGGGCCGGAACCGCTGGGCCGGCGGTGGCGGGTTACCCGTGCCGGGTTCGGCGGCCCGTTCACCCGGTCGCTCCGTCAACGGTTGGAAGGCCAGCAGAGCCGCCGAGCGCCGCTGCTGCGGTAGCGTCTGCCAGCCGCGGCTCGGATTCCAGACGGCGTCGTCGGGTGCCGCGGCGAGCGCATCGGCGAAGGACCCGACCCGTGCGCGCATCTGCGCGAAGGGCGGGTAGTGCCGAAGTTGGAGAGATCCTTGGCGTAGTGCTTCGTACTCCCTGGCCCACGGCAGCGGCGTCAGCCCGCCGGCACCCTGCTCGCGAAAGAGCTGGTACGGCACCGGTAGCCGCTGCAGGCCGATGCGGGGCATGTTGTGGTTCTGCTCTGTGGCCTGCCGGAGCTGACCGGCGTTGAAAGGACAGGTCTCGATCATGTAGTAGATGTCGAAAAGGTCCTTGTACCGATGGAAGTCCGGCGGGCGGTCGGCGTTGCGCGAGCTGCGGGGCACACCGGCCAGGTTGCACATCTTGTCGGCCATCGCGTCCGCATTCGGTGTCAGCAACGGCGTCAAGGGCTGGAACCCGGGGATCTGGAGTCCCAGCACCGGGCGCTGCGCCACCTCCGGTGGCTGGGTGACCGCCTTGTACGGGCTCAGGTCAACTTCGATCGTTAGCGGATTGTCCACTGCGGGCGCGCGCAGTACACCGTACCGGGGGTTGATCGGCTGAGCCGTGATCTGTCCGTAGACCTTGCCATTCTCCGGCACTATCCGCATGGCGGAGATGCTGTACCGCACGAGCCCGCCCAACCCGATACCCGCGGCGGTTCCGGGCTCGGCCTCCGGGGCGGCGACCGTCTGCAGGGCGGCGGCGAGGCGCTCGGTCAGATGGCGGCGATCACCGTCCCGGCCCTCGTCACCGACCAGGGCCAGGTCGACGTCAAAAGCCGAGCGGGTCATCACGTACGCCGCGTCGACACCGCGGGCGGATGGGCCGAGGCCGGTCATGGTGCCGGGCGGTACCCGGGCTGGCAGGCCGGTGGATCCGTACAGCATCCAGTCGACCCCGGGCACCTCGTGGAACCGGCTTGCCACGTCCGCCTTCAGCAGGTGCTGCAGTCCGCGGGCCGTGTCGAACTCTGGGATGTCGGCATGTGCGGCGACGTGATGGCGCAGGTCCGCCCAGGTCGGGAACGCCGCGCGGAAATCCGCGTCGATGTGCCCCGAGAGAGGTTCGGTCATCGGTCACCCGTCGAGGTGGTCGGCCGCGTCGAGCCATTGCCGCAGAGTCGCCGACGGGTCGGGGTGATCCGGTGCGAGCCCGGCGGCCAGCGCTTCCTCGGACACATGTCCCGCCGACATCAGCGCCCAGGCAACACGGCCGAGCTCCGAGGCGTCGAGACGGCCCGTCGCCGCCAGGTCACGAAGAGTCTGTGCCGGTGTGGTGACCGGCATGCCATGGCGTTCCGCCCGCTGATGCTCGGCGAGCGCGCCCACGTGAAACAGCACACCGGGCGGCACGGGCCCGGCCGGGCGGTGCGGCACGGTGAATTCAACCTCGGGGCCCGGTCCCGCGCCGACTCCCCAGAGCCTCGCCGCTGCGGCGTGCGAAACGACACCGCACTCCGGGGCGACCCGTTCCCACCCCGGCGTCGCCGGGTCCAGATCCAGCCAGGCCGCGTACAGGCGGGGCACCGGGTGCCGGCCGCCGGCGCGAAACCGCACGACCGTGGCCGACACATCCTCCACCAGACCTGCCGCCGATAGTTGCCGCAGATCGCTGGGCGGTATGACGGTGGCCGATTGCGCGTGGGTGAGGTAGCCGAACTGGCCATCCGCCACGTCGGCCAAACGAACCAGTACATCGAGATCCACGAGTTGATCATATACGCGCCGATCGCCCCCAGTGGCCCTATGAAGCGGCGGCGAGGTGGCCGACCTGGGAGCGGGACGGGCATGGGCTCGATTCAGCCGTAGATCCGTCCGGCGGTTCAGGTGCCCTCGGGCCCGGTCCTCGGGCAGCGCGGCATGTGGTCCGGGTCGACCATCACCTGCGGGCAGTTCTCCTCCCGGCACTTCCACACGCGCCCCATCCACCGGCAACCGGTCGGGCATTCGCCGTGCGCCGGCAGCGGATGGGGGTGACCGGCCGGACAGGCGGCTGGTGCCCACTCCTGCCAGACCCGCTCGCCGCCGCGCTTGCGTACCCATCGCCCCGACACCACGCGGCGAGCGTACGGGAGGCCGGAGGTGCTGATTCCGAGGAATCGATGGCTTCCGGTGACGCTCCTCGCGTCACGCCTGCCGTTCGGCCAGCTTTTTGGCCACCAGGTCAGCGACCTGTGCCGGGTGCGCGTACCAGCAGCTCAGGCCGAACCTAACCGGTTCCCAGCTCTCCCCGTTCCCGCGCGGAAAGCCCAGATCCCAGCTCTCCTCGCTGCTCAACATCAGGTGTCGGCCCTCGCCCAGCTCCCACACCGTCTGCGAGTCGAATACGTTCACCTCGGTGACCTCGATGCCGCGGGCTCGCAGCTGCTCGATCACCCCGGCGATCAGCGTCTCCATGTCGAGCGCCGGGCTACGGTCCGCCGGCAGGGTCACCTCGCGCAGCGGCATGCCAGCCCTTCGCAGCAGGTCGGCGGTCTTGCCCAGTTCCGCCCGAGCCGCAGCCGGTTCCTCCTCGAGTTCGCCACGCTGATGTGCGCCGTCCAGCCACACACCCAGCCCTTCCGCGACCCCGGCCAGGGCCTCGATGTGCTGGCCCAGCGCTGCCACCGTCGCCTCGACGTCGCGGGTGGTCCGCAGCGTGTACGGCTCGCGCAGCACGTCGCCCAACATCCCGGTCTTCTCGGCCAGGTAGCGGGCGCTGGCCACCGCGTAGAGCGCGGTGGTGGCGCCCGGCGTGCGACCCAGCCCTTCCAGGTGCTCGTTGTCGTGGCGGTCTTCGTCGTAGATCTGCTCGTGGTCCTTCTCCGGGCTGAGCACGTGCTCGTCGCGGTAGTGCACCGGCACCCCCGAGACGATCTCGGTCTCGACGTCGGTCTCGGTCTCGGTCATCCTCGTTCCTCTCGTCGGCTGCCCGAGAGTCAGGCGTCGGGCAACTGCGCAAGCACTTCGGGGGGAGCGGGCTCTACATGCAGAGGCTCGGGGTCGCGGTGCCGGTCCGACCCACAACGGGCGAACGGTCCGGCATCGCCGGTCAGGACCGCCAGGTGCGGGTCGAGGTGGTCACGCCACCAGATGCTCATGCCGGTTTGGGGGTCGTTGACGCGTAGAGCTTCCCAGGCTCGCCACAGGGCGTAGAGGCGGGAGAGCGCTTCGGGGTGTGCCCACCAGCGGGGACACCAGTTGATGCCGGGCGTGGGCCCGGAGGCGACCCGTCGCTCCAGGACGAGCGCGAGGTAGCCGGAGACGAAGTGGTCGACGTCGCGGAAGACGGGCTCCGGTGCCTCCGCGTTCTGGGCCGGTGCCGGTTCCTCAGACGTACCAGCGAGCCGGTCGAGCAGATTGGTCAGGTCGACGACCGGGTCGGTGGCCGGTTCGGACGTCGGGCTGGTCATGTGATCGGCTCCGGCGGCGCGTCGGGGGATAGGGGCCAGTCGGTGCGGCTATCGGGGTCCCAGCGGGCGATCGATGCGTGGATCGCCTCGGCGTAGGGGCCGTCCTGCCAGGGGGCGGTGCGGGCGAGCGCGGGCGGGGCGCCGGAGGCGTAGACGACCATGCGGCCGCGGGGCAGGGCGTGCAGGTCGGACACGTCGAGGATGCGCTGCCGGCGGGTGGCGTGGGAGACCGACCGCTGGCCCCATCCGGATCCGCTGCTGCTGGTCGAGCGGGTGGTGACGTCGTGCTCGCCGATGAGCTTGGAGAGTTCTTCCAGCCAGTCGGGGTCGGCGACGCCGCCGCCGTAGGTGCGGACGTTGGCCGCGGACCACAGCTTGCGCATTCCTTCGCGGCCCCAGACGTCGACGCCTTGTGGGTAGGACTGCAGGATGGTGATGATCGGCAGGCCGTGGGAGCCGTAGTAGGAGTACAGGTTGGGCAGCTGGCGTAGCCGGCAGATGTTGGCGGCCTCGTCGAGGATGCTCAGCAGCGGCGGATCGAGGCGGCGGCCGGCGGAGGCGCGGGCGCGTAGTTCGCCGGCGCGCAGGACGGCGTCGGTGAGCGCGGCGACCAGCGGGGCGGGGGAGCCGGGGCCGCCCTGGGACAGCAAATACAGCACGTCGGTGGAGGCCACGAACGCGGCCGGGTCGAACTCGCTGATCCCGCCGCGGGCCGGTGGGGTGACCCAGGCGGTGACGGCGGGTTCGGTGAGGCACATGAGCATCTTCTGGGCGCCGGCGTAGATGCCGCCGCGGGTCTTGTCGGGCATGTTGACCACGCCGGAGACCGCGTCGGCGGGCAGGTTGAAGCCGCGTTCGCGCAGCAGCATCGCGGGCTCGTCGTCGCGGGGGCTGACGGCCCATCGGTAGGCGGCGAGGATGTCCCGGCCGGAGCAGGCGGCCGCCAGCAGCAGGTTTGCCACCAGCTCTTCGGAGCTGGGGTCGAAGAAGGCGTCGCGCTGGACGCCTGGCTCGCGTTCGGCGGCGGCGAAGTGCTCGGCGAGGCGTCGGGCGTCGGTGATGGTGGCCACGGCGCGCAGCGGGTTCCACCACATGCTCTGCTCGGCACCGAGGATGTGCTGCGGGTCGAACGCCCAGACGGTGCCGCGGGCGGCACGGACTTCGCGGGTGGCGTCGACGATGTCGCCCTTGACGCTGGTGACCAGGGTCGGGCCGGGGGCGGCGACGACGGCGGGGATGGCCCGGCTGGTGGTTTTGCCGGTGCGGGGGCCCCAGATGTCGACGGCCATGTCCTCCCAGGACTGGCGCAGTGGCATCCCGCCGGCGACGGTGTGGCCGATCAGCACGCCGAGCTGGTCGGGGTCGGGCCGGTCGAGGCTGGCGAGGCTGGGCCGCAGCCGGAGGCCGCTGTCGGCGACGCCCTTGGGCCCGAGGTGGGCGAGGTCTGTGCGGTTGGCCATCTTCCGGGCGGCGCCGTCGACCCGGGTGCGCCGTCGGCGGGCCCACCGCCAGGCCGTCACCCCCGCGGCGGCCAGCAGCGCCAGTACGGTGACCTCGATGACCGCCACGACGGTGCACGCGGTGGTCCAGGTGATCTGGCCGCGCAGCACCGAGGTGGCTACCCGGATCGGCCCGCCGCCGGTGTATCCGGGTGGCCGGGTGAGCACGACGGGCAGCCATACCGCGCTGGCGGCGACCAGGGCGACGGCGGCGATGCCGCCGACGATGAGGCCGGCGTCGTCGTGGCCGCCGCGCGGCCCGGCGGGGCGGCTCATGTCATCGTCCAGCGGAAGTCGGTGTTGCCGAGCTGCTTCTCCACCTCGGTGGGCTCCAGGTGTACCGGGATGCCCGGCCGGGAGCCGACCTTGATCAGGAAGTTCCCGCGGCCGACGGTCTCGCTGCCCTCGGCGGCCGTCCAGGATGGCGGCGCCGACCAGGACAGCACCTCGCGCCGCTCGGCGTGCGACAGCGGTCGCACCCGGGCGACGGCGTCGAGTTCCTGCTCGGAGCAGGGGCCGATCATCAGCACGGCGGAGCGTTCGGCGAAGCCGCGGGCCTTGGCCCGGTCGTGGGCCGTGGGCAGCGCTTCCAGGTCGGCCAGGGAGTGGGTGATGAAGGCGGTGCCGGTGCCCTTCTGCCGGTTGAGCCGGGTCAGGCCGTCGGCGCGGTCGACCAGGCCGTGCCCGACGCGCAGCGCCCGCCACAGCTCATCCAGGACGGTGAAGAAGGTGCGGGCCGGGGCCAGGCCGAGGTCGGCCATCAGGTGCGCGGCCTCCACCTGGGCGAAGCCGTAGGACCAGGTCGACAGCAGGGTGGCGGCGGTGCGCAGCTCGTCGGTGTCGTCGATGCCGGAGATGTCCACGCACACCGCGGGGGTGTCGAGCCGGATCGCGGTGGTGGTCTGGCCCTCGAAGGTGTCGCCGAGCGGGCCGTGCAGCAGCGCCAGCAGGGTGCGGTGCAAGGCGGCGGTGTCCTCGCGGAACCGGGGGATGTCCTGGTCGGCCTGCCAGAGGGTGACGGCGCGGACCTGCGGCGGGGCGTCGCGGATGACGGTCAGGACGTCGGAGAGCACCGGCGGGGTGTCGGTCTCCCGTTCGGCGAGGTAGCGCAGCGCGGCCGCCAGGACGGTGGTCTCATCGGAGGTGACGGGCCCGCGGCGGATCAGGGTGGCCAGGGCGACGAGCATGTTCAGCCGCCGGTCGGTGACCGCAGCCCGTACGACGGCGCCGGTGCGTTCGTCGACCCGGTCGAGGACCTGCCGCCACGGGCCGGCGTCGAGGGGGTTGATCCGGTCCAGGCCCGGTCCGACCCGCAGCACCTGCCCGCCGAGGGCGCGCACCAGCTGCGCGTAGTCGGGCTTGAGGTCGCCGAGGATCAGCGGGGTCACGCCTTGGGCGGTGAGGCCGAGGACCATCCGGCGCACGGCGGTGGACTTGCCCATGCCGGGCTCGCCCTCGATCCACACCGACGGGTTGTTGATCAGCCGGGCGCGGGTGTACCAGGAGATCGGGTCGAAGCACACCGCGCTGCCGGTGTAGAGGTGCCGGCCGACCGGCACGCCGATCATCGGCGTGGAGGCGCCGGTGCCGAACGGGAACAGGCCGCACACCTGCACCGTCGTACCGCGGTACTCGGTGGGCGGCTCGATCCACGACCACTGTCCGCCGCCCGGGCCGGGGTAGCCGAGGCGGCCGGGCCGGCGGCCGGCTGGTCGACGCGGCGAGGGAGGAGTGGCCCGGGTGCTCATGCCGGCGTCCTAGAAGGGAATGGTCGCGTGGGTGGGCAGGACCACGCCGGCGGGCAGGCCGGCGGCGAACCCGGCGGCCTGGCAGCCGTACATCGGCCGCAGCACCAGGCGGGCCTCGCCGGCGCGGGCCCGGATGACGCCGGTGGCCCCGTCGAGCTGCTTCTCGTCGGCGACGGTCGCGGTGACCAGCACCGTGAACCGGGTGACGCCGGCACCGGCGGCCTCCTCCTCGGCGGCCTGCTCGGCGGCGGCCAGGTCGGTCAGGTCCCGGGCGCTGGGCCGGTGCTTCTTGCCGGCCAGGAACCGGGCGTCACGCTTGTCGGCCTCGACCAGCCGGGCCGCCTCGCCCGGGGAGTACGGCCGGTAGATCATGGTGACTCGCTTGCGCAGCAACTGCGGGTCCGGGTCGGTCAGCCGGGCGAACAGCCGCGAGTACACCACCCCACGCGGGGCCTCGACCATGCACCAGGTGCGCGAGACCCCGGAGTCATGCCGGTAGGAGTCCCAGCTCTCCCGGGTGGCCACCGGCCCGGCCTGCGTCCAGTCGGGGGTGAGCTGCGGGTCCCGGGCGAGGTCCAGGGCGGCGGCCGGGTCGTACGCGGCGCGCACCACCGCGACGAGGCTGCGCGCGGACATCGGCACGATGCCCGAGCCGGTCGCGCCGGTCAGCCCGGCGTGCAGGTTCGGCAGCCGGGCGGCGACCTCCCGGCAGACGTCCTCGTGCGACATCGACCGGCCGGGCGGGGCGGTGTAGGTCAGCGACACGCGGGTGTCGACGGTCGCCGAGCCGGCCGGGTAGGACTGCACGACGTCGTTGAGGACCTGCAGGGCCAGAGCCGGCGCGTCCGGCCGGGAGGCGGCGGCCACCTCGGCGGCCAGCCGGGTGCCGGGATCCGGCGTGGTTTCGACGGTGACCTGCGCCTGCACCAGCTGCGGCTCGCGGGACAGCGCCGCCAGCCAGGACGCCAGGTGCCCGACGCGGGCGTCGATGACCGCCTGGTCGACCAGGTCCATCCCCTCCGGGGCGCAGCGCAGGGTGACGGTGTAGTGCCGGCTCTGCGGCACCACGACCACGGCCACGACCCCGGAGCGGCCGGTCTCCACCTCGTACACCTCGGAGCGGGCCAGCACTCCGGGCAGTTGGTGGGCGGCGGTGACCTTCGATGCCACGCCGGAGACGTAGACGTGGTGGCGGCGGGACCGGGCCAGCCACCACGCCACCCGGGCGGTGATGACCTGGAATCCGGTGCGCCCGTTGACCCGGACCGCCAGCGGGGCGAGGACCAGCAGACCGATGATCGCGGTGATCAACGCGGCGAGGGTGGACACCGTCAGCAACGCGGCGGCGAGCACCATGACCAGGAACGCGGCGATGGTGCCGGCCGGACCGAGTCCGAACAGGCCGGCGCCGCGGCCGAGCCGCCAGTTGCCGTAGGTGCGCTGCTGCTCGCCGGTGCGCTCCCGAACCCCGGTGCTCATCCGCCCTCACCGTCCACCGCGCCGGCCGCCGTCCCGCCGACCTTGCGCACGGCCGCGGGACCAGCCTGAGCCGCCGCCACGCCAGCACCCGCAGCGAGACCGACTGGGCCGGCGGCGGCGGATCCTGCTCCTGCCGCCGTGCCGCCGGCAGCGGCGGTCGTGCCGCCGGAGGCGCCCGCCTGCGTCCCGGCGGTACCGGCTCCTGCCGCTGCGGGACCCGCCGGGCCACCCGGACCGGCCGCGCCAAGCCCGGTGCCTCCACCGGAAGGGCGGGGCGCCGGCACGGGCGTGGACGGAGTCGCTCCACCTGGGCGGCCCGGGTCGCTGCCGCCCCCGCTGCCGGATCGGCCGCCGCCGTTTTGGGCCAGGCGCACCGCGCCGGAGGCGAGCTGCCCCGCCCCGGTCACGGCGGCGATCGCCACGCCGCCGGACCCGCCAGCGGACAGTACGGCTACGGGCGGCGCGATCAGCCGCATCAGGGCCGGAAGCGCCACGATGGCCATGCCGAACATCACCATGCCGGTCAGCAGGTCGGTGAGTGTCTGTCCCTCACCGATGAGCCAGAACACCGCGGCGTAGATCGTGGCCGCGGCCGGTTTGTAGAGCACCAGGGCGAGCAGCCATGTCAGGTACCGGCTGCGCACGGAGCCTCCGACCGCGGCGGCTGCCGGCAGCAGCCCGGCCAGTAGCACCAGGCCGGCGTTGCGGGCCAGCAGCATCAGTAGCTGCACCATCGTCGACAGGAACATCACGATCGAGATGCCGATCACCATCAAGGGCGACAACTGACCAGTGGCGCGGCCGGCTGGGGCGAGCAGCAGCAGCCGTTTACCGAGGTTCTTGTTGGCGGAGGCGTCGAGGATCCAGTTCGAGTACTCGTCGCCGATGGCGACGAGTAGTTGCACGGCCGGCACGCCGGCGCCGGCGATCACGACCAGCAACACGAGGTTCTTGGCGAACGTGCCGGCTTCCCGGCCGTTGCGTTCCAAAGCCATCTTGATGGCCGCGACCAGCACCGCGCCGACCGCGATCGCCGCGACCGCCCAGTTCGTGTATTCGCGTAGGTAACCAACGGCCCCCTCGCAGGCGAGCTTCCCGGCCTCGTCGAGCCGGCAGGCATCAGACGTCTTGGGTGTAGGGATGGCCAGCCAACCGGCGACCAGCGTCTCGAGCATCTCCGCAGCGGCCTTGGACGCCTGCTCGGCCAGCTCGTCGAGGAACCGGCTGGCCGTGTTTTCCGCGAGCTGGCCGCCTATGCAGGCGAAGTCGACCGGCAAGCACTCGGGCATCTATCGTGCCCCCCACTCGACGACTCCGGTGAGATCGTTGGTGACGCGGTTGACGGAGGTCCATGCCCCGCCGGGGGGTGCCTGCATCCGCCAGTCGCCGTCGCGCCAGAGGAGAGTCGTGGAGAGCACGTGGTAGCGCGGGGTTCCGGCCGACGGTGCGCGGAGCACGATTCCGATCACGGCGGTGTCGGGGGTGTAGGACTGGTAGCTGAAGCCGGCGATCTGGCTCAATGTGCCCGGGTCTGACGGGCTGGTGTCAGTGGCGCGCAGGGTGGCCAACATCCGGTCACGGTCGGCGCTGGGCACGAACTGCCGCTCGATGGTGGGCTCCCAGTAGTCCCGGCCCAGCGAGTAGCTGGACCGCATGCCGATCTGCGCTGCGGCGATCAGGGCGCCCTCAGGGGTGTGCGCAAACCCGGACGCGGTGGTCCCGGTGACCTGCCTCGGGCCGGCGGTGGCACTGACCGGTACGGCGAGCGAACCGACTAGTTCCCACCGCACCCCCGCTGGCGCGGTGGTCGGCACGGCGGTGGGCAACGCCTGCTGCGGACCGCTCTCAGCCGGCGCCGGGTTCACCGGCGGGGTGCCGTCAGCGATGTCGTTGCCATCACCTCCGGGGGCGAGCACGGCGACCAGCAGCCCGGCGACGATGACGATCAGCACCAGTATCGCGGAGGCGATGAAGCCGGGCCGCGTCCACGGCGGACGATCGGCGAAGTCCTGGGGGGCAGACGAGCGCGGCATCGGCGTTCCTCCTAGATCAGCGCGGAGACAATGGAGAACGCGCTTCCGATGAGGATGCAGGCGGCGAACACCCAGCCGAGCTGGGAGAGGTTGGTGTCGTCGCCGCGGCGGTGCGCCAGGGCCATCTTTCCCGCGGTGTAGAGCAGCCCGCCGACGCAGGCGGCGCTGGCCAGGTAGGCGACCCACCGCAGGATCGTGAGGACCTTCTCGCCCACCTTGGGCGGCGCCTCGCCGCTACCCGGGTCCGGGACGGCAACCGTTGTCCAGGCGAGTTGAAGCTGATCCAGATGGTCGAGCAGGGTCATCGTTTCCCTTCCCAGGATGTTTGCACCGTCTGCCAGATCGCGTTGCGCAGCGCCTCGACCTCTGGGGGAGCGCCGACATCGCGGGGGTCGTCGGCGGCGAGGAGCGCGTCGACCCAGCCGACGCGCCAGATCTGCGGCGCCCACCCGCGCAGCAATTGCAGCCGTTCGGTGGCGATGCGCGGGGGCCGCCGCGGCGATGCCGCGACCGCGACCACTCCCACCACTTTGGTCACGCCGGTCATGCCGGCACGGCGACGCCACTGCTCGATCGCACCGGTCGCCGCCCAGGCGCCCTGGGCTGACGCACGGCAGACCAGGACCACGTTCGCGGCTGGCATCGCGGGTGTCACCAGTGGCCAGGCTTTGCCGAAGTCCAGGCCGAAGCCGACGAGCCGGGCCAGTGTGCTCGTCCCGGCGCCGCCGTGGCATCCGACCCACCACACCGGAGGCCAAGCGTCGAGATTCTGCGGAATCATCGCGACGGGCAGCTCCGGGGCGGGACCAGGGCGCGTACGGGAGGCCGCGACAGCAGCTGGCTTCACCGACGGTCCCGCGAGCGCACGCCGGACATTCCCGTCATCCGATGCCTCCCCCGTGTTCCAAGGTCACCGACGAGTACCCGACAGTAGCACTGCGTTTCCAAATGGACCTATGGTGTTTGCTCTGCCACGACAGGACGCGACAGGCACCACGGGGGAGGCGTCGACATGGCACGCAGTGCGCGAATATCCACGCAAGTCGATGAGGTGGGTCGGCTGACGCGAGCAGCCGGCGGCGTTGTTGTGGCCGCCGTGATGCTGACCGGCTGCGCGCCCGCCGCGCAGTCGGGCGCACCGGCGCCGGAGGTCAGCGGGCCGGTCTATCCGACGGCCGGCGCGGGTGACGGATCACCGCGGCCGGAGGAGCAGCCAGGCGGTGACGACCACGGCCACGACACGCCGGCGCCTGCGCCGCCGGCGGCGCAGGCGGCGCCTGTCGCCGCGGCGTTCGCCGCGGCGTGGGCGCGTCCAGACTTGCCCGCGCAGGCGTGGTGGCAGGGGGTCGCGTCGAGCTGCGACGAGGGCTTCGCCTGGGCGCTGCGCACCGTCGACCCGGCGCGGGTGCCAGCGACACGGGTGACAGGCCGCCCCGTGGTCAAGCAGGCACCGAAGGGCGGCGTAGCGGTGTACGAGGTGCCCACCGACGCGGGGATGCTGACCGTCACGCTCGTCGGTGTCAACGGCCGGTGGGTGGTCACCGGCAACGACTTCACCCGGTCGGTGACCCGATGAACCGCCGGCCGCTCGCGCTGGCCGCGGCGGTGCTGGCGGCCGTCATGCTGCTGTGCGGCGGCATGGTCGGGTTGCCGCTGCTGATGTTCGGCCAGTCGGAGGCGGAAGCGGCAGCGTGCGAGGTGCCGTCACTGCCGGGATCATCGCCGGTACCGGGAGCGGGCGCGTGGGACGGCGTCCAGACGACGAACGCCGCCACGATCGTCGCGGTCGGCCGGCAGCGCCGGGTGCCGCCGCGCGGCTACGTCATCGCGCTGGCGACCGCGATGCAGGAGTCCACGCTGCGCAACCTGGCCAACGCCAACGTGCTCGAGTCGCTGGCGCTGCCGCATGAGGGCGTGGGCCGCGACCACGACTCGGTCGGGCTCTTTCAGCAGCGCCCCGGGTGGGGCAGCGTGCGCGAGCGGATGACGCCCACCTACGCCGCGGGGAAGTTCTACGAGGCGTTGGTCCGGGTCGACGGTTGGCAGCGGATGCGGTTGACCGACGCGGCGCAGGCGGTGCAGCGCTCGGGCTATCCGGAGGAGTACCAGAAGTGGGAGGACGACGCCGAGCAGCTCGCCACGCATGTGCTCGGTCTGCTGAGCATTGACGACATCGGCGGTGGCGCGCCGACGGCGCCGTGCGGCGTCAACGACCTGGGGCCGGTGCCGGTCGGGCCTGGCGGCTGGGTGCAGCCGATCCAGGCCATCGTTGGTAGTGGCTTCGGTCCTCGCGGCCGGAACTTCCACGCCGGTGTCGACATGTCGAAGGCCGACGTGCGGGGTGACCCGATCCGGGCGGCGTCGTCCGGTGTGGTGGAGCAGGTCAAGTGCGACTGGTACACCACGTGCGACCGTGACGGGAACACCAGCGAGCGCGGCTGCGGCTGGTACGTCGACATCCGCCACCCGGGCAACATCGTGACCCGGTACTGCCACATGATTCAGCGGCCCGAGGTGTCCATCGGCCAGCAGCTCAAGGCCGGGACGGTCATCGGGTTCGTGGGCAACAGCGGCGGTAGCTCCGGGCCGCACCTGCACTTCGAGGTGCACCTGAACGTCCCGTCGGGGCCGTACAACGCCGACCGCAGCAACGCCGTTGACCCGGAACGGTTTATGCGCGCCCAGGGCGCTCCGCTCGGAGTGGGCACGTGACCGCCCCGGGCACGACGGCCTCCCCTGCGGCAGCGGAGGAGGCCGTCGGCGTGCCAGCGAGGACGCCGCGGCTACGGGTGTGCGGCGTTGGCCGGCGTCGCCTGCTCACCCGGCTGGTGCGCCGACGGCGGCGTCGGCCGCGGTGGGCGGCGTCGCCGGGCCGGCCCGGACTCCGGCGCGTCCAGGCCGAGCTTGGCCAGGTCGTCTGCGGTCCAGCCGCACTGCAGGGCCGCCCTGTACCGCTCGGTGTAGCGGGCATTGGCCTCGCGCAGCGCCTCGGCGAGCTGGTCACGTTCGTGATCGGGCCGCCGGACCGGCGGCCCGATCACGCGCCGAGCCCGGTTCGGCCTCGCGTCGACCCGATGGTCGACCGGGAGATGCAGCGGTGAGGAAACGGGGAGAGGTAGTGGCCGACAACGAGATGGCCGAGATCCACCAGCGGGCCACCGCAGCCGTCACCGCCGCGATCCAGGCCGCCGGTCAACTGGCGCAGGTGCTCATCGACGCCCGCATCGCCCAACTGCAGCGGGGCGCCCGAACCAGCGAGGACCAGGCCCGCCAGATCCGCGCCCAGGTCCGCGCGGCGCAGCAGGCCGACGCGGCGATCTGGCGGCCGGCGATCCGCCCGTCGTGGTGGCGCCACGCGTCGGCCGACGACATCGCCCGCGCCTGGCGAGCCAGCGCCGGGTGGGCAGCCGTCGACCCCCGGGCGAGGGAGGCCCAGCGCGTCATGGCCCAGCGGCTCGCCGAGCGCGGGGTACGTGTCGAGCCGGCGGCCGGGGGCCGGCCTGGTGACGCGACGTGGCTGTCGGACCAACTCGATCGCGCCGCCCTCGACGACGGCGACCGGACGCCCGATCCCCGGCCGGATCCGGAGGAGGCCGGCGAGCGGCGCCGCACCGCCCAGCAGCGCCAAGAGGAGATGGCGATCTACGTCCGGGAGGTCTGGACCGCCGACCGAGCCGAGCGGGTCATCGGATCGGCGGCGTGGCCGGCGCTGGCGTACAAGCTCGACCAGTTGGAACGCGCCGGCCACGACGTCCGCGACCTCCTGCGGCAGGTGCCCGGCTTCGTCGACCGGGCACACACCCCCGCCGCGTACGCGTTCCGGGTCGTCGACGACTACGCCGCAGACGTCGGCCAGGCCGTCGCGGGGGAACGCGCCACCGCCGACACGCAGCGCGCCGAGGAACGCGCCTCGGTCACCCTCGACGGGGAGTGGCGGGAAACCCGAAGCAACCCCTCGGGCGCCGCCGACGCGCCCGCCCAGAATGCCCGAGCCGACGCCGGCCGGGCCTCCGCCGGAGCCGCCGAGCACGATGTGCGTGCCGCCCAGCTTGCCGCGCGCGCATTCCCGACGTCGACCAAGTCCGCCATCGCGGACACCACGGCGGCGGCCCCACCGGTGACCGGGGCGCAGCAGCGACCGGCACGGTCAGCCGCGCCGACAGTGCCCACCCAGACTGCGGGCCGATAGCCTCACCGTGCGGGGCACAGGCGACAGCAATTCAGATCCGGTTCCGACTACATCCGTTCGGGGGTCCGAATGCCGAGCAGGTAGAGGCCCTGCCGGAGCACTCGTGCGGTCAGGTCGCAGAGCACCAGCCGGCTCTCCCGCACCAGCCCCTCGGCCCGCAGCACCGGGCAGCGCTCGTAGAACGCGCTGAAGGCGGCGGCCAGCCGGTACAGGTACCCGGCCAGGTGGTGGAACTCCAGGCTGTCCGCCACGTCGGTGACCACCCCGCCGAAGCCGATCAGCTCGAAGGCGAGCGCCCGCTCGGCCGGCTCAGCCAGCGAGACCACCGCGTCCGGCTGAGCCGTCACCCCGGCGTCGCCGGAAGATCGACCGGATCCGGGAGTACGCGTACTGGAGGTAGGGCGCGGTGTTGCCGTCCAGCGAGAGCATCCGCTCCCAGTCGAGCACGTAGTCCTTGTGCCGGTCGCTGGACAGGTCGGCGTACTTGACCGCGCCGATGCCGACCGCCCGGCCCACCTCGGCCGCCTCCGCCTCGCCCAGCTCGGGGTTCCGCTCCTGGGCCAGCGCGGTGGCCCGGGCCACCGCCTCCTCCAGCAGCCCGACTAGCTTCACCGACTCGCCGGCCCGGCTGCGCAGCATCCGCCCGTCCGGCCCGAGGATCGACCCGAACCCGACGTGCTCGGCGCGGGCCGGCGGGGCCAGCCAGCCGGGCGGCGGCGTACACCATGTCGAAGTGCCGCCGCTGCGGCAGCCCGACCACGTAGAGCAGCCGGGTCGCACCCAGCGTGCCGGTCCGGTGCCGGATCGCCGCCAGGTCGGTCGCCGGGTAGCCGTACCCGCCGTCGGACTTGCGCACGATCAGCGGCAGCGGCTGGCCGTCGCGGCCCACCGAGCCGGGCGGGAACACGCAGGCCGCGCCCTCGCTCTCCCGGAGCAGCCCGAGCCGGTCCAGGTCCTCGACCACCGGGCCGAGAAGGTCGTTGTAGCTGCTCTCACCGTGGAAGTCCCGCTCGGTGAGGGTCACGTCGAGCAGGTCGTACACGGTCAGGAAGTAACGCTCGGACTGCGCCACCAGCAGCCGCCGCAGCCGCAGCGTCGCCTCGTCGCCGCCCTGCAAGGCCACCACCCGCAGCCGGGACCGCTCGCGGAACGCCTCGTCGGCGTCGAACTTGGCCCGGGCCGCCTTGTAGAACGAGTCCAGGTCGCCCATGGACAGCTCCTGCGCCGCCTCGGCCTCACCCAGGTCGACCAGGTGCTCGATCAGCATGCCGAACGGCGTGCCCCAGTCGCCCAGGTGGTTGGCCCGGACCACCCGGTGCCCCAGCCACTCCAGCAGCCGGGCCGCCGCGTCGCCGATCACCGTCGACCGCGGGTACCCGACGTGCATCTCCTTCGCCACGTTCGGCGCCGAGTAGTCGACCACCACCGTCTCCGGCTCGGCCACCACCGGCACCCCAAGCCGCGAGTCGGTCGCCAGCCCGGCAACCAGCCCGGCCAAGGCCTCGTCCGCGACGGTCAGATTCAGAAAGCCTGGCCCGGACACCTCCGCAACGGTGCACAGGTCGGCCATGTCCGCGCGGTCCAACACCTCGGCGGCGATCGCCCGCGGCGGCCGGCCGAGCCGCCGGGCCAGCGCCAGCGCCGCGTCGGACTGGAAGTCCGCGCGCTGGGAGCGCCGCACGACCGGGTCCACCCGTACGCCGGCCACCGTCTCGAACGCCGGCGCCAGCCGGTCGGTCAGCAGTTTCTCCAGATCCATGGGTACGCCGATCTCGCTCGGATCCGCCACACGCGGATCACCAGACTTCGGATGCGGGCGGACCGAGGACGATCGGCGGTGACCGGCGGCTCGATCCGCCGGTCGCAGGTGAGGAATGCTCAGCGCAGGCGGTCGCGGGACCGCCGGCGTCGCAGCGCGCCGACCTGGACGTCGGGGGACGTCGTCGGGTACGCGTGCGAGATGGTCATGGCAGCAGCCTAACCAGCCGGCCCGGGGCCGGCGCAAGGCCGTAACCGGACCGACCGGCGGCCCGCCCGGTGTTGACCAGCGCGCGTCTCACGTCGTCAGCGCAGTTCGCCAGGCGGCGACCAGTGTCGTCACGTCCGGGTGTCGATCTCCGGGTGTCGCGCGGGTGGCGTGGGCCACGAGCCGACCTTGGGCCGGGGAGCCCCGCCAGCCGTGTGGGGAGTCGAGCAGGTGCTGGATGGTGCGGCCGAGGGTGTACACCGTGGTGCGCTGGTCGATGACGGCACCTCGGACGAACTCTTCCGGGGCCATGTAACGGCGGGATCCGGGGAGGCGGTCGGCGTCGAGGACGAAGGGGCCGGGTCGGTATTCGTCCAGGTCGATCAGCCACATCTGTCGTCTGTCCAAGTCGTAAAGGAAGCAGCCGTCGTACAGGTCGACCGCGACGTAGCCGGCTGCCGTGACGGCCAGGTGCGCGTCGAGGATCGTGGTGATGGCTGCCTCGACGTCCGGGAGGGGTAGCTGCTGGAACCGGGCCAGTGCGGTGCGGTCCGAGCCGTGCGTGGTGGCGTGGTTGAGAACTGTGCCGTCGTGCCATGGGTAGACCAGCACTGGCCCGTCGGGGCCGTCGAGGACCTGCTCGGGGCGGATGATCGCCGGGTGCTGGACTCCGGTGTGAAACTGGGTGGCCCGGATCAGCGAGAGGCGGGCCTGCGGGGTGGTGGGCTTCTTGACGAACCAGCGGCGCCCGGCATCCTCGACGCCGTAGGACAGGCATCCCGAGTCTTGGGCGTCGAAGACCGCGAACGCGGACGCGAGTGACAGGTCGGTTCTGTCCCTTACCACGGGATGAGGTGATCCACACCGTAGTGGGCCCACCACTGCGGTCGGTGCTTGCGTAGCGTCCCGTCGACGCGGGTGAGTAACAGCCAGTTGCCGTTGAGCACCAGCGTCGCGTCCTCGGTTCGGTCGGTCAGTACCCGGGCCACCGTGGTCACCATGTTCGGCACCCCCTTGTCGGCCATGTCATCGGTCTGACAGCATCACCGATGCACTCGGCTGGCAGGCGCTGCGGCGCAGCTGGTCACAGCGCTGGCTCGATTACGCCCGCGAGCAGGACCTGATCCATCGGTGGCGGGGATGATGGCGATGCTGCCCTACACCCAACCCGCGCCGTACCACTCGCAATGGGGCGAGGACCGCTGGCTCGCAGAGAACTACCATCTTCCAGCGCACGGAGTATTCGTCGACATCGGCGCTGGCGACGGTGTACGCGGCAGCAACAGCCTCTACTTCGAGAACCGTGGCTGGCGCGGTCTCTGCGTGGACGCCGACCCCCGCAACCACCAACGGCTCCGGCACCGCTGCTGCGCCGTGGACACCTGCGCCGTATCCACGACCCCCGGGCTTTGGCCATTCGGCATGTACGCCCACAAGCCCTCCTGGTCAGGTCTGCAGCGGCGCGGTACGGACTACGAAGAGATCCTCGTCGCCTGCCGGACTCTGGAAGACCTCCTCGGCCAGTGGTGCATCGACCAGATCGACCTGCTCAGCATCGACGTCGAAGGCAACGAACTCTGCCCCGAGCGGCGCCGCAGACGGAAGCCTTGTCATCACCCCGTCGCCGCGCGGCTGGCTGCTGACCGCGACCCTTGCCACCGACCGGCTCCCGAGCGGTGGCCGGGTCGGACCTTGGGCACCCGAGGTCTTCCGGCTCAGCGACGAGGTCCTCGGCACCAACTTCGGCAACCTCGCACCCCCATTCGACACACGGTCCACCTTCTGCCTGCCGGGAGCCCGGCTCAGCTCCGAGTCCGCAAGGGAGTAGACCTGCCAGCCAGGCGAGCGGGCGTGGTTCAGGGCGCGACTGGCTACATACGGTCCGGAGTGGCGATGCCCAGCAGGTACAGGCCGTGGTGCAGGACCCGGGCGGTGAGGTCGCACAGGGCCAGCCGACTGTTCCGCACCTCGCCCTCGGCGCGTAGGACCGGGCAGTGTTCGTAGAAGCCGCTGAAGGTGGCGGCGAGGGTGTGCAGGTAGCCGGCGAGCCGGTGGAATTCCAGGGTCCGCTCGACGCCTGTGACGACGGTGCCGAAGTTGACCAGTTCGAGGGCGAGGGCGTGTTCAGCCGGGTGCACGATCGAGATCGAGGTTGCGGTGAACTGCTCGATCTCGGCGCGGCGGAAGATGGACCGGATCCGGGCGTGGGCGTACTGCAGGTACGGTGCGGTGTTGCCGTCCAGCGACAGCATCCGGTCCCAGTCGAAGACGTAGTCCTTGTTCCGGTCGGTGGACAGGTCGGCGTACTTGATGGCGCCGATGCCGACCGCGCGGGCGACTTCGGCGATGGCCGCTTCAGGGAGGTCGGGGTTCTTCTGCCGGGCCAGATCGGCGGCCCTGGTCACAGCCTCGTCCAGCAGTCCGACAAGTTTGATCGAGCCACCGGCCCGGCTGCGCAGCATCTTGCCGTCCGAGCCGAGGATCGAGCCGAAACCGATGTGCTCGGCAGCCGCTGGCGGGCTTAGCCACCCGGCCTGCCGAGCGACCGCGTACACCATCTCGAAGTGCTGACGCTGCGGCAGCCCCACGACGTAGAGCAGCCGGGTCGCGCCGAGATCCCGGGTCCGGTGGCGGATCGCCGCGAGGTCGGTGGCACCATAGCCATATCCGCCGTCACGCTTACGCACGATGATCGGCAACGGCTGCCCGTCGCGCCCCGTGAAGCCCTCCGGGAAGACGCAGGCCGCATCGCCGCTATCCCGCAGCAACCCGAGCCGGTCCAGTTCGTCGGTCACCGGGGCAAGCATGTCGTTGTAGTAGCTCTCGCCGTAGAAGTCCTTCTCGGTGAGCAGGACGCCGAGCTGGTCGTAGACGGTCAGGAAGTACTTCTCCGACTCGGCGACAAGCAGCCGCCACAACCGCAAGGTCAGCTCGTCGCCGCTCTGCAGGGCTGCCACCCGCCGCCTGGCCCGTTCCTTGAACGCGTCGTCGGCGTCGAACTTGACCCTGGCCGCCTTGTAGAACGAGTCCAGGTCACCGACGGACAGTTCGTGGGCGGCCTCCGACTCGCCCAGGTCGAGCAGGTGCTCGATGAGCATCCCGAAGGGTGTGCCCCAGTCGCCCAGGTGGTTGGCCTTGATCACTCGGTGCCCGAGCCACTCCAGCAGCCGTACGGCG
Source organism: Micromonospora sp. H33 (assembly GCF_052068455.1). Taxonomy (NCBI): domain Bacteria; kingdom Bacillati; phylum Actinomycetota; class Actinomycetes; order Micromonosporales; family Micromonosporaceae; genus Micromonospora; species Micromonospora sp. H33. The sequence goes on along the minus strand of NZ_JBQHDE010000001.1, from coordinate 723,266 downwards.
GCGTCACCGATGACGGTCGACCGGAGGTGCCCCACATGCATCTCCTTCGCCACGTTCGGCGCCGAATAGTCGATGACCACCGTCTCGGGAACGGCGCTCAACGCGACGCCGAGCCGGGTGTCGGCGGCCATCCTCGACAGCAGCATGCCGAGAGCCGGGTCGGCGACCGTCAGGTTGATGAACCCCGGACCGGACACCTCCACGGCCGAGCAAAGGTCCGCCAACGCCGCCTGGCCGAGGACCTCGGTGGCGATGTCCCGTGGCGGGCGACCGAGCCGACGCGCCAGGGACAGTGCGGCGTCGGACTGATAATCCGCGTGCTGCGACCGCCGCACGACCGGATCGACCGGTCCGCCAGCCACGGCTGAAAACGCCTGGGCCAGCCGGTCGGCCAGCAGTTTCTCAAGATTCATGAAAGGTACGCCAATCTCGCTCCGATCCGTCTCGGGCAGGGAGGCGGATCTTCCGGAAATGCTCAGGGAGCGGATCGATCGACGACAGGTTGACCGGCGGATCGATCCGCCGGTCGCAAAGGGTCAGCTCAGGCGGTCGAGGACGGCTCGCAGGCGAGCCAAGGTTCGCTCACGTCCGAGGACCTCGATCGACTCGAACAGCGGCAGCCCGACGGTGCGGCCCGTCACCGCGACCCGCACCGGCGCCTGCGCCTTGCCGAGCTTGAGTCCCCGCTCGGCGCCGATCGTCTCCAGCGTTGCCTTGAGCACCTCGGCCCGCCACTCGCACGTCTCATACGCCTCGACCACGGCGGCCAACAGCGCTGGGGCGTCGGCTTTCATGGCCTTCGCCCACGCTGCCTCATCGGCGGCCGGCTCGTCGAGGAACAGAAAATCGACCATCGGCACGATCTCGGAGAGCACAGCGATCCGGGTCTGAGCCAGTTCGGCGACAGCAGCGAACGCGCTGGCGTCGTACGCCTCCGGCCGCCACGGCACGGTCTCAGCTCCCAACCACGGCTGGCATGCCTCGACAAACGCCTCAACCGACAACGCCCGGATGTAGTCCCCGTTGAAGGCTCGGAGCTTCTTCACGTCGAAAAACGCTGGCGAGGGGTTGACGTCCTCCAGCCGGAACTCCGCCACGATGTCATCCCAGGGCAGGATCTCCCGATCGCCGGACGGCGCCCACCCGAGCAACATCAGGTAGTTCCGCATCGCCTCGGGGAGGTACCCCTCGGCGCGGAAGTCCTCCAGGGCCACTCGGTCCCGGCGCTTGGACAGCTTCTGCCGCTTCTCGTTGACCAGGATCGGCGCGTGCACCCACACCGGTGGCTCAGCTCCCAGCGCCTCCCACAGCAACTGCTGCTTCGGCGCGTTGGGCAGGTGCTCCTCAGCCCGGATCACGTGGGTGATGCCCATGACCATGTCGTCGACCACGTTCGCCAGCAAGAACACCGGCGACCCGTCGCCGCGGGCGATCACGAAGTCCTCGATCAGCGCGTTGTCGAAGGTCGGCTTGCCGCGTACCAGGTCGACGATCACGGTCGAGCCGTCGTCCGGCGTACGGAAGCGCAACGCCCGGCCTTCCCCAGCGGTCAGGCCACGGTCCCGGCAGAAGTCGTCGTAGCCCTTGTGTTCGCTGCCGGTACGCGCGATGACCTGATCCCGGATGCAGTCGCAGTAGTAGGCGCGCCCGGCGGCGAGGAGTCGGTCGATGGCGTCGCGGTGCTGCTGGACGTAGTCGGACTGGAACAGCGGACCCTCGTACTCACTCGGGCCTATACCAAGCCACTCCATCGCATCGAGGATTCCCTGGACCCATTCCGGGCGATTCCGCGCCGCGTCCGTGTCCTCAATCCGCAGCACCATCGTTCCGCCCGACTGTCGGGCCAGCACCCAGTTAAACAGGACGGACCGAGCATTGCCGACGTGGAACATGCCCGTCGGGGAGGGCGCGAAGCGCACGCGGAGGTCGGAACTGGCCACGGACAGCAGGCTACCGAACCACGGACGTAAAGCCTGACCGATATCCGGGTCAGAGCTTCCGGGATGGGGAGGGCCGCCCTCGTCCCGGCGGACATGCCGCAACCGGGACCAGGTCGTCCTCCCCGCCCTCGACCCCGCTTCGGCCCCCGGACTTGATCCTGCTCTCCTGCGGCTTCGACGGCGGCGTCCTGGACCCCCTCGGCCGGCAGATGCTCACCGCCAGCGCCTACGGCGCCATGACCCGCCGGCTCGTCGACGCCGGGGACCGGCTGCGCGGCGGGCGGATCGCCATGGCCCACGAGGGCGGCTACAGCCCCGACTACGTTCTGCGCCCTCGCCACCCTCAAGGCACTGGCCAGCGCCACCACGAACGTCACCGATCCCCTAGCCCACATAATCGCCGGCTGGGCCAACGACCCCTACTCGACCACCAGCGGGCCGCCGTCGACGAGGCCGCCCCTCTCGTGGAGCGGATATCCACAGCCCCCGTCGCCATCGCTTGACCTGCGGCCGGCCCGACAGCTCACCCGCGAGCCGCGTGCGGGTGCCCGCAGGCCGCTGACCGCACGAGCCCCTACCACTCACGACGAACCATCCGCGCCCGCAAGGCCAGCTGATCCCCGAAGGGGCACCCCCGGGCACAGCCGACCGCCGCGTCAGGCGGGGACAGCGGCCGGTTCGTGGCCGGCGGCAGCGAGGCACTTCCCCCGGTGTCCCGTTCGCCGCCGGCCACAGCCGGCACCCGAAGACAAGGACACACCCACGCCCGGCGCGACGACGGACCTCCACGCTCAGCTCATCCCCGCGGCCTGCCATCTGGTTCAACCCACCACGCTCTCGACCACCAGTCACAGTTGGACGGCGGCGTTCGTCGCCGGCGTCGTCGCGGACGTCCATCACCGCCAGGCCACCGAATCCACCCTCCACCGGGCGGTCGGCGCCGCCGCCCGCACCGAGGGGCCTGTCGCCCTCGACCGTCCTGGTCTGGATCACCGCCACCACCCCCGACAAGGGCTCGGTGCCACCGGACCTACTCGCCTGCCGCCACTGCGCCAACACGATGATCATCGTGCGGCTGCTCCACAGCGACGCGGTCTACATCTGCCGGCCCGCCTGCCCACGCCGCCCACTACCCGCCGCGCAACTCAGCGCCCAGGGCCTCGCCGCCGGGCGCTCGGACGGACGCCAACGGCGGGGCGGGCTTCGGGTAGCCTGTGGCGCAACGGGCCGTTAGCTCAATGGCAGAGCTGAGGACTTTTAATCCTTAGGTTCTGGGTTCGAGTCCCAGGCGGCCCACCAGCACTTCTCTTCGTTGATCTCGTTCCGAGTGCAGCCAACCGATCACGCCGTACCCTTTCTCGGCCAGAACCCGGTCGACCCCGAGGTAGCCTGAGGCGCTTGCGCCGGCAGGACGAACGGACCGTGCTGCCACTGGCTGTGCTGCCCTGCCCTCGGCCACGTGCGCCCGTGCCCGGCTGTGGCGCGGGCAGGCAGAGCCTCGCGGTCCTCACCCGGTCCAGGTGAGGTGACCTGTCGCCGAGCGCCCCGGGCCGGGGCAGACATTCAGAGCCTGGCCGGCAACAGGCTGCCCCTTTACCTCTTCCGGTCGGACCTCTTCCGGTCGGTCACCTCGTCGATCACTAGCCTGTAGCGTTGCCTCGCCCCGGGCAGCGACGGGTCAACACGCCAGAACGATTGCCGTCCGACGACCTCGGACCGCTACTGTTCGCGTTGGCGGGGTCCCCACCACGGCAGCAGCCGCGGAAGCTCGGCAAGCGGCCGTCGCGGCCGTTCCGGCGGCGGTGTCTCGCCGTCGTCGCCGTCCCAACGCCGCCCGTACTGATCGGGCAGGTCACCCCACCCGAAGTACGGCATCGGCTCGCTGGGCAGCACGCCGAGTGTCTCCAGCGGATCGATGCGGGACTCGGCGACCGTGCACAGGTGCGCCCAGTCGTCACCGAAGTCGAACACGTACGCGAACTGCTCGCCGCCACCCAGGCGACTCAACTTGGTCCGGTCGCTGTCGATGCTGCCCTCGGGCGCCTCGCCGTCCCACAACTCAAGCGGCGTGACCTGGGTTCGGTCGGCCAGTGTGAACATGTGCATGTGGGCCAGGTCCCAGCGGGCGAACGCCGAATCGATCGCGTCAGCGAGCTGGGCGAAGGTATGCGACCGGCACGCCGCGACCCTGCCCGGCCGAGGCCACAGGTCGACGCCGCGACCGGAGACCAACTCGACCCGTACGGACAGCCAGGTACGCGCCACCGCTCACCCTCCCACCGACAACCGCCGCCACCACCGCCTGAACACTACGAAACGTCACCGCCGCCGGCCACGTCCGTCTCCTAGGGTCGGGCCTGGTTGACCGGCTGACGCCCCATCAGCGGAAGCGTGACCGGCCAGCCTCGACGGCGCCGCGACACGCCGGGATAGATCAGGCTGCGGCACCCGAGCGTCACCGACGCGGGAGCGACCGGGCCGTCGTGGCCGCCGCCAGCCTGACAAGCTCCTTTTCGGACGAGCCGTATGTCTCCCTGACTTCCTTGACGAGGGGAAATCCCCCGTCGGCCTGGCCGGACGCCTCGCCGTCGCTCACGTAGGGTCCGCCGTCAGGAGGTCGACCACAGCTGCTGCGGTGTCCGGGTGCTGGGTGAGAAGCGCCGCCACCTCGGTGTGGGTGGGTTCGTCGTGTCGTCGCCACAGGCCGGGGCAGCCGAGCAGCGTGGCGACCGCGTCGACGGCCTCGGGATGGTCGGTCAGCAGGCTGACGACCGGCCCCGCCGGCACGACCGGCGGTGCCGGCGTCGGTGCGGGTGCGGCCCAGGGTGGCACCCAGGTGTCCAGCGCGGGCAGGCTGCCGGGGAAGGTGCGTGCCGCCTCGCGGACCAGCAGTGGCACCAGCTCTGGGCCGTGCTCGCGCAGCGTGGTGATGAGGGTGGGTAGCCAGGGCAGCAGGATCGGGTCGGGCAGCTGGGCAAACGCGGTCGACATCAGCTCCACCACGAACGGTGCCAGTCCGGGTACCGGGTCGAGGGCCTGCACGAAGCCGGAGAGGTACTGCGGGAAGGTCGGCACCACCAGCGGGTTGGCCAGCAGACCGTGGCAGCGGGCGCGTAGCTCGGCCAGCGGCAGCAGGCCCAGCTGGTGCCGGGCCGCCCAGTGCAGGGCGACCTTGGCGGGTGTCTCCGGGTGTGACTGTGCGATCGCGAGTTCGAGCTGCGCGCGGTCGCAGCCGAGGGACAGTGCCAGGCCTTCCATGTTGAACAGGAAACCGAGCATCGCGCCGACTTGCCGGACGCCGGTCTGCTCGTCGACGAAGGCGGTCGGCAGCAGGGTGCAGTAGTGCGCGTACCCGGCGGTCACGAACGCTTCGCACCAGGCCGGCAGGGCCGCCGCGGTGGTCCGGTAGTGGGCCAGCAGCCGCCGGATGCGGCGCAGCACCTCCGGGGCACCGTCGACGGTGCGTTCGGCGGCGAGCAGCTCGACCGCCCGGGCGCCGAGTTCGTCGACCAGGCGGGGGCTGTCGAGTAGCCGGATGGCGTCCTCGACGGCCGCGAGGGCGCCGGCCGCGGTGGCCTGCGGCCCGCGGACTGCCCGACGTAGCCGCTGCTCCAGCACCTGCTCCACGGTGACGCCCTCGTAGCCCAGCTCGATCAGGGCCCGCTGGTCGCGGCCGAGGGCGACGTCCCAGCTCTCCTGGATGGACCGGTGTCCCAGCCGCCGCTCCCCCATGATCGGACGGACCGCGTCTGGTGGGAGCAGGTGCCGCAGCATCCACAGCAGGTCCGAGCAGGGCGCCAGCCGGGGTTCGGCGTGCAGGTCGAGCAGGGCCCGCTGGACGGTGCGTTTCTCCAGGTCCAGGCCGAGCGGGCGGAGGCGGTCGAGGACGTCGCGGGCCAGTGGTGGGAGTGCTTCGTAGCCGACCTGGCCGACCCGGTCGCCGCCGAGCAGGATCTCGCAGAGCCGGCGGATGTCCCGCCGGCCGGGGACGACGTCCTTCTCGATGCAGGTGACCGCGGCGTCGGCGAAGTCGTATGGGGTGGGGCGGGCCCGGTTACGCAGCCCGGCGAGGAGGATCGCGGTCTCGAAAACGGCGATCGCGTCGGCCGTGCTGGCAAGGTAGCCGTTGCGGCGGGCGAGCCGGACGATGTCGACGCACCAGCCGCGCAGCTCCGCCTCGTCGAGGCCGCCGGGCTCGGGTGGTGCGGCGAGGAACCCGGAGAGCCGGTCGGTGACGCCGGTGGTGGGTGCGGCGCCGCCGGCGGGCCTGTGGGAGCGGGAGCGGGTGCCGCGCTGCCCGTCGAGCCGGTACGGGGTCAGGCCGGAGCGGGTCAGCGCCTTCGTCCAGGTCGCCGCGGCGATGGAGACCGAGCCGGGGGCGAGGCCGAACTGGACCTCGATGGCGGAGTGGCTGGACGGGATCAGCCCGTAGTGCCAGCGGGTGCCGGTGCGGGGGCTGATCTCGTAGGCGGGCGCGTCGGTGGCGAGGCCGAACTGCTCGACGTGGCTGGCGGCGTGGAAGGCGCCACAGACGTAGAGGCAGTCGGCGGGATCGACGCCGGAGGTGGTGAGGTGGTCGCGCATCCGCGTCCACACGGCCTCCGGCGGCCGGGCGGGAGCCGGTTTCGCCGGTCAGAGACGGGCGGGGCGGCGGCCACGTCGCCGACGCGAGATCTTGGAGGATCTCGGCCCCTGGAGGGGCCGTTTGCTTCCAAGATCTCGGGGAGCGCCAGCGCCGAGACGCTTGCGTATGGGGGCGAGCGGGGCGGCCATGGGCGTACGGCTCGTGGGGCGGTTGACTGGGTGATGACGTGAACGAGTCAGCTCCAAAGGATGCCGAGGCACTCATTCCCGCGAGCCGACCCACCGCAACAGGAACGGGGGTAGTCCCATGTCGAGCCGTCTCGTCGCGCTCGCCGGCGCGACGTTCACCAGCGGGCTGATGGCAGGGGTGTTCTTCGCGTACGCCTGCTCGGTCATGCCGGGTCTGGCCGCGACCGACGCGCGGACCCTGGTCGGCACGATGCAGTCGATCAACCGGAAGATCCTCAACGGCTGGTTCCTGGCCGCGTTCCTCGGTGCCCCCGTGCTGACCGCGCTGGTCGCCGCGCTGCACCTCGGCGACGGCCCGGTGCTGGCCTGGACGCTGGCCGCGCTGGTGGCGCACCTGGTGATGTTCGGCGTCACGACGCGGATCAACGTGCCGCTCAACAACCAGCTCGACGACGCCGGGCCGGTGGACGGGATCGGCGACCTGGCGGCGGTGCGGGAGCGGTTCGAGGGGCCGTGGGTGCGGTGGAACCTGGTCCGCACGGTCGCCTCGGTGGCCGCCTTCGCCGCCCTGATCGGCGCCCTGCTCGCCCGCTGAGTGTGATCTCGACGGCGTCGCGGCGGGCTGGCATGGGCGGCGGCCGGCGGGGGAACCGTTCCGGCATGAGGATGACCAGCACCCCGGCGGTGGCGGCGTCGAGCGAGGGGACCGGGCCCGACGGGGTACGGGAGCCGGCCGGCGAGGTGCACGCCTGGCAGCCCGGCCAGAACCAGACCGTGTGCGGACTGCCGCTCAGCCGCACCCGGCTGCGCCGGTTCCCGCACGTGCGGTTCGAGTACACCGGCACGGACGTGCTCACCGAGGCGGACCCGGTCGGCTGGGTCTGCCCCCGCTGCCTCGCCGCCACCAGCGGGCGCCGGCAGCGGGACGAGCGGCGTACCTGGGTCCGCAACGCTCCTCGCCCGTGAGCCCAGCGGCGGTCCGCGTCGCGTCGGACGGCGTTCAGGCCACCGCCGGGGCGGTTGGGGTGCGGCTGACCGGGTACGGGGTCGGACATGCGGATCGTGGTGGTGGGGGCGAGCGGCAACGCCGGTACGGCCCTGTTGCGCCGGCTGCGCCGGGAACGCGGGCTGGACCTGGCCGGGGTGGCACGACGCCTACCCGGCCCGGACGCCGGTGAGCCGTACGACCGGGTGGAGTGGCACTCCTGCGACATCGGCGCGCCGGGCGCCGCCGAGCAACTCGCCGAGGTGTTCGCGGGTGCCGGGGCGGTGGTGCACCTGGCCTGGCAGATCCAGCCCAGCCACGACCAGCGGGTGCTGCACCGCACCAACGTCGGCGGCAGCGGAGCGGTGATCGACGCCGTGGTCCGGGCGGGTGTGCCGGCCCTCGTGTACGCGTCGTCGGTCGGCACGTACGCGCCCGGTCCGAAGGACCACCCGGTCAGCGAGCGCTGGCCGGCGACCGGGGTGCCCGCGTCGTCGTACAGCCGGGACAAGGCGGAGGTCGAGTCGCTGCTGGACCGGGTGGAGCGGGAGCACCCGGAGCTGCGGGTGGTCCGCCTGCGGCCCGGGCTGACCTTCCAGCGGGCGGCGGCCACCGAGATCGCCCGGTACTTCCTCGGCCCGTTCGTGCCGGTGCGGCTGCTGAAGTTCGGCCGGCTGCCACTGGTGCCGACCAACCGGCGGCTACGGATGCAGGCGGTGCACGCCGACGACCTGGCCGACGCGTACGCCCGTGCGGTCCTGGGTGACGCGCGCGGCGCGTTCAACGTCGCCGCCGACCCGGTGCTGACGCCGGAGCTGGTGGCCCGGCACTTCCACGGCTGGACGGTGCCGGTGGCCGGGCCGGTGCTGCGCGCCGCCGCCGCGCTCACCTGGCACGCCCGGCTGCAACCCGTCGACGCCGGCTGGGTAGAGCTGGCCCTGAACGCGCCGCTGATGTCCAGCGAGCGCGCCGAGACCGAGCTGGGCTGGACACCCCGCCACGACGCGCTCACCGCGCTCAAGGAACTCTTCGCCGGCATGGCCGACGGCGCCCACACCCGTACCCCGCCGATGGCCCGGGCCCTGAACGCCCCCCGCCACCCCGTCCCCGGCCACGGCAACCCCTACTAGGACCGGTAACCGGTAATCAGAAGTCGGCGAAGAGGTACGGCAGCCGGCGCGGGAACAGGCGACGCAGCTCGACCCCGGCGTCGACGGGCACGTCACCCAGGCCGCGCAGGTGCACCTCCACCGGGTCCAGCACCCCGTACGCCAGCCCGGAGAGCCCGGCGGCGGTCAGCGTCGCCGACGGAGCGCTGCCGGCGTCGCCGCGGACCAGCTCCAGCGCACCGGTCGTGCCGTCGAGCAGGTACGCACCGGCCAGCCAGCGGTCCCCGGTCAGCTCCACCCGCACCCGGCCGGCGCCGGCGGGCAGCCCGGCGAGCGCGTCCACCGCGAGCAGCCGGGCCATCGGCGCGGAGGAGCCCGGCCGGGCCACCCGCGTCTCGACGTGCACCTCGAGGTCGGTGAGCCACAGCTCGGGTGCCGCACTGACGGGTACGTCGAACCGGACCGTCGCCACCTGGTCGACGTGCCGGGCGAAGAACTGCAACAGCAGCGCCCGGGCGTACGGGTCGGCGGCGAGCAGGTCGTCGGCGGCCAGCGTGCCCCCGTGGTCGTCGATCCGGTAGGTGACCGCCCCGGCCACGGCGCCGCCGACCCGTGCCGTCACCAGCCACCGCTCGTCCCGGTCGCGCAGCGCGACCGCCCGGTAGTCGGGGAGGAGCGCGAAGCCGTGCCGCTCGCGCAGGCAGCGCTCGGTGAAGTCCCGCCAGGTCGGATAGCCCGCGCCGATCCGCTCCCACCCCACCTCGCCGGGCAGCTCCGCGCGCAGCAGCGGGGCCAGGTCGGCCACCGGCAGCGTGACCGTACGCGGCATCGGCAGCCCGACGTAGCCGAAGCGCTCGTAGAACGACGGGCGGAACGGCCAGAGCGCCGTCAGCTGGTGCCCCTCGTCGCGCATCTCGTCCAGGAGCTGGTGCATCAGGGTGCGTACGTGCCCCTGCCGGCGGGCGAGCGGATGGGTCGCCACCCCGGCGACGCCGGCCATGGGCAGCACCCGGCCGCGCAGGTTCTGCCGCATCGGGATGGCCGAGACCGCCGCGCGGGTCTCGCCCGCCTCCTCGACGACCAGCGTCCGGTTGCCCTGGTTGTACGGCAGGTACTCGCGGAACTCCTCGGCCCGCGCCGCGCTCTGCGGGGAGGCCTCGAAGGCGTACGCCTGGAGGGGGAAGCTCGCGGTGAGTCGCTCCTCGGCGGAGAGCGCGCGCACGGTCATCCGACCATCCCAACCCGGCGGCCCTGCCGCCGCAACCGCATTGGGGCTACGGCTGGGTGACGTCGGAGACCACGACGGTGACGTTGTCCGGCGCGCCGGCCTGGTGGGCCAGCTTGACCAGCTGCTCCCCGCAGAGCTGCCGGTCGCCGTAGCCGGCCAGGGCCGTGGCGATCGCCTCGTGCTCGACGTAGTCGGAGAGCCCGTCGCTGCACAGCAGCAACCGGTCGCCGGGCACGACGGTGAGCGTCCCGATCGCCGGCGGGGTGTCCGAGCCCTGCACGGCGCGGGTCACCAGCGACCGCTGGGGGTGGTGCCGGGCCTGCTCGGGAGAGAGCGCGCCCTGGTCGACCAGCGCCTGCACGAACGTGTCGTCCCGGGTGAGCTGGGTCAGCTCCCCCTCCCGCAGCAGGTAGCAGCGGGAGTCGCCGACCTGGGCCAGCACCAGCGTCTCACCGGCCAGCAGCGCGGCGGTCAGCGTCGTACCCATGCCCTCGCGGGCGGGATCGACGGTGATGGCGGCGTGGATGCGCTGGTTGGCGGTGCTGACCACGGCGCGCAGCGCGTCGGCGGCCTCGTCGGGGGTGGTCGGCGGGGTCAGCTCGTCCAGGATGCGGATGACGATCTCGCTCGCCACTTCGCCCGCCGGCAGGCCGCCCATGCCGTCCGCGACCGCGACGAGGCGCTCGCCCGCGAGGGCGGAGTCCTCGTTGTTGGTCCGGACCAGGCCGATGTCGTTGAGGATGGCCGAGCGGAGGATCAGCGTCATGGGATCAAGCTTGCCAAGAACACCCTCAGTTCGTCTCTACGCACCGGTCGGTGGATTATGAAAGTTGCTGACGCCTTTCACTCCTCGGTGGGCAGATCCGTCAGCGGGACGTCGAGGCGGACCGCGTCGGTGACGGTGGCGATCTGGTCGGCGAGCACGTAGACCGCGCCGGTGCGGACCCGGTCGGTGGAGACCTTCAGGTAGCCCGCGTGCAGCAGCCGGGCCGCCAGGTCGGCCGGGACGTCCGGCTCCTCGACCGCGGTCGACTCGATCAGCTCGTCCAGGCTGCTGCCCGGGTCGGCGGTCGGCGCCTGCACGGTCACCGCGTTCGGGTCACCGCGCTGGACCAGGTCCACGGTGCCGATCTCGGTGCCGGCGGCGTCGACCACCCGCATGCCGGTGGTGACCCGGGAGAGGACCTGCTGCTGGCTCATACAGGCGCGGTTCCCGGCCGGTCCTCGCGCTAAACGCGACCCCAGCCGCCCGGCGGGCGGGGCGACAGCTCGCGCCACGTGTCGGTGCCGTGGAGCAGCGCCCGGACCGTCTCCTCGGCGTCCTCAGCGCTGTCGTACTCGTAGAACTGCGAGACCCCCTCCGACCCGCCGGCGCGCTGCTCGACGTACCACCGGTCGGCGTCGACCCGGAGGAAGACGTCCCGCCGGGCCAGGCGGCCCCATTTCCCGTTCCACCAGTGCTTCCGCTGCTCCATGGCGGGGACTCTATCGAACAGGCGTACGAAAATGTGGGGCCCCCGCGGGATTCCCGCGAGGGCCGTTGTGCGTGTGCCGGGTTCAGTACCTGGCGGGCGGTTCCTCCCGCCGGCCGAGCACGTCGTCGAGGGCGCCGCGCTGCTGGGCGGGGGTGGTCCGGCCGGCCGCGACCAGGGCGTCGCGGATCTCGGTGAGCAGCTTGATCTCCTCGCTCGGCGCCTTCGGCGGCGGCTCCTCGCCCCGCTGCCGGCGCTCGGCCAGCTTGTTCATCGGGAACACGACGAGGAAGTACAGCACCGCGGCGGTGAGCAGGAAGGTGATCAGCGCGTTGAGGAATTCGGCCCAGGTGATGAGGTTGTCGTCACTGATTTTCCACGACCCGGCGAATTGGTCGGTGCCGCCGCCCATGAACTTGATCAGCGGCTTCAGGAACGAGTTGGTGAACGACGTCACCACGCCGGTGAACGCGGCGCCGATGACGATGCCGACCGCGAGGTCGACGACGTTCCCGCGCATGATGAAATCTTTGAAGCCCTTGAGCATCCGTACTCCCGAGGTGTCCGGTCTTCCGTCCGACACAACCTATGCCCGGGACGGGGGCTCCAGAAAAGCGCCCGCCTCGACGGCTGCCCGCTCGGGATCGCCGGCCCGGATCGCGGCCACCAGCCGGGAGTGGTCGACGTAACGCTCCGGCTCCAGCGCGTCCCCCATCGCCGCGGCGACGGTGCTGCGCAGCGCCGCGCCGACCGAGGCGTAGAGCTCGGCGAGCATGCCGTTGTGCGCGGCGGCGACGACCGCGGTGTGCAGCGCGGCGTCGGCCTCCACGAACTCGTCGACCCGACCGCCGCGCCAGGCCGCCTCGCGGGCGGCGAGCGCGCCGTCGAGCGCTGCCAGATCCTCGGGGGTACGCCGCAGCGCGGCCAGCCGCGCCGCCTCCACCTCGAAGGCGCGCCGCACCTCGACGACCTCGGCCATCCGGTCGTCGGTGAGCCGGCGGGCCACCACCGGGGCCAGCTCGTCGGTCGACACCACGTACGTCCCGGAGCCCTGCCGGCACTCCAGCACCCCGGCGTGCACCAGGGCGCGGACCGCCTCGCGGACGGTGTTGCGCCCCACGCCGAGGGCCGCCACCAGCTGCGGCTCGGTCGGGATGCGGCCGCCCACCGGCCACTCGCCGCCGAGGATCCGCTCCCGGAGCTGGGTGATCGTCTCCTGTACGCGCCGGCCGCGCGGCGGCACGGCGACGGAATCAGCCGCGGGTGGCACTGGTTACAACCCCTGCCCGAAATTCATCCCATGATTGTAGGTTCGGACGCATGACCCCGCCACCACCACCCCCCACCGCCACCGCCCGCTCCGGTGCCGCCGCCACCCTCCCGACGGGGGCGCACATTCACGGAAAGAGTGGCCACGGGAGCGCGGAAGGGGCCTCTTTCCCGGAAAGTGCGGGGGCGAGCGTCCCGGGGAGTGCCGGGACGGGGTCGGGAGCGGGTGCGGCGGCGGGGAGTGCGGTGCGCGGGGGCGTGCTGGTGCTGGTCGGGATGCTGCTGGTGGCGCTGAACCTGCGGGCCGCCGTCACCAGCCTCGGCGCGCTGCTCGACGAGGTGCGCACCGGGCTGGAGCTCTCCGGGGCGATGGCCGGCCTGGTCACCACGCTGCCCACGATCGCGTTCGCGGGGCTGGGGGCGCTGACGCCGTGGCTGGTCCGCCGCGTCGCCCCGGCCCGGGTGCTGGTGGTCGCCATGGTCGCGCTCGCCGCCGGCCAGGTGCTGCGGGTGGTCACCGGCTCGGCGCTGGTCTTCGTGCTCACCAGCGCGCTCGCGCTGGCCGGGATCGCGGTGGCGAACATCCTGCTGCCGATGCTGGTCAAGCAGCACTTCCCGCACCGCACCGGGCTGGTCACCGGGGCTTACACGATGGCCCTGACCGTCGGCACGACGGTGGCCGCCGCCTCCGCGGTGCCGATCGCACACGCCGTCGGCTCCTGGCGGGTCGGGCTCGGAGTCTGGGCCGGGCTGGCCGCGGTGGCCGTACTCCCGTGGGTGCCGCTGGCGCTGCGGGCCCGCGCCGCCGCACGGCGGGCGACCCCGACGGCGACCGCCACCCGGATCCGGGTACGGCCGGCGCGGACCCGGCTCGGCTGGGCGATGGCGGTCTACTTCGGTGCGCAGTCGCTGAGCGGGTACGCGATCATGGGCTGGCTGGCGCAGCTGTTCCGGGACGCCGGTTACCAGCCGGAGACGGCGGGCCTGCTGCTCGCCGGGGTGACCGCCCTGGGTGTGCCGATCGCGCTGCTCATGCCGACGCTGGCCGGGCGGATGCGGACGCTGCGGCCGGTGGTGCTGTCGTTGACCGCCGCGTCGACACTCGCCTACCTGGGGTTGGCGGTGTCGCCGCACGACGGCGCGCTGCTCTGGGTGGCCCTGCTGGCGCTCGGCCAGGGAGCCTTCCCGCTGATCCTCACGACCATCGGGCTGCGGGCGCGCACCGCCGAGGGGACGGTGGCGTTGTCGGCGTTCGCGCAGAGCACCGGCTACGTGATCGCGGCGCTCGGGCCGCTGCTGGTGGGCGTCCTCTACGAGGCCACTGGTGGCTGGACGGCGCCGATCGGGTTCCTGTTGGCGGCGCTCACGGTGCAGACCGGCGCGGGGCTGGTGATCGCCCGCCCCCGGTACGTCGAGGACGAGGCCTGAGGGGTCAGGAGGAGGCGGGAGTGGGGTCGCCGGCGACGGCCTGCTCGACCGTCGGGTACGTCTGCAGCACCTCGACGAGGCCGCTGACCTCCAGGATGCGCAGCACACCCCGCTGGGGCGCGGCCAGCCGGACGACGCCGCCGGCCTCGTCGCAGCTGTTCTTGGCGCGGACGAAGACGGACAGCCCGGTGGAGTCGCAGAACGAGACCTCCGCCAGGTCGAAGACCAGCCGGCTGCGGCCCTTGTCCAGCAGGTCGGTTATCTGGTCCTGCAACTGCGGTGCGGTCGCCATGTCCAACTCGCCCGCGACCGACACGACGACGACGTCGCCGCGCTGTTCCGTGTGCACCGTCAAGGACATTCGCCAGACCTCCCGTTATCGGGGAAACGGTATCCCACGACGGGGGTGGCACGCAGATCGGGAGCGATGTCCGGTGGCCGCCGTCATTCCTTTGCACTGCGGCAAGTAGTTGACCGGTGTGCGGTGATAGAGTCCGCCCGGTCCAGGTCGAGGGGGCCGGGAGGTCGCGGCGGCCGTCGGCCTGGAACACCAGGACCAGGTACGCCTCCCCACCGCGCTCAGCGAGGTGGCCCGCGACCTGCTGCGGGGCGTCGGCGGGGCGGACGTGACGCTCCACGGTCGGCGACGCCGTTGACGGTAGGCATCACCTCCGGGTCGATCTCGCCCCGGTCGGGCCGTTGCCCGACGGCCGGTACGAGCCGCACTCGGGCGCGGTGGCGCGCCTGGTGGACAGCCTGGGCGTGTTGAGCGAAGGGGGGGATACGGTCGTGAGGATGTCCCGACGTGTCCCGGCTTCCGCACCGGCGCTGACCCCCGAGCGCCACGCCGAACTGCGCGCCGCCCTCGGCCTGCCGTACGCGCGGCGCCTGGTCACCCTGCTCGGCGGCACGCTGGAGCTGACCAGCACACCCGGTGCGGGCAGCACCTTCACCGTCTTCCTCCCCGCGGACGGAGTCTGACCGTGGACGGCGGTCCGGCGACCGTCCTGGTGGTCGACGACAGTCGCACCAAGCGGTACCTGCTGGTGAGCTGGCTCTCCCGGGCCGGCTTCACCGTGCTGGAGGCGGAGACCGGCGGCGAGGCGCTGGCCCGGGTCGGGATGGACCCGATCGACCTGGTGGTGCTCGACGTCCGCCTGCCCGACCTCAGCGGCTTCGAGGTCTGCGAGCGGATCAAGGCCGACCATCCGGCCATGCCGGTGATCCACGTGTCGGCGCACGCCGTGGACGTGGTGGACCGCGCGCAGGGGCTCACCCGGGGCGCGGACGCGTACCTGGCCGAGCCGATCGAGCCGGAGGAACTGGTCGCCACCGCACACGCCGTGCTGCGCTACTACCGCGCCCGGCAGCGGGCCGAACTGCTCGCCGAACGGCTGCTGGGGCTCGCCGACACCACCGTCGCCGTGCACGCCGCACCGAACTTCACCCGGCTGATCGAGGAGGCGGCCGCCGGTGCCGCGCAGATCTTCCGGAGCCCGGCCGCCGTGATCGCCGAGACCTTCGACGGCGACTGCCTGGCCAGCGTCGCCACCGGTCCCGGCGCCAGGGCGGACATCGTGCCGTGGATCGTCGACGACTCGGGCATACCGACCGGAGCCACGGTCCGTGTGGAGGAACCGGCCCGGTGGGGGCTGGTCGACTGGCCGGCCGGCGACACGGTGACGGTGGCCGCCGCCCGGCTGCGCGAGGACCGGGCCCCGCTGTACGTGGTGGTGCCGACCGCCACGCAGACCGCCCGTACGCCGGTGCTGGTGCAGCTCGCCCAGGCCGTCGCGGCGGCGGTCGAGGCACAGCGCTCCTTCGACGAGGAGCACCGCATCGCGGTCACCCTCCAGCGCAGTCTGCTGCCCCGCCGGATCCCGGAGATCGCCGGGCTCGACCTCGCCGTCCGCTACGAGCCGGCCAGCGCCCAGACCGAGGTGGGTGGGGACTTCTACGAGCTGGTGATGCTCGACGGTCATCTGCTGCTCGCGATCGGGGACGTGGCCGGTCACTCGCTGCACGCGGCGACCGTGATGGCTGAGCTGCGGCACGCCGTGCGGGCGTACGCGGTCGAGGGGCACCAGCCCGGCGAGATCCTGCACCGGGTGAACGAACTGATGCGCACGCTGCTCCCGGCCGAGCTGGCGACGATCTGCGTCCTGCTGCTGCACCCGGGCACCGGCCGGGTCCGGATGGCCACCGCCGGCCACCTGCCGCCGCTGCTCAGCGCCGATGGCCGGGTGGAGTTCGTGCAGCAGTCCGCGCCGCTGCTCGGGGTCCGCGCACAGCGACCGCCGGACCTGGAGTTCGTGCTGCCGCCCGGCGCCACGCTGGTCTTCTACACCGACGGCCTGATCGAGCGGCGGGACGCCACCATCGACGAGGGGTTGAGCGCCCTGGCGGCCGCCGCCAGGCGGATCGACGACGACCTGGACCGCTTCTGCGCGCGGCTCCTCGTCGAACTGGCTCCGCCCGAGATCCACGACGACGTCGCCGTGGTGGCCCTCCGCCGCCGCTGACCCGCCCGCGGTCGCCGCCCTGACCGCGCCCGCGCTCGTCGGCCCGACTGTCACCGGCCCCGGGCGATCGCCACGGACGTCTGGCGCTGGCCGCCGTCACCGACGGTTGCGTTGGGGTTGGCGTCACAGTCGGTGACATCCGTTCCGCGCCCGCAGATCATGCCGCGCTCCTTTGCTCTGCTTACACATACGCACCGGTCGGCTGAGCTGGGGCGCAGGCCCGAGCGCGGTGGAGGAGCTGTACCGGGCACGCTCACCCTCCGTGACCGGTGCGTCCGTTGAAGCAGAGCAAAGGGAGCGAGGGGCACATCGGCTGGCGTGGCAAGCGTGACGGAACGTCAGGGGGCAAGCGGCGCGACGTCCGCGACGTCCCCGTGGGAGTTCAGGTGGGGTCAGGTGAGCGAGCGGGCGTACGCGGCCGGGGTGCGGCCGGTGACCGCGCTGAACTCGCGGACCAGGTGGGACTGGTCGCTGTAGCCGAGGTCGGCGGCGAGACGCGCCCAGTCGAGCGGGCCGCCGGCCGCCTGCTCGATGGCCTCCTGGAGGCGGTAGCGGCGGATCACCCACTTCGGGCCGACGCCGACGTGCGCCAGGAACAGCCGTTGCAGACGCCGGACCGAGGTGCCGTGGCGGCGGGCGACGTCGTCGACGCGGACCACCGTACGGTCGCGGCGGATCGCCTCCACCAGGTCGATCACCTCGTCGTTGACCGGGTCCGGCTCGGGCGCCCAGCCGGTGAGCAGAGTGTCCAGCGCACCGCAGCGCTCGGCGTCCGTACCCCCGCAGAGTCCGGCCGGGGACGGGCCGGCGCTGGCGGGCCCGGCGCCGACCACGGCGGCGGCCGGCGCCCAGCGGTCGGCCAGCGCGGTAAACGGCCAGCGGCCCCCGGTCAGCTCGGCGACCGACCCGCGCCAGAACGGATGGAAGCCGCCCGGCCGGAACTGCACCCCGCTGACCCGTCCGCTGCCGGCGAGGGTGATGGAGAAGAGTTCCCGCCCGACCCCGGCGACCTCGCCGGCCTCCGGGCCGTCGCCGTCACGGCGGAAGACGACGTTCACGGCGGGATGCGGCACGATCTGCTGAGCGAGCGGCTCGGTCAGGTCCCAGTCGATGAGCCAGTAGTGCTCCACCCAGCGACGCAGCTCCGGGGCGGGCAGGTGCCGGCGGAAGCGGACCGCCCGGCGCAGCCGCGCCGGGTCGAGGATGCCCCGGTCGTCCGCGCGCGGCTGCTGTCGCATTTCTTCAAGACCACCTTCATACGCTGGCCCTATGGCCACACACACTAGCGACCTCCTGGCGACCGCCGCCCCGCGAACCGTCGCGGTGGTGCGCGGCATCGCCGACGACCAGCTCGACCTGCCCACGCCGTGCGCCGAGTACACGGTGCGTGACCTGCTGAACCACCTCTTCGAGGTGGTGGTGAACTTCCAGGGGTTGGCGGCGAAGCGCCCCACCACGTGGGCCGACAAGCCCGACCACCTGGGCGACGGATGGCGGGACCGGTTCGAGACCGAGACCCGACGGCTGATCGACGCCTGGTCCGACCCGGCCAGCATGGAGGGCGTCTCGCCGGGCATGGGACTGCCGCAGGAGACGGTCGGCGGCATGGCGCTGCTGGACCTGACCGTGCACGGGTGGGACCTGGCGGTCGCCACGGGCCAGCCGTACGAGCCGGCACCCGAGGCGGTGGACGCCCTGCGCGAGCTGGTCGAGCAGCTCGGCCCGCTACCCCGGAAGATGGGCGTCTTCGCCGAGGTGGTGCCGACCTCGCCCGGCCTGCCGGACGTGCACCGGCTCCTCGCCGCCACCGGCCGCGATCCGGCCTGGACGGGCGCCGCGCGCTGACCTCCGTCGGTCCCGGTGGCGCGACGCGCGCCGCCGGGACCGTTGACAATGGCTATTCACTCAGTGAATAGTGACGGACGTGTCCACACCGCACGTCCTCCTCGGGCTGCTCGCCACCGGCACCAAGCACGGCTACGAGCTGAAACGCGCCCACGACGAGCGGCTGCCCCGGGCCCGGCCGCTGGGCTTCGGGCAGGTCTACGCCACCCTGGGCCGGTTGCAGCGCGACGGTCTCGTCGAGGCGGCCGGGCAGGAGCGCGAGGCGGGTCCGGACCGCACGACGTACACGCTGACCGGCGACGGTCGCGCCGCGCTGGACCGCTGGCTCACCGAGGTCGAGCCGCCGATGCCGTACGTCGCCAGCACGCTGTTCGCGAAGGTCACCGTGGCACTGCTGGTGGCCGACGTGGAACGGGCCCGGGCGTGGCTGATCGCCCAGCGGCGGGCGCACACCGACCGGCTGCGCGAGCTGACCGCCGCCAAGTCGGCCCCGTCCGCCACGCTCGACGACGTCGTCGCCCTCGACTTCGCCATCGCCCATCTCGACGCCGACCTGCGGTGGCTGCACACCACCCTCGACCGGGTCGCCGACTGGCACCGGGAGGTGCACTCGTGACGCAACTTCAGGCTCGTGGAGTGGTCAAGGCGTACGGGCCGACACCCGCCCTGCGCGGGGTCACGCTCGATGTCGCCGAGGGCGAGATCGTCGCGGTGACCGGGCCGAGCGGCTGCGGGAAGTCGACGCTGCTGCACTGCCTCGCCGGCATCCTGCGCCCCGACGCGGGCGAGGTGACGTGGCGAGGCCATCGCATCGACACCTGGTCCGAGGCGGCCCGGTCCCGGCTGCGGCGGACCGAGTTCGGCGTGCTGTTCCAGTTCGGCCAGCTCGTCGCCGAGCTGACCGCGGCGGAGAACGTCGCGCTGCCCCTGCTTCTCGCCGGCACGGGGCGGCGAGAAGCACGGACGGCGGCACTGACCTGGCTGGAACGCCTCGGGGTGGCGGAGTTCGCCGACACCCGGCCGGGCGAGATGTCCGGTGGCCAGCAGCAGCGCTGTGCCACCGCCCGGGCCCTGGTCACCGAGCCCCGGGTGCTCTTCGCCGACGAGCCGACGGGTGCGCTGGACACGCTCACCGGCGAGCAGGTGTTGACGCAGCTCGTCCGGCTCGCCCGCGAGCAGGGCACGTCGGTCGTCCTGGTCACGCACGAGCCGCGCATCGCCGCGTACGCCGACCGCGAGGTCGTCCTGCGCGACGGCCTCGTGGACCACACCGGCCTGGGGCTCGACGCGCCGCTGCTCGGGGAGCGGCGGTGAGGCCGGGTACCGCGCTGCGCCTGGCCCTCGCGGGCACCCGCACCGACGCCGCCCGCGTCGCGCTGACCGCGCTCAGCGCACTGCTGGCCACCCTCGCCGGGCTGGCCGCGCTGACCGTGCTCGCCATCCCGACCCCGCTCGGTGCCGGCCCGGACGATCCGCGCTGGTCCGAGCAGTACAGCACCGCGCTGCTGCGGGAGCCCGGCCTGCGCGGCGGGACGGCGTTCGCGCTGCTGCTGCTCACGATCCCGGTGCTGGCGCTGGCCGGGCAGTGCGCACGGCTCGGTGCGCCGGCGCGGGACCGCCGACTGGCCGCCCTCCGGCTGGCCGGTGCCACGCCGGGCCAGGTGACCGGGATCGCCGTCCTGGAGACCGGCCTGGCCAGCCTCCTCGGCACGGTGGTCGGGCTGGCGGCGTACCTGGGCGGCCGGGAACTGCTGCACCGGCCCGACGAGCGGGGTCAGCTCGCCCTGCCCACCGACGTGCTGCCTCCGGCCGGCGCCGTGGCCGCCGTCGTGCTCGGGCTTCCGGTGCTCGCGGCCCTGGTCACCGCGCTGATGCTGCGCCGGGTCACGACCACGCCGTTCGGGGTGGTGCGCCGGGTGCGGACCCGGGGGCCGCGACCGTGGCCCGGCCTGCTGATCCTGGCGGGGCTTGCGGCGTTCAGCGCGTTCCGACCACTGGGCCTCTGGTACGAACGGCGGTCGAGTGAGCCGCCGGAGTGGCTGCTGCCGACCCTGCTGATCGCCGGTGGCCTGGCCGCGATGATCGGCGTGGTGACCGGCGCGGGCTGGATCTCGTACACGGTCGGCCGGATGCTGCACCGGTGGGCGCGCCGCCCGGCCACACTGCTGGCCGCCCGTCGGCTGACCGCCGACCCGTGGGCCGGCAGCCGCACGTTCGCCGCGCTGCTGGCGGCGGTGCTCTTCGGCGCCGGGGCGGCCGGGCTGCGCGCGCACTTCGAGGCCGCGCTCGTCCTGAGCCGTCGGGTCGGCGGCGGTATGCGGGACGACCCCTTCTACCTCGACACGATGGACCTGGTGGACCTCACCGTCGCCGTGGCGATGCTGATCGCCGCCGGTGGGCTGGTGGTGGCCGTGGTGGAGGGCGTCACCGCCCGACGCCGGGCGTACGCGGCGCTGGTCGCCGCGGGGGTGCCGCGCTCGACGCTGGGCCGGGCCATCGGCTGGCAGGCGCTCGCACCGGCCATGCCCGCGGTCGTCGTCGCGCTCACCGTCGGGCTGCTGCTCGCCCGTGGCTTGTTCGGCACTCCGTCCAGCGGCGGTTACGAGCAGACGATCTGCGACGCGGGGCCGGCGTGCGAAGATCCGGCCACCCAGGCGGCGTACACCCGTACCGAGTGGGTGCCGGAGGTGAGCGTGCCGCCGGCCGTACCGCTGGAGCAGTTGGCGGCGCTCGGCGGCGGTGCCCTGGCTGCGGTGTTGGTGACGGTCGCGGCCGGAGTGCTCCTTTTGCGTGCCAGCACGGCGGTGGAGGAGTTGCGGACGACCTGAGCGGGCGTAACGCGCCGGCCGGGACCGGACGCTGTTGCCACCGGAGGCCCGGCCGACGGGCCCGCGCCGGGGATCCCGGCGCGCGTGGCAACAGGAGTTGACCAGATGCACAACCAGCCGGGCGGACCGCCGCCGGTGTTCGTCGACCGGACGGGCCGGCGGCGCCGGCTCACCGTGATCGCCGGTACCGCGATGGGCCTCGGCCTGCTCACGAGCTTTGTTCTGATCCTGGCCGGCCTCTTCGTCGACTCGTCGGTGTCGGTGCCCGGCTGGTCCGACGACAGTGCCCCGGTCGAGGCGGAGCTCGAGGGCGGCGACGACCTGGGCGGGGCATCGTCGGCGCCGCGCCCGGAGCCGGTGACCAGCACGTCGGCGCCGCTCCCGACGGCCACCCGCGGCGTCGCTCCCGCCGCGACCACCACGGCTCCCGGCTCCCGACCGACCCGTTCTGAGCAGCCGGGCCAGGGTGAGGATCGGCGCAACACCGCGAAGCCGAGCCGCTCGCCGGGGAAGCCGGGCTGACGGTGGCCCGGCACGTCGCCCGCCGCGATCCGCGGGCACACTGGTTCCTGCTCCTGCTCGGCGTGCTGCTGCTGCTCGCGGCGCTCACGCTCAACGCGCTGGTCACCGGGCTCGCCGGCGGCTCCGGATCGGCCGACGGCGCTGCCGGCGAGCCGGCCGCACCCAAGGAGGTGACGACCGGCGGGCCGGTGCTGCGGCTGGACCGGGACGAGCCGGAGAGCCGTGCGATGCCGGACCATACGGTCGCGCTGACCTTCGACGACGGGCCCGACCCGCGCTGGACGCCCCAGGTGCTCGACGTGCTGCGCCGCCACGACGCGAAGGCGACCTTCTTCGTGGTCGGCGCCCGGGTCAACGAGCACCCCGACCTCGTCCGGCGGATCCTCGCCGAGGGGCACGAGATCGGCTCGCACACGTTCACCCACGCGCACCTCGGCGCCGCGTCGACCTGGCGCCGGAACCTGGAACTCTCCCTCACCCGCAAGGCGATCGCCGGCGCGACCGGTCGCGAGGTCACCCTGCTGCGCCCGCCGTTCTCCTCCGGGCCGGGGGCGCTGACCGGCCCGGAGTACGGCGCGCTGCGCGCCGCCGCCGGCACCGGCCACATCGCGGTCCTCGCCGACCGGGACACCAAGGACTGGCAGCGCCCCGGAGTGCCGGCGATCGTGGCGGCGGCGACGCCGCAGCGGGGTCGCGGCGCGGTCGTCCTGATGCACGACGGCGGCGGCGACCGGTCGGAGACCATCGCAGCCCTGGAACGGCTGCTGCCCGACCTCACGAAGCGCGGCTACCGGTTCACCACCGTCTCCGAGGGGGTCGGCGCGCCGTCCTCGATGGTGCCGGCGAGCCTCGACAACCGGGTGAGCGGTACGGCGCTGCGGTGGACACAGACCGGTGCCCGCTGGGCCGCCGGAGCGATCGAGGCGCTGCTCACCGTCGCGCTGGTGCTCGGGGTGGCCCGGCTCGCGGTCCAGGTGGTCTGCGCGCAGCGCCACGTCCGCCGGGTCCGCCGGCCGGCCCGGGGCCGGTACGGGGTCACCGAACCGGTCTCGGTGATCGTGCCCGCGTACAACGAGGCGGCGAACATCGCCGCGACCGTCCGGTCCCTGGTCGCCAGCGCGTACCCGGCGCTGGAGGTGATCGTCGTGGACGACGGGTCCAGCGACGGCACCGCCGAGATCGTCGAACGGATGCGGCTGCGGGGCGTCCGCGTGATCCGGCAGGCCAACGCCGGCAAACCGGCCGCCCTCAACACCGGCATCCGGGCCGCCCGGGCGGGCCTGCTGGTGCTCGTCGACGGGGACACCGTGTTCCAGCCGGACACCGTGTACCGGCTGGTGCAGGGCTTCGCCGACCCGACCGTGGGCGCGATCTCCGGCAACACGAAGGTCGCCAATCGGCGGCGGCTGCTCGGGCGCTGGCAGCACCTGGAGTACGTGATCGGCTTCAACCTCGACCGCCGGATGTACGACGTGCTCGAGTGCATGCCGACGATCCCCGGCGCGATCGGCGCGTTCCGCCGCGAGGTCCTGCTCGCCGTGGGCGGCGTCCCCGCCGACACCCTGGCGGAGGACACCGACCTGACGATGAAGGTGCTCCGGGCCGGCTGGCGGGTCGTCTACGAGGAGGCGGCCATCGCCTGGACCGAGGCGCCCTCCACCCTGCGGCAGCTCTGGCGGCAGCGCTACCGGTGGTGCTACGGCACGATGCAGGCGATGTGGAAGCACCGGCACGCCCTACGCGAGCCCGGTGCCGGCGGCAAGCTGGGCCGGCGCGGCCTGCCGTACCTGACCGTGTTCCAGATCGTGCTGCCGCTGGCCGCGCCGGCGGTGGACGTCTACGCGATCTACGGGCTGCTCTTCCTGCCGTGGACGACGCTCGTGCTGGCCTGGGTCGGGCTGCTCCTGCTCCAGGCGGCGACGGCCGCGTACGCCCTGCGGCTGGACGGCGAACGCCTCGGGCCGCTGTGGAGCCTGCCGTTCCAGCAGGTCGTCTACCGGCAGGTGATGTACCTGGTCGTGGTGCAGTCGGTGGTCACCGCCCTGGTCGGCAACCGGCTGCGCTGGCAGCGCATGGCCCGCACCGGCGACGCCGCCGCCCTCCTGCTCAGCCCGCGCTGAACAGGCCGGCCGAGAGCGCGAGCAGCGTGCCGACGGCACCCGAGCAGCAGCAGACGAGCAGGGCTGCGACCACCGCGAGGATCGCCCAGACCCGCCGGTCCCGCGCCGCCGCCCGCAGACTCGACCGGGGTACGCCGCCCGCCGGCTCGTCGTCCGGCCTGCTCACCGTGCTTTCCCCGTCACGCCGGCAGTCTAGGCGACAGGGCCCGCCCCGCACCCGCGTCATGATCGCGCTCGATCCGGGACATGGTGTCCTCGGTGCCGGGCGGCAGTATGGGGCGATGGAACTGGTGTCGATCGAGGACGTCCGGGGCGCTGCCGCGGACATCGCGGGCGTCGTCCTGCGTACCCCCTTGTTGCGGACGTCGTGGGACGCGGACCTGTGGCTCAAGCCGGAGAGCCTGCAACCCGTCGGGTCGTTCAAGCTGCGGGGCGCCACGCACGCGGTCGCCCGGCTAACCGCCGCCGAGCGGGCGCGCGGCGTCGTCACCCACTCGTCCGGCAACCACGGCCTGGCCCTGGCGTACGCGGCCCGCGCGGCGGGTGTGCCCTGCCGGATCGTGGTGCCGGAGGGTGCCCCGGCGGTCAAGGTCGACCGGATCCGGGCGCTCGGCGTCGAGGTGGTCACGGTGCCGCCGCCCCGGCGCGTTCCCGAGGCGGAGCGGATCGCGGCGGAGACCGGGGCGCTCCTGGTGCCGCCGTTCGACGATCGCCGGATCATCGCCGGGCAGGGCACGATCGGCCTGGAGATCGTCGAGGACCTGCCCGACGTCGACGTGGTGCTGGTGCCGATCGGCGGGGGCGGGCTCTCGTCGGGCGTCGCGACGGCGGTGAAGGCCGTGCGGCCGGCGACGACGGTGATCGGCGTCGAGCCCGAACTGGCCGCCGACACCCGCGATTCGCTGGCGGCCGGGTCGGTGGTGGCCTGGGGTGAGGAGCGCACCTACCGGACGGCGGCCGACGGGCTGCGCCTGCCGCCCTCCGAGCTGACCCTCGCGCACCTGCTCGACCGGCTCGACAGCATCGTCACCGTGTCGGAGGAGGAGATCCGCGCGGCGATGCGCCGGATCGTCGGGGACGCGCGGCTCGTGGTGGAGCCGAGCGCGGCGGTGGCGGTGGCCGCTCGGCTGTTCCGGCGCGCCGAGCTGCCGAGCGGCCGTACGGTCGCGGTGGTGACCGGCGGCAACGTCGACCCGGCGGTGCTCGCCGGTGCTCTCGGGTGCTAGGAGGGGCCCCTTGTACAACGCCAGGCGTTAACAAGGGGCCCTTCCTTGCACCTCAGGCGCGGCGGAGCCGGTCGAGGATCCAGGCGTTGATGAACGCCTCCTCGCGCCAGGCGTCGTACCGGCCGCTCGGGCCCCCGTGACCGGCGCCCATCTCGGTCTTGAGCAGGTAGTCGCCCTGTGGGGCGGTGGCCCGCAGCCGGGCGATCCACTTCGCCGGCTCGTGGTAGAGCACCCGCGTGTCGTTGAGGCTGGTCACCGCGAGGATCGCCGGGTAGTCCACGGCCCGCACGTTCTCGTACGGCGTGTAGGACTTCATGTACGCGTACACCTCGGGGTCGTCGAGCGGATTGCCCCACTCCTCCCACTCGGTGACGGTCAACGGCAGCGACGGGTCGAGGATCGAGGTGAGCGCGTCCACGAAGGGCACCTGCGCGACGATCCCGGTGAACGCGTCCGGGGCCAGGTTCGCCACCGCGCCCATCAGCAGGCCGCCGGCCGAGGCGCCCCGGGCGACCAGCCGGTCGCCGGCCGTCCAGCCGGCCTTGACCAGGTGCCGGGCGCAGGCCACGAAGTCGGTGAAGGTGTTCTTCTTGGCGAGCAGCTTGCCCTGGTCGTACCAGCGCCGGCCCAGCTCACCGCCGCCGCGGATGTGCGCCACGGCGAAGACGACACCCCGGTCCAGCAGGGACAGTCGGGCCACCGAGAACCAGGGGTCCATGCTGGCCTCGTACGAGCCGTACCCGTAGATGACGCACGGCGCGGAGCCGTCGCGCGGCGTGCCGGCCCGGCAGACCAGCGAGATCGGCACCCGGGTGCCGTCGTCGGCGAGCGCCCAGTCGCGGTGCTGCTCGTAGGCCGCCGGGTCGTACGGCCGCCCGTCCGGCCCGGGGAGCACCGGCTTCTGCCGGCGCAGCACCATCTGGCGGGTGACCAGGTCGTAGTCGTACACCGAGTCCGGGGTGACCAGCGACGTGTAGCCCAGCCGGACCTGCCGGGTGCGGTATTCCGGGTTGCTGCCCAGACCGACGCTGTACAGCGGCTCGGGGAACTCGATGTCGTACGGGTCGCCGCCGCCGATCGGCAGCACCCGCAACCCGGTCAGCCCGTTCGTCCGCAGCGTGACGACCAGGTGGTTCTCGAACGCGTCGACCGCCTCCAGGCGGGTGCCCGGCGAGTGCTCGATGAGCGGCACCCAGTCGCCCGGGGCGTCCGCCGAGGTGTACGCGAGCGCGAAGTCCTCCGCGCCGTCGTTGTGCAGGATCAGGAACCGGTGCCCGTGGTGCTCGACGGTGTACTCCACGCCCTGCCGCCGGGGCGCCACGGAGGCCGGCGTGCCGGTCGGGTTGCCGGCGGGGATGACCAGCACCTCGCTGGTCACCTTGCTGTGGATGTCGATGAGGACGAACTTCTCCGAGCGGGTCAGCTCGACGCCCACCCAGAACCGCTCGTCGTCCTCCTGGTGGACCACCACGTCCTCGCTCGACGGGGTGCCCAGCGTGTGCCGCCAGACCCGGTTCGGCCGCCACGCGTCGTCCACCGTCAGGTAGAACAGCACCGAGGCGTCGGCGGACCAGGCGGTGCCGTAGAAGGTGTCCGGCACCTCGTCGGGGAGCAGCTCACCGGTGCTCAGGTCCTTGACCCGCAGCGTGAAGCGCTCGTCGCCGGAGAAGTCCGTCGAGTACGCCAGCCACCGCCCGTCCGGGCTCACGTCGAACGCCCCGAGCGCGAAGAAGTCGTGCCCCTCGGCGAGGAGGTTGCCGTCGAGCAGCACCTCCTCGCCGTCCAGCGGCGCGCCGTCGAGGCTGGTCGGCGGGTCGGTCTCGCCGTCGCGGACCGCCCGGCGGCAGTGCACGCCGTACTGCTGGCCCTCGACCGTGCGGGTGTAGTACCAGTACCCGCCCTTCCGGGCGGGCACCGACAGGTCCGTCTCCTGCGTCCGGCGGCGGGTCTCCTCGAACAGCTGCCCGCGCAGGTCGGCCAGGTGGGCCGTCCGCTTCTCGGTGTACGCGTTCTCGGCGGTCAGGTAGGCGATCGTCTCCGGATCGTCCTTGACGGCGAGCCAGGCGTACTCGTCGACGACGGTGTCGCCGTGGTGGGTGCGTTCGGTCGGCACCCGCTTGGCGACGGGCACGGGCGACGGCTCCAGGTCGCGGCGCGGCGACAGACGCGCCGAGCTGGAGTTGTCGGAAGTCTCGGTGGTCACGGCGCCACGTTACCGGCCGGACACCCGGTCACCCCGTCGTGCGACATGCCTTCCGCAACTTTCGAACATGTGTACGATGACCGGCATGGCGGCAGCAGCGAGTTCCACGGATCGACCCGGAGCCCTCGACATCACCCGGCGGCTGACGGAGATCTGCGGGCCGCCCTTCGCCCGGCTCGCGGGCCCGGCGGACGAGGTGGCCGGCCGTCCGGCCCGCTGGGTCGCCGTCCCGGGCGGGCCGCGCGCCGCGGCCGAGGTGCTCCGGCTGGCGGCCCGGCACGACCTGACCGTGGTCCCGCGCGGGGCCGGCACGAAGATCGACTGGGGTGCCGCCCCCGACCGGGTCGACATCATGCTCGACACCGGCCGGCTCGCCGGCATCGGGCACGAGCCGGTGGGCGCTTCGACCGCCGAGATCGGTGGCGGCACCCCGATGCGCGCCGTCCAGGCCACCCTGGAGCGCACCGGCCAGCGGCTCGCCCTGGACGCGCCGTCCCCCGGCGCCACGCTCGGCGGGGTCCTGGCCGCCGGCGAGGCCGGTCCGCTGCGGCACCGCCACGGCACCGCGTGCGACCAGCTCGTGTCCCTGCGGTACCTGGACGCCGACGGTGAGCTGGTCGGTGCCGGTGGCGGCGCCGAGGGGCTGGAGCTGGCCCGCCTGCTCTGCGGCTCGCAGGGCGCGCTCGGCGTGCTGGTCTCCGCCACCCTCCGGGTGCACGCCGTGCCGGCGAGCCGGATCTGGGTCACCCGACCGGTGTGGACACCCCTGGAGGTGCACGACCTGGTGCGTACGGTGCTCGCCGCCCGCCTCGACCCGGCGGCCGTCGAGCTGGACCTCCCGGCCGGCGCGGGATCCCGGCCGCGGCAGGGGGGCCGGGCCGAGTCGATGGCACGCCACCCGTCGATGACGGGGCGTGCCGCGACCGGCCCGGCCCGGGCGGGCACCCTGGTGGTCCTCCTCGAGGGCGGGCCGGCCGACGTCGCCGAGCGCGCCGACCGGATGGTGTCGCTGCTCGACGGCGGTGCCACGGCGAGTCACGCCGCGCCGGAGTGGTGGCGGCGCTACCCGTTCGGCCCGGGCGACACGGCGCTCCGCCTGGAGGTCCCGATCACCGACCTGCACGCGGCCGTGTACGCGCTGCGCGACGCCGCCGGCACGCCCGTCCCGGTCCGCGGCTCCGCCGGGCTCGGCGTGGTGAACGCGGCCCTGCCCGGGGCGATGCCCGCCGAGCGGGTGGCGTCGATCCTCGCCGCGGTCCGCGGGGTCCTGCTCGCGCGGCAGGGGCGGTGCGTGGTGGTCTCCGCCCCGGAGCCGGTGCGGCGGGCCGTCGACCTGTGGGGCGAGCTGGCCGGGCTGGCCCGGCTCCGCGCCGCCAAGGAACACCTCGACCCGCACCACCGCCTGGCCCCGGGCCGCCTCCCCGGCGGCCTCTGACCGCCCGGCGCGCCTGCGCGGCTCGGCCCCGTGCGCCCGCTCGGCGCCGGTCAGGTGGCGTCGTTGCGGAGGACCAGGATGGCGATGTCGTCGCGGGGGGTCTCGGGGGAGAAGCCGATCGCGGTCGAGCGCAGGCGGGCGGCCACCACGTCGGCCGAGTACCCGGCCAGCGGGGCAGCTGCCTCGCGGAGACGGTCGACCCCGAACAGCTCCCGGCCGCGCCGCCGTTCGGTGACCCCGTCGGTGTAGAAGATCAGCGAGTCGCCCGGGTCGAGCGAGATCTCCGCCGTCGGTGAGGCGATCGAGTCGAGCAGGCCGAGCGCCGTGCCGCCGGTGCCGACGAACCGGGCACCGCCGGAGGACGGCACGAGCACCGGCCGGTCGTGGCCCGCGAGGTGCAGCGACACGTCGAGCTGGTCGCCGTCGCCCGGCCCGACCGCCGCCAGGGCCAGGGTGCAGTACCGGCCGCTGCCCCGCTCCACCAGCGTCTCGTTGAGCCGCGCCAGCGCCTCGGGCAGCGGCTTGCCGTCGCCGACCAGCGTGCGGATCACGTCCCGGACCAGGCCGGTGACCGCGGCCGCCTGCACGCCCTTGCCGGAGACGTCGCCGATGACCACCAGCCAGCGCCCGTCCGGCAGCGGCAGCACGTCGTAGAAGTCACCGCCGACCTCGGCGTCGTCCCCGGTCGGGACGTACTCGGCGGCGAAGCCGATGCCCTCGACCACCGGGAGCACGGGTGGCAGCAGGGACTGCTGGAGGGTCTGGGCGACCCGGCGGCGCTCGGCGTGGATCCGGGCGTTCTCGATCGCCAGCGCGGCCCGGCGGGCCACGTCCTCCAGGACGGCCACCTCGTCCGGGTCATGGCGGTGCCGCTGGTGCCGGCCGACGGCGAGGGTGCCGAGCCGCTGGCCGCGCGCGATCAGCGGGACGGCGAAACCCTCCATCGGCGCGCCCAGCGGCAGCTGGGTGCCGTTGCGGGACGCCTCGCGCAGGCGGGCCTGGATCGACTCCGGCCCGGTCTCGCGGAGCACCGCGTGCAGCTGCGGCAGCACCGACTCGTCGGCGTGGCTCGCCGCCGCCAGGCGCAGCCGGCCCCACTCGTCGGTGGTGTGCACCGCGCACCACTGACCCAGCCGGGGCACCACGAGCTGCGGGACGAGCGCCATCGTCAACTCGACGTCGAGGGACTGGGCGAGCAGCTCGCTCGCCTCGGCGAGGAAGGTCAGCCAGGCCTGCCGCCGGACGTCGGCGCGGCGCAGCCGGTCGTTCTCCAGGTGCAGCGAGAGCCGCTCGGCCATCAGCGCCGCCAGCGGCACGGCGTACGCGGACGGCGCCGCGTCCAGCTCCAGCTCGCCGGCGTACGGCCGGTGCACGGTGAGCGGCACCCGGAGCAGTTCGTGGCTCGCCCGGGGTTGCCGACCGTAGCGCGCCAGCACCTGCGGGCCCTGTCCGTCGCCCCGGTCCAGCCGGACCACGCCGCCGGCCGCGCCGACCATCTCGGCGACCCGGGTCAGCAGGCTGGTCGCGAAATCCGGGAGCGGATCCTCGGCGTACGGGTCGGGGGTGGTCTGCATCAGCTCGCTCATCGCCGCGGCGCTCGGTGCGGAGCTGTCACCGGCCGAGAGGTCACCCCCGGCGGACGGCGCGTTCGGCACGACCCGGGCGGCCCCGGGCGGCGTGGCGCCGGCCTCGGCCGGGCGGTCGAGGCGGAACCAGACACCCTTGCCGGTGGGCAGGTACGTGGTGCCCCAGCGGCTGGCGAAGTGGTCGACCAGCAGCAGACCCCGCCCGCGTTCGGAGATCTCGCTGATGTCGCTGCTCTCGTTGCGCACCCCGACGGTCAGCTCATCCACCGGACCGCCGGCGAAGTCCGACACGGTCACGGTGAGCCCGAACGGGTCGGCGACGACCTCGACGTCAAGCTCGGTGCGGGCGTGCTCGACGGCGTTGGTGGACAGCTCGGTGGTGAGCAGCAGCGCCTCGTTGGTCAGCTCCTCCAGGCTTGCCTCGGCGAGCACGGACCGGACGAGGGCCCGCGCGGCGGCGGGCGTACGCCGGTCGGCGGGGAGCCGGACCCGCCGGACGTGCTCGTCCCGCCCGCCGGTCTCCTCGGGCCCTGCCTCCGCTGACACCCCCGTATCCTCCATCGCCGCCCCCGCGGGTGCCAAGCAGACCTGGCGGACCGATCACCGCTGGCGGTGATCCGGGATGGCACCAGATGTCCGATCCGATCCGCAATGACCGACGCGCCGGGCCTGGCGCAGATCGGGTCACGGGCACAATATGGGATGGCCGACCTGTCGCCCCCGACGTGAGCGAGGAATGATGACCACGGCGAAACAGCCGGTGGCGGATCCGTCCGCGCCGGACCACGAGGCGGTCCTCGTCGAGCTGACCGAGGCGCTGCGGCGAGTCCGCCGCGGTGATCTCAAGGTCCGGCTGCCCCGCCGCGCGGGCCGCGCGGGTGAGGTGGCGGACGCCTTCAACGAGGTGGTCTCGCTCCAGGAACGGCAGTACCACGACCTGCGACGGATCAGCCGGATCGTCGGCCGGGACGGCCGGCTCACCGAGCGCCTGGACGACGAGGGCCTGGACGGCTCCTGGGCCGAGGGACAGCGCGCGGTCAACTCGCTCATCGACGACCTCGGTCGCCCCACCACCGAGATCGCCCGGGTCATCGTGGCGGTCGCCGAGGGCGACCTCTCACAGCACATGGCCCTGGAGATCGACGGCCGGCCGCTGCGTGGCGAGTACCTGCGCATCGGCCGCACGGTGAACACGATGGTCGACCAGCTGTCGTCGTTCGCGGACGAGGTCACCCGGGTGGCCCGGGAGGTGGGCACCGAGGGCAAGCTCGGCGGCCAGGCCGACGTCCGGGGCGTCGCCGGCACGTGGAAGGACCTCACCGACTCGGTGAACACCATGGCGTCGAACCTGACCGGCCAGGTGCGGTCGATCTCCCAGATGGCGACGGCGGTGGCGAAGGGTGACCTGTCGCAGAAGATCACCGTGGGGGCGCGGGGCGAGGTCGCCGAGCTGGCCGACACGATGAACTCGCTGACCGACACCCTGCGACTCTTCGCCGAGCAGGTGACCCGGGTGGCCCGGGAGGTGGGCACGGAAGGCAAGCTCGGCGGCCAGGCCGAGGTGCCGAACGTGGCCGGCACCTGGAAGGACCTCACCGACAGCGTCAACTCGATGGCGTCGAACCTGACGTCGCAGGTCCGCAACATCGCCCAGGTCTCCACCGCGGTGGCCCGGGGCGACCTCTCGCAGAAGATCACCGTCGCGGCCCAGGGCGAGATCCTGGAGCTGAAGGACACCGTGAACACGATGGTGGACCAGCTGTCGTCGTTCGCCGACGAGGTGACGCGGGTGGCGCGCGAGGTCGGTATCGAGGGCAAGCTGGGTGGTCAGGCCCAGGTCCGGGGCGTCTCCGGCACGTGGCGGGACCTCACCGAGAACGTCAACCAGCTCGCCGGCAACCTCACCAGCCAGGTCCGCAACATCTCCCAGGTCTCGACCGCCGTGGCGAAGGGTGACCTGAGCCAGAAGATCACCGTGGACGCGCAGGGCGAGATCCTGGAGCTGAAGAACACGGTCAACACGATGGTCGACCAGCTCAGCTCGTTCGCCGACGAGGTCACGCGGGTGGCGCGCGAGGTGGGCACCGAGGGCAAGCTGGGTGGTCAGGCTCAGGTCAAGGGCGTCTCCGGTACGTGGCGGGACCTGACCGACAACGTGAACTCGATGGCGTCGAACCTGACGTCGCAGGTCCGCAACATCGCCTCGGTGACGACGGCGGTGGCGAAGGGTGACCTGAGCCAGAAGATCACCGTCGACGCCCGGGGCGAGATCCTGGAGCTGAAGTCGACGGTCAACACGATGGTCGACCAGCTCAGCTCGTTCGCCGACGAGGTGACCCGGGTGGCCCGCGAGGTGGGCACCGAGGGCAAGCTGGGCGGTCAGGCCCAGGTGCGCGGCGTCGCCGGCACCTGGCGGGACCTGACCGACAACGTGAACTCGA
The DNA here is from genome assembly GCF_052068455.1 of Micromonospora sp. H33. Classification (NCBI taxonomy): domain Bacteria; kingdom Bacillati; phylum Actinomycetota; class Actinomycetes; order Micromonosporales; family Micromonosporaceae; genus Micromonospora; species Micromonospora sp. H33. The sequence goes on along the minus strand of NZ_JBQHDE010000001.1, from coordinate 690,334 downwards.
TGGCGTCCAACCTGACGTCGCAGGTCCGCAACATCGCCCAGGTCTCGACCGCCGTCGCCAAGGGTGACCTCAGCCAGAAGATCACCGTGGACGCGCAGGGCGAGATACTGGAGCTGAAGAACACCGTGAACACGATGGTGGACCAGCTGTCGTCGTTCGCCGACGAGGTGACGCGGGTGGCCCGTGAGGTGGGCACCGAGGGCAAGCTGGGTGGTCAGGCCCAGGTCAAGGGCGTCTCCGGTACGTGGCGGGACCTGACCGACAACGTGAACTCGATGGCGTCGAACTTGACGTCGCAGGTCCGCAACATCGCCTCGGTGACGACGGCGGTGGCGAAGGGCGACCTGGGCCAGAAGATCACGGTGGACGCGCAGGGCGAGATCCTGGAGCTGAAGAACACGGTCAACACGATGGTCGACCAGCTGTCGTCATTCGCCGACGAGGTCACCCGGGTGGCCCGCGAGGTCGGCATCGAGGGCATGCTCGGCGGCCAGGCCCAGGTCAAGGGCGTCTCGGGCACCTGGCGGGACCTCACCGAGAACGTCAACCAGCTCGCCTCGACGCTGACCACCCAGCTGCGCGCCATCGCCCAGGTCTCCACCTCGGTGACCCGGGGCGACCTGACCCAGCGGATCGCGGTCGAGGCGCAGGGCGAGGTCGCCGAGCTGAAGGACAACATCAACCAGATGATCGTCACCCTCCGGGAGACGACCAAGAAGAACGCCGAGCAGGGCTGGCTGGACTCCAACCTGGCCCGCATCGGCGGTCTGCTCCAGGGTCAGCGCGACCTCGGCGAGGTCTGCCGGATGATCATGATGGAGGTGACGCCGCTGGTCGACTCGCAGCTCGGCGCGTTCTTCCTCGTCGACCACTCCGAGGGGAGCGTCCGGCTGCGGCTCGCCGCCTCGTACGGCTACGTGGCGCGCGGGCACGACGTCACCTTCGGCCCCGGTGAGGGGCTCGTCGGGCAGACCGCGCTCTCCCGCCGCACGATCCGGGTCAGCGCGGCTCCCGACAACCGGCTCACGCTGCGCTCCGGGCTCGCCGACACGCCGCCGGCCGACCTGGTCGTGCTGCCGGTGCTCTTCGAGGGCGAGCTGCTCGGCGTGATCGAGTTCGCCAGTGTGAAGGCGTTCTCCGAGCTGCACCTGTCGTTCCTGGAGCGGCTGGTGGGGACCATCGGCGTGGCGGTCAACACCATCCAGGCGAACCGGCGTACGGAGGAGCTGCTCGCCCAGTCGCAGCGGCTCGCCCACGAGCTCCAGGAGCAGTCGGCCGAACTCCAGCGCACCAACGCCGAGCTGGAGGAGAAGGCCACCCTGCTGTCGGAGCAGAAGGGCAACATCGAGACCAAGAACCGGGAGATCGAGCTGGCCCGGCTGGGCCTGGAGGAGAAGGCGCAGCAACTCACCCGGGCATCGGCGTACAAGTCGGAGTTCCTGGCCAACATGAGCCACGAGCTGCGTACGCCGTTGAACTCCCTGCTGCTGCTGGCCCGGCTGCTCGCCGAGAACTCGGAGAAGAACCTCACCCCGAAGCAGACCGAGTTCGCCCGGACGATCCACAGCGCCGGCTCCGACCTGCTCTCGCTGATCGACGACATCCTCGACCTGTCCAAGATCGAGGCGGGTCGGATGGACGTCGAGCCGACCGCGATCCGGTTCGCCGAGATCCGCAACTACGTCGAGCAGGCGTTCGCGCCGCAGGCCGAGGAGAAGGGTCTGGACTTCGAGGTCCGGGTCGGCGAGGGACTGCCGGAGGCGATCGTCACCGACACCCAGCGGTTGCAGCAGATCCTCCGCAACCTGCTCTCCAACGCGGTGAAGTTCACCGACACCGGCGCGGTGCGGCTCGAGATCGCTCCCGCGCCGGAGAACGCGGTGTTCGACGTACCGGCGCTGACCAACGCCCGGCAGGTGATCGCGTTCACCGTGGCGGACACCGGCATCGGCATCTCCGACGACAAGCTGTCGATCATCTTCGAGGCGTTCCAGCAGGCCGACGGCACCACCAGCCGCCGGTACGGCGGCACTGGCCTGGGCCTGTCGATCAGCCGGGACCTGGCCCGGCTGCTGGGCGGCGCGATCAGCGTGTCGTCGGTGCCCGGGCAGGGCTCGACGTTCACCCTCTTCGTACCCGATGTGCTGGCCCCGGACGCGGTCGTGGCGCCGGCGCCGCCCTCGCCCTCGCGGGCCGGCCTCCCGTCGTCGCTGCTCATGCCGCCGGTGGAGCTGCTGCCGGAGGCGTCGGAGGCGCCGGCCACGCGCCAGCTGGAGGGCGCGACGGTGCTGATCGTGGACGACGACGTGCGGAACGTCTTCGCCCTGACCAGCGCACTGGAGTTGCACGGTATGACCGTGTTGTACTCGGACAACGGGGTGGACGGCGTCCGCCTCCTGGCCGAGCACCCCGAGGTGGACATCGTGCTGATGGATGCCATGATGCCCGACCAGGACGGATACGAGACGACGCGACAGATCCGGCGCAACCACCGGTTCGCCGATCTGCCCATCGTCTTCCTGACCGCCAAGGCGATGCCTGGTGACCGGGAGTCGGCTCTGGCCGCCGGGGGTAGTGACTACATCACCAAGCCGGTCGACTTGGACGAGCTGATCGAGCTCATGTCGTCCTGGATCAGCGGCAGCCGGAACGAGGAGAGTTCGTGACCCAGATGGCGAAGGCACTCCTGGTGGACGACCGCCGGGAGAACCTGATGGCCCTGGAGGCGATCCTCCAGGGGCTGCCGGTGCAGTCGGTGGCGGTGGAGAGCGGCGAGGCGGCCCTGAAGCAGCTCCTCGTCGACGACTTCGCGGTGATCCTCCTCGATGCCCAGATGCCCGACATGGACGGCTTCGAGACGGCCAGCCACATCAAGCGGCGCGAGCGCACGCGGCACGTCCCGATCATCTTCCTCACCGCCGCCGACCGGGACGCCCAGTTGGCGCTGCGCGGGTACGCGGTCGGCGCGGTGGACTACCTCACCAAGCCGTTCGACCCGTGGGTGCTGCGTGCCAAGGTCTCGGTGTTCGTGGAGCTCTGGGTGAAGACGCGGCAGCTCGCGGCGCAGTCCGACCTGGTCCGGGAGCGGGACACGCAGTGGCGGCTGCTGACCGACGCGGTGGACGAGGCGACCGCCCTGCTGCGCGGCGAGGCGGACCCGGAGGCGGTGGCCCGCGCGATCGACCTGCTGGAGCAGGCCCGCTGGGGCAACACCGACTGACCAACCGCCCGACGCCCGACCACCGATGATCCACGCACTTTCACGGAAAGAGTGGCCTCCCGAGCCGGAATGGCCACTCTTTCCGTGAAAGAGCGCGCTGCGGGGCGCGCGGGGGCGGGTGGTGCGTCAGCTGGTGGGGGCGTCGTTGCGGATCATCAGGGCGCTGCGGAGGCCCGTGATGTCCAGGACGCGGAGCAGGAAGTCGCCCACGTTCGTCAGGACCAGGAGGCTCTGGGCGTGACTGGCCTTGCGGCTGAGCACGACCAGCGTGCCCAGGCCCTGCGAGTCGCAGAAGGTGACGCCGCCCAGGTCGAGCACGATCCGCGGCGGCGGGTCGGTCAGCACCTCGTTGACGATGGTCGAGAGCTGGGCGGCCGTGAGCATGTCGATCTCACCGGCGAGGCGCAGGACAGCGTCGTCACCCGACCGGTGCAGCGTGACGGACAGTTCGGCACGATCCACCCGGTCACCCTATCGCGATCTCGACGCACCGGCCTCTCGAGGCGGAGCGGGCCCGACGACCGGCGGCGGGGGACGACCGGCCCGGGTGAGACTGGTAACGCCCGGTACGGGGTGCCTGCCGATCCGGCCTCCGACGCTGACACAATGGCGGCATCGTGACCGATCTGTTTCCCGCCGGATCCGGCCGCTACCCGGCCGACGCACCGGCCTCCGAGGCCCTGTTCGACCGCGCCCGTGCCATCGTGCCGGGCGGGGTGAACTCCCCTGTGCGCGCCTTCCGGGCGGTCGGCGGCACCCCGCGCTTCATGGTCCGGGGGGAGGGGCCCTGGCTGTACGACGCCGACGGGCGGCGCTACGTCGACCTGGTCTGCTCCTGGGGGCCGTTGGTCCTCGGGCACGCCCACCCGGCCGTGGTCGAGGCGCTGCGCGAGGCCGCCGCCCTCGGCACCAGCTTCGGCACCCCCACCCCGGGCGAGGTGGAGCTGGCGGCGGAGATCGTCGACCGCACCCCGGTCGAGCAGGTGCGTCTGGTCAACTCGGGCACCGAGGCCACCATGTCGGCGATTCGGCTGGCCCGCGGCTACACCGGGCGCTCCAAGATCATCAAGTTCGCCGGCTGCTACCACGGTCACTCCGACGCGCTGCTCGCCGCCGCCGGGTCCGGCGTCGCCACGTTCGGCCTGCCCGACTCGCCCGGCGTGACCGGTGCGGCGGCCGGCGACACGATCGTCCTGCCGTACAACGACCTCACCGCCGTGGAGGCGGCCTTCGCCGCCGAGGGGCCGCACATCGCCGCGGTCATCACCGAGGCCGCCGCCGGCAACATGGGCGTGGTCGCCCCGCGCGACAACTTCAACCAGCGGCTCGCCGCGATCGCCCACGCCCACGGCGCGCTGCTCATCGTCGACGAGGTGATGACCGGGTTCCGGGTCTCCCGCTCCGGGTGGCACGGCCTCGACGCCTCCGACGCCGACCTGTGGACGTACGGGAAGGTCATGGGTGGCGGCCTGCCCGCCGCGGCCTTCGGCGGGCGCACGGAGGTCATGGAGCGGCTCGCCCCGGCCGGGCCGGTCTACCAGGCCGGCACGCTCTCCGGTAACCCCCTCGCGTGCGCCGCCGGCCTCGCCACCCTCCGGCTCGCCGACGACGCGCTCTACCGCAGGCTGGACGACACGGCCGCCGTCGTGGGCAAGCTGGCGGGCGACGCGCTGGCCGCCGCCGGGGTCCCGCACCGGCTGTCGTACGCGGGCAACATGTTCTCGATCTTCTTCACCGACGCCGACGTGGTCGACTACGACAGCGCGCGCACCCAGCAGGTGCCGGCGTTCAAGGCGTTCTTCCACGCGATGCTCGCGGCCGGGGTCTACCTGCCGCCGAGCGCGTTCGAGTCGTGGTTCGTGTCGGCGGCGATCGACGACGCCGCCCTGGAGCAGATCGCCGCGGCGCTGCCGCCGGCGGCGGCCGCGGCGGCAGCGGCGGGTCACGGGGGGTGACGCGGTGAGCAAGACGGTGGTGCACGTGCTGCGACACGGCGAGGTGTACAACCCCGAGGGCATCCTCTACGGGCGGCTGCCGGGGTTCCGCCTGTCCGAGCTGGGCGTGCAGATGGCGAAGGCCGCCGCGCAGGGGCTCGCCGAGCGGGAGGTCGTGCACGTGGTGGCCAGCCCGCTGGAGCGCGCCCAGCAGACCGCCGAGCCGATCGCCGCGCAGTTCGGGCTGCCGGTCGGCGTGGACGAGCGGCTGATCGAGAGCGCCAACTGGTTCGAGGGCAAGAAGGTCTCCCCGGGTGACGGGTCGTTCCGCGACCCGCGCAACTGGTGGGTGCTGCGCGACCCGGTGACGCCGAGCTGGGGTGAGGCGTACCAGGCCATCGCCGAGCGCATGTTCGCCGCCCTGCACGCCGCGCGGGTCGCCGCCGAGGGACGGGAGGCGGTCCTCGTCTCCCACCAGCTGCCCATCTGGACCCTGCGCCGGTACGTCGAGCGCAAGCGCCTGTGGCACGACCCGCGCCGGCGGCAGTGCGGGCTGGCCAGCCTCACCTCGTTCCACTTCGACGGCGCCAAGGTGGTCGGCATCGGCTACTCCGAGCCGGCCGCGCACCTGATCGCGATGTCGCCGACCGCCCGGACGGCCAAGGGGGCCTGATGAAAGCCCGGAGGTGGACCGCCGGCCTGCTCGCCGCCGTCGCCACGGCGGCGCTCGCCGCCTGCTCGCCGTCCGGCGCGGAGGAGGCCTGCGACAACCGGGACGGGATCATCGAGTGCGCCCCGGACCAGCGCTCCGCCGCCCCGAAGCTCGCCGGTGAGCTGCTCGGCGGCGGCAGCTACGACGTCGCGCGCGACCGCGGCCAGGTCGTGGTGGTCAACTTCTGGGGTTCCTGGTGCGCGCCCTGCCGGGCCGAGGCCGACGACCTGGAGGCGACCTACCAGGCCACCAAGGGCTCGGGTGTGACGTTCCTCGGCATCAACATCCAGGACCAGCGGGACAAGGCGAAGGCGTTCGAGGAGGGCCGGGTGACGTACCCGAGCCTGTTCGACCCGCCGAGCCGGCTGGCGCTCGCGCTGGACATCCCGCCGAACACCATCCCGGCCACCGTCGTGCTCGACCGGGAGGGCCGGATCGCCGCCGTGATCCGGGCCGCCGTCAAGCAGGACGGCCTTCAGCCCATCGTCGAGCGGATCGCCGCGGAGTCGCCCGCGCCGACCGGCCAGCGCTGATGGGCGAGACGTTCCGCGAGCTCGCGCAGTCCGGTCCGCTGCTGCTCGCCATCGGCGCGGCGGCCCTGGCCGGTCTGGTGAGCTTCCTGTCCCCGTGCGTCCTCCCGCTGATGCCGGGCTACCTGTCGTACGTCACCGGCCTGGCCGGCGCCGACCTCGAAGGCCAGGGTGCAAGGAAGGGCCCCCTCTTAACGCCTGAGGTAGAAAAAGGGTCCCTTCCTAACACCTCCCCTGCGGGGGGCGTCGCGGTACGGGAGCGGACCGAGCGGACGGCCACGGCGGCCGTCAAGGGCCGGGTGCTCGCCGGCACGCTGCTCTTCATCGCCGGCTTCACCGCCGTCTTCACCGCCACCGCGATCCTGTTCGCCACGGTCGGCAAGGTCTTCTTCCAGTACGAGCGCACGCTGGAGATCGTCGTCGGCGCGCTGATCGTCGTCCTCGGGCTGAGCTACGTGGGGCTGCTGCCCGGGTTGCAGCGCGAGTTCCGCATCCGGAAGCTGCCGTCCGCCGGGCTGCTCGGTGCGCCCGTGCTCGGCGCGGTGTTCGCGCTCAGTTGGGTGCCCTGCACGGGACCGACGCTCGGCGCGGTGCTCGGGATGGCCGCCGTCGAGGGCCAGACCGACCGGGCCGTCGTCCTGGCCGTGGCGTACTGCCTCGGGCTGGGGGTGCCGTTCGTCGTCTTCGGGCTGGGCTTCCAGCGCCTGCTCGGGGTCTTCCGCGCCGTACGGCGCAACAGCCGGTGGGTCACCCGGGTCGGCGGGGTGCTGCTGGTCCTGATCGGCCTCGCTCTCGTGACCGGTGGCTGGACCAACTTCGTGAGCTGGTTGCAGGCCACCGTCGGTGCCGGTGAGGTGAGCATCTGATGACCGTCGTGGACGATCGGCCGGCCCCGCCGGCCGAGGCGCCCCGGCGCCGCCCCAACCCGGTTCTCGCGCTGGTGCGCAACTCGTGGCGGCAGCTCACCAGCATGCGTACGGCGCTGGTGCTGCTCTTCCTGCTCGCGGTCGCGGCGATCCCCGGCTCGGTCCTCCCGCAGCGCGGCGTCAACCCGGAGGACGTAGGGGACTACTTCACCGCCCACCCGGACCTGGCCCCGGTGCTCGACCGGCTCGGCGCGTTCGAGGCGTTCGGCTCGGTCTGGTTCTCAGCGATCTACCTGCTGCTGTTCACGTCGTTGATCGGCTGCATCACGCCCCGGCTCCGCGACCACGTCCGGGCCCTGCGGGCGGCTCCGCCGCCCGTCCCGAAGCGGCTCGACCGGCTGCCCCAGCACGCGGTCCTCGCCGCCCCGGCCGGCGGTGCCGCCGCGATCGCCGAGTCGCTGCGCCGCCGTCGCTGGCGGGTGGTGGTCCGCGGCGACGAGGTCTCCGCCGAGAAGGGCTACCTCAAGGAGACCGGCAACCTGCTCTTCCACACCTCGATGATGGTCGTGCTGGTCGGCGTCGCGCTCGGCTCGTGGTACGGCTGGAGCGGCAACCGCCTCCTGGTCGCGGGTGCGGAGAACGCGTTCTGCAACACCCAGCAGCAGTACGCCGAGACGAAGTTCGGCCCCCGCGTGGGCAGCGCCGACCTGCCTGGCTTCTGCATGCGGCTCGACGACTTCGAGGCGCGTTTCCTGGAGTCCAACGGCCAGCCCGAGTTCTTCAAGGCCACCGTCACCGAATTCGACGAGTCGGGCGCGTACCGTCAGCAGGCGGACTTCTCGGTCAACTCGCCGCTGCGCCTCGACGGCGCGAACGTCTACCTGCTCGGCCACGGCTACGCGCCGGTGGTCCGCTACACCGACCGTTTCGGCCGCAGCCAGACCAGCACGACCCCGTTCCTCGCCATGCAGGACGTCGGGATCACCGGCGAGGGCGTGGCGACCTTCCCGGACGCCAACGTCGACCCGGCCACCGGCAAGCGGGACCCGGACCTCCAGATGGCGTTCTCTGGCCTGTACCTGCCGACCGCGCCGCGGGAGGGGCCGTTCGTCCGATCCGAGTTCCCGACCGAGCGCAACCCCCTGCTGAACCTCGTCGCGTACCGCGGCAACCTGGGTCTGGACGCCGGCATCCCCGGCTCGGTCTACGAGCTGGACGAGCGGCAGGTGCGTTCGGGCAAGGTCAAGGAGGTCGGCGCCAAGCTGCTCAAGGTCGGCGAGACCTGGACGCTGGACGACGGCAGCCGGCTGGAGTTCCTGGGGACCGAGCCGTACATCGTGCTGTCGGTGCGGTACGACCCCGGCTCGGCGCTGCTGCTGGTCAGCTCCGGCACGCTGCTGCTCGGCCTGATGGGCTCGCTCTTCGGCCGCCGGCGGCGGGTCTTCTTCCGGGTGCTGCCGGCGGGCGCGGCGCCGGCCGGCGACCCCGCCAATGGATCTCCGACGGGCGGTAGTAGTTTGGTCGAGGCCGGTGGGTTGCCGCGCACCGACCATCCCGGGTTCGCCGACGAGTTCGCGCAGCTCGTGGCCGCTGTCAGCGGCGACGGGACGCGGGACGAGCGGGCCGGTGCCGGTCCCGACGACCGGGCCGGGGCGCGAGAAGGAGCCGAGTGATGTCCGCACTCTCCGACCAGCTGGTGACGTTCGCGATCCTGGCGTACCTGGTCGCGATGATCAGCCACGCCGTCGAGTACGCGCTCGGCAACGCCCGTACCCGCGCCGCCGCGCCCGCCCGCGAGCTGGTCGGCGCGGGCGTGGGAGCGCCCGGCGACGTGGTCGCGAAGGTTCCGGCGACCGGCGGTACGACGGTGGCCGAGCGGACCACCGCGCGGGCCCGGCTGGCCGGCCGGGTCGCCGTCGGCGCCACCGCCGTGGCCGCCCTGCTGCACCTGGGCGCGCTGGTCACCCGCGGTCTCGCCGCCGACCGGATGCCCTGGGGCAACATGTACGAGTTCGTGCTGACGGTCTCGTTCATCGGGGCCGCCGGCTGGCTCGCCGTGCTGTGGAAGCGCCCGTCGCTGCGCCGCCTCGGGCTGTTCCTGACGCTGGTCATGGTGCTGCTGGTGGCCACCGCCGAGCTGGTGCTCTACACGCCGATCGTCCCGCTGGTGCCGGCGCTCAACTCGTACTGGTTCGTCATCCACGTCTCGACGATCGTGTTCAGCTCCGGGCTCTTCCTGCTCGGCGTGGTGCCGGCGGTCGCGTACCTGATGCGGGCCGGCTGGGAGCAGGGCCGGCGCAGCTTCCCGTACACCCTCGCCAAGCGGATGCCGGCGGCGGCGGCCCTGGAGCGGCTGACCTTCGTGCTGCACGCGTTCTCGTTCCCGATCTTCACCTTCGCGGTGATCGCCGGGGCGATCTGGGCCGAGGCGGCCTGGGGGCGGCCGTGGGGCTGGGACCCGAAGGAGACCTGGGCGTTCATCTCCTGGGTCGTGTACGCGGGCTACCTGCACGCCCGGGCCACGCCGAGCGTGAAGCGGAACGTCGCGACCTGGCTGGCCGTGCTCGGCTTCCTGACCGTGCTGATGAACCTGTTCGGCGTGAACATCTTCTTCGAGGGCCTGCACTCGTACGCCGGCATCGACTGAGCCCGGTCCGCTCGCGTCAGTCCGAACGCCGAAGGCGGAACCGGGCGGCCGCGGCCACCAGGCCGAGCACGACCGGAACGACGACGGCGACCGGCAGCGAGCCCGCTGCCGTCAGGGTGCGCTTTCCGGCGACCGTCAGGTGCAGCGGCTGGCTCACCACCAGCGGGCCGGTGCCCGCAGTGGAGGTGCCGTTGGGCATGACCACGACGTAGATGTCGAAGGTGCCGGTGTTGACGGCCTGGAACTCCCAGGACAGCGACCTGCTGCCGCCCGCCGCCACCGGCGCCACCTCCCGCGTCACGTCCGCCGACCAGTCCTCGAGGTCGACGTAGACGCCCTGCAGACTCGCGACGTTGAGGTGCGCCACCAGCGGGTCCGTCGGTGCGCCGGCCGAGTTGACCACACGGGACTCCACCGTCAACCGCTCGCCCACGACGGTGCTGAGCCGATCCTGGTCCAACACGATCTCCACGACGCCGGGCAGTGCCGGCGGCGCGGCTGCTGCCGAAGCGGCCAGGCCGAGGGAAGCCGTCAGCGCCGTCAGCAGCGCGGCGAGCGCGAACCTCGTCTTCATTCTCCGCTCACCCCTCCATGCAGGCGGACGATCCGGGTGCTGGCGACGACCAGAACGCCCCCGGCCAGGACAGCGGTGCAGAGCGGGGACAGCAGGTAGGACAGATCCCGCGTCCAGGCGTGCCCGGTGACGAGCACCGCCGTCAGGTAGTGCAGCGCCGCGTCGACCGGGTTGATCCGGACCAGAACTTCCCCGAACCAGCCCTTCGGCGCGCCGCCGGGCAACTGGGTCGGCGCGAAGAGCGCCAACAGCAGGAACAGGCTCACGGCGAGACTGACCTTGTTGGAACCCGACAGGGCGCTGATCAGCAGACCCAGCGCGGCGAGAGCGACCGCCAGCAGCGTGCCGACGAGCAGGCCCAGCAGCAGCGCCAGCCCGACGAGGGACACCCCGCGACCGAGCACCCACAGATACGGCACGCTCACGACGAAGGTCGCGAGCCAGAGTGACAGTGCCGCAGCCATCTTCCCGATGACGATGGCGCGGCGGGAAACGGGCGTGAGCAGCAGGCTCTCCAGCGTTCCCCGCTCCCGCTCCCCGCTGATCGCGTCGGCGCCGACGACGAGCGTGACGAGAACGCCGACCGCCACCGCGACCTGCAGGGTGAGGTTGACGGCCTCCCGCTGTTCGAGGAAGTTGAGCACCTGGTTGGTTCCGGCAAGGTAGGTCATGACGCTCAGGACGACGCTGAACGCGAAGAGCAGTCCGGGCCCGCGTCCGCTCAACCACAGGTCGCGGCACTCCTGTTCGGCGACGACACGCCAACCCGCACCATCGCCGGGGACCACCGAGCCCGCGTCGGCTTCGGCGTTCCGGACGCGCCCACGGAGTTCCGTGCTCATCGGGCACATTCCCCCGTCATCGCGAGGAACGCGTCGCTGAGCCGTGCGCCTTCGACCTCGAAGGCGAGGACCGGCACGCCGGCGCTCAGCACCGCCTGGAGAGGTCGGTTCATTCCCGCGTCCGAGGTGACCGGCTTTCCCTCCACGGACATCCGGAGGATGTCGGGGCGTTCGTCCATGGGCTCCACCGTCAGGCCGGCGACGCCGGCGAGCGCTTCCCGGGCACGGTCGGTCAGCTCGACCGGCACGCGCATCTGCGCGTACCGCAGCGTGACGACGGCCCGCGTGACGTCACCGACGGTGCCGGCGGCGACGATGACTCCCTTGTGGAGAATCAGCACGCTCGTGCAGACCTCCTCGACCTCGGGGAGGGCGTGGGTGCTGAGGACCACGGTGACTCCTCTCCGTACCGCGATCTCCCGGACGATCGCCAGCACCTGGCGCTGCCCGGCGGGGTCGAGCCCGAGCGTCGGTTCGTCGAGGAAGACGACAGCGGGATCGTTGACCAGCGCCCGGGCGATACCCAGGCGCTGGCGCATGCCCCGGCTGTACGTCGAGATCCGGGACGAGGCGCGCTCGTTCAGGCCCACCTCCGTCAACAGCCGCGCGGCGGCGCGCGCGGCGTCCGGGCGGGACAGGCCGAACAGCCGCGCGTGATAGCGCAGGTACTCCATCCCGGTCTGGTGCCCCGGATAGCCGGTGCTCTCGGGCAGCACGCCGACCCGCCGTCGAATCTCACTCGGCCGGGTCCAGGGCACGCCGGCCACCGAGAACTCCCCGCTCGTCGGTGTGAGCACCGTGGTGAGCAGTCGGATGGCCGTCGTCTTACCCGCCCCGTTCGAGCCGAGGAGTCCCATGACCTCGCCCTGTCGTGCCGTGAAGCTCAACCCCTCGACGGCGGTATGGTCACCGAAACGCTTGGTGAGTCGCACGGCCTCGAGTTGCACGCTGCCCATCGGCGTATCCCTTTCCCCTGAGCGCGAGGGTGACCTGCGCGACCCGCGCGATCAGGACGTCATGGCGAACGTACGGGGGGTCGGCTGAATGCCGGCTGAACGTGAACGCAACCTGAGCACTCCACCGTCGGCGTTCAGCGGGCGGTAAGCCGGCGGGTGGCACACTCTGGTTGTGCGGATCCTCGTGGTCGAGGACGACAAACACCTCGCCCGATCAATCAAACGAGGATTGGAGGCCGAGGGGTTTGCGGTTGACGTCGTCCTCGACGGGGTTGACGGTCTCTGGCGGGCCACAGAGGGCGACTACGACGTCGTCGTCCTCGACATCATGCTTCCCGGCAAGAGCGGCTACCGGGTGTGTACCGAGTTGCGCGAGGCCGGAAACTGGACGCCGATAATCATGCTCACGGCGAAGGATGGCGAACTCGACGAGGCGGAGGCCCTCGACACGGGAGCCGACGACTACCTGTCCAAGCCGTTCTCCTACGTGGTCCTGGTCGCCCGTATCCGGGCGCTGCTGCGTCGGGGCTCGCGGGAGCGCCCCGCCACGCTGAACGTCGGCGATCTGCGGCTCGACCCGGCCGCTCATCGTGCCTGGCGGGGGGAGATGGAGGTGTCACTCACTCCTCGTCAGTTCGCCCTCCTCGAGTTCCTCATGCGACGCGCGGGCGAGGTGCTGTCCAAGGGCACCATCCTCGACCACGTGTGGGACTTCGCGTTCGACGGCGACCCCAACATCGTCGAGGTCTACATCCGGCACCTGCGCAAGAAGATCGACGAGCCGTTCGGGCGTAGCGCGATCCAGACCATCCGTCTCGTCGGCTACCGGCTGGACCCCGATGGCGGCTGATCGCAACTGGCGCCGCGTCCGCCTGACCACGGTGCGGGCCCGCACCACCATTGCCGCGACCATGGTGGTCGGTGCCGCTCTCGTGGTCACCGCCGTCAGCCTGGTCGTGTTCGTACGCGGTTCGCTCGTGGAGCGAGTCGATGCCATCGCGACGGTGCGTGCCCAGGATGTGGCGGCCCTGGCCCGCCAGGGGTCACTCCCCGCGGAGCTGGCTGTCGAGGCCAGCGATGACGGCAGCATCAGCCAGGTCGTGGACGGGTCCGGCCGGGTCGTCGCCGCCACCGCGGGGCTGCGTCGCGACCAGTCTCTCGCCCGGTTCCGTCCGTCCAGGCAAGGCCCGGAGGTCCGTACGGTCGACGGCCTCCCGCTCGGCGAGGGCGGCAGCTACCGGCTCATCGCGATGTCGACCGAGACGCCGGCCGGGCCGGTGATCGTCTACGTGGCGGCGAGTCTCTCCCCGGTCGATGACGCCACCGACGCTCTGCAGGGCGCCCTCGCCATCGGCGCTCCACTGCTGCTGGCCCTCGTCGCGTTCACCACCTGGATGGTCACGGGCCGCACCCTGCGGCCGGTGGACGCCATCCGGGTCGAGGTAGCCGACATCTCCGAACGGTCACTCGGCCGGCGCGTCTCCGTGCCACCGACCGACGACGAGATCAGTCGCCTCGCGGACACCATGAACATGATGCTGGACCGGTTGGACGCGGCCGCCGAGCGTCAACGCCGCTTCGTCGCGGACGCCTCGCACGAGCTGCAGACGCCGTTGGCCGCGGCGCGCACCGACCTGGAGGTCGCGCTCGCCCATCCGGAGAGCACCAGTTGGAACGACATCGCCGCCGACCTGCTCGTGGCGAACCGTCGCATGGAACGACTGGTGCGGGACCTGCTGTTCCTCGCGCGGGCGGACGCCGGCGCCCCGCGCACCGCGGCGCGTCCCGTCGACCTCGACGACATCGTGCTCGCCGAGGCGGCGCGGATTCGCGGCGGCGGCACGGTGCGGGTCGATACGAAAGCGGTCTCGGCGGCTGCCGTAGTCGGCCGTCCCGACGACCTGACGCGGGCGGTACGCAACGTGCTCGACAACGCCGAGCAACATGCTTCCGCCCTGGTCCACGTGGAGCTTTCCAGCGACGACCGCAGCGTCACGCTGGTCGTCCAGGACGATGGGCCGGGGATCACGCCCGAGGACCGCACGCGCATCTTCGAGCGATTCACGCGACTCGACGACGATCGGAGCCGTCGAACCGGTGGCACCGGTCTCGGGCTGGCCATCGCCATGGAGATCATCGAGGCGCACGGCGGGTCGATAGTGGTCGAGGACTCGGTACGCGGTGCGCGGTTCGTTATCCGCCTGCCCGCGTCCTGACCGACCGCCCTCCCGGTTCATCTCGCCGATCCGGGAATATCGGATGCGCCCTGAGCGGGCTAATTTCACCAGAACTTAGCCGCCAGCCACGAATCAGGTCATTGACAGTCGGGCGGCAACTCTGTTAGTGGTCGTTTAGGGCGCGTTAGACCATATTGGCGAGCGCTTGCCAAGTTTCCGCCACGGCTGGTGGAATGCGGAGAACGTGAAGAATTGTCGACTGGAACGGTTGTCAGGCGTATCCACGGCGTGAATCTGAGACCCCTGCGCGGCGCGGCGGAGGAGGCGCAGACCATCAGGCGCGGGGGGTGAGGAATTGGAGTTCCGGCTCTTGGGCGCTGTGGAGGCATGGGCGGGGGATCGGCAACTGGATCTCGGTCCACGCCAACAGAGACTTCTGCTGGCGGTGCTCGCGTTGCAGGTGAACCAGCTCGTGGCGGTCGACCGTCTGGTCGACCTGACGTGGCCCGAGTCGCCCCCGCAGACCGCCCGCCATGCGATCCATGTCCGCGTCTCCCAGCTGCGCACCATCCTGGCCATGGCCGGAGCGGATGCCGATGGCGTCAAGATCGCCACCTGTGGCCCCATGTACGCCCTGCGGGCCGACCCGATGTCCGTCGACGCGCACCGCTTCCGCGCACTCGTCGCCGCGGCGCGTGCCCAGCAGCACGACGAGGAGAGGTCCAGGCTGTTGCGGCATGCTCTCGACCTGTGGCGCGGAAGCCCATTGGCCGATGTGGCGACACCGCGCGTCGAAGAGTTGTCCCGGAGACTGCAGGAAGCGCGGTTGACGGCCCTCGAGGAGTGGCTGAGCGTGGAGTTGCGGCTCGGGCGGCACGACGAGGTCATCGACGAGGTCGGTGAGTCCGTCGTGCAGCACCCGTACCGCGAACGATTGCTCGCGCAGCTCATGCTGGCCCTGTATCGTGCCGGCCGCGCTCCCGAGGCGCTGGTGACTTACCGGCGTGCACGGAACCGGCTCGCCGACGAACTCGGGCTCGAGCCCGGGCCGGAGCTGCGGAAGTTGGAACGAGCCATCCTTCGCGGCGATCCTGCGCTCGACCTTCCGCCGGAGCACGCGACGTGAAGCCGGTCCGCCGGTCAGGTCAATGACCTGTCGGGAGGCCAGGCCCCGAGCCAGCGGAGCGCTGCAACCGCAGGTCGCCGAAGCGTGAGCGATTCGGTGTGCCGGCCGAAGCGCAGGTAGAGCGACGGCAGGACGAACAGGTTCAGCAGCGTTGAGGTGACCAGGCCACCCAGAATCACGACCGCCATCGGGTGTTCGATCTCGTGACCGGGAAGGTCGCCGTAGATGATCAGGGGAACGAGGGCGAGCCCGGCCGCCAACGAGGTCATGAGGATCGGCGAAAGCCGCTCCTTCGCGCCGCGAAGGACGAGAGCAGGGCCGAACTGTTCGCATTCCTCCCGTTCCAGATACTGGAAGTGATTGATCATCAGGATGCCGTTGCGCGCGGCGATGCCCAGCACGGTGAAGAATCCCACCAGCGAGCCGAGCGAGAGGATGCCGCCCCCGACGTACGCCGCCAGGACGCCGCCGACCAGAGCCATCGGCAGCGTGAGGAGAACGAGGAGCGCCAGCTTCCAGCTGTTGAAGGCGGTCGCCAGAAGGAAGAGGATCCCGATCACCGCGACGCCGGCGTAGAGCAGCAGCCGATCCTGGGCGCTGGTCGCCTCCTTGTACTCACCGAGCAGCTGCGGGTGGTAGCCGGGCGGGAAGGCCACGGTGGCGAGGCGGCGCTCGACCTCGGCCGCGACGTCGCCCAGCGCCTTGCCCGCGGCCACGTTGGCGCCCACGTTGATGTACCGCGACCCGTTCTCCCGAAGGATCTGGTTCGGTGTGGGGGCCGCCTTGACCTCGGCCAGCTCACCGATGGGGACCTTGCTCCCGTCCGCTGCGTCCATGAGCAGGTTGCGGACGCTCTCGATGCTGTATCGCGCCTGCGGCACACTCCACACGTGCACCTCGGTGTTCTTGCCGTTGCGCCAGATGTCGCCCGCCTCCTCGCTGGCGATGAAGGTGGCGGCCGTCCGGCGTACGTCGCCCGGCTTGATCCCGTACCGTGCCGCCTTGGCCAGGTCGACCTCGACCTGCACCTGAGGGATGTCGGTCTGCAGCGTCACGTGCTCCTCGATGATGCCGTCGATCCCCGCGATGAGGTCCTTGACCTCGTTGGCCTTGTCGCGGAGGACGCCGAGGTCGTCGCCGGAGATACGGACGATGATGGCGTCGCTGGAACCGGTGAGCACCTCCTTGGTGCGCTCCTTCAGGTACGTCTGCACGTCGCGCTGCAGCCCGGGGTAGCCGTCAACCACCCGCTGGACCTCGGCGACCGTCTTGTCGTAGTCGACGTTCGGGTCGATGCTGATCCAGTTCTCACCGAAGTTCATGCCGACGACCTCGTCCGAGAGGGTCCCCTGCCCGATGTGGGCGCCGAAGTTGCGGACCCCGGGGATCGCTCGGAGTTCCTTGCTGGCCTGAATGGCGATGCGGACGCTCTCCTCCCGGGACGCACCGGGCTGGAGCACCCAGTGCATCAGGAAGTCGCGCTCCTTGAACGCGGGGAACAGGTTCTGCCCGAGTTGCGGCACCACCAGGGCGCCGCCCGCCACGACGAGGATGACGGTCGCGTAGGCCAGGGCGGCACGAGGGATGATGCGCGCCAGCTGCGCCGTGTAGCCCCGCTGGAGCCAGCGCACCAGAGGTGACTCGCGTTGCTCGATCGACGACCTGGCCAGCAGCATCAGGGCGAGCGCCGGGACGACGGTCAGCGCGACCAGCAGGGAGGCCAGGATCGCCAGTCCGTAGGCGAATGCCATGGGCCGGAAGAACGAGCCGGTGAGCCCGGTGAGCATGAAGATCGGGATCGTGGAGACCAGGATGATCAGTGTGGCCTGGACGATCGGGCCCCGCACCTCCAGCGATGCCTCGAGAACGATGGAGGCGGTCGACTCGGTGCTGCCCGCCCGCCGACGCTCTCGGATGCGGCGCACGATGTTCTCGACGTCGATGATGGCGTCGTCGACGAGTACGCCGAGCGCGATCACGAGCCCAGCCAAGATCATCGTATTTATGGTGGCCCCGGTCCAGTGGAGCACCAGTCCCGCCGCGACGAGCGAGAGCGGGATCGAAATGGCGCTGATCAGCGCCACGCGCCATTCGAAGAGGAAGAGCACAAGAATCAGGACCACCAGGATGAACCCGATGACCATCGCCCGGCCGAGGTTGTCGATCGAGGTTTCGATGAAGGTGGCCGGACGGAAGATCTCGGTGTCGACCTGCAGGCCCTGCATACCCGGAGCGGAGTCCTTCAGTGCCGCCTCGACACCGCGGGTCACCTCGAGGGTGTTTCCCCAGGGCAGCTTCTCCACGATGAGCATGAGGCCCGGGCCGTCGTTGATGACCGCGTCGCCGATGAGCAGGGACGGCGGCATGATGTCGTCGGTGATGTAGGCGACGTCCCTGAGGTAGACCGGCTTGGCGCCCTTCGGCACCTCGATGGGAATCTCGGCCAGTTGCTGCCCGGTCAGGGCGGGCAGTTGGTGCTGCACCTGGAACCGGTGATTGGCGGTGTCGATGAACCCGCCGGTGCCGATCTCGAACCCGCCGCGGAACTTCAGCTGGCCCACGTCCACCGCGTCGCCGGCGGCCTCCATGACCTGGGCCAGCGTGACGTTGTGTTTCTTCATCAGCTCCGGGTCGACCAGGGCTTGCTTGACGTGCCAGCGGTCGCCCCAGATGCCGACGTTCGCCACCCCGGGCACCCGCATGATGCGGGGGCGCAACGTCCAGTAGGCCTGCAGCGCCATCTCGACGTGGGCGGCGTCGGACTTGTCCGCCTGGGAAATTCCGATCTTCATGACCCGGCTGGTCGACGACAGCGGTTGGATCATGAAGGGCGCATTGGCCCAGCGGGGTAGGCGCGGCGTGATGGCGGTGATCCGCTCCTGCACCAGCAGGCGCGCCTTCATGATGTCGGTTCCCGGCTTGAAGATCATCAGTATCGAGGAGAGCTGGGAGACCGACTTGGAGCGCATCACGTCCAGGCCCTCGATCCCGGCGAGCCCCTGCTCGAGCGGGACGGAGACGAGTTCCTCGACATCCTTGGCGGACAGCCCGATGCAGACCGTCTGGATCTCCACCCGGGGTGGCGCGAACTCCGGGAAGGCGTCGATCGGCATGTCGCGAATCTGCACGACGCCGAAGAACATCATCATCGAGGCCCCGACGACCACGAGGAATCGGAGCCTGAGGCTCGTTCCAATGATCCAACGCATCATGGCCAGGGTCCCTGTCCTCGTACCGACCGGATTACTTGCCGACTCCGAGTTCGGCGCCGTAGAGCTCCATCACGCCCACCGTCACGACCGTCGTTCCCACCGGCGGCCCCCCCGACAGCACCGCCTCGGTCCCATCGGGCCCGCCCACCGTCGCAACCACGACCTTCTCCCGGATGTGGGTCAAGGGTCGGGGAACCGTGTAGACCCAGGCGGCGCCGTCCGGGGTGTACAGCACCGCGGAGTACGGCAGGACGGTCGCCGCGTTGGCCCGCTGGCCGCCCGGCGTGGGCGAGGCGCCCGGAGACGACCTCATCGCCCCCGGTTCGCGGAGCTGGACCGTCTCGATGCCGAGGCGATCGGCGGCCTCCCGGGTCAACCGCACGCTCCGGACGCCGTTGGCATCGGCTTCGCCGATCACGGCGGGCGCCTGGTGGTGAAGTCCGCTCGGCGGGGCCGTCTGACATCCCGACAGGACCAGGCCTGAGGTGATCAGTACCGCTGCCGCCCATCGACCACTGTTTCGCATGTGGTCGCCTCCTTGTCCGTGCATGGAACTCTCCTGCGTCCGATCGGGCTCACGCGGGGCTCGTACCTGTCTGTTGGCCCGCCGCATCCGGTTGTGGCCGGGGCGCGGGGAGCGACCCGGGCGGTGGTTGAGACCCGGCCGGCCGTGGGGACGGGGTTGCGAAGCGCAGGTAGAGGCCGGGCAGGACGACCAGATTGAGCAGCGCCGTGGTGATCAGGCCGCCCACGACGACCAATGCGAGCGGGTTCACGATCTCGAGACCCGAGACACTGCCGTAGAGCGCCAGCGGCACCAGAGCCAGCCCGGCCGCCAGGAGGCCCACCACCGTGGGGATGAACCGCTGCCGTGAGCCGAGCGCGACCAGGTCGGCGCCCGGCTTGTGGCCTTCCTCCTCAAGCCGCTGATACTGCCGGATCTGCAGTACGCCGCCACGAACGGCCATCGCCAGCACGGTGAGCAACCCCAGCAGCGAGACCGCCGAGACGGCGCCCCGATCGAGGACCGCCAGCAGCAGCCCTCCCGCCAGCGCGGTCGGCAGGAGCAGGAAGTACAGCGACGCCACCCGCCAGCTGCCGAAGCCGGCCTGCAGCAGGAAGAAGATCAGGATCACGGCGCCAATCACGAAGGTCCACACCCGGAATTCGGAACTGGCCTGTGCCTGGCCCTCTCCGAGCACCTCAAGGTGGTGCTCACGGGGGAACGTCACCGGCTGGAGGCGATTCTTGACCTCGCCGGTGACCGCGCCCAGACCACGCCCGCGCACGTTCGCGACGACATCGATGCTGCGGGAGACCTGATCGTGGGTGATGACTGCGGGCTTCGCCACGACTCTGACGTCGGCGACATCGCCCAGGCGCACCTGCGTCGGGCCGCCACGCAGGCCGCCGACCGGCGCGTCGATCCGGAGATCCTGGATCGTGGACAGGTTCTGCCGCACCGCCGGGACGCCCCACACGACGACCTCGAACACCTTCTGGTCGTCGAAGAGGTTGCCCGCGACCGTCGCCGCCACGAGGGTGGCCGCCGCCCGGCGCACATCGCCCGGCTTCAGACCGTACTTCGCCGCCTTGGCGACCGAGACCTCGATCTCCACCGTGGGCGCGACCTGATGCGTGCGGATCCGTGGTTCGGCGACGCCGTTGATGCCGGAGATGATCCCGAGCACCTCCCGCGCCTTCTCATTGAGGACGTCGTAGTTGTTGCCGTAGATGCGCACGACGAGGTCCTCCGCGACACCCCGGGTCACCACCTCGCGGATCCGCTTGTCCGAATAGGTGATCACGTCGCTCTGCACGCCGGGATAGCCGTCGACCACCCGCTGGACGGCGGCCAGGGTCGTGCCGTAGTCGGCCGCTGGGTCGATGCTGAGCCACACCTCGCCGGCGTTGATGCTGACGATCTGGTCCGACGCCAGGGCCCGCCCGGTGTGGGCTCCGACGTTGCGGACCCCTGGCACGGCCCGCAACTCGATAGTGAGCGCGGACGTGATCCGGTTCATCTCCGGCCGGGACGTACCAGGCACCGCCGCCCAGCTGATCAGCAGGTCCCGCTCCTGCAGCGTCGGCGACAGCGGCCGTCCGCGCAGGAACGGCAGGGCGACCAGGCTCGCCACCACGAGCAGGCCGACCAGCGCGTACGACCAGGCCGGCCGGCGGAGCAGGTTGGGCAGCAGCCCGGCGTAGGCCCGTTCCAGCCGCCCGGCGAGCGGCGACTCGCGGTGCGGCAGGGACGGGCGGGAGAGCAGAAGCGCCGCCAGCACCGGCGCGATGGTCAGCGCGACCAGCAGCGAGACCGTCGTGGCCACCAGGAAGCCCTGTGCGACCGGCGTGAGGAACGCGCCGCGCACCCCGTCCAGGATGAGGAGCGGCACCACCGAGACCGCGACGATCACGGCGGCGACGAAGAGCGGGCCGCGCACCTCGAGGATCGCGGTGCGAATGGTGTCGGCTACCGGAACGTCGGAGGACTCGTCGCGGCGCTGGCGCAGCCGCTTTCGGACGTTGTCGACGCCGACCACCGCGTCGTCCACGACGATGGCGAGGGCCATCACCAGCCCCGCCAGGGACATCATGTTGAGGCCGACGCCGAACCACCCCAGGACGAGCACCGTCACGGCTACCGACGCCGCGATCGTCACGAGGCTGACCAGCGCGGCGCGCCAGTCGAACAGGAGCGCACCGAGCACCAGCACCAGCAGGATGGCGCCGAGGATCAGCGTGATGGTCAGGTTGTCGACCATCTTCTCGATGAAGGTGGCAGGGCGGTAGACCGTCGTGTCGATCTGCACGCCCGGCATGGCGGGTCGCATCTGGTCGAGTGCCGCCTCCACGTCCCGGGTCACGTCCGCGACCTTCGCGCCCGGGAACCGCTCCACCACGAGCATGAGGCTCGGGGTGTCCTCGACGAGGGCGTCCCCGATGAGGAGTTGGTGATCTTCGACGATCTGGGCGACGTCACCGAGGAGCACCCCTCGGTCCTCCGCGCCCTGGACGGTGACCTTGGCCAGATCCTCGGCAGTCTTGATCGGCTGGTTGTGCTGGATTTCGATCCGCTGGTTGGCGGTGTCGATGAATCCGCCCAGTCCGGGGGTCGATGCCTCCACAAAGGTCAGTGGCGAGGTCCACAGCGCGTTCGCCGACGTGCGCAGCACCTGGTCCAGCGTGACGCCGTGCCGCACCAGTTCGGGGGGATCGACCTGCACCTGTAGTTGCCGGTCGCGGAAGCCCCAGATGGCCACGTTCGCGACGCCGGGGACGCTCAGCAGGCGGGGAACGATCGTCCAGCGGGACAGCAGCGACATGTCGATCAGTGAGCGCTCGTCGGATGAGAGCCCGATCATCATGAGCCGACCGGTCGACGACAGTGGCTGCACCACCAGCGGCGGCTTCGACGAGGCCGCAGGGAGCATGGCGACCATCGTCAGACGCTCCTGCACGACCTGCCGGGCCCGGATCGGGTCGGTGCCCGGCTCGAAGGTCATCTCCATGGACGCCAGCCCCGGAATGGTGCGGGACTCGAGCTTCGCCAGCCACGGGATCCCGTTGAAGAACTCGTTCTCCATTGGGTTCGTGATCAGGTTCTCGACCTCTTCCGCGGAGAGCCCGAGCGCCTCGACCTGCACGTCCACCCGTACCGGCCCGAATTCCGGCAGGGCCTCGACCGTGGTGTTGCGAAGCTGAATGAAGCCAGCCGCCATCAGGGCCACGGCGACGGCGAGCACCAGCCGTTGATACTTGACGCTCGATCCAGCGATCCACCGCATCATGGCCCGAAACCTCTCGGTTAGAGACTTGTCGGTTGCCAACCAGAGCCACAGACTGACGGGGATCGCTCACGGTCCGCTCACACCCGGCTCACGCACTGCCCACCGGTATCAGGCCGTCATGCGGCCGGTATGGATGGCACCGGAGCAGCGGCGCGGGGCGGACGTCTGGCGCCGCTCCCAGCGTCGGTACACCAGCACCGTGCTCGGCCCCAGCTTCGAGGAGACCGTCCGGCAGTGGGCGCTGCGATTCGCGGATCCGGAGACGATCGGTGGCGTCGTCGTCGAGGCGACGCCCGGCCGTCCGCACCGATCCGTCGACCCGGCGCGGATTTACGCCGGCGACTGACGACTGCCCGACGCGGCGCGGCAGGCGGTGCTGACCGGCGAGCGACCGCCACAACTCGTCACGGTGTTGGACGAGCATGTGCTGTGCCGCCCGGTCGGCGGTCCGCTGGTGATGCGCGAGCAGCTGCAGCGCCTGGTGAAGGTGGCCACGGACCATCCCCGGGTGCGGCTGCATGTCGTGCCCGCCACGGTCGGCGCATATCCCGGTGTCGCCGGGGCCTTCGTGCTGGCTGCGCTTCCCACCAGGGAGGACGTCGTATACCTGGACGACCAGCTCAAGGGCCAGGTGATCGACCACACCGAGGACGTACTGGCGGTCCGGGCGTCGTGGGAGGCGATCCAGGGCGAGGCGCTCCCGCCCCGGCAGTCGGTCGAGTTGCTATCGAAAGTGGCGGAGACATGGACCTGACCGGCGCCCGGTGGCGCACCAGCATCCGGAGCAGCACCAACGGCGGCGACTGCGTCGAGGTGGCCGACAACCTGCCCGGCGTGGTCGCCGTACGCGACAGCAAGGACCGCGACGGCGGAAACCTGACCTTCGACCCGGCGGCCTGGCGTGCCTTCGTCGCCGAGCTCAAGAGCCGCTGACCGAGCCCCCGAACGGGCGCTCGCCGCTACCGCGATTGGCGGTCCGGGTGGACGCGCCCTCTCGGCAACAGTTGTCCGGACCGGCGATCACCAGCATCCGGTCGCGGTGAACGGCCTGCTCCACAGGGCGACCTGGAGGACGACCGACTTCAGCCACGCCTGGTGCATGGCCTCGACATCCTCCGCGCTGTGCCCCTTCTTGGCGAGGAACGGCCGGATGGTCGTGGTGATCGGGACGATGAACGCGATGATGTGCCGGAGGTTGATCAACGGAACCGACGGGGCGTTGTCGGTCGCGTTCTTGCGTCGCGGAGTGTGCCGTAGTCCGATCTCCTCGGCGTAGTCCAGCCACGCCAGGTCATAGGGGCGGTTGCAGGTGTCCAGGATCCACTGACCGAACCGGCCACGTACGCGCTGCTGATAGTCCTCGATCGGCTGGCCGTCGGGGGTGGCGAAGTACGAGGCGAGATGCGGCTGGGAGCTCACGAAGCCGTACCAGACATCGAGAATGTCTTCGATCTGATCGGCCAGGACCTCGCCCGCCAGGCGCAATGCCGCCTCGTCGCTCGAATCGAACATGGCGCTGGTCTTGATCTGGTCGAGGTCGGCGAGGGTGACGGGGGATCGGGCGACCTGATCCGTGCCGTACGTGTATCCGGCGACCTTGGTTCCCGTCATCGTTGGCAGACCTCCGTCTCTCGACTTCCTTGCGGAGCAGAGTACGTTCTTATTCCCGACAAGTACGCCAAAGCGGACAGGAACCCGCGGCGAGGGTTCAGCGCGACGAATGGTCACGTGCCGTCGCGGGGGCTCGGGGGACCCGCCTCGGCCGGCCACGACCGGGGTGCGGGAGACTGGCGGGTATGGCGGCTCGTGGCTTCCCGTACACCGATCTCAAGGACTTCCTCGCGGCGCTGGAACGCGCGGGCGAGCTGCGCCGGGTGGGCGTCCCCGTCGACCCCACCCTGGAGATCAGCGAAATCGTCACCCGCACGGTCCGCGCGGGTGGCCCGGCGCTGCTCTTCGAGCGGCCGACCCGCGGCGAGATGCCGGTGGCGATCAACCTGTTCGGCACCGAGAAGCGGATGGCGATGGCGCTCGGTGTGGAGTCGCTGGACGAGATCGGGGAGCGGATCGGCGGGCTGATCAAGCCGGAGCTGCCGGTCGGGTGGTCCGGCATCCGCGAGGGCCTGGGCAAGGTCATGCAGCTCAAGTCGGTGCCGCCGCGCAAGGTGAAGACCGCGCCCTGCCAGCAGGTCGTGTACCGAGGCGACGACGTCGACCTGAACCGGCTGCCCGGCCTGCAGGTGTGGCCGGGCGACGGCGGGGTCTTCCACAACTTCGGCCTGACCCACACCAAGCACCCGGAGACCGGCAAGCGCAACCTCGGCCTGTACCGGCTCCAGCAGCACAGCCGGAACACGCTGGGCATGCACTGGCAGATCCACAAGGACTCCACCGCCCACCACGCGGTCGCCGAGCGGCTCGGCCAGCGGCTGCCGGTCGCCATCGCCATCGGCTGCGACCCGGTGGTCTCGTACGCCGCGAGCGCCCCGCTTCCCGGTGACATCGACGAGTACCTGTTCGCCGGCTTCCTGCGCGGCGAGCGGGTCGAGATGGTCGACTGCCTCACCGTGCCCCTCCAGGTGCCGGCGCACGCCCAGGTGGTGCTGGAGGGCTACCTCGAGCCCGGCGAGCGGCTGCCGGAGGGCCCGTTCGGCGACCACACCGGCTTCTACACGCCGGTGGAGCCGTTCCCCGTCCTGCACGTCGAGACCATGACGATGCAGCGTGACCCGGTCTACCACTCGATCATCACCTCGAAGCCGCCCCAGGAGGACCACGGCCTCGGCAAGGCCACCGAGCGGATCTTCCAGCCGCTGCTCAAGCTGCTGATCCCGGACATCGTCGACTACGATCTGCCGGCCGCCGGCGTCTTCCACAACTGCGCGATCGTGTCCATCCGCAAGCGCTACCCGAAGCACGCGCAGAAGGTGATGAACGCGATCTGGGGCGCGCACCTGATGTCGCTGACCAAGCTGATCGTGATCGTCGACGAGGACTGCGACGTGCACGACTACAACGAGGTCGCCTTCCGGGCCTTCGGCAACGTCGACTACGCCCGCGACCTGCTGCTCACCGAGGGGCCGGTGGACCACCTCGACCACTCGTCGTACCAGCAGTTCTGGGGCGGCAAGGCGGGCGTCGACGCCACCCGCAAGCTCCCCGAGGAGGGCTACACGCGGGGCTGGCCCGAGGAGATGACCATGTCGCCGGAGGTCGTGTCCCTGGTCGACAAGCGGTGGAAGGAGTACGGCGTCTGATGGCCGTCGTCGACGCGCCGGTCCAGCGTCCGGGCCGGGTGAAGTCCTTCCTCAAACTCGTGGCGATCGAGCACTCGGTGTTCGCGCTGCCGTTCGCGTACCTGTCGGCGTTGACCGCGATGCAGGTCGACGGCGGGCGGGTGCGCTGGCTCGACCTGCTGCTGATCACCGTGGCGATGGTCGGGGCGCGGACGTTCGCGATGGCCGCCAACCGGATCCTGGACCGGCGGATCGACGCGCGGAACCCGCGTACCGCCAACCGGGAGTTGGTGACCGGCGCGGTGAGCGTGCGGACGGCCTGGACCGGGGCGGCCGTCGCACTGGTCGTGTTCCTGGCCGCCGCCGCGCTGCTCAACCCGCTCTGCCTGGTGCTCGCGCCGCTCGCGGTGGTGCCGCTGGTCGTCTACCCGTACGGCAAGCGGTTCACCAACTGGCCGCACGCGATCCTCGCGGTGGCGCAGGCGGTCGGCCCGGTCGGCGCCTGGCTGGCGGTGACCGGCACCTTCGCCGGCTCGTGGCCGGCCTGGCTGCTCGGGGTGGCGGTGGGGCTGTGGATCGGCGGTTTCGACCTGATCTACGCCTGCCAGGACGCGGAGGTGGACCGGGAGATCGGCGTGCACAGCGTGCCGGCCCGCTACGGGCTGCGCTTCGCGCTGCGCGCCTCGACGGTCGCGCACGTGGTGACCTTCGCGCTGTTCATCTGGTTCGGCGCCCTGGTGGGCTTCGGTTGGCTCTGGTGGATCGGGCTGGCGCTGACGGCGGTCGCCTTCGCGTACCAGCACGTGGTGGTGAGCCCGACCGACCTGAGCCGGGTCAACCGGGCGTTCTTCACGGCGAACGGGTTCGTCGGCATCGCGCTCTTCGTCGTCGCCGTTCTCGACCTGGTGGTCCGCCTCGGGCTGCGCCCCTGACGGTCAGCGCGCGCCCGCGTAGCGGCTGCTCTCGAGGGTCCAGTCGATGGTGCCCCGGACGGCGTTGGCGACCACGTCGAGATGGTCGCCGACCGACGCGTCCAGCGCCGGGCCGAACGACGGCACCTCGGCCCGCAGCCGCACGAAGCGGCGCATCGACTCCCGCCAGCGGTCGGCCACCAGCTCGACCGCCTCGGCCAGCGGCACACGCCGCTCCGCGGCGATGGCCAGCACCAGGTTGTGCCCCACGGCGGTGGGCTGCTCCCGCTCCAGCGAGGCCAGGTCGTTGTACCAGGAGAGCAGGTCGTTGCCGGTGTCGGCGACCCGGCGCAGCGCCGGATGGTGGTAGACCGGGTCCGGCAGCGGGCGCCCGGTCACGAACTCCACCAGCGGGTACGACAGGTACGCCGCCGAGGTGGCGCGCCGCAGCTCGACGTACTCGCTCACGCCCGGCCGGCGGCCGGCGGCCTTCCCGACCGCCTCCCGCCAGGTGCCGTCGAGGTGGTGGGCGACCGCGTCGGCGACGCGGGCCCGCCACCGCGCCGGCATCCGGCGGCGGGGCTCCCGCCACGCGCGGACCAGCAGTCGCCGCAGCCCGCCGTCCAGCCCGGGGGACCGGAGGCGGGCCCCGCCGTGCAGCACCGTCACCGTCCCGGTGCGCAGCGCGCGGATCTCGTCCGGGGCGAGCCGCTGCGGCCCGTCGCAGGCGTCGTCGACGAGGAAGAACCAGGTGAAGAGCGCGGTGAGCACCCGCAGATCGGCCTCGGTGGCGCCGGGGTAGAGCCGGCCGGCGTACCGGGCGACGCCGGCGGCGGCCAGCCGTCTCCGGGCCGCGGCGTCCAGCGGCAGGTCGAGGTCGGGCAGCAGCTCGTCGACGAGCCACCGCTGCACCGCGTCGGCGTACGGCGAGATCCGGGGCGCGATCGGGCACTCGGCCCGTAGCGACCAGAGGACCGCGCCGGTCATCACCGATTCCTCCCGCGTGCGAGCTGCCTACGATGCAAATCGCCGCGGAAAGCATGTCAGGTCGGCGGGACACCCGCCCTCCCGGGCGGACAAGGGGGCTGAGCAGGTGGCAATCTCCCCCAAACCGGGGGTGCCCACCGCCGGGCCTCGACCACCAGGCAGTCTGAAGGCATGCGCGAACCATGGGTGGTCGGGGTGTCCGGGGCATCCGGTACCCCGTACGCGGCGGCTGTCGTCCGGGCGCTGCTCGACGCCGGCGAACCGGTGGACCTGATCGTGTCCCGGGCCGCCCGGTTGACCATCCTGGACGAGACCGGCCGGTCGTTCCGGGACGGTCACTGGGCCGAGGACCTCGCCGCCTGGCTGGGGCGGGACCTCGCCGGCACCGACGTACGCCACTGGCCGGCGGGCGACCTCGCGGCCGGGCCGAGTAGCGGCTCGTACCGGGTACGCGGAATGGCGGTCGTCCCGGCGAGCACGGCCGCCTGCGCCGGCATCGCCATCGGCCTCTCCAAGGACCTGCTGCAACGGGCGGCCGAGGTCAACCTCAAGGAGCGCCGGCCGGTGGTCGTGGTACCCCGCGAGACGCCGGTGACGCGGAGCCACCTGGAGCACCTCATCGCCCTGCACGACGCCGGTGCGGTGGTGCTACCGGCGAGCCCCGGCTTCTACGGCGCGGGAGCGGCGGCCTCCGCCGCGCAGCTCGTCGACTTCGTCGCCGGCAAGGTGCTGGACGCCCTGGGCGTACCGCACACGCTCTTCCGCCGCTGGGCGGGTGAGTTGGGCGCGGCGCGCGACTGAGCGCCCGCCGGGTCCGGCCGGCACGCGGACCGGTTGCCAGCGTCCGGTCCGCGCGCCGTCACACCGATTCAGTACATCCCGGCGTTGGCCGGGCCGGAACCGGTCGAGGCGGTGGGGCCCACGTTGCGCGGCTTGCCCATGTCCTCCGTCTCGTCCAACATGCCCTCCCCCTCGAGCAGGGCTCGCACCTCGGATTCCCGGAACCGGCGATGCCCGCCTGGAGTCCGGATGCTGCCTATCCGGCCCGCCGCCGCCCACCTCGTCACAGTCTTGGGATCAACCCGAAACAGCGCGGCGACCTCACCCGGTGTCAGCAGGCGATCTCCAGTGTCCACAGCCCCCTCCTCGCGTCGACGAAGCCCCCGGCTGAACACACTGCCCCCGGCCGGTGCGAGCCCAGAGCCGTCATGAGGGACGTATGGCAATTACAGCACCGGCGACCTGGCTTGTCCGCCAAACGCGAAAAACCCACTGAGTGGGAAGTTAGGAAATGTTACCCGCGAACGTCCGTCTTGACGGCCGGTTTGTGAACAATTACGCTCCGTATGCTCATCCGGGACCGCGCACTCGGCGTGACGACGGTACGACTAGGGTCTACAGTCCGTGGACGCGATCGACCTGAGCCTCGTTGAGCTGCTGCGCGGCAACGCCCGCCTCTCGTACGCCGAGCTTGCCCGACAGGTGGGCCTCTCCGCCCCGGCCGTGCACGAACGGGTCGGCAAGCTCGAGTCCAGCGGCGTGATCCGCGCGTACCGGGCCGAGGTGGAGCCGGAGACCATCGGCCTGGGGGTGACGGCCCTCATCGGCATCGTCGAGGACTCGGCCGCGGACACCGACGACGTGCTGGAGTCGTTCCGGGCCATCGCCGAGATCGAGTCCTGCTACTTCATGGCCGGCGTCGAGTCGTTCCTGCTCAAGGCCCGGGTCGGCACCATCGCCGAGCTGGAGCAGCTCATCGTGCGCCTGAACCGCACCCCCGGCGTGGCGTCGACCCGCACCAGCATCGCCCTGTCGACCAAATGGGAGAACCGCCCCCAGCCCGTCCCCCCGCTGCCAGCCTGAAGCGTCGCTGTCGCGGCTCTGGCGGCAGCCGGACCAGCGGTAGTAGCGTGCGCCGATGACCACCCCGACGACCGGCGCGGGCCCCGCCGCCACCGGTACCGCCACCGCCCCCGGAACCGCCGTCGTGACCGGTGCGGCCGGTGGCCTGGGGCGGGCCATCGCCGCCGCGCTGCACGCCGACGGATGGCGGGTGCTCCTCACCGACCTCGACCCCGACGCGGTGGCCGACGCCGCGGCGCCGCTGGGCGGCTGGTCCCGCGCGCTCGACGTCCGCGACGAGGCGGCCTGCGCCGACATCGCGGCCGAGGCGGCCGGGCGCGGCGGTCTCGGGCTCTGGGTCAACAACGCCGGCATCCTGATCACCGGGCCCTCCTGGGAGCACGACGCGGCCACCCGACGCCGGGTGCTGGAGGTCAACACGCTCGGCGCGATGAACGGCACCCTGGCGGCGCTGGCGGTCATGCGGACCCAGGGGTACGGGCACGTGCTCAACGTCGTCTCGCTCGCCGGGTTGGTGGCCGCTCCGGGCGAGACGGTCTACGCGGCCAGCAAGCACGCCCTCGTCGCGTTCAGCATCGGCACCCAGGCCGACCTGCGGCTGGCCGGGCACCGGGGCGTACACG
This sequence comes from Micromonospora sp. H33, assembly GCF_052068455.1. NCBI lineage: Bacteria > Bacillati > Actinomycetota > Actinomycetes > Micromonosporales > Micromonosporaceae > Micromonospora > Micromonospora sp. H33. The sequence continues at coordinate 660,127 of NZ_JBQHDE010000001.1, read as the reverse complement.
TGTCGTGCCTGTGCCCGGACGGGATCTGGACGCCGATGCTGCACGACCGGCTGGACGACCCGGGCGCGGCGGCCTCCTTCACCGGGACGCTGCTCACGCCGGAACGCGTCGCCCGCCGGGCCGCGCGGCTGGCCCGGCGACCACGCCCGGTGGTCGCCGTCCCGCGCTGGCGGGGCGCGCAGGTCCGCCTCCTCGACGCACTGCCCGGCGCGGCGCTGTGGCTCCTGCCGGTGGTGATGCGCCTCGGCCGGGCCGGCCAGCGCCGGCAGCGCCGCCGGACCGGCGCCGAACGGCACTGACCAGGCTTGCTAGGTTTCCGGCGTGACTCATCTCGACCGGTGCGACGAGGCCAGCCGGCGTTGGGTGACCGAGGCGATCGCCGCGGTGGAGGCGGACGCCAACCGGTCGGCCGACACCCACCTGCTGCCGTTCCCGCTGCCCCGGGAGTGGGGGATCGATCTCTACCTCAAGGACGAGTCGGTGCACCCGACCGGCTCCCTGAAGCACCGGCTGGCCCGCTCGCTGTTCCTGTACGGGCTCTGCAACGGCTGGATCGGGCCCGCCACCACCATCGTGGAGGCCTCCTCCGGGTCGACCGCGGTCTCCGAGGCGTACTTCGCCCGGATGCTCGGGCTGCCGTTCATCGCGGTGATGCCGGCCTCCACGTCGCCGGAGAAGATCTCCAAGATCGAGTTCCAGGGGGGTCGGTGCCACCTGGTGGACGACCCGGCCAAGGTGGTCGTCGAGGCGCGCTGGCTGGCCGAGGACTCCGGCGGCCACTTCATGGACCAGTTCACGTACGCCGAGCGCGCCACCGACTGGCGGGGCAACAACAACATCGCCGAGTCGATCTTCTCGCAGCTCTCCCTGGAGCGGAATCCCGTACCGGCGTGGGTCGTCGTCGGCGCCGGCACCGGCGGCACCAGCGCCACCATCGGCCGGTACGCCCGCTACCGGCGGCTGCCCACCAAGCTCTGCGTGGTGGACCCGGAGAACTCCGCGTTCTACCCGGCGTGGCAGGCCGCCGACTGGTCGGTGCGCACCGGACGCGGCTCCCGCATCGAGGGGATCGGCCGGCCCACCGTCGAGGCGTCCTTCCTGCCCTCCGTCGTGGACCGGATGGTCCAGGTGCCGGACGCCGCCTCCCTGGCCGCCATGCGGGCCGGCTCGGCCGTCCTCGGCCGGCAGGTCGGCGGCTCCACCGGGACCAACCTGTGGGGCGCGTTCGGGCTGATCGCCGAGATGCTGGCCGAGGGGCGTACCGGCTCGGTCGTCACCCTGATCTGCGACGCCGGGGACCGCTACGCCGACACCTACTACGCCGACGACTGGGTGGCCGCCCAGGGCCTCGACCTGGCCCCGCACCTGGCGACCGTCGAACGCTTCCTCACCGACGGAGCCTGGCCCGCCTGACGAGGGTGCGCGCTCAGCGCGGCGCTGCGCGCTCAGCGCGGCGCTGCGCGCTCAGCGCGGCGCTGCGCGCTCAGCGCGGCGCTGCGTGCTCAGCGCGGTGCGGCCCGCTCCGCGAGCCCCGGGTAGCGCAGCACGTACCCGTCGCCGTCTACGTCCAGTTCGGCGGTGAACGTGTCGCTGTGGAAACGCACCCGGCCGGGGCCCAGTCCCGTGTAGACCTGCTCGGCGGCGACCACCAACAGGCTCGGCACCAGCACCCAGGCGACCGCGATCCGGTGCGGGGTGTCGGCGGGTGCGCCGGTCAGCCCGAGCCGGCGTACCGGCAGGGTGTTGAAGAGCGCCGACCCGCCGAGGTCGACGTCGAGGGCGTCGGCCAGCCGGTCCGGGTCGTCGGTGCCCGGCAGGCCGGCGGGCGGCTGACCGGCGGCCGCCAGCGCCGTGTCCAGGTCACCCTGCTCGGCCGTGGTCACCCGCCACCGGTCGACCGCCCGTTCCAGGCGTACGCTGCGCAGCCAGCCCGACCCCTCGGCCTCCACCACCAGGCCGGTCGTGACCCAGTCCGGGTCGGTGGTGAGCTGGTAGCGGCACGTGTACGGGATCGGGTCCACGGCGACCTGGGTGCCCCGCGCCGTCAGACCCCGCCCGTCGTCGACGAGAGCGTGCTCGGCGCCGGCGGTGTCCGTCCGGGTCCAGAGGAACGACTTCGGCATGGTCGGCATGAACCGACGCTACAGCGACCCGACGAGGCCGGGCAGCGCAGTCGGCCGCGCCGTCGATGATCGGATACGTCGGACCGGGCCGACACGCCGGCCGGACTGCCGCTCCGACGTATCCGATCACGTCCCGTGGGTCAGTGCCGGCCCGCGGCCGGGCGCCCAGCGACGGGTCGGTCACCCGATCGCCGCTCCGAGCGGCCGTCGGCCGGCCGGCCCGGGTGGCGGCGGTCGTCGAAGCGCCGGTGGTCGGCCCGCTCCCCGAAGCGTCGCTGCTCGCCGCGCTCGCCGAAGCGCCGGTCGTCGGCCCGCTCGCCGAGGCTCCGGTCGCCGAAGCGCCGGTCGTCGGCCCGCTCCCCGAAGCGCCGCTGCTCGCCGTACCGCCGGTGGTCGGCGCGATCCGCCGGCCGCCCGTGCTCGGTGCGCTCGCCGTGGCTCCGGTACGCGGGGCGGCGCGGACCCGAGGACCGGCGCGGCTCGGGCTCGTCCCGGACCGGGACGCCGCTCGGCTCGCGGGCGCCGATCAGCTCGGCCAGGGCCGGGTCACCGGCCCGGACCCGGGTCTCTGCCGGCTCCACGCCGGCCTTCTCGAGCATCGCGAGGGTGGTGCGGCGCTGCTTCGGCAGGACCAGGGTCGCCACCGCACCCGACTCGCCGGCCCGCGCGGTACGCCCCGCCCGGTGCAGGTAGTCCTTCGGGTCCTTCGGCGGGTCGACGTGCAGCACCAGCGAGACGCCGTCGACGTGGATGCCCCGCGCCGCCACGTCGGTGGCGACCAGGACGTTCACCCGGCCCTCGCGGAACTCGGCGAGGGTGCGGGTGCGCATCCGCTGGGTCTTGCCGCCGTGCAGGCCCCCCGCCCGTACGCCGACCGCGGCCAGCTGCTGCACCAGCCGGTCGACACCGAGCTGGGTACGGGCGAACACCATCGTCCGACCCTCCCGGGCCGCGATGGACGCGGCGACGGGGAACTTGTCGTGCGGCGGGATCAGCAGGAGGTGGTGATCCATGGTGGACACGGCCGCCGTCGGCGGAGCGGTGGAGTGGGTGACCGGGTCGGTCATGAACCGCTTGACCAGCGCGTCCACGTCACCGTCCAGAGTGGCCGAGAAGAGCAGCCGCTGCGCGTCCGCCGGGGTCTTCGCCAGCAGTTCGGTGACCTCGGGCAGGAAGCCCATGTCGGCCATCTGGTCCGCCTCGTCCAGCACGGTGACCTCGACGTCGTCGAGGCGGCAGACGCCCCGGTCGATGAGGTCCCCGAGCCGCCCAGGGGTGGCCACCACGACCTCGACCCCGCGGCGCAGGGCGTCGATCTGCCGGTCGTACGGCACGCCGCCGACCGCGGTCTTGAGGAACACGTCGACGGCCTTGCCGAGAGGGAGCAGGGCGTCGTTGACCTGCATGGCGAGTTCCCGGGTCGGAACCAGGACCAGGGCGCGCGGGCGCAGGGGCCGGGCCCGCTCCCCGGCGGCCACGCGGGCCAGCAGGGGCAGGCCGAAGGCGAGGGTCTTGCCGGAGCCGGTCTGGCCGCGCCCGAGCACGTCGCGACCGGCCAGCGCGTCCGGCATGGTGGCGCGCTGGATCTCGAACGGCGTGGTGATGCCCTGCCGGGCCAGGGCCCGGACCAGCGGCTGGGGCAGCCCGAGGGCGGCGAAGTCGATCGTGGTGTCGGAGGCGGACGAGGTCGTGCCAGGGTCGAACGAGGTGGTCAAGAAAGGCCTTTCAAGCGGGGCGCATCTTCGCGATGGCCCGCCGCGGCTGCACGCCGCCGGATCGCCCGCAAGACCGCCCATGGGCGCGCGTCGGGCGCGCCAGGTCAGTGATCTCCACCAGTGTACGACGGTCGGCCCGTACCGCCACGCCGCCGCCGACCGGTAGTGGGGCGACTCACCCGACGCTCACCCGTTCAGGATGCTGCCCACCAGCCCGTCCATCGCGTCGTTGGCGAGCAGGACGACCAGCACGCTGATCGCCACCAGCAGACCCACCGACGCGACCAGGACGAGCACCACGCGGGCGTTGCTGGACCGCTCCTCGGCCGGGGTCTCGGTCCAGCCCTGGGCGAGGATGTGCCCGGTCAGGGAACCCGAAGTCTCCAGGGTGTTCGCCGGGAAGGCGACGGTGGCGAAGCCCGGCCCCTCCGTCCCGCCGCCGTAGATCGAGCCCAGGTCGCCCTCGTACCGGTCCGGCCGGCCGGACCCGCTCCACGCGCCGCCCGCCCGGGTGGCCGGCGGACCGCCGGCGGCGGACGGTGGGGCGGCGGTGGCGGACGACGGGGCGGCGCCGCGCGGGCCGGGCACCGTCGTCGGGGCCGACACCGCGGCGCGTCCGGTGAGCCGTGCCGGCTGCCCGGCCGCCTCGGCGGACGACGAGGTCGCGGGCGGCGGCGGGAACGGGGGCGACGGCATCGGGCCGGGCGGTGGCGGAGGTGGGGGCACCGGCGGACCGGGCGGCGGCGCCGGCGGGACCGGCACGGGCGGGACCGGTCCGGGCGGGACCGGGCCGGGCGGTGTCGGTCGCGGCGGGATCGGGCCGGGCGGGTACGGCCCCGGCGTGGGCGGCGGCGTGGGGCCCGGCACCGGTGGGGTGGGCGACGGCGGGGGCGGCCCGGGGACGGGCGGGGTGGGGGCGGGTGCGGGCTCCGGTTCCGGCACGGGAGGCTTGGGTGGCTGCGCCGGCTCCGGTGGCTGCGCCGGCTCGGGGGGCTCCGGGTTGACCGGCCCTGCCCGGTAGATCCGCGCCTCTCCGGTGACCGACCGGATGGCCGCCGCCTCGGCGACCGAGACCCGGCTCGCCCCGGGCACCGACACGCTGGCCCGCGCGGCGCCCGCGACCTCGCGGACCTCGTCCGCGGGCTTGCCGTCCGGGGCGTCCGCCGGCTGGGCCTCCTCGGCGGCGTCGCTCGTCCCGCGAGCGCCGGCGTCGGGCGCTGCGGCGGTGGGTGCCGGTGTGCCCTCCGCCGGTCCGGTTCCCTCGGCGGTGTCGGTCGTCCCGCGAGCGGCTGCGTCCGGCCCGGTGGAGGCGGGTGTGGGCCTGGAGTCCGGTTCTGACGTGGCGGCGCGCTGACCGGGAACCGCCGGCGACGGTACGGAGGCGGATCCCGTCGCCCGGTAGGTCGTCGCGCCCGCGCCGGTCGGGACCACGCCGTCGGACGGCGGGGCGACCGCGGTGGCGACGCTGACCTGGCCCCGGGTGGGCGCGGGCGCAGCGGACCGGGGACGGGCCCCGTCGACGTCCGGGGTCGGGGGGTGACTGGCGGAGTCGGGCGTGGACGTCGTGCCCGGGCCGTCGCCACCCGGCCCGCCGGGCTCGCCGGTGAGGTCGGGGGCGGACGGGTCCACCGGGACGTTCTGCTCGGCCATGCTCGTCCTCCGCGCCACGCTCGCACCCGGATCGGTGACGCCGGACCGGGTGTGCCTGAGTCTCACCGTGCCACATTCCGTCCCGACCGCACAGCAGGAGTCGGTATCGGACGGTGACCGGGCGGGTCGCGTCAGCTGCCGGTGCTCGCCGAGGCGCTGGCCGACGTGCTCTCCGACGGCGCCGAACTGCTCGCGGCCGTGGTCGGGACGGCGCGGCTGGTCGTCGTGTCCGGCGACGGCGACGAGGGCTCGGTCGCGGGACTCGACGGGGCGGGCGTGCTGGCGGTCGGCGACGGCGTCGGCGAGGTCGACGCGGACGGGGTCGCCGACGGCGAGGTGGACGGCGAGGTGGACGGCGACGGGGACGTGCTGGGCGACGGCGTGGTCGACGGAGTCGGCTTGGGGGTGGCCGACGGCTTCGGGGAGGCCGAGGGCTTCGGGGAGGCCGTCGCGCTCGGCGTGGGGGCCGGCGTGGTCGGCGCGGGGACCCCACCGACGACCCGGGTGGCCGCGTAGAGGCGGGACCAGCGCACCGTCGAGATCTTGACGACGTCGCCGGTGCTCGGGGCGTGGATCATCTTGCCGCCGCCGACGTACATCCCCATGTGGTGGATGCTCGTCCAGCTCGTCCCGGACGCGAAGAAGAGCAGGTCACCGGGGAGCAGGGCGGTGCGGGCCACCGTGCGGTACCGGGTCGCGTAGTACTGGTCGCGGGAGACCCGCGGGAGGTCGTAGTAGCCGGCCGACCGGTATGCGGCCCAGATGAGGCCCGAGCAGTCGAACCGGTCCGGCCCCTCGGCCGCCCACAGGTACGGGTCGCCGAGCTGGGCCTTCGCGTACGCGAGCGCCTGGAGTGCGATCGGGTGCGCGGCCAGCCCGTTCGCCGTCTCGTTGGCGATGTACCCGGCGCCGAGCGCCTGCTCCGCGGCCTCCTGCTGGCGCTCCAGCTCGATCAGCTGTGCCGCGTTGTCCTTGCGCAGCGTGGCGAGCTTCGCCTCCTCGGCGCGGAGCGCCTGCTCGCTCGTCGTGTACGCCGTGCGGGCGGTCTGCACCCGGCCCTGCGCGGCCAGCAGCCCCTGCTGGGCGGCCTGCTCGCCGGTGCGGGCCCGGTTGAGCTCGCGGGTCGCGGCGGTGGTGTCCCCGCCCTCGACCTCCTCGCCGCGGGTGATCCGGGAGAGCTGGCTCAGGTCGTGCAGGTCGGTCGCGAACTCGGCGGGTGGCAGGGCTGCGGCGGCCTTCATCGCCTCGGTGACGGCGCTGTCGGCCCGCTCCTGAGCCCGGGCCAGCGCGTCCCGCGCCAGGGCCAGGTCGCGCTCGGCGGTGACGAGCTGCGCCTCGGCCTCGGTGCGCTTCTGCCGCAGCAGGAGCAGCTCGTCGCTGAGCTGGCCGATGCGCGCCTCGGCGGCGTAGATCTGCGTGGCGAGCGGGCCGTTGACGAGGTTGGTGACCGGCGCGCCGACCGCGCCCGGAGTCGGGGCGAGCGGCATGCCGCCGGGCAGGCTCAGCGGGCCGGACGCGACCGGGCGGGCACCCGTGTCCGGCACGGTGGTGGGCAGCGCCGGCTCGGCGTACGCGGGGGTGCTCAGCACGGCGGCGGCGACGGCCCCGAGGAGGGCGGACCAGAGCTTCGGACGCAGCACCGGCGAGATCACCGGGCTCCGTCGACTCGGCCGTCGTCCGTGCCTGCTGTCGACCATTCCGCTCCCCGTCCGGCGTGTGTGGCCGCGCTCGGTGCGCGCGGCGCCGGGACGCTAACAGTGGTGTGTGTCGCGCCCCATCCTGTCTTACCGCACGCGGGCAGCGATGTCGATGTGTCGCCGGGTTACGGCTCGCTGAGAACGCGGTGAAGTGCGTCGCTGGCCGCCGACCGCGCTGACGGCGGCTCGGCCGGCCGACGTAGGCTCGATCGGGACCGCAGGTGGAAGGGACGTGGCTGGACATGGACGCCGGACTCAAGCGTGAGCTCGAAGCGAAGGTGTACGCCGGCGAGCGGCTGACCCGTGAGGACGGGATCGCGCTCTACGAGAGCGACGACCTCGCCTGGCTGGGCCGGCTCGCGCACCACCGCCGCACCGAGCTGAACGGCGACCGGGTGATGTTCAACGTCAACCGGCACCTCAACCTGACCAACGTGTGCAGCGCGAGCTGCGCGTACTGCTCGTTCCAGCGCAAGCCGGGCGAGAAGGACGCCTACACGATGCGCATCGACGAGGCGGTCCGCAAGGCCAAGGAGATGGAGGACGAGCAGCTCACCGAGCTGCACATCGTCAACGGCCTGCACCCGACGCTGCCCTGGCGCTACTACCCGAAGGTGCTGCGCGAGCTGAAGGCGGCCCTGCCGAAGGTCAAGCTCAAGTGCTTCACCGCGACCGAGGTGCAGTGGTTCGAGAAGATCAGCGGCCTCTCCGCCGACGAGATCCTCGACGAGCTGATGGACGCCGGCCTGGAGTCGCTGACCGGCGGCGGCGCGGAGATCTTCGACTGGGAGGTCCGGCAGCACATCGTCGACCACGCCTGCCACTGGGAGGACTGGTCGCGCATCCACCGGCTGGCCCACAGCAAGGGCATGAAGACGCCGTCGACCATGCTGTACGGGCACATCGAGGAGCCCCGGCACCGAGTCGACCACGTGCTGCGGCTGCGCGAACTGCAGGACGAGACCGGCGGCTTCGCGGTCTTCATCCCGCTGCGCTACCAGCACGACTTCGTCGACTCGGCGGACGGCAAGATCCGCAACCGGATCCAGGCCCGCACGACGATGGCCTCCCCGGCCGAGTCGCTGAAGACCTTCGCGGTGTCCCGGCTGCTCTTCGACAACGTCCCGCACGTGAAGTGCTTCTGGGTGATGCACGGCCTCTCGGTCGCCCAGCTCTCGCTGAACTTCGGGGTGGACGACCTGGACGGCTCCGTCGTGGAATACAAGATCACCCACGACGCCGACTCGTACGGCACGCCGAACACCATGCACCGCGAGGATCTGCTGAACCTGATCTGGGACGCCGGCTTCCGCCCGGTCGAGCGCAACACCCGCTACGAGGTGGTGCGCGAGTACGACGCCGCGCCGACGCTGGCGGAGCGGCGTGCCGAGCCGCAGCAGGTGTGGGCCTGACCGGCACGTAACCTCGTAGGCCATGACCGAGCAGCAGAGCGGCTTTCCCCGGCGCGACGCCGAGGGGCGCATCCTGACCCTGGGCGACCTGCTCGGGGTGAGCCTGGCCGGCCTGGTCGTCGGGCTGCTGGCGGTGGTGCTCTTCGACTGGGCCTTCGCCTCGTTCGGTGCCGGGGAGTTCGGCCGGGCCAACGGGTGGCTGGCGGTGATCCTGCCGGCGTGGCTCTACTGGGAGGACTTCCGCGCCTGGGAGTTCGGCGCCGCCCGGGTGGTGGCCGTGCTGGTCGCCGGCGCGGTGGCGGTGACGGCGGGGCTGGTGGTGGCCGGCCTGGCCGCCGGGCTGCCGCCGCTGCTGTCCGGCGGGCTGGGCGCGGCGGCCTTCACCGTGGCGTACGCGGTGGTGTGGTTCCCCGGCGTACGGTGGCTGGCCCGCCGGACGGGTTGACGCCGCCGCCCGACCGGCGGCGGAGAACGGAGTACGGAGATGAGCGCGGCGGTCAAGTACACGCTGGGCCGGATCGGGCTGTTCGTCATCGTGCTGGCGGCCCTCTGGTTCACCGACCTGAACGTCTTCATCAAGCTGATGCTGGCGCTGGTCTTCTCGGCGGCCGCCTCGTTCTTCCTGCTGAAGGGCTGGCGGGACGAGATGGCCGAGGAGATGGCCGCGGCCGCCGAGCGGCGCCGCGCCGAGAAGGAGCGCCTCCGGTCGGCCCTGGCCGGCGAGGACGAGGAGCCGACGAACCCCTGATCCGGAGGGCGCCGGCACCGGCGCCCTCCGGACCGGAGCCGTCACCAGGTGGTGGAGCCGGGGGCCGAGGGCCAGGGGACGTCGGTGGGCTTGATCAGGTAGGCGATGCCGCCGGAGCCGCCGGACACCCCGCCGCTGGCGTTGATCCGCTTGGTCCGCAGCCAGATCTGCTCGAACTGGTCCCGCTTGTAGACGTTGCGCACCACGTCGTTGCTGGACGAGGCCGGGTCGTTGACGATCACGTCACCGGCCGGCGTGAAGCCGACCACCACGAACAGGTGCCCGGACGTGCCGTAGTTCGCGCCGTCCAGCTCGCTGGCGAGGAAGGACTGGCTGGTCACGACCGGGATGCCGGCGGCGATGAAGCGCTCCACGTCGTCCAGCGAGTGCAGCCGGGTGACCCGTCCCTCCATGCCGGGGAAGGAGGCGGCGTAGGCGGTGTTGAACGGCCAGTTGCCGGCACCGTCGTACTGGTGGTCGTAGACCATCCGGGCGGCGTGGTTGACCGTCGGGTCCGGATAGGACGGGTCGACCCATGCGGTGTCCTCCGCCGAGGCTCGCCGGCCCCAGTACTCGATCACCATGGTGGTCGAGGTGGGGGAGCACCAGGCCTGACCGCCGCCGTCGTACTCGGGGTAGTGACCGGCGTGGACGTTCTGCGAGTACCGGGGCACGGCCAGTTCGGTGCCCCAGGCGATCCCGCCGGTGCTGGCCGGGACGGTGAACCGGTCCGGGACGTACGAGGACATCGCCCCGACCATCCGCAGCACCGGCGAGGCGGTCTGCGCCGGGTCGCGGTAGAGGGTCACCCGGAGCTGGTAGGCGTCCAGCAGCACGCCGGCCGCCGGGTCGTTGATGGAGAAGGTGTCGGTCCAGATGGTCGACCACTTGTCGCTCTGCTTGTCGACGCTGGTGCGCTTGATGTCACCGTCACCCGAAGCCCAGCGACCCATGACGTACCAGGGGGTCTGCGCGCCGGAGGAGTAGGCGCCCTGCAACTCCACCTGGATCCAGGTGCCGGTCGGGGTGTCGGCGTTCCAGGAGGCGACGAGCTCGCTCGCGTCGAAGCCGATGTCGGTCACCGGCGAGGTCCACGTGCCGTACGCCCAGGTCCGCTTGCTCTTGGTGTGCGGGTCCTTGTACGCGACCGTGCCGACCGGCGTGCCGAGGGTGAGGCCGGTCGGGATGGCGACGGTGCCGGCAAGCGTGCCGGCGAGCCAGTCGGTCCCGCCCGACCAGTCGTGGTACGTGATCTGCTCGTCGTGCCCGACGGTGGCGGTGGCCGGCGCGGCGGCGAGCGGCCCCGCGGTGGCCGGTGTCGTGGTGCCGAGGAGGGCGAGCGCGGTGACGCCGGCGAGGGCGGCAGCGCGAAGGCGTGGTCTGGGCATCGGTACTCCACGGGAGAGGTGGGCATCGTTGCCGGTCAGTGTCCCGCTCGGAAGGAATTTTCGCCAGAGGCCGACGCATGGAAAATCATTGCCAGGATGAGGATCCGGCTGGCATGGAAAGTAGAGATGGATGGATGTTGATATGACCATGTGACCGGTGGTGGAGTGTGCTCCACCGAGCGGGAGAGATCTCCCGCGCCTCCCCAGGAGGTTGTCCATGGCCTTCCGCAACCCCGCCCTCCGCCGTCGCCTCGCCCTCGTCATCGCCGCCGGGCTCGGCCTGCTCACCCTCGCCGCGCCGCCGGTCTCCGCGGAACCGGCCCCGGATCGCTCCGGAGAACCGGCCGCCGTGCCCTACCGGGTGCTCGGCCCGCGTACGCTGGCCGACCGCACCGCGGTCGCCAGGACCGGTGCCTCGATCGACTACTCGGAGCACGGCGTCCTGCACGTCTCCGCCACCCGCGCCGAGGCCGCCGCCATCACCCGGCTCGGCTTCCGGCTGGAGGCCGTCGCGGCGCTGCCCACCGACCGGGGCACCGCCGACGGGGAGATCGGCACCCTCGACTTCCCGCCCGCCGACTCCAACTACCACAACTACGCCGAGCTGACGGCGGCGGTGAACAAGGTCGTGGCCGACCACCCGTCCATCGCCCGGAAGATCAGCATCGGCAGCTCGTACGAGGGCCGCGACCTGATGGCGGTGAAGATCTCCGACAACGTCGCGACCGACGAGAACGAGCCGGAGATCCTCTTCAACGCCCAGCAGCACGCCCGCGAGCACCTCACCGTGGAGATGGCGGTCTACCTGCTCAACCTGTTCACCGACAACTACGGCACCGACTCCCGGATCACCGGCATCGTCAACAGCCGGGAGCTGTGGATCGTGCCGACGGTCAACCCGGACGGCAGCGAGTACGACGTCGCCACCGGCTCGTACCGCTCCTGGCGGAAGAACCGGCAGCCCAACAGCGGCTCGTCGTACGTCGGCACCGACCTGAACCGCAACTGGTCCTACCAGTGGGGCTGCTGCGGGGGCTCGTCCGGCTCGACGTCGTCCGAGACCTACCGCGGCCCGTCGGCCTTCTCCGCGCCGGAGACGGCCGCGCTTCGCAACTTCGTCAACAGCCGGGTCGTCGGCGGGACGCAGCAGCTCAAGGCCAACATCGACTTCCACACCTACTCCGAGCTGGTGCTGTGGCCGTTCGGCTACACGTACAACAACACCGCCCCGGGGATGAGCGCCGACCAGTACAACACCTTCGCCACCATCGGCCAGCAGATGGCGAACACCAACGGCTACACCCCGCAGCAGTCCAGCGACCTCTACATCACCGACGGCGACAGCATCGACTGGATGTGGGGCCAGCACGGCATCTGGGCCTACACCTTCGAGATGTACCCCGGCTCCGCCGGCGGGGGCGGCTTCTACCCGCCCGACGAGGTGATCTCGCGCGAGACCTCCCGCAACCGCGAGGCGGTGCTGATCCTCGCCGAGTACGCCGACTGCCCGTACCGGGCGATCGGTAAGCAGGGTCAGTACTGCGGCGGCGGTGGTGGCACCACGGTCTGGTCGGACACCTTCGAGACCGCGACCGGTTGGACGATCAACCCGAACGGCACCGACGCCGCGACCCTCGGCGTCTGGGAGCGGGGTGCCGCCCAGGCGACCACCTCCAGCGGCGCCAAGCAGCTCACCCCGTACGCGGGCAGCAACGACCTGGTCACCGGCCGGCTGGCCGGCGTCGGGGCGGGGGACTACGACGTCGACGGCGGCGTCACCAGCGCCCGCTCCCCGGCGGTGCCCCTGCCGTCGAGCGGCACGCTGACGCTGTCGCTGGCCTGGTACCTGGCGCACGGCTCGAACTCGTCCTCCGCGGACTACCTCCGGGTCAGCGTCGTGCACAACGGCGGCACCACCACCCTGCTCAACCAGGCCGGCGCGGCGACCAACCGCAACGGCTCCTGGGCGGTGGCCAGCCTCAACCTGACCCCGTACGCCGGGCAGTCCGTCCGCATTCAGGTGGAGGCGGCGGACGCCTCCGGGGCGAGCCTGGTCGAGGCGGCCGTGGACAACGTCACCATCACCGCCTCCTGAGAACGGGTGGGGCCCCGTCCCGCCCCCGTCGGGGCCCCACCCACCCCACCCACCCTCTCGTCACAGGCCCGCGGCCAGCGGCGAGAGCGGTCCGGAGCGTGCGCTACCGTGCTAGGGCCTGTTCCACCCGTGCTACCCGGCCCGGGCGGACAGGCGCTACGACCATCCCGCAGCGAAGTCGGTGCGAAACCGGCGCTGTCCCGCAACTGTGATGCCCCGAGACCCGGGGACGAGCCAGGTCGCCTGCGGTGGTGGTCGCGACACGCGCTCTCGAGGAAGGGCGCCTCGCGGACGGGCGCTCCGGCTCCCTGTCGGCGAAGCACCACGCTCCTCGACCGACAGGAGGACCCATGCTCAGACGTACCCCCCGGCTCTTCGCCGCGACCCTCGCGGTGGCCGCGCTCGCCCTCGGCGCCTGCGCCGAGAAGACCTCCGACACCCCCGCGGCCGGCGGCAGCCCTTCGGCCGCCGCCAACTACCCGGTGACGGTCGGCTCGCTGACCCTCGAGGAGCGGCCGGAGAAGATCGTCTCGCTGTCGCCGTCGGCCACCGAGATGCTCTTCGCGATCGGCGCCGGCAAGCAGGTGACCGCGGCCGACGACAACTCGAACTACCCGGCCGAGGCGCCGAAGAGCGACCTGTCCGGCTTCCAGCCGAACGCCGAGGCGATCGCCGCCAAGGCCCCCGACCTGGTGGTGCTCTCCAACGACACCAACAAGATCGTCGACCAGCTCACCGCGCTGAAGATCCCGGTCTTCCTCACCCCGGCGGCCACCACGCTGGACGACACCTACCGGCAGATCACCGAGCTGGGCACGCTCACCGGGCACCCGGCCGAGGCCGCCGACGTGGTCAAGCGGATGAAGGACGACATCGCCAAGCTGGTCGCCGACCTGCCGAAGCGCTCCGCGAAGCTGACCTACTTCCACGAGCTGGGCCCCGAGCTGTACACCGCCACCAGCAAGACCTTCATCGGCTCGATCTACAGCCTCGCCGGCCTGGAGAACATCGCCGACCCGGCCGACGCGGACGGGAAGAGCGGCGGCTACCCGCAGCTCTCCCAGGAGGTCATCGTCAAGGCGAACCCCGACTTCGTCTTCCTCGCCGACACCAAGTGCTGCCAGCAGAGTGCGGACACGGTCAAGGCCCGGGCCGGCTGGGCCGGGATCACCGCCGTGAAGAACAACCAGGTCGTCGGTCTCGACGACGACATCGCCTCGCGCTGGGGCCCGCGCGTCGTCGACCTGCTCCGCACGATCATCGACGCGACCGCCAAGGTGCCCGCGTGATGCTCGCTGCCCGATGATCACAGCACCCCTCACCCGGCCGGCCGGGACGCCACCCGCGTCCCGGCCCGCCGGGCTGCGGCCACGCTGGGTCGTCGCCGGCATGGCCGCGGTGCTGGTCGCGCTGGTCGCGGGCGTGTCGCTCGGCCCGGTCAGCCTGCCGCCGGGCAGCGTCGCGGTCGAGCTGCTCAACCTCCTTCCCGGGGTACGCCTCGACAGCGGGCTGACCGAGCGGGAGATCGCGATCGTCACCGAGCTGCGGCTGCCCCGGGCCGTGCTCGGCTTGCTGGTCGGCGGGCTGCTCGCCCTGGCGGGTGGCGCCTACCAGGGCGTGTTCCGCAACCCCCTCGCCGACCCGTACCTGCTCGGCGCGGCCGCCGGAGCCGGTCTCGCGGTCACCGTGGTGATCACCGCCGGGGTGGGGGCCGGCGGCGCGCTGACCGGGCTGCCGGTCACCGTTCCGCTGGCCGCGTTCGTCGGCTCGATCGGCGCGGTCGTGATGACGTACCTGCTCGGCGCCGCCGGCGGCCGGACCCGTTCCCCGGCGGCGCTGATCCTGGCCGGGGTGGCCGTCTCCGCGTTCCTCTCCGCCGGGCAGACGTACCTGCTGCAACGCAACTCGGACAGCATCCAGCAGGTCTACTCGTGGCTGCTGGGGCGGCTCGCCACCGCCGGCTGGCACGACGTGCGGCTGGTCCTGCCGTACTTCCTGCTCACCGCCGTGGTGGTGCTGCTGCACCGCCGCGAGCTGGACGTGCTCTCCGTCGGCGACGACGAGGCGACCAGCCTGGGCCTGCACCCGCAACGGTCCCGTTACCTGCTGATCGTCGCCGCCTCGCTCGGCACCGCCGCCGCGGTCTCCGCGTCCGGGCTGATCGGCTTCGTCGGGATCATCGTCCCGCACACCGTACGGCTGCTCGCCGGCTCCAGCTACCGGGTGATCCTGCCGCTGTCGATGCTCTTCGGCGGGGCGTTCCTGGCGCTGACCGACGTGGTGGCCCGGACGGCCGCCGCCCCGGAGGAGGTCCCCATCGGCGTGGTCACCGCCCTGCTCGGCGGCCCGTTCTTCGTCCTGGTCCTGCGGACCACGCGGCGGATGCTCGGATGACCGGCACACCTCCGGCCGTCGAGGTTCGTGACCTGCACGTCCGGCTGGACGGCGTGCCGATCCTCGGCGGTGTCGACCTGACCGTCGCGGCCGGCGAGTGGGTCACCGTGATCGGCCCGAACGGCGCCGGCAAGTCGACGCTGCTGCGCGCCGTCGGCGGCCTGCTGCCCGCCGCGGGCGCGGTCGCCCTCTTCGGTACGCCGATCCAGGCGCTGCGCCGCCGCGACCGGGCGCGGGTGGTGGCCACCGTGGCGCAGTCCCCGGTGGTGCCGGCCGGCATGTCGGTGCTGGACTACGTGCTGCTCGGACGTACCCCGTACATCCCGCCGCTGGGTCGGGAGTCCGCCGCTGACGTGGCCGCCGCGCACGACGTCCTCGACCGGCTGGACCTGGCCGGGTTCCACGCCCGGGAGCTGGCCACCCTCTCCGGCGGCGAGCGGCAGCGGGTCTTCCTGGCCCGGGCGCTGGCCCAGGGCGCCACCCTGCTGCTGCTGGACGAGCCGACCAGCGCCCTGGACATCGGCCACCAGCAGGAGGTCCTCGAACTGGTCGACCAGCTCCGGCACGGGCACGGCCTGACCGTGCTCGCCACCATGCACGACCTCTCCATCGCCGGCGAGTACGCCGACCGCATGGTGCTCCTCGCCGACGGCCGCGTCGCCGCCACGGGCCCCCCTCGCGAGGTTCTCACTGAAGAACTGCTGTCAGACCACTACCGCGCCACGGTGAAGGTCATCGAGGGCGACCACGGCCCCCTGGTGGTCCCCGTCCGCCGCTGAACCACCTCCGCGATCTTGCACTTTCCGCCCCGGCGAACCGGTGTGAAAGGGGCGTTCCGGGGGCCGGAAGTGCATGATCGCCGCGGGCTCGGGTCAGGTGGGGGCGGTGGCGGGGAGGGTTATCGCGTTGAAGAGGGCTCCCTGCGGGTCGCGGAGGGCGGTGTAGCGGCCGGCCGGGATCTCGCGCGGGGGGACCAGGATCGAGCCGCCCAGGGCGGCGGCGCGGGCGGCGGCCGCGTCGGCGTCGGTCACCCCGAAGTAGACCGACCAGTACGCGGGCGCGTCGGACGGGAAGTCGCCGAGCGGCACGGTCATCCCGGCAACGATCCGGGTGCCGAGCCGCCAGCCGGTGTGGGCGGCCGACCCCGTGGGCGGGCCGTCCGGATGCCAGCCGAACACGAGCTCGTAGAAGACCTTCGCGCCCTCCGGGTCCGGCGTCACCAGCTCGGTCCAGCTCATCGCGCCCGGGACGTCGAAAACCTCCCCGCCCGGCATCGCCAGCGGCTGCCACACGCTGAAGGTCGCGCCCGCCGGGTCGCTGAACACCGCCATCCGGCCCCGGTCGAACACCTCGAAGGGCGGCACCACCACCTGCCCGCCGGCCCGCTCGACGCGCCCGGCCACCAGGTCGGCGTCGTCGGTGGCGACGTACACCGACCAGATGGGCACCTGGTCGGGGATCGCCGGTGGTCCCGCCCCGGCCACGGCCCGGCCGTCCAGGAGGAAGACCGTGTAGCCGCCCGCCTCGGGCTCGGGCGCGATCTGCCCGGTCCAGCCGAACAGCTCCGGGTAGAAGCGCCGCGCGTCGGTGAGGTCCGGGGTGGCCAGGTCGGTCCAGCAGGGCGTACCTGGCGGGACGGTGCTCACGACGACCCCTCTCGGCCCGGGGCGGCCACCGGCGGCACGCCCTGCCGGCATCGTGGCACCGCCGGTGCCCGGTCCGGCGTACGAACGGAGGAAACGTCAACTGAACCGGCGACCCTCACGCCCGCCCCGCCCGCCCCGGCGCGTACGTCGAGGTCGACGCGGCGGCAGGTCGCCTCAGCCCGGTCCGGCTGAGTCGTCGGTCAGGGGTGCGGGCAGCGGCGCGGCGTGCAGCACGGCCAGCCGGGACACCGCCCGGGTGAGCACCACGTAGAGGCGGTGCAGGCCGCGCGGCTCCGCCGCCACGATGGCCGCCGGCTCGACGACGATGACGTGGTCGTACTCGAGGCCCTTGACCACCGTCGCGGGCACCATCGTGACGCGCGCCCCGGCCGGCGGGTCGTCGGCGGTCGCGGTCTCGATCCCCGCGCCGGCCAGCGCCGCTCGCAGCCCGTCGACCGCGGTGTCCGCCGCGATCACGGCCACCGAGCCGTCGTGCGCGAGCGCCGCCCGCACCTCCGCCACCGTCGCCGCCGGCAGGTCCTCGACGGTACGGACGTCCAGCGCGCCGTCGCGACGCAGCGATTCCGCCGGGGGTACGTCCACCGACAGCGACGGCAGCAACCGGTTGGCGAACGCGACCACGGCGGCGGGCACCCGGAAGCCGACGGTCAGCGGCACCACCGCCGCGTCCGGCTTGCCCAGGTGCCGCAGCGTCTCGCGCCAGTCCCGGGCGGCCCACGGCGCGGTGCCCTGGGCGAGGTCGCCGAGCAGGGTGAGCGAGCCGTGCTCGCTGCGCCGCGCGATGGCCCGGCACTGCATCGGGGAGAGGTCCTGCGCCTCGTCCACCACCACGTGCCCGTAGCCGGCCGGCCGCTCGATCAGGCCGGCGGCCTCGTCCACGAGGACCGCGTCGGCGGCGGTCCAGCGCGTCGCCTTCGCCGTGCGGCCCAGCTTCGTGCCGGTTCCGGGCGCGGTCAGCAGGGCCTGCTCCTCGGCGGTGAGCAGGCCGTCGGCGGCCCCGGCCAGCCGCAGCGGGTCGGTGAACAGTTCGTGCAGCAGCCCGTCCGGGGTGAGCGCCGGCCAGACCTCGTCCAGGAAGGCGGTCACCGGCCGGGACTTCGCCATGCGGCGCAGCCAGGCGTCGCTCGGCGACTCGGCCCGCCGGGCCTCCGCCTGCCGTTGCAGCAGGCCCACCACCCGGGCGCGGACCCGCTCCCGGCCGACCGCGTACGGCAGACCTTCCCGGCGGGTCTCCCCGATCACCCGGTGCAGCGGCTCCAGCCCGATCCGCCACCGGAACGAGCCGTCCGAGACCATGATCGGCTCGGTCGGCTCGCCGATGTGCGCGTCCACCGCCCGGCGCAGCACGTCGGCCATCCGCCCGTCGTGCTTGACGGCCGCGACGGCCGGGTCGTCGACCGCGCGGACCGGCACCCGTTCGACCAGGTCCTCCACCGTCGCCTGCTCCACCTCCACCTCACCGAGGGCGGGCAGGACCGCCGCGATGTACGACAGAAAGGCCCGGTTCGGCCCCACGATCAGCACACCGGAGCGCCGCAGCCGCTCCCGGTGCAGGTAGAGCAGGTACGCGGCCCGGTGCAGGCCGACGGCGGTCTTCCCGGTGCCCGGCGCCCCCTGCACGCAGATGGAGTCGGCCAGGTCGGCCCGGACCAGTTCGTCCTGCTCGGGCTGGATGGTGGCGACGATGTCCCGCATCGGCCCGACGCGGGGGCGCTCGATCTCGGCGGTGAGGATCCGGCTGGCCGTGCCCAGCTCCTCGCCCCGGTCGAGGTGCTCGTCCTCGAAGCTGGTCAGCGCCCCGTTGTTGAACCCGAACCGCCTCCGTACCGCCACGCCCTGCGGGTCGCGGGCACTGGCCCGGTAGAACGACCGGGACACCGGGGCCCGCCAGTCCAGCACCAGCGGCTCACCCCGGTCGTCGGTCACGTGGCGCCGCCCGACGTGGTAGCGCCGCCCGGCGTGGTCCAGGTCGGCGTCGCCGAAGTCGAGCCGGCCGAAGAACAGTGGCGTGGTCGGGTCGTCGGCCAGCTCGGCGACCCGGCGGGCCAGGTGCCGGCCGAGCTGCTCGGCCGTGTACGCGTCACCGGCGACGGTGTCGCCGGTGGCGAAGAGCGCCTCGGCGCGCTCGCGCATCCGGCGCAGGGCGGCGCGGGAGGTGTCCAGATGTCCGCGTTCCGCGGCGAGGTCCTGGTCGAGAGCGAGATCGGCTGCGGTCACGCTGATTTCCCCTTGAGGTCATCGCTGATCGCTCGCGTGTCCGGGGCGGATGGCCGGCGCCCGGCGCGGGGACGTCCGATGCGGTGCGAAGCTCACCTCGGCCGTCAAGCGGCCTGCAAGCCTACGCCGACACCAACCACCCCTCCACCGAATTTGCGGGTTGCTGGCCTCACTGCCTTCACGATCACCAACTTGAAGGAACTTCGACCGCCGTCGGCGGGCAGGAGCGAGATCCGCATCCTGTTCGTATTCGATCCATGGCGCTCGGCGGTACTGCTTGTGGCGGGTGACAAGTCCGGGCAGTGGACCCGCTGGTATCGGGAGGCGATACGTCATCGGTAGCCGCGGCGACCGGTGGCGACGCCGCTCGCCGAGGTGATTGGTCCGGCTGGCCCGGGCGGCGGGATCATGTGGGTGCAGGGCGGTTCGATGGCGGGCTACCTGATCGGTGGCGCACTCCTGGCGGTGGTGCCGCCACGTCCGCTGATCGTCGGTCTCGGGCTGGCGGGCCTGCTGGTCGTGGCGTTGTTCGTACCGGTCGTCGCCCGAGCGGTCCGGCGCGACCGGGCCGGCGGGAGCGCCGCGCCGGTTCCCGACGCCGGCGGGAGCACCGCCCGGCGGCCGTTGGCTGCGGTCTTGGCCACTCCCACCCCGCCCGCCGCGCCGGCCCCGGCGGCGGGGGATACGGTCGGGGCATGGTCGAGCACGTCGCGCGCCCCCGGGTCGGGCACATCCAGTTCCTGAACTGCCTGCCGATCTACTGGGGGTTGATGCGGTCCGGCGCCCTGATCGACGTCGACCTGCACAAGGACTCGCCGGACCGGCTGAGCGCCGCCCTGGTCGCCGGTGACCTGGACATCGGCCCGATCACGCTGGTGGAGTACCTGCGGCACGCCGACGAGCTGCTGCTCCTGCCCGACCTCGCGGTGGGCAGCGACGGCCCGGTGCTGTCGGTCAACATCGTCTCCACCCGGCCGCTGGCCGACCTCGACCACGGTCGGGTCGCGCTCGGCTCGACGTCGCGGACCGGCGTGCTGCTGGCGCAGCTGCTGCTGGCCGAGCAGTACGGGGTGGACCCCGAGTACTTCCGCTGCCCGCCGGACCTGACCCAGATGCTGCTGGAGGCGGACGCGGGTGTGCTGATCGGGGACGTGGCGCTGCGCGCCCTCTACGAGGCGCCCCGCCGTGGCCTCACGGTCACCGACCTGGGGCAGGCCTGGCGCGACTGGACCGGGCTGCCGATGGTCTTCGCCGTCTGGGCGGTACGCCGGGACTTCGCCGCGGCCCATCCGGGCCTGGTGAAGGAGGTCCACGAGGCTTTCCTGCGGTCCCGGGACCTCTGCCTTGCCGAGCTGGACCAGGTCGCCGAGGCCGGTGCCCGCTGGGAGCCCTTCGACGCGGCGACTCTGGCCAACTACTTCCGCGCCCTCGACTTCAGCCTGGGTGACCGGCAGGTGGCCGGTCTCCGCGAGTTCGCCCGTCGCGCCGCCGCCAGCGGCGCCGTCCCCGAGCTCCCCGCCCCCGGCCCGGCCTTCTTCACGGGCTGAGGCGCGGCTCCGCTACGGGCGGATCAGGAGGGCCGCAGTGATCTTCTGGCAGTTCTGCATGCCGTACTCGTAGCCCTTCTCGATCGGGTAGCGCAGCATCACGCCCATCGTCCAGGTGTCGCCGATCGCGAGGCAGTTGACGTGGTTCTCCTGCTCGCGGGTGCGGTCGACCCAGCCGTTCTTGATCGCGATGGTCCTGCGCTCGGCCGCCGGGAACGCCTTGCGGATGCCGAAGTCGCCCGCGCCGCGGACCAGCCGCATCTCGTCGAGCAGCCACTCCGTCCACTTGGGGCCGGCGGCGCGGCCGTCGGCGATGCACTGGCCGAGGCGGGCGATGTCGCGGGGCGAGAGGTTGGTCCGGCTCCAGCCGCCGTCGCTGGCGACGCTGCTGTCGGTCAGCTTGCAGGTGGAGAGCAGCCGCTTGATCGAGGCGGAGCCGCCGAGGCTGGTGTAGAACTGCTGCGTTCGCGTGTTGTCGCTATCCCGGATGATCTTCGTGGCGTCGGCGAGCTTCGCGTCGGTCGGCGTCCTGCCGGCGTCGGCCGTGCGACGCAGGAAGTCGGCCACGATCCAGGACTTGATCAGCGACGCGGTGGTGCTGGTCTCGTCCATGTTGTCCGAGCCGATGATCTCGCCGGTGCGCCGGTCCAGCACGCTCCAGGAGTACCAGCCCTCGATGCCGAGGTCGTCGAGGTCCGTCGCCGCGAAGGGGAGTGGCTCCAGGGACGGGCTGGGCGACGGCGAGGGCCGGTCCCGGCGATCGGTCGGCGCACTGGTGGCGCGGTCCGCCGGTGTCGGCTCGCCCCACCGCGCGGCGGCCTGGGACTGCAGCGGCGAGCCGGGAAGCAGGCGCAGCGACACCACCACGAGCCCGATCAGGATGGCCGCGATCAGGATGATCCGGCCGGCCGGTGTGCCGCCGCGCTTCGTGCGGCGCCGGCGGGCCATCAGAGCTTCCCGGCCGGCTGCTGCGGCACCTTGAGAGCGGCGCCGGGCTGCGGGGTGACGAGTTGGGCGGTGACGCTCGCGCAGACCTGCGCACCGTAGTCGAGCCCGCTCTTCTGCGGGTAGCGCAGCATGACGGCGAGGCTCCACCGGTCCGTCAGGGCGAGGCAGTTGACGTGCCAGTTGCCGTCGTAGTTGAGCGCCGTCCACCCGTTCTTCATGCTGACCGGCCCCTGGCTGGTGATCGACTCGGGCAGGCCGTCGATGATGCCCCACCGGCCACCGCCGGAGCGGGTCTTCTGGTCCTTGGCGGCGGTGGTGCCGCGCACCTTGCTCATCTCGTCGAGCAGGTAACTGGTCCACTTCGGCCCGGCGGCCTTGCCGTCGCCGATGCAGTCACCGAGTCGGACGGCGTCGCGGGGCGACATCCGGGTGAAGCTCCACCAGCCGACGTAACCCGGCACGGTGCCCGGCCCGGTGTCGGTGAGCCCGCACGTGCTGACCATTCGCTTGATGGTGGCCGACTTCCCGATCGCCGCGTAGAGCGCGTTCGCCGCGTCGTCGTTGCTGTCCCGGATGGCGGTGGTGATGTGCTTCTTCATCGCCGCCGGGAGAGGCTTGTCGCCGAGCCGCTTGAGGTAGTCCGCGGCGAACCACGCCTTGATCATCGACTCGGTCGAGTTGGTGGCGGTCATGTTCTTCGCGCCGGAGATCTTGCCGGTCTCGCGGTCCATCAGGGCCCAGGAGAAGAACTCACCCTTGAAGGCCACGGACACCGGCGCGGCCGCCAGGGTCGGCGGTGGCGGCGTGGTGGGGGCGGGCGCCGCGACGCTCCCGGCACCGCCGCCCGCGCCGCCGCCGTCGCCGTCGGAGAGCCGGGCGTACGCGGCGGGGACGAGCAGGGCGCCACCGAGGAGGACTGCCACGACGGCGAGCACCAGTGTCACGCGGGATCGCATGAGTGGGTGAGCTCCAGATGTCAGGGCCGGGGGGCCGGCTGCGTTGTCCGGACGGATCGGGTCGCCGAGGCCGGGGGTGCGGCCTCCCGTGTTGATCGTCGGGAACCGATCGCTGTGCCGGGGGAAGTCTACGTCCGGATCCACGACCCGCCGAGATCTGACACCTGGCAACTTGCCATGAAGGCGGGATATCCGGACGGTATGCGTCTTGTGGGGGGATTCATCTTTTTGCCGTGACTCAACTCACGTCTCGCGGCGTTACGAATCGTATCCGCTGGGTAGGGCGAGACCTCTCGGAACCCTGTTACACCCCCTAGAGTTTTCAGTGGCAAGCTGTAACACTTGAGGCATGTATGGCAATGACTTCCCCGCCGACGACGCCCCCGGCGGCGGTCTCCTCGACGAGGTCGAGGCGGCTGAGGCGGCGCTGCGGGAGGCCGCCGAGCGGGGGCGGCGCGGCGTCACCACCGGCGAGGACCTGGCGGCCTACTTCGCCGAGGTCATCGACGTCGACCAGAAGATCGAGCCGCGGGACTGGATGCCGGAGGCGTACCGGAAGACCCTGATCCGGCAGATCGCCCAGCACGCCCACTCCGAGATCATCGGAATGCAGCCCGAGGGCAACTGGATCAGCCGGGCGCCCTCGCTCAAGCGCAAGGCGATCCTGCTCGCGAAGGTGCAGGACGAGGCCGGGCACGGCCTCTACCTCTACGCCGCCGCGGAGACCCTGGGCGTCAGCCGGGACGAGCTGGTCGACCTGCTGCTGAGCGGCCGGCAGAAGTACAGCTCGATCTTCAACTACCCGACCCTCACCTGGGCCGACGTGGGCGCGATCGGGTGGCTGGTGGACGGCGCGGCGATCGTCAACCAGGTGCCGCTGTGCCGCTGCTCGTACGGGCCGTACGCGCGGGCGATGATCCGCGTCTGCAAGGAGGAGTCGTTCCACCAGCGGCAGGGGTACGAGATCCTGCACACCCTCGCCCACGGCACCCCTTCCCAGAAGGCGATGGCCCAGGACGCGGTGGACCGGTGGTGGTACCCGTCCCTCGCCATGTTCGGCCCGCCGGACTCCGACTCCACCCACTCGGCGCAGTCGATGGCCTGGAAGATCAAGCGCTTCTCGAACGACGAGCTGCGCCAGCGATTCGTCGGCATGTGCGTGCAGCAGGCCGAGGTGCTCGGCCTGACCATCCCCGACCCGGACCTGCGCTGGAACGACGAGCGGCAGGCGTACGACTACACGCAGCCCGACTACGACGAGCTGATGCGCGTGATCAAGGGCGAGGGCCCGTGCAACCGGCAGCGGATGGAGCACCGACGCCGGGCCCACGCCGAGGGCGCCTGGGTCCGCGAGGCCGCCGCGGCGTACGCGGCCAAGCACAAGGAGAAGGTGGCCGCGTGACCACGGAACACACCCCGTTGTGGGAGGTCTTCGTCCGGGCCCGGCGCGGGCTGTCGCACACCCACGTCGGCAGCCTGCACGCGCCCGACGCGGAGCTGGCCCTGCGCAACGCCCGGGACCTCTACACCCGTCGCCAGGAGGGGGTGTCGATCTGGGTGGTGCCGGCGAGCGCCATCACCGCGTCCAGCCCCGACGAGAAGGACGCCTTCTTCGACCCGGCGGCCGACAAGGTCTACCGCCACCCCACCTTCTACGAGGTACCGGACGGGGTGGCGCACCTGTGAGCGAGCGCAGCGAGCGAACCATTCGGCTCAGCAGCGGGGCGCGTCGCGCCGCCGCCGAGCGGAGCGAGGTGGCGGCGTGAGCGAGCGCAGCGAGCGAACCATTCGGCTCAGCAGCGGGGCGCGTCGCGCCGCCGCCGAGCGGAGCGAGGTGGCGGCGTGAGCGAGCGCAGCGAGCGAACCATTCGGCTCAGCAGCGGGGCGCGTCGCGCCGCCGCCGAGCGGAGCGAGGTGGCGGCGTGAGCGGTCCGTTCGACTTCACCCTCCGCCTCGGCGACGACGCGCTGATCGCGGCGCAGCGGCTCGCCGAGTGGTCCACCCGCGCGCCGGAGATGGAGGAGGACATCGCGCTCGCCAACATCGCCCTCGACCAGCTCGGCGCCGCCCGCCTGCTGCTGACGTACGCGGGCGAGCTGGAGGGCGCCGGGCGGGACGAGGACGCGCTGGCGTACCTGCGCGACGACCGCGAGTTCCGCAACTGCCTCCTCGTCGAGCTGCCCAACGGCGACTTCGCGGTGACCATGGCGAAGCTGCTCTTCCTGTCGGCGTACCAGCTGCCGCTCTACACGGCGCTGACCGGGTGCGCCGACGAGCGGCTGGCCGCGATCGGGGCGAAGGCCCGTAAGGAGTCGGCGTACCACCTCGACCACGCCTCGCTGTGGGTGCGCCGGCTCGGCGACGGCACCGAGGAGTCCCACCGGCGGATGCAGGCGGCGGTCCACGAGGTCTGGCCGTACACGCACGAGCTGTTCACCCCGGACCCGGCCGCGCCGGTCGACCCGGCCACCCTGCGGGCCGACTTCGACGCGACCGTGACGGCGGTGATCGACGAGGCGACGCTGACGCTCCCGGAGAACACCTGGGCGCCGGCCGGCGGCCGGGACGGCGTGCACACCGAGCACCTGTCGTACCTGCTCGCCGAGATGCAGGTGCTGCACCGCGCCCACCCGGGAGCCAGCTGGTGATGAGTCCGAGGGAAGCCGTGGCGGCGGTGGTGGACCCGGAGATCCGGGTCGTCACCATCGACGAGCTGGGCATCCTGCGGTCGGTCGACGAGGACCCGGCCACCGGCCGGGTGGTCGTCACCATCACCCCCACCTACACCGGCTGCCCGGCGATGGACGTCATCCGCGCCGACATCCGCCGGGCCCTGGCCGCCGCCGGGCACCCCGACGTGGAGGTCCGCACGGTCTACGCCCCGGCGTGGAGCACCGACTGGATCTCGGCGGATGGGCGGGCCAAGCTCGCCGCCGCCGGCATCGCCCCGCCCGGCCCGGCCCGGCGCGAGGGCGCGGTGCCGCTGAGCCTCGCCGTCCGCTGCCCGCGCTGCGGGTCACCGGAGACCGAGCAGGTCAGCCGCTTCGGCTCCACCGCGTGCAAGGCGCTCTGGCGCTGCCGGTCCTGCTCCGAACCCTTCGACCACCTGAAGGCACTGTGACTGTCACCATCACCCGGCCGGTCCGCCGCCGGCCGGTCTTCCACCCGCTCCCCGTGGCCGCCGTCGACCGGCTCACCGCCGACTCGGTCGCGGTCACCTTCGCCGTGCCGGAGGAGCTGCGCGAGACCTTCGCGTTCGCCGCCGGCCAGCACCTCACCGTCCGTCGCACCGCCGACGGGGAGGACGTGCGGCGGTCGTACTCGATCTGCTCCACCCCGGACGAGCTGGCCCGGCACGGCCGGCTGCGGATCGGCGTCCGGGAGATCCCGGGCGGCGCCTTCTCCGCGTACGCCTGCGGCGCCCTGCGCGGCGGCGACACCGTGGAGGTGCTGCCGCCGCTCGGCCACTTCACCACGGCGTTCGTGCCGGACCGGGTGCGCCACTACGGCGCGGTGGTCGCCGGGTCCGGCATCACCCCGGTGCTCTCGCTTGTCGCGACGGCCCTGGCTGTCGAGCCGGGCAGCACCTTCACCCTCGTGTACGGCAACCGCACGGCGAACACGGTGATGTTCGCCGAGGAGCTGGCGGACCTGAAGGACCGGTACCCCGCGCGGCTGCACCTGGTGCACGTGCTCTCCCGCGAACAGGGCGAGTCACCGCTGCTGTCCGGGCGGATCGACGCGGACCGGCTGGGCCGGCTGCTCGACACCATCGTGCCGGGCGACACGATCGACGAGTGGTTCCTCTGCGGGCCGTACGGGATGGTGGTCGACGCCCGCGAGGTGCTCACCGCGCGGGGCGTGCCGGCGTCGGCGGTGCGCACGGAGCTGTTCCACGTCGACGCGCCGCCGGAGCCGGTGCGGCGCCCGGGTGACGAGCCCGGCGCCGGCGCCGAGGTGACGATCGTGCTGGACGGCCGTTCCTCGACCTTCACGATGGGTCGCGACGAGCGGGTGCTGGACGCGGCGCTGAAGGTACGCGGCGAGCTGCCGTACGCGTGCAAGGGCGGCGTCTGCTCGACCTGCAAGGCGAAGGTCGTCGACGGCGAGGTCACGATGGCCCGCAACTACGCCCTGGAGCCCGACGAGGTCTCGGCGGGCTACGTCCTGACCTGCCAGTCCAGCCCCACCACGGATCGCCTGACGGTCGACTACGACGCGTGACTCGTAGAACGTTTCGTTCTACACTCGGCTCGTGGAGCAGATCGCCATCCGGGAGTTGAACCAGCACACGAGCAGGGTGCTGGCGCGGGTGCGTGCCGGCGAGACGGTCGAGGTGACCGATCGGGGCGAGCCGATCGCCCGCCTCGTGCCCGTCGCGGGCGGCGACGCCCTGCTCGGGCGATTGGTGGCGGAGGGGCGAGCGACGGCCCCTACCGCCTCCGGGCCGCTGCCCCTGCCTCCGGTGCTGGGAGATCCCACCGTCGACGTCGCGGCCGTTTTGGCCGCATCGCGTGAAGAGGAGCGCTGGTGATCTACCTGGACTCGGCGGCGGTCATCAAGCTCCTTCGCCGGGAACAGGAGACCGAGGAACTCGTCGCCTGGCTCAACGATCGCACCACGACGTCACTGGTGTCGTCCGCTCTGGTGGAGGTGGAGGTGCCGCGGGCCCTCCGCCGGGGCGCGCCGCAGGCACTGGTCGGCGTCCCCACTGTCCTGTCGCGGCTGTACCGGGTGGAGGTCGACGCCACCGTCCGAGCGGCTGCCGGCGCGTACCCCGAACCCCTGCTGCGCAGCCTTGACGCGATTCATCTCGCCACGGCGGAGATCCTGGCCCGGCAGGCCGGCACGGAGTTCGCCGCCTTCGTCACCTACGACCGCCGGCTGCTGGACGCGGCCAAGGGTGTCGGGCTGCCGGTGGCGAGTCCCGGCATGAACTGAAGCCGGTCTGGGGTGCGCGTCACCTCGGGTGGAGCGGCGTGCCGGCATTCCGCCGGGGGACGTAGGCTCGGGGGCGTGACGGTGAGCCGGGAGATCGACGACATCCTGCAGCGCGGCGCCGACGGCGGGCGGATCACGCCCGAGGAGGCGCTGCTGCTCTACACCGACGCGCCCTTCCACGCGCTCGGCGAGGCGGCGGACGCGGTACGCCGGCGGCGGTACCCGGACAACATCGTCACGTACCTGATCGACCGCAACATCAACTACACGAACGTGTGCGTCACGGCGTGCAAGTTCTGCGCCTTCTACCGGGCGCCGAAGCACAAGGAGGGGTGGACGCACCCCACCGAGGAGATCCTGCGCCGCTGCGGCGAGGCGGTCGAGCTGGGCGCCACCCAGGTCATGCTCCAGGGCGGGCACCACCCGGACTACGGCGTCGAGTACTACGAGGAGCTGTTCTCCTCGGTGAAGCAGGCGTACCCGCAGCTCGCCATCCACTCGATCGGCCCCAGCGAGATCCTGCACATGGCGAAGGTCTCCGGCGTCAGCCTGGACGAGGCCATCGCCCGGATCAAGGCCGCCGGGCTGGACTCGATCGCCGGTGCCGGCGCGGAGATGCTGCCCGAGCGGCCCCGCAAGGCGATCGCCCCGCTGAAGGAGTCCGGCGAGCGCTGGCTCGAGGTCATGGAGCTGGCACACCGGCAGGGCGTCGAGTCGACCGCGACGATGATGATGGGCACCGGCGAGACCGCCGCCGAGCGGATCGAGCACCTGCGGATGATCCGCGAGGTGCAGGACCGGACGCGTGGCTTCCGGGCGTTCATCCCGTGGACGTACCAGCCGGAGAACAACCACCTGAAGGGCCGCACGCAGGCGACCGCCCTGGAGTACCTGCGGCTGGTCGCGGTGGCGCGGCTCTTCTTCGAGACCGTGCCGCACCTCCAAGCGTCCTGGCTCACCACCGGCAAGGACGTCGGGCAGCTCGCCCTGCACATGGGCGTGGACGACCTCGGCTCGATCATGCTGGAGGAGAACGTCATCTCCTCCGCCGGCGCGCGGCACCGTTCCAACCTGCACGAGCTGATCGGCATGATCCGCTCCGCCGACCGGATCCCCGCCCAGCGGGACACCCTCTACAACCGCCTCGCCGTGCACTGGACGCCGGCCGACGACCCGACCGACGAGCGCGTGGTCTCGCACTTCTCCTCGATCGCCCTGCCGGGTGGCGGCGCGGGCAACGCCCTGCCGCTGGTCGACGCCCGCTGAGCGGTCGATCGGGGTCGGTCGACGGGACGAGCCGCGTCTCCTTCGAACGGGTCCTTTGTCGATGCCGTCGCCGCGTACCGCGGTCGGATCTGCCTACATAAGGGGCATCTCGGGTCGATACGGGCACCGGGTGGCGCGGTCGGGGGCTGGCGACGGAGATCGCCGGCCGCTAACGTGCGGGCGGGTCGCCGCGCGGATCGGCGAAAGCCCTGACGGCCCAGGTCAGGAATGGTGTGATGGCCTGGCCGCACGGATCGGCGGGCGCGGCCCGGAGACCGCGGAGTGTCCTCCATCGACCCGCGAGGGTCGTTCACATAACGCACGGCAGTGGGGGCGGGATGGGTGACCATCCCGCCCCCACTGTCCGTGCCGGACGGCCCGGTTCCTGGCCCACCGCAACGCCCGTCGTGACCTCTGCGGGGGCGGGGTGGCAGAGTGGAGGGGTGAGCCGTACCCCCCAGGGCCAGCGCGCCAGCCTGGACAAGCAGCCGCACGAGGTCGCCGCGATGTTCGACGGTGTGGCCGCCCGCTACGACCTGACCAACACCGTCCTCTCCTTCGGGCAGGACCGGTCCTGGCGGCGCGCGACCCGGGCCGCGCTCGACCTGCGGCCGGGCGAGCGGGTGCTCGACGTGGGCGCCGGCACCGGCGTCTCGACCGAGGAACTGGCCCACTCGGGGGCGTACGCGGTCGGCGCCGACCTCTCCCTCGGCATGCTGCACGCCGGCAAGCGCACCCGCCCGGGTGTGCCGCTGCTGGCCGGTGACGCGCTGCGGCTGCCCTTCGCCGACGCCAGCTTCGACGCGGTGACCATCTCCTTCGCGCTGCGCAACGTCAACGACACCGACGCGGCGCTGCGCGAGCTGGCCCGGGTCACGAAGCCGGGTGGCCGGCTGGTGGTCTGCGAGTTCAGCACGCCGGTGAACCCCGCCTTCCGGACGGTCTACCTGTCGTACCTCATGCGGTCGCTGCCGGTGGTGGCACGTGCGGTCTCCAGCAACCCCGACGCGTACGTCTACCTCGCGGAGTCGATCCGGGCCTGGCCGGATCAGGCGGCGCTGGCGGCGCGGATGGGGGCGGCCGGCTGGGGCCGGGTGGCCTGGCGCAACCTGACCGGCGGCGTCGTGGCGCTGCACCGCGCGGTCCGGAACTGAGCGACAAACCAGTTTTTCGTGAATATTCGGATATAGTCCATTTTGCCCCGTACGCTCTCCCCCATGACGGGACCCGACCGGGCGGACGCCACCACCACCGACGACGACGCCGCCGAACTCATCGCCCAGCTCAAGGAACTGGCCGGGGCGGATCCCGGTGACGTGCGTCAGGTGGTGGCCGAGGTGCTGGCCGCGCTGGACCGGGCGGCCGGCGGCGCGCTGCGGGAGCACCTGCCCGCCACGATCCGCGCCGAGGCCGGCCTCGACACCGCTCCGGCCCCGCGCTGAGCGGCCTGTTTCCGGCAAGTTAGGTACCCCTCACCAGGCGCCGGTGTAACTCCGGTCATAGACTCCACACCGTCTGGCTTGTGAAGCATTTCACGAGCACGCGGGAGGAGGCGCGGATGACCACGGTGGAGAACGACGCCGAGGTGATCGTCGTGGGCGCCGGTCCCGGTGGGTCGGCGACCGCGTACCACCTGGCTCGGCACGGCGTACGGGTGCTGCTGCTGGAGAAGACCGAGTTCCCTCGGGAGAAGGTCTGCGGTGACGGGCTGACCCCGCGCGCGGTGCGCCAGCTGATCCGCATGGGTGTGGACACCTCGACCGAGGCCGGCTGGCTGCGCAACCGGGGCCTGCGGGTGATCGGCGGCGGCGTCCGGCTCGAACTGGACTGGCCCGACCTGGCCAGCTTCCCCAACTACGGCCTGGTGCGCACCCGGCTGGACTTCGACGAACTGCTCGCCCAGCGGGCCGTCGCCGCCGGCGCGAAGCTGCGCACCAGCGTGAACGTCATCGGCCCGGTGCTCGACGGCGACGGCCGGGTGGTCGGTGTCGAAGCGGAGGTCGGCCCCGAGAAGGAGCCCGCCACGTTCCGCGCGCCGCTGGTGGTCGCGGCGGACGGCGTCTCCGGCCGCCTCCCGCTCGCCCTCGGGCTGGCCAAGCGGGAGGACCGGCCGATCGGCGTGGCCGTCCGCCGCTACTACCGCTGCGAGGCGAAGCACGACGACGACTACCTCGAGTCCTGGCTCGAGCTGCGCAGCAAGGGCAGCGACGCCCTGCTGCCCGGCTACGGCTGGATCTTCGGGCTGGGCGACGGCCGGGTCAACGTCGGCCTCGGCGTCCTCAACTCGTCGTCGGCCTTCGGGAAGACGAACTACCGCCGGCTGCTCACCGACTGGCTCGCCAACACCCCCGAGGAGTGGGGGATGACCGACGAGACGAACGCCGAGGGGCCGATCCTCGGCGCGGCGCTGCCGATGGGCTTCAACCGGGTGCCGCACTACACCCGGGGAGTGCTGCTCGTCGGCGACTCCGGCGGCATGGTCAACCCGTTCAACGGCGAGGGCATCGCGTACGCGATGGAGTCGGGTGAGCTGGCCGCGGAGATCGCGGTGCAGGCCCTCGCCCGCCCGGCCGGCGCGGAGCGCGAGCGGGCGCTGATGGCGTACCCGACGGAGCTGAAGGCGCGGTTCGGCGGCTACTACCGGCTCGGCGGTGTCTTCGTGAAGCTGATCGGCCGCCCGGAGGTCATGCGGGCCGCCACGAAGTACGGCATGCCGCACCCGACGCTGATGCGCTTCGTGCTCAAGCTGCTGGCCAACCTGACCGACCCCCGGGGCGGGGACGCGATGGACCGGGTCATCAACGCGATGTCGAAGGCCGCACCGGCCGTGTAGCGGGTGCCCGGGGCCGGTGACGTCCCCGGGCGGACAAAGATCGACCCCCCGCCGGAACGCCCGGCGAGGGACGTGAATAGTGTGATTTTCCTCAAGCACCGAGGGCAGGGAAGGACGAGCAGGAGAAACGATGTCGCTCTCGCCTTACGTACCGATCATCGGGCTGTTCGCCCTCGCCGCGGGGTTCGCCCTGTTCTCCGTGGCGGCCGCCCGCCTCGCCGGCCCTCGCCGCTACAACAAGGCCAAGCTCGAGGCGTACGAGTGCGGCATCGAGCCCAGCCCGCAGCCGGTCGGCGGCGGCCGGTTCCCGATCAAGTTCTATCTGACGGCGATGCTCTTCATCGTCTTCGACATCGAGATCATCTTCCTCTACCCCTGGGCGGTCTCGTTCGACGCCCTGCCGATCTTCGGCTTCGTGGAGATGGTCCTGTTCATCGTCGCGGTCTTCGTCGCGTACGCCTACGTGTGGCGGCGCGGCGGCCTGGACTGGGACTGAGGGAGGAACCTCAGATGGGTATCGAGGAGAAGCTCCCCGCCGGCGTCCTGCTCACCTCGGTGGAGAAGCTGGTCAACTGGTCGCGCAAGTCGTCGGTCTGGGGCGCCACGTTCGGCCTCGCCTGCTGCGCCATCGAGATGATGGCCGCCGGCGGCCCCCACTACGACATGGGCCGCTGGGGCATGGAGGTCTTCCGGGCCTCGCCCCGGCAGGCGGACCTGATGATCGTGGCCGGCCGGGTGAGCCAGAAGATGGCCCCGGTGCTCCGCCAGATCTACGACCAGATGGCGGAGCCCCGCTGGGTGCTGTCGATGGGCGTGTGCGCGAGCAGCGGCGGCATGTTCAACAACTACGCGATCGTCCAGGGCGTCGACCACGTGGTTCCGGTGGACATGTACCTGCCCGGCTGCCCGCCCCGGCCGGAGATGCTCATCGACGCGATCCTCAAGCTCCGCGAGAAGATCATGCACGAGCCGCTGGGCGCGAACGGCCGCAAGATGCTGGAGGCCCGCCAGGCCCGCGGCGACGTGCCCGTGGTGCCGTACGGCTCGATGCCGTCGTCGTACCGCAGCGACAAGGCCCGGCGCGCCGAGTGGACGAAGGCCGTCCGCGAGGGCCGCGAGGAGCAGTTGCGGATCGAGAACTGGATGAAGGCTCAGAACCACCTGCACGAGCACGGGGGTGTGAAGTGACCGCGCCTAACGACGGCGGCGTACCCGTACCGGTGACCCCGGTCGGCGCCACCAGC
This sequence comes from Micromonospora sp. H33, assembly GCF_052068455.1. Lineage (NCBI taxonomy): Bacteria > Bacillati > Actinomycetota > Actinomycetes > Micromonosporales > Micromonosporaceae > Micromonospora > Micromonospora sp. H33. The sequence continues at coordinate 627,286 of NZ_JBQHDE010000001.1, read as the reverse complement.
GGCGCCCCGGCCGAGCACCCGCCGGCCAGCCCGGCCGGCCGCGGCATGTTCGGCAACCAGGGCACCGGCGACGTGTCCGGCTACGGCGGCCTGGTCCGCCCGCGCCGCACCGTCGAGGACTCGCCGCGCCCGTACGGCGGGTACTTCGACGAGGTCACCGACGCGCTGGAGGAGGCGTACCCGGGCTTCGCCGACGCGATCGAGAAGGTCGTGGTCGACCGGGGCGAGCTGACCCTGCACGTCCGCCCCGAGCGGATCGCCGAGGTCTGCCAGGTCATGCGCGACGACCTCGCGCTCCGCTTCGAGCTGTGCTCCTCGGTGTCCGGGGTGGACTACCTCGGCGCCGACGCCCGCCGGCTGCACGTGGTCTACCAGCTCACCTCGATGACGTACCGGCGGCGGGTCCGGCTGGAGGCGGCGGTCTCCGCCGAGGATCCGCACCTGCCCAGCGTGACCGGCGTCTACCCGACCGCCGACTGGCAGGAGCGGGAGACGTACGACATGTTCGGCATCGTCTTCGACGGCCACCCCAACCTGACCCGGATCCTCATGCCGGACGACTGGGAGGGCCACCCGCAGCGCAAGGACTACCCGCTCGGCGGCGTGCCCGTCGAGTACAAGGGCGCCGAGATCCCGCCGCCGGACCGGAGGAGGTCCTACCAGTGACCGCGTCCAACTACGCCACGGAGCGCGAGACCACCGAGGGCAAGGTCTTCACCGTCACCGGTGGGGACTGGGACGAGGTCGTCTCCGGCACCGACCCGATCAACGACGAGCGCATCGTCGTGAACATGGGCCCGCAGCATCCGTCGACGCACGGCGTGCTGCGGCTGATCCTGGAGCTGGAGGGCGAGACGGTCCGCGAGGCCCGCTCCGTCGTCGGGTACCTGCACACCGGGATCGAGAAGAACCTGGAGTACCGCAACTGGGTTCAGGGCTCGACGTTCGTGACCCGGATGGACTACCTGTCGCCGCTGTTCAACGAGACGGCGTACGCGCTCGCGGTGGAGAAGCTGCTCGGCATCGAGGAGCAGATCACCGAGCGGGCCACCACCATCCGGGTGCTCATGATGGAGCTGAACCGGATCTCCTCGCACCTGGTCTGGCTGGCGACCACCGCCATGGAGCTGGGCGCGGTCAACATGATGCTGTACGGCTTCCGCGAGCGGGAGCACATCCTCGAGATCTTCGAGATGATCACCGGCCTGCGGATGAACCACGCGTACGTCCGGCCGGGCGGCGTGGCGCAGGACGTGCCGGACGAGGCGATCGTCAAGATCCGCGAGTTCCTGAAGCTGCTGCCGAAGAAGCTCAAGGAGTACGAGAACCTCCTCTCCGGCCAGCCGATCTGGCTGGAGCGGACGCAGAACGTGGCGGTGCTCGACGTGACCGGCTGCCTCGCGCTCGGCGTGACCGGCCCGGTGCTGCGATCGGCCGGCCTCGCCTGGGACCTGCGCAAGACCATGCCGTACTGCGGTTACGAGACGTACGAGTTCGACGTGCCGACGCACACCGACGGCGACGTGTGGGGCCGCTACCTGGTCCGGCTCGCCGAGATCCGGGAGTCGCTGAAGCTGGTCGAGCAGGCGGTGGACCGGCTCAAGCCGGGCCCGGTGATGGTGGCCGACCGGAAGATCGCCTGGCCGGCGCAGCTCGCCATCGGCGTCGACGGCATGGGCAACTCGCTGGAGCACGTCGCGAAGATCATGGGTCAGTCGATGGAGTCGCTGATCCACCACTTCAAGCTCGTCACCGAGGGCTTCCGGGTCCCGCCGGGCCAGGTGTACGTCGCGGTCGAGTCGCCGCGCGGCGAGCTGGGCGTGCACGCGGTCTCCGACGGCGGCACCCGGCCGTACCGGGTGCACTACCGGGAGCCGAGCTTCGTCAATCTCCAGGCCCTCCCGGCGATGGCCGAGGGCGGCCTGATCGCCGACGTGATCGCCGGTGGCGCCTCGCTGGACCCCGTGATGGGTGGATGTGACCGATGACTGTTTTCACGGATGAGACCCGGGCGCGGGCGCGGGAGATCATCGCCCGCTACCCGGCCGACCGGTCCCGCTCGGCCCTGCTGCCGCTGCTGCACCTGGTGCAGTCCGAGGAGGGGTACGTCTCCCCGGCCGGCATCGCGTTCTGCGCCGAGGTGCTGGGGCTGAACAAGGCCCAGGTCGGCGCGGTCGCGTCCTTCTACACGATGTACAAGCGCCGCCCGACCGGTGACTGGCTGGTCAGCGTCTGCACGAACACGATGTGCAACGTGCTGGGCGGCCAGGAGGTCTACGACACCCTCGCCGAGCACCTCGGCGTCGGGCACGACGAGACCACCGCCGACGGGACGATCACCCTGGAGCACGCCGAGTGCCTGGCGGCGTGCGACTACGGCCCGGTGCTGACGGTCAACTACGACTTCTTCGACAAGGTGGACCCGCAGACGGCGGTCGGCCTGGTCGACGAGCTGCGCGCCGGTGGCCGGCCGATGCCGACCCGGGGCGCCCGGCTCTGCACGCTGAAGGAGATGTCGGTGCAGCTCGCCGGGTTCGCCGACGAGCGCGAGGGTGCCGTCGCCGACGGCGGGCCGGGCGAGCCGACCCTGCGCGGCCTGCGCCTGGCCGAGCAGCACGGCATCTCGGTGCCGGGCTTCGACCCGGCCACGCCGATCAAGCGCCGGGACGCCGGGGAGAAGCCGGCGCCGGCGACCCCCGCGAAGGCCGCGCCGACCGGCAGCACCGCCCCGGACGTCAAGGCGCCGGACGACAAGTCGCCGCAGGTGCGTACCGCGGAGACCCGACAGCCGGACGCGAAGACCCCGGCTCCCGACGCCCCGGGCACGAAGGTCCCGGTCGACGGCGCGGCCCCGGCGCCCCGGGAGGCCCAGGCCGCGGAGGCCGCCGGTACCGCGGCGAACCCACCGGCCGGTGACGGCAAGCCCGCCGGCGACGAGGCCGGCGCCCAGGAGCGCTCCCTCAAGGAGGCCCAGAAGTGACCACTCCTCGGCCGGAGACGCTGGCCAAGCTCACGCCGGTGCTCACGAAGCGCTGGCTGTCGCCGGACGCCTGGCGGCTCGGCACCTACGAGAAGCTCGACGGGTACGCGGCGCTGCGCAAGGCGCTCAGGGCCCACCCGGACGACCTGATCCAGCTCATCAAGGACTCCGGGCTGCGTGGTCGCGGCGGCGCCGGCTTCCCGACCGGTCTCAAGTGGGGCTTCATCCCGCAGGGTGACGGCAAGCCGCACTACCTGGTGGTCAACGCCGACGAGGGCGAGCCGGGCACCTGCAAGGACCTGCCGCTGATGACGCACGACCCGCACTCGCTGGTCGAGGGCGTGATCATCGCCTCGTACGCCATCCGCGCCAACCGCGCGTACATCTACATCCGGGGCGAGGCGGTGCACGCCGCGCGCCGGCTGCGCAACGCGGTGCAGGAGGCGTACGCCAAGGGCTACCTCGGGAAGAACATCCTCGGGTCCCGGTTCGACCTGGATCTGGTGGTGCACTCGGGTGCCGGGGCGTACATCTGCGGCGAGGAGACTGCGCTGCTGGACTCGCTGGAGGGCTTCCGGGGCCAGCCGCGGCTGCGCCCGCCGTTCCCCGCGACCCACGGCCTGTACGCCAGCCCGACCGTGGTGAACAACGTCGGCACCATCGCCAGCGTCCCGTACGTCGTGCTCGGCGGCGCGGACTGGTGGCGGACCATGGGCACCGAGAAGTCGTCCGGGCCGATGATCTACTCGCTGTCCGGCCGGATCGCCAATCCCGGCCAGTACGAGTGCTCGATGGGCATCACGCTGCGCGAGCTGATCGAGCTGGCCGGCGGCATGCAGCCCGGGCACAACCTGAAGTTCTGGACGCCGGGCGGCTCGTCGACGCCGCTGCTCACCGCCGAGCACCTGGACGTGCCGCTGGACTTCGAGGGAGTGGCGGCGGCGGGGTCGATCCTCGGCACCACGGCGACGCAGATCTTCTCCGACCAGGACTGCCCGGTGTACGCGACCTACCGGTGGCTGGAGTTCTACCACCACGAGTCGTGCGGCAAGTGCACCCCGTGCCGTGAGGGCAACTACTGGATGGTCCGCGTCTACCGCCGGATCCTCTCCGGCCAGGGCACCCACGATGACCTGGACACCCTGCTGGACACCTGCGACAACATCCTCGGCCGCTCGTTCTGCGGCCTGGGTGACGGCGCGACCAGCCCGGTGACCTCGTCGCTGAAGTACTTCAAGCAGGACTACCTCGACTACATCGAGGGACGTACCGCTCCGAAGCTCTCCGACAAGCAGCTGGTGGGAGCCCACTGATGACCGATGTAGCCAAGCAGACCGAGACGGTCACGCTCACCATCGACGGAATCCAGGTCACCGCCCCGAAGGGGACGCTGCTGATCCGGGTCGCCGAGCAGATGGGCATCGAGATCCCCCGGTTCTGCGACCACCCGCTGCTGGCCCCGGCCGGCGCCTGTCGTCAGTGCCTGGTCGAGGTGGAGGGGCAGCGCAAGCCGGTCGCCTCCTGCACCCAGACCGTGGCCGACGGCATGGTCGTGAATACCCAGCTCACCTCCCCGGTCGCCAAGAAGGCGCAGGAGGGGATCATGGAGCTGCTGCTGGTGAACCACCCGCTCGACTGCCCGATGTGCGACAAGGGCGGCGAGTGCCCGCTGCAGAACCAGGCGATGTCGACCGGCCGCACCGACTCCCGGTTCCACGAGCACAAGCGGGAGTACGAGAAGCCGGTGGAGATCAGCACCCAGGTGCTGCTCGACCGGGAGCGCTGCGTGCTCTGCCAGCGCTGCACCCGGTTCTCGGAGGAGATCGCCGGCGACAAGTTCATCGACCTGATGAACCGGTCGTCCGCCGAGGAGATCAACATCTACCGGGACGAGGCGTACGGCACCGACGGCGACGACGGGGACGAGCCGTTCAACTCGTACTTCTCCGGTAACACGGTCCAGATCTGCCCGGTCGGCGCGCTGACCGGCGCGCAGTACCGGTTCCGGGCCCGCCCCTTCGACCTGGTCTCCAGCCCCAGCGCCTGCGAGCACTGCTCGGCCGGCTGCGCCCAGCGCACCGACTGGCGGCGCGGCAAGGTGCTGCGGCGGCTGGCCGGCGACGACCCGGCGGTCAACGAGGAGTGGAACTGCGACAAGGGGCGCTGGGGCTTCCAGTACACCCGCGCCTTCGACCGGCTCACCACCCCGTTGGTGCGGGACGCGCGCACGGGTGAGCTGCGCGAGGCGTCGTGGAGCGAGGCGCTGACCGTCGCCGCCGAGGGCCTCCGGGCGGCGCGGGACGGCGGGCAGGGCGCGGCCGTGCTCACCGGCGGCCGGCTGACCGTCGAGGACGCGTACGCGTACGCGAAGTTCGCCCGGGTCGCGCTGAACACCAACGACATCGACTTCCGGGCCCGCCCGGTCTCCCGTGAGGAGTCCGACTTCCTCGCCAGCTCGGTCGCCGGGATCACCGACGTCACCTACGCCGACGTCGAGGCGGCGCCGGCGGTGGTGCTGGTCGGCCTGGAGCCGGAGGAGGAGTGCCCGATCCTCTTCCTGCGGCTGCGCAAGGCGTACCTGAAGAAGACCCTGACGGTGTACGCGCTCGCGCCGTTCGCGACGCGCGGCCTGGAGAAGCTCGGCGCCAAGCTCGCCCGGGTGGTGCCGGGCGAGGAGGCCAGCGTGCTCGCCGAGCACGCCACGGTCGCCGAGGCGCTGAGCCAGCCGGGGGCGATCCTGATCGTCGGCGAGCGGCTGGGCGCGGTGCCCGGCGGGCTCTCCGCCGCCGCGGACGTCGCCCGGCGCACCGGCGCGAAGCTCGCCTGGGTGCCGCGGCGCGCCGGTGACCGCGGCGCGGTGGACGCCGGCTGCCTGCCGAACCTGCTCCCCGGTGGCCGGCTGGTCACCGAGCCGGCAGCGCGGGCGGAGCTGGGCGAGGCGTGGGACATCCCGGCCGGGGTCATCCCCAGCCAGGCCGGCCGCGACACCGACGGCATCCTCGCCGCGGCGGCCGCCGGCCAACTCGGCGCGCTGGTGGTGGCCGGGGTCGACCCGGCCGATCTGGCCGACCCGCGGCTGGCCGAGGCGGCGCTGGACGCGGTGCCGTTCCTGGTCAGCCTGGAACTGCGGAACAGCGCGGTGGCCCGCCGGGCCGACGTCGTCTTCCCGGTCGCCCCGGTGGTCGAGAAGGCCGGCAGCTTCCTGGACTGGGAGGGGCGGCTGCGGACCTTCGAGGCGGTCCTGCACACCGCGGCGATGACCGACGGCCGGGTGCTGGACGCGCTCGCCGCGCACCTCGACGTGCGGCTCGGCACCGCCGACGTGCCGACCGTCCGCCGCGAGCTGGCCGGCCTGCCGCCCACCCGCACCACCCGGCCGGCCGCGCCGTCGGTGGCCCCGGCGGCGGTGCCGCAGCCGGGGGCCGGCGAGGCGGTGCTCGCCACCTGGCACCAGCTGGTCGACCTGGGCAGCCTGATCGACGGCGACGAGCACCTCGCGGGCACCGCCCGCCCGCCGGTGGTCCGGCTGGGCAAGGGCACCGCTGAGGCGATCGGCGTGGCCGACGGCGAGCCGGTGACCGTGGGCACCGACCGGGGCGCGGTCACGCTGCCGGCGGCGGTGACCGAGATGCCGGACGGTGTCGTCTGGCTGCCGACCAACTCGCCCGGCTCGACGGTCCGCCGCAGCCTCGGCGCCACGTCCGGCGCGATCGTGCGGGTGGCCGCCGCGAGCGCCCCGGGCGTTCCCCAGCAGGCCGACGCGCCGGTCGCCGCCGACGCCGCCGGCCGTCCCGGCCCGCTCCTCAACTCCGGGGGTGTCTCATGACCTACCTCGCGCAGGACCCGACGCTGGCGGACTTCGGCCGGGACCCGTGGTGGCTGGTCCTCGGCAAGGTCGTCTTCGCGTTCGCCTTCGGTCTGCTCGCCACCCTGCTCGGGGTCTGGTTCGAGCGGCGGGTCGTGGGTCGCATGGCGGTGCGGCCCGGCCCGAACCAGGTCGGCCCGTTCGGCCTGCTCCAGACCCTCGCCGACGGTCTGAAGATGGCCTTCAAGGAGGACATCCTCCCGCGGACCGCCGACAAGGTCGTCTACTTCTTCGCCCCGGTCATCTCGGTGGTCTGCGCGGTCACCGCGTTGTCGGTGATCCCGTTCGGTCCGATGGTCAGCATCTTCGGCCACCGGACGCCGCTGCAGGTCACCGACGTGCCGGTGGCGGTGCTGGTGGTGCTGGCCTGTTCCTCGCTGGCGGTGTACGGCGTCGTGCTGGGCGGGTGGGCCTCCGGCTCGACGTACCCGCTGCTCGGCGGTCTGCGCTCCACCGCCCAGATGATCTCGTACGAGGTCGCGATGGGTCTCAGCATCGTGGCGGTGTTCATGACCGCCGGCACGATGTCGACCAGCGGGATCGTCGCCAAGCAGGGCGACGCCACCCGGCTGACCGTGTTCGGCACCGAGATCCAGGCGCCCGGCTGGTACGCGATCCTGCTGCTGCCGAGCTTCGTCATCTTCTTCATCGCCGCGGTCGGCGAGACCAACCGCGCGCCGTTCGACCTGCCCGAGGCGGAGTCCGAGCTGGTCGCGGGCTTCATGACCGAGTACAGCTCGCTCAAGTTCGCGCTCTTCATGCTCAGCGAGTACGTCGCCATGGTGACCATGTCGGCGGTCACCGTGACGCTCTTCCTCGGCGGCTGGCACGCGCCGTGGCCGCTCACGGTGTGGGAGGGCGCGAACTCCGGCTGGTGGCCGATGCTGTGGTTCTTCGGCAAGGTCGTCGCCCTGGTCTTCGTCTTCGTCTGGCTGCGGGGCACGCTGCCCCGGCTGCGCTACGACCAGTTCATGCGCTTCGGGTGGAAGGTCCTGCTCCCGATCAACCTGGTCTGGATCCTGGTGCTGTCCGGCCTGCGGTCGATCGAGGACTGGGACAGCCGCAGCAAGCTGATCGCGGTCGGCATCCCCGCCGGCCTCCTCCTGCTCGCCACGCTGTTCTGGCCGAGCCGCAAGCCGGCGCCGAAGCCGACGCTCGCCGAGCAGGTCAACAACCGTCCACCGGGCAGCTTCCCGCTGCCCCCGCTGGACCTTCAGGTACCACCCAGCCCGCGGACCCGGCGCGTCGTCGCCGAGCGGGAGCCGGCCAACATCGCCGCCGGCACGGACTCCAGGGAGGTGTGACGTGGGCGCGATCACCGGAACGTTCAAGGGCTTCGGTGTCACCTTCTCGCACATGTTCAGGAAGGTCGTCACCACCGACTACCCGTTCAAGCCGCCGGTCTCGGCGCCGCGCTACCACGGGCGGCACATCCTCAACCGGCACCCGGACGGCCTGGAGAAGTGCATCGGCTGCGAGCTGTGCGCCTGGGCCTGCCCGGCGGACGCGATCTACGTCGAGGGTGGCGACAACACCGAGGAGCAGCGCTTCTCCCCGGGTGAGCGGTACGCCAGCGTCTACCAGATCAACTACGCGCGCTGCATCTTCTGCGGGCTCTGCATCGAGGCCTGCCCGACCCGGTCGCTCACCATGAGCAACGAGTACGAGCTGGCCCGGGACAACCGGCAGGACCTGATCTTCACCAAGGAGCAGCTGCTGGCGCCGCTGCTGCCGGGCATGGAGCAGCCGCCGCACCCGATGCGGCTCGGCGACAGCGAGAAGGACTACTACGTCGGCGCGCTGGAGAACCCGGGCACCTCGGCCGGCGCGGAGCACTCGCCGATGGGCCCCGGCCGCTACCAGCTCGACGAGCACCCCGGGGTCACGTTCCCCGGTGCCGAGCAGGCCGCGCAGCGGGCCGGCAAGGGAGACAGAGCATGACCACGCAGACGGTGCTCGCCGCGGCGGGCTCGGTGTCCGGCGGCGAGGCGGTCACCTTCTGGATCCTCGCCCCGCTGGCGCTGCTCGGCGCGATCGGCATGATCGCCGCGCGCAACGCCGTGCACTCGGCGCTCTGGCTGGTGCTTACCATGCTCTGCCTGGGCGTGTTCTACGTGCTCCAGGCCGGGCCGTTCATCGGCATGGTGCAGATCATCGTCTACACCGGCGCGATCATGATGCTCTTCCTGTTCGTGCTGATGCTGGTCGGCCGCGACGCGTCCGACTCGCTGATCGAGACGCTGCGGGGCCAGCGGATCGCGGCGATCCTCCTCGGGCTCGGCTTCGCCGGCCTGGTCGGCACCGGCGTGTACCGGGCGCTGGCCGGCGGCACCGCCGCCGGGCTGACGGCGGCCAACGCCGAGGGCAACGTGCAGGGCATCGCCCGGCTGCTGTTCACGAAGTACGTCTTCGCGTTCGAGCTGACCTCGGCGCTGCTCATCACCGCGGCCGTCGGCGCGATGGTGCTCGCGCACATCGAGCGCCGCAAGGAGGACAAGCTGGACCAGGTCGCCACCATGAAGGCGCGGTTCCGCCCCGGCAACTACCCCGGCCCGAAGCCCGGCCCGGGCGTCTTCGCCACCTCCTCGTCGGTCGCCACCCCGGCCCGCCTGCCCGACGGCCGGCTGACCGAGCGGAGCATCCCGGACATCCTGCCGGTCCGCGAGCTGACCGCCGAGGAGATCTCGCTGAAGGGGACCGACAAGTGAACGACTTCTTCTCGGTCGAACCGAACTACTACCTGGTCCTCGCCGCGGTGCTGTTCACCATCGGCGCCGCCGGGGTGCTCATCCGGCGGAACGCGATCGTGCTGTTCATGTGCGTCGAGCTGATGCTCAACGCGGCCAACCTGACCCTGGTCACCTTCAGCCGGATCAACGGTGACCTCAACGGCCAGATCATGGCGTTCTTCGTGATGGTGGTGGCCGCGGCCGAGGTCGTGGTCGGGCTCGCGATCATCATGGCGATCTTCCGGACCCGGCGCTCGGCGAGCGTCGACGACGCCAACCTGCTGAAGTACTGAGGGGCCTGCGGTGATGGAGATTCTGGCGAACGCTCCGGTCGAGCCGGTGGGCACCGTCACGTACGCGCCGGCCGACGGGTTGCTGGGCAGCGTCTGGCTGCTCGTCGCGATCCCGCTGGTCAGCGCCGCGATCCTGCTTCTGCTCGGCCGCCGGGCGGACCGGTGGGGGCACTGGCTCGGCGTCGCGTCGATCGGCGTCGCGTTCGTGCTCGGCCTGACCTACTTCCTCCAGCTGAGCGGCCTGGAGAACCGGTCCGTCGAGCTGAGTCTGTGGGAGTTCATCGCGGTCGGTGACCTGCGGGTGGACTTCGGCCTGCTCTTCGACCCGCTGGCCGCGGTCTTCGTCCTGCTGATCACCGGGGTGGGCTTCCTGATCCACCTGTACGCGGTGGAGTACATGGCGCACGACGTCGGGCGCCGGCGGTTCTTCGGGTACTTCAACCTGTTCGTCGCCGCCATGCTCCTGCTGGTGCTCGGCAACAACTACGTGATGCTCTACTTCGGCTGGGAGGGCGTCGGTCTGGCGTCGTACCTGCTGATCTCCTTCTGGTACGAGCGGCCGAGCGCCGCCACGGCCGGCAAGAAGGCGTTCCTGATGAACCGGGTCGGCGACGCCGGCCTGGCGATCGGCATCTTCATCATGTTCGCCACCCTGGGCACCACGCAGTACGACGAGGTCTTCAGCGGGGTCGGTGCGCTGACCTCGACCACCGTCCTCGTGCTCGGCCTGCTCCTGCTGCTCGGCGCGACCGGCAAGTCCGGCCAGTTCCCGCTCCAGGCCTGGCTCCCGGACGCGATGGAGGGCCCGACCCCGGTCTCCGCGCTCATCCACGCGGCCACCATGGTCACCGCGGGCGTCTACCTGATCGCCCGGTCGAACCCGATCTTCTCGGCCAACTCGACGCTCCAGCTGGTCGTGGTGAGCGTCGGTGCGCTGACCCTGTTGATCGGCTGCGTCATCGGCGCGGCCAAGGACGACATCAAGCGGGTGCTCGCCTGGTCGACGGTGAGCCAGATCGGCTACATGTTCCTCGGCGTCGGCCTGGGCGGCGCGGCGTACGCGCTGGCCATCGTGCACCTGCTGGCGCACGGCTTCTTCAAGGCCAACATGTTCCTCGGCGCCGGCTCGGTCATGCACGGCATGAACGACCAGGTCGACATCCGCCGCTTCGGCGCCCTGTCGAAGTACATGAAGATCACCTGGCTGACCTTCATGACGGGCTGGCTGGCCATCATCGGCCTGCCGCCGTTCTCCGGCTTCTTCTCCAAGGAGCCGATCATCGTGGCCGCGTTCGAGCGGGAGGGCTGGACGGCCTGGCTGTTCGGCACGGCCGCGCTGCTCGGTGCCGGGCTGACCGCGTTCTACATGACTCGGCTGTTCGTGCTCACCTTCCACGGCCCGGCCCGCTGGACCGAGGACATCGCCCACCCGCACGAGTCACCGAAGCTCATGACGATCCCGCTGGTCCTGCTCGCCGTCGGCTCGGTCGCCGCGGGCGCGCTGATGGCCGGCCCGGTGCCGTCGTGGCTGGAGGAGACCGCGGGGCTGGGCGGCCAGACGGAGGCGCACGAGGCGGTGCTGTCGCACCTCGCGATCACGATCCTGTCGATCCTGGTCACCGTGGTCGGCGCCGGGCTGGCCTGGTTCCTGTTCCGGGCCGGTACGGCCACCGAGCCGCAGCCGGCCGGGGTGCTGGTCACCGCCGCCCGGAAGAACCTCTACACCGACGCCGTCAACGAGGCGGTCTTCGAGAAGCCGGGCATCTTCCTCACCCGGGCTCTGGTCTACCTCGACAACCGCGGCATCGACGGGCTGGTCAACGGCCTCGCCGCCGGGGTGGGCGGCGGCTCGGGCCGGCTCCGGCGGCTGCAGACCGGCTTCGTCCGGTCGTACGCCACCTCGATCCTGGCCGGCGCTCTGCTGGTGGTGGCGGCCTTCCTGGCCGTCGAGGCGGGGTGGCTGGCGTGATCGACCTCAAGAGGCCGTCGGCCTCTCACGCGGCCGTCGCCGGCGGACCGCGCAGTGACGACGGAGGTAAGGCCGCGTAATGTCCGACTTTCCGTTCCTCTCGGTGCTCACCGTGGCGCCACTCGTCGGCGCCCTCGTGGTCGCCCTCCTGCCCCGCCACCGGCCGGAACTGGCCAAGCAGGTGGCGCTCGGCTGGTCGCTGCTGGTGCTGGCGCTGTCGGTGGTCATGTGGGTGACCTGGCAGACCGGCGGTGAGCGGTTCCAGTTCCGCGAGTCGTACCCGTGGATCCCGAACTGGGGCGTCAACTTCACCTTCGCCACCGACGGCATCGCGCTGGTGATGCTGATGCTGATCGCGGTGCTGGTGCCGCTGGTGATCCTCGCCTCCTGGCACGACGCCGAGTCGTCCAAGCGGTCGGTGCCGGTGTACTTCGCGCTGCTGCTCGTCCTCGAGTGCACGATGATCGGCGTCTTCGCCGCCGCCGACGTCTTCCTGTTCTACGTGTTCTTCGAGGTCATGCTCGTGCCGATGTACTTCCTCATCGGCAGCTACGGCGGCCACCAGCGGCAGTACGCGGCGGTGAAGTTCTTCCTCTACTCCCTGGTCGGCGGTCTGTTCATGCTCGCCGCGGTGATCGGCCTGTGGGTGGTCGGCGGGAAGACCTTCGACTGGGCGGCGCTGAGCCAGGTGGACATCTCCACCGGCACCGAGCGCTGGCTCTTCCTCGGGTTCTTCCTCGCGTTCGCGATCAAGGCGCCGTTCTTCCCGTTCCACACCTGGCTGCCGGACGCCGGTGGCGCGGCGCCGGCCGGTGCCGCCGCCCTGCTGGTCGGCGTGCTGGACAAGGTCGGGACGTTCGGCATCCTGCGGTACTGCCTCCCGCTGTTCCCGGACGCGGCCAAGTGGTTCGCCCCGTGGGCACTGGCGCTGGGCCTGATCGGCATCATCTACGCGGCGCTGCTCGCGGTCGGCCAGAACGACCTCAAGCGGCTGGTGTCGTACACGTCGATCGCGCACTTCGGCTTCATCGGGATCGGCATCTTCGCCTTCACCAGCCAGGCGGCGACCGGCGCGGTGCTCTACATGGTCAACCACGGCCTCGCCACCGGCCTGCTCTTCCTGGTGGTCGGCATGCTGATCGCCCGGCGGGGCTCCGCCCTGATCAGCGACTTCGGCGGAGCCGGCAAGCTGGTCCCGCTCCTCGCCGGGGTGCTGTTCTTCGCCGGTCTCGCCTCGCTGGCCCTGCCCGGGACCGCGCCGTTCATCTCCGAGTTCCTGGTGCTGATCGGCACGTTCACGGTGAACAAGCCGGTGGCGGTGATCGCCACGCTCGGCATCATCCTGGCCGCCGCGTACGTGCTGTGGATGGTGCAGCGCACCACCCAGGGCACCCTCAACCCGGCGCTGACCGAGGTCGACGGCATGAAGCGTGACCTCAGCCTGCGCGAGAAGGTCGTGGTGGCCCCGCTGATCGCGCTGATCGTGCTGCTCGGCTTCTACCCGAAGCCGGTCACCGACGTGATCAACCCGGCCGTGCAGGCCACCATGCAGGACATCGGCAGGACCGACCCGGCTCCGTCGGTGGGCAACGTCCAGGAGGCAGCGAAGTGACCGAGCTCAAGTTGCCCGCGATCGACTACGCGGCGCTCGCGCCGACGCTGATCATGCTGGGTGCCGCGCTCGTTGGCGTCCTCGTCGAGGCGTTCGTGCCGCGGCGGCTGCGGCACACGGTGCAGCTGTCGTTGGCGCTGCTGGCGGTGCTCGCCGCGCTGACCATGGTGGTGCTGAGCGCCGACGACCGCCTCATCACCATCGGCGGGGCGATCGCGGTGGACGGCCCGGCGCTGTTCCTCCAGGGCGCGATCCTGGTGCTGGCCGCGATGGCGCTGCTGCTGATCGGTGAGCGCTCGATCGAGCGGGGCGGGGCGTTCGTGGCCCAGGCCGCGGTGACCGCCGAGTCGGCCGACGACCGCCGGCAGGCCGAGGGCACCAACGGGCTCACCGAGGTGTACCCGCTGACCACCTTCGCGATCGGCGGCATGCTGATCTTCGTGGCGGCGAACGACCTGCTGACCATGTTCATCGCGCTGGAGGTCTTCTCGCTGCCGCTCTACCTGCTCTGCGCGCTGGCCCGCCGCCGGCGCCTGCTGAGCCAGGAGGCGGCGCTGAAGTACTTCATGCTCGGCGCGTACGCCTCGGCGTTCTTCCTGTTCGGCGTCGCCCTGGTGTACGGCTTCACCGCCGGCATCCCGGGCCGGCCGGCCGGGGTGGACTTCGCCACCGTCCACGCCGCCGTCACCGACAGCCCGGCCAGCCCGCTGCTGCTCTTCGCCGGCATGGCGCTGCTCTCCATCGGTCTGCTGTTCAAGGCCGCCGCCGCGCCGTTCCACGTCTGGACGCCGGACGTCTACCAGGGTGCGCCCACGCCGGTCACCGGCTTCATGGCCGCCTGCACGAAGGTCGCCGCGTTCGGCGCGCTGCTGCGGGTCTTCCACGTGGCGTTCGAGGGGGCCCGGTGGGACTTCACCCCGGTCCTCGGCGCGGTGGCGGTGCTGACCATGCTGGTCGGGGCGGTGCTGGCGGTCACCCAGACCGACATCAAGCGGCTGCTCGCGTACTCGTCGATCGCGAACGCCGGCTACCTGCTGGTCGGCGTCCTCGCGCCGAACAGCGAGGGCGTCTCCGGGACGATGTTCTACCTGGTGGCGTACGGCTTCTCGGTGCTGGCCGCGTTCGCCGTGGTGACCCTGGTCCGGGACGCCGACGGGGAGGCGACCCACCTGTCCCGGTGGGCGGGCCTGGGACGCCGCTCGCCGTTCTACGCCGCGCTGTTCACCTTCATCCTGTTCGCCTTCGCCGGCATTCCGCTGACCAGCGGCTTCACCAGCAAGTTCGCGGTCTTCGGGCCGGCGCTGGACGGCGGGCAGGCGTGGCTGGTGATCGCCGGTGTGCTGACCAGCATGGTGCTGGCCTTCCCCTACCTGCGGGTGGTCGTGATGATGTGGCTCTCCGAGCCCGGCGAGTCGACCCCGGCGGTGACCGTCCCGGGCGGGCTCACCTCGGCCGCGCTGATGATCGGCGTGATCGCCACCCTGGTCCTCGGCGTCGCCCCGGCGCCGCTGCTGGATCTCGCCACGGGAGCCGCCGAGTTCGTGCGGTGACCTCAGCTCCCCGTGGGGGCCGGTACGCGTCTGCGTACCGGCCCCCACGCCGTTCGCGCGGCCGTCCCGCGCCGTCCACCGAGGTGGCGGCCCTGCCCCGAGAGCTGCGGCCATCCCCGCCCCGGGGCTGGTCGAACGGGTGTGGCATGGTTGGAGACGTGGTGAATCCGGCTGGCGAGCGTTCAGGTGCCACCGGCGCGGGCGGCCGCCCGGGCCGGGAGCGCACGGGTCAGTTCGGCGCGCTCGGCCTGCACCTCGCCGATCCCCGCGTCGAGGAGTCGGTGCTGGGTGTGCTGGAGGCCGTCGAGGTCGAGCTGCGGGCCAGCGTCGCGAGCGCCGACCCGTTCGTCACCGAGGCCGCCCGGCACCTCGTCGAGGCCGGCGGCAAGCGGTTCCGGCCGCTGCTGGTGGCCCTCGGCGCCCAGTTCGGCGACCCGACGGGCGCGCAGGTCGTGCCGGCGGCGGTGGTGATGGAGCTCACCCACCTGGCGACGCTCTACCACGACGACGTCATGGACGAGGCGCCCGTGCGCCGGGGCGCCCCGAGCGCCAACTCGCGCTGGACGAACTCGGTCGCCATCCTGGTCGGCGACTACCTCTTCGCCCGTGCCGCGGACATCGCGGCCGACCTGGGCACCGAGGCCGTACGCCTCCAGGCCCGGACGTTCGCACGGCTGGTGCACGGGCAGATCGCGGAGACCGTCGGGCCGCGGGCCGGCGATGACCCGGTGGCGCACTACCTGCACGTCATCGCGGAGAAGACCGGCTCGCTGATTGCCACGTCGGCGCGTTTCGGCGGAATGTTCGGCGGTGCCAGCCGGGAGCACACCGAGGCGCTCGCCGGCTACGGCGAGACCATCGGGGTGGCCTTCCAGCTCTCCGACGACCTGCTGGACATCGCCAGCGAGTCGGTGCAGTCGGGCAAGACGCCCGGCACCGACCTGCGCGAGGGCGTCCCGACCCTGCCGGTGCTGTACGCGCTCGGCTCCGACGACGCCGACGCGTCGTCGATGCGACTGCGGGAGATCCTGGCGACCGGCGCGCTCACCGACGACGACCTGCACGCCGAGGCCCTGGGCCTGCTCCGTGAGAGCCCGGCCCTGAAGCGGGCCCGGGAGACGGTCCGCAGCTACGCCGAGGACGCCCGCGCCCGGCTGGCTCCGCTCCCGCAGATCCCGGCGCGCCACGCCCTCGAGTCCCTCTGCGACTACATCGCCGACCGCACCAGCTGACGGCCCTCCTGGGCGCCCGCCACCTCGTTGATCATGAGGTTGGCGGCAGTTCCCGCGATCGACTTCGCCGCCAACCTCATGATCAACGCGGATCAGCGGGTGGGGTGGGACAGGAGGCGGCTGCCGGTCAGCATCAGGGCGGCGGCCAGCAGCATCGAGACGGCTGCGGTGGTCCACATCGTGGAGTAGCCGGCGTGGGCCGCGAGGGGGCCGAGCGACAGGGGACCCAGGCAGCCGCCCGCGTACACCCCGGTCTGGGTGATCGAGGTGGCGGAGGCCGGAGCCTGCGGGTGGAGCCGGACCACGGCGAAGTTCATCAGCCCGGGCCAGGCCCAGCCGAGACCGAACCCGAGCACCACGCCGACCACCAGCGGGACCGGCCCGGCCACCGCGAGCAGACCGAGGCCGCCGGCGCCGACGACCAGCATCCCGGCGATGACCGCCACGTGCCCGCCCGCCCGGCGGTCGGCGAGCCAGCCGGCGCCGACCCGGGCGGCGACGCAGACGGCGCTGCCGAGGGTCAACGTCAGACCGGCCAGCCCGGGCGCCAGCCCCCGGGTGACGGCGGAGTCCACGACGAAGGTGCCGAGGGCGTTCGCCGAGCCGGAGGCGAGGGTCGCGGCCACCCCCACGACCACCAGGGCGCCGGTGGCACGCCCACCCCGGGCCGGTGCGGCCTCCCGGACCGGGCGGGGCTCCCGTGCGGGTACGGCCGGCAGCACGGCCAGCGCGGCGCCGGCGGCCGCCACGAACGCCCAGCGCCACCCGACGGTCAGCGCCACGGTCGGCACCGCCACCCCGGCCAGCAGCGTGGAGACCGGGATGGCGGCCTGCTTCACCCCGAACGACAGCCCCTGCCGCCGGACCGGGACGTGCCGGGCCAGCGCGGCGTTGCTGGCGAGCTGACCCAGGGCGTTGGCCGTGCCCGCCAGCGCGAGCAACCCGACCAGCACCAGGTACGACCGGGCGAGCCCGGCCACGGCCAGCATGGCGCCCGCGGAGACCAGGATGCCGGCCCGGGCCACCACGGCCGGACCGTAGCGCTCGGCGAGCGTGCCGGAGGGCACCGACGCCAGCGCGCCCACGCCGAAGTAGACCGCCACGACGACGCCGAGGCCAGCCGGGGAGAAGCCCAGGTCGTCGCCCATCTGGACGGCGAGCCCGCCGACCAGGAAGACCGGCAGGACGCAGGCGATGGTGACGGCGATGGCCGCGGCCGCGGCCCGTACGGGCCGGGCCGGGGCGTCGAGGGACTGGAGCGCGGTGTCGGCCATGATCTGAACAACTTACGCGAGCCGTTCCGGGTCCACGCTTCGTGTCCGGACCGGCACGAGCGGTGGATGACGATCTGGCATCCTCCACCCGATCAGGCATTTCGCACGGGGCACGTATTTCATATGGTGTAAGTCCCCGGCTGCGGAGGTGGTTGTGCGCGACCCCTTGGCGGAACCTTCGGACCTGATCCGGAGCGTGTCCCGCGCGCTGCGAGTGCTCGAGTCGGTCGGTCGTGCCCCGAAGGGGCTGACCGTCAAGCAGATCGCGCGCAGGTGCGAGCTGACCGTGGCGACCACCTACCACCTCGTCCGGACGCTGGCCTACGAGGGCTACGTGATCCGGCGCGAGGACGGCACGTACATCGTGGGTCTCGAGGTCGCCGACCGCTACCGCGAGCTGGTCACGGCCTTCCGCGGGCCGCAGGCGGTCGGGGAGTGCCTGCGGCGCGCCGCCGCCGACACCGGCTACAGCCACTACCTCGGCAAGTTCATCGGCGGTCAGGTGGCCATCACGGCGGTCGCCGAGGGCCCGCGCTCGCCGTACCTGGAGGATCTCGTCCCCGGCTTCGACGAGGGGGCGCACGCCACCGCGCTGGGCAAGGCGCTGCTCGCGACCCTCACGGCCGAGCAGCGGTTCCGCTACCTGCGGGAGTACGGCATGCGCGCGTTCACGTCCGCCACGCTGACCACGGTCGAGGCGTTCGAGGCCGACCTGGCGGCGGGGGACCGGCGGGGAATGCAGATGGAGCTGGGTCAGTTCCGGCAGGGGGTCGCCTGCGCGGCGGTGCTGGTGACCCCCGACAAGGACATGGAGCGCCGCGTGGTGCTGGCCTGTGCGCTGCCGGCCAGCGAGATGATGACCTCCGCCCGGGTGGTCCGGGCGAAGCTGCTCACCACCGCCCGCACCATCGCCGACAGCCTCGCCGCGGAGACCTGACGGCCGGCCGTCACGGCTTCCCGGCAGCAGGTGGGCGACGACCGGCCACGGACGGGCCCTCTCCCCGGCTGGGAGAGGGCCCGTCCCGGCGGTCCAGCGCCGAACCGCCCTGAGGGGAGCTGTCAGCCGCCGATCGGGCCGCCGTCCAGGCGCCACGTGACGGTGACGCCCGGCTTGGCGTAGTCGCCGTCCGGCCAGTTGGACGCCGGCTTCTCGACGGAGGCGCCGGAGATCTCACCGGGGTGCTGCACGGCCACGAAGACCGAGCGGTTGTCGCCGGTGATGAACGGGCCGCAGGCCTCGGCGCCGAGCGGCACGGTGAGGAACTGCTTGAGGTGGCCGCGCTCCGGGCCCTCGACCGCGGTCGCGAAGAGGCCGTCGTTGCTGCCCAGCGCGTTGCCGTCGGTGGAGATCCAGAGGTTGCCGGTGGCGTCGAAGGCGACGTTGTCCGGGCAGGAGATCGGCGAGACCTTGCTCTTGTCGTACCCGGCGAAGTAGGTCGACGGATCGGTCGGGTCACCGGCCACGATCGGCACCGACCACGCGAACGTCTCGGCCGCGTTGTCGCCGCGGTCCTCGACCAGCTCCAGCACGTGGCCGTGCTTGTTGGCGGTGCGCGGGTTCGCCTCGTCCGCCTTCGGGTTGCTGCCGACGCCGCGGTTGGTGTTGTTGGTCAGCGCCACGTACACCTTGCCGGTGAGCAGGCTCGGCTCGACGTCCTCCGGACGGTCCATCTTGGTCGCGCCGACCTTGTCACCGGCCAGCCGGGTGAAGGTGAGCACGTCCGCGGCGGTCATGCCCTCGACGTACGAGCGGTTGCCGCTGACCAGCTTGATCCACTGGCCACGACCGTTGAACGCGCCGTCGGCGGGAAGCTTGCCCGAGCCGTCGATCTCGGCGGCGCTGGTCTGGTCCAGCTTGGCGACGTAGAGGGTGCCGGACTCCAGCAGGGTCAGGTTGTGCCGGCGGGCGACCCAGGAGTCGCCCTTCATGAACTTCTTGTCGGACACGAACTTGTAGAGGTAGTCGAACCGCTCGTCGTCACCCATGTACGCCACGACGTGGCCGCTCCTGGCGACGATGACGTTCGCGCCCTCGTGCTTGAACCGGCCGAGCGCGGTGTGCTTGCGCGGCCGGCTCTCCGGGTCGTACGGGTCGATCTCGACGATCCAGCCGTGCCGGTGCGCCTCGTTGGGGTGCCGGGCCAGGTCGAAGCGCTCGTCGGCCCGGTCCCACTTGCGGTTGCCGCTCGGGTAGCGGGTGGTGGTGCTGAAGCCGTAGCGCGCCAGCTTCGGCTTCAGCTCCTCCGGGGCGCCGTCGCCACCGACGAAGTACTGGTTGAAGTTCTCCTCGCCGGAGAGGACGGTGCCCCACGGGGTCACGCCGCCGGCGCAGTTGTTCAGCGTGCCGATGACCGTCCGGCCCTTGGGGTCGGCGGCGGTCTTGAGCCACGCCGAGCCGGCGGCCGGACCGGTCAGCTCGAACTTCGTGGTGTTGGTGGTGACCCGCCGGTTGTACTGCCGCCGGCCGGACCGCACCGGGCGCCACTCGCCGGTGCCGCCGACGCGCTCCAGCTCCACCACGGACATGCCGTGCGCGGCCATGGCGACCTTCAGCTGCTCCACGGTCAGCGCGTCGAAGCTGGTGAAGCCGGGGAACATGAGGTCCTCGTTGGTGTACTCGTGGTTCACCACGAGCAGGGCGCGGTTGCGGCCCAGCGGCAGCACGCCGACGAAGTCGTTGTTGTAGCCGAACTGCTCGGCCTGAGCGGCGGCCGTCTGGTGGTGCAGGTTGAACTCGGGCGCGCCCGGCACCACCTCGTCACCCCACCGGATGACGACCGAGTGGTCGTAGCCGTTGGGGACGATGAAGCTGTCGAGCTTGTTCGGCGGGACCGGCTTGAAGGTCAGGGCGCCGCTGCCGATACCGCCGCTGGGGCGGGCGAACTCGGTGGTGTCCGGCACCGGCGGGGCGCCGGGGGCGGCCGAGGCGGCGCTGGCGCCGGCCAGCGCACCGGCGGCCGCGCCGCCGAAGCCGAGGACCAGCGCGCCGACCGCGCCGGCCCGGACCACGCCGCGGCGGGAGACCTCGGCGTCCACCAGCTCACCGAAGTACGCGTTGTCGGACGTGTTCGGCACCGGGTGGTCGCAGGCGTTGCCGCACCGGTAGAGACAGGTCATGGCGTCACGGCTGCCGTGGCGGGTGGAACCCAGCAGCGGGAGCAGCCGAGGACGGTCGCTCATGTGGAGGAGCCTCCTGGATGGGGTTGGCGCACGACGGAGTCAGGTGATGACGTGCGTACCCGCCGGACGCTAGGAGGAGCCGGTGGCCGCTCGTCGGCGCCGATGTGAACCAGGTATGAACAACTCGCCCGGGGCAACGGTGATGACCTGCGGCTGAACCGATCGGGACGGCCGCACGTATGTCCGTGCGGAGGCCACGCCGGACTCGCGCCGAGAGCGAGGAGACCGCCATCAGCGACCACGACGCCCACCTGCTCCGCGCCCTGCACGACGAGCACGCGGAGGCGCTGTACGCGCACGCCCTGCGCCTGGTCAACGGGGACCGGCAGCGGGCCGAGGACCTGGTGCAGGAGACCCTGCTGCGCGCCTGGCGGCACCCGGAGTCGCTCGACCCGCGCCGCGGGTCGGTCCGCGGCTGGCTCTTCACCACCGCCCGCAACCTGGCGATCGACGCCTGGCGCCGCCGGTCCACCAGGGTCGGCGAGGTCTACACCGACGAGCTGCCCGAGCCGTCGGAGACGGTCGACGAGGCGGAGCGCGCGGTGGAGGCGTGGACCGTCGCCGAGGCGCTGAACCGACTCAGCCCCACGCATCGTGAGGTCCTGGTGGAGTGCTTCTACCAGGGTCGGTCGGTGGCCGAGGCCGCCGCGCGGCTCGGGGTGCCGCCGGGCACCGTCAAGTCCCGGACGCACTACGCCCTGCGCTCACTACGGTTGGTCCTGGCCGAGATGGGGGTGACCGGATGACCCGGTGCGAGTTCGCGCACGACGACGGCGCGTACGTGCTGGGTGCGCTGACGCCGGCCGAGCGGACGGCGTACGAACGGCACCTCGCCGGCTGCGCCGAGTGCCGCCAGGCGGTCGCGGAGATCGCCGTGCTTCCCGGGCTGCTCGGGCGGCTCGACCCGGCCGGCCTCGAGCAGTTCCTGCCGCCCCCGGAGGATTCCCGCCTGCCCGACCTGCTCGCCGCGGCCCGGGAGCGCCGGCGCCGCGAACGGCTGGCCATCCGCCGCCGGTACGCCCTCACCACGCTCGCCGCCGCGGCGCTGGCGCTGGTCGTCGGCCTCGGCACGGCCGCCGTGCTGCCTGGTACGGATCAGCGCGGGGGAGGGGAGATGGTCGCCATGCAGCCGGTCGCCGGCACGGTGCCGGTGCACGCCGAGATCGGGCTGACCGGCACCGAGTGGGGCACCGAGGTGACGATGCGGTGCGGGTACGACTCGTCGGTCGGCTATCGCAAGGCGTCCGCCTTCCGACTGGTCGCGCGCAGCGCCGACGGCACCACCGAGCAGATCGGCTCGTGGCTCGCCGGCCCGGGCGACGACCTGCGGATCAGCGGCGCCACCCGGTTCACCGACGCGGAACTGGTCCGGCTGGAACTGGTCCGCGCCGACGGCACCCCGGTTCTGGCGTACGACGTCCGCTGACGGCGGTCACCCGCGATCTTGCGCCTTCTGACCGGACGGAGGTCGTGAACCGGGCGAGGCGGCGGCCGAAACTGCAAGATTGCGGTGTGGGGCCGCCGGTGCGGGCCGGCGGTTGCGGCGCTGGCGGTGGGCCGAGCGGAGGGCGTCGGTCGTGAAGATGGCCAGTGCCAGCCACACCAGGGCGAAGCCCGCCAGGCGGGCCGGGGGCATCGGCTCGTGGAAGACGAGGACGCCGCAGGCGAGCTGGAGGATCGGGGCGAGGTACTGGATCATCCCCAGGCTGGTGAGCGGCAGCCGGTTGGCCGCGCCGGCGAACATCAGCAGGGGGATCGCGGTCGCCGCGCCGGCCGCGACGAGCAGCGCGGTATGCCCGGCCGACACCGCGCCGAAGCTGGCCCCGCCGGTGCCGCCCAGCCACACCAGGTACGCCAACGCCGGCAGGGCCAGCACCGCCGACTCGACGAACAGCCCCTCGGCGGCGGGCAGCCCGAGCCGCTTCTTGACCAGGCCGTACCCGGCGAAGCTGAACGCCAGGACCAGCGCGAGGAACGGCAGCCGTCCGTAGTCGACGGTCAGCACCGCCACCGCCGCCCCGCCCACGCCGAGCGCCACCCACTGCGCGGGGCGCAGCCGCTCACGCAGCACGAACACGCCGAGCAGCACGACCACGAGCGGGTTGATGAAGTAACCGAGGGCGGTCTCCACCACGCGGTCGGAGTTCACCCCGTAGATGTAGGTGCCCCAGTTGAGGGCGATCAGCGCTGCGGCTACGCCGACCCCGGCCAGGGCGCGCGGCCGGCGGAGCAGCGCACGCAGGAAGCCGACGTTGCGCAGCGCGGCCAGCACCAGTGCGACGAAGACCACCGACCAGACGATCCGGTGGGCCAGGATCTCCAGCGGGCCGGCCGGCTGGAGCAGCTTCAGGTAGAGCGGGAAGAAGCCCCAGAGCAGGTACGCCCCGATGCCGTACAGGTAGCCGAGCCGACGAGGCGTCACGCCTCCACCGTAAGGGGCGTATCGGCCTGCTGCTCCTTGCTGGTGACGGGGCTCACCCGCTGGTCCAGCTGCATCCACCGGTCCGGCTGCTCGAGCGGGGCGAAGCCCACCTTCGCGTACACGCCGTGCGCGTCGTACGTGCTCAGCAGGATCCGGCGTACGCCGAACTCGGCGAGGTGGTCGCGGACCGCGCCGGCGAGCCAGCTGCCCAGCCCGCGCCCGCGCTCGGCCCGCTCGATGTAGACGTCGCAGAGCCAGGCGAAGGTGGCGTGGTCGGTCACGACCCGCGCCACCGCCACCTGGCGCCCGTCGCCGGGCCGGTAGACGCCGAAGCCGATCGAGCCGGCGAAGGCGCGCGCCACCGTCGCCCGGTCCCGCCCGAGGGCCCAGTACGCGTCGGTGCTGAGCCAGTGGTGCACCCGGTCGAGGTCGAGGCGCTCGGGGTCGGTGCTGATCAGGTAGCCGTCGTCACGGTTCAGGGTGAACACCGCTCCGACGCTAGTCGCCGGCCCAGGTGGCCTCAGCAGCCAATTTCCGCGATCTGGACCCGTGCCGCCGCCGTCAGTCGCGGTCGAGGATGGCGCCGAGGATCCAGGTGACGACGCTGACGAAGAGCGCGCCGAGCACGGCGGCCGGCCAGAACCCGTCCACGTGGAACGGCAGCCCGGCCTGGCCGGCGATCCAGCTGGTCAGCAGGAACAGCAGCCCGTTGACGACCAGCGCGATCAGCCCGAGGGTCAGCAGGTAGAAGCCGCAGCCGACGGTCTTGATGATCGGCTGGAGCACCGCGTTGACGACACCGAAGATCACGGCGACGAGGACCAGCGTCGTGACCGCCTCGGTGACCGATTCCGAGTCCAGCGTGATCCCGGGGATTAGCAGTGTGGCCAGCCAGAACGCCAGCGCCGTGACGCCCAGCCGGATCAGGAGCCCTTTCAGAAAACCCATGGCGGATGATGCTGCCACGGACCGATCTTCGGGGGAACCCTCCCGGCGCATGATCCACCCGCTGCTGCCGCTCCGGCATCGCTCATCGGCGCGTCGGGCGGCCCACCAGTTGCGCCTCGATCGGGGACGGGGTGAGCCGCGCCCACCGCAGGGCCCGTCGGTTGACCACCGCCACCATGTCCTCCCGGATCCGGGTGAGCCATCCGGCGGAGGCGCCGAGCCCCAGCGCGCCCCCGGCGAGCGCCGCCTCGGCCGGGCCGAGCGGCTGGAGGAGCGCCAGGTCGGCGCGGCCCAGCGTCGCCACGTCGGCCGCGGTCAGCTCGTCCCGGATGAGCAGGGTGGCCTGCCACGGCGGCCCGGGCTCGGGATCGGGCGGAACCGGGCCGGCATCGACCACCAGCAGCAGCGGCCGCAGGGGTGATCCCGGCTCCCCACCGGGCGGACGGCCCGGCGGCAGCAGCGGGATGGTGCCGCCAGGTGCGCCGACCCCCCGGACGAACGGCTCCCACGCCCGGGGGCGGGCGGTCTGCACCACCACCCGGGCGCCGAGCGCCATCGCCCGCAGGGCGATCAACTGGCCGGCTCGGAGCCCGCCGACGAGCACGACCCGGGTGCTCTCCGGACGGAACAGCCGGACGGTCAGGGCATCTCCGTGCCGGTTGGCGCCGACCAGCAGGCCCGCGTCGCCGACGGTCAGCTCCGCGGCGGCCGGCCCGGGCGGGCCGGCGCCGGGCAGGGCCAGCGGCGCCGTGGCGGCCAGCCCGGCGAACTGCTCCCCGTCGAGTCGCCGCACCGCACCGCCCGGCCCGGTCACCGCGCGGTGCAGCGCCTGCTCCGCCGCCGCCAGCTCGGCCGGCGTCCCGGCGGCGAGGCGTACGGCGAGTTCGGACGGGACGGCCGCCACCGCACCGGCTGACGGCCCGGCGCTGAGCGAGACGGTGATCGCGGTGGCCGGTAGGGCGAGCAGCCGGGACACCAGGCCCCGGGCGCCCTCGGTGCGCGGGTCCGGCCACCGGTCGAGCTGGAAGGTCGCCTGCCACAGACCGCCGGACCGGAGCGCGGGCCAGGTCTCCCGCACCGCCCCGGCGTCGTGGTGGGCCAGCTCGGCCAGGACCCGCAGCGCCGCGTGCTCCCCGAGCGGCCGGGCGGTCACCGGGGCGAGCCGGCGGAGGATCCGGCGCAGCGTGCCGTGCAGCGCCCGGCGCAGCTCCTCCGGCGTGACACCGTCGACGCGGAGCACCCGAACGGCGAGCACTGCCCGCTCGCGGCCGGGCAGCCGCCCGTCGGTGAGTTGCCGGTACGAGGTGGCGACCGTGCCGCCGCCGAGCGCGACGGCGGGTGCGGGCACCCCGGCCAGCAGGAGCTGGACCCGTACCGGCGGGCCGCCCGGTGGGGCGGCGGAGAGCAGGGCCGCCGGGGACGGCAGCGCCCGTGACCCGTCGCCGATCAGCTCCGCCGGATCCAGGATCTCCAGCAGGGCCACCATCCCGGTGGTGTCGTCCAGCACGGCGGCCGGTGCACCGGCCAGCTCCGCGGGCCGTACGACGGCGCCCGGATCGACCAGCTCCAGCAGGGCGGCCGGCTCGGCGTCCGCCGGCAGGGCGCGCGGCCGGGAGGCGTACGCCACGGCGGTCCCCAGCCATTCGAAGAGCCAGCGCCCGCGCAGGCGCGCCCCGGCCAGCACCACCAGCAGCGCGGCCACCGCCACGGCCGCCAGCATCGCCGCTGCTCCCCGCCCCGTTGCCGCGACGACGACCGCCACCGCGACCTGCCCGGCGACCACCTGGCCGGCCCGGACGTGGCGGGCCGACCGCCGGCGACGGAGGCTCCACTGTGGTGGCAGGACGGCGGGGGCGTCGGTGACCGGGGCCGGGTCAGCCCGGTCGCCGGGGCCCGGATCGCGCCGGCCGGGCAGCGCGGGCGGCGTGCCTCCCGGTGGGGACGAGGGCAGGCTCGCCGTGGTGGTCGCCGGCACCGCACCCTCCTCCACCGATCACGCACTGCGATGTGGCTGCCGCCCATCGTAAGCGTCTCGGCGGCGCGGCGGGAGCCGCAGTTGTCCACAGGGGACGCGGACGGGGTAGCAGAACCGCGATCGTACGGCTACCGTCAGCGACGAGTTATCGCTGACCCGCGCCCGCCGTGCTCGACGTCCCGGGCGGCGCGAGCGGCGCGCTCCCCGAGCGGGCGTGTCGACGGCCAGCACGACGCAGGAGACGAGGTGACGTCCGGAGTGTCCGAGACCCAGGCGGAAGCCGCGGTGATGCAGCAGACCGCCGCGAAGTTCGAGCAGGTCGACCAGTCGTTGCAGTCCATGCTGAGCGGCCTGATGGCCGAGCTGGAGGTGTTGCAGCAGGCCTGGCGCGGCGCCGGCGGGCGCTCGTTCGAGCAGGTCAAGCAGCAGTGGGCGCAGGACCAGGCGGCGTTGCAGCGGGCTCTGCGAGAGACCGCCACGGCGATCCGCACCGCCGGCCAGCAGTACGACGTCTCGGACGCCGAGGCCGCCAGCCGGGTGTCCACGACCAACCGCGGCGGCATCCAACTGCCGCTGTAGACCCGGACCCGGGGGAGGAGACAAGCGATGGAGCACGGTGTGCTGGTCGTCAACTTCGCGGCGCTGCAACAGGCCAGCGCGGACATCCAGAAGGCGCTGAGCACGCTCGACGCGCAGCTCGGTCAGCTCGAGCGGGACGCCGCCCCGCTGGTCGCGAGCTGGTCGGGTGAGGCCCGCGCGGCGTACGAGCAGCGGCAGACCCGCTGGCGGTCCGCCTCGCAGGATCTGCAGGCGATGCTGCGCGACATCAAGCTCGCGGTGGACGACTCCGCGGCCGACTACCTCGACACCGAGAAGCGGAACGCCAACCTGTTCCAGTGACACCCGCAGGACGTGGCGCCGGTCCGACGGGGTGGGCGCCACGTTCCGCATGTCCGGCCCCGCGCGCGACCGGTCGCCGCTCTCCGCGGGGCGTCGATGACGGTGAGGGCGGCTGCGGCGCGCCGAGGAGCTACCGGGGCTGATCACGTTCCGCCGGTGCCGCCGCCGGCCACCCCGGATCAGGCCGGGTCGGGCGGTCGCCACCGGCGGCGGGCGCCGCGGGGCAGCACGAGGGCCAGCAGCACCGCCGCGGTCACCGTCCCGCCGCCGACCCCGGCCACCAGCAGCGCCCGGTCCCGGGCCGCCGCCCGCCGTGCCTGCTGGGCCAGCAGTGCCGGGTCGGCCCGCTCGTCGAGCAGGGCCGCGGCCGGCCGGGTACGGGCCGGTCCGCCGCCGCTCTCGGTGAGTGCCCGGTACGGGTTCAGCACCCCCGCGCCGTACCCCGCCCCGGGAGCGGGATCGGTGGTCGCCAGGATCCGCTCCGCCACCTCGGCCGCGCCCAGATCCGGCCGGTACTGCCGGAGCAGGGCGGCGGTGGCGGCCACGAAGGGCACCGCGTAACTGGTGCCCTCGGCCCGGTGGTGTCCCTGCCCGGGCGCGGCGGTCACCACGTCACTCCCGGGCGCGACCAGGTCGACGTACGGGCCGATCTGGGAGAAGGAGGAGCGCACCCCGTCCGCCCCGATCGCACCCACCCCGAGCACGCCGTCGTACGCGGCCGGATAGGGCCGGGGATCGCCGCTCTCGTGCAGGTTGCCGGCGGCGGCCACGACGACGACGTCGCGGGCGAGCGCGTGGGCGACGGCGTCCCGCACGGCGGAGTCGTCCGCGTACAGCACCACGGAGAGGTTGAGCACGTCGGCGCCGTTGTCGACCGCCCACCGGATGGCCCGGGCGAAGTCGCGGGCGCTGACCGTACGCCCCGACTCCCGGCCGTCGACCACCTGCTGCTCGCTGACCCGGACGGGCAGGATCCGCGCCTCGGGGGCGAGGCCGTAAAAGGCCACGCCGTCGTGGCGCGCGGCGACGATGACGCTCGCGACTCCGGTGCCGTGGCCGGCGCAGTCCCGGGTGCCGTCGCCGCCGGGGTCGAGCAGGTCGGTGCCGGCCCGGACCCGCCCGGCGAGTTGCGGGTGGCGACGGTCCACACCCGAGTCGACCACCGCCACCGTCACGCCCGCCCCGGTGGCGAGCGGAGCCAGCCGCTCCGGGGCGTACCGCTGCTGCGGCCACGGCACCGCGGTGATCGGGCGGGCGGGCGCGAGGGGTGCGGCGCACGCCGGCGCGGCCCGACCGGCGAGGCCGGGGCCGGCCGGACCGGTGGTGGGGACGCCGGGGACGGGTGCCGTCGGGCCGGCGGGCGGCGCGGCGCCGGCCGTCAGCGTCGCCACCACCGCCGCGAGAGCGGCGAGCAGCGGCCGCGCGGGGCTCCGGGACATCGACCGCCTCCGTATCGTGTCGACTCCGGAACGCGATGTTATCGCGATGCGCCGTTACCGGTCGCCCTGGCGCGGCCAGCCATTGTGATCTTGATACGACCTTGTAGGTTGTACGCGATACCTGTGACCTGTTGCCGGGAGGAGGGGTGGCCGTGACCGAATGGGAGCCGGCCACCGAGGCGGAAGCGGCGCTGCGCGACGCGCTGCGCGCCAACGACCAGCAGCTCTACTTCCGCATCCTGTCCCGGACGGACCTGTTCCTTCCGGTCTCCGCGCAGGCGCTCGCCGGCCAGGCCCCGATGAACTGGGGCACGTGGACCACCGGCGGTCGCACCCACGTGCTGGCCTTCACCTCCGCCGCCGCGATGCGGGCCTGCCTGGGCGAGCACGCCGGCGCGAGCCGGCGCGCCGCGTACGACGAACTGGCCAGCCAGTGGCCGAACCACGA
The DNA here is from genome assembly GCF_052068455.1 of Micromonospora sp. H33. Lineage (NCBI taxonomy): Bacteria > Bacillati > Actinomycetota > Actinomycetes > Micromonosporales > Micromonosporaceae > Micromonospora > Micromonospora sp. H33. Next base: position 598,470 of record NZ_JBQHDE010000001.1, on the reverse strand, counting down.
GTGGTGGCTCGCGGTCAACCCGGGCCTGCCCATCGAGGGGTACCTGCCCGCGTGGTACGTCGCCCAGCTCTCCCGCGGTGACGTCCGCCTGCCCGGCCGCACGATCGGGGCGCGGGCGCGCCTGGAGCGGGCTGAGACGCTCGCTCGAGTCCGGGCCGCGGAGAGCGCTCCGGGCGGCGGGGAGGACCAGCCGACCACCGGCCCGCAGGGCCGCGAGCCCAGCGCCGGCCAGGCACCCGAGGGCACCGTTCCCCTGCGACCGGCTCCCGCGCCCGTCCCGCCCCCCGGCACACCGTTGCGGAGCCCGGCCGAGCTGCGTGCCGCCGCCCTGCGGCGGCCGCTGGCGGACGCCGGCCGGGTCGCCACGCCGGCCGGGGAGACGGACGCCCGGTGGCCGGCGCCGCCGGATCCCGGGGGCGACCGTGCGGGCCGGCGTCCCGCCGACGCGCCGACGAACGGCCGCACCGGCGGCGAGCCGGAGCGGCCGAATCGCCGATCGTTCTTCGAAGCCGCGTCCGGCCGCGCCACCCGTGACGAGCGGGCCGTCCCGCCGCCCCGCTTCGCCCGGGGCTCCCAGCCCTTCCCGCGCCGCCAGCCCCGCACCGACCCGACGTCCGAGAGCCCCACGCAGGCGTTCGCCGGCGGGGACGCGACCCGTGCCGATCGGGACGCCCCGCCCTCGGCCCTCGCCCCGGCCGGGGAGACGTCCCGGACGCCGCAGCCGCGGGCCGCCGGGGAGGAGACCCGGCCCGTCCGCTTCCCGGTGCCCGATCCGGCGACCCTCCAGGCGTACGCCCGCCCCACGGCGGACGAGGAGGCCACCCAGACGCTGCCGCGGCGCCGCCCCACGCCGCCGCCCCCGGATCCGGAACCGGCCTCGATCGCCGAACCGGTCTCCGGGCCGCCGGCGCCCCGGCGGGGCTTCACCCCGATCGTCATCGAGGGCACGATCATCGAGTCGCGGGATCTCACCGTCCCGCCGGCCGACCCGGTCGGTGCCACCGGGCTGCGCAACGACCCGGCCCTGGCCGTGGGAACCGGCGCCGCCGCGCTGCTCGACGACCGGGGGCCGGGCGTGGAGCCGTCGCCCGCAGCCGAGTCGTTACCGCAGCGTCCCGCCGTCGCGGATACCCCCGGCACGGCGGGCGGGTGGGAGCCGACCAGGCCGGACGCCGAGCACCCGCAGCCCGGGCCGACCCTCCACCCCCTGGACGACCAGGAGGTCACGGCTCCGATTCCGGTTCCGCGGCCCCACGTGCCGGAGCAGGCGGGCCCGACGCCGGACGCGCTGGTGGCCGTCCCGGTCGTGGACGACCCGGCTCCCGTCGTCGCGGCGGGCACATTCGCCGCGCATCCCACCGTCGCGGGGGGCACACCCGTCCCGGACCCCGTCGGCGCACCAGGTACCGCCGGCCCGGACCTCGCCGGCGCGCCGGCGGATGCCCCGGTCGCGCCGGCCACCGCCGGTCCGGTGGACGCAGCCCCCCGGCCGGTCGGGCCGGCGGTCCCCGTCCCGGCGGACTTCGCGCCCGCGAACGCGGTCGAGGAGGACCTGCTCGACGCGACCGGCGCCGGGAGCACCGACACGTTCCTGTCGACGCTGCTGCTCGCCCGCGTGCTGCTGCCGGTGGCGCCCGACTCGGCCCCCGGCAGCCGGCCCGGCGAGCCCGGGTTCGTCTGGCGTACGGAGGAGCTGGACGGCGAGACGTTCGTCGTCGTGTACACGTCCCCGGAGCGGCTCGCCGAGCACACCGACGCCGCCGTCGAGACGGTCCGGGTGCGGTTCGTGCAGCTCATCCACCGCTGGCCGGACGAGTCGTGGTCCTTCGCCGTCAACCCGGGCAGCCCGATCGGCGCGAAGCTGCCCGGTGAGCAGATCATCGGGCTCGCCAACTGGGCGGCGGAGGTGGGCCTCGGCGCGGACACCGGCGCCGAGCCGGAGGCGCCACCCGCCGCGGCGGTCCCCGCCGAACGGCCGCGCTACGACCCGCCCGCCCCGGACCCGACCCGGCCGGTCGTCATGCAGAAGGCCGTCGCCCCGAGCCAGCTCGCGTACTACCTGGAACGGGGCTACGACCGGGTCTCCGGCTTCGTGCACCGCGCGGGCGAGCTGGCCCACCTGACCACCCCGGCGCAGCTGTTCGACGCGCTCGGCCTCGGCTACCCCGACTCGCCGTTCGCCCGGGCCGCCGAGGAGATCTACGTGTTGCGCTGGCCGGCGTACCGGCCGAGTCTCTACCGCATCCCGTACGGCGGCCAGAACGAGACCGCGATGCGGGCCATGGAGGGCTGGGTCATCGAGCGGCCCCCGTTCCGCGGCAACGGCTTCGCACCGGGGGAGAGCAGCGACGTGGTGGCGGAGTTCAAGGTGGACAGCGCCCGGTTGCCGCACGGCGCGCAGCTGTGGCGGATCGGCGCGGACGGCACCGAGCGGGTGGTGGCCACTCTGGACGCCGACGCGCTGCTGTGGCGGGAGGTGGGCGACGCGTGACCCGCGACGGGTTCGTGGCCCGCTGGCAGGGCCGCGAGTACCAGGCCAGCCCGGACGGCGACGACGTCCGGCTCTACCAGCCCGGCCCGGGAGAGGGCTTCACCGAGGTACGCCCCGGCCGGTACGTGCGGGTGGTGCCGGCGGCCGAGGTCGAGGACCTGGCGTACGTCCGCACGACCTGCACGTGGCAGGGGCAGCCGTTCATCGTGCTCGGTGAGCACGACGGCTGGCTGCGCGTGGAGTACACGGGCGGGCGGTGGCCGGTCGCGCAGGCGATGGGCCTCGAGGTGTTCGACTTCGGCGTCTACCAGGGCTGGGCGCCCGCCGCCGAGGTCAGTGACCTGCACGAGCAGCGGGTCTAGGGCCGGTCCTACGACTTCGTCCAGCGCAGGATCTCGCCGAGCACCACGTCCCGGGCCTCCACGTGCGGGAAGTGCCCGACGTGGTCGAGCAGCCGCCACTCGTACGGGGCCACGACGTAGCGGCCGGAGCCCTGGGCGGTACGGGGCAGGGCGGCGCTGTCGAGGGCGCCGTGCAGCTGGAGGGTCGGGGTGACCAGGGGCTTCTGCATGAGCCGCACGAACCGGTACCCGTGCAGGCGAAGCACCGACCGGAACGCCCAGCGGTAGCCCTCCAGGGCGCAGAACGCGGCCTGCGGGATCCGCATCGCCTCCCGGCACCGGGCGGCGTACGCGGGGAAGCCCGGACCGTTCACCCACCGGGGCCCGCCCCAGCGGCGCAGCATCTCCTCCACCGCCGCCGCGTCGTCGCGGGTCAGCATGTGTTCGTAGCGGGGAAGCTGGAACTTCAGCGTCGGCGTGGAGGCGGCGAACTGGCCGCGCGGGTCGGCGAAGATGGCGGCCCGCAGCCGCAGCGGGTGCGGCGCACCGAGCACCACCAGCCGTCGGACCAGGGACGGGTGGAACGACGCCACCGTCCAGGCGATCAGGCCACCGGCACCGCTGCCCACCACGGTCGCCGACCGCTCGCCCAGCGCCCGGATCAGCCCGGCGACGTCGGCGGCCAGCGTGTACCCGTCGTACCCCCGGGGTGGCTTGTCGCTCGCCCCGTAGCCGCGCAGGTCGACCGCGACGGCCCGGAACCCGGCGTCGGCGACCGCCGGCAGCATCTCGTGCCAGGCCCACCAGTGCTCCGGGAAGCCGTGCAGGAACAGCACCATCGGGCCGGCGCCGGCCTCCACGACGTGGAACCGGCTGCCGTTGGCACCGACGAACCGGTGCGTCCACGGCCCCTCGGTGAGGACGCAGGACTCGTCGACGGGCCCGCCGCGCTGCTCGGTCATGGGCACAGCCTAGGGCCCCGGTGCCGGCCGGCCGTCCGGCCGACCCGTCGGGTGGCCCGCATCGCTCCCGCAGCGGCTGTCGGGAGTCCTCGCTCCGGCGTTTCCGGACGGCCGCTCAGCCGACCGGACTGATCTTCACGATGGTGGCCGGGACGCCCGTCCCGCAGTCGACGCCCGGGGCGGACGGGCCGATGGTCACCCGGACCCAGGTGCCGGTCACGAAGGTTCCCATGCCCGCGCCATGCAGCGCGTACTCCCGGCCGTCGTCGGTGGTCAGGCCGTAACAGGGACCGTCGCCGCCCCGGGTGATCCGGCCGACGAGCACGTTGGCCCGGTACGGGTCGGTCGGCAGTTTCGGGGGCGCGGTCGGCCGCCCCATGGTCGGCGGCGTCGTGGGCGAGAGCGAGGGATCGGAACGGGCTGACGACGGGGTCTGCTCGGCAGGCATGGGCGCTTCCTTCCCCGCTCCGGTGCAGCCGACCGACAGCCCGACCACGGCGAGGGCGGTGGCCAGGCTCGCGGCGGGCAGGCCGGCGCGGCTCACGACGGGCACGAGGACTCTGACGTGCGGGCCCCTGCTCCGGTTCCGGAATCCCGGACCGGCAGCCCGGCGGAACGGGCGATGCCCGGGCAGGTGACCTGCCCGGGCATCGCGAGGTGTCGATCGGTGGCTCAGAAGAAGCGGACCTTGACGGAGGTGCCGTTCTGCTCCAGAACCTTGATCTTCATGCCGGTCGCGGGGAGCTTGACGCCGTGGTTCGGCAGCTCCTCGTACCAGTACTTCTTGGTGTCGTCGAACAGCGGCTCCGCGGCCTGGCCCCGCACGTACTGCGGCTGGCTGTTGAGGTGCAGCGTGAACGAGTCGGCCTTCTTGAGGCTGAACGGCGCGTCGTACACCTGGACGCGGGCCCGCCACGGCTGGCCGGTCAGGTTGTGGATCGGCCGCGGGTGCGCGTCGATGATCAGGTTGCGACCCTCACCCGGGTGCTCGAACGTGTCGTTGTCCGCCCACCGCAGGTTCCAGTAGGAGATGAGCAGACCCTCCTGGTACGCGTAGTGGTCGACCCAGTCCGGGCGGGTGTTCGCGTAACCGAAGAAGTACGGACCGGTCTTCAGGTACTTGTCGTACGAGACGTACGAGCGGTGGCCCGCGATGTAGTAGTTCGCGAACTTCCGCTTGTAGGTCTCCTCGACGATGTCCCAGCCGGTCAGGGCCCAGTCGCCGGCACCGGCCTCGGCGCCGTCGGCGAGCACGGTCTGGCCGTCGACGGTCAGGGTGATCGCGTCACCGAAGAAGCCGCCCGCGGACACGCCGCCGTCGGTGGCGTAGCGGAGGCGGAACTGCGCGACCTTGCCGGCCGCGAAGTCCATCGGGACGGTGATGTCCACCCACTTGCCGTCGCTGCTGCCGCTGAGCGCCGGCTTCGGGTTGTCCTTGGAGACCGGCGGGATCGGCTTGCCGTCGACCGTGCCGGGCAGCGCCGACCAGGTCTTGCCGCCGTCCAGCGACCCCTCGAAGTAGAGGTAGTCGTAACCCTGCTCGATGCTGTAGCGGCCCTTCATCGACAGCGCGGCCGACGACTTCCCGGTCAGGTCGATCGTCCGGGTCATCGTGTTGTTAAGGTCGTCCGCGTTGCCGGAGAAGTACTGCTTGGCGCCCTCGAACGGCTTGCCGTTGTCGAAGGTGTACTCGCGCTCCGGCAGCACGACCACGGCGCCCTGCGGCTTGGCGGAGTTGTACTCCTGCGGGCCGAGGGTCATGGTGCGCTTCTGCCCGGCCACGATCACCTCGTAGTCGAGCCAGCCGAGCTGGAGCTTGTTCCACGCGCCGAGGTCGCCACCGCGCTCGCCGATGCCGCCGTCGTTCTTGGCGCTGAGCCGGCTCTGGGCCATCAGGGTCCAGTGCTCGTTGTTGTTGTCGCCGCCGTTGATGACGTTGTAGTCGTCCGGCAGGCCGAGGTCGTGACCGTACTCGTGGTAGAAGACGCTGCGGCCGCCGTTCTCCGGCTGGATGGTGTAGTCACCGATCCACACGCCGGTGTCGCCGATCTCGGTGCCGCCGGCCGGGAAGTTGGCCGGGCCGGTCGAGCCCTGGTCGGTGGCGAAGGCGTACCAGCGGTGGCTCCAGATCGCGTCCTCACCCTGGTTCGGGTCACCGTCGGCCATGTCGCCGCCGGCGTGGCCGATCTGGAAGTGGTCGATGTAGCCGTCGGACTCGTTGAAGTCGCCGTCGCCGTCGAAGTCGTACCGGTCCCACTTGTCCATCGCCTTGACGTCCGCGGCGATCTGGGCGTCGGTGCGGCCCTGGGTCTTCTGGTCGGCGACCCACTGGTTGGCGGCGTCGCGGACGAGCTCCCACGTGTTCTGGCAGACGTTGCTGGAGCAGACGGCGGAGTCGTCGCCCTCGCCCGGCTCCTCGCCCGGCTCCGGGTCCGGCACCGGGTCGTTCGACCGGCCGTAGCGGGCCTCGTTGTACTTGACCTTGACCCAGTTGCTGACCACGCCGTCCACGCTGTAGCGACCCGACGACTGGGCCTCGTAGTACTGCTTCAGCGACTCGTCGCCCGGCTTGGTGCCGAAGTAGAGCTTGCGGAAGTGCTCCGGGCTGAAGTCCGCCTGCCATACGGTGGAGTTGTCCGCCGCGCGATTCGGCGCGGGGATCTGGTTGTGCAGCGGCCCGTCGAACCGCGCCGGACCCGGCCAGTCGGGGTCGGTGTCCTTGTCCGGGAATTCCGGGTGACGCTCGTTGCCGAATTCGGCCAGGATCACGAAGATCTGGTCGTTGCGCTCCCGGGAGAGCTCGACGTACTGGTCCTTCTTGCCGCCGTTGCCGCGGGCCGACCGGGTGGTCGCACCGGTCTCGCCGGGCGCGCCGGCGGCGGTCTCACCGACCTTGACGACGGTGCTGCCGTTGATCCGCTGGGCCTTGGCCTTGCCGGAGAGGACCTCGCTCAGGCCCTCCTGGCGCAGGGCGCGGCGCTTCTCCTCGAGCGGGTTGGGCAGGTCGTGGTCGGTGTGGGCGGGCTCAGCGACCGACGGTGCGGGCGTCGGTAGCTTGGGTTGCGGCGCCGCGATGGCGGACGGTCCGACCGCCAGCCCCGTCGCCGTCAACGAGAGCCCGAGCAGACCCACTGCGACTTTGCGCACGTGGTACCTCCGGGTGTGAGAGAAACCGGCCCAACGGGGGTACGGGCCGGTGAAGAGTGATCCACATGTGGGACCACTGGTGAAGATAGACAGTCGTGTGACTCGTGGGAAGACGATCGCGGTGTTTTGTTGCAATGAGTTGTTGGGAATGCTTTTCACTGTCACATCCCCGGGCGTTACTTCAGGGGTGCTGACCTGCGCCGACGGTCGAACGACAGGGGGCCGGTGGCGTTTCCGCCACCGGCCCCACTGGTAACTGAATTGTCAGTTGCTGACCTTCACGACCATGTCGTCGGTCGGGTTGGTGCCCTGCTCCAGGATCTCGATCCGGGTGCCGGTGCCGGCCACCTTCACACGGACGGGGCCCGTCCGGAGCAGTTGCTCCGTCCGGGCCCCGCCGCACGCCCCGAGGGGCGGTGGTGGATCAGGGAGTCGCGGGGGTCACGTGCACCGTGGCGTACGAGTTGTCCTTCGCGGCCCGCTTGATCGTGATCGAGACGCCGTACGCGGCGCCCGCGTCACCCGGGTTGCCCGAGCCCAGCACGGTGAACCCGAGGTTCGTGCCGTACAGGCCGGTGGCCGGGGTGCCGTCCGCGTTGGTGACGCGGGTCGTGTAGGGCACGTTGCCCTTCGACGGGATGACCACCGACGCGTCGACGTCCCGGGCGAACAGCGACGAGCCGCGCACCTCGATGCCCGGGTACCAGCCCTTGGCGTCGGTGAACGCCGGGACGGCCGGCTGGGCGCCGAAGCTCGTGCAGTACTCGCTGTACGGCTCGCCCGTCGCCTCCAGGCACTCCTTGAACGGGTACGTGGGGTTGAGCGAGAAGGCCGCGTTCGCGGACTGCGGGCGGCTGGGCAGGTTGTCCAGCGTCGACGGGTCCTTGGCGGCCGCCTCACCCTGGCGGCGGTACGGGTCGAAGTGCGAGTCCACGATCAGCAGGCCGCCCTTGGAGCCGTAGCTCGGCAGCGCGGTCGACTGTGCGGTGACGTGGTTGTCGTTGCCCATCGTGGTGTCCCGGTACCACACCAGCATGCCCGGCGCGTTGTAGGAGATCTTGTCGACCTTCCACGCGTCGCGCGAGTAGACGGTGTCGTAGCCGTACTTCAGGCCCTCGTCGAACCCGTCGAAGTTGCGCCACTCGGCCAGGTAGTAGTGCGCCTGGGTCGAGGTGCCGCCGTCGATGTGCCAGCCGGCGCCGGTCGAGTCGACGAAGGTGCCGCCGGTCGCGGTCCAGCCCGCCGTCCCGTTCTCGATGTCGTCGCTCCACGTGGTGGCGCCGCCGCCGGTCACCGAGAAGTCGTCGGCGAACCAGCCCTTCTCCAGGAACGCCTCGTCCGTGGCGTACCGCAGCCGGACCTGGACGGTCTGACCGGCGTACGCCGACAGGTCGACGTAGTCGTGGCGCCAGCCGTGGGTGTCACCGGTGAGCCCGTACTTCTTGTTGCCGAAGTCGACCATCCGGCCGTTCGGGTCGGCGTAGCCGTCGTCCGTGGTGACCAGCTTGCCGGTCGAGTCGTAGACCTTCTGCTCGGTCCACGTCGTGCCGCCGTCGGTCGAGACCTCGACGAAGCCGAAGTCCCAGTCCGCCTCGATGACGAAGTTGTTCCACATCCAGAACTTCGCGTCGGCCGCCGCCGGCACCGCCACCTGGCGGGCGATCTTGACGTCGGCCCAGTCCTGGTCCGCGCCGGAGTACCACATGTTCGCGCCGCTGTGCGGCGTCGCGAGGGTGATCACCTTGTTCGGCAGGTTGACCTTGATGCCGTCCTTGGTGCCCACCGGCGTCCGCGAGGTCTGGCCCAGCTGCACGTCCCGCGCGTCCGACCCGGGGGTGATGGTCAGCGGGTCGGCCCAGCCGAGGATCCACTTGTCCCAGAGGCCCATGTGCGTCGGCAGCGCCTGGAAGATCTCGCCCGAGTGCGAACCCGAGGCCATCAGGTCCCAGAAGTCGACGTCGGAGTCGGCGTTGCCGGAGGTGTCGTAGAGGTCCGGCAGGCCGAGGTCGTGGCCGTACTCGTGGGCGAACACACCGACGCCGGCGTCCTCCGGCTGCACGATGTAGTTCGACACCTTGAGCTGGGTGCCAGGAATCGTGTAGCCGCCGACGATCGACGACGAGTGCGCCCAGACGGCGTAGGTGCCCTGTGCGCCGCCGCCGGCCGACTTGCCCTTGCCGGCGTGCACCAGCACCAGGTGGTCGATCACGCCGTCCGGCTCGAGGACGTTGCCGTCACCGTCGCGGTCGCCCTGGTCCTCGATGTCGTAGTCGGCCCACGGGAAGTCCGGGTCCATTGCCGCGAGCGCGTCGATCGCGTCGGTGGCGAGGCGGCCGGCGCCCTGCGGGTTGTCCGGGTGGCCGTTCATCGACTGCTGCCGCCCGGCGACCCAGTTGCCGTTCTCGTCCTTGAAGCAGCGGGAGGCCGCGTACCAGCCCTCCGAGTGCGGCACCTTGATCCACGGGCTGGCCTGCCCGTCGACCGTGTACGCGCCCTTGGACATCTCCAGGTACATGTTGCGCATCGTGCGGCCGGCCAGGCTGACGCCCGGCTTGCCGTCCGGCCCGGTCAGGTCGGTGCGGACCCGCTCGGTGATGCCCTCAGACGTGTAGAGCATCTTGTCGAAGTGCGTGGGCGAGAAGTCCGGCACCCACATCGAGTTGTTGTCCAGCTTCGGCAGGCTCGCCGGGTTCGGGATGTTGTTGTGCAGCGGTCCGTTCTGCACGGTGCCGAGGACACAGCTCCGGTCCTCGAAGACCGTCTTGGGGACCATCACGTCGGTGAAGTCGTCGTTGGCGTTCTCGTTGAACTCCACCAGCAGGGTCAGCAGCTTGGCGGTCTGCGTACCCTTGGCCTGCTTGATCTGCCGCGGGTTCTTCCCCGTCTTGATCGCCTCGGCCTCGGTCTTCGCCAGCTGGCGCGCGGCGACCGGGTTGCCCCGGGCGAACTTCCGGTCGTACGCCCGCGCCTCGTCGACGGCGGGGGCGTGGACTCCACCCTTGCCCTTGACCTCGCGGCCGTCGGTGTCCGGCTGCACCGCCGGCTCGGCGTAGTTGATGTAGAACTCGTCCGCCCCGATGGTGGCCGGGGCCGGACCGGACTGTGCCGACGCCGACGAGCCCGTCACGGTCAGTGACGCGGCGGCGAGGGCGATGGCGGGCAGCGCGACGAGTAGGCGTCGACGCGACCCAGGTTGCGGATTTCTGTTCATGCCGCTCCGTTTCTCGGGCATGGGGAGGGAGGGAGCCGGCCGGCACCGCTTATCGATGTGATGAACGTCGAACCGGTCCGACCTGCGTGAACCTAAATCAGAAACATGTCGAACGACAAGGCTGGGGCCTGCCTGTGTCCGTTCAGCTTCTCCCGCCTCCCCCAACCGACCGATGTGACAGTTGTCGGTACGCCCCGACCGAGGACGTCAGAAACGGCGGTGGGGTGACGGTCCGTGCGGACCGCCACCCCACCCGGGTGCGCCTGTCGTCAGTCCTCGTCGGACTTGCCGCCGCCCATGCCGGTGGAGATCAGGTCCATCACGGACGAGTCCTGGAGCGTCGTCACGTCGCCCAGCGACCGGTGCTCCGCCACGTCGCGCAGCAGCCGCCGCATGATCTTGCCCGAGCGGGTCTTCGGCAGCTCCGGAACCAGCATGATCTGCCGCGGCTTGGCGATCGGCCCGAGCGTACGGGCCACGTGGTTGCGCAGGTCGGCGATGAGCTTCTCGCCCGCCTCACCCGTGGTCTCGGTGTTGCCCCGCGGGATGGCGAACGCGACGATCGCCTGCCCGGTGGTCGGGTCGGTCGCGCCGACGACCGCCGCCTCGGCCACCGACGGGTGCGACACGAGCGCCGACTCCACCTCGGTGGTGGAGATGTTGTGCCCGGACACCAGCATCACGTCGTCGACCCGGCCGAGCAGCCAGATGTGCCCGTCGTCGTCCTTCTTCGCGCCGTCGCCGGCAAAGTAGACCCAGTCGTCGCCGGTGTTGGCGCCGGCGCCGAAGCGCGACCAGTACGTCTCGAGGAAGCGGTTGTCGTCACCCCAGATCGTGCGGAGCATCGACGGCCACGGCTCGGTGAGCACCAGGTAGCCGCCGCCACCGTTCGCCACCGACTGGCCCTGGTCGTCGACGACGTCCGCGCTGATCCCCGGAAGCGGGGTCATCGCCGAACCCGGCTTGGCCGCGGTCACGCCGGGCAGCGGGGAGATCATGATGGCGCCGGTCTCCGTCTGCCACCAGGTGTCCACGATGGGCAGCTCGCCGCGGCCGACGTGCTGCCTGTACCACATCCACGCCTCGGGGTTGATCGGCTCGCCGACGCTGCCCAGCAGCCGCAGCGACGTGAGCTCGAAGCCGGCGGGGATGTCCTCGCCCCACTTCATCATCGTGCGGATCAGCGTGGGCGCGGTGTACAGGATCGTCACCCGGTACTTGTCGACGATCTCCCAGAAGCGGCCCTTGTGCGGGGTGTCCGGGGTGCCCTCGTACATCACCTGGGTGGCGCCGTTGGAGAGCGGACCGTACACGATGTACGAGTGGCCGGTCACCCAGCCGATGTCGGCGGTGCACCAGTAGACGTCGGTCTCCGGCTTCAGGTCGAACACGGCGTGCGTGGTGTACGACGTCTGGGTCAGGTAGCCGCCGGTGGTGTGCAGGATGCCCTTGGGCCGGGCGGTGGTGCCGCTGGTGTAGAGGATGAACAGCGGGTGCTCGGCGTCGAACGCCGCCGCCTCGTGCTCGGTCGACGCGGTCTCCACGGTCTCGTGCCACCAGTGGTCCTTCTCCGACCAGGCGACCTCCTCGCCGGTGCGGCGGACCACCAGCACGTGCTCCACCGACGGGCACTTCGCCACCGACTCGTCGACCGTGGGCTTGAGCGCGGAGGGCTTCCCGCGGCGGTAGCCGCCGTCGGCGGTGATCACCACCTTCGCGCTGGCATCCTGGATCCGGTTGGTGAGCGCGTCGGCGGAGAAGCCGCCGAAGACCACGCTGTGCGTGGCGCCGATCCGGGCGCAGGCCAGCATGGCGACGGCCGCCTCCGGGATCATCGGCAGGTAGATCGCCACCCGGTCACCCGCGGTCACCCCCAGGTCGGTCAGCGCGTTCGCCGCCTGGCAGGTCAGTTTGTGCAGCTCGGCGTACGTGATGGTGCGGGTGTCGCCCGGCTCGCCCTCCCAGTGGATGGCGACCTTGTCGCCCCGCCCGGCCTCGACGTGCCGGTCGAGGCAGTTGTACGCCACGTTGAGCTGCCCGCCGACGAACCACTTGACGAACGGCGGCTTCGACCAGTCGAGCACCTCGTCCCAGCGCTTCGCCCAGGTGAGCCGGTCCGCCTGCTCCGCCCAGAAGGCCAGCCGGTCGGCGTTCGCCTCGCCGTACGCCTCGGCGGTGACGTTGGCGTGCGCGGCGAGTTCGGCCGGCGGCGGGAACTGGCGTGTCTCGTTCAGCAGATTGGCCAATGCCTCGCTCATGCCGTACTCCCTCGTCGCTCGGGGTGACCCGCGTCTCTCGGTGCAGAGGTTAGCCGGGAGACGGTTCGCAGGCGACCACCGACGGCGAAGCGCCGCGCCGAGCGGCCCCTGAGACGCGCCCGGCGGTGGCGGTGCAAGGAAGGGACCCTTCTTAACGCATGCGGTAGGGGAAGGGTCCCTTGTTAACACTCGAGGGACGGCGCGGCCGAGTGGCGGCGGTCGCGTTCCGGGCGCCTTAGCGGCGGGGCGTACCGGGCGGTGGATAGCGTGACGGGGTGACCGACGACCCGCTCGCCCCGCTGCTCGCGCTCGCCGACGTCGCCCCCGCTGTGGAGCGGGCCCGCGAGCGCTTCGACCAGGCGCTCCGGCACCGCGCGCTGCGCCGGCACGGCGGCCAGGTCGCGGCCGAGGTCAGCCTGCGGTCCGCGGTGGCCAGCGCCGCCCTGGAGGGGTACGCCCACGAGCGCGAGGAGGTCCGCGCCGGAACGGTCACCGAGCCGGTCCTCCAGGGCGCGCTGCGGGTCGCCGGGGCGCTGCCCGGGCTGACCGACCTGTGGCCGAAGGCGCCCCGCCAGGCCCTCGCGAAGCTGCACGTCCTCGCCGCGCGGGACGTGGTGGCCGAGGCGGACCTGGGCCGGCCGGTGAACGACCCGGTGGTGGCCGCTCGCCTGGACGCGCTGGCCGGCCTCGTCGCCGGCGGCACGAAGGTGCCCCCGCTGGTGCTCGCGGCCGTGGTCCACGGCGAACTGCTGAACCTGCGGCCGTTCGCCGGGCCGTCCGGGGTGGTCGCCCGCGGCGCCGCCCGGCTGGTGCTGCTGTCCAGCGGCTTCGACCCGCGTGGCCTGCTCGCCGTCGACGTGGGCCACCGGGAGCGGGAGCCGGAGTACGTCGGCTCGGCCGGTGCCTTCGCCACCGGCACGCCGGACGGACTGCGGTCGTGGCTCCGGCACTACATGAGCGCCGTCGAGGTCGGGGCCGACCAGCTCACCGAGATCGGCGACGAGGTGCTCGCCGCGGCCTAACGCCGGGTCGCTCTGCTGATCTTGCTCTGGAGGGCGCGCCGGGCGATCGGGCCGAGGTCGTCCACGATCTCGATCAGCACGGCGAGCTGGTCCAGCGCCGCCATTGCGCGTTCCGCGCCGGGCCGGTCGACCCCGTCGTACAGCTCCAGGCCGATGAACGCGGACGACACCGCCCGGGCGAGCCCCGCGATGTCGGCGACCTCGGCGAACGGGGACCCGGCCAGCAGCCGCCGCAGCACCGACTCGATCTCGTCCACCCAGAGCTGCAACGCCTCGCCGGTGGGGGCGGCGAGGCGTTCGTCGGTCTGCGCGCCCGCCAGCATCTGCGCCAGGACCGACACGTTGCCCAGCACGCGCTCCTCCTCGTGGAGCGCGCGACCGACGTCGAGGAGTTCGCGCAGCGACCGGACGCCGCCCAGACGGGTCGACCAGTGGGCGACCCGCTCGGCCGTGCCCGTACGGCACGCCGCCGTCAGCAGCTCGTCGACCGTCCCGAAGTGGTAGAAGACCAGCGCCTGGTTCACCCCGGCGGCGGCGGCGATGGTGCGGGCCGAGACGCCGGCGATGCCGTGCTGCCGGATCGCGTCGAGTGTGCCGTCGAGCAGGCGTCGCTTGGTGTCGGACATCGGTCCCCTCCCGCCGGGTGTGGCGGTGCGATCATCGCATCGGTCACGAGCTGGGCCAGCCAGGTCACCCCGGGCAGCCGCAGGCTCCAGCCCACCCAGGCCCAGCCCAGGGTGAGGTGTTCGAGCCCGCGGGCGACGGCGGCCACCCCCCGTTCCGTGTGGCCGTCGCCGCCCGCGTACTCCGCTCGCACCTGACCGTCGGCGGGCGCGATCGTCAGGTTCACCGGGTCCCGCCGCGCCAGGAACCGCCAGACCGCCCCGCAGGGCCCGCAGTCGGCGTCCAGCCGCAGCACCGCGGGCTCTCCCGAGGCGTACGGCCGCCAGCGTGGCCACCAGTCGCGGACCGACCGCCGCCACGCCCGCCACGCGGCCCCGTGCCGGTGGGCCAGGTCGTGCTCCTCATGCGGCCGGGCGACGGCCGCGCTGAACGCCACGGCGGTGCCGGCCACGACGAGCAGGACCAGGCTCCGCGCGGCCGCGGCGGTGACCAGCAGCAGGGCGGTGGCGCTCAGCTGCATCGGATTGGCGAGGTACGCGTACGGCCCGGTGGTGACCAGCCGGGCCGGCGGATCCCACGGGTACGGGGTGCCGCGGCCACGTACGGCGAACTCGCGCACCGCGACGAGCGCCGGCGTCGCCACCAGCAGCGCGACCTGGGCCAGCACCAGGAGGTGCGCCCGGGGCAGCCCGGTGAGCCGGGCCCACGAGCCGTCACCCAGCTCGAAGGCGAGGCTCGGCAGGAACCACAGCACCAGCATGGCGAACACGGTGACCTGGAGCAGCACCCGTGCCCGCAGGTGCCGCCCGTCCGCACTCCACCGGCCGAGCAGCTGGGCGGGGAGGGCGACCGCGGCCAACCCCACGACCTCGCCCACCAGCCAGGCCGGATTCAGGGACACCAGCGGGTGCAGCGCCGGCATGGCCACCGCGTCGAGCCAGAGCAGCAGTCCCAGCGCGACGGGCAGGGGCAGGAACCGGCGCAGCAGCACTGGCACCGGGCCCCAGAGCGCGGCCCAGCCGAGCCACAGGTCGACCGGCAGACCCCGGTAGGCGCCGTCCACCGGCGCGAACGTGTACCACCCGGCCCGGCGCGCCACCTCGTGGAGGGCCGCGACACCCAACGCGGCGGCCACGAACGCGAGCAGGGCCGCCGCCCGGGCCCGCCGGGCGCGCTCCAGCCGTGCCGCGGCGAGGACCGCCAGCAGGGGTACGCCGAGAGCGAGCCACCGCGCGGCGGTCACCGGAGGACGAGCGTGTCGAGCAGGTACCCCATGCCCTCATGGAGCAGGGCGTCCTGAAGTGGCCCGAAGTACCAGGCGGGATCGAGTCCCCGCTCGTACGCGACCCGTACGCGCACCGCGGTGTGTTCCCCGTCCACCGCGTGCCAGCTCACCTCCGCGTGCCGGAAGGTCACCCAACGGCCGGTGATCGCGGTGTCCTCGACGAACCGGAAGCCGACCCGACCCGGTTCGACCGTCGTCACCTCGGTGAGCAGATGTCCGCCGGGGCCGTGCGAGCTGCCGTGGTAGGCGAACATCCAGCGGTCGCCCGGGGCGAGGCCGTCGCCGGTGACCCGGGTCGGGAGGGGCACCCCGAGCAGGCGCAGCGGCACCGACCGGACCGGCATCGGGCGGGGGCCGGCCGCCAGGCGATCGTCGACGAGGTGCGCGGGGAGCGTCACCACGCGGCGCACCTCGACCGACTGCTCCGGCGCGACCCGTGGGGCGAGGCCGCTGCCCTCCAGGCCGGACGTGAGCAGCAGCGGCACGGCGACCAGCGCGTACGCCCGGGACGCGCCGCGGCGGGCCAACCGGATCAGGGCGGTGGTGCCGTGCGCCACGGCGTACACCAGCGGGGCGGCGAGGACGACACAGATCGCTCCCTCGTGCAGCGCCACCGCCGCCAGCAGCAGGGCGATCGTGGTGACCACGAAGACCCGGCCGTGCGTGGTCCGCCCCGGCGTCAGGGCGAGGGCCGCGGCCAGCAGGACCGGCAGCGCCACGAAGAGCAGGGCGCTGTCGGCCCGCCCCTGGGCCACGGCGACCGCGAAGGCGACCACGCCGAACGCCGTGATGAGGCCGGCGAGCGTCCAGTTGGCCCAGGTGCGTCTCGGCGCCGGTTCCGGCTCGTACGCGTCGGACATCGTCCCTCCCCGTCGGTTCTTGAGCGATCGCTCAAGTGGAGGGTAGGCTGATTTGAGCAGACGCTCAAGACGCGGGTCGTGAGTGGTGACGTGCCGATGCGGCGGCGGGGATGAGGGGGCGACGTGCCGGGTGCGCGGTCGGTCAGGCGGCGGGGGCGGTGCGGGTACGGCGGTGCCGGCCGTACCAGGCGATGCCGATGGCCACACCCACGCCGACGCCGAGGGCGGCGGCCGCCACCGGGACGGCCGGGCGCTCGCGCAGTCGCCGGCCCAGCGGGACCGGATGCCGGAACTCCAGCACCGGCCAGGAGTTCTCCAGTGCGAGTTTCCGCAGCTGGCGGTCGGGGTTCACCGCGGTCGGGTGCCCCACGCACTCCAGCAGCGGCCGGTCGCTGTACGAATCCGAGTACGCGTACGAGTCGGCGAGGTCGTACCCCCGCTTGAGTGCCAGCTCACCGACCGCGTCGACCTTGCTCGGGCCGGCCGCGTAGAACTCGACCACCCCGCTGTAGCGACCGTCGACCACGCCCATCCGCGTGGCGATCACGTCGGTGACGCCGAGCAGCGCGCCGATCGGCCGGACCATCTCCTCACCCGAGGCGGAGACCAGGACGACGTCCCGCCCCGCCGCCTGGTGCTCCTCGATCAGGGCGGCGGCTTCCGCGTACACGTAGGGGTTGATCAGCTCGTGGAGCGTCTCCGCGACGATCTGGCGGACCTGTTCCACCGGCCAGCCCTTACAGAGCGTGGCGAGGTAGTCGCGGGTCCGGGCCATGGTCTGCTCGTCGGTGCCGCCCAGCCGGAACATCAGCTGCGCGTACGCCGACTTGACGACGTCACGCCGAGTGATCAGACCGTCCCGGTAGAACGGCCGACCGAACGCCAGGGCACTCGACTTGGCGATGACGGTCTTGTCCAGATCGAAGAAAGCGGCGCTTCGGCCCACGGCGCGAAAGTCTAGCCCGATGGTCTATGGTCTGCGGGTGCCCGGGGGGTCGCCGATCCCCCGGACCTGCGGACCAGGCGACGTCACGTTGGCTGTGCGTGACCGCGATCACACTCAGCGAACAGGAATTCGCAGGGAGTGGAGGCTACACCACTCGACGTAGCCAGGTTCGCTCAGGCAGACTGTCGGCACGACGAGCGTTCATGTCTCGGACAACCAACAGACCCTCGGCGGTTGCACCCCCCGTGACCGCTGAGTGGGTTCGGCTCGACCCCCCCGGAGCCGAACCTCCGACGACCCCCGTCTCCCCCCGACGGGGGTCGTCCCTTTCCCGGGTTTTGCTCCGCCCCAGGTCACAGTCCCTCCCCATCGTCATCGAGGGCGCTCTCTGACGGCGTTTCCTCGGCTGGAGTCAGCAGATCGTCAGCAGGCAGCGTGAAGGCGTCCAAGATCCGAGAGGCATAGTCGGCTGGAGTGTGCGTATAACGGTTCAGCGTCGTCGACGCCTGCTCGTGGCCCATGACCCGCTGCACCAGGTTGATCGGGACGCCGTCGGTGACCAGCCAGGTGGCGTAGGCGTGTCGCAGATCGTGGAAGCGCATCCCGCCGGCAGCCTTGGCGGCCACACAGGCGACCGCCTCCCGCTCGGTGGTGAACTCCGCCGACCACTCCACGCCCTCCCGATCAGGCCAGACCGCGCCGCGTACGTCCACGCCCAGCACCCTAATCGAGCACATGTTCGACCAGCCGGACTGCCGGCCGTGCTGGGTCTCAAGACGTCCGTGACAGATCATTTTCGGGACGTGGGTGACACTTCCGGCTAGCCGGGTCGTGATGGCAGCTCGCGTGGGTGTCGTCGTGCGCGTATCGCGTCGGCTACGGCGACTCCTGCCAGGACGATGACGGCGGCGGTGGCGACGCCTAGCGGTGGCACCAGGATCATGACTGGGGAGATGACGGCGAGCACGAGGACCCCGATCGGCCGATCCCAGGACACACGGCGGAACACCGCATACTCGAAGAGGGCACGTCCGGCGAGGAACAGTCCGGGCCCGCCGAGGATCACGGCGATCCAGGCCGGCTGGTTGTGTCCGAACGGGTGCACGATGACAAGCTCGTCGCCGACGGCGATCGCGACGATGCCGGCGATCATGGCGAGGTGGGAGTACACCGACGGGATGCCCACGCGGAGTGGGTCGGGGGCGGCTGCCAGGGCCGTGTCCAACAGTTCACCGGCGCGGTAGATGTAGATCCGCCACAGCAGCACGATGGTCGCGAACGCCACTACGACCGCAGCGCTCCGGTCGGCCTCGAAGCCGCCGTTGCCGAAGGCCAGCCCCGTCGACAGGATCAACTCGCCGAGCGCGATGATGAAGAACTGCCGGAAGCGCTCTCCCAGGTGCTCGCCGGAGATCGCGAACTCCGCTGCACGGGCCCGGCCAAGCCACGGTGTGGGGTAGCGGAGTGCGACCGCCGTGTACTCCACGGCCAGCGCGAGCGCCCATAGCACGGCACGCGCCGTATCGTGCGCGGCGGCTCCCGCGATCCACGGCACGGCAGATACGCCGAACCAGAAGAGCAGCCGCAGGTAGAAGCGCCGTACCTCGTCGTCACGCACGACGGCCACGATGAACGCACTGCGGCCGACGTGAATGGCGACGTATGCACCTGCGAAGAACAGGCCTCGCTCGTGGAACGCCTCCGGGGCGGCGGCGGCCATCAACAGAGTGCCGAACATCGTCGCGATGACCAGCAGCTGTATCGGCGCTCGTCGCGGGTCGAGCATGTCGGCTGCCCCTGCGGTATGGACCCAGACCCACCACAGGGCGAGCAGCAACACCAGCGTCTGGAAGGCACCGCTCCAGGTCAGATGCTCCAGCAGCCCCTGCGAGACCCGGAAGAGCGCGAGGACGAACACCAGGTCGAAGAACAGTTCCAGGAACGCGCTCGCTGTGGATCCTCGGGTCTCCGCCGCAGCCCCGCTGCACCACCCGTCATCGGCTCGCCCGCTTCTGCCGTTCTGCCTGCCTTTGACGCAGTCGTACCATGACGCGGCCTTCACCGACGTGGATGTGTCGCGATGGCATTGGCTGAGGTTCGGCAGGCCCTGCTAACTCATGGGCCAGCGGTATAGGGGCGTGAGGTCCCGCCAGCCGTCGCCGCCGGTTCGCATCTGTCGTCAACGACGACCAGTGGCGACGAGATCTGCCCAGGTCACCGGGCGTGACGAGCCTCCTGGCCGGCCACGACGGCGACGGCTTACCTGTAGTTGGTGAACCGCAGAGTTGACCCGTCTACTTGGGCTGCGACGGACAGCACATGGCCGTGCGGGCTTGCGGGCCGCGCTCATGTCAGTGCCTTGGCTGGCGCCAGTCCGGGGCGTGGGTGATCAGCGGTAGCACCGCCAGGCATATGCATCGCCGGGATTGGTTGTCCGTGCGTAGGCGCCCGAATCATAGGTGTCCTGGCAGGCGATGTCCATGTTGACGATGGACGCGGAGAAGAGAGTTTCGCATTGCCAACGGCCGTCGCGGCGTGGGTCCGCCGAGCCGCCGGTGTGCCTGTCGCAGTACCGCTGGACCAAATTTTCCACCCCACCCCCGCTTTGTGGGCCGAGCAAGACCGGACCCGGACTTTGGGTCGGCGCAGGCGTGACCGACGGTGTGGCGCTGGGCGTAGCGGAAGGCGTGACCGACGGTGTGGCGCTGGGCGAGGAGGAAGGCGTGACCGACGACGTCGCACTGGGGGTAGCGGAGGAGTCGGGCAGTGTTGGGGAACTTGGCGGCGCGGATGGCTCCGGATGGGTGCTTGGCTGCTCGTACGCGTCCGTCGGGCTGGCGGCCGCCGGCAGCGGCAGCCCCGCTTCGGGCGGCTGGTCCGACCCCCACATGAACGCGAGAGCGCTGAGCAGCGCCGCCAACGCAAGCCCGCCGACCGGAATCATCCAGCGCCGCCGCCGGTTCGCCGGCCTTGGGCGGACATCAAGCTCCCGGCTGTGCTTACTTTGGGGCCGCGTCTTCTCCTCCGCCTTGGAGTCCCGCGCGTCAGACTCCTCGTGGCGGTACTCGTTACGGCCAGCGTAGCCCCCGTGGGGGTACTCCCTGCGGGCGTAGTCCTCCTCCGGCTGGGGGTACCTTCCCTGCTGCGCGGCGTACGCGTACCCGTGAGCCAGAGAGGTATCGGCCGGTCCATACGGCTCTTGGGCTCGGTGCTCCTCCTGGTAGGACTGGTCGTGCTCGTCGTACTGATAGGTCTGGTCGGGCGCGTAGTACGCCGGTTCGGGGTAGGCCAGCGACTCGGACCGCCGGTACGCGTACTCGTGCTGACGGTAGGCCCCGTCGTACTGTTCGTAGTCATCCTCGTACTGCTCGCGCGCCCGATGCCTTGCGTGTCGCCCTTCATAATCCTGGTAGGCATTCCCGGGCTCGTACGACTCCTCGCGCCGTTGCGGCGCGGCAGCCTCCAGCCGCTCGAAATACGGGTCCGAATCACTTGCTGCCAGCCGCGACCGCCGAGAGATCCAGTTGTCTGAGCTACCCGCCGGGTCGTCGTAATATCCGGTAGCCACATCGGCGGAACGAGCGGTCGATCTCTCGGCCACGATCGCCGGCCTCCTCAGAGTGCACGGGTGCGGACAGCCAGATCACTCTACTCGCCATCGGCCAAAAGTCGACCCGGCCATCCCGCGAACGGACGACAGAAGCCGCCGACGGCTGCGCACAGACGACGGCCCGAGGTCGCGGACGGGCGCAGACACGTCCCGACGCAGCGCGCAGATTTTGTAAACGAGACGTCATGCAGCAGCGAGGCAGCGAGGCAGCGAGAAGGCAGCAAGAGCCTTGATCCAGGTCGGTGCCGGACGTCGAACGACGGCGGGGTTTACCTGCTCGACGGTATAAGCCGCTAGGAGTCGCTGGCAGCCGACAATTTCGGTCCGCATCCCTCCGACGGGGGTCGTCCCTTTCCCGGGTCGTTGTCCCGCCGCAGGTCACCGTCTCTTCTCGGCGGTTCCGGCCTCGGTTGTCGGCGCTCGCCGGCAGAGCCGGCGGTACTCGGCGGTCACCACCGCGAGCAGGAAGAGGTCCACGCCGAGCGCGGCGAGCGCCCCGAACTGGTTGACGGTGAAGCTGAAGATCTGCCCGAACAGCAGATCCACCAGCAGCGCGAGTTTGAACAGCCGGAAGGCCCGCACCTGGTCGCTCGGTAGCAGCAGCGCCCCGCGGATGCCGAGCACCGCGGTGATCAACGCGGAGAGCGCGACCCCGAGCACGGCGCCCCATTCCCGCTGGTCGGGCAACTGGCCGGTGGCCGCGTCCTCCACGACGCGGAGTACGACGACGAACGGCTCGCCGACCAAATAGAGCACCACCAGCGACACCACCCACCGGTGGGTGGTCACCCAAGCCAGCGCCCGGCGCCCCCGGTTGAGCCAGGGTTGCCAGAACCTGGTTCCGGGTGGCTCGCGCCGGGGCACGGCGTCCAGCAGCCGGGCCACCCCCTCCTCCACGTCCGGGCCGCAGCCGCGAACCAGCCGCATCACCGCCTTGCGACGCAGATCGGTGAGGCCGGTGCCGAGCCCGCTGACCACCGTGTACAAGGCGTTCGCCGTCCGCTCCGGACCGGAGAGCCGGGTCCGGCCGCGGATCGCCTGGGTAATCAGCACCAGCAGGGCGAAGGAGCCGTAGATGATGCCGGCGGCCGGGGCGTAGAAATAGTCGGTCCCGGCCGTGACGAATTTGCCGACCTCGTCGATGAAGAGCCCGAACCCGGTCCCGCCCAGGATCGCGCCGAGGATGCGCGCCGCGCTGCCGAGGAAGACCAGCGCGACACCCAGGCCGGCGGTCATCAGCAGGCCACCCCAGAGCACGTGCGCGATGTGGAACCCTCCGCCGCCGAGCCGCGGGTAACCGGCCGCCTGGAGAAAGGCGCGGGTGACCAGCACCGTCACCACCCCGGAGAGCACGAACGCCTGCAGGTACGACGGTGCCTCCAGTACCCGGGGCGGCATCGACCAGCGGGACGAACGGGCCGGCATGGTCCAGACGCTAGTGCTGGCGTCCGTTGCCCCGGGCCCGTTCCGCCCGAATCGACGGAGTCGTCGGTCGCCGCGGCGGGTCGGCCGCACGGGCGACTCGTTCCGGTCAATCGGCCACTCGCCGGAGTCGACTCCGGCGGACGAATCTCCGCGGTCCGTTCGCGACCCCACCGCCCTACGTCGTGCGCAGCCATTCGCGACGACAGGCGCTGCCACCTCGACGAATGCTTCGCCGAGCGCCGGCAGGCATAGCAGATCAACTGCTGTTTCGGGCGTTGTCCACAGGTGGCTCGGTCGTCCACAGGCGGCGCCCGTGGGGCGGCGTCTGCGGGCCGGAGCGAGCAGGGTTCCGGACCAGCGAATCCGAGCCGACCGCTGGAGGCCGTGATGCCACCCCGTACCTCCGTACCACCCCCTCGGCGCCTGCCCCTGCTCGTCACGTCCGACGGGGACCTGCTCGACGACCTCCTGCGGCTCGCCGCAGCCGGCGGCGTCGAGGTGGACCTCGCGCCGGATCCGGTGGCCGCCCGGTCCCGTTGGTCGCCCGCTCCACTGGTGCTCGTCGGCAGCGACCAGGCCCAATCGTGCCTGCGGGCACGGCTGCCGTACCGGCGTCGCCTGGTGCTGGTCGGCCGCTCCGGCGAACTCGAGCCCGGCTGGGAGGTCGCCGATCTGATGGGGGCCCAGCACGTCGCGACCCTGCCGGCGGCCGAGCCATGGTTGGTGGACCGGTTCGTCGAGTGCGGCCCGGACCAGCCGGTCCCCGGCGGGGCCCGGGCCGTGGCCGTCCTGGGAGGTCGTGGTGGTGCCGGCGCGAGCATCCTCGCCGGCGGTCTCGCCGTCACGGCTGCCCGGTCCCGGCTGCGCACGCTCCTGGTCGACGCCGATCCGCTCGGCGGCGGGCTGGATCTGGTGCTGGGCTGGGAACAGTTGGACGGCCTGCGCTGGCCGGCGCTGACGGACGCCGAGGGGCGGGTCGACGCGCCGGCTCTGGTTCGTGCCCTGCCGAGCCGGGGCGACCTGGTGGTGCTCTCGTGGGACCGGGGCGACCTCCTGCCGCTGCCCGCTCCGGCGATGGCGGCGACCCTCGACGCCGCCCGCCGTGGTCGGGACGTCGTCGTGGTCGACCTTCCGAGACATCTCGACGACGCGGCGGTGACCGCCCTGCAAGCCGTCGATCGGGCGTTCCTCGTCGTTCCCGCCGAGCTGCGCGCCACGGCCTCGGCAGCGCGGGTGGTCGCCGCCGCCGTGCCGCACTGCGCCGACCTGTCGCTGATCGTGCGGGGGCCGGCGCCGGGCCGACTCAAGGCCGCCGAGGTGGCGGGGGCACTCGGGCTTCCGCTCGCCGGGACGTTGCGCCCGGAGCCCGCGCTCTGCCGGGGCCTGGAGCGCGGCGAAGCCCCGGCCGCCGACGGTCGGGGCTCGCTGGCGGCCCTGTGTCAACGGATCGTCGCCGAGCTGACCGGAGCGCCCGCGGCGGGTGCGGCGTGACCGGGCCCGCCGACGGGGAGGGGCTCGCCGCGCGGGTCCGGCAGCGGATCGCGTCCTCGTCCGCACCGGTCACCCCGGCCGCGATCGTCTCCGCCGTCCGGGCTGAGCCGACCGCCGCCGTGCTCGGCGACACCACCCTGCTCCGCCTGGCCGACCGGGTGCACGACGACCTGGTGGGTGCCGGTCCGCTCGCCCCGCTGCTGGCGGATCCCGAGGTGACCGATGTGCTCGTCAACGGCGTCCGGGTGTGGGTCGACCGGGGGCGGGGCCTCGAGCAGGTCGCGGTGCCGGTGGGCTCGGTGGACGACGTACGCCGGCTCGCCCAGCGGCTCGCGGCCGGCGCCGGGCGGCGGCTGGACGACGGCTCCCCGTACGTCGACGCGCGGCTCGCGGACGGCACCCGGCTACACGCCGTGCTGCCCCCGGTGGCGACCGACGGGCCGTACCTGTCCCTGCGGACCTTCCGGCAGCGACCGTTCACGCTCGACGAGCTGGTACGCCACGGCACTGTGCCGCGTCCGGTGGCCCCGGTGCTGTCCGCGGTGGTGGCGGCCCGGCTCGCGTACCTCGTCGTGGGTGGCACGGGCTCCGGGAAGACGACCCTGCTCAACACGATGCTCGGTCTCGTGCCGGCCACGGAACGGATCGTGCTCGTCGAGGACGCCGCCGAGCTGCACCCGAGCCACCCGCACGTGGTGGGTCTGCAGGCTCGGACGGCCAACGTGGAGGGCTCGGGCGCGATCGGCCTGACCGACCTGGTACGCCAGGCGCTGAGGATGCGACCGGACCGGCTGGTGGTCGGTGAGTGTCGCGGGCCGGAGGTGGTCGACCTGCTGGCCGCACTCAACACCGGGCACGAGGGCGGCGCCGGGACGCTGCACGCCAACGCGCCGTCCGACGTGCCGGCCCGGCTGGAGGCGCTCGGCCTTCTGGGCGGCCTGCCCCGGCCCGCGCTGCACGCGCAGGTGGCGGCGGCCCTCCAGGTGGTGCTGCACGTCCGGCGTTCGTCGCGGGGACGGGTGCTGGAGTCGGTCTGCCTGCTCCTGCCGGACGGGCCCGACCGGCTGGTCAGCGCCGTGCCGGCGTGGGTCCGCAGTGGCGGCCCGGCGTCCGCCGCCCGAACGCTCGCGGAGCTGCTGGACGGCCGTAACGTCGCGGTCCCGCCGATCCTCCGGGGGCCCTGGCCCGGATCGGCGGGACCGGCATGACCCCGCCGTACCTGCTGCTGACGCTGGTCCTGGTGACCATGGCGGTCGTCGCGGGCCGGCCGCTGCTGGTCACCCGTCGGCGGGCGTTCGGCACGGGTGCTGCCCCTGTCGAGGATCCCCTGGTCGCGTGGGTGACCAGCCTGCGGCGTGACCATTGCGCACCGGCCGGTGGCGGATTACCGGACGGGGAGCCGTCGACGTGGGCTCCGGACGAACTGCCAGCGGCCGAGCCGGTGGTGGAGGTGGTGACGCGGGCTCCGATCTCCCGCTCCGGGATGGTCACGCCGCAGGGCGAGTCGTCGTCGGCCGACCCGGGCCCGTCGTCGACTGCCGGCCCGCAGGAGGTTGGCTTGTGGCCACCGGCGGCTGCCGCAGCCCTCCCGCCCCGAACGGCCCGTGCGCTGGAGGCGTCCCGCCTGCTCACGATGCCGGGTTCACCGGACGCGCGCGGCCCGCGTCGCACGGGGCCGCCGTCGCGGCGCGACTCGCGGCGTCCGGGCGGGCCACCGCCGTCCGGGGGCGACGGCCGTCGCGGGGGGACGCCGACGCAGTCCGCGCCGTCGGCGACGCCATCGGCCGCGGCGACGTCCTTTCGCATGTCGGCCACCGGCTCGGCCCGTCGGGGACCGGGGGTCGCCCCGGGACGGCGCTGGTGGGCGGGTCCGGCGGCGTCACCGAGGCGCACCCTGCTGCTGGCCGGCCTGGTCGCGGCGGCCCTGGGTGCCGTGGCGGGCGGTCCGGTGGCGGCGTTCGCCGCAGGGGCGTACGGCACGGTGGGAGTTCGCGGCCTGCTGCGACGCGAGGCGTCGCGGCGCGCCCGGCAGGCCCGCAAGCACCGGCTCGACCAGCTCTGCGACCTCGCCGCCGACCTGCGGGCCGGTCTGCCGGTGGCCCAGGCGGTGGCACTGTCGACAGACGCAACCGACGGGCCGGGGAGTTCCCTGACCCGGGCCGCCGTCCATCTCGCCGACCGGACCGGCGCGCCGCTGGCGGAGCTGCTGGAACGGATCGACGTGGACGCCCGTTCCGCCGACCGGGGCCTCGCCGCCGCGGCGGCCCAGGCGGCCGGCGCGCGGGCGACCGCCTGGCTGCTCGCGGCCCTGCCGCTCGGGGGCATCGGCCTGGGGTACGGCATCGGCGTCGACCCGGTCGCCGTGCTCCTGCACACCCCGATCGGCGGCGGCTGTGCCGTCCTGGCCGTCGTACTCCAGGTCGCCGGGCTGCTCTGGGCCGAACGGCTCACTTCGATCCCGGGCCGGAGCGCGTGATGTCCCGCATGGTGCTCACCTCGGGTTGCCTTTCCGCGGGGGTGCTGCTGGCGGCGGTCCTGTGGACGAGGCGCCGCCGCCCGGTACGTCGCCTGCGGGATCTGCGCCGGGCCCCGGCCGGTCCGCCACGGATCCGGCCGGAGACCCCGGCGGGCACGTCCGGCCAGCCGCGACGCCGTCTCCGGCCGGACGCGATCCGACTCGTCGCCGTGTTCGTCGGGGTGTCCGTCGTCGTGGTGGTCGGCGGCTGGGCGGGACTCCTCGGTGGGCCGGTCGCCATGGTGCTGCTCGACCGGACGCTGCGGCGGATCGAGTCACCGGCCGTACGCGAGCGGCGCCGCCGGGAAGCCGAGGACCTCCCGCTCGCCGCGGACCTCCTGGCCTCGGCGATGCGCGCGGGCGCCCCCGTCGACCGTTCGGTGCTGGCCGTGGCGGATGCGCTCGACGGCCCGCTCGGGGAGCGTCTCGCCCGGGTCGGTCGGTTGCTTCGGCTCGGGGCCGACCCGGCGGAGGCGTGGGCGTCGCTCGGTCCGGTGCCCGGTGCCGAGCGGCTGACCGCGGCCGCGCTCCGCTCGGCGGCCAGCGGTGCCGCCCTAGCCGGCGCGCTGACCCGCCTCGCCGACGACCTGCGGGCGGACCGTGCCACGGCGGCCGAGGCGGCTGCCCGCCGGGCCGGGGTGCTGATCGTGCTGCCGCTGGGGCTCTGCTTCCTGCCGGCCTTCATTCTCGCCGGTCTGGTGCCGGTGATCGTCGCCGTCCTCGGTGACGTGCTCTGACCACTTCGAGAAAGGACCATGCACATGCGCAGACTCATCGCCCGCCTCCGCGGGGACGCCGGGATGAACACCGCCGAGTACGCCGTCGGCACGCTCGCCGCGGTCGCCTTCGCCGGGATCCTGCTGAAGGTGCTGACCTCCGGCAACGTGCAGTCCGCGTTGACGGCCGTCATCGACCGGGCACTCAAGTGACGCAGCGCCGGCGGGCCGGCCGTGACCGGGGATCGTTCACCGCCGAGCTGGCGGCCGGACTTCCGGCGCTGCTGCTGTTCCTGTTCGCGGGCCTGACCGCGGTCCACGCGGTGGGCACGAAGGGCGAATGCATGCACGCGGCCCGGGAGGCGGCGATCGCCGCCTCCCGGGGCGACGACGGACGGGCCGCCGCGGACCGGGTGGCCCCGCCGGGGGCGGAGGTGTCGATCACCGTGGACGGGGATCGGGTACGCGCGACGGTGCGGGCCCCGGTACGCGCCCTCGGTGCCCGGCTGCCCCGGCTCACGATCACGGCGACCGCTGTGGCCGCGGTCGAGCCCGGCCCGGCCCTGCCGTGATCCGGGAAACGTTGATCGGATACGCCTCCCGGGTTCGACACGCCGACCACCGTGCCGCTGGGACGTATCCGATCAAGGGGCGCTCCGATCACGGGAACGACATGAGGATCAACGTGGACGATGACCGGGGTGGTGCGACGATTCTTCTGCTTGTTGTCGGCATCGCGTTCGTCCTGTTCGGTACGGCCGGCGCAGCGGTGGCGGCCGCCCGGGTGGCGCGGCAGCAGGCTGGCGTCGCGGCGGACCTCGGCGCCCTGGCCGGCGCCGGTGACGCGGCCCTGGGCGCTGCCGCGGCATGCGCGTCGGCCGCCGACGTCGTCTCGGACAACGGCGGACGAATCGTCGACTGCCGACTCGACGGGCTGGACGTCGTGATCGCTGCCGAGGTGACCGTCACACCGATGCCGGGCCTGACCAGAGTGGCGACGGCACGCGCCCGAGCCGGTCCGGTCCGAGGCTGAGCGGCGCGGGTGCGGCATGCGTGCCGGCCCAGCCGGAGATCAAGCGGTGCGTGCGGCGGCGGCCGAGGTTGAGCGGTGAGCGCCGGGACGGCCGTGCGGTCGAACAGACACGTCCGTTCGCCTTCGCCGGCCCGGTTTCAGGTCTGGGCCGGCGAAGGCAACGTCGGCCATGGGCCGGAGCACCTCGACGTCAGCGGGCCTGGAAGGCGTCGAGGGCGACGGCCATCGCGATCACCAGCCGACGGTCGATCTGCGGGTGCTGGATCTGAACGACGTACCGGTCGCGGAGGCCCCACTTCTTGATGACGGAGAAGACCGGCTGGCCGTCCGCGACGAAGTCGAAGTGGTACGGCAGCCAGGACAGCGAGTCGACGAAGCGGCGGAGCAGGGCCACCGGCAGGGAGCGCTCCTGCCCGGTGACCTGGGGCAGCCCGGGCTGCTCGACGTGCCACGTCGAGCGGAGCAGGGACTGCGCGAAGTCCTTGCGGAACGCCCCGATCGGGTTGCCGGCGTGGTCGGTGACGTCGTAGGTGGCACCGAGGTCGAGGCGCTGTCGCGCCTTGAAGCCGAGCAGCGGCTGCTGCTTCGAGTCGTCGGTGTAGATGGTCACCTGCTCCTTGAAGGCGAGCCGCTTCTGCTGGGCGAACGCCAGCAGACCGCCTTCGGAGCCGTCGGGGGCGACGGCGTGGACCTCGTACTGGTTGACCATCAACCGGATCCGTTGCCGGATGTGGAACTGCTGCTGAGCCTGCAAATTGTCGGGCTGCATGAGATCTCCTTCAGCGGGTGGGCCGGAGTCTCGCACAGCCCGGGCCTCGCCGCCCGCCCCCGACGCCCCGGATGGCCGCGTGTCAGCACTTGCCGTCGGCCGTCGTGCGCAGGGCCGAACTCAGCACCGGCCGTCGGCCGTCGTGCGCAGGGCCCAGGTCTGGAGGACGGGCCCAGGCCCGCGCCGGTCCATGCCGCTCAGGAGGGGAGGTTCGCCAGCACCACGTCGAGGACGCGGATGGCGTCCGGCTTGGAGAGCGGGTTGTTGCCGTTGCCGCACTTCGGGGACTGGACGCAGGACGGGCAGCCGGACTCGCAGGCGCACTCCGCGATCGCGTCCCGGGTCGCGCGCAGCCACGCCGACGCCGTCCCGTACGCGCGCTCGGCGAAACCGGCCCCGCCCGGGTGCCCGTCGTAGACGAAGACCGTCGGCGCCTCGGTGTCCGGGTGCACCGCGGTCGAGAGCCCGCCGATGTCCCACCGGTCGCAGGTGGCCATCAGCGGCAGCAGCCCGATCGCGGCGTGCTCGGCGGCGTGCAGCGCGCCCGGCACGTCGGCCGGGTCGACCCCGGCTGCCGCCAGAGACTGCGGCGAGAGGGTGAGCCAGACCGCCACCGTGCGCAGCTCACGGGCCGGGAGGTCCAGCGGGCGGGTGTCGATGACCTCGCCGGTGGCGATCCGCCGGCGCTGGTACGACACCACCTGACTGGTGACGTCGACCTCGCCGAGGAAGAGCCCGACCGGCCCGGCGTCCACGTACGACCGTACCGACACCACCGACAGCGACGTGACGTCGCGGGCGTGGGTGGACCAGTCCGGCTCCTCGGGGTGCACCAGCGCGCACCCGTCGGCGAGGTCGAGGGTGTCGACCACGTACGACACGCCCTGGTGCAGGTAGACCGCGCCGGGGTGGAGCAGGAAGTGGGACGACCCGCCGTCGACCGTGCCGAGCAGCCGCCCGGTCGCGGCCTCCACCACGCAGACCGGCGCGCCGTCCTCGCCGCGCAGGTCGACCTCGGGGCGCTCCCGGTGCCGCCAGTACCAGCCGGTCGGCCGTTGCCGCAGCGCACCCGCTTCGACCAGCGCGTCGACGGCCTCCTTCGCGCCCTCGCCGAACAGCTCCAGGTCGGCGGGGGTGAGCGGTGCCTCGGCCGCCGCGCACGCGAGCTGCGGCCCGAGAACGTACGGGTTGGCCGGGTCGAGCACGGTCGCCTCGACCGGGGCCCCGAAGACCGCCTCCGGATGGTGGACGAGATAGGTGTCGAGCGGGTCGTCCCGGGCCACCAGCACGGCGAGTGCCTCCTGGCCCGAGCGCCCGGCCCGGCCGGCCTGCTGCCAGAGCGACGCGCGGGTGCCCGGGTACCCGCAGATCAGCACCGCGTCCAACCCGACCAGGTCGACGCCCAGCTCCAGCGCGTTGGTCGACGCCAGCCCGAGCAGGTCGCCGTGCAGCAGCGCCCGCTCCAGCTCCCGCCGCTCCTCGCGCAGGTACCCAGCCCGGTAGGCGGCCACCCGGTCCCCGAGCCCGGGCACCGCCTCGTCGAGGGCGCGCCGGGCGTTCGCGGCCACCACCTCGGCACCGCGCCGGGACCGGACGAACGCGAGCGTACGGACCCCGGAAGCAACCGTGTCGGCGAGCAGGTCCGCGGTCTCCCGCAGCGCCGACCGGCGGACCGGCGCCAGGTCGACATCGTCGGGGGAGGTGGCGGTGGCGGGCAGCAACGGTGGCTCCCACAGCGCGAACGTCACCCCGCCGCGCGGCGACGTGTCCTCGGCGACGGCCGTGACGGGCAGGCCGGTGAGCCGCCCGGCCGCCGCGGCCGGGTCGCCCGACGTGGCCGAGGCCAGCACGAAGACCGGGGTACGTCCGTAGCGCGCGCACTGCCGCCGCAGCCGGCGCAGCACGTGGGCGACGTGCGAGCCGAACACACCCCGGTAGGTGTGGCACTCGTCGACCACCACGTACGCGAGCCGGCGCAGGAACCCCGACCACTGTGCGTGCCCGGGCAGGATGCCATGGTGCAGCATGTCGGGGTTGGTCAGCACGAACCGGGAGTGCCGCCGGATCCACTCCCGCTCGGCGCGCGGGGTGTCCCCGTCGTAGCAGGCGGGGCGTACCCCCTCCAGCTCCAGGTCGGCGACGGCGCGCACCTGGTCGGCGGCGAGCGCCTTGGTCGGCGCGAGGTAGAGCACGGTGGCGCGGGGGTCGGCGAGCAGGGTGGCCAGCGCGGGCAGCTGGTACGCCAGGGACTTGCCGGAGGCCGTGCCGGTGGCGACGACGACGTGCGTCCCGGCGTACGCGAGGTCGGCCGCCTCCACCTGGTGCCGCCACGGCGCGACGACGCCCCGGCGGGCGAACGCCGCGCGCAGCTCCTCGGGAGCCCAGGCGGGCCACGGGGCGGGGGTGCCGGGGCGGGCCGGCACCCGCTCGACGTGGGTGACCGGGTCGGCGTCGCCGCGGGCGCGCAGCCGGTCCAGCAGGTCGGCTGGCGCGGGGCCTGCGGTGAGGGTGGCTGCGGACGACGGCTCCAGGTCGTGGCGCGGCGCCAGACGCGCGGAGCCGGAGCTGTCGGACGACTGCTTCAGGCCGTGGCGCGGCGCCAGACGCGCGGAGCCGGAGCTGTCGGACGACGGCTTCAGGTCGTGGCGCGGCCGCAGACGCGCCGAGCTGAAGCTGTCGGAGGTCACGTCCTGCACTCTCGCACTGGTGTTCGGAGATGAAAAGCGGGGGCCGGGGGTAAGGGAGAGATCGCCGCCGGTGACCGACAGGTCGTCCCGGCGGTAATGGTTAGATGCCCTGGAGAGTTTACGGCTCTTGCGAGGAGGACCGATGGAGCTGTCGCTGGCGACCCGCACCGTGGGGGAGCACACGGTGCTCGAGGTCGGCGGTGAGGTGGACGTCTACACCGCCCCCCGGCTGCGCGAGCGGCTCCTCGAACTGATCGACGGTGGGGCGCGGCACGTCGTGGTCGACCTCGGCCGGGTGGACTTCCTCGACTCCACCGGGCTCGGCGTGCTGGTGGGCGCCCTCAAGCGGCTGCGGACCGCGGGCGGCACGTTCGCCCTGGTCTGTGACAAGGAGCCGCTGCTGAAGATCTTCCGGATCACCGCGCTCGACCAGGTCTTTCCGCTGCACCCGACGGTCGACGCGGCGACCGGCGCGTGATGGCCACGGTCCGCCTCTCGTTCTCGCCGGCCCCGGTGCACGTCCGCACCGCCCGACTGGTCGGCGTCGCCGTCGCCCGGCGGGCGGGCGTACGGGAGGACCTGCTCGACGAGGTGCGGCTCGCGATCGGTGAGGCGTGCACCCGGGCGGTCGCCCTGCACCGCCAGTACGGCCTGCCCGACCCGGTGCTGGTGGAGATGTCCGACTCCGGGGCGTACGCCGTCCGGGTCGTCGACCGCGCCCCGATCGAGGCCGGGATCGGCCTGGCCGCCCTGCCGCCGGACGAACTGGCCAAGGAGTCGCTCAGCGAGGACGCCCTGACCACCGGCGTCGGCTTCGCACTGCTGGCCGGCTTCGTCGAGGACCTCCAGGTGCGCCCGGTGGAGGAGGGTGTCGGCACCGAGGTGCGGATGGTGTGGCCGGTCGGCCGCTGAGCTGATCTTTCTTTTCGCAGGCCGCGTCCCGAGCAGGGGGCGCGGCCTGATCGTCATGGACGCCCTCCTATATCAGACTTCCGCTCATAACACAGCGACGAAGATCATCCGGACACGGTGCCCCCTCGGTGTGACCTCCGACACTGCGGAGGGCTACAGTACGCGGGTTGTCAGCAAGTGATCCATCCCGCCGCCAGCGGGAACGGTGTTCCATCGCTGGTCCGCTCGGGGTGGGTTGGCGCGTGCTTGCGACACCGCATCCAGGCGCCATCCGGTGCGTCTCCACCGGCCGGCGCGAGCGTTCGGTACAGGAGGACACAGATGTCCGACACCTTGGCCGCCGACAGCGGCGGGATCTCCCTCACCGGGGACAATGTCACGTACGTGGTTCTCGCCGCCGTGATCGCGGCCGTGGCGCTGGTCTTCGCCGCCACGTTGACCAGGACCGTGCTGGCAGCTGGCAAGGGCACCACGAACATGCAGGAGATCTCGGGGGCGGTGCAGGAGGGCGCCTCGGCGTACCTGCTCCGGCAGTTCCGCACCCTGGCGATCTTCGTGGTCGTCGCCGTGGTGCTGCTCTTCCTGCTGCCGGTGCACGACACCGACGGCAGCGAGACCGCGGTGAAGATCGGCCGGTCGGCCTTCTTCGTCGTCGGCGCGCTGTTCAGCGCGTTCATCGGTGGCGCCGGCATGTGGCTGGCCACCCGGGCCAACCTGCGGGTCGCCGCCGCCGCCCGCGAGCGTGAGGGCGGCCGCGAGGCGGCGATGAAGATCGCGTTCCGCACCGGCGGCGTGGTCGGCTTCCTCACCGTCGGCCTCGGTCTCCTCGGTGCCGCAATGGTCGTCCTGTTCTTCAAGGGTGACGCCCCGACCGTGCTGGAGGGCTTCGGCTTCGGCGCCGCGCTGCTCGCCATGTTCATGCGGGTCGGCGGCGGCATCTTCACCAAGGCCGCCGACGTCGGCGCCGACCTGGTCGGCAAGGTCGAGCAGGGCATCCCCGAGGACGACCCGCGCAACGCCGCCACCATCGCCGACAACGTGGGCGACAACGTCGGCGACTGCGCCGGCATGGCCGCCGACCTCTTCGAGTCGTACGCGGTCACCCTGGTCGCCGCGCTGATCCTCGGCCGCGCCGCCTTCGGCGAGCAGGGCCTGGTCTTCCCGCTGATCATCTCCACCATCGGTGTGCTCGTCGCGATCATCGGCGTCTTCATCACCCGGCTGCGCGCCTCGGACCGCTCCGGCCTGACCGCGATCAACCGGGCCTTCTACATCTCGGCGCTGCTCTCCGCGGTGCTGGTCGCCGCCGCCACCTGGGCGTACCTGCCGGCGACCTTCGCCGAGCTGGAGGGCGGCCTGACCGACGTCGACGAGAACCCGCGCGTGGTCGCCATCGGCGCGGTCGTCATCGGCATCGTGCTGGCCGCCGCGATCCAGGCGCTCACCGGCTACTTCACCGAGACCAACCGCCGCCCGGTGCAGGACATCGGCAAGAGCAGCCAGACCGGCCCGGCCACCGTCATCCTCGCCGGCATCAGCGTCGGCCTGGAGTCGGCGGTCTACTCGGCGCTGCTGATCGGCGCGGGCGTCTTCGGCGCGTTCCTGCTCGGCGGCAGCTCCATCACGCTGTCGCTGTTCGCGGTCGCGCTGGCCGGCACCGGCCTGCTCACCACGGTCGGCGTGATCGTCGCGATGGACACCTTCGGCCCGATCTCCGACAACGCGCAGGGCGTGGCGGAGATGTCCGGCGACATCGACGAGCACGGCGCCCGCACGCTGACCGAGCTGGACGCGGTCGGCAACACCACCAAGGCGATCACCAAGGGCATCGCGATCGCCACGGCGGTGCTCGCCGCCACCGCGCTGTTCGGCTCGTACACCGACACGCTGCGTTCCGCGTACTCGGACGCGGGCGTCGCCGACGTGGGCAACGAGATCCTCAACTCGCTGAACGTGGCTAACCCGCGCAACCTGGTCGGCCTCATCATCGGCGCCGCGGTGGTCTTCCTCTTCTCCGGGCTGGCCATCAACGCGGTGTCCCGCTCGGCGGGCGCGGTCGTGATGGAGGTCCGCCGGCAGTTCCGCGAGCTGCCCGGGATCATGGACCGCACGCAGCGCCCCGAGTACGGCAAGGTCGTCGACATCTGCACCCGGGACGCGCAGCGCGAGCTGATGACGCCCGGTCTGCTCGCCATCCTCGCGCCGATCGCGGTCGGCTTCGGCCTCGGGCCGGGCGCGCTGGCGTCGTACCTGGCCGGTGCCATCGGGGCCGGCACGCTGATGGCGGTGTTCCTGGCCAACTCCGGCGGCGCCTGGGACAACGCCAAGAAGATGGTCGAGGACGGCGCGTACGGCGGCAAGGGCTCCCAGGCGCACGCCGCGACGGTCATCGGCGACACCGTCGGCGACCCGTTCAAGGACACCGCCGGTCCGGCGATCAACCCGCTGATCAAGGTGATGAACCTGGTCTCGCTGCTGATCGCCCCGGCCGTGGTGGCCTGGAGCGTGGGCGACGAGCGCAACACCGGCCTGCGCATCACCATCGCGGTGGTGGCGACGCTGATCGTCGTCGCGGCGGTGGTGTTCAGCAAGCGCAAGGGCGTGGCCATGTCCGACTCCGACACCGGCACCGGCGCGGGCAGCCCGGACCAGCGGCCGGAGACGGTCAACGCGTGAACCCGACCCGGTCCCCGGTCGGCCGCGCCGACCGGGGACCGGCCCCTCGGGACCATGACCTGACCGGGTCGGGACCGCGGGCGGACCAACCTGACCGGTGTGCGGCGGGACGCGACGCCG
The DNA here is from genome assembly GCF_052068455.1 of Micromonospora sp. H33. NCBI lineage: Bacteria > Bacillati > Actinomycetota > Actinomycetes > Micromonosporales > Micromonosporaceae > Micromonospora > Micromonospora sp. H33. Next base: position 563,369 of record NZ_JBQHDE010000001.1, on the reverse strand, counting down.
TACGCTGCAACGCATGCGTACGTGCCGGGCGGCAGCCGCCGGAAAGCTGACGGCGCTGCTGGCCACGGTCGTCCTGCTGGCCGCGGGCTGCGGCGGCGGGCCGAGCCCCCGGGCCTGGGCGGCGGCGGTCTGTTCGGCCCTGACGCCGTGGCGGGCCGAGATCAGCAAGCTCACCAGCAGCACCGACCAGCAGATGACCGCCCAGACCACCCCGGCACAGGCCAAGGAGAACCTCGTGCGGCTCTTCGGCGGCGCGGAGCAGGCCAGTGAGACCGCGCGGCGCAAGGTCGAGCAGGCCGGCATCCCGGACGCCGAGAAGGGCGTCGAGGTGTCGGAGGGCTTCCGCACGTCGCTGGCGCGGATGCGCGACGCGTACGGCAAGGCGCGCGACGCCATCGACGGCCTGAGCACCAGCCAACCCACCGTCTTCTACGACGGGGTGCGGTCGGCGGTGGAGACGCTGAACCGGGAGTACGACGCCTCCGCGCTGGACACCACCCGGCTCAACTCCGAGGAGTTGAAGCGCGCCTTCGCCGAGGTCCCCGAGTGCCGTTGAGCGGTGCCGCCGGGCCGTCGGACGCGGAGTCGCTGCCGACGCTCTTCCCGGTGCCCGAGCCGGCCCCCGCACGGCCCCCTCGCCGGCGGCGTCCGGCCCCGCCGGTCGATCCCTCGACCGTCGTCGCGGACGACGCGGGTGCCGAAGCGGCTCCCGGGACCGCCGACGCGGACGGAGAACCGGGGCCGGCCCTCGGCGCCCGGTCCGGGCCCGGCGGCGATCCGCAGCGCCCGGACGATCCCCGCCGGCAGCTCGCCTTCTTCGGCGCCGAGGCCACCGATCCGTCCGTCGCCGACCTGGCCGGCCTGCTCGCCGGGCCCGCCGAGGTGTCGGTCATGGGCGGTACGGCCCGCCTGTCGGTGGTGGTCGACGCCGCGTGGCGGGTGCACGTGCTCGTCGCCGAGCTGGCCGGGCGGGGGCTGCGGGCGAGCTGGGAGGAGACCGGGGACGGGCGGCACGCGGTGCGGACGTCGTACACCCGGCTCCTGAAGCCGCTCGCGGCGGCGTGGCTGCAAGGTCCGGCGAAGCGCCCGCCGGACGGCTTCCACCTGAACGGCCGGCGACTGCGGCTGTGGCTGGCGGCCGCCGGGTGGGTGGAGCCGCCCGACGTCGTGCTGCACCTCGGCTCCGCCGACGACGCGCACGTGGCGGCCGTCGGCGCCGCCCTGGCCGCCGCCGGCGTGCCCAACGCCCTCCTCGACCCGGACGTCCCCGCCTACCGCGTCACCGGCCGCCGCGACCTGACCCGCCTGACCGAGCTGATCGGCGACCCGCCACCGCGAACCCCGCCGGCCGCCTGGCCCACGCGTCCCTGACCGCGGCGATCATGGAGTCGTGGTGCCTCACCAAAGGGGCGAAACGCTACACTCCGCCCACCGCCACCCCATGATCGACGGGACGAGGGGCGGGTCGGCGAACGGTTGGGGGGCGGGTCGGCTACAGGGCTTGTTCGTCACGGGGAACCACTCGGCGGGCCACGGGCGGTGTACGGTGGCGCCGTCCGGCCCCGCCGGCCGCGAAAGGGAGTGGTTTGTCGCCCGCGAAACCCGAATCGCGGACGACGCGTTACGTTGGACATCCGGACCGCCCGGCCCGGAGGGGTCGAGTGCGGCCTGAACCGGGCGCCGGAGCGGTCACGAGCAGGAGTGAGGTCGGAGAGAGACGTGCCGAGCAACGCTGGAACCACCCGTCTGGTCATCGTCGAGTCACCGGCGAAGGCCAAGACGATCTCGGGCTACCTCGGCCCGGGGTACATCGTGGAGGCCAGCTTCGGGCACGTCCGCGACCTGCCGCGCAACGCCGCCGACGTGCCGGCGAAGTACAAGGGCGAGCCGTGGGCGCGGCTCGGCGTCGACGTCGACAACGGCTTCCACGCCCTCTACGTGGTCTCACCGGACCGCAAGCAGCAGATCAGCAAGCTGACCAAGCTGGCCAAGGAGGTCGACGAGATCTTCCTGGCGACGGACGAGGACCGCGAGGGCGAGGCGATCGCCTGGCACCTGGTGGAGACGCTCAAGCCCAAGGTGCCGGTCAAGCGGATGGTCTTCCACGAGATCACCAAGCCGGCCATCCAGGCCGCGGTGGCCAACCCGCGCGAGATCGACCGGGACCTGGTCGACGCGCAGGAGGCTCGGCGCATCCTCGACCGCCTCTACGGCTACGAGGTCTCGCCCGTGCTGTGGAAGAAGGTCATGCCGAAGCTCTCGGCGGGCCGGGTGCAGTCGGTGGCGACCCGCATCGTCGTCGAGCGGGAGCGCCAGCGGATGGCGTTCCGCACCGCCGAGTACTGGGACATCCTCGCCACCCTCGCGGTCGGGCAGGCCGGCGAGGGGCCGCGCACGTTCAACGCCACGCTGGTCGCGCTGAACGGCGACCGGATCGCCACCGGCAAGGACTTCGAGCCCACCACCGGCCGGGTGAAGGCCGGCGCCGGCGTCGTCCACCTCGACGAGGGCGGGGCGCGCGGGCTGGCGGCCCGGCTGGAGGGCCGGCCGTTCAGGGTCACCCGGGTCGAGGAGAAGCCCTACCGCCGGCGGCCGTACGCGCCGTTCATCACCTCCACCCTCCAGCAGGAGGCGGCCCGCAAGCTGCGGTTCTCGTCGCAGCAGACGATGCGCACCGCGCAGCGGCTCTACGAGAACGGCTACATCACCTACATGCGTACCGACTCGGTGAACCTGTCGGAGACCGCCATCGCGGCGGCCCGCCGGCAGATCGTCGAGCTGTACGGCGAGCGCAGCGTGCCGCCGGAGCCGCGCCGCTACACCGGCAAGGTGAAGAACGCGCAGGAGGCGCACGAGGCGATCCGCCCGGCGGGGGACAACTTCCGCACCCCGGGCGAGGTGGCCAAGGAGCTGTCCGCCGAGGAGTTCAAGCTCTACGAGCTGATCTGGCGGCGCACGATCGCCTCGCAGATGACGGACGCGGTGGGCTCGAGCGTCTCGGTGCGCATCCGCGCGGTCTCCGCGGCGAGCGAGGAGGCCGACTTCGGCGCCACCGGCAAGACCATCACCGACCCGGGCTTCCTGCGGGCGTACGTCGAGTCCAGCGACGACGAGAACGCCGAGGCGGAGGACGCCGAGCGCCGCCTGCCGACGCTGGTGAAGGACCAGCCGCTCACCGCCGAGGAGCTGGCCGCGCAGGGCCACCACACTCAGCCGCCGGCCCGCTACACGGAGGCGTCGCTGGTGAAGGCCCTGGAGGAGCTGGGCATCGGCCGTCCGTCGACCTACGCGTCGATCATGCAGACCATCCAGGACCGGGGGTACGTCTCCAAGCGTGGCCAGGCGATGATCCCGTCGTTCCTGGCGTTCGCGGTGGTCGGGCTGATGGAGCAGCACTACCCGCGCCTGATCGACTACGACTTCACCGCCAGCATGGAGAACGAGCTGGACGAGATCGCCGGTGGCGACCACGCCGCGGTCGACTTCCTCACCGCGTTCTACTTCGGCAGCACCAACGGCGTCGGTGACCAGGACATCGCCCGTTCCGGCGGCCTGAAGAAGCTGGTCACGGAGAACCTGAGCGACATCGACGCCCGCAGCGTCAACTCCATCCCGCTCTTCACCGACGACGAGGGGCGCGAGGTCGTCGTGCGGGTCGGCCGGTTCGGGCCGTACCTCCAGCGGGCGCTCCCCGGCGCGGTGCCGCCGCCGAAGGCGGAGGGCGAGGAGGGCGGCGCCCCGGGCGACCGCGCGCCGATCCCGGAGGGGCTGGCACCCGACGAGCTGACCCCGGAGAAGGTGCACGAGCTGTTCCTCGGCGGTGGGGGCGAGCGCAAGCTCGGCGACGACCCGGCCACCGGCGAGCCGATCCTGCTCAAGTCCGGCCGGTACGGCCCGTACGTGGCCAGCGGCGAGCGCAAGTCGTCGCTGCTGCGCTCCCAGTCGCCGGACTCGCTGACCTTCGAGGACGCGCTGAAGCTGCTCAGCCTGCCCCGGCTGGTCGGCGTCGACCCGGAGGGCAACGAGGTCCTCGCCAACAACGGCCGCTACGGCCCGTACGTCAAGCGGGGCGAGGAGTTCCGGTCGCTGGACTCCGAGGACAAGATGTTCACCGTCACGCTCGACGAGGCGCTGGCCCTGCTCGCCGCTCCGAAGGCCCGGCAGCGCCGGGCGGCCGCGCCCCCGCTGCGGGAGATGGGCGCCGACCCGGTGACCGAGAAGCCGCTGGTCATCAAGGACGGGCGGTTCGGGCCGTACGTGACCGACGGGGAGACCAACGCGTCGCTGCGGCGCGGTCAGACCCCGGAGGAGCTGAGCCTCCAGGAGGCGTCGGAGATGCTCGCCGAGAAGCGGGCGAAGGGTCCGGCGCCGCGCAAGAAGGCGGCGAAGAAGGCCGCGCCCGCAAAGAAGGCCACCGCGGCGAAGAAGACCGCCGCGGCGACCAAGGCGACGGCGGCGAAGAAGGCGACGACCGCGAAGGCCACCACGGTCAAGAAGGCCGCCCCGAAGAAGGCGGCGGCTAGCAGCCACGGCGAGGAGTAGTCCCGCTTTCCGCCGGAGACGCCCGAAAAGGGGGAAGCTGACCGTACGGTCAGTGCTCCGGCCCGCCGGCGATCTAGCCTCACCGCATGCCGGTGCTCGCGGGGCTTCCGTACGGCCGCCGTGGCGCCCTGGTCGCCGCGGTGGCGGTCAGCGTGTCGCTGACCGCCGTGGCGGTCGGTGTGGCCTCGTTCGGTGCGGCGGATCCGCTGCCGCCGAACGCCGCCGCGCCGTCGGCATCGTCGGTCACCCCGACGGCGGCGCCCGAGGCGTCCACCGGTCCCCGCACCCTGCGGCTGGTCGCCGCCGGCGACATCCTGGTCCATCCGGCGGTCACCGAGCAGGCGCGCCGGGACGCGCGCCGGGCCGGCGGTCTCGACTTCGCCCCGATGTTCGCCGGGATCGCCCCGGCGATCAGCGCCGCCGACCTCGCGCTGTGCCACCTGGAGACGCCGCTGGCGCCACCGGACGGTCCGTTCGCCGGTTTTCCCGCCTTCAGCGCGCCCCCGCAGGTGCTGGACGGGATCCGGGCGGCGGGTTTCGACGGGTGCTCGACGGCGTCGAACCACACCCTGGACCAGGGTGCCGAGGGGGTGGTCCGGACGCTCGACGCGCTGGACGCGGCGGGGCTGGCCCACGCCGGCAGCGCCCGCAGCGCCGCCGAGGCCGGGAAGCCCCGGATCTACTCCGTCGGCGGGGTACGGCTCGGCCATCTGTCGTACACGCTGAACTTCAACGGTCTGACCCGGCCGCCCGGCAAACCGTGGCTGGCCAACCTCATCGACCCGCCGGAGGTCCTCGCCGCCGCGGCCCGGGCCCGGGCCGCGGGCGCAGAGATCGTCGTGCTGAGCCTGCACTGGGGCACCGAGTACCAGCACCGGCCCGACGCCGACCAGGAGGCGTGGGCGCGGCAGCTGATCGCCTCGCCGGACGTGGACCTCATCCTCGGGCACCACGCGCACGCGGTGCAGCCGTTCCGGCGGGTCGGCGACGAGTGGGTGGTCTTCGGGATGGGCAACCACCTGGCCCGGCACGCGGAGCCGATCGACGCCAACCGCGAGGGCGTGCTGGCCCGGGCCACCTTCACCGAGGTGGGGCCCGGCCGGTGGCGGGTGACCCGGATGGAGGCCCTGCCCACCTGGACGGAGCTCACACCGGATCTGCGTCTGGTCGACCTGTCGACGTCACTCGCCGACCCGGCGACGCCGGCCGCCGTCCGGCGCGCGCACCGGGCCGCGTACGAGCGGGTGATGGGTCACGTGCGGTCCGGTGGCGGCGCGGATCAGGTGGTGCTGCCGGCCGGGTGACCGAGCACCCGGTCGAGGTGGGGGCTGGTGAACACCCGGTGCGGGTCGAGCCGCGCCCGGACGGCCTGGAAGTCGGCCCAGCGGGGGTACGCGGGCGCCAGCGACGCCGCGTCACGCCAGTGCAGCTTGCCCCAGTGCGGCCGGCCGCCCAGCCCCGCCGCCACCTCCTCGAAGGCCCGGAAGTACGGCTCGTACGGCATGCCCACGTACTGGTGGACGGCGATGTACGCGCAGTCCCGCCCGTGACCGTGGGACAGCCAGATGTCGTCGCCGGCGGTGAACCGCACCTCTACCGGGAAGAGCACCTTGAACGGCAGCCCGTCGACGATGCCGCGCAGGGCTTCCAGGGCCGGTGCGAGGGCGTCGCGCGGCAGCCCGTACTCCATCTCCACGAAGCGGACCCGGCGCGGGGTGCAGAAGACCGCGTCGGAGCGGCCGGTGTAGCGGCGCTCGGTGAGTGCCCGCGCGGAGACCGCGCTGATGGTCGGGGCGAGCGCCGGCACGGCACGGCCCAGCCGGCAGGCGCCGGCGAAGACGGTGTTGGAGAGGAACTCGTCGTCCAGCCAGCCGCGCCAGCGCGGCAGCGGCCGGTCGTCCACGGGCACCCGGTCGTTGGTCTTGACCTGCAGCCGGTCGGTGTACGGGAACCAGTAGAACTCCACGTGGTCGTGCCGTTCCAGCAGGGCCGGCAGGTCGGCCAGCACGCCGGCCAGGTGCGCCGGCCGCTCGTGCGCGAGCAGCACGAACGCGTCCACGCAGCGCAGCGTCACGTCGACCAGCACGCCGAGCGCGCCGAGCGAGACCCGGGCGGCGGCGAACACGTCGGGGTGCTCGTCGGCGGAGCAGTGCAGCACCTCGCCGGTGCCGGTGACCAGGGTGAGCGCCTCGACGAACGTCGACAGGCAGCCGTACCCGGCGCCGGTGCCGTGCGTGCCGGTCGAGATCGCGCCGGCGACGGTCTGCGCGTCGATGTCGCCGAGGTTGGGCAGGGCCAGGCCGTGCCCGGCGAGCAACCGGTTGAGCGCGCGCAGCGTGGTCCCGGCGGGTACGGTGACCAGTCGGCGATCGACGTCGACGCGTACGCCGGTATCCAGGTCGGACAGCTCCATCCGGTGCCCGTCGGCCAGCGCGACGGCGGTGAAGGAGTGGCCACTGCCGACCGCGCGGATCCGCTCGCCGGCCGCTGCGGCGGTCCGGACCGCGTCGGCGACGTCGTCGACGGACGTGGGACGCAGGACGGCGGTGGCGGTGCCACGCTGATTGCCGGCCCAGTTGGCCCAGGCGGTTACGGAGGGTGCGGTGGCGACCATGGGACACTCCTCTATGTGAATATGAAGTGACTTCATATCAGGAACGTTGTACCTGGTAAATACCGCAATCAAGGTCCGCTCGTTGTACCGGTAGTCACGGACTCGTGACGTGCAGATATTTCAACCGTCGAAGGGGGGTGGCGCCGAGTGTCCACACCAGCCGCCACGACCGGGCCGCTGCGCCGCGTACCGGTGCAGGGTCGAAGTGTCGCGCGGGTCCAGCGGATGCTGGACGCCTGTGCCGAGCTCGTCGACGAGGTGGGGTACGAGGGGCTGACCACGACTCTGCTCGCCGAGCGTGCCGAGGTGGCGATCGGGTCGGTCTACCAGTTCTTTCCGGACAAGCGGGCGATCGTGCAGGCGCTGACCCTGCGCACGATGGAGTCCTACCTCCAGCGGCTCGACGAGAGGTTCGCCTCGGACGACCTGACCCACTGGTGGGACGGGGTCGACGCGGCAATCGACGAGTACATCTCGATGCACCGTACTGTCCCGGGCTTCCGTACCCTGCACTTCGGCGACGTGGTCGACCTGCACCTGCTCGATGAGCAGCGGGACAACAACGGGGTGATCGCGGACCAGCTCGCCCGCGTGCTCGGCGAACGCTTCGGGCTGACCGACGTACCGGACCTCCGGTTCCACCTGGAGATCGCGGTCGAGGCCTCCGACGCGCTCATCAAGCTGGCGTTCCGTCGGCAGCCGGAGGGCGACGCCCGGGTGCTGGCCGAGGCCAAGGCGCTCATCCGGGAGTACCTGCACCGCCAGGTCGACGCCCGGGAGGGCGCGAACCAGCCGGCTGAGGTGGCGCAGCCGGCCTGACCGCCGTCCGACCTGCCCGGACCGCCCGCAATCGGCCCGGTCGGCGGCGGCGCGACCAGCTCAGGCCCGGTCGCGTCGCGGCTCAGAGGAACGCCCGGCCCTCGCCGCGGTACGTCGGGACGGTCGCCACCACGGTGTCGCCGTCGACCAGGTGCAGCTCGTTGACGTGCTCGGCGAGCTCGCCGGCCTTGGCATGCCGGAACCACACCCGGTCGCCGACCCGCAACGTCCCGGCGGCCGTGCCGGTCAGCGGGGTCTGGACCTCGCCGGCCCCCTCGGTGCCGACGAGCTCCAGCCCGGCCGGCAGGACCGGCCGGGGGAGCCGGCTGCGCTCGGCGGGACCGGAGGCGATCCAGCCGCCGCCGAGCACGGTGGCGTAGCCGGGGGCCGGGCGGCGGACCACCGCGCAGGCGAAGAACGCCGCCGGGGTGGGGCGCCAGGCCCGGTAGGCGTCGAACAGTGTCGGCCCGTACAGGCCCGATCCCGCGGTCACCTCGGTGACCGCGGGATCGGCGCTGGTGGCGGCCACGCTGCCGGTGCCACCGCCGTTGACGAACTCCAGGTCGGCGTGTTCACGGACGGCGGCCACCGCCGCGCCCCGGCGGGCCAGCAGCTCACGGTACGACCCGCGCTGGGCCAGCCGGATCGCCGCGCCGAGCACCGCCCGCCCCGGCGGCGCGTCGCCCAGGCCGGCGATCTGCGCCTCGTACGCCATGAGCCCGACCAGCCGGAAGCCGGGGCGGGCGGCGACGGTGGCGGCGAGCGCGCCGGCCGCCCGGGCGCTGTGCACCGGTGAGCGGCGGACGCCGACGTGCACCCGCCCGCGCAGCGGTCGCCACGACGCGTCCAGGTCGAGGCAGACCCGCAGCTCGGGCCGCCGGTCGGGCGCGGACACCGAGTCCACCAGGTCGAGCTGGTCGGAGCCGTCGACCATCAGCGTCACCGCGGCGGCGAGCGCCGGGTCGCCGGCCAGTTCGGCGAGCGCGGTCCGGTCGGCCGTGGGGTACGCCACCAGCGCGTCGTCGGTCACGCCGGAGCGGACCAGCCAGAGCGCCTCGGGCAGGGTGAACGCCATCACGCCCCGCCAGCCGGGGGTGGCCAGGGCCCGGGAGATCAGGTCCCGGCTGCGGACGGACTTGCTGGCGACGCGGACCGGTTTGGAGACTGTCGGGCTCTTACCGGCGGCGAGATCGGCGAGCGCGGCGGCGTTCGCGTCGAACGCCGCGAGGTCGACGACCGCGTACGGCGGGTCGAGGTGCGCGGTTGCCCGGTCGAGTCGACCGCGAAGGTCGTGCCTGTCGGTGGCCACGTGGTGCACGCTAACCGTCCAGGGGGTCAATGCGAAATACCCTCGCGTCTGTCCGGGCTGCGATGGGTGGTCGCGGCGGCCTAGGCTCGGCGAGCAGGGGAATGTCGCGGCGGGGAGGGTCCCCGCCGGGTCTAGAGTGTTGCACCGGGACCGCCCAGCGATGGGCCGCCACGTGGAGGTACGGCCATCGAAAGCCAGCAGAACGGCGAGTCGCCCGGCGTGTCGCCGTCCGGAGCACAGCCGGGCCCGTCCACGTCCGGAGCCAAGGCCGCCGCGCAGCCCGACCACTCGGGCTACGCCGCGATCCGCTCGGTGCTGCGCATCCGCCCGTTCCGGCGGCTCTGGGTCGTGCTCGGCGCCGCCTCGTTCGGCGACTGGTTCGGCCTGCTCGCCACGTCCGTCTTCGCCGCCGCCCAGGTGGAGGGGAGCACCGCGAAGGGTGCCGCCTTCGGCGGCGTGATCGCCGTCCGCCTGCTGCCCGCCCTCGTGCTCGGGCCGATCGCCGGCGTGCTCGCCGACCGGTTCGACCGACGGTGGACGATGGTCATCTGCGACGTGCTGCGGTTCCTCCTGTTCGCCTCGATCCCGCTGGTCGCGCTGCTCGGGGCGAGCGGCCCGGTGGTGGTCGGCTGGGCGGCGGTCGCCACCTTCCTGATCGAGTCGGTCACCCTGCTCTGGATCCCGGCCAAGGAGGCCGCGGTCCCCAACCTGATCCCCCGGGCGCGACTCGAGGCCGCCAACCAGCTCACCCTCATCACCACGTACGGCATCACGCCGGTGCTCGCCGCGGTCGCCGCGGCGGTGCTGGACCGCAGCGTGCGGACCATCACCGGCGGCGACCTTCCGTCCTGGGCGGAGCCGGCCCAGCTCGCGCTCTGGATCAACGCGTTCTCCCGGCTGGCGACCGCCCTGGTCGTCGCGTTCGGCATCCGCGAGATCAGCCAGGGGCAGGCTGGCGAGCGGGAGCGCACCGAGCAGAGCGTGCTCCGCCAGTTCACCGAGGGCTGGCGGTACATCGGCAAGACCCCGCTGGTCCGGGGCCTGGTGCTCGGCATCTTCGGCGCCTTCGCCGGCGGCGGCATCGTGATCGGCACCGCCCAGTTCTTCGCCACCTCGCTGAACGCCGGTGACGCGGCCTTCTTCCTGCTCTTCGGTGCCATCTTCATCGGTCTGGCGGTCGGCATCGGCCTCGGGCCGATGATCGTCAAGGACATGTCCCGCCGCCGCTGGTTCGGCATGAGCATCGTGCTGGCCAGCGCGGCGGTGATGACGCTGGCCTTCGCCATCCACCTGTCCATGGCGATGGTCGGCGCGATCCTGGTCGGCGCGGGAGCCGGCATGGCCTTCCTCTCCGGCGTCACCCTCCTCGGCGGCGAGATCGCCGACGAGGTTCGCGGCCGGGTGTTCGCCGTCGTGCAGATCGGCACCCGGCTGGTGCTGATCCTCGCCATCGCGCTGGGCAGTCTCCTCGCCGGTCTGGGCGGCTCCCGCACCCTCGACGTCGCGGGCGCCGAGTTCTCGATCTCGTCGACCCGGCTGCTGCTGCTCGTCGCCGGCGCCGCCGGCATCTTCGCCGGGATCAGCGCGTTCGGGCAGATGGACGACAAGAAGGGCGTCCCGGTCCTGGCCGACCTGTGGGGCTCGGTACGCGGGCGCCCGCTGATGCCGGCCGAGCCGTTCGTCTCCACCGGGCTGTTCGTGGTGTTCGAGGGCGGCGAGGGGGCCGGCAAGTCCACCCAGCTCGCCCTGCTCGCCGACCGGCTGCGTGACCGGGGACGCGACGTGGTGGTGACCCGCGAGCCCGGCGCCACCCCGGTCGGCGAGCGGATCCGGTCCCTCCTGCTCGGCCAGCCCGGCTCCGACGTGCCGTCGCCGCGCGCCGAGGCGCTGCTCTACGCCGCCGACCGGGCCCACCACGTGGCCACCGTGGTCCGGCCGGCACTGGCCCGGGGCGCCGTCGTGATCAGCGACCGCTACGTCGACTCGTCGCTCGCGTACCAGGGTGCGGGGCGGACGCTTCCGGTCGACGAGGTCTCCTGGCTCTCCTCCTGGGCCACCGGCGGGCTCAAGCCCGACCTGGTGGTGCTCCTCGACGTCGACCCGCGCACCGGCCTGTCCCGGGTGGCCAGCCGCGGCGAGGACCGCGACCACCTGGAGGCGGAGTCGGTGAGCTTCCACGAGCGGGTCCGGTACGCGTTCCTCGACCTCGCCGCCACCGACCCGAAGCGCTACCTGGTGCTGGACGCCTCCCGCCCGGCCAAGGAGATCGCCGAGGCGGTGGCCCGGCGGATCGACGAGATGCTGGGAGCGCCGGGCGGCATCGTGCACCCGCGCCCCGCACACGGCCCGGACACCTCGGTGCAGCCGGAGTTATCCGACACGGAGCTGGTGACGATGGAACACCGGACCTGATGCCGGACGTCTTCGCCGACCTGGTCGGCCAGGACGAGGCGGTCGACACACTGCGCCGGGCCGCCGCGGCGGCCGCCGCCGTGCTGCGCGCCGCGCACCGGCCGGGCGAGGACGAACTGGCCGCCCTGGAGACTGTCGACACCGGCGTGGCGCCCGGCGCGGGTGGCGTGGCGCCGGGCGACCCCGGGGCGGGCATGACACACGCCTGGATCTTCACCGGGCCGCCCGGCTCCGGCCGCTCGGTCGCCGCGCGGGCCTTCGCCGCCGCGTTGCAGTGTGTGCACGGCACCGGCTGCGGCGTCTGCCCCGGCTGCCACACGACGCTGGCCGGCACCCACGCCGACGTCCGGCTGGTGGTGCCGGAGGGGCTCTCCATCGGCGTCGGCGAGATGCGGGCCCTCGTGCTGCGCGCCGCCAGCACCCCGTCCGGCGGGCGATGGCAGGTGGTGGTCATCGAGGACGCGGACCGGCTCACCGAGGCGGCCGGCAACGCGCTGCTCAAGGCCATCGAGGAACCCCCGCCGCGCACCGTCTTCCTGCTCTGCGCCCCGTCCACGCACCCGGACGACATCTCCGTGACGATCCGGTCGCGCTGCCGTCTCGTACCACTGCGGCAGCCGCCGCCCGACGCGGTGGCCGAGGTGCTGGCCCGGCGGGACGGGATCGCGCCCGACGTGGCGCGGTGGGCCGCGGCGGCCGCGCAGGGGCACGTCGGGCGGGCCCGGCGACTGGCCCGCGACCCGGAGGCGCGCAAGCGCCGGGACGCGGTGCTGGCGGTGCCCCGCCGGCTGACCGGGGTGGGCGCCGCCTTCGACGCGGCCTCGGCGCTGATCGAGGCGGCCGAGGCGGAGGCCGAGGCGTCGGTGGCGGAGACGGACGCGACCGAGCGGGCCGCGCTGGAGACCGCGCTCGGCGCGGGCGGCACCGGCCGGGGCGCGGCCGGCGCGATCCGGGGTGCCGCCGGGCAGCTCAAGGAGCTGGAGAAGCGGCAGAAGTCCCGGGCCACCCGGGCACAGCGGGACGCGCTGGACCGGGCCCTGGTCGACCTGGCCGGCTTCTACCGGGACGCGCTCACCATGGCGCTGCGGGCCTCCGTCGCGCCCGTGCACACCGACACCGCGCCCCTCGCCGAGGCCGGAGCGCGGAAGTGGGACGCCGAGGGCGCACTGCGCCGCCTGGAGGCCGTGCTGGCCTGCCGCGCGGCGATCGAGGCGAACGTGAAGCCCCGCATCGCCGTCGAGGCGATGATGCTCGCCCTCTGGAAGGGCTGACGAATCCCAGCCGCCGGATCGGCGGTCCACGGGCATCGACAGGCGCGATTGCTGTGCGGTACGGTCCGGTGTGCCATGCACGGTGACCATGACGCCACGCTGAGTGAGGTCCGTCCGGGAGGAGCGCGGATGCCGCGGGGGGAGATCGACGAGGCCTGGATCGAGGAGGCGGTGCGGCGCTACCGCCGCGTCGAGTCCCTCCAGGCCGAGTTCGACCAGGCGGTCACGACGGTCGAGGTCACCGTCCGCTCGCCGGACGGGCTGGTCGAGGTGGTGGTCACCGCCGGCGGGCGGATCACCGACGTGCGTTTCCTCGGCCCGCTGCACAACCGCCACCCGCGCGACGTCGCCGGTTCCGTCCAGGCCGCGGTCACCGCGGCCGCCGACGCCGCGCAGTGGGCCCGGGAGAAGCTGCACAACGAGACGTTCGCCGCCTACCGTCCGCTCGCGGGGGCCTGAGATGGACGCGCTGCGCGCCCTCGCCGCCCGGCTGGACGCGGCGAGCGAGACGCTGGCCGGCCTGTCCCGCGCGGTCACCGCCGGCGATCCGGCGCAGGTCGCCTTCGGCGGCGACGCGGCGGGCCGGCCCGGCGAGATCGGGCGGGCCCTGCACCGGCAGTGGACGGCCGCCACCGGTGACCGGGCCCGCGAGGCCCACGCCGCCGCCCTGCGCTTCGCCGCCGCCGCGTCTGCCGTCCGGGACGCCGCCGACCGGTACGCCGACGTCGACCGGGCCGCCGGCCGCCGGCTCGCCGGGGAGGCGTGATGGATCCGCTGGACCGGCTCGCCGAGCCCGGCCTCGACCTGCTGCGCCGCGTCGACACGCTGCTCGCCGCCGGCGCGCCGGAGGGGCACCGGGTCTGGCCGCTTCTGCGCCGCATGCAGGTGCTCCCCGGCGAGGCCGTCCGCAGCTTCCTGGACCTGCACCCCGCGCCGCTGGCCGGCGCCGGCCGGTCGGTGCGCCGGCTCGTCCCGGCGTACGACGAGGTCTCCGCCGCGCTCACCGACCCGGTGCTCTGGTCCGGCGCCGCCGCCAGCGCGTACGGCGAGTCCCGCGCGGCGCTGCTGCACCACCTCGACGAGGGACCGGAGAGCCTGGTGGGGCGGCTGGAGTCGACCGCCGGGTACGCCGACGCCCTCGCCGACTGGGTGGAGGGCAGTCGCCTGGCGCTCGCCCGGGCCCTGGCCGACGTGCTGCGGTCGACCGAGGCGGTGGCTGTCGTCGCCGCGACGTCGGTGCCGCTCGCCGTGTCCGCCCCGCGCGTCTCGGCCGGGATGGAGGCCGCCGAGATCGCCGCGCGGGTGCTCGCGGTGCTCTGCGTCGCGTACGACGGTGCGGAGACGCTCCTGCGGCAGTGGGGGCCGAGCCTGGCCGAGTCCCGGTGGCGGGCACCGGTCAGCGGCCGCCCCCGCTACGACGCCACGACCCGGGTGGGCTGGTGAAACCCTGCGGCCTCGACCCTGACGGTGCCTCGACATGGCGCACGGCGTCGCGCTCGCGAGCCGGTCTCCGGCTCCCGGCGCCGACGCCGTGGCCTTCCCCCTGCACCCCCCGCAGGTCTGTCTCCACTCAACGCCCCCGGTCGGCGTTTGTCCCGCCGCTTGCGGCGGAATCAGCCGTCCGGGCGAGGATCATCGGCCCGGCGGGACGGCCCGTGGGTCGGCCGATTCGATCGACATGGATGGCTGCACGGTGTAATCGTCCTGCGACGCCCGCCGGGCCGGGACGGTCCGGGCGACGTAGGGTGAGGGCATGGGCATGCTGTGCGCGGTCAGTTTCCACCGGTACGGGCGCCTCTACTACCTGGATCCGGGCGACCTCCGCCCGCAGGTCGGCGACAAGGTGCTGGTGCCGACCGACGACGGGCCCGAGGTGGCCGAGTGCGTCTGGGCCGCCCAGTGGGTGTCCGACGACACCGACGGGTTCCCGAAGCTGGCCGGGCTGGCGAAGGAGGAGGACCTGCGCCGGGACGAGGCGCTGCGCCGGCGCAAGGCCGAGGCCAAGGTTGCCGCGAAGCGCCTGATCCGGGAGCACGGCCTACCGATGAAGGTGGTCGCCGTGGACTATGTGCTCGGCGGCGGGGAGGGCGGCGAGCGCAGCACGATCTACTTCACCGCCCCGCACCGGGTGGACTTCCGGTCGCTGGTCCGGGACCTCGGCGCGACCCTGCACTGCCGGGTCGAGTTGCGCCAGCTCTCCGCCCGCGACTCCGCCCGCGTGCAGGGCGGCATCGGCTCCTGCGGTCGGGACCTGTGCTGCGCCACGTTCCTCACCGACTTCGAGCCGGTGACCATCCGGATGGCCAAGGACCAGGACCTGCCGCTCAACCCGCTGCGCATCTCCGGTGCGTGCGGCCGGCTGATGTGCTGCCTGAAGTACGAACACCCGCTCTACCAGCGCTTCCAGGAGTCCGCCCCGGCAATCGGCGCCCGGGTGAGCACCCCGGAGGGGGAGGGCCGGGTGGTCGGCCACAGCGTCCCCCGCGACGCGGTGACGGTCCGCATGGACGCCGACGGCTCCCGCTGCTCCTGCAGCCGCGCCTCGGTCTGCGCCCCCCGCCAGGCCCACGACGCCCACTACAACTCCTGACCAGCCCGCCCCTGCTGAACCCCGTTGATCATGAGGTTAGCGGCAGTTGTCGCGATCAACTTCGCCGCTAACCTCATGATCAACGCGGTGTGGTGTCAAGTGAGGACGATCGGGGGTTCGGCCAGGCGGGGGGTTAGGGGAGAACTCGGGGTGAGCCAGGAGGATTCGGGGGACTGGTCGGGGTTGATCTGCCAGTCGCGGGCCACCCGGTCGACGCCGATCGCGTAGATCGTCAGCGTGCCCTCCGGGGTGATGTGGAGGCGGAGGAAGGCCTTCGAGTCCTCGATGCCCTGGCCGGCGAAGAGTTCGTTGACGTTGACCCCGAACGCGCCGGCCACCAGCAGGTACGCGGCCACCAGTTGGCTCGCCACCAGGCCGCTCACCGGGCCGTACAGCACCACGGCGGCCACCGCCGGTAGCGGCCAGGGCCAGTCGTGCAACGGCAGCGCCAGCCACGCCCACGTGCCGGCCGCCGCCAGCCCGAGGTGGGCCACACCATGTCCCACGCCGAGGATCCAGTGCCGGACGTGCCGCTTGCCGCCGGCGCTGGGGGGCTTGGCGAAGAACGCCGCTCCGAGCAGCGCCACCAGCAGCATCGCCACCAGCGGCACGCTGAACAGCCGCTGCTCGGTCCCGCCACGATTCGTGGCGACGCCGGCCATCGCCAGCATCAGCAGCGTGTGCAGGGTGCCGAGCAGTGTGGTGAAGCCCGGGTTGCGCAGCGGCAGCCGGGGGAAGATGCCCCAGGCGTACCGCCGGGACCGCGCCCCGCCCGGGTAGCGGGCCGCCAACTCGTACGTCTGCGAAGCGCTCGCCCGGCGGGCCAGGGTGTCCCGCGGCGGGACCTCGATCCGCTCCGGCAGCTTGTGGGTGGGATACAGGTACGCGCCACCGCTGCCGCAGGTGATGAGCTGACGATCCGGGCCGGCGTACCGGGCGTAGTGGTGCATGTCGCCGGAGATGAGCAGCCGCACCTGCGCCCCCGTCGGCGCGACGATGGTGCGGATGAAGTAGTCGATCGAGTCGTACGCCGTGGGGTGGTCGACGGCCTTGACCCACGTTGGCGCCGGCACGGCCAGGATCACCCGGCTCTCCGGCCCCAGCCGCTCCGCCACCGCGTCGAAGTACGTGAGCTGCGGGTCGTCCAGGTACGAACCGGACTGGTCGTCGAGGCCGAGCAGCCACCAGTCGGCCGGCAGTTCGACTGCGAAGTACGACCGGGACTGCCCGGTGCCCCAGCCGCCGAAGTGCCGGTCCCGGGACCGGACGAACAGGCGCAGGAAGGCGGTGAGGCCGTCGTACCAGTCGTGGTTGCCGGGGACCGCGAACAGCGTCGGCCGCTCGGGCGGGGTCACCGGCAGCGCCGCCTGGTACGGGCCCTTGCACCGGTCCTCGTACGCCTCGAAGGCCGCCGACGGGTAGACCTGGTCGCCGCCCATCACGAGGGTCTGCGCGCGGGGCAGGCGGTGCCCGTCCACGACCAGCTCACGCTGGGCGAGCAGGTACGCGACCGAGTACGTGGCGTTGAAGCCGTCGCCCAGGTCGGCGACGTAGTCCAGCCACAGCCCGCCGTCCGGCCCGACCTGCTTGGCGATCTTCGCGTCGAGGGCGTTCTGCAACTCACGCTTGTCCAGGTACGCCCCGAAGAGCATCGCCAGCAGCGTACGGATGCCGGTGCTGATCAGCAGGAACGGCGCGAGCCACGGCACCGGCCTGCGCGGGGTGAAGCCCAGCTCGAGCGGGTCGGTGCTGGCCGGCCGGCGCGCGGGCCGACCACCGGCCGCCTCGCTGGCGTGCGGGCCGTCGGGTGACGGGGCGGCTGCGGGTCCGTGCGGCGCGGTCTGGTCGTCCGGCGATCCAGAGGGGTGATCGTCCGTCATCCGCCGGAGCGTAGTGCGGGTCGGCGTGCGGCGCTGTCCGGTGGACGTCCGAACGCGCCGCGTGTCCGGGTCGGGGGTGTGGCAGGGATCCCGTTCGGCGGTCCCGGAGGGGTGGCGTACACTTTACGCTCGTTGCCGCCTTAGCTCAGTCGGCTAGAGCGACGCACTCGTAATGCGTAGGTCGACGGTTCGATTCCGTCAGGCGGCTCGGAACAGAAGCCCAGGTCAACGGCCTGGGCTTCGCCGTTTCTCAAGGTCGATCACGTCGCCGCTGGCCCGTCGAGTCCTTGAATAGTCCTTGTCCCGTGCCGCAACCGCCTCGTCAAGGCGGCCCGCAAGCGGGCCGCGCCGGCCCGGCCCCGGCCTGCTGGCGACCTCCGGCCGGCATCGGCCGGGCCGGCCGGCACACTGACGGACGCAGCCCTTTGAAGACCTCGGGGCTCCGCCCCGAACCCCGACCCTCCTCAGAGATGCCGCCGCGGATCACCTCGCCGGCACCACAAGGGCTACCAGCCTCCCCGGACGGGGCCAAGGTCGTTCGGCTGGTGAGGCGCTCCACCTTGTCCCCGTCCGGGGAGGCTGGACGGTCCTGGCGACTGCCCGACGAGGAGATCCGCTACCTAGCCTTGGAGCCGCTGCGCCCAGTACACCTGCCCATCGGACCCCATGTAGACCAGGGCCAGGAGCAGGTCCGATATCGCAACCGGTGCAGTGGCTCCCCTGGCCGCTTCCCGTTGCGCCCCCTCCAGATACCGGAAGGGCGCGACGAACGTTAGCGGTGAAGCGTCCCCGTCGAACACGGCCAGTCTGGAGCCGTGGGTCCACCAGGTGTCCCCAACTTTGATGTCGCCTGCGCCCTTTAGCCAGGGATAGCGCTCGGGGATCTTGTTCTCCACTCCGGCGCTCCCGGCGCTGATGGCGTCCGGCCGTGGCGAAGACGCGCTGAAGCTTCCCGCCTTGCGGTTGGTGCGCTTGTCAATGAGGAAGATCGCGAAGTAACCGCCATCGAGTGGCTTGGGCGGGGTCTGCCAAGAAACTTGGCCGAGCACTAGTTGGTCGCGTCCGTTGGACACCGGCGCGGGCACGTTCTCGCCGAGCGCAGCCTGAGCCTCCTCGTGGCTGACGAACGTGAGTGAGGACTTGATGGCCAGCGTTTCCGGACCGTACGGCGGGTGGTTATGCCACCAGCGCCAACCAACGACGGCTACCACCGCCAAGATGACTGCCACCACCGGCCCGGTCTTTCGCCACGTCATGCGCGACAGTGAACCACGCGATCACCAGATCTCCGGGGTCGTCCAAGCTGATAGTTGGGGCCGACCGTACAGCCATCCGTACAGCCAAGACCGCCCGCCAACACCGACCCTGTCCGACAACGGCGGACGGGCTGATCAGGCGTGCAGCTACCTGACCAGCCTTCCGCAATCTTCTTCTAATCCCAAGGCCACTCCCGGCGCTCGGCGGTCAGCGCGGGACATAGCCGTTTGCAGAGTGAACCAACAAGCGGAAGCCCATCGGCACCCGCTGGTGACGAGGCAGGCCGAGCACTTCGTAGTCGACCGCGAGATCATCGAAGAAGAGCCCTGATCCGGGAGCCATCTCCACGTCCGGGATCGTGATCGTGACGAAGACCGGCAGCTCCATGCCCGCCGCCACCCTGATCGAGCGGAACGGTGCCGCCGCAGCCGGGTCGAACACGACGCCGGTGGCCTCATCGGCAGGGTGTACCGCCAGGCGGTCAATCTTGAACACGTGCTTAT
The DNA here is from genome assembly GCF_052068455.1 of Micromonospora sp. H33. Lineage (NCBI taxonomy): Bacteria > Bacillati > Actinomycetota > Actinomycetes > Micromonosporales > Micromonosporaceae > Micromonospora > Micromonospora sp. H33. The sequence continues at coordinate 544,172 of NZ_JBQHDE010000001.1, read as the reverse complement.
CCGCCGGACCGCCATCGCCCGCAATGCCGGTGATCGTCACCGGCCACGGACCGGGATTGCGGATGGACGCGCCGAACGTGGCCTGGCCTCCGGGATTGAAGGCGAACCGCACCTCCGTCCTCGGCCCTTCCGTGCGGGACTCCGCATCAGGCCCGTGCCACCACGACCTGCCATGATCGAGGCGATGGCCGGTGGTGGCCGACAGATACCCGGCGCACAGTGCGACAGCCAGCGCCGCGGCGACCAGGAGCCGTCGACGGCGCGTCACAGGGGCCTCCGCGTGGGACCGAGCACCGACGTCAACGTCATGACAGCGCACGCTACAACCCGCATACGCGCGGCGCTGCCCGCCCCAGACGGGGTTCTGCTGGTGCTTCGGCCGTGCCCGTTGCATGCCCGTTGGCACGGGAGCCAAGGGGCAACGGCGGTCAGTTCCTGGACGTGGCCGCCGGCATAGCGACGCAGGTCAAGCCAGGTCACCGCCGTTCGACTTCCGGCCGTATCCACACTTCCTAACCCGTGTGTCGACCGGTTCCGTTGGCACGTTTGGTGCTGCCTGCCACGATGATCCGGTGCCGTGGCCCTGAGGAGCGACAGACATGACAGAAGCCGAGGAGGCGGTCGACCGAATCCGGGCGACTCCGGCGTACCGACTGCTTGTCATCGGGTACCGCTGTCTGCCTCTCGGGCTACTCATGTGGGGCGTTGGCGTCGCCGTGGTGGCCCTGTGGTCCCTGAAGCCGCCGCTGGTGTTCATCCCGTTCGTCGTTGCGATCGGGACGGTGCTTGCTGGGGTGGTCGCGGTATGGGCTGGCCTGCTAACCCTGTACGCCCGTCGGCTCATGCCACGTGGCGGCACCAATCGGCACAGGGCCTTGATGAAGGTGCTGTGGCGGGACGTGATAGCACCAGTTAGGCCCGGTAGGTAGCGGAGCGAGTGCAGCACCGGACCGGCGCGGGGCAGCCCACACGGCATGGCTGGGTCAGTCCTCATCTAGTCCTCAAGAGGCCGGACCGCGACCACCGGCGCTGAGAGATGTCGAGAGGCATTTCCGCACGTCAGGCCGGTAGAGGCCAGGTAGGCGTAGGTAGGCAACTTGATCTCGTAATGCGTAGGTCGACGGTTCGATTCCGTCAGGCGGCTCGGTGCAGAAGCCCAGGTCAGCGACCTGGGCTTCGCCGTTTCTCGAGGTGATATCCCTCGATCATCTCGGGTTACGACCCACGGTCCCGGCCATCGCCGCGAGGCGGCGGGCGAGCAGGGCGGCGGCCTCCCGCAGCTCCGGAGGTTCCAGCACCTCCGTCTCGAAGCCCAGCCGCGCCACGTGCATGGCGAGCCAGTCCAGGTTCTCCCCGCCGACGACGAGCACGCACCACCCGTCGCGATCGTCCTCGACACGCCCCACCTGGGGCGGCACCAGCTCCCGCACCCGGTCGGGCCGGGCGTGCACCCGCACCCGGGCGAGATACCGGTACGGCGCCTCCGTCACGGACCGCTGCACGTAGGCGACCGGGTCCGGATGCTCCCTCGCCCGGAAACGCCAGGTCGTCGCCACCACCTCGCGCATCCGGTCCAGCCGGAAGGTGCGCCAGTCGTCGCGGTCGACGTCCCGGGCCATCAGGTACCAGCGGCGGCCGGTGGTGACCATCCGCACCGGCTCGACCGTGCGCTCGCGCTCCCCGCCGTCGCGGCCGGCGTACCGGAACCGCACCCGTACGGCGTCGCGACAGGCCCGCGCGAGCGTCACCAGCAGCTCCGCGTCGATCTCGACCCCGGGGCCGACAAGGGTCTCGGTGGCGCCGTGCACCGCCCGCACCTCGGCACGCAGGCGGGACGGCATCACCTGGTCGAGCTTCGCGAGCGCCCGCAGTGCCGCCTCGCCCGCCCCGGCGACCGTGCCGCCCGACGCCAGCCGCAGGGAAACCGCCGTCGCGATCGCCTCCTCGTCGTCGAGGAGCAGCGGCGGCAGCCGGGTGCCCGCGCCGAGCTGGTAGCCGCCGCCGACGCCCGCAGTTGCGTGCACGGGGTAGCCGACCGCGCGCAGCCGCTCCACGTCGCGGCGCACCGAGCGGTCGGTGACCCCCAGCTCGGCGGCGAGCTCGGCTGCGGTCCAGGACGGCCGCCGCTGCAGCAGCGCCAGCAACCGCAGCACCCGCTCGGTCGTCGCCTCGACGGTCACGCGCTCATCGTTCCACAGATCACGGAACGATCCTGTCCGCTATCTGCGGGAGGGTTAAACCATGACCGACCAGACCTGGAACCCCCTGCTCCGAGAGCAGCTCGCGTGGCAGTGGACCAACCAGCTGCGCGATCGCCTCGACGGGCTCACCGACGACGAGTACTTCTGGGAGCCGGTGCCGGGCTGCTGGAGCGTGCGCCCGCGTGGCACCGGCGCCACACCGGTGCAGGCCGGGTCCGGCGCGATGACCATCGACTTCGCGATGCCGGAGCCCGACCCGCCACCGTTCACGACGATCGCCTGGCGACTCGGGCACGTGATCGTCGGCGTGCTCGCGGTGCGCAACGCCGCGCACTTCGGTCGCGCGCCCACCGACTACCAGTCGTTCGAGTACGCCCCGACCGCGGCCGCGGCGCTGGCCCAGCTCGACACGGAGTACGCCACCTGGCTGGCCGGGGTCGAGTCCCTCGGCGAGACCGGCCTCGCCCGCCCATGCGGGGAGGCGGAGGGACCGCACGCCGAGCGTCCTCTGGCAGCGCTGGTGCTGCACATCAACCGCGAGCTGATCCACCATCTGGCCGAGGTGTGCCTGCTCCGCGACCTCCACCTGCACACTTACCAGCAGACCCGACGGGAGGCGAGCTGAGATGGCCCGCGACGTTCAGATCACCTTCGACTGCGCCGACCCGGCCGGGTTGGCGGCGTTCTGGGCCGAGGCCCTCGGCTATCGGTTGCAGGACCCGCCCGGGGGCTTCGAGTCGTGGGAGCAGGCGCTGGAGGCGATGGGCGTGCCACCCGAGAACCGCAACGACGCCTCGGCGGTGGTCGACCCCGAGGGGTCCGGGCCGCGGCTGTTCTTCCAGCGGGTGCCGGAGCGCAAGCAGACCAAGAACCGGGTGCACCTCGACGTGCGAGCCGCCCCCGGGCTCGAGGGCGACGCGCGGATGGCGGCCCTGGAGGCGGAGGCCGAGCGGCTCGTCTCCCACGGCGCCACCCGGCTTCGACGCCACGAGCCCGCTCCCCCGCTCGGCGCCGGCCACATCGTGATGGCCGACCCCGAGGGCAACGAGTTCTGCCTCGACTGATCGGCCGTACGGCGGGGCCGGCGACATCAGCGTCGTCGGGCAGGAGTGAGGGCGTCCGCTCCGGACCGCGTCACGACCGCTCGGGCTTGCGCGCCAACAGGCAGGCCTGCTGCCTCTTCAGCCCCTCGCCGGGCTCCTGGATCAACCGAGCGGCAACGTTCAATCCGGCGCGGTTCAGCAACTCGGCGACGCCATCGGGCAGCAACAGGTGGGTGTCGTAGGACACCGGGTGGCCGTACGCGCGCTCCGGGCGCAGATGCTCGTCGCCGACGTGGAACCCCACCAGCACATGGCCGCCCGGGGCGAGCACCCGGTGGAACTCCGCGAACACCGCCGGCAGCTCCTCCGGAGGCAGGTGCAGGATCGACCACCAGGCGACGATGCCGCCGAGTTCGCCGTCGGGGAGGTCCAGGGCGGTCATCGAGCCCACCTCGACGCGCAGGTTCGGGTACGTCCGTCGGGCGATCTCCACCATCTTCGGCGACAGGTCGACACCGAACACGGGCACGCCGAGCGACTCCAGGTGGGCGGCGACATGGCCCGGACCGCACCCGAGATCGGCGACGGGCTGCCCGCCGTCGGCCCGTACGAGCTCGGCGAACGCGGCCAGCATCCCGCGTCCCAACGGATCTGTCGCGAACCGTGGCGGCACGAGCTTGGCGTAGTCCTCGGCGACGGTGTCGTACGACTTTCGGACGGCGGCCAGGAAGGAGGGCTCAGTCATGCGGCGACCCGGAAGGGGGCACGTCGGTCTCCTCACGTATGTCGCTCATGACGAGCGCGAGGTTGCTCATGGAGACGAGCGTGTCGGGGTGCTCTTCGCCCAGCAGCCGGCGGCGCAGGTGCAGGGTCTGCTCGTGCAGTCGGCGGGCTTCGGTGAGTTCACCTGTGCCGCTCATGACGGCGGCGAGGTTGTTCATGGAGATGAGGGTGTCGGGGTGCTCTTCGCCCAGCACCCGGCTGCGCAGGTGCAGGGCCTGCTCGTGCAGTCGGCGGGCTTCGGTGAGTTCACCTGTGCCGCTCATGACGACGGCGAGGTTGTTCATGGAGATGAGGGTGTCGGGGTGCTCTTCGCCCAGCACCCGGCTGCGCAGGTGCAGGACCTCCTCGTGCAGTCGGCGGGCTTCCGTCAGGTCGCCGGTGTCGCTCATGACGACCGCGAGGTTGTTCATGGAGATGAGCGTCTCGGGATGCTCCTCGCCCAGCATCCGGCGGCGTACCTGCAGGACCTGCTCGTGCAGGCGGCGGGCGTCGGCCAGCTCGCCCATGTCGCTCACGACGACCGCGAGGTTGTTCATCGAGATGAGCGTGTCGGCGTGCTCCTCGCCCAGCATCCGGCGGCGTACCTGCAGGACCTGCTCGTGCAGCCGGCGGGCGTCGGCCAGCTCACCCATGTCCCTCATGACGAGCGCGAGGTTGTTCATCGAGATGAGCGTGTCGAGGTGGTCCTCGCCCAGCATCCGGCGGCGTACCTGCAGGACCTGCTCGTGCAGCCGGCGGGCTCCGGCCAGGTCGCCCGACTGGCCGAGGACGACCGCGAGGTTGTTCATCGAGATGAGCGTGTCGGGGTGCTCATCGCCCAGCACCCGGCGACGCAGTTCCAGGACCTGCTGGTGCAGGCGGCGGCCCTCGGTCAGCTCACCCATCTCGCTCAGCACGCGCGCCAGGTTGTTCATCGAGGCGAGCGTCGAGGCATGCTCCCCACCGAGCACCCGACGGTGCTCGGCCGTGGCCCGTTCCAGCCGCTGCCGGCCGGCACCGTATTCGCCGCGACGGGCAAGGTACGTGCCCAGCCAGTCACTGAGGTCAGCGGTCGGCGCGGAGGCGACGTCGTCCTGGTCGGCGTGATCGAGCACGGCCACGGCATGCGGCAGCAGTTCCACGCACCGATCCCAGACCGCCGGATCTTCGGCATTCGCGGGAAGAGCGCTCGAGATCGATGCCGCCGCCAGGGCGATCCACCGGCTGCTTGGCCAGCCGGCGGTCCGATCCCGTCCGGGTACGGGCAACCAACCGGCCGCTGTTCGCAGTGCCAGCCGTGCCCGGGGGGCCTTGCCCACCCGCGTACGGAGCACGTCCTGGACGAGCGGGTGCAGCCTTAGCAGCTCCCGGTCGGCCTCTATCAACGACATCCGCAGGAGGACCGCGATCGTCGTGTCCAGCTTGATCGGGTCGGCCGCCGCGGCGGCGAGTGGCGACGGCAGGTCCCGGACGCCGGACACGAACACCTGACGGGGGATGCCGGTGGCCGGCGCGAAGTACGCCGCGACGGTGAGCAGTTGCACCGCCGCCCTGCTGCGCTTCGCCGCCGCGGCGAACGCCAACTCGAAGGTCCGCATCACCGGGGGCCGGTCCACCGGTGCCTGCTGTCGCCACAGCCACGCCTGATTCCCGGCGCGGTACCGCTGCACGTAGCCGCCCAGGTTAACCCCGGTCTGCACGCAATAGGCCGCTGCCTGCTCCAGCGCCAAGGGCAGCCCGCCCATCTCCTGTGCCAGCCACCGCGCCGCCTCGTCGTCACGATCCCCCGTACGGTCCTGCAGGAACCGCGCCGACACCGCCACGTCGAACGGGCGCACCACGAACACCTGCGCCAGCCTCGCCAGCCCGGGGTCACGTGAGGTGATGAGGACCTGGCCGCGCCCCGACGGCACCAGGCCGGCCAGGTCGCTCTCACCGCCCACGTTGTCGAAGACCAGCAGCCACCGCGACCGGGCACCCAGCTCCTGCACCACGCGTCGCGCCGCGACCTCCTGGTCGGTGTCACCCACTCCCAGCCGGTCAGCCAGCTGCGCCAACGATGCCACCACCGCCAGCCGATCGTCGGCCACCAACCACCAGCCCAACTCGAACTGGCCGCGATGCGTACTCGCGTACGCCTCGGCGAGCTGGGTCTTGCCGACCCCGGGCGGTCCCACCAACGCCACGGCACCACCGTTGCGGCCGCTCAACGTCTGCGCGAGCTCCCGCAGCTCGGCCGAGCGGCCCACGAACGTGCGCACCGCCGTCGGGACGTTCCACACGACGCCGCCCAGCGTCGACCCGCTCCCGCCCAGGTGGTCACGGCTGACCTTCACGGAGCGACTGCGACGCACCTCCGCCAGCACGACCGGTGCCGCCAGCAACGCCGCGAGCGGCCATGCCAGCCAGAGGTACGGATCCCACGACGACGGCAGCGCACCCGTGGCGACGTTCGTCAACGCGGGGAGCACCACCAACGCGATGACCGGCGACAGCGCCAACGTGATCCAAGACGGTCGACGCACCTGTCCACCTCCGACGCCTTGGAATCACCAGCGGCCCCACGGTAGCGCCGGATCCCCACCAGAGGTCTGTCCCGTCCTTGACTGCGGAGACGACGCCTATGTGGAAGGACCCGCAACAGGGCCTTGCCGGCAAGAACTGAACGGTGGTTCAATTCTTGCGTGGCGTACCGGACCACCGAGCGGGTGAAGGCTCGGCTCAGCGCGTCGCGCGAGCGGACGATCGCGGCGGCGCTGGAGATCATGGCCGAGCACGGGTACGCCGGCTGCGCCGTCGCCGCCGTCGCCGAACGCGCCGGCATCGCCACCGGCAGCGTCTACCGCCACTTCCCGACAAAGGCCGACCTGTTCGCCGAGGTTTTCCGGACGGCGTCGCAACGCGAGATCGACGCGGTCGCCCGTGCGGCGGCGCGGGAGCGCACGGCGGCGGCGCGGCTGGCGGCCGTCGTGGCCACGTTCGCCGGGCGGGCGTTGCAGGCGCCGCGCCTGGCGTACGCGCTGCTGGCCGAGCCCGTGAACCCGGCGGTCGACGCGCAGCGGCTCGTCTTCCGCCGCGCTCACGCCGACCTGATCGCCGGGTACGTGGCGGAGGGCGTGGCCTCCGGCGAGCTGCCCCCGCAGGATCCGGAGCTGACCGCGACCGCGCTGGTCGGCGCGCTCGCCGAGGCCATGGTCGGCCCGCTTGCCGCCGGGGTCGCCGGCCCGGACACGATCCCCGGACTGACCCGATTCATCCACCGCGCGCTGGGAGTGTCACCGTGACGACTCACGAGGTGTTCAACCAGGTACCACCGCTGGCCGGCTACGACGCGGCGGACGACCCGGCGCTGCTGGAGGGCCTCGACCGGGAGGGCGCCGGCTGGGCGGCCGCCGAGCTGCACGACCTCGGCCGGCTCGGCGGCGGCGCGGAGGCGATCGAGCACGGTCGGCTGGCCAACGAGTACCCGCCGGTGCTGCGTACCCACGACCGCTACGGCCACCGGGTCGACGAGGTGGAGTTCCACCCGTCCTGGCACGAACTGATGCGGACGGCGGTGACCCACGGCCTGCACGCCGCGCCGTGGGCCGACGGCCGGCCGGGCGCGCACGTCGCCCGCGCCGCGAAGTTCTACACCTGGCGGCCCGACGCCGGGCACGGCTGCCCCATCTCGATGACGTACGCGGCGGTGCCGGCGCTGCGGCACGCCCCGGAGCTGGCCGCGCGGTACGAGCCGCTGCTGACCGCCTCGACGTACGACCCGGGGCTGCGACCGGCGCTGGGCAAGCGGGGACTGCTGGCGGGCATGTCGATGACCGAGAAGCAGGGCGGGTCGGACGTACGCGCCAACACCACCACCGCCCGGCCCGAGCCGGACGGCAGCTACCGGCTCGTCGGGCACAAGTGGTTCACCTCCGCGCCCATGTGCGACCTGTTCCTCACCCTCGCCCAGGCTCCCGGCGGGCTCACCTGCTTCCTGGTGCCCCGGGTGCTGCCCGACGGCACGCGCAACCCGATGAGCCTGATGCGGCTCAAGGAGAAGCTCGGCAACCGGTCCAACGCGTCGTCCGAGATCGAGTACGAGCACGCGGTGGCCTGGCGGGTCGGGGACGAGGGCCGGGGCGTCCGCACGATCATCGACATGGTCAACCTGACCCGGCTCGACTGCCTCATCGGCGCGGCGGCCGGGATGCGCCAGGGAGTGATCACGGCGGCCCACCACGCGGCGCACCGGCGGGCCTTCGGGCGCTACCTGGTCGACCAGCCGTTGATGCGCAACGTGCTGGCCGACCTGGCGGTGGAGTCCGAGGCGGCGACCGTACTCATGCTGCGGCTGGCGGGCGCGACGGACCGTTCGGCGCGCGGCGACGCCGGTGAGACCGCCTTCAAGCGGCTGGCCGTCGCGGTCGGCAAGTACTGGGTGTGCAAGCGCTGGCCCGGGCACGCCGCCGAGGCCCTCGAATGCCTGGGCGGCAACGGGTACGTGGAGGAGTCGGGGATGCCGCGGCTGTTCCGCGAGTCACCGCTGAACGGGATCTGGGAGGGGTCGGGCAACGTGGCCGCGTTGGACGTGCTGCGCGCCCTGACCCGGGAGGCGCAGGTGCTGGCCGCGTTCGAGGCGGAGGTGGACGCGGCGGCCGGCGCGGACGCCCGGCTCGACGCGGCGGTACGCCGGCTGCGGGCCGACCTCGCCGACCCGGCCGAGGTGGAACTGCGGGCCCGGCACCTGGTGGAGCGGCTCGCGCTCGTCCTGCAGGGCTCGCTGCTGGTCCGGCACGGCCACCCGGCCGTCGCCGACGCCTTCTGCGCGTCCCGGCTCGGCGGCGAGCACGGCTACGCGTACGGCACCCTGCCGGCCGGCGTCGACCACGCCGCGATCATCGACCGCGCCACGCCGAAGGTGGGCTGAGGACGCCCTCGTCGCCGCCGTGTCGAGACGTCGGGCGATGAGTTTCGCGGCGACGAACGGTCCATCCTGAGGTAGCCCTGTCCGAGCCCGGAGGTCAGTCACGTGCCGTACGCGCCCGTCATCGTCAGCCTGCCGATCGCCGATCGTGCCGTCTCGTACCGCTTCTACACCGAGGCCCTCGGTCTGACCGCGGTCGGCGAGCCGGCCGACGACGGCATCCCCGAGCCGCTGCAGTTCGTCGTCACCGAGGGCCTCCGCCTCATGCTCATACCCACCGGCGGCTTCGGCTGGGTGACCAGTCCGAATCAGGTCGCCGACCGGGGGACGAGCGAGTGTCTGCTCAGCGTCACCACCGCCAGCGAAGCCGAGGTGGACGCGGCCGTCGAGCGGGCCCGGGCCGCCGGGGCGGAGGTCACGCTCGCGCCCGGTCCGCAGCCCTGGGGGTACGCGGGCACGTTCGCCGACCCCGACGGTCACCTGTGGATGGTGACGGTGCAGCCGCAGGCGGCCTGACGCTATGGGCTGACCGGGCCCGGCAGGCCGGGCCCGGTCAGGAAACGACGGTCAGAGGCCGCGGCGCGGCTCGGGCGGGTAGGTGGCGACGCCGCTCTCCGGGACGTCGGTCACCACGTACTCCGTCTCGGTGGTGGGCGTCGGCTCGTCGTCCTCGCCCGAGCGGTGCTTCGCCGCGGCCGCCGCGGCCCCGGCGGCTGCCGCGCCGGCCACCGCCGCTCCGGCGGCCACGGCCGTGCCGGAGACGCCGGCCTTGCCGCTGTCGCCCCGCGTGCCCGCCGCGTACTGGACGCCCGGCGTGCCGACGCCGGCACCGGTGTCGACGGTGCCACGCCAGCCGCCGGTCTCGGCGCCGCGGCCCTCGATGAACGACTTGAACTTCTCCAGGTCGGACTCGGCCTGCCGCTCGACGACGTTCAGCTTGTCGCCGGCCTTCTCGACCAGCCCCTCGGGCTCGTACTCCAGGTGCAGCCGGACCATCGTGCGGTCCGTAGCCACCGGCTGGAAGTAGACCGCGCCGGCGTTGGTCGCACCTTCGGTCGCCGCCCAGGCCACCTTGCGGTCCGGCACCTGCTCCAGGATCGTCGCGTCCCACTCGCGCCGGACCCCGGCGATCTCGGCGACCCAGTGCAGCCGCCGGTCGTCGAGCTGGCGGACCTCGCGCACGCCGCCCATGAACTTCGGGAACTCCTCGAACTGGGTCCACTGGTTGTAGGCCATGCGGACCGGCACCTGCACCTCGATGGACTTCTCGACCTTCGTGGTCATGGTGAATCCTCCTCGTCAGGTCGAACCGCTCTCCACGATCGACGGACCGGGGAGAGCCGTCCTGTCCCAGAAACTCCTACCCACAGGGCGGGAGACAAACCCGAAACCGCAGGTCGGCAGCATGAAGGCCCGCAGCCGGCCGGTCGCCGGTCGCGGGCCTTCCTCGCGTACGCGGTCAGCCGTCCTCGCGATCCGGGCTCTCCAGCCGGAAGAAGTTGCTCTGCTTCCCGTCAAACCGCTCCTCCTGGTAGATGAAGTTGAGCCGCCCGTCGACGTGACGCCGGTCAGACGTACAGGCGGCGGGCGTAGTCCGGGCCGTAGTGGCGCTCCAGGTCGGCCAGCGTCTCCGCCGGCGCCTCGACCTCCTTGACGAGGCGGGCCCGGGACGGCAGCACCTCCGGCGACCAGGTCTCCGGCCGCCACAGCTCCGACCGGAGGAACGCCTTCGCGCAGTGGTAGAAGATCTGCTCGATCTCCACCACGACGGCGAGCACCGGGCGGTGCCCGTCGACCACCATCGAGTCGAAGAACGGTGCGTCGCGCAGCAGCCGGGCCCGCCCGTTGATCCGCAACGTGTCGGTGCGCCCGGGGATCAGGAAGATCAGCCCGACGTGCGGGTTGTCGAGGATGTTGCGGTAGCCGTCGGCCCGCTTGTTGCCCGGCCGCTCGGGGATGGCGATGGTCGTGTCGTCGAGCACCAGGGCGAAGCCGGGCGGGTCACCCTTCGGCGAGACGTCGCAGGTGCCGTCCGCGCCCGCCGTGGCGACCAGGCAGAACGGGGACGCGGCCAGCCACTGGCGGTCCCGCTCGTGCAGGCGCGTCCGCTCCTTCGCGGCGGCCCGGGGCCCCGGACTGCCCAGCAGCTCCCGCAACTCCTCGTGTGTGGTGATCTCCACCGTCACGTGACCCTCCCCCGTCCGTTGACCATCGTGGCGACGTACCGCCCCCGACAGCGTAGGCGGCCCCACCAGGGCGAGGTTTGCTCACCGGAGGCAGGGGTACCGCCTCACCCGACCCGCCGGCAGGATCGAGCAGGAGGCCCGGTCATGGAGAGCCGACTCAAGGTGCTGGGCCACCCCGTCCACCCGATGCTGGTGATGTTCCCCGTCGCCCTGCTCGTGACCGCGGTGCTCTTCGACATCGTCGACACCGTGGGCGGTCCGGACTTCCTCGGCGAGGTCGCGTACTGGAACATCACCGTCGGACTGGTCGGCGGCCTGCTGGCCGCGGCGGCCGGGACGTTCGACCTGCTCGCCATCCCCACCGGCACCCGCGCCAAGCGGGTGGCGCTCACCCATGCCGCCGCGAACGTGGCGGTGATCCTGCTCTTCGCCGCGGTCTGGGCGGTCCGGCTCAACGCCGAGTCCCGGGCCGCCGGCGGCGCGCTCATCGCGATCGAGGTCGTCGCCCTGGCCATCCTCGGCATCAGCGCCTGGCTCGGTGGGGAACTGGTCGACCGGCTCGGCGTCGGCGTCGACCGCGACGCCAACCTGGACGCGCCCAGCTCGCTGCGGTCCCCGGCGGCCACCCAGCGGATCGGAGAGGTGTGATGAACGAGCGCAGCGAGCGAATCATCAGGCTCTGTGCCGTGGTGTCTCATGGCGGCCCTGCTCACAGTCCGACCCCCGGCCGGGGTCGTGGCGATGCTGCGGGATGCACCGACGCGGCCGGGGCTCGGACCGTTCGGCGGAGCGGAGGGCCGGCATGAGTGAACAGAGTGGCGGATTCGGGCGGGGCTGGCGCGGCCGGCAGCAGGGGTGGGACCCGATGGGCGAGTTGCAGTCGCTGCGCGCCGAGCTGAGCCGGCTGGTCGGCGGCCGCTCCGGCTCGCCCGACCTGGAGCTGAACGAGACCGGCGACGGCTGGGAGGTCGTCGTAAGGCTGCCCGGCGTGGCGCCCGAGGAGGTGGCGGTCGAGCTGGACGACCGCGAGCTGTGCGTACGGGCCCGGTCGGAGGCCGAGGTGAACGCCGACCACGGCATCCCGGGCGGCTTCGAGACCCGCGGCTTCGAGTACCGGGTCGACCTGCCCTCGCGGGTGGACCCGGACGCGATCGACGCGGTGATGGACCACGGTCTCCTCCGCGTCCGGCTGCCCCGAGCGGCGCGACCCACGCCGCGCACCATCACCGTCGGGCGCACGGGACGGCGCGACGTCTCCGGGGGTACGCCGAGACCGGTCGACCCGGCCGCGGACCGGGAACTCCACCACCCGGACACCGCCGCCGGCGGGATCGACCGGCCGTAGGTTCACGTGGTCGCCCTGAACCTGCTCGGCCCGGTCGCCGAGCGCGTGCCCGACGTCGAACGGATCGCCGTGCTGCGCGCCAACGCGCTCGGCGACTTCATCTTCGTCCTGCCGACGCTGGACGCGCTGCGGGCCGCGTACCCCGGGGCGGAGATCGTGCTGCTCGGCGCGCCGTGGCACGCGAAGCTCTGGCGCGACCGGCCCGGCCCGGTCGACCGCGTCCTGGTGGTCCCGCCGGCGCCCGGGATCCGCTCCCCGGATACCGGCGAGCCGGAGTCCGCGATGGAGGACTTCGTCGCGGCGGCCCGCAAGGAGCGCTTCGACCTGGCGTTGCAGGTGCACGGTGGTGGCGCCAACTCCAACCCGGTCGTCGCCGGTCTCGGCGCGCGGGTGACCGCGGGCCTGCGTGCGGAGGGCGCCCCGCCGCTGGACCGCTGGCTCCGGTACGTCTACTACCAGCACGAGGTGATCCGCTACCTGGAGGTGGCCGCGCTGGTCGGCGCCCCGGCCACCACGATCGTGCCGACGCTGACGGTGACCGACGCGGACCGGGCCGAGGCGGCCGGGGTGCTCGGCCCGCCGGAGCGGCCCCGGGTCGCGCTGCACCCGGGCGCCACCGACACTCGGCGGCGCTGGCCCCCGGAGCGCTTCGCGGAGGTGGCCCGCGAGCTGCACGGCGACGGGTACGAGGTGCTGGTCACCGGCACCGCCGCCGAACAGGACGTGGTGGACCGGGTGGTCGCGGCGGCCGGGGTGCCGGTACGGCCGCAGGTCGGCACGCTCAGCCTGGGCGGGCTGGCCGGCTGCTACGCCGACTGCGCCCTGGTCGTCTCCAACGACACCGGCCCCCTGCACCTGGCCGCGGCGGTCGGCGCCGCCACGGTGGGCGTCTTCTGGGTCGGCAACCTCATCAACACCGCGAACCCGCTGCGCGCCCGGCACCGACCGATCAGCTCCTGGACGGTGCACTGCCCGGTCTGCGGCGTCGACTGCACCCCCGGCATCTACCCGCACCGCCCCGGCGACGGCGATTGCCCGCACCGCGACTCCTTCGTGACCGACGTCCCGGCGATCGAGGTGCTGGAGGCCGCCCGCGAGCTGCTGGCGGTGTAAGGAAGGGCCCCTTCCTAACGCCTGCGGTAGAGCAGGGGCCCCTTGTCAACACAGGCTCAGGCCGGCTGCGGGGCGTCCTCCTCGGCGACCACCACCTCCCACGCCTCCACCTCGCGCTCGGTGACCGTGGTCGGGGACTCCAGGTGGTACGCCCCGCTGGGCAGGACTCCGGCGCCGCCGTGGCGGGCCAGCACGGCGAGCTGGGCGGCCACGTCCTCGCCCTGGTGCTTCTCCTGCACCCGCCGCCAGAATTCGAAGCCGCCCGCGTCGACCAGCTTCGCCCGGTCGTACAGCACGCAGCCGCCGATCCAGGACACTTTGTACGCCCGCCACGCTCCCGGCGGCAGGTTCAGCTTCTCCGTCACGTGCAGCAGGTTCGCCGCCGGGTGGATCGACGCGCGCTGCCACTCCGGGGTGTCCGGGCGGATCCGCTCCGGCACCGGCGGCCCGTTCCACTCCTCGTAGTGCCGGTGCGTCTCCGGGCGCACGTCGTCGACGTACGACAGGCCGTGCACCGCGTTGCCCACGAAGCCGCAGCGCAGCTCCTCCATCGCGGTGACCAGCCGGCGCAGCGCACCGGGTTCCAGCCACACGTCGTCGTCGAGGCAGAGCACGTACCGGGCGTCCGAGGCGGCCAGCAGCGACGCCCGGTGCTCCGCCAGACCGCGGCGCGGCAGCCGGCGGGTGAGCAGCACGGGGTGCCCTCGGTGGCGCAGCGCCCGGACCATCGTGGCCGCCGCCGGGTGCGCGTACGCGGGCTCCCCGTCGGACTGGTCGCTGACCACCACCCCGAAGCCGGGCACGCCCTCCTGCGCGGCCAGCCCGGACAGGGTGACCGCCAGTTCGGCCGGCCGGTTCCGGGTGGGGATCAGCACGTCGAGGTGCCGCGCGGCGCGGAAACGGTCGGGAGCGCCGAGGTCGAGCGGTCGGTTCACGCCGGACCCGCCGCCGCGTCGGTGGTCACATCCTGCCCGTGCGCCCGGATCCGGTCGATGATCGCCGAGGTGGACCGGTCCGGCACGTACCCGAGGGTGCGGACCTGCCCGCCGAGCCGGCGTACCAGCGGTGCCTCCGGCACCATCTCCGGCGGGTAGTCGCCACCCTTGACGTACACGTCCGGCCGGACGGTCTCGATGAGCCGGGCCGGCGAGTCCTCCTCGAAGACGACCACGTGGTCCACACAGGCCAGTGCGGCGAGCAGGGTCACTCGATCCTCGACCGGGTTCACCGGCCGGTCCGCGCCCTTGAGCCGGCGGACGCTGTCGTCTGAGTTGACCGCCACCACCAGCAGGTCGCCGAGCGCGCGGGCCTGCTCCAGGTACCGGACGTGACCCGGGTGCAGCACGTCGAAGCAGCCGTTGGTGAAGACCACCGAGCGGCCGGCGCGCCGGTGCTCGTCGGCGATCGCCTCCAGTTCGTCGGCGTCCACCAGGGTCGGCCGCCCGGCCGCTTCGGCCGGATGGTCGAGCGCGGCGAGCAGGTCTTCCCGCCGGCACACGCAGGTGCCGGTGTCCGACACCGTGATGGTGGCCGCGAGCTGGGCCAGCTGTGCGGCGGTGGGCAGCGGCGCGTCGGCGGCCAACGCGAGCGTCATGGCCGCGAGGTACGCGTCCCCCGCCCCGACCGCGTGGCTGGCCGGCACCGGGGTGCTGTGGCTGCGCCGGCGCTCCCCGTCCGGGCCGCCGACCACCGCACCGTCGGTGTCCAGGGTCACCGCCACGACGTCGGCGCCGGTGTGCGCCCGGAGTTCGGCCAGGCGGGACTCGGCGAGCACCGCCCGGTCCACGCCCTCGCCCGCCGCCGCGTTCACGGTGACGCCGCTTCCGGTGACGCTGAGACCGTCTCCGGTCATCGCCACCCGGTCCTCGCCGGGGCCGGGCTCGCCGGTCGGCCCGAGCCGGGCGGGGGAGCCGTCACCGGGCGCCACGCCCACGGTCAGCTCGGAGGGGCCGTCGGACGGGTCGCCGTCGGGGTGGTCCAGGTGCAGGTCGTTGGTGTTGGGTCGGGTGGCCGCGCGGGCGAGCAGCCGGCTCGCCTCGGCGAAGCTCGGGGTCACCACGGTCGGGGCGAGGCCCTGCCAGTCGGCGAGGTCGTGCGCGTCCAGCGCGACCGTCGCGTACCGCTCCTGGTTGGCCATCAGCCAGGCGCGGACCGGCGCGGGCAGCGCGCCCAGCGCGTAGTCGCAGACCACCAGGGTGGGCGCCTCGCCGCCGGCGACCGCCCGCAACTCCTCCGTGGCGCAGTCGAGCGCGGTGAGCAGCCGGGCCACGCCGTCGTCGTCGAGGGCGTCCTCGGGGTCGCCGGAGTCCTCCCGGAGCAGGATCTGGTTGCCGGCCAGCATCCGCCGCTTGACCGGCGTCGGGCGGCCCGGCTGGTTGACCGTCCGGTCCCAGACGGCGGCCCGGTCGAGGCAGTCGTGCAACTCGTCGCCGGCCACGTCCGCGCCGACCGGCGCGACCAGTGCGGCCCGGCCGCCGAGCGCGGCGACGTTCACGGCGGTGTTCGCCGCGCCACCGGCGGCGGAGATCCGCCGCCGCAGCGTGAGGACGGGGGCGGGTGCCTCCCGGCAGAGCCGTTCGGACTCGGCGAACCGCCACTCGTCGAGCATCGCGTCCCCGACGACCAGGACGGGGCGCCCGAGCCAGCTCTGCACCACGGCGGCGAGCCGGCGCTGTTCCGCTGCTGCTCCTGCCATGCCCTCCGGTCTCCCCCCGGTCCGCCGGGTCAAACCTGCGTCCCCGCCGGGAGCCGACCACCGTTGATCATGAGGTTGGCGGCAGTGGAGGAGATCCACAGCGCCGCCAACCTCATGATCAACGCGGGTCAGGCGGGGGTGCGGGTGGGTGCGGAGGCTGCCCAGGCAGCGTCTTCGGCTTCCTTGCGGGAGCGGCCTTCGCGGCCGTCGTATCTCAGGAAGGCGGGTAGGGCCGCGGAGAGGGCGATCGTGCCGACGACGCAGAGGATGCCGCCGGAGACGATCGAGCCCTGTACGCCCAGCGGCGTGCGCGCCATGAGGCCGGAGCGGAGTTGCCCGAGCAGCGGCCCGGTCGAGTAGGAGAGCATCTCGATCCCGGCGACCCGGCCCCGCAGGTGGTCGGGGATGGTCTGGTTCCAGATGATCATCCGGAACAGGCCGGAGATCATGTCGGCCGCGCCGGCCAGGGCGAGGAAGAACAGCGCCCACCAGAGCGACGCCACCAGCCCGAAGCCGATGATCGCGAGCCCCCAGGCGCCCGCGGCGAGGACCACCATCAGCCCGTGCCGGTGCACCCGCGCCGTCCAGCCGGAACCCACCGTGGCCAGCAGCGACCCGGCCGCCGGGGCGGCGTAGAGCAGGCCGAGCACCGCCGGGCCGCCCAGCCGGTCGGCCATGAACGGGTAGAGCGCCTGCGGCATGCCGAAGAACATCGCGTTGATGTCGACCAGGTAGGTGCCGAGCAGTTCGGGACGGCTGCGCGCGTACCGGATGCCGGTCACCACCGACCGCAGCGACGGCCGGTCGGCCGCCGGCGGTGGCGGCACCGCGCGCACCAGCGCCAGACAGAGCAGCGAGACCGCGAAGGTGGCCAGGTCGATCGCGTACACCCAGGCCAGGTCGACGCTCGCGATCAGCACGCCGGCCACGGCCGGGCCGCCGAGCTGCGCGATCTGCATGCGCAGCGAGTTCAGCGCGCTCGCCGCCGGGATCTCGTCCGCCGCCACGATGCGCGGGGTCAGGCCCTCCATCGCCGGGCGTTGCAGGCCGTCCAGCGCCGCCGTCACGGCCGCCACCAGGTAGAGCAGCCACAGCTGCGGCGCCGTCCCCAGCGAGTTCACCAGGAGTACGCCGCAGAGCACCGTGAAGCCGACCTCCGCGCCGAGCACCAGCAGCCGGCGGTCGAGGAAGTCGGCGAGTGCCCCGCCGACGAAGGCCATGAACAGCAGGGGTACGAGCTCACAGACGCCGAGCAGGCCGACCAGCAGGGGATCGCCGGTGAGCTGGTACACCTGGTACGGGATCGTCACGTACGTGATGAAGGATCCGAAGCCGGACACACCCGCCGCCGTGAAGACGAGCCGGAAGTCCCGCGACGTGCGGAGCGGGGTGAGGTCCAGCGCGAGCCGGCGGAGCAGTGCCACGAGCCAGGATGCTCACCCGCCGCCACGGCTGTCGAGGCGTTTTCCGCCTGGGAAAGGGGCGCTGTCCGGCGCATGTTCCGGACCGGCCGGGAAATGAGGCGGAATGACGACGCAGACCCCGGTGGTGAGCGCGCGCCAGATCCGACTGCTGATGGTCGGGCTGATGACCGGCATGCTGCTGGCCGCTCTCGACCAGACGATCGTTGGTACCGCCCTGCCGACGATCGTCGGGGAGCTGGGCGGGATCAACCACTACTCGTGGGTGGTGACCGCGTACCTGCTCGCGTCGACCGCCTCGACCCCGCTGTACGGAAAGATGGCCGACCTGTACGGCCGGCGGCCGGTCTTCCTCTTCTCGATCGGGGCCTTCCTGGTCGGCTCGCTGCTCGCCGGCCTGTCCCAGGACATGACCCAGCTGATCGTCACCCGGGGTGTGCAGGGACTGGGCGCGGGCGGTCTGATGACGCTCGCGTTCACGATCATCTCGGACGTCGTGCCACCGCGGGAGCGGGGCCGCTACCAGGGCGTCTTCGGGGCGGTCTTCGGGCTCTCCTCGGTGGCCGGCCCGCTGGTGGGCGGCTACTTCGCCGAGACCGACTGGCGGTGGATCTTCTACATCAACGTGCCGTTGGGGATCCTCGCCATCGTGGTCTGCTCCCGGGTGCTGCGCCTGGTGCCGTTCACGCGTCGGCAGCACGCGATCGACTGGCTGGGCGCGGCGCTGCTGGTCGCCGGCGTGAGCTGCCTGCTGCTCGCGTTGAGCTGGGGCGGCAACGAGTACGCCTGGGGCTCCGGCGTCATCGTCGGCCTGTTCGCCGCCGGGGCGGTGCTGGGTGTGCTCTTCGTGGTCCAGGAGGCCCGGGTCGCGGAGCCGATCCTGCCGTTGCGGCTGTTCCGCAGCGCCACCTTCGCCCTGGCGAACGCGGCGGGCTTCGTGCTCGGTCTGGTGATGTTCGGCTCGATCATCTTCATCCCGCTCTACCTGCAGATCGTCAAGGGAGCCTCGCCGACCCGCAGCGGTCTGCTGATGCTGCCGATGATGGCCGGCATCATCGTCACCTCCGTGCTCACCGGGCGGGCGATGAGCCGGATCGGCCGGTACAAGTGGTTCCCGGTGGCGGGCTCGGCGGTGCTGCTGGTCGGGATGCTGCTCTTCACCCGGCTGGAGGTCCACACCTCACTGTGGCTGGCCTTCGTCTTCATGGTGGTGATCGGCATCGGGCTCGGCCTGTGCATGCAGTCGCTGATCCTCGGCGTGCAGAACGCCGTGTCGACGCGGGACCTGGGCGCCGGCACCTCCTCGGCCACCTTCTTCCGGTCGCTGGGCGGGTCGTTCGGTGTGGCCATCCTCGGCGCGGTGCTGTCGTCCCGGCTCACGTCCGAGTTGGCCGGCCGGCTGCCCGGCGCGATCGCCCTGCTACCGCCCGAGCAGCAGGCCGCTGTCGCGGCCAGCGGCGGTGCCGACGTGTCGGTCAACGACCCGGCGACGGTCCTCGCCCTGCCCGGGCCGGTCCGGGTGGCCGTGCAGACGTCGTTCGTGGAGGCGCTGGACCTGGTGTTCCTCACCGCCGGTCTGATCGCGATCGTGGCGGTGCTGGTCACCCTGGCGCTGCCCGACGAGAAGCTGCGCGGGGCGGGCCCGGAGGGCGCGACCGGCGGCACGGACGGCCTCGGCGGGGAGGCCCCGGCGCCGGGCGGCAAGCCGCTGGCGAAGGAGTCGAAGGAGGAGGCCGCCGCCGAGATGGAGGCCAAGTCCCAGACGCTCCTCTGACCCCGGGCGGCTCCGGACCGGGCTGTGGATCATGTAACGGAATCACCTGCGTCGACGTCCATATGGGAGGAGCCGTCACGGGGTGGCTCCCGGCCGGCCGCTGCACGGAGTCGGCCGACGCCGTCCAGGGGCGCGGCAGACGCGTCCCGACGGCTTCCTGCTAACAAGGGACGTGCATGCGTCAGCAATCCCTACGCCGGTCGGTCCGGGCCGGCGTCGCCCTGCTCACCCTCTCCACGGCGGCCCTCGCCGGCCTGCCGGCCGGCTCGGCTGTCGCCGCGCCCGCGCCGCGGCCCGACCTGAAGCTCGACCTCGTCCCCCTCACCACCGCCGCCATGATCCAGGACGATCGGGCCGCGGTGGCCGTCCAGGCAAACGTCACCAACGTCGGCACGGCCGCGGTGGAGGATGTCAAGATCGCCTTCAAGCTTCCCGCCGGGAGCGCGATCTCCGGCGACCCGTCCTGGCAGTGCGACTACGCGACCTTCGTCTGCACGAACATCCACGGAACGGTGCCGGCCGGCGGCGCGGCCGAGCCGCTGCGCATCTACTTCTCACTGCCCCCGGCCCCCGCCGGCACGGTCGCGGCCATCGGAGCCACGGTCGTCACCACCGTTCGGGAGTCGGCGACCAACAACAACACGGACCAGCTGAAGACCACGTACGCGAATGTCGCGGACCTCCAGCTGCTGCCGGGCCCGGACACCGGGGTCTGGACCGAGACCGACGTGCCGGTCGAGGGCGGCCAGCTGCTCCCGACGTTCACCGCCAAGAACATCGGGACGGGCACCGCGCAGGACCTGAAGCTGGTCGTCGACCTGCCGGCGGGCGTGACGGTCGACGGTGATCCCGACAGCAACGCCGGTGCCTGGGACTGTGCGACCGGGACGGACCAGGTGATCTGCACGGCGGGGCCGCTCGCACCGGACGCGGTTTCCTCCGTCACGCTCGCACTGCGGGCCGGCCCGGGTACGGCCGACCAGCGCTTCGTCATCCCCGGCACCCTGACCAGCTCGAGCCCGGTCTGGCGACTCGACCCCGCCCGGACCGAGGTGCTGTACCGCTACGTCGGTCCGGCCCCGGTGGCACCGGCTGACATCGCCGTCACCAACGTCGTCCTCCTCGATGAGGAGGTCGGTCCGGGCGAGGCCGTGGAGATCGGCGTGGTGGTGGAGAACCTCGTGGACGAGCCGGCCCGGGACGTCCGGGTGCGGCTCGCCCTCGCGCCCACCGTCCGCCCCACCGAGGGCGGAGCGGGCGGCACGGACTGGGCCTGCGAACCCGGGCAGGACGCGGAGACCGGTGCCTGGTACTGGGAGTGCGCCTACGCATCGGTGGAGCGGTACCAGTACCACTACCTGCCGCTCTCGGTCACCTTCGGCGCGGGCACCCCGGAGGGACAGTTCGTCGCCACCGCCACGGTCCGGTCCGCCAACGACGACCTGAACCTGGCGAACAACTCCCGCCAGGCGTCCACCACCTACCGCCCGCAGGGCACGATCAAGGGCACCGCCTGGTACGACGAGGACCGCGACGGCCAGCGCGACGCCGGAGAGCGGCCGGTCACCTACGACCCGGAGGTGAACCGGCTCACGTTCATCCCGGAGGGCGGGGACTGGATCGGAGCCCCGACTGCCAGCGTCTCGACGTACGACGGCACGTACGCGCGCGCTCTCGCGCCGGGCCGGTACGTCGTCCGGGCCGACCTGACCTACGGCTGGACGGTCACCACGCCCGATGTCGGGGACGATGCCACCGACTCGGACTTCACCCTGGTGCCGTCCTCCCCGTACAACGCCCCCTACGCGGAGAGCGTGGTGGTGGAGGTGACCGACGGCGGCACGGTGACCCTCGACGTCGGCGTGGTCCCGACGTCGTAGCCGCACGACGGTGACGCGGGCCCCGGATGTCCCAGGACACCCGGGGCCCGTGTCACTTGAGGATCAGGCGGTTCGTCTGCTCGAAGACGTCCAGGTCGGCCAGGGTCTCGGGGACGCTGGGCGACAACGGGCTCGGCAGGTGGGTGCGGTCGAAGAAGCCGGCGTCGGTGGTCTCGTCGGTGAGCCGCGCCAGTTCGCCGTCCCACTCCTCCACCCGGAACGCCGTGGTGAAGATCTGGTACGTGTGCCCGTACATGTTGGTGTGGGTGCGGTCCGGGCCGGTGTAGAGGGCGAACGCGCTGACCCGAAGCGCCCGGAGCCCGGTCTCCTCACGGACCTCACGGACGGCGCAGTCGGCGATCGACTCGCCCAGCTCCATCGCCCCGGCCGGCATGGCCCACTGGCCGTTGTCGGAGCGCTGGATCAGCAGGACGCGGCCGGCGTTGTTCCGGACCACCGCGCGGGCGCCGACGAACATCAGCGTGCGGTCGCCGGCGAGGGCGCGCAGTTGCCCGACGTATGAGTCTGCCCAGGAGATGCTCACCCGGACAATCTACGCAGCAACACCGGAGCGGTCCGGAGATCCGGGGTTCCCAAGCTGTGAGCGCCGACACTAGCTTGTTACTCATGCGTAGCACGATGATGGATGCCCCCCTCCAGATCTCCCGGATCCTCGACCACGGCTCCACCGTGCACGGCACGGCCGAGGTGGTCACGTGGACCGGCGCCGAACCCCGCCGGATGACGTACGCCGAGGTGGGCCGCGCGGCTGCCCGGCTGGCCCACGCCCTGCGCGACGAGTGCGGCGTGACCGGCGACGAGCGCGTGGCCACCTTCATGTGGAACAACGCCGAGCACCTCGTGGCGTACTTCGCCGTGCCGAGCATGGGCGCGGTGCTGCACACCCTCAACATCCGCCTCTTCCCCGACCAGGTGGCGTACATCGCCAACCACGCCGAGGACCGGGTGGTGCTGGTCGACTCGACGCTGATCCCGCTGCTGGCCAAGGTCATCGGTGACATGACCACGGTCCGACACGTCGTGGTGGCCGGTGGCGGCGACCCGGCGCCGCTGGTGGCGGCGGCCGGCGACCGGATCTCCGTACACCACTGGGACGCCCTGCTGGAAGGCCGGCCGGACACCTACGACTGGCCCGAGGTGGACGAGCGCGACGCGGCCGCCCTCTGCTACACCTCCGGGACCACCGGCAACCCCAAGGGCGTCGCCTACTCGCACCGCTCGATCTACCTGCACTCGCTCCAGGTCTGCACGCCCGAGGGGTTCGGTCTCGGCCCGACCGACCGGACGCTGGCGATCGTGCCGATGTTCCACGCGATGTCCTGGGGCCTGCCGTACGCGGCTCTGTTCTCCGGCGCGTCGCTGATCATGCCGGACCGGTTCCTCCAGGCCGCGCCGATCGCCGAGATGATCACCGCCGAGCAGCCCACCCTGGCGGGCGCCGTGCCGACCATCTGGAACGACCTGCTGGCGTACCTGGACAGCCACGAGGTGGACACCTCCTCGCTGGCGGAGGTGATCGTCGGCGGTTCGGCGTGCCCGCCGGCGCTGATGCACGCGTTCGAGGAGCGCCACGGCATCCGGGTCATCCACGCCTGGGGGATGACCGAGACGTCGCCGCTCGGCTCGGTGGCCCGCCCGCCGGCCGGGGCGAGTGGCGAGGACGCGTGGCGGTACCGCTACACCCAGGGCCGGGTCCCCGCCGGGGTCGAGGCACGGATCGTCGGCCCGCTGGGCGAGCCGCTGCCCGCCGACGGGACGTCCGTGGGCGAGTTGGAGGTCCGCGGGCCGTGGGTGACCGGGCAGTACGTCGGCGACGAGACCCCGGACGAGGAGAAGTTTCGCGACGGCTGGCTGCGGACGGGTGACGTCGGCACCCTCTCGCCGGACGGCTTCATCACCCTGACCGACCGCGCGAAGGACGTCATCAAGTCCGGCGGCGAGTGGATCTCCTCGGTGGAGCTGGAGAACGCGCTGATGGCCCACCCGGACGTGATCGAGGCCTGTGTGGTGGGCGTACCGGACGAGCGTTGGGGCGAGCGCCCGCTGGCCACGGTGGTGCTCCGCGAGGGCGCGACCGCCGGCGCTCAGGAGCTGCGGGACTTCCTCGCCGGGTCGGTGGCCCGCTGGCAGTTGCCGGAGCGGTGGGCCGTGATCGACGCCGTGCCGAAGACCAGCGTGGGGAAGTTCGACAAGAAGGTCGTCCGGTCCCGGTACGCCGAGGGCGGCCTGGAGGTCCGGGAACTGACGGCGCCGTAACGTTTTCCGGCGCGCTGTCGCCTCTTGGGGCAGGGGCTCTCCGAGACATCCCTCCCCCCAAGGGCGGCCCCGGCGTTCGCACCGCGCCGGGGCCGCCCGTCCATGCGGGGCGACCCGCATCGTCATTCTCGCGAAACTTGTTCGCCTCTGTCCCCGCTATGGGGAAATACGCCCAGCTCAGCCGGGTTCACCGGTCGCCGGCGGCGCTGATCAGCACCTTGCCGACGGCACCGTCCTCCACCGCCTTGTGCGCCGCCGCGGCCGCGCCCAGTGAGTAGTGGTGCAGGGGAAGCCCCGCCTCCTCGCCCACCCGGATGCCGCCCTGCGCGACCGCCGCCGCGACGTCCGTGACCGCCTGCGCCTTCGCCGCCTTCGGCTCGGTGTAGACCAGCACGAACTGCCAGCGGGCGTTCGGCACCATGAGCGGCCGGATCGGCAGGGTCACCTCGTCGCCGCCGTCGTCCGCGTACACGCAGACGGCTCCGCCGGGCCGCAGCAGCTGGACGTCGGCCGCGGCGTTGCGCGCGGCGGAGACCTCGACGATCGTGTGCACCCCGTCGGGCGCGATCTTGCGGACCTCCTCGACCACGTCCTGCTCGCGGTAGTTGACCACGAAGTCCGCTCCGGCGGCCGCCGCGAGCTGCGCCTTCTCCGCGCTGCTCACCGTCGCGACCACGCACGCGTCGGCCCAGCGCGCGAGTTGGATCGCGGCGTTGCCGACCGCGCCGGCCCCGCCCTGCACCAGCACGGTGTGGCCGCTCAGCGCGCCCGCGTGCAGCCTGTCCGGCATGTACTCGCCGGCGGTCAGGCAGCGGTGCGCGGTCAGGAACGGGATGCCCAGGCAGGCGCCGAGGTCGAAGGACGCGGAGCCGAGACGTACCGCGTGGCGGACCGGGACCACCGTGTACTCGGCGGCCGTACCCCACGGTCGCTGCCAGGCCGCCTCCCACAGCCAGACGCGCGCGCCGATCAGGATCTGGTCGACGCCCTCGCCGACCGCCTCGACCACTCCCGCGCCGTCCTGCCCGGGCGTCTGCCAGCCGGCGGGCAGCGGCCACTGCCGCCGCGCCTTCCAGTCCGTCGGGTTCACCCCGGAGACCGCCACCCGGACCAGCACCTCACCGGGGCCGGGCTCCGGCACCGGCCGGTCGACCAGTTGCAGCACCGAGGCGTCGCCGGTGCGCTCGTACACGATCGCCTTCATCCCCGTCTCCTCACCCGCGCCGCGCGGCCCGCCGTCGGCTGCCGTACCCGGCCGCTCCCCGCTCATGCCGGACGTCGCAGGCCGCGGGTGACCCGGCGGCGATCGACGGGTCGGTCCGCAGGACACCGATCCCGGCGGCCACGGAAACCGTACAACGAGGTAGTAGGCGGGAGGGATGGGGCCATGCGACACACGGTGGTGGAGACGGACGCGGATCCCAGCTGTACCGGGTACCCGGCCGACGGGGTCCGCGGCCCGGGCGAGGACCCGGCGAGCCACCGGACACCGCCGGCCGCGACGAGGGGCCGGCTCGGCGGCTTCCAGGACCAACGGTGGCGCCCGGACGACACAACGTGCCGGTTCCTGCCGAGGTCGAGCCGGAGCCGGTCGTTCTGACCCCGCCCAGGGCAGGGACGTACGAATCACCCGTAGCTACGCTGACCGGGTGACGGCGACCTCGGTACCCGAGCGGTTGCTCTGGGCGGTGCACCGGCTCGACCTGCGACCGGGACACCGCGTCCTGGAGATCGGCTGCGGCCGGGGCGTCGCGGTCGGACTCCTCTGCGCGGTGCCGCAGGTCCAGGTGGTGGCGGTGGACCGGTCCGCGGTCGCCCTGCGGGCCGCCGCCGCGCGCAACGCCGACCAGGTTGCCGCCGGGCGCGTGCTTCTGCGCGAGGGCGAACTGGCCACGGTCGACCTCGGCGGCGAACGCTTCGACCGGATCCTGGCGGTCAACGTCAATCTCTTCTGGACCGGGCCGGCCACCCTGGAGCTCACCCGGCTCGCCGCGTCACTCGCGCCCGGCGGGCGGCTCCACCTGGTCTACGAGCCGCCGGACGCCGCCCGCGCGGCCGATCTCTCGACACGGCTGGTGGCCAGACTGGCCGCCGCCGGCTGGGCCGTGGTCGACGAAACCCGGGCGGACACGCCGCTGCCGCTGGTCGGCGTAGCCGCCCATCCGGCGTGAGCTCACAGTCAGCCGATCCCGTTCACGGTCTCGGGCGTCAGCTCCCCGACCGATCCCAGCACCACCGCCGCGAGCCGCTCGGCGTCCGGGTCCAGCGGGTATGCCCCGTGCGGCACCGCCACCACCGCCATGCCGGCGGCGGCCGCGGAGCGTACGCCGTTGGACGAGTCCTCCACGGCGACGCAGCGGACCGGATCGACGCCCAACCGCTCGGCGACCGCGAGGTACACGTCCGGCGCCGGCTTCCCCTGCGCGGTCTCCTCGGTCGACAGCGTCGCGCCGAACACGTCGGTGAGGCCCGTCGCGGCGAGCGCCGCCGCGATCAGCCGGGTCGGGGACGAGCTGGCCAGGCCCAGCGGCCACCGCCCGGCCATCCGGCGCACGACCTGGTCGGCCCCGTCGATCAGGGGTACGCGCTCCGCGTACCGCCGGGTCATCTCCTCCACCACCTCGGTGGCGACCTGCTCGGGCGTCCGGTCGACGCCCAGCTCCCCGCTGAGGTAGCGGGACCACTCCCCGGTGCTCATGCCCATCAGCCGGCGCTGCGTGTCCGGCTGCCAGGTGCCGCCGTGCGCCGCCACGTACGCCCGCCGGACCTCCTCCCAGACCGGCTCCGAGTCCACGATCACGCCGTCCAGGTCGAAGATCACCGCATCCGCCACGTCCCCATCCTGCCGGACGGGCGGCGCCGGGTCAGGTCTGGAGCGCGGGCAGGCCGATCGGGTTGCCCGCCGGGATGACGGCGTGCCCGGCGCGGGCGATCGGGTCGAGCAGCTCGCGCAGCCGCTCGGTGCAGTCCGGGCCGAGCGCCCGCCACGGGCGGGCGGCGGCGTCGTCGGTGGCGTCCTCGACGGCGCGGAAGCCCGCCCGGCCGTGCTCGGTCGGCTCGCCGTCCGGCGTCAGCCAGCCCCGCTCGGCCAGCCGGCCGCGCGCCGCCGCCCACTGCTCCTCGGTCCAGCCCCGGCCCAGCAGGTTGACCGGGGACATGTCCACGGCGACCCGCCAGGCCAGCGTCTCCACCGGGTCGAGGTCGGCGGCGACCAGCGCAGCGATGTGCCCGTCGCCCCGGTGCTCGCGGAGCGTGGTGGCGGCCTGCCAGAGCCGGGCGAGCGGGTACTCGCCGCGGGGCAGCGCCGCGTTGGCCGCCCCCAGCACACGGCCGGCCACCTCGACCTCGGCCGCGGCGGCCTCCAGCAGGTCGGCGGCCTCGGCGAGGTGCGACTCGGGCAGCTCGTACGTCAGCTCGGCGAGCGCCTGGACGGCGCCGGTGAGCCGGGCCCGCAGCGCCTCCGCTGGGCCGGCCAGCTTCCACACGGCCGGCAGGGCGCGCCGCACCATGTGCGGGGCGAAGTTGTAGAACGCGGCGATCACCGGCGCCGCCTCGGTGGGGCCGAGCGGGGCGGCCCGCCCGGCGAAGTAGCCCCGCCAGTAGCCCCGCAGCCCGACCGCCTCGTACGCCGCGCGGGCGCGCGGATGGAAGTAGGTGACGGCGTGCACCGGCTCGAAGTGGGTCCACATCAAGCGGGCGGTCCGCCTCGCGTCGTCCGTCACGTGCACCTCCGCGGTCCGGTGGTCACCCCGGGACGACGGGCGCCCCAGGGTGACGCTGAACCTACTGCCGGGGGGTGACGGGCCGGAAGCCCTCTGTGGGCAACTGCATCACGCCGGGACGACATCCCGGACGATCCGCCCGGTCACTGGGCGGCCAGCACGTCCACGACGAAGCGCAGCGGGCCGGTCGGCGCGCCGGCCGGCGGGTTGGCGCCGTACGCCAGCTCGGCGGGGATGTCCAGCTGCACCCGGCTGCCCACGGTCACGCCGACCAGGCCTTGGTCCCAGCCGGGGATGACCTGCCCGACGCCGATCGGGAAGCTCGCCGGCTCGCCCCGCTTCCACGAGGAGTCGAACTCCTTGCCGTCGGCGTAGAAGACGCCCACGTAGTTGGTGGTGATCGTCTGGCCGGTCTTCACCTCGGGCCCGGTGCCCTTGATCAGCGGGGTGACGACGAGCTTCTTGAGGTCGCCCTTGCCCGCCTCCACGGCCGGCCTGGTGTTCAGTGCCGGGTCGGCCCCGGCCGGCAGCGGGGCGCCCGCACCGCCGGCGGCGGCCGGCGCGGAGGCGCTCGCCGACGGGGTGCCGGCCGCCTGGTCCGCCTCGTCCCCGCCGCGGCCGACCAGCACGAACACGGTGATCAGCACCGCCACCACGGCGACACCGGCGAGACCGCCGGCCCAGGCCTGCCGGCGGCGCTTCGCCTCGGCCGCCTTCTGCGCGGCGAGCTGGGCGGCCAGCCGCCGCTCCGACTTCTGGGACCGGTTCTGCGTACGCTCGCTCACGGCGTCGACTCCCTGCTCGAAGTGGTGGCCGGCACCGCGTGCCGGGGGGAAGGCCGACGCACACGGTACCCGCCCGGATCCCCGCTGTGCAGGCGTCGGTTGCGCGGGGCGATCTCCGGGCCGCTGTCGTCGGACGCCGGTAACGTCACGGATATGGCGATCCTCACCGACGACGACGTTGCCCTGCTCGCCGAGCCGCAACTCGCCCACGTCGCGACCATCGAGGTCGACGGCACCCCGCACGTCACACCCGTGTGGGTCGACACGGACGGGGAGCACATCATCTTCAACACCGCCAAGGGCCGGGTGAAGTACGACAACATCCGGCGCAACCCGATGGTCGCGGTGTCGGTGGCCGACAAGGAGAACGACTTCCGGACCCTCTGGGTGAAGGGCACCGCCGAGCTGGTCGACGAGGGCGCCGAGGAGCACATCGACCGGATGGCGCAGAAGTACCTGGGGCAGGACACGTACCCGTTCCGCCAGCCCGGCGAGGAGCGGGTGATCGTGAAGATCCGCCCGACGCACAAGCTCGGCCGCGGCTGACGTCGCGCGCGCCTCAGGCGGTCTTGCGGGCGGCCTTCTTCGGGGCGGCCTTCTTGGCCGGCGCCTTCTTCGCCGGTTCGGCTTTCTTTTCCGCCGTCTTCTTGGCGGCGGCCTTCTTCGGGGCCGCCTTCTTCTCGGCGGCCTTCTTCGCCGGGGCCTTCGCGGCCTTCTTCTCGGCCGCCTTCTTCTGCGCCGAGCGCGCCGCCGAGATCGGGGTCGGCTCGCCCGCGCCACGGGCCGGCGCCTCACCGCGGGCCGCCTTGGCCCGCTCGACGGACGCCTTCAGCGCGGCCATCAGGTCCACCGCCGCCGCCGGGGCCTCCTCGACCTCCTCCGGCTGGACGACCTCCCGGCCCTCCACCTTCGCGTCGATGACCTCCTGCAACGCGGCCCGGTAGTCGTCGGTGAAGGCGTCCGGCTGGAAGTCGCCGGCCATCGAGTCGATCAGTGAGCTGGCCATCGCCAGCTCCGGCGGCCGGACCTTCAGGTCCTCGTCGAGGAAGCCGAAGTCCGGCGTCCGGATCTCGTCCGGCCACAGCATGGTGTTGAGCAGCAGCACGCCCTGATGGACCCGGAGTGTCGCGAGCTGCTCCCGCTGGCGGATCGCCACCTTGACGATGGCCACCCGCTCCGAGTCGGTGAGCGCGTCACGCAGCAGCACGTACGGCTTGGTGGCCGAGCCCTCCGGCTCCAGGAAGTACGACTTGGCGTAGAGGATCGGGTCGACCTGCTCGGCGGGGACGAACTCCAGCACGTCGATCGCGCGCGAGGTGCTCAGCGGCAGCTCGGCGAAGTCCTCGTCGGTGAGGATCACCATCTCGCCGCCGCCGATGTCGTACCCCTTGGCGATGTCGTCGTAGCTGACCTCCTCGCCGCAGACCTGGCAGGTGCGCTTGTAGCGGATCCGGCCACCGTCATCCCGGTGGACCTGGTGGAAACGGATGTCCTTCTCCTCGGTGGCGGAGTACAGCTTCACCCCGATCGAGACCAGGCCGAACGACACGGCTCCCTTCCAGATGGCCCGCATCCTGCACTCCCTTCCCCGGTATCGACCATGCTCCCATCCGATCGAAGCGGGCGCGAGGCGTTCCGCGTGCCACTACAGTCGGGTCGTGCCCGGCGCGCCGATCAAGCCGATGCTCGCGATGACCGGGCAGCTCCCGGCGGGTGCCGGCTGGGCGTACGAGTTCAAGTGGGACGGGGTCCGGGCCCTCGCCGACATCTCCGGCGGCGGGCAGCACCTGTACGCCCGCTCCGGTGTCGAGATCACCGCCGCGTACCCGGAACTCGCCACCCTGCACCGGCAGGTCGACGACGCGCTGCTCGACGGCGAGGTGGTGCTGCTCGGTGAGACCGGGCAACCGTCGTTCACCGCCCTCGCCGAGCGGATGCACGTCCGGGACCGGAACAAGGCCGCCCGGTTGGCGGCGGTCATGCCCGTCACGTACATGATCTTCGACCTGTTGCGGCTCGACGGCGTCGACCTGACCGGCCGGCCCTGGGAGGAGCGGCGCGCAGCCCTCGACGGGCTCGGCCTGGGCGGCGCGCGCTGGGCCGTACCCCCGGTCTTTCCCGACGGCCCGGCCACCTACCAGGCCGCGGGGGAGCACGGCCTGGAGGGGGTGATGGCCAAGCGGGCCGACTCGGCCTACCGGCCGGGCGTGCGCTCGCCGGACTGGGTGAAGGTCAAGCTGGAGGTCACCGGCGACTTCGTCGTCGGCGGCTGGCGGCCGGGGGCGCGGAAGATCGGCGGGTTGCTGGTCGGGGTGCCCCGGCCGGACGGCCGCCTCACCTTCCGTGGCCGGGTCGGCGGCGGGATCGGGGCGGCCCTGGAGCGCGAGCTGCTGCGCGAGCTGGAGCCGCTGCGCAGCGGCGGGTCGCCGTTCGCCGATGATGTCCCGCGCGAGGATGCCCGGGGCGCGATCTGGGTAACACCCCGGGTCGTGGTGGAGGTCAAGTACGGTCAGCGCACCCCCGACGGGCGGCTGCGCTTCCCCCGGGTGCTGCGGCTGCGGCCGGACAAGCCCGCCGAGGAGGTCGAGGATGCCGGCTGAGCGGTTCCGGGTCGAGGTCGAGGGGCGCACGCTAGAGGTGTCCAACCTGGACAAGGTGCTCTACCCGGCGGCCGGGTTCACCAAGGGCGAGGTGATCGACTACTACACCCGGATCGCGCCGGTGCTGCTGCCGCACCTGCGGGACCGGGCGCTCACCCGCATCCGCTATCCCAACGGCGTCGACGGCGGCTCCTTCTTCGAGAAGAACGCCCCGGCGGCCACGCCCGGCTGGGTACGCACCGAGACGCTGCCCGCCCCCGGGTCCAGCAAGGGGCGGGAGACCATCGACTACGTGGTCGCCGACGACCTGCCCACCCTGGTCTGGCTGGCCAACCTCGCCGCGCTCGAGCTGCACACGCCGCAGTGGAAGGTCGGCGAGCACCCGGACATGATGGTCGTCGACCTGGACCCGGGCGCGCCGGCGGCGCTGAAGCAGTGCTGCCAAGTGGCGCTGCTGATGCGCGACCGGCTCGCCGACGACGGGATCGAGTCGTATCCGAAGACGTCGGGCAAGAAGGGCATGCAGCTCTGCTGCCCGATCGCCGGCACCCAGGACTCCGATCTGGTTTCGGGTTACGCCAAGCGGATCGCGCAGGAGTTGGAGAAGGCGCACCCCAAGCTGATCGTGTCGAAGATGGCGAAGAACCTGCGGCCGGGCAAGGTCTTCATCGACTGGAGCCAGAACAACGCGGCGAAGACGACGGTCGCGCCGTACTCGCTGCGGGCCCAGGCGGTGCCGTCGGTGTCGACGCCGCTGACCTGGGACGAGGTCTCCGCCGGAGCGGCCGGCAAGCGGCCGTCGACCAAGCCGTACACGGCGACCGAGGTGCTCAAGCGGGTGGACAAGTCCGGCGACCTGCTCGCCCCGCTCCTTGACGGCGGCCCGGAGCTGCCCGGGTGATCCGTCCCGCGGCCGGTCGCCGTCGGCTGTGAACGTCGTGTTTCCGCAGGTGGGAGCCCCTCCGCCGCGCTCGTTCGTCCGGTAGCTTCGGCCCTGGACCTGGGGCTGTCCATCGGATCGGTTCGCGCCGAGAAGCTTTCGGTCGAGCACGTCAGGCTAGGGGCCCCGACGATGAATCCAGCACCTCCCGGCGCCCCCGTGGCCGCCGCCTACCAGGGCGTCCACTCGGGCGGAAATCAGCTCGACACCTTCTTCGTCGGAAACGACGGCGGACTGTACGTGTCGTGGGTGGTGGGCCTCGGAGCCTGGAACCGGCCCGTGCGCATCAGTCCCGGCTCCATGGCACCGGCCGGGGCGGAGGTCGCCACCGGGGCAGGCGGTCTGGTTCCCCTGGGGGTCTACCCGGACGCACCGGCAGGCGTCGACGCGGTCGGATACATGGCGCGACTCGACGTCTTCTTCGTGGGACACGACGGTGCCCTCTACGTCACGTCGACGGTGGGGCTCAATCCGTGGGACGCTCCCGAGCGGATCGGCGACGTCGGCCTTGCCCCGCCCGGCGCGAGCGTGGCCACGGCCCACCAACGCTCCGACCAGTTGGACGTGTTCTTCATCGGCAACGACGGAGGGCTCTACGTCTCGTGGAAGGTCGACCGTGAGGTGTGGCGGGGACCTCTCCGGATCTCGCCCGAGGGAGTGGCGCCGCCCGGCGCCAGCGTGATCGCCGCTAAGCAGACACCGGATCAGCTCGACGTGTTGTTCATCGGCAACGACGGTGCGCTGCAGGTCGTGTGGGTGATCGGGGTGGGCAACTGGGCCGGGCCGGTCGGGATCAGCCCACCGGGCATCGCACCACCGGGCGCCAAGCTCGGTGTGGGCATGCAGTCGCGGGACCAGTTGGACGTGTTCTTCGTCGGCAACGACGGCACGTTGTACGTCTCGTGGGTGGTGGGCCCGGCCAACTGGGACGGGCCCGTCGGCATCACCCCTCCGGGCGTCGCACCCCCGGGCGCCGGTCTGGTCGCCACCCCGCAGACGGCGAACCAGTTGGACGTGTTCTTCGTCGGCAACGACGGCGCCTTGAACGTCTCCTGGGTGGCAGGGCTGGGCACCTGGGCGGGGCCGGTCGGCATCACCAACCCCGGACACGCTCCCCCTGGGACGCGTCCGGCCGCCGCCTTCCAGTCCAACACCCAGCTCGACGTGTTCGTGAACGGTCAGGAGCGCTGGGTGTCGTGGGCGGACGGGGGCGGCCCGTGGCAGGGCCCGTACGCCATCCCCAACTAGAAGATGCGGGCTCCGTAGGGTGGGCGGGAGCCTGTCGAGGGGAGTCTGCGGTGACACCGATTGACGCGACGCTGCCCGTGCCGGCCGTCGGGGTGCCGGCCGGCACCGACGCGCCCGCGCTGCTCACCTGGCTCGACGGCGCGACCGGTGAGCGCGTTGACCTGACCGCGCCGGAGCTGGGTCGGTGGGCGGCCCGGTCCGCCGGCCTGCTGCGCGACGGGTGCGGGCTGGCCCCGGGCAGCCGGGTCGCGGTGCTACTGCCGCCGCACTGGCGTACCGCCGCCGTGCTGCTGGGCGCCTGGGCCGTCGGGATGGCGGTGTCGTTCCGGCCGCGGGCCACCGCCGGGCTGCCGGTGCTCGAGCCGGGCAGCGACCGGCCGTACGACGCGGTCTTCGTCTCCCCGGAACGCCTCGACGACTGGCTGGAGGACGTGCCCGAGGGGCTCCACCGGTACGTCGTCGGAACCGGGCAGCTGGTCGACGTGCCCGCCGGCTGGCTCGACTGGTCGGTCGAGTTGCTCCGCCACACCGATGCTCCGCCGGACCACGCGACGATCCGTGGGACGGATCCGGCCAGCGCGGACGGCACCAGCTACGGGGAGTGGGGCGCGATCGCGAAGGCCGTGGCCGACCAGCTCGACCTCCGCGCCGGCGACCGGCTGCTGGTCGACGTCGCCGAGCACGAGCAGCCGCTGAAGTGGCTGCTCGCCCCGCTGTCAGCCGGCGCCTCGGTCGTGCTCTGCGCCAATCTCGACCCGGCCCGCCGGGACGCCCTGATCAGCGCCGAGGGCGTCACGCGGGTGCTCTGAATAAGCGCCGGCACCGCCGCCGGCCCGGCGGAGGATCGGTGGGCGAGCACACCGTGCGCCGCCGGCCGGCGGCCGGGCGCGGAAGGCTCACTGGAACAGCCTGCCCGGCCGCTTGGAGCGGCTCGGCTTGGTGATCGTGGCATCCCTGCGCCGCCGGCGAATCATGATCGTGTTGGTGCTCTTTTTCAGCCCTTTGAGGATTCTGTCCTTCATCGGATGCCTCTCTTCTCGGGTACGCCAGATCGGAGATGGCGATTCCTGTGTCGCCGCTCGCGTACCCCCGGAGGCGGCGGTCATGCGCCGGCCTCGGCCCGGCCGCTCACCGTGTCGGTCGGGCGTTTCGTCTGCTCAGGGTCTGTTGCCGGACGGCAACCGCGTGTTCTTATACCGGGACGACGACGTCATCGACCTGGTCATGGCAACCCCGCGTCGATTCCGCACCGGATACATCCCCTGAAAGGTGCAACGATGCACAGGAGACCAACTTTCCGAGCGGCGGTCCTCGCCGCTACCGCGGCCACCTTCCTGGCGGGCGGTGGCGCCTCCGGGGCGGTGGCCTCGGCAGCGCCGACGACCGCCTCCCCGGGTGTCGAGGCGTGCGAGCCGGGCACCGACGAGCACAGCACCGCGCGCGTGGCGGAGGGCGCCACTGCCAAAGAGCCGGAGCTGTACTCGAAGAACGAGGCGAACGCATACGGCGTGATCAAGGACTCGCCGCGGCTGGCCAACGGCAGCGTCACCATCCCCACGGTCTTCCACATGGTCTCCGACCACCCGCTCACCGCAACTGAGACGGCGCGTTGGAACACCATGATCGCGGACCAGATGGAGGTTCTGAACGACTCCTTCTCGGGCAGCACGGCGCCGGACGCCTCCGACACGCCGTTCCGGTTCGACCTCGTCGACACGACGTGGACGGTGAACAGCGACTGGTACACGGTCGTGCCGGGCAAGAACGAGCGGGACATGAAGAAGGCGCTGTACACCGGCGACGCCCGCACCCTGAACGTGTACGCGGCGAACATCGGCGGCGGGCTCCTCGGCTGGGCGTACTTCCCGAAGGGCTACAACAACGGCCGGGACTACATCGACGGCGTGGTGATCCTCGACGAGTCGATGCCCGGCGGAACGGCGGGCAAGTACGCCCTGGGTGACACGCTGACCCACGAAGTGGGGCACTGGCTGATGCTGGAGCACACCTTCGCGCACGGCTGCTCCGCCTCCGGCGACTTCGTCGCGGACACGCCGCGCGAGGCGCACCCGCAGTTCAACTGCCCGGTCGGCGCGGACACCTGCACCGCACCCGGGATCGACCCGATCCACAACTTCATGGACTACACGCAGGACTCCTGCATGAACATGTTCACCGCGGGCCAGGCGGACCGGATGAGCGACGCCTGGGTGGCGTTCCGAGCCGGTGGGGTCAAGAACTAACCGCCACGCGTCGGGGTTGACGGGCCAGCGGCTCGTCAACCCCGTTCGTGTCTCTGGACCAAGGCGCCGGCCGCCGTCACCGGCGGTCGAGCCACGGTGCGCGTCGCGAGCAGGGCGCGGTGTGGTCGACCGGCAGCGCACACCGCGCGCCGCCGGGCAGTGGCCGGTCACAGAAGACCCAATGGCGTACGTTCTGCTGGTCCTCGGCCGAGACGGTCACCCCGCCCGGCTCGACCCGGGCGCTGAGCCGGGCCAGCACCCGGGCGGCGGTACGGGCGAAGATCCGGGCCCGGTGCAGATCGGGCGCGGTGACCGGCAGGTGGATCACCCAGCGCTCGGTCATCGGTAGCGGTGGTTCGCCGACTGGGCGCTCTGCCACGCGCGCAGGGCATTCTTGATCCGTACGTTCTCCTCCTGCACCGCGACCAGGGCGGTCTGCGCGACGGTGAGTTCGTCGGCTACCTGGTGCAGGAAGGCGCGGATCTCAACGGGGTCGAGGCCGCGTCGGCGGACGTTGAAGCACCGCTCGCGGATCTGCCAGGGCCGTAGTCGCTGGGGTGGACGGACTTCTGCCGGACGTGGTTTCTCGCGCCGGCCCGTCAGCCGACGGATCAGGTTGCGCACGGTGCCCGCCCTTCGTCGGATCGAGTCAGAGTGGAGGGGGCGGTCTCCGCCGGTTGGGACGGCGGAGACCGCCCCGCCCTGCCACCGCAGCCTCGATCGGCGGTACGGCGGCAGGGCCGCGCCGGGGGAGCGCGGAGGGTGAGGTCTCGGCGGCGATGCGAGACCGGTACGAGAGGCGCCAACCGACCGCAGCGGAACCGCATCACCGAGAGCGACGCTACCGATACCTCTCACCTCTGTCGACGCTCTCTTACCTGTCGGATCTGGCTAGCGCCTGCCTGCTGCACCTCCTTCAGTTATTGCCGCTCTTTCACCTGGTGCTCGATACTGGGAGGGCCAACCGACTGCAAGGGGCCTTCACGTGCCAATTCCGCCGACCATGGACGAGTTGATCAAGGATCTGCTGAGGCGGATCGAGGTGGGCGAGTTCCAACCCGGGTCGCAGATACCGTCCACCCAGGAACTCTCCGACCACTACGACGTGTCGGTGTCGACCATTCACCGGGCGGTGGCGAAGCTGCGGGGGCAGGGTGTGCTGGTCGGCCGTCCGGGTCGCGGCGTCTTCGTCGCGGAGTCGTCGCGGGGCCGTCGACCGTGACGGAGGGATAATGGTTTCGACGTGGCCGCTGAAGCAGGCAGTGTGAGGGTGCGGAAGATCCTGCGGGAGATGTCCGCCCTGGCCGCCGTGGCTCCCTTCGGAGAATCCGTGTCGCAGCACTTGGCCGACCTCGCCGTGCGGCTTGAGCAAGCGGATGGGGCTTCGCGGGTGGCGGTGCTGCGGGACATCCGTGCCCTGTACCGAGGGGGGATGGGCAGCTTTCAGGATCTCGTACTGCAGGACCGGAACGGGGTCCTGCCGGAGCATCCGGCCTTCGACCGACTACGCCATCAGCTGTACGAGGAAGTCTGGCGGCTGGTGTGACGACCGGCTCCCTGCCTGAACCTTGCCCGTGCACCGCCGACGATGTGGAACGCTAACTGCGAGACGCGCTGTGGCCCTTGTGGGCGCGGGGTACCTCTTGCGGCAGGTCGGGCTGCACGTCGATGTCGAAGCTGTTCGGGTCGATGTCGAGCATGAGGGCGACGGCTTCACGTGCCATCTCTTCGACCTGGTCGAGACGACGAGCCTGAGAGAACAGGCCCTTGATCTCCGGCACGCTGATCGCCCACCAGGTGCCCGAGCGTACGCATCTGGCGGTGTACTTCTTCGCCTCAAGCCCACGCTGCGCAGGATAACCGGCACGTGAGTTGTAGGCTGGTACCGCCGGTAGTACCATTTCCGAGTGTCGTCCATAGCCAAGCTCGTTGAAGCGATGCGGAAGAACCAGCAGAACATCGCATACAACGATCTTTATCGGGTGTGTGAGCACTACTTCGGGAAGCCGCGCCAGACCGGCACCTCCCATGCGGTGTTCAAGATGCCCTGGGCCGGCGACCCGCGGGTCAACATCCAGGACGACAAGGGCAAGGCGAAGGCCTATCAGGTGCGACAGGTGCTCAAGGCGATCGACAAGAAGGAGGCTATGTGATGTCGGAAACCCACCCGGATATCTCCCACTACACCTACCGTGTCACGTGGTCGGCCGAGGATCGCGAGTTCGTCGCCACCTGCGCCGAGTTTCCGTCCCTCTCCTGGCTGGCGCCCTCGCAGATCGAGGCGCTGCAGGGCCTCCAGGAGCTGCTGCGTGACGTGATCGCGGACATGACGGCGCAGGGCGAACAGGTGCCCCAGCCGCTTTCCGAGCGCAGCTACTCCGGCAAGTTCAACCTCCGTGTCGGCGAGAGCCTGCACCGCGAGCTGGCCATCCACGCCGCCGAGGAGGGCATCAGCCTCAACCAGTACGTGCTGCGGAAGCTCAGCGCCGCCTGAGCCGTGGGCGGCGACACCGCTCGCTATCCTGCTGCGATGCAGACCACCGTGGACAGTCCGGTACTCGGCAGCCGGTTGGTATCGGCGCTGGTGTGGACGCAGCTGCTCGTCGTCCTGGCGTACGGCTACGGCGTAGTCGCGTACCTGCTCACCGACGCGCCCTACTTCTCCGAGCAGGCTCCGCCCGGGTGGTCGTGGCCGGCGGTCGTGGCGGTGGGCATCGGCTTCGCCCCGGCCCTCCTGTGCCTGCTGGTGGCCGTGCCGGCGCTGGCTTCGGCCGACTTCCGGGCCGAGCGGCGTCAGTGGCGTCCGCTGGCGGTGGTCAGCGCCGCGAGCATCCTGATGCTGCTGGTCATGGCGACGCCACCGGGCTGGGAGCTGTTCGACTGGTACGTCGGATAGCCGGCGGGCGTCGCCCGTCGAGTCGCTTCTGACATCAGCTCGACAGCCGGCGCGGGCGGCCGTCTCGGCTGGGTTAATCGACGGTCGGGAGCTTCGGGCCGAGGACGTCGTCGGCGTCGACGATGGTGTACGCGTACCCCTGCTCGGCGAGGAAGCGCTGCCGGTGGGCCGCGTACTCGGTGTCGATGGTGTCCCGGGAGACCACCGTGTAGAAGTGCGCCTGCCGGCCGTCGGCCTTCGGCCGGAGCACCCGGCCGAGGCGCTGCGCCTCCTCCTGCCGTGACCCGAACGTGCCGGACACCTGGATCGCCACCGCCGCCTCCGGCAGGTCGATCGAGAAGTTCCCGACCTTGGAGATGACCAGCGTGCGCAGCTCACCGGAGCGGAACGCGTCGAACAGTCGCTCCCGCTCCTTGTTGGTCGTGGACCCCTGCACGATCGGCGCGTCCAGGTACTCCCCGAGCTGGTGCAACTGGTCGATGTACGCGCCGATGACCAGCGTCTGCTCGCCCGGGTGCCGGTCGACCAGAGCCTTGACCACCGGCAGCTTCGTGCGCGCGGTCGCCGCCATCCGGTAGCGCTCCTCGGCCTCCGCGGTCGCGTACGCCATCCGCTCCGCGTCGGTCAGCGTCACCCGTACCTCGGTGCAGTCGGCCGGGGCGATCCAGCCCTGCGACTCGATGTCCTTCCACGGCGCGTCGTACCGCTTGGGGCCGATCAGGCTGAACACGTCGCCCTCCCGGCCGTCCTCCCGTACCAGGGTCGCCGTCAGCCCGAGCCGGCGGCGGGCCTGGAGATCCGCCGTGAAGCGGAAGATCGGCGCGGGCAGCAGGTGCACCTCGTCGTAGATGACCAGACCCCAGTCGCGGGCCCCGAACAGGTCGAGGTGGGTGAACGCGCCGCCGCGTCGCGAGGTGAGCACCTGGTACGTGGCGATGGTGACCGGGCGGATCTCCTTGCGCTCGCCCGAGTACTCGCCGATCTCCTCCTCGGTCAGCGACGTGCGGGCGATCAGCTCCCGCTTCCACTGCCGCCCGGCCACCGTGTTGGTGACCAGGATCAGCGTGGTCGCCTTCGCCTCGGCCATCGCCGCCGCCCCGACCAGCGTCTTGCCTGCGCCGCAGGGCAGCACCACCACGCCCGAGCCGCCGGCCCAGAACGCCTCCACGGCCTCCCGCTGGTACGACCGCAGCGTCCACGGCTTGCGGCCCTCCTTGCCGGCCTCGGCTAGCTCGATCGCGTGCGCCTCGCCGTCCACGTACCCGGCCAGGTCCTCGGCCGGCCAGCCCAGCTTGAGCAGCGCCTGCTTGAGCCGGCCCCGCTCGGACGGGTGCACCGCGATCGTGTCGTCGTCGATCTTCGCGCCGAGCATGCCGGCAAGCTTCTTGCTCTTGGCGACCTCGACCAGCACCACCCGGTCCAGAGCCCGCAGGACCAAACCGTGCACCGGGTCGTTGGCGAGCTGGAGCCGGCCGTACCGGTCCATCGTCTCGGCCACGTCGACCAGCAGCGCGTGCGGCACCGGGTAGCGGCTGTACTTGATCAGCGCGTCCACCACGCCCTCGGCGTCGTGGCCGGCGGCCCGCGCGTTCCACAGGCCGAGCGGCGTCAGCCGGTACGTGTGCACGTGCTCGGGGGAGCGCTCCAACTCGGCGAAGGGGGCGATCGCCATCCGGCAGGCCTGCGCGTCGGGGTGGTCGATCTCCAGCAGCAGGGTCTTGTCCGACTGCACGATCAGGGGTCCACCACTCACGGAAGCGCCTCTCCTCGATCTCGGGTCGCCGGCCGCCGGGTGCGGGCGTGACCTGCCGCGGGCCGACCATCCAGTGTTGCACGCATTCACCGGCCGTCAGGAAAACGTGCACCGGGTGCAACCGTTGCGCCCGTGTCGTACGTCTGTAGGGCAGACAACCGTCCCAGGGGAGGCGCCATGATCAGGTTCCGGCTCGCCACCCGGCTCCTCGCCGTGGCGGTGGTCACGCTGGTCGGCGCCGGTGCGTGCGCGTTCGATCCGCAGGCCGAGGGCGGTGGGGGCGGAGGGCCCGTGCCGGCCGGGGCGGCGGAGCAGCCAACGGGGGCGAGCGGTACGCCCGGGCCGGACCGGCCGGCCCCGGCGACGTCATCGCCGAAGCCGAAGCCGAAGCCCACGACGCCTCGGTCCAGTCCGGCGGCCGAGCCGAAGCCCAGCCGCACCTCGCCCCGGCCGAGCAGTTCGCCCGCCGGCTGCCCACAGGGCGAGCACCAGCGCCAGGTCGAGACGTACCTCGCCCGGCTGGGCGGTTTCGGTGCGGTGACCGTGGACGGCCGCCAGTCCGCCGCCGACTGCGCCGCCATCAAGCGGTTCCAGCGGCGGTACGACATCCGCCCCGCCATCGGCCGGGCCGGCCCGACGACGTACGACGTGGCGAAGCGACTCGCCACCACCGACACCGACGTGTGCGGCGACCGCCCCGGGCTCACCTTCTGCGTCGACCTGACCCGGCAGACCACCTGGGTGATGCGCGACAGCCGGGTGATCGTCAAGCCGACGGTGACCCGCACCGGCATGGCCGGCTTCCGCACCCCGGCCGGAACGTTCACCATCGACCGCCGCAACCTGAAGGAGTGGTCCAACCCGTACGAGGTGTGGCTGCCGTACTGGCAGCACTTCACGCGGGGCATGGGCTTCCACGAGACCACGACCTACCTGCACGACGGCTCGATCGGTTCACACGGCTGCGTCAACCTGCTGCACTCCGACGCCGTCCGCTACTGGGAGCTCGGCCGGATCGGCAGCCGCGTGGTGCTGGTCGGCAGCCGTTCCGGGTGACACTCTGGACTCCCGGGTTCGCTGACGGACGGGGAGGACGGGGATGACCGTCGACCAGGACGTGCTAACCGAAACGCGGCCGGTGCCGACCGAGCCGGTGTCCACCGCCACCGTGGTCGCGTACGCGGCCGCCGGGGTGCTCCTCTTCGCCTGGTTCCTCTTCGGTTGGCTCGTGCAGCGCCAGGGCTTCGTCGCCTCGGTCGGGGAGACGGCCGGCACCGGGTTCGGGCTGCTGCTGCTCATCGCCATCGTCGGCACGGTGCGCCAGAACCGCCGCTGACCGGGCGCGGGCCATGCCCGGCGCGGCCGGTCAGTCCTCCAGCACCGCCGCCGTGATCCGGTGCAGGGCGAACGTGTGCAGCATCTCCGTCCGCTCGTCCTCGGCCCGGAGGTAGCCCGCTCCGATCGATACCGGCCGCACCAGCCGGGACGCGGTTGCCCCGTGTGCGTCGACATATCCCACCCAGACCAGCGCCTTGTCCCGCACCGCCTGCTGGAGCACCGCCAGCGCGTCGGTGTGACTGTGCACCGGCACCGGGCCGGCGGGGACCTGGCCGCGCACCACCGCCGGTGCCCGCCGGGCCGCCCGGGCGGCGGCGTCGCCACGCCGGATCTGCTCGACCACCCCGAGCAGGCGGGGCATCGGCAGCTTCGGGGCGGTGAGCGGGTCGACCGTACGCGCGGCGACCGACACCCGCGTCGGCGCCCGGCGCGCCTTCGGCCGGGTGAGCACGGCAGCGCCCGTGGCGTCCTCCGGCACCGGCGCGTACCCCGCCTCGCGCAACGTCGTGAGCATCCGGCCCACCTGGTACGGGGTGGCCAGCACGGTCGGCGCGAGCCGGCGCAGCGCCAGCGCCTCCAGCCGCTTGTCCGCCAGTACTTCGGTGAGCAGCGCCTCGTCGTCGCTGCGCACGTACGCCCCGGCCGAGCCGACCCGCAGGCCGCCGTGCCGGCGGGCGATATCGTCCACCAGGTACGTGAGCCCCTGCGGCACCGGCGTGCGGGAGCGCCGCCGGAACAGCCCGTGCAGGTCGTCGGCGGAGTAGCCGGCGTCCAGCG
The DNA here is from genome assembly GCF_052068455.1 of Micromonospora sp. H33. NCBI lineage: Bacteria > Bacillati > Actinomycetota > Actinomycetes > Micromonosporales > Micromonosporaceae > Micromonospora > Micromonospora sp. H33. Next base: position 502,267 of record NZ_JBQHDE010000001.1, on the reverse strand, counting down.
CCCGGCGCACGCTCGCCGGGGTGACCCGGTGCACGCTGGCCCCACCGGCCGACTCGTGCTCGGCCACCACGTCGAGTTCGGCCGCGAGCGCCGGGTCGGGCGGGCCGGGCACCACCACGGTCAGGTCGGCCTGCACCAGGAAGTGGTCGACCGGGGCGGGCAGCAGCGCGTCCAGGGCACGGACGGCCGTGGACGGCTCGCCCTCGGTGTCGGCCCGCAGCCCCAGCGGGTCGTCCGTCCCCCGCTCGTCGCTCGACGTCACGTCGGCGAGCAGCAGCCGCCCGTACGAGGTGAGCGCCCCCAGCCCGGTCACACCCAGCGTGGCCGCCTCGGCCAGCACCTCCCGGTGCGCCGCCTCGCGGCCCCGGCTGCGCCGCGGCGCCCGCCAGTCGAGCAGCTCCAGCACCTCCTCGGAGGTGGGTGCGGTGGCCGGCTCCAGATCCGCGAGTACCTGGAGCACCGCCCGCCGGACGGCCGGCGCCCCGGCCCGCTCCGCCTCCGGGGAGAGCACCGTGATCGGCCGGTCGCGGTCGTCGCGCTGACCGACCAGCCCCGGCTGCCGGGTCATCGTCAGCCATGCCCGGGCCAGCTGCTCCCACCGCTGGGCCAGCGATCCGGCGCGCCACACCTCGTACCCGGCGCTCGGCACCACCTGCTGGTCGGCGCCGTGGCGGGTCGTCACCGCCCCGGGCAGCTCCAGCTCGCCGGTCAGCCCCGCCGCGTACGACGTTTCAAGCAGCAGGGCGGCCGTCGACTCGTCCAGCCCGACGGCGCGGGCCAGCCGGCGCAGGTCACGGACGCCGAGACCGCCGGAACGCAGCACCGGGGCCGGCTCGGCGGCGAGCTGCTCGAGCAGTGACTCGGCCTGGCGTACCACCTCCATGGTCTGCCCGGCCCCCGCGGAGTCGACCGCCTTCGGCTCGCGCGGCGCCGCCGACACCGGCGGTGGGCTGGTGCGCAGCGGGCCGAGCGGGCCGGTGTCCCGGCGCAGCAGCAGCCCGATCTCCCGGGGCAGCTCCACCGTGCCGGCCCCGCCGCTGCGGCCCGTCGTGACCGGCACCAGCAGCCGGTGGTCGACCAGCCAGCGCACCGGCGAACCGGTCGGCGCGCCGCCGTTCGTCTGGTCGGGCGGCAGGTCGTCCTCCGCGCCGACCGGTGGCGCCTGCAGGGCCCCTGGCGGGACGGTGCCCACCGGCGGGCCGGCGGCCAGCCGGTCCAGGATCGCCCGGGCCGAAGGGGGCGCGGCCAGCAGTGTGCGCCGGAGCTTCGCCGGGTCCGCGCACAGCGCCGCCGTCCGCAGGTCCAGCTCCGCGGCCGGCCGGCCCAGGCCCGCCGGGTACGGGGAGATCTCGTCGATGCCGCCGACGAGCTGGAGACGGTCGTCCGGGCCGTACAGCAGCAGGAGGGACCGGAGCCGCTCCACCGCCGCCCGTACGGTGGCCGGGGCGGGCGGGGTCGCGCCGGCGGTCGCCATGGCGAGCATCGCGTCGATGCTGGTGGTGCCGTCCGACGGGTCCCGGGTCAGCCGGGCGGCGTCCAGGATCTGGAGCGTGAACTGGTCCAGGCCGTCCAGGGCACGGGCCACCGACACCCGGGACTGGGCCCGGATGGCGAGCGCGGAGATGTCGGCCGGCACGGGCACGACGAGGTCGGGCCGCTGCTGGAGCAGGGCGGCGAGGGACTCGTCGGGCAGCGCGCGCAGGTGGTCGGCGAGTGAGGTGGTCATCGTCGTTCCACGCTAGCCCGGCGGGAGGCCCTCCCGCCCCTCGGACGTCCGGCTCGTCGGGCCGAAACGGGTACGGTCTTCGGCATGCCTTCGCCCCCGACGGTCGGCTTCGACCTCGACATGACCCTGGTCGACTCCCGCCCCGGGATCGCCGCCGCGTACCGGGCGCTGACCGCCCGGACCGGTGTGCACGTGGACGCCGAGGCGGCCGTGTCCCGGCTCGGGCCGCCGCTGCGGACCGAGATCGCCCGGTGGTTCCCGCCGGAGCAGGTCGAGGGCGCGGTCCGCACCTACCGCGAGCTCTACCCGGCGTACGCGATCACACCGACCGTCCCGCTGCCCGGCGCGCGGGCGGCGATCGAGGCGGTCCGTGCCCGCGGGGGGCGGGTGCTCGTCGTCACCTCGAAGCTGGGCCGCCTCGCCCGGCTGCACCTGGACCACCTGGGCCTCGTGGTCGACGAGGTGGCCGGCGACCTGTTCGCCGAGGAGAAGGCGACCGCCCTGCGGGAGCACGGCGCCACCCACTACGTCGGCGACCATGTGGCGGACATGGCCGCCGCCCGGACGGCCGGGGTGCCCGGGATCGCGGTGGCCACCGGGCCCTGCACCCCTGAGGAGCTGGGCGCGGCCGGGGCCGAGCTGGTGCTGGATGATCTCACCGGATTCCCGGCGGCGCTGGACCGCATGATCCGGCTAGCCTTGAAGCAGTAGACGTCTTGAGCGAAGCAGAGGTTCTCAGGTGCCGACGGGCCGAGTGAAGTGGTACGACGCGACCAAGGGATACGGGTTCGTCACCAGTGACGAGGGTGGCGACGTGTTCCTGCCCAAGGCCGCGCTACCGGCGGGTGTCACCGACCTCAAGGGCGGGCAGCGCGTCGACTTCAGCGTGGTCGACAGCCGCCGGGGAGCCCAGGCGATGGGGGTCAAGCTGCTGGAGGCCCCGCCCTCGGTGGCGGAGCTGCGCCGCCGGCCGGCCGAGGAGCTGCACGGCCTCGTCGAGGACATGATCAAGGTGCTCGAGGCGAAGGTCCAGCCGGACCTGCGCCGGGGCCGCTTCCCGGACCGGAAGACCGCGCAGAAGGTCGCTCAGCTGGTCCACGCGGTCGCCCGCGAGCTGGAGGTCTGAGGCACCAGCCCGGCGTCGGCGGCCCGGCCCAGCAGCGCCTCGACGGCGGCGAATCCGGCCTCACCCAGGTCGGCGGTGAACTCGTTGACGTAGAGGCCGATGTGCCGGTCCACCACGTCGGGCTCCATCTCCTGCGCGTGCGCCAGCACGTACTCCCGGCTGGCCGCCGGGTCCGCCCAGGCCCGGCGGACCGACTCCCGGATCCACTCCGCGGCGGCCTCCGGGTCCACCGCCCCGCGCCGCGCCAGGATCGCGCCGAGCGGGATCGGAAGGCCGGTGTCGGCCTCCCACCACTCACCGAGGTCGACCAGGGCGGTCAGACCGTGCCGCGGATAGGTGAACCGCGCCTCGTGGATCACCAGACCCGCGTCGTACCGCCCGGCCGCGACCCCCGGCATGATCTCGTGGAACGGCACCACCTCGATCCGGGCCGGCGGCCGCCCGGCAGACCAGAGGCGGAACAGCAGGTACGCCGTGGTCCGGTCGCCGGGCACGGCGACGGTCGCACCGGTCAGGTCCGCGCGATCGGCGCGTGCCCCATCCGCGCGACCACCGTCGTCATGGTCGGCCTGCTCGCGGTCGGCATGGTCGCGGTCGGGCCGGTAGCGGTCGGGCTGGGTCAGCACCAGCGGGCCGCAGCCCCGGCCGAGCGCGCCGCCGCAGGGCAGCAGGTGGTAGTCGTCGAGCAGCCACGGCAACGCCGCGTAGCTCACCTTGACCAGGTCGAACGCCCCGCGTTCGGCGGCGGTGTTGGTGACGTCGACGTCCGCGTAGGTCACCTCGACCGGCGGCGCCCCCGGCACCTGCCCGTGCACGAGGGCGTGGAAGACGAACGTGTCGTTGGGACAGGGCGAGATCGCCAGCGAGAGCGCCACGCCCCCACCGTAGCCCCGCTGTGGATCTGTCCGCCCACCCCGACCCTGGCGACTGTGAGCCCCACCGCCTGAAGGCTCGGGACGTGAAGTGCCAGGACACGTATTCGCACGGACGTGTATGGGACGGACGGGGTCGGAAGCGGAAGCGGAAGCCCGACGGCCACGTCGTCACCAGCTCGCTGTCGAGCTGCCCTCATTGGTGGGGCAACGGTTCGGGGTGTGGTGGTCGGTTGTGCTGTCGAGCTGCCCTCATGGGCGGGGCAGTGGGTCGCAGTGGGTCGGAATGTGCTCGACAGCGTCGCTGTCGAGCTGCCCCTACAGATGGGGCAGCGTCTCTCACGGTCCCTCCCCTGGCCCCGCCGCGGCGGCGTGCGCCCGCCGCCACGCCGTCCGTCGTTCACGGTCCCCCCCGGCCCCGTCCGTCCGCCGCCACGCGCGCCGCCACGCCGCCCGCCGCCACGCCGCCCGCCGCCACGCCGCCACGCCGCCCCGTCCGCCCGCCGTCACGCGCGCCGCCACGCCGTCCGCCGTCACGCGCGCGCCGTCACGCGCGCGCCGTCACGCCGTCCGCCGCCCCACGCACGCCGCCGCGCGCGCCGCCACGCCGTCCGCCGCGCAGGGGCGGGCGGACGTTACGAGGTCCGGCGCGGACCGTGGTCTCACTGATGGGGCAGCTCGACAGCGGCCGAAACAGGCATCGCACCCCGCGTCGGGTTGGCGTGTCCACAGGTTTGTCCACAGGTTTCGCCGCCCTGTTGAAGTTCTGCCCCTGGTCGCGGAACCATCGACGCATGTCTGAGGAGACCAGGCTCGACGTCGGTGCCGCCCTGCGAGCGGCGCGGCATCGGGCTGATCTGAGTCAGCGCGAGCTTGCCGAGCGATCAGGCGTGCCGAAGAGCACCCTGGCGCGACTCGAGTCGAGGGCTGAGTCGGATCCGCGCCTGCGGACGGTGGAGCGGCTGCTCCAGGCGGCCGGCTACGAACTCGTCGTGCGCGTCCGTGACTCCGTCGAGGGACCGGATGGCGTGCGGCTGGGTGGCGAGGAGTTGGGTGGCGAGCCGCACGGGGAGGCGCGCGACGAGGCCGGCCGCCGCTACCCCGCCCATCTCGACGTGCGGAAGGTCCGCACGCTGCACGACTGGCCCGGGGCATGGTGGGCACACTGGTACACGTTGCCGCCGGAGCGTTGGCCGCTCCGGGTGCCCGAGTTCACCTACGACCTCGATCGTGAGCGTCGGGACGACCGGCGACTGCGGCAGTGGCTTCCGGGCGCACTGAGCGTGCGTCGCTGCCGGGAGGGGCTGCCGGACGGCTCCTGGCGATTGGTGGCCGAGCTGCCCGACGGGCGCCGGGTTGGCGAGCTGCGGGCCCACGAACAGAGCGACGACCTCTTGCTCGGATACGACCTGGATGACCGGAATTCGCTGGTCCTGGACGGGATCGTCGTCGCCCCGCAGCTGCGCATGATGGGAATCGGCCGGCGGCTGGTGACACTCCTCGGCGACGAGATGAGTCGGGCGGGGCTGTGGACCGTGCACGCGGTGGCCTCGGGGGACGGCGTCGGTTTCCTCCTCGCGTGCGGTTACCGAAAGCAGTGGGGTGGTTCGCCGGTGGCGCTACGGTTCGACCTCGCGGGAACAAGCGGTTCAGTCACGGCCGTCGCAACGCCAGGAGGGCCGGGGCGGCCTCGGTGAGGGCGGCGAGCGCCTCGCGCAGGCGCCAGGCGTCGCGGTCGCGGGGGCCGACCGGGTTGGAGACGGTACGCAGTTCCACGAAGGGAAGGCCTGCGTGTGCGGCGGCGACGGCCACCCCGTACCCCTCCATGGCCTCGGCCATCGCGTCGGGGTGCCGGCGGCGTAGCGCGTCGGTGCTGGCAGCGGTGCCGGTGACCGTGCTGACGGTCAGCACCGGGCCCACCGCGGCGGCCGGGAGCGCGGTCCGGAGGGCGGCCACCAGGGCCGGGTCGGCGGTGACGGTGGTGCCGCCGCCGAGCAGCTCCGCCGGCATGCCGAGCTGGTCGACCGGGATGAAGCCCTCTGGGGACTCGGCGCCCAGGTCGGCGGCGATCGCGCTGGTGCCGACGACCGTGCCGCCGACCTCGACCCGACCGGGGAAGCCGCCCGCGACGCCGGCGCTGACGACCGCCCGGTACGGCTGCCCGGCGGCCTCCGCCAGCGCCAGCAGCCGGGCCGTGGCCGCCGCCGCGACCGCGGAACCGACGCCGACCGGCACCACGGTGGCAACCTGATCGGAACCGCCCGGCACACCTGGCACACCCGGCCCGCCCGGCCCGCCCGGCGGCCCGGAGACGCCCGGCAAGCCCGGCCCGACCGGCCCGACCGGCCCGACCGGCGGCACGGAGACGGCCGGCGGGCCCGCGAGGGCTGCCGCAATACCCGCCCGGACCGCGTCGGCCTCCGCGGGCACCGCGGTGACCACCAGCAGACGCGTCACGTGAGCGGCCCCCGGGGCCCCCGCCGGGTCTCCTCGTCGGTGCCGCCGGGGCCGGCGACCGCCGACGACGGGCGGTAGATGTGGTAGCCCGGCGGCGCCAGGCCGTCGTCGTCCATCGGCCCGCTCCGCGCGGGGGCGGGGGAGGTGGGGGTGGGGTCCTCGACGGTGCGGCCGAGGTGGCCGGGCTCGTCGGGGGCCGACTCGTCCTCGGTGAGCTCGTCGTCCGCGAGCGGCCGCCCGATCAGCTTCTCGGCGCGCAGCCGGCCCGCGACCACGATGCCGCGTGCGGTGGCGAGCGCCGCCACGCCGGCGGCGACGGCGATGCCGAGGCGACCGTCGAACGGGACGAGCCCCAGGCCTCCGCCGGCGACGAAGGCGAGCATGAGCACGGTCTCGGAGTGGGCGAAGGAACTGGCCCGCAGCCGCTCCGGGATGCGTTCCTGGATCGAGGCGTCGACCGCGAGCTTCGCGATGCCGCTCATCATGGCGGCGACCAGGCAGAGCAGCGCGACCATCGGGAGCGAGAACTTCAGCGCCGCGAGGACGGCTACCCCGCCGACGATGACCATGCCGCTGGATTGGATTGCCGCCGGCCGGTGGATGCGCAGCCGGGTGCCGATCGCGGTGGCGAGGAAGCTGCCGACCGCGAGCGCCCCGCCGATCAGGCCCAGCGCGGCCTCATCGCTGAGGTTGCGGCCGAAGAAGGTCGTGGTCAGGTCGCCGGCCTTGATCGCGAAGGCGAGGAAGAGCAGGAGGAAGCCGTAGACGGCGCGCAGGGTGGCGGCTCCGATGAGGGTGGCGATCACCAGTCGGCCGTGCGGGCGGCCCCGGCCCAGCGGCCGGTCGCCGGTACGCCGTCCGAGTGTCCGCAGCGGGCGCGGCACCCGCTCCGGCGGCTCCGAGTCGGCCTTCGGCGGCAGGCGCAGGGCGATGACCATGCCGACCAGGAAGATCACCGAGGCGACCCGCAGCGGCCACTGCGGCCCGAACCAGAAGGCGGCCAGGCCGATCGGCGCGACCAGGGCCCCGGCCACGGTGCCGTAGACGCTGGCCCGGGCACCGGCCTGGGACAGGCCGAGCCCCTCCGGGAGCAGCCGGGGCACGGCCGCCGAGCGGGCCACCCCGTACGCGCGGGAGAGCGCCAGCACGCCGAAGGCCGCCGGGTAGAGGCCGAAGCCGTGGATGTAGTCGGAGATCAGCCAGGCCAGGAAGGCCCGCCCGAGCATGGTGGCGGCCAGCGCGTAGCGGCGGCCGTGCCGGAAGTGGTCGAGCAGCGGGCCGACCACCGGCGCGAGCATGGCGAACGGCACCATGGTCACCAGCAGGTAGAGCGCGACCTTGCTGCGCGCCTCGCCGAGCGGGACGTTGAAGAAGATCGTCCCGGCGAGGCCGATCGCGATGAGCGTGTCCCCGGCGCAGGAGATCGCGTGCATGTCGAACAGGCGGACCATGCCGACCTCGCCGCCGGCGCCCCGGGCCCGGGCGCGCCCCGCCGAGCGGGTCATCCAGCGGCTGCTGCTGACCGAGCCGCGGAACAGCAGGCGGATGGCCTTGACGCCCGTGCCGACGGTCCGCCCGAGGACGGAACGCTCGGAGCGGGAGAACAGCGGCATGAGCACCATCCTCGCCCATCGGCCGGACGTACGTGCCACCACCGCCGCAGATGGTTCCGGGGAGTGCCTGTCAGGCGGCCGTCCGCATGGGGAACAATGGTCGGGTGACCAGGCCCGCCTCCGCTCGTGCCGCCCGTCTCGACCAGGTCTGCGCCGCCGCCGTCGAGCTGGCGCGCGAAGCCATCACCGAGGTCGACCCGTCGGACGTCGGCGACCACATCCACGCCGTCGCCGAGGGCGACCGCCTCGTCACGCACTACTTCGAGTGCCGGTTGGCCGGTTACCGCGGCTGGCGCTGGGCGGTCACCGTCACCCGGGTGCCCCGCAGCCGCAACGTGACGATCTGCGAGACGGTCCTGCTGCCCGGTCCGGACGCGCTGCTCGCCCCCGGCTGGCTGCCCTGGCAGGAGCGGCTCAAGCCGGGCGACCTCGGCCCCGGCGACCTGCTGCCGACCCCGCCGGAGGACGAGCGGCTCCAGCCGGGCTACGTGCTCTCCGACGACCCGGCGGTCGAGGAGACGGCGTGGGAGCTGGGCCTCGGCCGGGCGCGGGTGATGTCCCGGGAGGGGCGCAGTGAGGCCGCCCAGCGGTGGTACGAGGGCGACCACGGCCCGGCCGCGCCGATCTCCGCCGCGGCCCCCGCCGCCGCCCGCTGCGGCACGTGCGGCTTCTACCTGCCGCTGGCCGGTTCCCTGCGGCCGGCCTTCGGGGCCTGCGGCAACTTCTTCGCGCCAGACGACGGCCGGGTGGTGAGCGTCGACCACGGCTGCGGCGCGCACTCGGAGATCCTGGTCGAGACGCCGGAGACCCCGGTCGAGGAGATGCCGACCGTCTACGACGACAGCGCGGTCGAGGCCGTCTCGGTCAGCCGGGCGCACGGGTCGGTGGAGGCCTCCGAGCCGGCGGAGCCGTACGGGCACCCGTGAGGTGACCGGCCGGCCCGGGTCAGTGGCCGGCGCGGCGGCGGCGACGGTTCGTGTCGTGCCGCATCATCACGGCGAGACCGGGGAACCCCCACAGAAAGCCGGCCAGGCATGTCCAGAGCCAGTTCTCGTGCCCGTTCTCGACCAGCCGGTCGCGGAAGAGCAGCAGCACGAGCCCGGCGACCGCCCAGGCGGCCATCCCGGCGAGGGCGAACGGCACCATCGGCGGGTCGAGCGGCTCGGGGCGCGGTGGCTGCTCCTTCGGCACGCGGCAAGCGTACGGGATGAACTTTCCCGCCCGGCCGGTGATCTGGGACGATGCGGCGCGACAACGGAAGATCACCTGCGAGGACCTGATGGCAGTAGCCCCGCCCGACAACGGCACACCGTCCGCAGAGCCGCGGAACGGTTTCGACCGCTACTTCGAGATCTCCGCCCGTGGCTCGACGATGAGTCGCGAGGTCCGTGGTGGCCTGGCCACCTTCTTCACGATGGCGTACATCGTCGTGCTCAACCCGCTCATCCTCGGCGCCGCCGTCGACGGTGACGGCCAGAAGCTGCCGATCCCCGCCCTCGCCGCGGCGACCGCCCTGGTCGCCGGGCTGATGACGATCCTCATGGGCGTGGTCGGCCGGTTCCCGCTGGCGCTCGCCGCCGGCCTCGGCGTCAACGCGCTGGTCGCGTACGAGATCGCACCGGAGATGACCTGGGCGGACGCGATGGGTCTGGTGGTGATCGAGGGTGTGATCATCGCGGTGCTGGTGCTCACCGGTCTGCGTACGGCGGTGTTCCGCTCGGTGCCCACGCAGATGAAGACCGCGATCGGCGTCGGCATCGGCCTCTTCCTGACCATCATCGGCCTGGTCGACGCGGGCTTCGTGCGGCGGATCCCGGACGCGGCGAACACGACCGTGCCGGTCGGCCTGGGCATCGGCGGCAAGCTGGTCAGCTGGCCGATGCTGGTCTTCGTGGTGGGTCTGCTGCTGACCCTGGTGCTGGTGGTACGCCGGGTCAAGGGCGCGATCCTGATCGGCATCCTGGCCTCGACCGCGCTGGCGATGGTGGTCGAGGCGTTGGGGAACATCGGCCCGTCCTTCGTGAACGGCGTGTCGAACCCCAAGGGCTGGGCGCTGAACGTGCCGGAGCTGCCGAGCAGGATCGTGGACGCGCCGGACCTGTCGCTGCTCGGCAATTTCAACGTGCTCGACTCGTGGAGCCGCGCCGGCTGGCTGGTCGTGCTGATGTTCGTCTTCACCCTGCTCATCACCGACTTCTTCGACACGATGGGCACGATGGTCGCGGTCGGCCAGGAGGGGAGCATGCTCGACGAGCGGGGCACCCCGCCGCGGGCCAAGGAGATCCTGCTGGTCGACTCGATCGCCGCGGCCGGTGGTGGTGCGGCGAGCGTGTCCAGCAACACGTCGTACATCGAGAGCGCCGCGGGTGTCGCGGAGGGCGCCCGGACGGGCGCGGCCAACCTGGTCACCGGCGTGTTGTTCCTGCTGGCGATGTTCCTCGCGCCGCTGGTGGTGGTCGTGCCGTTCGAGGCGGCGTCGACCGCGCTCGTGGTGGTCGGCTTCCTGATGATGACGGCGGTCCGGACGATCGACTGGACGGACTACGAGATCGCGATCCCCGCGTTCCTCACGATCGTGCTGATGCCGTTCACGTACTCGATCTCCAACGGCATCGGCGCCGGCCTGATCACGTACGTGGTGGTGAAGCTCGCCAAGGGCAAGGCGCGGGAGCTTCACCCGCTGCTCTACGGCGTCGCGGCCCTGTTCGTGCTGTACTTCCTGCGCGGGCCCATCGAGTCCGTGCTGCTGTGACGTCTCGCTCCGGGCCGGGCCTCCGAACTGGATTCCCGGCCCGGAGCAGGACAAACCTCCCCGTGAGCATGGTCATATCGCATGTCGTTAGCCAGGCTCATTAGTTAGGCTAACTATCGTGACGGAGCGGACGGTGACGGCGAAGAGCATGCCACCGGCGCAACTGGCGGTTCAGTTGCGTGATGCGATCACCCGGCTCAACCGGCGGGTCCGCCAGGCCCGGCCGGTCGGCGACCTCACGGTCACCCAGCTCTCCGCGCTCACCAGCCTCCGGCTGGCGGGCGCGCTGACGCCCCGGGAGCTGGCCGACGTCGAGCGGGTCCAGCCACCGACGATGACGAAGATCGTCGCGAAGCTGGAGGAGCGTGGCCTCGTGCAGCGCACCCCTCACCCGACCGACGGCCGGCAGGTGATCCTTGCGGCGACCGAGGGGGGCCGGGCGGTGCTCGACCAGTTCGAGCGCGCCCGGGACGAGTGGCTGGCCCACCGGCTGGCCGAACTGGGCGAGGAGGAACGGGACACGCTGCGCCAGGCGGCGGAGATCCTGCACCAGCTTGCCCGCGCCTGAGGCTTTCGAGCCACCCGCGACCGCGCCGTCCGACGGTGATGACGCGTACGCGAGGGAGGCGCACCTAGAGTGCAGTCGAAGCTGAGCACGATGTTCCAGTCCCTACAGGTCCGCAACTACCGGCTCTTCACATCCGGGCAGCTGATCAAGCTGATCGGCGTCTGGATGATGTTCATCGCCCAGGACTGGCTCGTCCTCGAGCTCTCCGACAACTCGGCCACCGCCCTCGGCATCGTCACGGCCCTCCAGTTCACCCCGGTCCTGCTGCTCACGCTTCTCTCCGGCCGGCTCGCCGACCGGTACGACAAGCGCGTGCTGCTCTTCGTCGCCAACGCGTTCTGGACCGTGCTCTCGCTGGCGATGAGCCTGCTGGTGCTCACGGGGTTGGTGGAACTCTGGCACGTCTTCGCCTTCGCCGCCGCGCTCGGCGTCGCCAACGCGGTGGAGACGCCGGTCCGGCAGGCCTTCGTGTCCGAGCTCGTTGGAACGCGGCTGCTGCCGAACGCACTCTCGCTCAACGCGGCGACCTTCAACTCCGCGAGGATCGTCGGCCCGGCCCTCGCCGGTCTGGCCATCGCCGCCTTCGACGTCGGACCGGTCTTCCTTGTCACTGCCCTCAGCTCGATCGCCCCGCTGGTGAACGTGGTCCGGATGCGTCCGGCCGAGCTGCACCGCGAGGCACTACTGCCCCGCGAGGAGCGGGCGTCGGCCAAGGTCGTCGACGGGCTGCGCTATGTCTGGGGCCGCCCCGACCTGCTCCTGCCGATGGTGATGATCCTGGTGATCGCCACCTCGATGTTCAACTTCCAGCTCACCCTCGCCGCGCTGGCCAAGACCGTCTTCAACACCGGCGCCGCGTCGTTCGGCCTGTTCAGCAGCGCCCTCGCGGTGGGCGCGCTGATCGGGGCGCTGGCCGGCACCGGGCGGCGCAGCCGCCCGTCGGTGTGGCTGGTGCTGGGCGCCGCCGTGGGTTGCGGCTCCTTCGGCACGCTGGTCGGGCTCGCTCCCACGTACTGGCTGGTGGTCGTGCTGCTCCTGCCGACCGGGTTCTTCATGGTCTTCTTCGCGCAAGCCTGCAACCAGCGGATCCAGCTCGGCACCGACGCCGCCTTCCGGGGCCGCGTCATGGCGCTGTGGGTGCTGGTGTTCCTCGGCACCAACCCGGTGGGCGCGCCGGTCATCGGCTGGATCGCCGAGACGTACGGCGCCGGCGCGAGCATCTGGATCGGCGGTCTCGTCACCCTGGCCACCGCCCTGCTCGCGCTGGCGTGGCAGCTGCGCCGTTCCGGGGCCCGGCTGCGGTTCCGGATCCTGCCGATGCCCCGCTTCTACGTCACCGAGCGGCTGTGACGGTGCGGATCGGCGAATCCGGTGGCGGGGCGGCAGCGGTCGGCTTAGCGTCGATTCGTGGAACTGGGACGCGCGCTGCTGCTGACCCTGATGGTCGGTGCCGTGGTGTGTCTGCCCGTGGTGATCGCGCTGCTCTTCTGTGCTGACGAGCTGGTCGACCGGCTGGTCTGCGGCTTCGGGGAGTGGCGGGAGCGGCAGCGGGAAAGACGCACCATCGCCCGGCTGGACCGGGCGGTCGAGGCCGACGCGCTCACCCGGGACCTGGACCTGAGCGGGTTCGACCGGCCGGACCGGCGTCCGCTGGAGCAGCTCGCCGCCGACCTGCGCCGCCTCGGCGGCCAGCGGATCGGCGCGGGCGGACGGTCGGCGGTCTGGCACGGCGCGGTGCTCCAGGCGTACGACGAGCGGCTCCGCCGGGCCTGCGCCGCCCTCGGCATCACCGAACACCTCGACGAGCTCACCGGGGTCGACCGTGAGATCGAGCGGGTGCGGGTCGAGGGCGTGCTGCACCGGGCCGGGCTGATCCTGCCCGCCGCCCGGGCCGAGCACCGCCAGCGCCACCGTTGAGAGGCCGGGTTGAGGCTCTTCGCCGCCGTCTACCCGCCGCCCATCGTCGTGGAGCACCTCAGCGCGCAGGTCGCCCTCCTGCGCGTCGGTGCGGCGGCCGCCGGCGGGATCAACGTCCGCCTCGCCGATCCGGCCCACACGCACGTCACGGTCGCCTTCCTCGGTGAGGTGGAGGCGGACCGGCTGACGGCGGTGGAGAGCGCCCTCGGGCTGGCCGCCGAGTGGTCCCGGGACGGGCGGGAGGCCGCACCCCGGCTCCGGCTCGGCGGGGGCGGGAAGTTCGGGCGGGGCCGCTTCACGGTCCTCTGGGTGGACCTGCGCGGCGAGGTCGAAGCGTTGACCGTGCTGGCCCGGCTCATCCGTTCCCGCCTGCGGCACGGCCGCCTCCCGTACGACGAGAGGCCGTTCCGCCCGCACCTGACGATCGCCCGCCCCGGTGACCGGGTGCCCGCGGCCGACGTGGCGGCCGACGTCGAGGCGCTGCACGCGTACGAGGGCCCGGAGTGGCCGGCCAGCGAACTGGTACTGATGCGCAGCAACCCGGGCCCCCGCCCCACCTACGACCGCGTCGCCGCCTGGCCCCTCTGACCGGCGTGGCGCCCTGCGCGCACTTTCACGGAAAGAGGCCCCATCCGTCGCCGGATGGCCACTCTTTCCGTGAAAGTGCGGCGGAATACGTCACCGGGGCCAAGCGCTCACCAGGCCCAGGCCTCGGGGCCGGGGCCGCCGTTGCCCAGCGGCGGGAACAGCTCGTCGAGACGGGTCAGTGTCGCGTCGTCGAGCGCCACGTCGAGGGCGCCGAGGGACCGGTCGAGCTGCTCGACGGTGCGCGGCCCGATGATCGGGGCGGTCACCCCGGGCCGGGTGAGCAGCCAGCCGAGCGCCACGTCCGCCGGGTCGTGCCCCAGGTCGGCGCAGAGCTTCTCGTACGCCTCGATGGTCGGCCGGTGCTCGGCGAGCGCGTCGGCGGCGCGGCCGCTGGTGCCGCGGGCCGCCCCGCCCTCGGCCATCTTGCGCAGCACACCGGCGAGCAGCCCGCCGTGCAGCGGCGACCACGGGATGATGCCGAGGCCGTGGTGCTGTGCGGCCGGGACGACCTCCAGCTCGACGTGCCGGGTGAGGAGGTTGTAGATGCACTGCTCGGAGACGAGGCCGAGGAAGTTCCGCCGGGCGGCCGCCTCCTGCGCGACGGAGATGTGCCAACCGGCGAAGTTGGACGATCCGACGTAGACCACCTTGCCCTGGGCGACCAGGGTCTCCATGGCCTGCCAGATCTCCTCCCACGGCGTGGTCCGGGAGATGTGGTGCATCTGGTAGAGGTCGATGGTGTCGGTCCGCAGCCGGCGCAGCGAGTCCTCACAGGCGCGGATGATGTGCCGGGCGGAGAGGCCCTGCTCGTTGGGCCAGTCGCCCATCTTGCCGTACACCTTGGTGGCCAGCACGACCTTGTCCCGCCGGCCGCCGCCCTGCGCCAGCCAGCGGCCGATGATCTGCTCGGTGACCCCCTCGCCGAGCTTCCAGCCGTACACGTTGGCGGTGTCGAAGAAGTTGATCCCGTGCTCCAGGGCGCGGTCCATGATGGCGAAGCTGTCGGGCTCGTCCGTCTGCGGGCCGAAGTTCATCGTCCCGAGGCAGAGACGGCTGACCGACAGGCCGGTGCGACCCAGGTTCGTGTACTCCATGGAACCCACCCTGCCACGGCCACCGAAGGGTCGCCGCCCCTCGACTGCGGCGGAAGCACCGCCGCAGCCGAGCCGGGTGCAGGGCTTGCTTCACGCATGCTGGCCGGCCTGCGCCGGACCCAGGCGTCGCCCGGCGGCGTTGTCGGGATGTCCGGATACAACACCGGTATCCGGACATCCCTCCGCCTTGCCGGACGACGCCTGGGCCTCGTCTCGGCTCGACCGTCACGCGTGAAGCAAGCCCTAGGAGGACTCGCGGGCCGCCGGGCCGCTGCCGAAGAGCACGTCGTCCCAGCTTGGGAGCCGCTTGCGCGGCTTGCCGGTGTCGGTCGACTCGCCGCCGCCGGTGGCCGCCGACGCGGCCGTCCGGCGCGGCCGCAGCACGGCCAGCGACGGGACGGCCGGGATCTCCTTCGGCGCGTCCGAGTCGTCGTCGAACGCGGAACCGGGGCCGCCGCCGAGCAGTGCCGCCGCCCCGCCGCCGACCGCACGCTGACGCGGCGCGTCCGACCCGGCCAGGGCGGCCGGGGTACGCGGCTCGAGACCGCGGCCGGACGTCCCGCCCAGCGGCCGGTCGAGGGAGGCGAGCAGGGCGTCCCGGCCGGCGCGGATCGGGTCGCGGCCCGGGCGGGCGTGCTCGGCCGGTGCCGGCAGGCCGTGCCCGCCCCGGCTCGGCTCGCCGCGCGACGGGCCGGGCAGCGCGTGGCCGCCGCGCTCGGGCGCCGGCTCCTGGCCGAGGATCGGCGTCGGGCGCTCGGCGCACAGGTACTGCGCCATGTCGTCGTGCGGCGTGACCGCCTGGCGGGTCTTGTCCAGATCCCAGACGGCCTGGGCGGTGGCCTTGCCGGACGGCCAGGTGGCCACGATCCGCCAGGTGCCGTCGTCGCGACGCCACGCGTCCCACGAGATCTTCTCGGTGTCGATCCCGTGCTGGGCCAGGCGACCGTTGACCACCTCGGCGAGCGGGGTGGGCTTGTCCGCGCCCTTGAGGCGGGTGCGGCGGGCGTGCTGCGCGAGCATCGCCCGCTCCTGGAGCACCGGGCCGGCGTAGCGCAGCACCCGGTCGACCGGGACGCCGGCGATGCGGGCCACGTCCTCAGCGGACTCACCCGAGCGGATCCGTGCCTGGATGTCGCGCGGGGACAGGGAGGGCGCCGGTTCGGCGGCGGGGGCCGGGGCCACCGCGAGCGGCGGGGCACCGGGCTCGGTGTGCAGCACGGTGGCGACTCGCTCGTCGATGGGCAGGGCGAGCAGTCGCCCCACCTCGTCGGCGAGCACCAGGGCCTGGCCGTCCTCGGAGAGGGCGACGAAGCGTACTGGGCGCATAGCGTTGCCTCCGTCCCGCTTCGCTGGCCGCACGCCACAGGATCGGCCACCCGGGCGTCTCGCACTACCGTACGCTCATCTGCCCGGAGGTTGGGGATGCGACACTCGCATGTCGTGATTGAGCTGCGGTGATGGTCACGGTGGGTGGCTGACGTGGCCACCCACCGTGACGATCGTCAGAGTCGCTCGGCGACGTAGTCGATGGACGCGGTCAGCGCCTCGACGTCGGCCGGCTCGACGGCCGGGAAGAGCGCGATCCGCAGCTGGTTGCGGCCGAGCTTCCGGTAGGGCTCGGTGTCCACGATGCCGTTGGCGCGCAGCGCCTTCGCGATCGCGGTGGCGTCCACCTCGTCGGCGAAGTCGATCGTGGCGACCACGTTGGACCGCAGCGCCGGGTCGGCGACGAACGGGGTCGCCACCGCCGAGCGCTCCGCCCAGCCGTACACGATGCTCGCGCTCTCCGCGGTGCGCTTGGCCGCCCAGGCCAGACCGCCCTGCGAGTTCATCCAGTCGGTCTGCTCCGCGGCCAGGAAGATCGTCGCCAGGGCCGGCGTGTTGTACGTCTGCTCCAGCCGCGAGTTGTCGATCGCGGTCACCAGGTCGAGGAAGGCCGGGATGTAACGCCCGGACGCCTTGATCTCGGCGGCCCGGTTCAGCGCGGCCGGTGACATCAGGGCGAGCCAGAGGCCGCCGTCGGAGCCGAAGCACTTCTGCGGGGCGAAGTAGTAGACGTCGGTCTCGCCGACGTTGACCTCCAGCCCGCCGGCGCCGGAGGTGGCGTCGACCAGGAGCAGCGAACCCTCGTCCGCGCCCGGGACCCGGCTGATCGGCACCGCGACGCCGGTCGAGGTCTCGTTGTGCGGGGTGGCGTAGACATCGACCCCGGCCTCGGCCACCAGCGTGGGGGCGGTGCCCGCCTCCGACTTGCGGATCGTGGGCTCCCCGAGGAACGGCGCGTCCTTGACGGCCTTGGCGAACTTGGCGCCGAACTCGCCGAAGCTCGCGAACTGGGCCCGCTCCCGGATCAGGCCGAACGTCGCGACCTCCCAGAACGCGGTGGTGCCGCCGTTGCCGAGGACGACCTCGTAGCCCTCCGGCAGGGAGAAGAACTCGGCGATGCCCCGGCGCAGCCGCGCGACCTGGTCGCGGACCGTCTTCTGCCGGTGCGAGGTGCCGAGGTAGCTGGTCGCCACGTCGGCGAGGGCGGAGACCGCCGCCGGACGGACCTTGGACGGCCCGCAGCCGAACCGCCCGTCGGCGGGCTTGATGTCGTCGGGAATCCGGATGGTCGGTGCGTCAGCCACGGTGTTGGAGATCCTTCCGCATGGGCGTGGGCGGGCCCGTTCTACGCCGGGCGCGGATCGACGGCGGACGCGCGCTCGGGCGCACGGCGCGGCCGGGTTCCGAGCCCGGTCCGGCGACACTGCCGGCCCCCATCCTTCCACCCGCCGCCGGTCGGCCGGCGGCCGGTCCCACCAGCGGTGTTGAGGCGTACGCCACAGCGCGCACCGGGTACCCCGAAGGCCCCGACCGCGTGGGCGGTCGGGGCCTTCGTAGACGTGTTAACAGGGGACCCTTCCTATACCGGAGGCGTTAAGAAGGGGCCCTTCCTTCTCAGACGCCGTGGGGGACCAGGTCCCAGCCCTCGACCTCGTGCGGCTTGCGCGGGCTGGGGCCCACGTAGCGGGCGGAGGGGCGGACGAGCCGCTGGAGCTTCTTCTGCTCCAGGATGTGGGCGCTCCAGCCACCCATCCGGGCGCAGGTGAACATCGAGGTGAACATGTGCGCGGGCACCTCGGCGAAGTCCAGCACGACGGCCGACCAGAACTCGACGTTGGTGGCGAGCACCCGGTCCGGGCGGCGGGCCTGGAGCTCCGCCAGGGCGGCCTTCTCCAGCGCCTCGGCGATCTCGAAGCGGGGCGCGCCCAGCTCCTTCGCCGTACGGCGGAGCACGCGGGCGCGCGGGTCCTCGGCGCGGTAGACGCGGTGGCCGAAGCCCATCAGCCGCTCGCCCCGGTCGAGGACGCCCTTGACGTACCCCTCGGCGTCGCCGCTGCGCTCGACGGCCTCCAGCATGCTGAGCACCCGCGACGGGGCGCCGCCGTGCAGCGGCCCGGAGAGCGCGCCGATGCCGGAGGAGATGCAGGCCGCCGCGTCGGCGCCGGTGGAGGCGACGATCCGGGCGGTGAAGGTGGAGGCGTTCAGGCCGTGCTCGGCGGCCGAGATGAAGTACGCGTCGACGGCCTTGACGTGCCGCGGGTCGGGCTCACCCCGCCAGCGCTTCATGAACCGCTCGACGATGGTGGACGCCTTGTCGATCTCCTTCTGCGGCACCGCCGGCAGCCCGAGGCCACGGGCGGACTGGGCGACGAAGGAGAGCGCGGTCACCGACACCCGGGCCAGGTCCTCGCGGGCCTGCTCGTCGGAGATGTCGAGAAGCTGGTTGAGCCCCCAGTACGGGGCGAGCATCGCCACCGCGGACTGCACGTCGACGCGGATGTCACCGGAGTGCACCGGCACCGGGAACGGCTCGGCCGGCGGCAGGCCCGGGCCGAAGCGCCCGTCCACCAGCAGCGCCCACACGTTGCCGAACGAGATCTGGCCGATGAGATCCTCGATGTCGACACCGCGATAGCGCAGCGCGCCGCCCTCACGGTCGGGTTCGGCGATCTCGGTCTCGAAGGCTACGACGCCCTCCAGTCCGGGTTTGAAATCGGCCATGTCGCTCTCCTGGATCTGCTCGGTGCGCCAGCCCGGGGCTCCGGTCCCGGCCCAGCCGGGCGAGCGCCTTAGGCGACCCTCAGGGATGTGTTCGTGTCATCTTGCCTGCTGGTTACGGAAGTGCGCGACCCGCGACCGCTGTGCTACACGCGACATCCTCCCAAGGGTGCGGAGCGGGCGCGTCGGTGAGACTGTCCCATGGGCGCTGGCCTGCGCGGCCGGGCGGTGACCGGCCGGACGGGGAGGGGAGACGACGTGACGGGCGACACAGTGCCGCCGGCGGGCATGCGTAACGAGTACACGGCGGACCTGGGCCTGATCGAGGCGGACCTGGCCGGTGACTGGCACACGCAGTTCGACCGGTGGTTCGCCGACGCGGTCGCGGCCGGGCTGCCCGAGCCGAACGCGATGGTGCTCGGCACGGCCGACGCCGAGGGCCGGCCGAGCGGCCGGACGGTGTTGCTCAAGGGGTACGACCCGGACGGCTTCGTCCTGTTCACCAACTACGGGTCGCGCAAGGGCGCCGAACTGACCGCGAACCCGTACGCCAGCCTGGTCTTCCCGTGGTTCGCGATGCAGCGCCAGGTGGTCGTGACGGGCCGGGCGGAGCTGCTCGACCGGGCGGAGACCGAGGCGTACTTCGCCAGCCGGCCGCGCGGCTCCCAGCTCGGCGCGTGGGCCAGCGACCAGTCCCGGGTGCTTCCCGACCGGGCGGCGCTGGACGACGCGTACCGGGCGGTGGCGGAGCGGTTCGCCGACGTCGAGCCGATCCCTGCCCCGCCGCACTGGGGCGGGCTGCGGATCCGCCCGGACGGCGTGGAGTTCTGGCAGGGGCGGGCGAGCCGGCTGCACGACCGGCTGCGGTTCCGGCGTACCGACGCCGGCTGGGTCGTCGAGCGGCTGGCACCGTGACCGGGGTGCGGGAGGCCCGGCCGCGCGGAGCGCGCCGCTGGGCGATCGACCTGCGCCCGCTGGGGGTGCCGGCGTTCCGCCGGATGTGGCTCGGCAACACGATGGCGATGTTCGGCTTCCAGTTCACGGCGGTCGCCGTCCCGGTCGAGATGTTCGCGCTGACCCAGGACTCGCTCTGGGTCGGCCTGCTCGGCGTCGCGGGTTTCGTACCCCTGCTGATCTTCGGGCTCTGGGGCGGCGCGGTGGCCGACGCCCGCGACCGGCGGCGCGTGCTGCTGGGCGGCTCGGCGCTGCTCTGGGCGTCGATGCTCGGCCTGCTGGCGCACGCGCTGTCCGGGGCCGGCAGCCCGGTGCTGCTGCTGGCGCTGGTCACCGTCCACTCGATCGCGTTCGCGATCAGCTCGCCCGCGCGTACCGCGACCCTGCCCCGGCTGCTGCCGGGGGAGCTGGTACCGGCGGGCACCACGCTGAACTACACCACCTTCACGGTGGCCTCGGTGGTCGGCCCGCTCGCCGCCGGCCTGATCTTCGCGGCGTTCGGCACGGAACGCGGGCTGCCGGTCGCGTACGCGGTGGACGCCGTCCTCTTCACCGGCCTGGTCGTCGCGACCCTGCGGCTGCCCGCGATGCCCCCGGAGCCGCCGGCCGACGGCGAGGTCCGGCGGGGCGGGCTGGCCGGCATCGTCGACGGTTTCCGGTACCTCGCCACCACGCCGGTGCTGTTGCTGTCGTTCGCCATCGACCTGATCGCGATGATCCTGGCGATGCCCCGGGCGCTGTTCCCAGAGGTGGCGGAGGAGCGGTTCGGCGGCGGCGCGGCGGTCGGCTGGCTCTTCAGCGCCATCGCGATCGGCGCGATGGTGGGCGGGCTCACCTCGGGCTGGATCGGCCGGATGCGCCGGCAGGGGCTCGGCCTGGTGGTGGCGGTGGTGGGCTGGGGGCTGGCGATCGCGGCGGCCGGGCTGGCGCGGCAGCTCTGGCTGATGGTCCTGCTGCTCGCGGTCGCCGGCGCGGCCGACCTGGTGAGCGCGGTGCTGCGCCAGTCGATGCTGCTGATCTACGCGCCGGACCGGATGCGGGGGCGGCTCCAGGGCGTCAACACGGTGGTCGTCGCGGGCGGCCCGCGCCTGGGCGACCTGCGCGCGGGTGCGACGGCGGCCGGCTTCGGCACCGGAGTGGCCTGGGTCGGCGGCGGCCTGCTCTCCGCCGTTCTCGCGCTCGGACTGGCGCTCGCGTTCCCGGCCCTGGTCCGCTACCGGGCGGCGGCCGCGTCGAGCGGCGAGCGCGGTTGAGCGGTTAAGGTCCCGGCATGGACACCCCCGAGCAGCGTCCGCCCTCGGGCGCACAGTGGACCATCGCCGCCGCCGGCCACGAGGCCGTCATCGTCGAGGTGGGCGGCGGGATCCGGACGTACCGGCACGACGGCGTGGACTACCTCGACGGGTACGCGGCCGACGAGCTCTGCCCCGGCTGCGCCGGGCAGGTGCTCGCGCCCTGGCCGAACCGGATCCGGGACGGGCGGTACACCTTCGGCGACCGGCACCTCCAGCTGTCGATCAGCGAGCCCGAGCGGGACGTGGCCATCCACGGGCTGGTCAACTGGGCGCCATGGCGGCTGCTGGAGCAGTCGGCCGACGCGGTGACGGTCGGGTACGAGCTGCCGCCGACCCCCGGCTACCCCTGGCCCCTCCGGCTGCGCAGCCGGTGGAGCGTCGGCCCCGACGGGCTGCGCGCGGAGCACGAGGTCACCAACACCGGGGCCGAGCCGGCGCCGTTCGGTTTCGCGGTGCACCCGTACCTGCAACTGCCCGGCGTGGCGGTCGACGACCTGACGATGCGGCTGCCGGCCCGGAGCCGCCTGCAGGTGGACGGTCGGCTGCTGCCGATCGCCGTCACGTCGGTGAGCGGCACCGAGTGCGACTGGACCGGGCGGCGCCGCATCGGGCGGGCGACGCTCGACCACACGTTCGGCGACGTGATCCGGGACGACGACGGTGGCTCGGCGGTCGACCTCACCGCTCCGGACGGCGCGGCCGGCGTACGCATCTGGGCCGATCACCAGTTCGGCTGGTGGCAGGTCTTCACCGGCGACTCGCTGACCGGGGAGCGGCACCGGCGGTCGGTGGCGGTGGAGCCGATGACCTGCCCGCCGGACGCGTTCCGCTCCGGCCGGGACCTGATCACACTGAAGCCCGGCGACACCTGGCGGGGTGTCTGGGGCGTCCGGCCAGGGGTCTGAGAGGCGACGGCATGGATTTCGGCGAGGTGGTCCGGCGCCGCCGGATGGTCCGCAACTACGACCCGGACCGGCCGGTCCCGCCGGAGGTGGTGGAGCGCCTGCTCGACCACGCGATCCGGGCGCCCTCGGCCGGGTTCTCCCAGGGCTGGGGCTTCCTGGTGCTGGAGAGCGCCGAGGACCGGGAGCGGTTCTGGACGGCGGCCACCCCGGGCAGCGGCGGCCGGGACCGCTGGCTGAGCGGCATGCGGCGGGCGCCGCTGATCATCGTCCCGCACGCGAACCGGTCGGCGTACCTGGACCGGTACGCGGAGCCGGACAAGGGCTGGGCGGACCGGGCGACCGAGCGCTGGCCGGTGCCGTACTGGTACATCGACACCGGCTTCGCCGCACTGCTGATGCTGCTGACCGCCGTCGACGAGGGTCTGGGGGCGTGTTTCTTCGGCATCCCCCCGCACCGCCTCGACGACTTCCGGTCGGCGTTCGGGGTGCCGGCGGAGTACGAACCGGTCGGCGCCATCACGGTCGGTTACCGCGCCCCGGACCATCGGTCACCGTCCCTGCGTCGTGGACGCCGTCCGGTCGAGGAAGTCGTCCACCGTGGCCGGTGGGGGCTGACCGACTCGGCCGAATCATCCGGTTGAGAAGCGGACGGCCGGTAGCGAAACTGACATCAGGGAGCAGAACGCGGCGTGACGTGGCGGGCTAGGCTGGCACGGTCATCGGCGCCGCTGGTCGCGGCGCCACGCCGCGACCCGGCCCGGTGTCGCGGGTCGGCCCGGTACGGGGAGGGGAGCGTGCCGTCGTGATCTTCAGAGCGGTCCGGGACGGGCGTCCCTACCCCGAGCACAACCTGACGCTCAAGCAGTGGGCCGAGATCCCCCCGCGCCCGCTGCGCCTGGATCAGTTGATCACCACCAAGCGTGAGCTGGCACTGGACAAGCTGCTCGCCGAGGACTCGACCTTCTACGGGGACCTCTTCCCGCACGTGGTGCAGTGGAACGGCGGCCTCTACCTGGAGGACGGCCTGCACCGCGCGCTGCGGGCCGCGTTGCAGCAGCGCAACCAGATCCATGCCCGGGTGCTCGTGCTCTCCGAGGCGGTGGAGTGAGCGGCCCGTCCTGAGCCTTGATTTAAGGTGGCCACCATGAGTCCTCTCGACCTGCTGGACATCGACTCGTCGCTCAGCGAGGAGGAGCGGCAGATCCGCGCTGTCGTGCGCCAGCTCGTCGACGACCGGGTCCGCCCGC
Organism: Micromonospora sp. H33; assembly: GCF_052068455.1. Lineage (NCBI taxonomy): Bacteria > Bacillati > Actinomycetota > Actinomycetes > Micromonosporales > Micromonosporaceae > Micromonospora > Micromonospora sp. H33. The sequence goes on along the minus strand of NZ_JBQHDE010000001.1, from coordinate 479,109 downwards.
ACGTCGCCGGCTGGTACGAGGAGGGCCACGTGCCCGCCCGCGAGCTGGCCCGCGAGTTCGGCAAGCTCGGCCTGCTCGGCATGCACCTGACCGGGTACGGCTGCGCCGGCTCGTCGGCCGTCGCGTACGGGCTCGCCTGCCTGGAGCTGGAGGCCGGCGACTCCGGCGTCCGGTCCATGGTGTCGGTGCAGGGATCGCTCGCCATGTACGCCATCTGGCGCTACGGGAGCGAGGAGCAGAAGCAGCGCTGGCTGCCGGCGATGGCCGCCGGCGAGGCGATCGGGTGCTTCGGGCTGACCGAGCCGGACCACGGCTCCGACCCGGCGTCGATGACCACCCGGGCCCGCCGGGACGGCGACGACTGGGTGCTGCACGGCACCAAGATGTGGATCACCAACGCGCCGGTCGCGGACGTCGCGGTGATCTGGGCGCGCACCGACGAGGGGGTACGCGGCTTCGCCGTACCCATGGACACGCCCGGGGTGACGGCGCGGGAGATCCGGCGGAAGATGTCGCTGCGCGCGTCGGTGACCGGGGAGGTCTCCCTCGACGACGTGCGGCTCCCGGCGGACGCGCAACTGCCCGGGGCGACCGGGCTGAAGGCCCCGCTGAGCTGCCTCACCGAGGCCCGGCACGGCATCGTCTGGGGCGCGCTCGGCGCGGCCCGCGAGTGCCTGGAGACGGCCCTGGGGTACGCGACCACCCGCACCCAGTTCGGCCGGCCGCTCGCCGCGTTCCAGCTCACCCAGGCCAAGCTCGCCGACATGGCCGTCGAGTGGAACAAGGGGTACCTGCTCGCACTGCACCTGGGCCGGCTCGCCGACGCCGGCAGGCTGCGCCCCGAGCAGGTTAGTGTCGGCAAGCTGAACAACGTCCGGGAGGCGCTCGCGATCGCCCGGCAGTGCCGCACGATCCTCGGCGCGAACGGCGTGTCGGGGGAGTACCCGGTGATGCGGCACGCCAACAACCTGGAGAGCGTGCTGACCTACGAGGGCACGTCGGAGATCCACCAACTGGTCGTCGGGCAGAAGCTGACCGGCATCTCCGCGTTCGCCTGACCTAAGAGGCTGTCGGGACACCCTCCAGGCCGTCACCCGATCGGGTCGCTCGCCGAGCGGGTGTCGTACGAGGGCCGTAACGTTTTCGGCAGACGACGTGTCTGACGAGGACGGTGAGGGCGATGGCCCGCGACGGTGACATCAACCAGCCCACCCGGGAGTTCCCGGGCTACCCGACCACCGACACGCTGAAGCACCGGTCCGAGGACGCACCGGAGCCGTCAGCGCCCACCCCGGGCGGCGGTCAGGTCCACCGCCTGCTGCTGGTGCTCGGTGCGGCGGCACTGGCGGTGGTGGTGCTGCTCGGTGTGCAGGCCACCGGACTCCTGCCCGAGTTCCGCAACCCGTTCGCCAAGGAGCAGACCGATCGCAGCCAGCCCGCGCTGCTCAAGTCGATCCAGGATCTGAGCCGCTACGTGGCCGCCGAGGGCAACTTCCAGGTCGTGGTCGACCTCCAGAACGACCGGCGCAACGTCCCGGACTGGCTGCTCAACCAGCGCACACTCTTCGTGGGCGCGGGCAGCGTCGAGGCGTACGTCGACTTCGCGAGGATCTCGGAGGGTGCGATCGTCGAGTCCGCCGACGGGAAGTCAGTCGAGATCACGCTGCCCGCGCCGCAGCTCGCGAAGACCAACCTCGACCTCGAGAGGAGTTACGTCTTCGCCGAGAAGCGCGGGCTGCTCAACCGGATCGGCGACCTGGTCGAGGGCGATCCCAACCGGCAGCAGCAGGTCTACCAACTCGCCGAGGAGCGGATCACCGCCGCCGCCCGGGACAGCGGCCTGACCCAGCGCGCCGAGGAGAACACCCGCAAGATGCTGGAGGGCCTGCTCCGCTCCCTCGGCTACGAGCGGGTCACCGTCACGTACACGGCCCCCTGACCCGGTGGAAACGTCGCCACCCGGACCCCCCGGCCCACCCGAGGCCACTCTTTCAGCGAAAGAGTGGCCTCGATCGCCCGAATAGCCACTCTTTCCCCGAAAGTGCGGTCAGGTGGGCCGGGGGGTCCGGAGGGCGGGGTCAGTAGCGGGTGGTGGCGTAGCGGTCCTCGTTCGGCATCAGGATCCAGAGGATCGCGTAGATGATCACCTGGGTGCCGGGCAGCAGCAGGGACAGGATGAACAGCAGCCGGACGAACCCGGCCGACCAACCGAACCGCTGCGCCAGGCCGGCGCACACGCCGGCGATCATGCGCCCCTGACGGGGCCGGACCAGTCTGCGACTCATCGTCGTACTCCCACTCCGCGGCGTTCCGCCGCCGCTGACTCAACGGTAGGAAGGGGGCACCACCCCGCCCTCGGTCCAGAGGAGGATCGGCGACCCGTTGACCCGTAGGTGCTTACCCGTGGGTTCGGGCGGGAAGCCTCCGACGGTGATCGATCCGGAACCGGAGCCGGGCACGGGGTGAGCTGGGCGGGTAGGCTGGCCGGTCGGGCACCCACCGCGGGTGCCCGCCGACGGCCACCCCGACCGGGCGGCCACCACCGGACCGGGAGCCCGCACGACGGGTACGGCGGCGAGGAAGTGCAGCCATGATCAGCGTCTTCGACCTCTTCAGTGTCGGCATCGGGCCGTCCAGCTCGCACACGGTCGGCCCGATGCGCGCCGCCCGGACCTTCGTCAGCGGGCTGAAGGCCGACGGGCTGCTCGCCGACACCGCGCGGATCCGCGCGGAGCTGTTCGGCTCGCTGGGCGCCACCGGGCACGGCCACGGCAGCGACCGGGCGGTGCTGCTCGGGCTGGCCGGCGAGGCCCCCGAGACGGTGGACACCGACGGCGTGGAACCGCTGGTCGCCCGCATCCGTGCCGAGCGGCGGATCGCGCTGCTCGACGCCCACGAGATCGACTTCGACCCGGACCGGGACCTGGTGCTGCACCGCCGCCGGTCGCTGCCGTACCACCCGAACGGGATGACGTTCGCCGCGTACGACGCGGCCGGGAAGCAGGTCCGGAGCCGCACCTACTACTCGGTCGGCGGCGGGTTCGTGGTCGACGAGGCGGCCGCCGGGGCGGACCGGATCAAGCCGGACACCACGGCCGTGCGGTACCCGTTCTCCACGGGTGCGGAGCTGCTCGCGGTGACCCGGGCGACCGGGCTGTCGATCAGCGAGGTGATGCTCGCCAACGAGCTGTCCTGGCGCAGCGAGCGGGAGGTGCGGGCCGGCCTGCTGGAGATCTGGCGGGTGATGCGCGAGTGCGTGGCGCGCGGCTGCGAGCGGGACGGCGTACTCCCGGGTGGGTTGAAGGTCCGGCGGCGGGCGGCCGAGCTGTACCGCGGCCTCATGGCCGACGCGGACCCGGTGCGGTCCGCGGCGGGCGCGGCGGGCCGGGGGGCCGCGGACCCACTGCGGGCGATGGACTGGGTGACCCTGTTCGCCCTCGCGGTCAACGAGGAGAACGCGGCCGGCGGCCGGGTCGTCACCGCCCCGACCAACGGCGCGGCCGGCATCATCCCGGCGGTGCTGCACTACTACGACCGGTTCGTGCCGGGCGCCTCCGAGGACGGGGTGGTGCGGTTCCTGCTGGCGGCGGGCGCGATCGGCGTGCTGTTCAAGGAGAACGCCTCGATCTCCGGTGCCGAGGTGGGCTGCCAGGGCGAGGTGGGCTCGGCCTGCTCGATGGCGGCGGCCGGGCTGGCGGAGGCCCAGGGTGGCACCCCGGAGCAGGTGGAGAACGCGGCCGAGATCGGCATGGAGCACAACCTCGGCCTGACCTGCGACCCGGTCGGCGGCCTGGTGCAGATCCCGTGCATCGAGCGGAACGCGGTGGCTAGCATCAAGGCGATCACTGCCGCCCGGCTCGCGCTGCGGGGCGACGGGGTGCACCACGTCTCGCTCGACAAGGTCATCAAGACCATGCGCGAGACCGGGGCCGACATGAAGATCAAGTACAAGGAGACGGCACGGGGCGGCCTGGCCGTCAACGTGATCGAGTGCTGAGCCCGGTCACCGCCGTCCGTCTTCGGGGCGGGAGGCGGCGGTGACCTCTGGCGTGGGCGCGCTCTGGTCGCACCGCGACGCGCTGCGCATCCTGGTCCGCCGTGACCTCGCGGTGAAGTACCAGCAGTCCGTGCTCGGGTACCTCTGGTCGCTGATCGAGCCGCTGGGCACCGGCGCCATCTACTGGTTCGTCTTCGGCGTGCTGTACGCCCGGGACACCACCCGCCACCTGGGCGAGGCGGCCGACTCGTACCCGCTGTTCCTGATCACCGGGGTCTTCGCCTGGAGCTGGACCAGCTCGGCGATCAGCGAGGCCACCAACGCGCTGACCGGCCAGTCCCGGCTGATCACCACGATGAACATCCCCCGCCAGGTCTTCCCGATCGGCCGGGTCGTCGGCCGGGTCGCCGAGTACGCCGCCGGCCTGCCCATCCTGATCGGGGTGGCGGTGGCGTACGCGGTGGCGGACCGGATCGACCTCGGCTGGTCGGTGCTCGTCCTGCCGCTGGCCGTGACCGTCCAGGGCGTCCTGCTCGTCGGGCTGGCGTTGCTGCTCTCCGCGGCCAACGTGCTGATGCGCGACGTCGAGCGGTTCATGCGGCTGGCCGTCCGGCTGCTCTTCTACGCCACGCCGATCATCTACCCGCTCAGCCTCGTCCGCGACTCCGGCCTGCCCGGCTGGGTGACGGTCGCGTACGAGCTGAACCCGCTGGTCGGCATCTTCCAGCTGCACCACGCGGTGTGGTACCCGGACGAGTTCCCCGACGCCCGGCTGCTCGCCACGACCGTCGCCGGCAGCCTGCTGGTGCTCGCCGCCGGGTGGTGGACGTTCCGCCGCCTCGAACCGGCCGTGCTGAAGGAACTGTGAATGGCCGACCCGATCATCGAGGCGGACGGGCTGGGCATCCGGTTCGTCCGCAACCGTCGGCGCCAGCTGCGGCTCCGGGAACTCGTCATCCACCGGGGCCGGCGCGGCGGCATCGCCGACGGGCGGTTCTGGCCGCTGCGCGACCTGTCCTTCTCGATCGCGGCCGGCGACACGGTCGGCGTGATCGGCCGCAACGGCACCGGCAAGAGCACCCTGCTGCGGCTGATCGCCGGCGTGCTCATCCCCGACGAGGGGCGGATCACCGTCCGGGGTGACGTCGCGCCGCTGCTGGAACTGTCCGCCGGCTTCTCCAACGAACTGACCGGCCGGGAGAACCTGTACCTGGTCGGCGGCCTGCACGGCCTGTCGTCCGGCTACCTGCGCCGACACTTCGACGAGATCGTGTCGTTCGCGGGCGAACAGGTGGAGAAGGCCATCGACACGTCGGTGCGGCACTACTCGTCCGGCATGAAGGTACGGCTCGGTTTCGCGATCATCTCCCACCTGCCGCACCCGGTCCTGCTCATGGACGAGGTGACCGCGGTCGGGGACGCTGAGTTCCGCCGGAAGTGCTATGCGACGATCGATCGTCTGCTCGGGGAGGGGCGCACTCTGGTGCTGGTGTCACACAACGAACAGGATCTGACCCGGTTCTGCCGTCGGGGGTTCTACCTCGACGCCGGCCGGATGACCGTCGACGGGACGATCGACGAGGCGCTGGCCGCGTACCACCGGGCGGTGCCGCGGTGACGCTCGCGATCGTGCTGACCGCCGACGCGCCGGCCGGCGGGGTTCTCGGCGAACGCCTGGCGGCGCAGTGCCGCGACGCCGGGGCCGACGACGTGCGGATCGTCGCCGACCTGCGCCAGTTGGCGGACCTGGTCGACACCGCCACCGGGCCGATGCTGGTCACCGGCGCCGACCTGGTCGCGCACACGGCCGTCCTGCGGCACCTCGCCACCAGCCCGGTCGGGCCGACGGTGTCGCTGGTGCTCACCGACCCGCCCACGCACGGCCGTACCGCCGTCCGCGAGGACCGCGGCCAAGTCGTCGCCGCCGGGTCGCCGGAGCAACTGGACGGCCATGTCAGCGGGACGTTCGGCGCAGCGCTGCGGGTCGGCACCGCCGACCTGCCGGCCCTCGCCGCCGCCGCGCGGTCGGTCGCCGCCGGGGTGGTGCCGGTCGGTCCCGCGCCAGCCGGCGGCACCGTGGTCGGCGGGCCCGCCGTGGACCGGCTCTTCGCCGACCTCGCCGCCCGCGGCACGCTGGCCTTCGCCCATCGGGTACGCCTGCTCGTCGCGCACCGGATCGCCGACGCCGCCGAACTGGCCGCCGCCGAGGCGGCCGTCGCCGCCGTGGACGAGGACCGGGCCGAGCTGCGGCTGTCCGTGAAGGAGCGGGACGACTTCTTCACCACGTACTTCGTCAGCACCTGGTCCCCGTACGTCACGAAGGCCGCCGCGCGGCTGGGCCTGAGCCCGACCACCGTCACGATGATCTCGGTGGCGTTCGCGGTGGCCGCGGCGCTGCTCTTCGGTGCCGTCGGCCGGCCGGCGCTGGTCACCGGCGCGGTGCTGCTCTACCTCGGCTTCGTGCTGGACTGTGTGGACGGCCAGCTCGCCCGCTACACCCGCACGTTCAGCGCCTGGGGCGGCTGGCTCGACACGATGGCCGACCGGGCCAAGGAGTACGTGGTGTACGCGGGCCTCGGCTACGGGGCGACCCTGGCCGGGTTCCGCTACGGCTGGGCCCTCGCCATCGCCGCGATGACCCTCCAGACCGTCCGGCACATGACGGACACCTGGTACGGCGCGCTGCACGACGAGGCGGCCCGCCGACCGAAGGCCGCCGCCGGGGGCGGTGGCGGGATCGGCGACCGACTCAGCGCCGCCTCGAACCGGGTGCAGGCGGACACCGGCTCGGTCACGTACTGGCTCAAGCGGACGGTCGTCTTCCCGATCGGGGAGCGGTGGGCGCTGATCGCGCTGACCGTGGCGCTGTTCGACCAGCGGATCGCCCTGATCGCGGTGCTGGCGTGGGGGGTGCTGGCGTTCGCGTACACCGGTGCGCTGCGGACGCTGCGTGCCCGCTCGATGCGGGTGGGGGTGCTGGACACGGTGGATGCCGCGCTGCACCGCGACGACGGCCTGTTGGCCCGCGTCCGGCCGGCGGCGGCCCGCCGGCCGGGGCCGCTGGAACTGGCCGTGCTGGCTGCGCTGGCTGCGGCGGTGCTGCTCGTGCTCGCGCTGGTCGGGGGCGAGGCCGTCCCGCAGTGGACGGCGGTGGTCGCCCTCGCCCTGCTGTTGCCCGCGGGGGGCAGGGCGCGGGCGCCGCACGGTGGTGCGCTGGACTGGCTGGTGCCGGCGGCGCTGCGCGCGGCGGAGTACCTCTTCGCCATCGCGGTCGGCGTGCTCGGCGACGTGCCGCCATGGGTGATCTTCGGGTACGTCTTCGTGCTCACCCTGCACCACTACGACCTGACCGCCCGGCTGGAGAAGCGCAAGGTCGCGCCGCCGCTGCACGCCGCCACGCTGGGCTGGGAGGGGCGCTCCGTGCTGCTGACCCTGGCAGCGATCGCCGGAATTGCCGGTATCGGCATGGTTACACTCGGCGCGTACCTTCTCGTGGTTTTCGTGGGGAGCGTCGCCCTCGCCTGGGTGGTCCTGCCCGCCCGTGCCGCGCGGGCGGCGGGCCCGGTCGGAGCAGGAGGCCGCTCACCGGGTTAGGGCGGCCGGGTGACACTGATCAGTTTCGTGGTCCCGGCCTACCGGGTGCAGGGCTACCTGCGCGAATGCCTGGACTCGATCCTCGGGCAGCCGGAGACCGGCATCGAGGTGATCGGCGTCGACGACTGCTCCCCGGACGGCAGCGGAGAGATCCTCGCCGAGTACGCCGCCCGCGACCCGCGGACGCACGCGCTCCGGCTGCCGGAGAACGTCGGGCTCGGTCCGGCCCGCAACGCAGGGCTGGACCGGGCCACCGGCGAGTACGTGTGGTTCGTCGACGGCGACGACTGGCTCGCGCCGGACTGCCTCACCGAAGTGGCCGAGCGGCTGCGCGCCGCCCGCCCCGACGTGCTCGTGGTCGACCACGTCCGGGCCTGGTGGAGCGGGAGCGCCACCCGCAGCGGGATGCTCGACGTGTTCCCGGAGCCGCCCGGCGCGGAGACGTTCCGGCTGCGCGAGCGGCCGGAGACGGTCCACCTGCTGCACACCGCGTGGAACAAGGTGCTGCGGCGGGGGTTCCTGCTCGACCACGGGCTGCGCTTCGCGCCCGGCTGGTACGAGGACGTCTCGTTCACCTATCCCGCGCTCGTGCTCGCCGAGCGGATCGGCGTCCTGGACCGGGTCTGCGTGAACTACCGCCAGCGCCGCGCCGGGGCGATCACCCGGACCCGGGGCGACCGGCACTTCGAGGTCTTCACGCAGTGGCACCGAGTGTTCCAGCGGCTGGACGAGTGGGGGCCGGCGGTCGACCACGTGCGACCGGTGCTCTTCGAGCGGATGATCTGGCACTACCTGACGGTGCTCGGCAACGGGGAGCGGATCGCCCCGGAGCTGCGTCCGCGCTTCTTCGCCCAGATCACCGCCGACCATGCCCGCTGGCGGCCACCGCAGGGTTACCCGGTCCCCGGTGGGGTGGAGGGGCTCAAGCACCGGCTGGTCGCCGAGGGCCGGTGGCGGACGTTCAGCGCGCTGCGCACCGCGTACCAGGCTCGGGAGGTGGCCGAGCGGCGGGCCCGGCGCGCCGCCCCGGTGGTGCGCCGGAGCGCCCGGCTGGCCCGGAACACCGCGCTGCGCGGGTACTACCAGGCCGAGCTGCGCCGGCCGGTCGACCCGACGCTCGCCGTGTACGCCGCCTACTGGTACCGGGGCTACGCCTGCAACCCGGCGGCGATCCACGAGGCCGCCCGCCGGCTCGCCCCGGACGTGCGCGGGGTGTGGATCGTCCGGCGGGACCGGGCTTCGGCCATGCCCGACGGGGTCGAGTACGTGGTGGCCGGCACGCCCGCCGAGTACCGGGTGCTGGCGCGGGCACGCTGGCTGGTCAACAACGTCAACTTTCCCGACTACGTCCGCAAGCGCCCCGGCACGGTCCACGTGCAGACCCACCACGGCACCCCGGTCAAGGTGATGGGGCTGGACCAGCAGCGGTACCCGCTCGGCGCGGTGGGGATGGACTTCACCGGGCTGCTGCGGCGGGTGGACCGGTGGGACTACAGCATCACCTCGAACAGCTTCTCGACGCAGATGTGGGAGCGGGCGTACCCGGCCGCGTACACGACGCTGGAGGTCGGCTACCCGCGCAACGACCGGCTGGTGACCGCCACCGCCGGCGACGTGCTGCGGATCCGCGCCGAGCTGGGCTTCGGCATCGGCGAACAGGTGGTCCTGTACGCGCCGACGCACCGCGAGCACCTGCCGGGCTTCCGGCCACCGTTCGACCCGGACCGGCTCCTCGCCGCGCTCGGCCCGACCGGCCGCCTGCTCATGCGCAGCCACTACTTCCAGGACCGGGAGCGGCGGGGGCTGCGCGCGGTGACCCGCGAGCGGGTACGCGACGTCAGCGCCCACCCGCGCGTCGAGGATCTCTATCTCGCCGCCGACGTGCTGGTCACCGACTACTCGTCGGCCATGTTCGACTACGCCGTCCTGGACCGGCCGATCGTCGTCTACGCGCCTGACTGGGAGGCGTACCGCCTGGCGCGCGGCGTCTACTTCGACGTCACCGCCGAGCCGCCCGGGGCGGTGGCGACGGACTTCACCGCCCTGCTCGACGTGTTCCGCTCCGGCGCCGTACGCAGCCCCGAGGCGGAGGAGGCACGGCGGCGGTTCCGCGACCGCTTCTGCCGGCTCGACGACGGGAACGCGGCCGAGCGGGTGGTCCGCCGGGTGTTCCTCGGCGAGCCGCCGGAGCCCGTCCCGGCCTGCTGATCCGGCCCGTCGCGCCCGCTGACGTGCCGGGTGTCCGGATTGTCACATTGTCTTGGCTCGATGGCACGTAATAGGACTGTCACGGGTGAAACATGGCACGTTCACCCGATGCGCGACCGGCGTGCTCCTCGTCACAGTCATTCCCGGGTTCGGCCGACGAGCTGGGGGAGGAGACGGTGACCACCGTCGCGCTCAAGGATGTGACCAAGGTCTTCAAGGACGGCACGATCGCCGTCGACAGCGTGAACCTGGACGTCAGCGACGGCGAGTTCATGGTCCTGCTGGGGCCGTCGGGCTGCGGCAAGTCGACCGTCCTCCGGATGATCGCCGGGCTCGAGGGCCCGACCTCCGGCGCTGTGCTGCTCGGCGGCGAACTGGCCAACGACCTGCCACCGCGCGAGCGCGGAGTGGCGATGGTCTTCCAGGACTTCGCCCTCTACCCGCACATGACGGTCGGCGACAACATCGCCTTCCCGCTCCGGCTGGCCGGCCTGGAACCGGACCGGCGGGGTGAGCGGGTCGCCGACGTGGCCGGCGCTCTGGGGATCGGCGACGTCCTCGCCCGCCGGCCCGGCCAGCTCTCCGGCGGCCAGCGCCAGCGGGTGGCGATGGGCCGCGCGATCGTGCGCCGGCCCGGCCTGTTCCTCATGGACGAGCCGCTGTCCAACCTCGACAGCGGCCTGCGGGCCGAACTGCGCGCGGAGATCTCCGGCCTGACCCGCGAGCTGGGCGTCACCACCATCTACGTCACCCACGACCAGGCCGAGGCGCTGACCATGGCCGACCGGGTCGCCATCATGCGCAAGGGCGTCCTCCAGGACGTCGGCACCCCCACCCAGGTGTACGGCCGCCCCGCCACCCTCTACGTCGCCGCCTTCCTCGGCAGCCCCCGGATGAACCTGCTGGAGGCCTCGGTCTACGTGCACCTCGACCGGTACGTCACGCTCACCCTCGGGGAGCAGGCGCTCTACCTGCCGTGGGACGACATCCGCACCCGGGCGGTCGCCCACTACCACGGCGAGCGGATCGTGGTCGGGATGCGGGCCGAGGCGCTGACCCCGGTCACCCCGGACACCCAGGGCGACGTGCTGTACGGCCGCATCCGCTACCTGGAGCACCACGGCCACGAGTCGCTCGCCTTCCTCGACATCGGCGCGACGGCCGTGGTGGTGGACGAGATGGGTACCCCGGTCGACCGGCCCGCTCCCGGCGAGCGCGGCCTGCGCCGGTTCAACCAGGTGGTGCAGCGCATCACCGGCCGCGCCGGGGAGTCGGGGTCGGAGGACGAGGTCACCACCCCGACGGCCGGCACCCGCACCAGCGTGCTCCCCGACCCGGGCCGGCACCACCGCCGCCCGGCCGAGCTGGCGGTCCGGCTGGCCCCGTACCCGGCCGTGTCGCCGGGGCACCCGTTGGCGGTGTCGGTCCGGATGGACGCGTTGCACTTCTTCGACGAGCGCGGCGACCGCATCGACGTCGGCTGGCGCTGAATACGCCTCGCCCCGTGGTCCTTGCCGTGGAAGTTACCCACGGGTAACGTACGGGCATGAGCATCGACTCTCGCCAGGTGGCGGCCGGCATGCTGGAGGCCGTGCCCTTCGCCCGCACGCTGGGCTTCGAATTCGTCGAGGTGGCCCCCGAGACCGACGGCGGGGTGCGAGCGGTGGTCCGGCTGCCCGACTCGCCGGCCACCCACAACCACGTCGGCGGGCCGCATGCTGGCGCCATGTTCACCCTCGGCGAGACCGCTTCCGGCGCCGTCGTCATGGCCGCGTTCGGGCACCTGCTCGACCGGGCCACGCCGCTCGCCGTGAGCGCCGATATCGCGTACCGCAAGCTCGCCATGGGGGCGGTGCGCGCGACCGCGCGGCTCGGCCGCCCGGCCGCCGAGGTGCTCGCGGAGCTGGAGGCCGGCCAGCGACCGGAGTTCCCGGTCCACGTCGAGATCGCCACCGAGGAGGGCAAGCCCACCTCCGAGATGACCGTCGTCTGGACGCTCCGCCCGCACTGAGTCCCGGTTGGACGACCCGCAGTCCGCCAGCGCGTGGTGCGGGTGGCGGCCGGGCGAGGCGTTACGGTGCGGGAATGCAGCAGCGGATCAGTCTGGTCACCCTCGGCGTCGCCGACGTCGCCCGTGCCCGCGCGTTCTACGAGCGCCTCGGCTGGCGTGGCCAGGAGGTCGAGGAGACCGTCTTCTTCCAGGCCGGCGGTTCGGCGCTGGTGCTGTGGGGGCGGGACAAGCTCGCTGACGACGCGGGCGTGACCGACCCGGGCGACGACGGGTTCGGTGGGCTGAGCCTGGCGCAGAACGTCCACTCCCGCGCCGAGGTCGACGCCGTCCTCGCCGATGCGGTGGCGGCCGGGGCCACCCTGACCCGGCCGGCTCGGGTGACGTTCTACGGCGGGTACGCGGGCTGCTTCACCGACCCGGACGGCCACGTCTGGGAGATCGCGTACAACCCGGGCCTCCCGCTGGCGGAGGACGGCTCGTTGATCGTCCCCGACTTCGGCAGCGCCTAGAACGGCGGCGACCAGCCGGCGGCCTGCGCCGGGTCACTCGCAGAGTCGGTCCGGGGGGCAGTTCGGACCGGACGCGTAGCCGACGCTGCCGGCTTCGGCGGAACCGGGTTTGCCGCCACCACGGTCTGGATAGATTCGTACCGTGCTGGGCCTGCCTGCTCACGTGACCGCCTGTCTCTTCGATCTGGACGGTGTGCTCACGCAGACCGCCCGCGTCCACAACGCCGCCTGGACCGCCACGTTCGACGAGTTCCTGCGCCGCCGCGCGGCGGTCACCGGGGACCCGTTCCGGCCGTTCGACCCGGGCGACGACTACAACCGGTACGTCGACGGCCGGCCCCGCGCCGACGGGGTCCGCACGTTTCTCGCCTCGCGCGGCATCGTGCTGCCCGAGGGGCGGCCGGACGACCCGCCCGAGGCCGACACGGTCAACGGCGTCGGCAATCGCAAGAACGTCCGGCTGCTGGAGCGTCTGCGTACCTCCGGCGTGGACGTCTATCCCGGCTCGGTGGCGTACCTGAAGGCGGCGGCCGCGGCCGGCCTGCGCCGCGCGGTGGTCACCGCGAGCGCCAACGGCCGCGAGGTCGTCGCGGCGGCCGGCCTGGAACCGCTGCTGGAGGTACGGGTCGACGGCCTCGTCGCCCGGGCCGAAGGGCTGCGGGGGAAACCGGCGCCGGACACGTTCCTCGCGGCCGCCCGGCTGCTCGGGGTGGACCCGGCGCAGGCCGCCGTCTTCGAGGACGCGCTCGCCGGGGTCGCCGCCGGGCGGGCCGGCGGATTCGGGTACGTGGTGGGCGTCGACCGGGTCGGCCAGGCCGAGGAACTGCTGGCGAACGGTGCCGACGTGGTGGTCCGCGACCTCGCCGAACTGCTCGACCGTGATCCGGCCGGTCCGGGGCGCCAGTCGGCGGCACGCGAGTCGAGCCGGATCGACCGCGGTCCGGTCGTGCGGGACCGGGAGCCCGGCGCATGATCCGGGAACGGGCGTATCCCGTGGAGCCGTGGCACGTCCGGGAGACCCGCCTCGACATGGACGTGCTGGCCCAGTCCGAATCGGTCTTCGCGCTGTCCAACGGGCATGTCGGGTTGCGCGGCAACCTGGACGAGGGGGAGCCGCACGGCCTGCCCGGGACGTACCTGAACTCGTTCTACGAGCTGCGCCCGCTGCCGTACGCGGAGGCCGGGTTCGGCTTCCCCGAGTCCGGCCAGACGGTCGTCAACGTCACCAACGGCAAGCTTCTCCGCCTGCTCGTCGACGACGAGCCGCTCGACGTGCGCTACGGCGAACTCCTCTCCCACGAGCGGGTGCTCGACCTGCGGGAGGGCACGCTGCACCGGTCCGTGCACTGGCGCTCGCCGGCCGGCCGGGAGGTGCGGGTCCGCAGCACCCGGCTGGTGTCCTTCCGGCAGCGGGCGGCCGCCGCCATCAACTACGAGGTGGAGGTCGCCGACGACAAGCCGCTGCGCCTGATCATCCAGTCGGAGCTGGTGGCGAACGAGACGCTGCCCCCGCAGAGCAAGGACCCGCGCGTCGCGGCGGTGCTGGAGTCCCCGCTGCTCGCCGAGGAGGAGCTGACCACCGACGACGGCGGCCTGCTCATCCACCGCACCAAGGTCTCCGGGCTGCGGGTCGCCGCCGCCATGGAGCACGAGGTGCAGACCGAGGCGCGGACGACCGTCGAGTCCGAGGGGTACCAGGACTGGGTGCGTACCACCATCGCCTGCGTGCTCAAGCCCGGCGAGACGTTGCGGGTCGTCAAGTACCTGGTGTACGGGTGGTCGAGCCGCCGCTCGTTGCCGGCGCTGCGCGACCAGGTCGGCGCGGCGCTCGCCGCCGCCCGGCTCGACGGCTGGGAGGGGCTGCTGCGCGAGCAGCGCGAGTACCTGGACGAGTTCTGGGACGCCGCCGACGTGCTGGTGGAGGGCGACCCGGAGGTGCAGCAGGCGGTCCGCTTCGGGCTCTTCCACGTGCTCCAGGCCGGTGCCCGCGCGGAACGCCGGCCGATCGCCGCCAAGGGCCTGACCGGCCCGGGGTACGACGGACACGCCTTCTGGGACACCGAGATGTTCGTGCTGCCGGTGCTCACGTACACCCATCCGGCCGCAGTGCGGAACGCCCTGCACTGGCGGCACACCACCCTGGCGGCCGCCCACGAGCGAGCCCGGACGCTCAACCTGAAGGGGGCGGCCTTCCCGTGGCGGACGATCCAGGGGCCGGAGTCGTCCGGGTACTGGCCGGCCGGCACCGCCGCGTTCCACATCGCCGCCGACGTCGCCGACGCGGTACGCCGGTACGTGCTCGCCACCTGCGACACCGACCTGGAGCGGGAGATCGGCTTGGAGCTGCTGGTGGAGACCGCGCGACTGTGGCGGTCGCTGGGCCACCACGACCGGCACGGCCAGTTCCACATCGACGGGGTGACCGGCCCGGACGAGTACACCGCCGTCAAGAACGACAACATCTACACGAACCTGATGGCCCAGCGGAACCTGATCAGCGCGGCGGACGCGGTGATGCGGTACCGCGACGAGGCGTTCCACCTCGGCGTCACCGACGAGGAGGCGGCCGCCTGGCGGGACGCGGCGGCCGCCATGCACATCCCGTACGACGAGGAGATCGACGTCCACGAGCAGGTGGAGGGCTTCACCCGGCTCCAGGAGTGGGACTTCGCGCACACGCCCGCGGAGAAGTACCCGCTGCTGCTGCACTACCCGTACTTCGACCTGTACCGGAAGCAGGTGGTCAAGCAGTCCGACCTGGTGCTCGCGATGCACTGGCGGGGGGACGCGTTCACGCCGGACCAGAAGCTGCGCAACTTCCTGTACTACGAGCGCCGTACGGTCCGGGACTCGTCGCTGTCGGCGTGCACCCAGGCGGTGCTCGCCGCCGAGGTGGGTCACCCCGAACTGGCGCACCTCTACCTGCGCGAGGCCGCGCTCATGGACCTGCACGACCTGAACGAGAACACCCGCGACGGCGTGCACATGGCGTCCCTGGCGGGTGCGTGGATAGCCCTGGTCGCCGGGTTCGGGGGGCTGCGCGACCACGACGGCATGCTTTCGTTCACGCCCCGGCTCTCCAGCCGGTTGAGCCGACTGGAATTCTCGCTCCAGTGGCGGGGGATGCGGCTGCGAGTCGATGTGCGGCCGCAGCAGA
Source organism: Micromonospora sp. H33 (assembly GCF_052068455.1). Taxonomy (NCBI): domain Bacteria; kingdom Bacillati; phylum Actinomycetota; class Actinomycetes; order Micromonosporales; family Micromonosporaceae; genus Micromonospora; species Micromonospora sp. H33. The sequence goes on along the minus strand of NZ_JBQHDE010000001.1, from coordinate 463,633 downwards.
CCACGTACGCGCTGCGCGACGGCGACTCGGCCGAGACGGTGGAGCTGCGCCACCACGGCGAGCGGATCCGGGTCTCCTGCGCCGAGCCGGTGACCGTGCCGATCCCCCCGCCCGAGGTGTCCGGTCCAGCCCCGGAGCAGCCGCCCCGCCGCGGTCCCCTGCTGCGCCTGCCCGAGCGCGAGCCGTAGCGGGTGCAAGGAAGGGGCCCTTGTCAACGCCTCCGGTGGAGGAAGGGCCCCTTCTCAACACTCGAGCGGGTCAGACCGGTCGGCCCTGCGACGGGCGGCCGCCGGCGTCGCGGGGGGCCATCGCCCGCGGATCGTCGGCCGTACGCGCCTGCGCCGCCTCGTCCGCCCAGTCCCGGTTGCGTTCGGCGTCCTGTTCCCGTCGGTCCCGCTCGGCGGTCTGCTGTCGGGACCCTCGCTGCTGCTGCGCCATGGCGATCCTCGCGATCCGTCGGGGGCGCTGGTGCGCGCCGGTACGGTCTGCGGTCACCCGCCGCCTACCCGACGCCCCGGCGGGCAAACGCGGAGGGCCGGGCGCCCGGGGCCGGCGTGCCCACCGGGGCCGGGGTGTTAACAAGGGACCCTTCCGCTACCGGAGGCGTTAACAAGGGCCCCTCCTTGCACGCATGGGGTGGAGGTGGGCGGGAACGAGCGGGGGTATGGACGTACGGAGCAGCGAGGTGACGATCCCGGCGGGGGAGCCCCGTCTCACGGCCGACCTGCTGGTGCCGGCGGAACCGGTGGGCGTGGTGGCCTTCGCGCACGGCAGCGGCAGTTCCCGGCACAGTCCGCGCAACGTCGCGGTGGCGCACGTGCTCAACGACAGTGCCCTCGGCACCGTCCTGGTGGACCTGCTGACGCCGGCCGAGGACGCGGTCGACGCCCGTACCGCCGAACTGCGCTTCGACATCGGCCTGCTCGCCGGCCGGCTGGCGGCGATCGTCGACTGGCTCGCCGCCGAGCGGCCGTTCGGTCCGGTGCCGATCGGGCTGTTCGGGGCCAGCACGGGTGCCGCCGCCGCGCTCGTGGCCGCCGCCGAGCGACCCGACCTCGTCGGGGCGGTGGTGTCCCGGGGCGGCCGGCCGGACCTGGCCGGCCCGGCGCTCGGCAAGGTCCGCGCCCCGACGCTGCTGCTGGTGGGTGGCCTCGACGAGCAGGTGATCACGCTGAACGAGCAGGCCCAGGACGCCCTTCCGGAGACAGCCGAGCTGACGGTCGTCCCCGGCGCCACTCACCTCTTCGAGGAGCCCGGCACGCTGGAACAGGTCGCCCACGAGGCGGCCACCTGGTTCACCACCCACCTACGCTGACGGGGCGGTGCGGTGCCGTTGGACGGTGTCGACCACGCGCCAGACCACCGCGGTGATCGGCACGGCCACGAAGGCGCCGGCGATACCGGCGATCAGTGTGCCGGCGGTGACCACGATCAGGATGACGGCCGGGTGCAGGTTCACCTGCCGCTTCATGATCAGCGGTTCCAGCAGATTGCCCTCGATCTGCTGCACCGCGATCACGGCGGCCAGGACCAGCAGGGCGGTGACCGGGCCGTTGGCCGCGAGCGCCACCAGGACGGCCACCACGCCGGCCACCGTCGCCCCGATGATCGGGATGAACGCGCCGAAGAAGGTGATCAGCGCGAGCGGGAACGCCAGCGGCACCCGGAGCACCACCAGCGCCAGGCCGATGCCGATGGCGTCGATCGCCGCGATCATCAGGGTGCCCCGGCTGTACGCGCCGAGCGTGTGCCAGCCGTTCCGGCCCGCCTCGGCGGTGACCGCCCGGTTCGGCCCGGTCATCCGGTCGAGCACCCACCGCCACATCGTCCGGCCGTCCTTGAGCAGGAAGAAGAGCAGCACCAGTGCGAGCAGGGCGGAGCCGAACACCTCGGCGGCGGTCCGCGCGCCCGACACCGGGTCGAGCCCGCCGCCCTGGCTGAGGCCCTGCCGGGCCTGGTCGATCAGTCGGTCGAGTTGCTGGTCGGTCACCGGCAAGGTGGAGGTGACGAAGTCGCGGGTCTGCTCCACGCCCCGGGTCAGCTCGCCGCTCAGCTTGTCGAACTGGCCCGCCGTCAGGTTCCACACCAGCGTCCCGACGCCGACGAACACGCCGAGCAGCAGCACCACGGTCAGCAGCGCGGCCAGCGCGGCCGGCAGCCGCAGCCGGCGCAGCAGCCGCTGCACCGGGTCCAGCATCGCGGTCAGGAAGACCGTCGCGGCGAGCGCGATGGCCAGCGGCGCCAGCAGCACCGCGACCCTGCCCAGCAGGTACAGCCCCGCGACCACCACCACCAGGCACGCGCTCCACAGCACCGCGGAGCGAACCAACCAGGGCAGGTCGGCCCAGGCTGCCCGAGGCCCACGCTCCCTCGGCTCCTCAGTCGTCCGTCCGTCGTCGACCACGTCGGCCCTCCTCGATCTCCGGGCGACTGGTACCCGAAGCGCGCTTCCGCGACACCCACGCTAGGGCCAGATCGGCCGGGTGACGGTCCGTCCGCGTTTGTGCCATCCGCCCAGGGAACGCAGAAGGCCCAACCCCGAACAGAGGAGGATGGCCGTGAGCGAGTTCATGGACAAGGCCAAGGACTTCGCGGACAAGCACGACAAGCAGGTCGACCAGGGGCTGGACAAGGCGGGCGACCAGGCCGACAAGCGCACCGAGGGCAAGTACGACGAGCAGATCGACAAGGGCGTGGACATGGCCCAGGCGCGTACCGGCGAGGGCGACCAGGGCCGCTGACCGGCGTACGCGATCCCGGGCCGCCCCACACGGGGCGGCCCGGGATCGTCCTGTGTCAGCTCTCCTTCTCGCGCAGTTCCGTCATCGTGGTCGGGCGGCCGCTCAGCGCGTCCCGCACCCGGTCCACGAGACCGGTGCCCGGAGCGAGCAGCTTGTTCGCCGGTGGCCGGTCCGGAGCGGACGGGTGCGGGCGGGTCGGCGCCGCCTTCTTGGCCGCCTCCACCCTGTCGGCCAGCTCGACCAGCTCCTCATGGGCCACCGCGGCCCGCAGCCGGGGGAAGAGGTCGCACTCCTCGTCCTGCACGTGGTGCCGGATCGTCCTGGTGAGGTGAGCGAGCAGCTCGTCGAAACGGGGGTCGGTCGGGTCCACCGACTCCAGGTCCTTCATGGTCCGCTCGGCGTCGGCGTGTTCCGAGATCTCGTGTTCGGCGATCTGGTCGCCGTCCGGCAGCGCCTTGCGGGCGGTCGGGTAGACGTACATCTCCTCGGCGACCGAGTGGCGGACCAGCTCGGCGATCACCACGTCGGCCAGGTGCCGGCGGTGCTCGGGGGTGCCCTGCCGGTTCTCCAGCTCGACGAAGAGGACCTCGACCTCGCGATGGTCGGTGATGAGGACGTCGAGGACGTCCCGTCCCGTGGTGGCCTGTGGATTGGTCATGTCGTGCCCCTTACCGGTTGCGGAATCGGTGCGGGCCCTCCTACCCCTGAACCGCCGGTCGAACCCACCGCCGTCGTCCTCGCCGGGCCGTGAAACCCGCGCTCCCGGAGGCCGTTCGCAGCCCTCATGGTCCGCGAGGATCGCGGCCAAGGTGTGGCGGGCGGTCGAGGCCATCCGCGAGCCCGACCACGCCCGGGAACTGGCGCTGGCGGCGGCCGAGCTGGCCGGTCGGGCCTCGGCGCGGGGAGTGCGCGCGTGCGGCGGCGGGCGGCCGCCGACCGGCGGGCGGCGCCTACCGCTCGACGGGCCGGCCCCGGAGACGCGGACGGGCCGGCCACCCCGGCGGGGGAGGCCGGCCCGTGACCGGTCAGGAGGAGTAGCCGCGCTCCGCGATCCAGTTCGCGACCTTCTCCAGAGTCATCCAGTACTCGCCCTGCGGCGCGGCCGGATCGGCGATCCGGATGAGGTCACCACCGTCGCGGTAGCCCACCAGGGTCAGGTAGTGGCCACCCTCGTACGAGTGCGGCGCGCCGTCGGTGTCGACGGCCGTGCCCTTGATGTTGGCCACCACCGGACGCCCCTCGTCCAGCGCGTCGAGGACGTTCTCCCGCAGCCGCTCGACCTCCGCCGGCTTGGCCACCGGGCCCCGGATCTCGGTGGTCTTGTACTTCCCACCGGTCAGCTTGTTGAGCACCCGGGTCGTGTCCAGGGCCGAGTCGGTGCCGGCCTCGGTGGTGCCCAGCATCTTCGCGACCTCGTCCTGCGACAGCGCCTTGCCCTGCGCCGACAGAGCCATCCGGGTCGCGGCCGGGCCACAGTAGTAGAAGTTGGGCTGCGCCTCATACTCGATGCCCAACACGCGCTCGGCCCGCTTGTCCCGGCCCGGCTTGTCCGCCTTGTCGGCGAGCTTGTCGCCGCGGACCGACGTGACGGGGTCGGTGAGGGTCGGGGCGGCGTGAGCGGCGGCCGCCGGGCCGACGACGCAGCCGCCGGCAACCAGCAGGCTGGCCACGGACAGGCTGCTCTTCTTCACAATCGGGTTCATGGGTCGGGCTCCATTCGGGGGTCTGACGCCTTCGGTCGAAGACGGCAAGCACCAGGAAAGGCGCTCGGCTCACGGACTGGAGAGCCCCGGGCGCGACGGCCCGCGGGCGTACAGGTCCTGCAACGGGCCGCACCCGGACGGGCATTCCGCGCCGGGTTCGACCACCGGGGAATGCAACAGCAGGGGAAGGGCGGGGATTCCGCGGTACGCGTGGCGCCGGTCACCGCGGTATGGCTGGCATGGGTGCGGTGACCGGCTGCGGATGGGGCCGGCGCGGGCGGGGCTCATCCGCCCGGCGTGGGCGGGCGGGGCTCATCCGCCCGGCGTGGGCGGGCGGGGCTCATCCGCCCGGCGTGGGCCGGCAGGGCTCATCCGCCCAGCTTGGGCTGGGTTGCATCCGCCCGACGTGGGCCGGCGGCGGGGGCACCCGACCCGGGAATCGGTCAGGTGATCACAGACCGCCCAGGAGGCGCGTGACGGCTATCTCGATGACGACCCGGGCCGGATTCGGGCGCGGGGTGCGGTAGCGCTCGGCGTACCGGCGTACGGCCTCGGCGACCGACTCCGGATCGGACCGCACAACCGCCCGCCCCTCGATGGTCAGCCAGCGCCGGCCGTCGACCTGGCACACCGCCACCGGAGCGCCTTCGGCGCCGGCGGCGGCCACGTGGCGGGCCTTGCTGGACGTTCCGCTGGTGATGACCCGGGCCAGGCCGGCGGCCGGGTCGAGGGTGACCCCCACCGGTACGACGTGCGGGGTGCCGTCGGCGCGCAGCGTGGTCAACGTGGCGAGGTGCCGCTCCCGGCAGAACTGGACGACCCGCTCATCCTGCAGTTCCACCCGCATCCCTCCACCCGTTGCCAGCCCGCCCCGATCCTTCCACGCTCCTACGTTCCTCGATCGTGCAGTGGTGGTGCGCGGTGTTCCTCGCCCTTCCCGAGGCACCGCGACTGTGCGACCGGAACGCGCACACCCGGCGGGGGTGGTCGGGTTGGGCTAGCGTGACGGGTGTGTCGTGGGAGGCCTGGCTGATCCTCGGCGTCGTGGCGGTGGTCACGCTCGTCGGTGCCGTGCTGCTGGCGATCCGGGTGTTCCGCATGCGTCGGATGCTCGGCAGCCTCGGCGTCGGAGGCCGGGTCGCCTTCTACGGCGCGCTGGTCTACACGATCCTGCCGGTCGACGTGCTGCCCGACCCGATCTACCTGGACGACATGGCCGTGCTGGCCGGCACCCTGCTTTACCTGGGCCGCCTCGTCCGCCAACGCCGGACCGCCCACCGCGCCGACCCCGGGCTCCCCGGCCAGCCGACCCCACCAGCGGTCACCCGCCGGCCCGGCGGTCAGTAGGGCCGCTACGACCTGCCCGGTCAATAGACCGCACGTGCCCGGCGGTCGGTTGGCCGCTCCGGCCGTGCCCGGCGGTCGGTAGGCCGCTCCGGCCGTGCCCGGCCGTCGGTAGACCCCACGGCCGTGCCCGGCCTCAGTAAGCCGCTGCGGTCGCGCCGGTCAGTAGGCCGGGACGGCGGCGCCGGTCAGTAGGCCGGGACGGCCGCGCGACCCCGGGCGACCGCCCCCTTCGGCGCCACCGCCGGGATCTCCCGGGTCTGCTCCGGCTCGGGGCCGCCGATCAACGCGAGCACCGACGACTGCTCCTCCGGGCGGCGGCGGGTCGCCGCGTACGCCTCCTCGCGCAGGGCACGTGCCGCCTCGGCGGCGCGCTCGGCGGCCCGCCACGCCGACTGCTCCCGCTCCCGGGCCGCGCGGTGGCGGGCGGCGAGGTTGTCGCGGACCGCCCGGCGCAGCACGAGCTCCTGCTCGACCGGGTGCAGCCGCGGGTCCCACCCGTCCTGATGGGCGAAGACCGCGCTGAGCTGCTCCACCGACAGCTCACGCCGCCAGTACGCGGCCAGCGCGGCCCGGTGCAGGAACCGCTCCCGCTCGGCGTACTCCGCCGGGGTGCGAACTGTTCGTGGCGGTGGCAGCGCCGCCGCCGCGGTCAGCCGGCGCACGTCCGCCTCCGCCTCCTCGTACGCCGTCCAGGCCGACTCGACCGCCTCCTGGGCGGTCAACCACTCGGTACGCAGCCGGTGGGCGGTGGCGGCCGCCCGATCCGCGGCCACCGCCACCTCCCCGGCGTACCGACTCAGCTCCCGTACCTCGGCCGCCCGTTCCAGCTCGCTCGGCATCGCGGCCCGGTGGATGCGCGCGCCCGCGTCGAAGCGCAGCCGGCCGGGGCGCAGCAGCAGGGCGGCGATGGTGACGGCGACCACCGCGAGCAGGCTGAGCCAGATCGCGGCGGCGCGGGGGACGTCGGGGAGGACGGCGGAGAGCACGGTCTGCATCAGGTGACACCTTGCGGTCGAAGGACGGGCTCGACTGTGGTGGCCCGGTGACGGGCGAAGCGGGTTCACGAGATCTTGGAAGTCTGGTGCCCCTGGAGGGGCCGAAATCTTCCAAGATCTGAAGGCCGAGGAGCGGGCGGCTGGCGCTGCTCCTCGCGTGGGGCCGGGTCAGGCGGAGGGAGGGCCCCGGCGTGTGGCTGCGCCCCTGGTCGACTCACCGACCGGCCGGACGTCGCCCTCGCCGATCGGCGCGCCGGCCACGGCGTCCCGGACGTGCCGGAGCACGGCGGCCACGGCACCCGCGGCGGCCTGCGGCGCGCCCACCGGAGCGTCGCGAACGAGCAACTGCACACTGACCGTGGCCCCGTAGGTGCCTGTCGCGGCGTCGTTAACGGACAGTGGGGCCAGCACGGCCGACGGGGGCGTGCCCGCAGCCTCGCCGGACGTCGGCAGCGGCGCGACCGCCAGGGCGAGCAGGTGGGCGCGAGGTGCGGCCTCGGTGGCCCAGGTGGCCGCCGCCGCGTCCCGTGCGGCGGGGGCGGCGCTCCACATCGCAAGCGAGCGGTCGGGCCGGAGTGCGGCCAGGGAATGGGAAGCGGCCGGGACGATCGGGCGGGCCGCTTCGCTGATCGCCGCCAGGGGAGCGGCGCTGGCGGCCGTGGCGCCACCGACCCCGCTGGCCAGCGCCAGCGCGACCACCGCCAGTCGTGTCATCTCGCGCAGCGATCGCAGCACGGCGCCCCACAGCGGGTGGGTGGACGCGACGGACGGCACCCGACCAACCTATCGCCGGTTTCCGTTCGATGCAGCGGGCCAGGGCCGAAGACACGGGTGACCACCGCCACGTGTGCGATGTGGACCGTTCTCCGGCTGGACGCCCGCGAGCGGGCATGCAGCGTCCCAGGAACGTCGAGGCGGTCGACCACGGCCACGTGTGCGACATGACCCTGTCCCGGCGAGGACGCCCCTGAGCGGCGTACCGTTTCTCAAGACAGCGGAAGGGGCCACCGATCGGTGGCCCCTTCCGTCTGTGGTCGAGTCAGTTGCCGAGCACCGGCGGCGCGCCCTCCGGGCCGTCCTGCCAGACCATCTCGTCCTCGGTCAGCCAGGTCAGCCGGCCGTCGGACGGCTCGTCGTCGCTGCCGTGGCCGGCGCCGAGCAGGCCCGGACGGGTCCCGGCGGCGGTGCGGCTGGCGGCCGTGCCCTGGCGGGTGGCGGCGTCCCGGCCGGAGCCCTCGCCGCGGCGGCCGTCGACGCTGCGCCCGATCCCGGTCGCCGACCGGCTGTCCGGCGTGGCCGTGCCGCCGGCGGGCCGGGCCGAGGTGGGCGCCGCGCCGCTGGAGCCGGCCAGCGCGCCGGTGCCGACGATTCCGCCGGCCGGAGTGCCGCCCGGCATGCCGAACGTCAGGCCGGGACCGGTGCCCGGGGTCGCCGTCGTGCCGCCTCCCCGGCCCAGCGTGGCCAGGCCGGCGACGGCGCCGCCGACCAGCGCGCCGCCGAGCAGCGGGTCGGCGCCGGCGAGCGAGGTGCCGCCGACGGGCGCGGCGCCGAGCGTCCCGGTGCCCGGGACGCCGGCCCCGGGCGCGGTCGCGGTTCCCCCGTTTCCGGACGTGGGCCCGCCCGACGCCCGGTCGGGCGTTGACGCCGTCTCCCCGCCCGAGCGCGCGGAGAGCCCGCTGGCGGTGGGCGCGGCCGTCGGCGTGCCGACTGCCGGGCCGCTGCGCGGGGCCGTGGCGTCACGGTTGACCGAGCCCGGCGTGTCCGGTGGTGGGGGCGGCGGGGGCACCAGCCGCCCGTACGCGGACAGGTCGTAACCGGCGGCCAGCTCCGAGACCACGTTGACCATCCGCTGGTGCGCCTTCTCCTGCTCGGCCTTGTCCTGCTGGTGGCCGAGCAGGCCGCCGACGACCATGCCGGGCACACCGAAGACCGCGCCCTTGGCCGCGCCGGACATCGCCTGGTCGTGGTCGTCGGTCTCGGCCGGGCTCTCCGCCTGCTCCTTGGCGGTCCGCAGATGGTCGGCCATCAGGGTCAGCCCGCGGCTCACGTCGGCCATGCCCTCGCCAAGGGACTCGGCGTACGAAGCGACGAAGCCCAGCCGCCGCTGGAACTCCTGACCCGCGTCGCCCGTCCAGGTGTTGGCCAGCTTCTCCAGGTCGCCCTTGAGCTCACGGCGGAGGTCGTCGACGATGCCCTTCAGCGTCGTCCACTGTGCCGCGACGCCCTCGATCTGACCGGGCTGGCCGGCCATCACGCCGTCGTAGAGCGCCTGGTGGCTCTCGGCCTGGTAGCGCTGGGTGTACTCAGACACGCGGCTGCTCCTCCCGAGTGATCGCCTCGTCGACCCCGACGAGGGCGGCGGCGATGTCGGCAGAGTTGGCGGCGTTGCGGGCCTCGGCCGTGCGGTAGCGGGCCAGGATCGTGGCGGTCGCGCTCTGCGCGGCCTCGACGGCGGTGCGCAGACGCGCGACGTGCTGCGAGTAGGCCAGGTGGATGTCGCTGTACCGTCGGGCGTTGTCGGTCGCATCGGTGAACGTGCCCAGCGCCGGCGGCCGGCACTGCATCTCGGTGTCGAGCTTCCGCACGGCCCGCTCCGCCTCGGCCAGCCGGTCGGCGAGCTTCCGGTGGAAGTCCTCAAGGGACATCAGGTCGACTGTCGTGCGCCCGGTCATGGCAGCTTCCCCGTACGTCGTGAGTCGATAACCGTTGGCGACGCTCAGGTTAGTCGACCGATGCGACACCGGGCGACCCGCCGGCCGTCCGATCCCGTCATTCGGCAGTCGGCGTTCCGCTTGCACCCGACGTGGCGGGCGGGGACGGGTCGGCCGGTGCGTACCGCGTCAGCGCGTCCTCCCGGTCGAGGGTGGGGCCGGTGGGGATGAGAGCCAGCAGCGAGGCCGGTACGACCAGCGGGGTCACTCCCTCGTAGCCGAGCGCGGTCTGCGCGCCGGGGCCGAGCGGATGCCGGAGCCCCTGGGGGGTGACCAGGTGCACGGTGGCACCGGGCGCGGCCGCGCCGCTCTCCCCGGAGCCCGTCGCGGCTTGGACCAGCAGACCCTTGCCGCCGGGCAGCAGCACGGCCTCGGCCGTGCGTACCCCGTCCCGGTTGGACTGCCGGACCGGCAGCGGACCCTCCGGCCCGGGCGACAGCTCGGCCGGGGCCCGGTCGAACACCTCGAGCGTGGTGGTGGGCGGCCCGCCGTCCGCGCCCGCGCGGTACGTCGCGCAGAGCACCGACCGGCCCGGTGCGACGGGATGCAGCGCGGGCAGGGTCTGCGGGAGGCCCTCCGCCTCCACGGGCTGATCGGTCAGCAACCGGCCCGCCTCGTCGGGAGTGATGTCGGTCACTGTGCCGCCGGCGCGCAGCAGCAGCAGCGCACTCACCTCACCGATCGAGGCCAGTCCCTCCCGGGTGAGGACGTAGTGCCGGCCCGCCGCCCGGAAGACCTGACCGATCCGGGCCTCGGCGCCGCCGACGCGGACCTGACCCGGCTCGTCGTCCCCGGGGATGGACGGCTCGCGCAGGGCCGGGCCGGCGGGCACCGCGTTGAGCAGCTGCTGGCCGACGGCGAGCGTGGGCGCCCCGGCCATCCGCAGGGCGGCGGTCGCCTGGTCACCGCCGAGCACCCGCAGCCGGGCGTCGCCGGTGAGCAGGTGACGCTGGCCGTCGACCTGGACCAGCACCGCCCGGTCGCCGAGCGGGGTGCCGCCGGGCAGCGTGCGGTCGATCACCAGACGGGTGGTCGAGCGGCCGGCGCCGGCCGGGTCCGGCACGTCGCAGACCGACCACGGCAGGCCGGTGAGGGACTTGCGGTCCGGGAGGGCGTCGGGGGCGCCGACGATGCCGACGGTACGGCCGCGCGGCCGGTCCCGGATCGACGCCTGCGACATCGTGCGGACCGCGGGGTCGGCCTCGCCGAGGATCAGGCGGGCGGAGGCGTAGTTGAGCGTGGGGTGCAGCTGGCCGTCCAGGAAGACGTACGTCGCGCCGGTCTCCCGCTCGATCACCAGCGTGTTCTGCTCCAGCGGGGCGGTGTTGCCGGTGAGCTGCCCGTACGCGCCGGCGCCGCCGAGCACCACCGCCGCGGCGATCACGCTGCCGAAGACCGCCATGCCGAGCCGCCGCATCGGCAGGTTGTTCGTCTCCGGATCGCCCGACAGCAGCGCCGAGACGATGCGACGGGTGACGAAGCGGTACGCCTGCACCTGGTCGCGGCGGGTCCGCATGGCTAACCTCCGGCGGGGGTGGGTCCGCGACGATCGGGTCCGTATCGGCGCCGCGGGCTTCCCTACGATAAGGGGCCGTCGGCGGGCCACCGGGACCGCCGCCCGCGCCGGTGATGATGCCGCCGCGGTCCGTCCAGGAAGGACTGCCACCGATGACGCAGGTTCAGGCGCCTCCGGGCCGCCCCCCGCAGACCGGCGCACCGGCCCGGGCGGAGCGGCCGACCACCGCCCCGGCCGGCCCAGCTCCGCGACGTGGTCGGCTCGGCTCCGTCGCGGTGGGGCAGCTCGTCGTCCTGGAGCTGTGCGCCCTCGCGGTCGCGGCGGCGCTGGGCGGGCCGACCTGGCTCAGCCCGCTCGTCGGCGTCGTCGCCGCCCTGGTCGTGGTCGCCGTGCTCGCCCGCCGGGGCGGCCGCTGGTGGTACGAGGACCTGCTGCTGCGCCGGCGCCTGCGGCGACGCGCAGAGCGGGCACGGAGCAGCGTCAAGGCGGGCACCGCGGCCGACCCCCGGCTCGCTCCGCTGGCGCCCGAACTGACGGTCGTCGAGCTGACCGACCGGGGAACCCGGCTGGGCGTCGGGCAGGACGCCCAGGGCTGGTTCGCCGCGGTGGCGGTGCAGGGCCGGCCCGGGCCCGGCCCCGTCGAGGCCTCCGTGGTGGACCGGGCGGTCCGTGTCCTCACCGAGTTCAGCGGCCCGGTGACCCGGGCCCAGGTGGTGTCGCACACCCTGGTCTGGTACCCGGCGCCCGGCGCGCCGCCGGCCGCCCACCGTACGGTCTGGGTGGCGCTGCGGCTGTCGGTGCGCGACGCCCGGGTGGAGTCGGTCAGCCGCGGTGGCGGGATGCCCGGGGTGCACCGCACTCTGTCGGCCGGTGTCGGCCGGCTGGGCAAGGCGCTGACCGCGGCCGGCCTCGCCCACCGTCCGCTCGGCCGCGACGAGTTGCGCGCCGCCGTGGTCTCGGCGGCCGGGCTGGACCTGGCGCCCGCCCCGCCCACCGAGACCTGGACCGGGCTGCGCGGCGGCGGCTGGACGCAGCGTTGCCTCACCCTCCGGCCACGCGCCGAGGCGTCGTTCGCCACGCTGGTGGACGCGGTCACCGCGACCTCCGCGCCGTCGCACACGCTCGCCGTCGGGGTGCTGCCCGGCGGCCGGCCGGAGGCTCCGCTGCTGCGCGTCGCGGCGCTCGACAACCACGTCGAGGCGCTGGTGAAGGTCGTCCGTGACGTCGCCCGCAAGTGCGGCGCGCCGTCCCGCCCGGTGGACGGCCAGCACGCGCCCGGCGTCTATGCGACCGCACCGGTAGCCGCCGGCGTCGACACCCTGGCACCGACCGCCTGACCGACCGCCTGACCGTTCGCCCCGACAGGCCCGACACGCCCCGACACGCCCCGACCGTCTAACCTGGCACGTCCGGCCTGGCCTGGCACGTCCGGCGTGGCCTGGACGTCGGCTGGCCTGCAGGTCAATCTGGGCCGCCACACCCGCCTAGCCGGCCAGGTCAGGCTGGGCCACCACACCCGCCTGGCATTGCCATGCCCGCCGGACCCCGTTCGCCCGGGTCCGGTCAGGGGGCAAGCCCAAGCTCGACTTCGGGCGCTGTCGAGCTGCCCCGTTCATGAGACCACCGGCTCCACGGACGGCTGCCCCGTCTGTGAGGGCAGCTCGACAGCGCCGCGAGCAGAGGTGTCCGGCGAGCCGCGGCCCGCAGCACGGGGCGCGCCGACGGCACCCCGCGGCCTGTCCGGCAGGCCTCGGCCCGCGGCACGGGGCGCGCCGACGGCACCCCGCGGCCTGTCCGGCAGGCCTCGGCCCGCGGCACGGGGCGCGCCGACGGCACCCCGCGGCCTGTCCGGCAGGCCTCGGCCCGCGGCACGGGGCGCGCCGACGGCACCCCGCGGCCTGTCCGGCAGGCCTCGGCCCGCGGCACGGGGCGCGCCGACGGCACCCCGCGGCCTGTCCGGCAGGCCTCGGCCCGCGGCACGGGGCGCGCCGACGGCACCCTGCGGCCTGTCCGGCAGGCCTCGGCCCGCGGCATGGGGCTGAGCCGGCCATATGCGGGCGGTCCGGCGAGCCCGCGTCAATCGACGTCGTCCCGGTTCCGGAGTGGGGTCGGGACGCGAGCCCAGGGTCAGGGCCGGAGGTTGACGATCCAGCCGTAGAGGCCGACGACCCAGACGGCCAGCGGCACCAGGGCGATGATGAGCAGGATCTCCACGATGTCGAGCACCCGGCCCCACACCGGGGAGATCCGCTTGCCGGCCACGGTGAGGCCGTAGATCAGGCTCACCACGGCGGCGAGCAGCAGGCCGCCGAGGATGAGGCCGAGGCGCAGCGTCGTGGAACCGTCCGCGAAGGCGGCCGCGGCGGCCAGGCCGAGCCCGGCGGTCCCGGCGAACAGCACCGGTGTGCGCTGTGCCCGGCCGAGGAACGGCCGCGCCCGCAGCAGGGAGAGCAGGGCCAGGACGAGGCAGAGCAGGACGGCCGGCAGTCGCCCGTCCAGCGCGAGCACCAGCTCCGCGCCCAGCACGAGCAGCGAGACCGTCCACACCAGGCCGGTCAGGAACTCGTCGGCGCGTTCGCTGAGCTGGAGCACCCGCCGCCCGTCCACCGACTCGCTGTCGGTCTTCAGGTCCTCCGGGCCGGTGGGGATGGACGGGACGGGCAGCCGGGCCAGCCGGTACGCGACCATGGGCAGCGCCGGGACGGCTCCGAACGCCACGGCGGCAACCACCGCGGCGGCCGCTGCCGGGCCGATGCCGAACGCGAGGCAGAGCAGCGCGCCGACCGCGGTGGCGGCGCCGCCCGCGACCGCGCCGAAGAAGACCGGCAGCCGGTCACCGACGGCCAGCGCCGCCACGGCCGCGCCGAGCACGACCGCGGTGGCGGCGAGCAGCACGTGCGGGGCGGCCAGCTCGGACAGCGTACGGTCGCCGGCGAGCAGCAGCAGGCCACCGACGGCCGCGTACCCGAGACCGGCCAGCGCGAGGGCCGACCCGGTGGCGCTGTCGGCGGCGGCCCGGGACAGCACCGCGGCACCGACCAGCAGGGCGACCGTTACGAGCAGCGCGGCCAGCGCGCCGGGAAGCTGCGGTGGGCCGCTGAACAGCGCGGCCAGCGCCCCGCCGCCGAGCGCCGCCGCCGCGAAGAGCACCGCGAAGGCGCGCGTGGTGCCGGCCTGCCAGGCACCCGGACGCTGGTTGGTGGCGGTCGCCACCGCGTCGACCACGTCATCGAAGACGATCTCCGGCGTGGCCGCCGCGCGCGGGTTGAAGTACAGGATCTCCCCGTCCCGGATGCCGAGCTGCGCGGCCGTCCGTCCCCCGTCCAGCGGCGGACCGCCGAGCCGCGCCAGGCTCCAGCCGCCGTGCCGGACGCCCTCGTCCGCCAGGTCTTCGCCGGCGTAACGGAGCAGCGTGGGCAGCAGGTCCGCCAGGGGTACGTCGGACGGCAGCGCCAGGTCCATCCGGGTGCGTGGCGCCACGATGGTGATCCGGCTCAGCCCACCGGTCGCCGTCTTCGTCGCCACAGTGGCCTCCTCGCTCGTCGTCCGGCCGGCCGGGCCCGCGCCGTACGGGTCCGTGACGCCCACGGGAGATTACCTACGATGGCGGGCGCGTACGATGCCCACCCGACGACCCGGGCCGCCCGCGCGATCGTCTCAGGGGGAGGAGACAGCCGTGAGCACGGTGGTGTTCCGCCGACCGCCACGCCAGCCGGGCCCGGCCCTGCCGCGGGGCGAGGTCCTGCTGGAGTCGCCGCCGGAGCTGCCGGAGCCGACGCCACGCGGGATGGGTCAGCTGCTGATGATCCTGCCGATGGTCTGCGGCGTCGGGGCGATGGCGTTCCTCTACGCCGGGCGTGGCGGCGGCACGATGACGTACGTCGCCGGTGGTCTCTTCGGCATCTCGATGCTGGGCATGGCGATCGGCTCGCTGAGTCACGGCAACAACGACAAGGCGGAGATCAACGCGGATCGCCGCGACTACATGCGGTACCTGGCGCAGATGCGCAAGCGCACCCGGCGCGCGGCCGAGCAGCAGCGGGCCGCGATGGCGTGGCGCCACCCGGAGCCGGACGCCCTCTGGTCGATCGCCGCGTCGCGCCGGCTGTGGGAGCGGCGGATCACCGAGGACGACTTCGGCGAGACCCGGATCGCCACCGGCCCGCAGCGTCTCGCGGTGGAGATCGTGCCGCCCGAGACCAAGCCGGTCGAGGACCTGGAACCGATGAGCGCGATCGCGCTGCGCCGCTTCGTCCGCGCCCACTCGACCGTGCCCGACCTGCCGACCGCGCTCTCGGTGCGCGCGTTCAGCCGGGTGGTGCTGCGCGGCGACCGGGAGCCGATGCTGGACCTGACCCGTGCCGCCCTCGGCCAGCTGGCGACCTTCCACGCGCCGGACGACCTGGTCGTCGCGGTGGTGGCCGCCCCCGACCGGCAGGGTGTCTGGGACTGGGTGAAGTGGCTTCCGCACGCCCACCACAGTGGACGCAGCGACGCGGCGGGTGCGCGCCGGCTGGTGTTCCCCAGTCTGGCCGAGGCGGAGGAGTCGCTCGCCGGCGAGCTGGCCGGTCGGCCCCGATTCGCCCCGGAGGCGAAGCCGCTGACGACGGCGCCGCACCTGGTCGTGGTGATCGACGGCGGCGAGGTCTCGGCGACCTGCCAGCTGATGGGGCCGGGACTGCTCGGTGCCACCGTCATCGACCTGTCCGGCGCCGTCCCGCGCGACGCCGGCCGCTGGCTGCTCTGTCTCGACGTGGGCGACGGCACCTCGCTGGAGCTGGTCCGCGGCACCACGTCGTCCCGGCTCGGCACGCCCGACCGGCTGAGCGCCTCCGCGGCCGAGGGGCTGGCCCGGCAGCTGGCGCCGTTGCGGCTCTCCCAGCAGCAGACCACCGCCGACGAGCCGCTGGCCCGCAGCATGGAGCTGCCCGACCTGCTCGGCGTCGGAGACGCCGCCACACTGGACGTCCGGCAGACCTGGCGGCCGCGCAGCCACCGCGACCGACTGCGCATCCCGCTCGGCGTCGGGCCCGACGGCAACGTGGTCGAGCTGGACTTCAAGGAATCCGCGCACGAGGGCATGGGCCCGCACGGCCTGGTCATCGGCGCCACCGGTTCCGGCAAGAGCGAGCTGCTGCGGACGATCGTCGGCGCGCTCGCGGTCACCCACTCCTCGGAGGAGCTGAACTTCGTCCTGGTCGACTTCAAGGGCGGCGCGACCTTCGCCTCCCTGGAGGCGCTGCCCCACACCAGCGCGGTGATCACCAACCTCGCCGACGAGCTGCCGCTGGTCGACCGTATGCGGGACGCGCTCGCCGGCGAGATGACCCGGCGGCAGGAGGTGCTGCGCGCGGCCGGCAACTACGTCTCGCGGTACGACTACGAGAAGGCCCGGGCGGCCGGCGAGCCGCTGGAGCCGATGCCGAGCCTGCTCATCATCTGCGACGAGTTCAGCGAACTGCTCGCCGCGAAGCCGGACTTCATCGACCTCTTCGTGATGATCGGCCGGCTGGGCCGCTCGCTCGGGGTGCACCTGCTGCTGGCCAGCCAGCGCCTGGAGGAGGGCAAGCTGCGCGGTCTGGACACGCACCTGTCGTACCGGATCGGTCTGCGCACCTTCTCCGCCGTGGAGAGCCGGATCGTGCTCGGCGTGCCGGACGCGTACGAGCTGCCCAACGCCCCCGGCCACGGGTACCTGAAGACCGACACGAGCACGATGCTCCGGTTCCGGGCCGCGTACGTCTCCGGGCCGTACCGGGCGCCGGGGCAGGCGGCCGCCGCCTCCCAGGCGTTGGTCCAGCGGCGGATCGTGCCGTACGGCGTGGACTATCTCCCGGCGCGGGACCCGCAGGTGCCGGTGCCGGCCATCCCGGAGCCGGAGCAGCCGGCCGAGGGCAAGGCCGTGGCGATGCTCGACGTGCTGATCGACCGGATCACGGGGCAGGGCCGCCCGGCGCACCAGGTCTGGCTGCCGCCACTGGCTGACCCGCCCGGCCTCGGCGAACTGCTGCCGGCGCTCAGCGCCCACCCGACGTACGGGCTCTGCACCGCGAACTGGGCGGGTCGCGGGCAGCTCACCGTCCCGGTGGGCGTGGTGGACCGCCCGTACGAGCAGCGTCGCGACCCGTTGCTGGTGGAGCTGGGCGGCGCCGGCGGCAACGTGGTGATCGTGGGTGCTTCGCTCAGCGGCAAGAGCACGATGCTGCGGACGCTGCTGGCTTCGCTCGCGCTCACCCACACCCCGCGCGAGGTGCAGTTCTTCTGCCTCGACTTCGGTGGTGGCGCGCTGCGCAGCCTGGACGGGCTGCCGCACACGGCTGGCGTCGCCGGTCGGCGGGACACCGAGGCGGTGCGGCGGACCGTGGCCGAGGTGGTGGCGGTCCTGGACGACCGGGAGACCCGGTTCGCCCAGCACGGCATCGACTCCGTGGCGAGCTACCGCCGGCGACGGGCCGCAGGTGAGTTCGCCGACGACCCGTTCGGCGACGTCTTCCTCGTGGTCGACGGCTGGAACACGCTGCGCCAGGAGTACGAGGAGCTGGAGCAGACCATCACCAACCTGGCCAACCGGGGGCTGGGCTTCGGCGTACACGTGATTCTGACCGCCGTCCGGTGGGCGGAGATCCGGATCAACATGCGCGATCTGCTCGGCACCAAGCTGGAACTTCGCCTCGGCGACGCGAACGAGTCGGAGATCGACCGGCGGGCCGCCGCGAACGTCCCGACCGGCTCGCCCGGCCGCGGCCTCACCCGCGACAAGCTGCACTTCCTCACCGCGGTCTCGCGGATCGACGGCCGCCGCAGCATCGAGGACCTGACCGAGGCGTCGGTCGCCCTCGCCCGGCACGTCGCGGCCGCCTGGCCCGGCCGGCCGGCGCCGAAGGTACGCCTGCTGCCGCGCAAGCTGCCCGTCACGGAGCTGGCCCGGATCATCGACCGCTCGGCGCCCGGTCTGCCGATCGGTGTCAACGAGTCCGCGCTCGCCCCCGTCTACCTGGACCTGGCCAACGAGCCGCACCTGACGGTGTTCGGCGACGCGGAGTGCGGCAAGACGAACCTGCTGCGGCTGATCGCCCGGGGGATCACCGAGCGGTACACCCCGGCCCAGGCCCGGCTCGTCATCGCCGACTACCGGCGCGGGTTGCTCGGCGCGGTCGAGGGGGACCACCTGCTCGACTACGCGCCGTCCAACCAGGTCTTCGCCCAGGGGCTGGCCTCGATCCGCAGCGCGCTGTCGAACCGGCTGCCCGGCCCGGACGTCACCACGGCGCAGCTGCGCGACCGCAGCTGGTGGAAGGGGCCGGACCTCTACATCCTGGTGGACGACTACGACCTGGTCGCGTCGGGCGGGAGCAATCCGCTCAGCGCGTTGCATGAGCTGCTGCCGCAGGCCCGCGACATCGGTCTGCACCTGATCGTCACGCGGCGGGTCGGCGGTGTGGCCCGGGCCCTGTACGAGCCGGTGCTGCAACGCCTCCGGGAGCTGGACTCCCCAGGCCTGCTCATGTCCGGCAATCGGGAGGAGGGCGCGGTCTTCGGCACCCTGCGGCCGAGTCCGCAGCCACCCGGGCGGGGCACGCTGGTCCGCCGGCGGGACGGCCAGCAGCTCATCCAGACCGCCTGGTCAGAGCCGGCCTGACCGAGGGTCCGATGTGGAGTGCGGCACCGGGGGGGGTGGGAGCGTTGCCGGCAACGATCGGGTCACGGTCGGTCACATTCGGGGCCGGGTGGGGCTGCGCGCCGTTGCGCCGGTCCGCTACGGTCTCCTGAGGAGTGTCCGTCGGTGGGGTTGCGTGCCTTGCCGCGGGGGAGGGGCGCGGCAGATTCGCCGCCACAAGAAGACGGAAGGGTGTGAAGCATGGCGTTCGAGGTCGAAGCAGCGACTCTGCATACCGCCGCGAGTGACGTGCGGTCCACGCGCAGCGAGGTCGACGGCGAGCTGAAGAAGCTGTGGAACGTGGTCGACGACCTGGCGATCGCGTGGAAGGGCCAGGCGTCCACCGGGTTCCAGACGCTCATGCAGAACTGGAACGAGAACACCACCAAGCTGCTGACGGCGATGGACAACATCGCCGACCTGCTCGACAAGTCGGGCACGACGCACCAGGTCAACGACGAAGAGCAGCAGCAGATGCTGGACAAGTTCCACTCTGCTCTCAACCCGTGATCCGACGAGACGAGCAGGGGAGGAATTCATGAGCATCAAGGTCGATTACGCGGTCCTCGAGAACGCGAACCAGCAGATGCAGACCATCTCGCGGACCATCGACGAGAAGCTGGACACGCTGCGCTCGATGCTGTCGAAGCTCGAGTGGGACGGCCAGGACCGGGCCGCCTACGAGCAGCACCAGGCCCAGTGGGATTCGGCCGTGCGCGACATCAACCGCATCCTGAACGAGATCGGTGGCGCCGTGGGCATCGCCCGCGAGAACTACGTCAACACCGAGATGAGCAACGCCAAGGTGTGGGGCTGATCCGAACGTCGACGCGGCTCCGGTCCGGTCAGACCGGGCCGGAGCCGCGCCGTGTTCGCGCCCGAGTGGTCCTGGGGGAATCATGCGTACGGGGAATCGTTTCCGGCGGCCGCTGGCGCTGACCGCCGCCGCCGTGGCCCTGGCCGTCGGTGCCGGTCCGCTGGCCGCGCCCGCCCCGGCTCGGGCCGCCGACACGGTCCGCGGCCTCCAGTGGTATCTCGACACCCTCGAGATCTCGCAGGCGCACCAGATCACCAAGGGGCGCGGCGTGACGGTGGCCGTCCTCGACAGCGGCGTCGACCCGAGCGTCCCCGAGCTGCGCGGCCAGGTGCTTCCGGGGACCGGCCTCGGGAGCGCCAGCGCCTCCGACGGCCGCCGCGACGACGACAAGGAGAAGGCGCACGGCACCTCCATGTCGGGCATCATCGCGTCCCGGGGCGGTGGCGAGATGCGGCACCTGGGCATCGCACCCGAGGCTAAGATCCTGCCGGTCGGGCTGGGTACGACATTCGACCTGGAGGACGTCGCCGAGGGGATCCGCTGGGCCGCCGACGCCGGGGCGGACGTGATCAACGTCTCTCTCGGCGAGAAGGACGGAGCCCTGCCGGTGACCGCGGGCCCGGAGCGCGTCCGACTGGAGCAGGCCGTCCGCCACGCCCTCGACAAGGACGCGGTCGTCGTCGCCAGCGCGGGTAACCGGAAGCAGGGCGCGACGCGGGTGAGCAGTCCCGCCAACATCCCCGGCGTCATCGCCGTGACCGGCCTGACCAAGCGGGGCACGGCCTTCGCCGAGAGCGTGCACGGGCCGGAGGCGGTGCTGGCCGGGCCGATGGAGGACATCATCTCCCCGCGACCGCGGTCGGTGTCGCCGAACGGGTACGGCGTCGCCAGCGGCACCAGCGACGCCGGTGCGATCGTCTCCGGCGTGACGGCCCTGGTCCGGGCCCGCTACCCGGACCTCGACGCGGCCAATGTGATCAACCGGATGATCCGCACCGCCCGTGACGGTGGCGGGCCCGGGCGGGACGACCAGTACGGCTTCGGCGCCGTCGACCCGGTCGCCGCGCTCACCCGTTCGGTGCCGGCGGTGCCGTCCAACCCGTTGCTGACGTCCGCGGCCAACGCCTCTGCCGCCCCGACCCGTGCGGGGGCGGTCCCTGAGGACGACGGGCCGGCCGTGGCGATCACTCTGAAGAAGGGCCCGGGCGCCTGGATCACCGGCGCGTTCTGTCTGGCCGTTCCGATCGGCCTCGTGGTTCTCGTCGTGGTGCTGATCCGGCGCTCCCGCCGCCGGCCGCCCGCGGGTCCGCCCGGTCTCCGGCCACCGGGCTTCCCGCCGCCCGGCGCCGGACACCCGGGGCGGCCTGGCCAGCCGGGCTTCCCCTCAGGCCCGCCTGGGTTCCCGCCCGGCCAGCCCGGCTTCGCGCCGGGCCAACAGGGCCAGCCGGGCATTGCGCCGGGGCAGCCGGGCTTCGCGCCCGGCCAGCCCGTCCGGTCGGCCGGCCAGCCGGGTGTTCCGCCGACCGGCCAGTCCGGGTTCGCGCCAGGTCCCGCGCCGTCCGGCCCGACGTCGGCGGTGCCGGGCGGGCCCACGCCGCCTCCGCCCGCACCCGGTGGGCACCAGCAGTAAGTCAAGACCGAGTCGGCTAGGGGGAGGAACCGATGACGGAGGACCGGACGACACCGGTGGACCGGACGGAGCAGCCGGAGGAGATCCGGCTGGACAATCCGATACCGGTGCCCATCACGCCGTTGGCGCCCACGGTGCACCTCGACGGCATCACGATGGACAACGTCAACCGGGCGGAGCGGCCGACGGCGCTGATGCCGGGGGCGAACGAGGCCGGTGCGCGGACGGAGTGGGACGCCACCAGCCTGGAGGAGGCCATCCGGTGGCTGGAGTCGCACGCCGACTTCCTGCACAAGCAGTCGTACCAGATGGTGGAGATCCAGGACCGGATGGGCGGCAGCGCCACCGCGGGAATGCCGACCGGCACGAGTCCACTCGGCACGTTCCCGCGGGCGCAGGACCTGGCGACGAAGCACTCCTCGCTCTTCACCACCACTCAGCAGAGCGTCCGCAAGCTGGCCGAGGACCTGTACCAGGCGGCGAACGCGCTGCGGGAGGTCAAGGAGAACTACGAGACGGCCGAGCGGGCCAACGCGATGTCCGCCGCCGAGATGGAGCGCGTCTTCACCGACGCCTCCAAGCAGAAGGCCTGAACGGGGAGGGTGAGCGGTGCCCAGCTGGGAAGAGATGTGCCAGCAGTTGGTGGTGGCGGGCCGGCCGGGTGACGTGGCCACCGCCGCCTCGCTCTGGGAGCAGCTGCTGAAGAACGTGACGGCGGTCAAGGAGAGCCTGGAGACCAACGTCAAGGATCTGGGTGAGGTCTGGAAGGGCGAAGCGTACGAGGCCTTCAAGACGAAGGTCACGACGATCGCGACGAACGCCGGGAAGGTCGTCGAGGACGCCGAGGGTCAGGAGGGCATCGTCCAGTCGCTGCGGAGCGCGGCGGACCGGCTGACCGCCGCCCAGTCCTCGTTCCCGGTTCCCGCGAGCTGCGTCAACGACGTTCTGGAAGCGCGTAACGGCCGGCTCGTCATCGACACCGGGCTGTTCGAGATGCGGGTGAAGCCGGACTTCATGGGCCTGCTCGACCCGTTGACCGGCCTCTACGACTGGATCAACGACAAGTCGGAGGAAGCTGCCCAGGTCTACGGCGACGTCAGTGGCGAGTATCTGGCGATTGACCAGCGGACACCGGGGTCGACCACTCCGGGCGCCAGTGCCGCGCCGGACATGCGTACGCCGGACCTCGGCACCGGCCCGGGCGGCGGGGGCGGGCTCGGCGGGGCGCCGAGCATGGGCGGGATGCCCTCCACCGGCGGCATCGGTGGCGGCGGGCCGTCGGTCGGCGCGGGCGGTATGCCCGGCACCGGCTCCCCGGGGATCGGCTCCGGCGCCCACCCCGACCTGGCCGGCGGCGGTTACGGCTCCGGCACCGGGTACACGCCGGGCACCGGCAGCCTCGCCGACGACTACGGCAGTGGCCTGGCCGGTGCCGGCACCGCCACCGCGCCCGGCCTAGCCGGCGGCCTGCCCGGCACCACCGGTCTCGGTGCGGGCGGCGGCGCCGGTGGTGGCGCCGGGCTTGGCGGCGGCATGATCCCGGGTGGCGGTGCGCTGGGTCGCCCGGTGACCCCGGGCATGGCCCCCATGATGGGCGGCGGGGCCGGCGCGGGTCGGGGCGGCGGCCGCGGTGGCGGCGGGCGGCTCGGCGCGGGCGGCAAGCTGGGCGCGGGTGCCGGCATGGCGCCGATGATGGGCGGCGGCGCGGCCGGCGCCGGTCGGGGCGCCGGCGGCCGGGGTGCCGGCCGGGGAGTGCCGGGCGCGGGCGCTGCCGGTGCCGCCGGCCGGGGTGCCGGGGGCGCACGCGGTGGCGCGGCCGGCGTCGCCGGGATGGGTGGCCACGGCGGGGCGGGGTACGGCGACGAGGAGGTCCCCCGCAACACCTGGCTGGAGGAGGACGAGGACGTCTGGGGCGCGGACGGCGGCGGCACGCCCGGCGTGCTGCGCTGATCCGACGTCACGCCACCGCCCGCACCGCGCCCGATCAGGGAGCGGGTGCGGGCGGTGTCGCGTCCGGTGGCGGCTCGTCCGCCTCCGCGTGGCGGAGAGCCGGTGTCGTGCGTGCATGGTCGATTCGATGCCGGGGGCATCGCGGTGTTTCAGGCCGGGAATGCCGCCATGCCGCCGGCATCGCGGGCCGGTGAGGTGAAGCCGGGCCGAGGGTGCGGTCAGGTGGTCGCGGTGGGGTCGGCCGGGCGGCGGCCCGGTCGCCAGGCGCGTCGGCGTCCCCGGTCCAGGATCGGCTTGACGGCGAGGAGCAGCACGGCCACCAGTGTGCCGGTGGCGGCCACCCAGAGCGCCACGTCGCGTTGCCAGGCCAGCGGGTCCTCGGGTGGGGCCGGTGCGGCCAGCGCGTCGGGCGGCGGGTCGGTCCGGTGGCCGAGCAGGGTGGACACCGCCCGGTACGGGCTCACCACACCGTGACCGACCTCGGCGTTGTGGCCGTCGGGTGGGCTGTCCGCCGTCCGGGCGAGCCGGTCGGCCACCTGCTCCGGGTTGAGGTCGGGGTACGCGGAGCGCACCAGCGCGACCACCCCGGACACGTACGCGGCGGCGAAGCTG
This sequence comes from Micromonospora sp. H33, assembly GCF_052068455.1. Classification (NCBI taxonomy): domain Bacteria; kingdom Bacillati; phylum Actinomycetota; class Actinomycetes; order Micromonosporales; family Micromonosporaceae; genus Micromonospora; species Micromonospora sp. H33. The sequence goes on along the minus strand of NZ_JBQHDE010000001.1, from coordinate 439,954 downwards.
GTGCCGCCCTGCGGTTCGGCCAGGTACCCGTCGCCGCCCGGGGCGGGGCCCACGATGTTCAGGCCCGGGGCGGCGATGTCGATGTACTCGCCGCTCACCGAGCTGCCCACGTGGCCGCCCTGCTCGTCCACCCCGGCGACCGCGATGACGCCCGGGTACGCGGCCGGGTACGCGGGCAGGTCCTGCTGGTTCTCCTGCCGGTTGCCGGCCGCCGCGACCACCACCACGCCCTCGTCCAGCGCGTAGCGCACCGCGTCGGCGAGTTCCGGCCGGTCCAGGGTGACCAGCGACATGTTGACCACGTCGGCGTCGTTGTCCACCGCCCACCGGATCGCCCGGGCGATCTCGCCCGGCAGGCCTTCGTCCACTGTGGTGCGGGTGTCGGGCAGGACGCGTACCGGAAGGATCCGGGCCTGCGGCGCGATGCCGCTGAACGGCACCCCGGTGCCCTCCCGGCCGGCGATGATCCCCGCCACGATCGTGCCGTGCCCGGCGAGATCGCACTGGCCCTGCTGCTGCGGCAGGCTGTTGAAGTCGCGCCCCTCGAGGACCTGGCCCCGCAGCGTGGGATGGGTGGCCGAGACCCCGGAGTCGATGACCGCGACGGTGACCCCGGCGCCCCGGGAGAGCCGCCACGCCGACGCCGGTTCCAGTCGTCGCAACGGCCAGGGCGTCTCGGCGGGCGCCGCCGTGCCCGCCGGCCCGCAGCGGGGTGCCGCCGCGGCCGGGGCGGGCGCGATGACGACGGTGCCGAGCAGGAGGACAACCGCTCCACTCAGGAGGATTCGTGCCCCGGCTCGGCGGGCGGGAGCGGGCCGGCCCGGTCGGAAGCTCTCGCGCACGCGCTGAGACTACCGCCGCCCGTCACCGGCGCGGGCGCCGCCCGCCACGGCGTCGCCTGCCGGCTCCTCGGTGAAGAGCGCCAGGAGGGCGCCGACCTGGCGGTCGGCCTCGGCGGGGTGCCGGAAGCGGCCGGAGGGGTTCAGCGTGTACTCGTTGCGGCGGCCCACCCGGGTGCGTCGGAGGTAGCCACCCGCCTCGAGATCGGCGACGATCGCCTGTGCGGCCCGCTCGGTGACGCCGACCTCGTCGGCCACGTCCCGCAGCCGGGCGGTGGGGTTGCGGGCGATGGCGAGCAGCACGTGCGCGTGATTGGTGAGGAACGTCCAGTTCCGGGTGCTCCCCTGCTCTCCTGCTGTCGCCATGTCCGACATCGTATGACCCGCCGTTCCGGTTTCCCGCCACCCCGAGAGCGCCCGTCCGGTACCCCGCAAGGGGCCAGCGACATATGAAGTGCATATCACGCATGCCTTGACGTGTGTTTTGCTGCGTGTGACGGTGGGTGGCAGCCCGAGTCCAGCGCCGGTCCGGGTCCCACCAGGTTCGTCACCGCAGGGACGAGGTGAGGGCATGAGTCGTCGCGGAACGCCCGGCACGCAGCCGGGCCCGGATCGGAAGCCCGTCGGGGCCGCCGTCGGTGGTCCGACCGGCCCAGAACAGGCGCTCGCCGAGCTGTACGCCGGCAACCGGCGGTTCGTGACCGGCGAACCGCGCCACCCCAACCAGGACGCGGGCCGTCGGGCGGCGGTGGCGGACGGGCAGCAGCCGTTCGCCGTGATCGTCGGCTGCTCCGACTCCCGCCTCGCCGCCGAGATCATCTTCGACCGCGGCCTGGGTGACCTGTTCGTGGTGCGGACCGCGGGGCACACCCTCGGCTCGGAGGTGCTCGGCAGCGTCGAGTACGCGGTCGACGTGCTCGGCACGCCGCTGGTGGTCGTGCTCGGCCACGACTCCTGCGGGGCGGTCCAGGCGGCCCGTGAGGCGGACGCGACCGGCACGCAGCCACCCGGGCACCTGCGGGCCGTGGTGGACGCCGTGGTGCCCAGCCTGCGCCGGGCCGACGCCGAGGGCGTCACCGACCTCGGCGGGATCGTCGACATCCACATCGCGCAGACCGTCGAGGCGATGCTGGACGAATCGGAGGCGCTCGCCGCCGCCGTGGCCGCCGGCCGGTGTGCGGTCATCGGCATGTCGTACCGCCTCGCCGCCGGTGAGGTGCGGACGGTGGCCGGCCCCGACGACCTGTCCGGCGCGGACCCGGCCGCCCGCGCCGCCGCCTGATCCGACGTCGCACGCCCCCGGGCCGCTGCCGAACATACGCCGGGCCGCTGCCGGACGACCGCCAACGCCACGACGCACGCCCCGCCGGGCCTACGCGAAAGGGCCGCCCCGCACGTCGCGGGGCGGCCCTTTTCAGTCGTCGGCTACAGCATTGACACGTGGACGTGGTCGGTGTGGGCGGACGGCCCGCTGTACGACTTCCAGCCGGTCGCCGGGAACCAGATCTGCCGGTTCCAGATCACGTAGTAGATGCCGAGCCGGTCGGCGTTGCGGACGAGGAACGCGGTGAGGTCGTTGCCGTACCGGCGCATGTCGTTGTTGTACCAGGCGCGGAACCCGCTGTTCTGGAGCGACCAGTCGCAGGCCCGGCCCTTGGGGTGCTCGAACGGACCGCCGGACCGGTGGCAGCCGACGAACCGCTTGAACCCGGCCCGCCGCACCTCGTTGTGCATGTGCAGCGTGCGGGGGGTGACACAGCCGCTGGTGGTCGGGTCGTTCTCGCTGCACGACTCGGACCGCCAGTCGCCGTCGGCGGTGCGGCCCGGGGCGATCCGGGCGACCGGCGACTCGGCGCTGACCAGGCCGCCGGTGAGCCCCCGTCCGCCGACCAGGCGGAGGGCCTTCTCGGCCTCGGTCTTGCCGCGCTTGAGGTCGTTGGTCAGCTTCTGCTGCTCGCGGACCTCCGCGTCGAGGGCCAGCTTGGCCTGCTCGGCGCGGTTCTTCGCCGCGTTGACCACGGCGAGGCGCTTGTCGTTGACGAGGTTCAGCTCGTCCAGCGCCGACGCGCGGGCGATGAACGAGTCGGGGGTGTTCGCGCCCAGGAGCATCGACATCGCGCCGATCCGCCCGGTCCGGTACGACTGGGCGGCGATCTCGTTCACCTGTGGGGCCAGGGCGTCGAGGTCGGCCTGCGCGCGCCGGAGTTCCAGTTCGAGGACGAGCCGGCGCTTGTTCGACTTGTCCAGCTGAGCCTTGGCCTTGACGAACTCGCGGTTCCGGGACTCGATGAGGTCGCCGAGCAGCTTCGGCTCCCCGTCGTGCCCCGAGGGCTTGGGGGGTGTGGTGGGGGCGGCCGACGCCGGGGCGGGCCCGGCGAAGACGGCCAGCGCGGCGAGCACGGCCACCACGGGTGTCAACCAGCGGCGTAGGGGTGCCGTCACAGTGTTCCCTTCCGTCGACCGCCGACCGGGTTAGCTGACGGGTTCGGGACGGAAGCGGCCCCTACCGCTGGCGCGGATTCACCCCACGTACCTGGTTCCCCGGCTCGCCTCGCGGCGATTGGGCGGTGGCCCCGCTGGCGCCTGTGCGCGCCTTCGGCGGTGACCGGCAGCGAGGTTACCTGACAGGAGTGCTGGGGATCTACGTCCCGAAGCCGACCAAATGCGCGATTCCGTAAGCGCGCTGCGTAATCAGTGACGCATCTATCAGGCGGGTGGCACCGCGTCGTCACCGTGCGGAGTCTCACCATCCGGTGTCCGTGCTCCTGTCTCGGTCGGGCCACCCACCCGGGGTGGCGGGGGCGGTGGTGCCGGCGCGCGGCGCGCTCAGCGCCTCCAGCGCGTCCGTCCGTTCGGATGCCGGCCGGGGGGCCGGAGCGGGGACGTCCGCGTCCGCCGTTCCGCCGCCGCGCCGCCCGGCGGTGGTGACCAGGGCGGCGAGCGCGGTGGTGAGCGGGACCGCGGCGATCAGGCCGAGCGTCGCGACCGCGCTGCGGACGATCTCCTGGGCGAGGAACTCGGTGGTGAGGATCTGGGTCGCGGCCCGCGAGTCGGCGGTCAGCAGGAGCAGGACGGGCAGCGAGGCGCCCGCGTACGCCAGCACGATGGTGTTCACCGTGGAGGCGATGTGTGCCCGGCCGACGCGGGTCGCGGACCGGTAGAGCTGGCCCCGGGTCAGTCCCGGGTTGGCGTGGGCCAGCTCGGTGACCGTGGCCGCCTGGGTCACCGTGACGTCGTCCAGTACGCCCAGGGAACCGATGATGATGCCGGCCAGCAGGAGGCCGTGCAGGTCGACGTCGGCCTGGAACATCGACAGCGTGGTGGCCTCCTCGCTGCCGTACCCGGTCAGGTGGGTGGCCGCGGTGGCGAGCGTGCCGAGCACCCCCGTGAGCACCAGGCTGCCCAGCGTGCCGAGGACCGCCACCGACGTCTGCGCGGTGACGCCGTGCGTGAGGTACAGCACCACGAACATGATCAGCGCGGCGCCGACCACCGCGACCAGCAGCGGCGGTCGGCCGGCGCTGATCCCGGGCAGGACGAACGTCAGCAGGATGGCGAAGCTCGCGGCCAGGCCGGCGAGCGCGGCGAGGCCGCGCCACCGGCCGAACGCGACGATCGCGGCGGCGAAGAGCGCCACCAGCCAGATCAGCGGCTTGCCGCGCTGGTGCTCCGCGATGTTGTACGCGCTGGCCGACGGGTCGGCCGGGTCGGTCAGCTCGACCAGGATGATCTCGTCGCCGACGGCGACCTCGGGCGCGCCGGGACCGGCCGGCACCGGCGTCTCGACCTGTTGCCCGGCGTCCGGCCCCTGGTCGACCCGCACCGTCACCGTGCCGCACGGGCCGTCACCGGTGGCCGGACCACCCTGCGGCGCCTCCGGGGTGGGCGGGCACGGCTCGGTCACCACCTTCGTCACCGTGCCGTGGTAGCGGGGCGGCTCGGTGCCCGCGTCGGCCTCCCGGGCGTCGCGCGGCCAGAGCACCAGGGCGGCGACCAGGGTGGCGAGGAAGAGGGGGACCACCGTCGCGATGAGGATCCGCCGCACCCCGGGCGGGGCGGACGGAGCGGGACGGGTGTGGTCGGCGCCCATCGAATGTCTCCCAACGAATCCAGGGCGGGGTACGGCCCGGCGGGTCGGTCGGTTCAGCGTTTCCCGGAACTCCTCACGAGGGGTGCTCGGAGGTGGCGGTGCGGCCACGTACCGTGACGGTCGTGCCGGGGCGGGCGCGGCCGCGCGAGGCCGGCGGCAGCGTCGGCGACCCGGCGCGGAGGCGGGCCGGGTGGTGCGGAATCCGAAGGGCCATCGGCCGAATGGTAGCCAGCGTGACCCGCCGACGCAGGTCGCGCGGTGCGGTGTCGGCGGCCGGACCTGACGGTTGTGCCCCACGGGCGGGTGCGGGAAGGCATGTTGAGGGCATGGTTCGGCACCCGAAGCCCAGCGGCGACCATCCGCACGGGGGGCACTCGCCCGGCGGCGGGCACGACCGGCATGCGGGGCACGACCCGGAGATGTTCCGCCGCCGGTTCTGGGTCTGCCTGGTGCTCACCCTGCCGGTGGTGGCGACCAGCCACCTGGTCATGGAGTGGTTCGGCTACCGGCTGGAGTTCCCGGGCCGCTCGCTGGTGGGGCCGGTGCTCGGCTCGGTGGTGTTCTGGTGGGGCGGCTGGCCGTTCCTGGTGGGTGCCGTCCGGGAGGTCCGCGACCGCGCCCCGGGGATGATGCTGCTCGTCGCCATGGCGATCACCGTCGCGTACGGCGCGTCCCTGGCCACCAGCCTCGGTGCCTTCGACCTGGACTTCTGGTGGGAACTGGCCGCTCTGGTCACCATCATGCTGCTCGGCCACTGGCAGGAGATGAAGGCGATCGGGCAGGCGCGCGGCGCGCTCGCGGCGCTGGCCGCGTTGCTGCCGGACGACGCCGAGCGGGTGGGCCCCGACGGGAGCGTCACCCGGGTGCCGGTGAGCGAGCTGCGGGTCGGTGACGTGGTGCTGGTGCGGCCGGGCGGGCGGGTGCCGGCGGACGGACGCATCACCGACGGCAGCGCCGAGCTGGACGAGTCGATGATCACCGGGGAGTCCCGGCCGGTCACCCGGTCGGTGGGGGACCGGGTGGTCGCCGGCACCGTCGCCACCGACTCCGCGATCCGGGTCCGCGTGGAGGCGCTCGGCGAGGAGACCACACTCGCGGGCATCCAGCGGATGGTGGCTCAGGCGCAGCGGTCCAGCGGGCGGGCCCAGGTCCTGGCGGACCGCTTCGCCGCCGGCCTGTTCTACGTCGCCACCGTCACCGCCGTGGTGACCGTGCTGGCCTGGACCGCGCTCGACAACGCCGACGAGGCGGCGGTCCGGACGGTCACCGTGCTGGTCATCGCGTGCCCGCACGCGCTGGGCCTGGCGATTCCGCTGGTGATCGCCCTCTCCACCGCGCTCGCGGCCCGCTGCGGGATCCTGGTCAAGGACCGGCTGGCGCTGGAACGGATGCGGACCGTCGACGCGGTGCTCTTCGACAAGACCGGCACGCTGACGCGGGGGGAGCACGTCGTCACCGACGTGGCCGCCGCACCGGACGTGGACGAGGGTGAGGTGCTGCGCATCGCCGCCGGCGTCGAGTCCGACAGCGAGCACCCGCTGGCCCGGGCGATCGTCGCCGCCGTCGACAGGCGGGGCGGGCCCGCCGCCGCGAGCGGCTTCCGCTCCCTGCCGGGCCGCGGGGTGCAGGCCACGATCGAGGGCCGGGAGTACGCGGTGGGCGGCCCCGCGCTGCTGCGGGAGCTCGGCGTACGGCTCCCCGGTGCGCTCGCGGCGGCGAGCGACCGCTGGTCGGAACGGGGTGCGGCCGTGCTGCACCTGATCCGCCTGCCGGACACCGTGCTCGGCGCGCTGGCCCTGACCGACGAGGTACGCCCCGAGGCGCGCCAGGCCATCGCCGAGCTGCGGGCGGAGGGCGTGCACACCATCGCCATGATCACCGGGGACGCCCGGCCGGTCGCCGAGGCGGTCGCCGCCGACCTCGGGTTCCGCCCGGGCGTCGACGAGGTGTTCGCCGAGGTGCTGCCGGCGGACAAGGACGGCAAGGTCACCGAGCTGCAACGGCGGGGCCTGACCGTCGCCATGGTCGGTGACGGCGTCAACGACGCGCCCGCCCTGGCCCGGGCGGACGTCGGCATCGCCATCGGCGCGGGTACGGACGTCGCGATCGAGTCGGCCGGCGTGGTGCTCGCCTCGTCCGATCCGCGCGGCGTGAGCGCCGTGCTCCGGCTGTCCCGGGCCTCGTACCGGAAGATGCGGCAGAACCTGGGCTGGGCGGCCGGCTACAACGTGGTGGCCCTGCCGCTGGCCGCCGGTGTGTTCGCGTGGGCCGGCCTGGCGTTGAGCCCGGCCCTGGCGGCGGTGCTGATGTCCGCCTCGACGATCGTGGTGGCGCTCAACGCCCAGCTGCTGCGCCGGGTGCGGCTCGACCCGGCCGCTTCCGACCGGGGTTCCGCCGGGCCGGCGCGTTGATCCACTCGTTGCGGGATGTGTTCGGCGTCGCGGACCCCGCGAACTGCGGCGGAACGCCGGCGGGTCGAGCCGGGGAAGGCCGAGCCAGGGACGGTCAGCCGCGCTTCATCAGCCGGCCGACGGCGGCCATCATCTCGCTGGCCATCTCGTCGGCGCGGCCCTCGGCGGCCCCCTCGTGCATGCAGTGCCGCGCGTGCCCGTCGAGCAGGCCGAGGGCGACCTTGTCCAGCGCGGCCTGGATCGCGGAGATCTGGGTGAGGACGTCGATGCAGTACCGGTCCTCGTCGACCATCTTCTCGATGCCCCGGACCTGCCCCTCGACGCGGCGCAGCCGCGCGACCAGCTGGTCCTTGGTGGCGGTGTAGCCCCGGGTCGGGGCGGGCGTTGGTGTGGTCATGCCGACAAGGATAGCGTACCCGTGGGGGGTATGTTAGTGTCCTGAGCAGCTACCCCCCAGGGGTATTGTGGGTGCCGGAGAAGGAGAGGTTCCATGGTCACCACCACGTACCAGGTGCAGGGCATGACCTGCGGGCACTGCGTGAGCTCGGTCAGCGCCGAGGTCGGCGCGATCAAGGGCGTCAGCGAGGTCCGGGTGGATCTGGCCTCCGGCCAGGTCACCGTCACCAGCGAGAGCCCGTTGGACATCGAGACCGTGCGTGCCGCGGTCGACGAGGCCGGCTACGACCTCGTCGGCGCCTGACGGCCGCACGGGGAAACCGAGGTAACCATGAACACGGCGACGAAGCTGAGCGGCTTCGCGCTCGGGCTCGCGGCGGTGTTCGGCGCGGCGTACGGGGTCGGCCAGGTGACCGGCCCCGGCGCCCCGGCCGCCGAGACCCGCCACGACGACACCGGACACGCCGGCGAGACCCCGCACGGCGACGGGACGGGGCACGGCGACACCGGCGGGGCCGACCTGCCCGGCGGCCTGCTCGTCTCCGAGCGCGGCCACACCCTCCGGCCGGTCGCGGCGCCCGCCGGGCAGTTCGCCTTCCAGATCACCGGGCCGGACGGCGCGCCGGTGACCGCGTACGAGGTGGCGCACGACAAGCGGATGCACCTGATCGTCGCCCGCCGCGACCTCAGCGGTTTCCGGCACGTGCACCCGGAGATGTCCTCGGACGGGACCTGGCGGGTCGACTCGCCGCTGGCCGGGCCGGGCGTGTGGCGGGTCTTCGCCGACTTCACGCCGGGCGGCGGGGAGCCGCTGACCCTCGGCGTGGACGTGACCGTCCCCGGCGCGCTGGCCGAGCGGCCGCTTCCGGCGCCCGCGACCAGCACCACCGTCGACGGCTACACGGTCACCCTGGCCGGAACACCGCAGCCGGGCCGGACGAGCGAGCTGACGCTGACCGTGAGCCGGGACGGCGTACCGGTCACCGACCTGGAGCCCTACCTGGGCGCGTACGGGCACCTGGTCGCGCTGCGCCAGGGCGACCTCGCGTACCTGCACGTCCACCCGGACGGCGCGCCGGGCGACGGGCGGACGAAACCCGGCCCCGAGGTGACCTTCCTCGCCGAGGTACCCTCCGCCGGCGCCTACCGGCTCTACCTGGACTTCCAGCACGGCGGCGTGGTCCGCACCGCCGAGTTCACCATCGTCGCCGGAGCAGCCGGCGGGACGGTCACCGCCGTCCCGGCCGCACCGACGCCGACCAGCACGAGCGCACCCGCCCCGACCGGCGGCGCCGACCACGGCGTCCCCGGTCACGGGCACGACTGACGGGACGCGTGATGACCACCACGAGCAAGCCCCTGCCGATGGCGCCGAACCAGATCGAGCTGGCGATCGGCGGCATGACCTGCGCCTCCTGCGCCGCCCGCATCGAGAAGAAGCTCAACCGGATGCCCGGCGTCACCGCCACGGTCAACTACGCCACGGAGAAGGCGAGCGTCGCGTACGCCGACGACGTGACCCCGGACGACCTCATCGCCACGGTCGAGAAGACCGGTTACACGGCGGTCCTGCCGCCCCCACCGGTCCCGGCCGGTGGGCAGCAGCCGGCCGCCGAGCCGGTGGACGAGCTGCGCGGTCTGCGTACCCGGTTGTGGGCGTCGATCGTGCTGACCGTGCCGGTGATCGTGCTGGCGATGGTGCCGGCCTGGCAGTTCACCTACTGGCAGTGGCTGTCGTTGACGCTGGCCGCCCCGGTGGTGGTCTGGGGTGGCCTGCCGTTCCACCGGGCCGCCTGGGTCAACCTGCGGCACGGCGCGGCGACCATGGACACGCTGGTGTCGCTGGGCACCCTCGCCGCCTTCGGCTGGTCGGTGTGGGCGCTGTTCCTGGGCACCGCCGGCACGCCGGGGATGACCCACCCGTTCAGCTTCGACATCGTGCGCGGCGACGGCGCGGGCAACATCTACCTGGAGGCGGCGGCCGGCGTCACCACCTTCATCCTCGCCGGCCGGTACTTCGAGGCGCGGTCCAAGCGCACCGCCGGAGCGGCCCTGCGGGCCCTGCTGGAGCTGGGCGCGAAAGATGTGGCGGTGCTGCGGAACGGCACCGAGACCCGGGTCCCGGTCGACCAGCTCGCGGTGGGGGACCGGTTCGTCGTCCGCCCGGGCGAGAAGGTCGCCACCGACGGCGTCGTCGAGGAGGGCACCTCGGCCGTCGACGCGAGCATGCTCACCGGGGAGTCGGTCCCGGTCGAGGTCGCGCCCGGCGACACGGTGGCCGGCGCCACCGTCAACGCGGGCGGGCGGCTGGTCGTGCGGGCCACCCGGGTCGGCGGCGACACGCAGCTCGCCCAGATGGCCCGCCTGGTGGAGGCCGCGCAGACCGGCAAGGCGGCCGTGCAGCGGCTCGCCGACCGCATCTCCGGGGTCTTCGTCCCGATCGTGATCGCGCTCGCCGTCGGCACGCTGGGGTGGTGGCTGGGCAGTGGGGCGGGACCGACCGCAGCGTTCACCGCCGCCGTGGCCGTGCTCATCATCGCGTGCCCGTGCGCCCTCGGTCTGGCCACGCCGACCGCCCTGCTGGTCGGCACCGGCCGGGGTGCCCAGCTCGGCGTCCTGATCAAGGGGCCCGAGATGCTGGAGTCGACGCGGACGGTCGACACGGTCGTGCTGGACAAGACCGGCACCGTCACCACCGGCCGGATGACCCTGGTCGACGTGCTCCCGGCGTCCGGAGCGGACCGGGCGGAGGTGCTGCGGGTCGCCGGGGCGCTCGAAGCCGCCTCCGAGCACCCGATCGCCCGGGCCATCGCCGCGGGCGCGGCCGAGGCCGGCACGCTGCCGCCGGTGACCGACTTCGCCAACCTGGAAGGGCTGGGCGTCAGCGGTGCGGTGGCCGGCCGTACGGTGCTGGTCGGCCGGCCCCGGCTGCTGCGGGAGCGGGGTGTCGACGTACCCGGGGAGGTCTCGGCGGCCGTCACCGCCGCGGAGGCTGCCGGGCGGACGGCGGTCCTGGTCGGCTGGGACGGGCGGGCCCGGGGTGTGCTGGCGGTGGCCGACGTGGTCAAGCCGACCAGTGCGACGGCGGTCGCGCGCCTCCGCGACCTCGGCCTCACCCCGGTCCTGCTGACCGGCGACAACGAGACCGTGGCCCGGGCGGTGGCCGCCGAGGTCGGTATCGACGAGGTGATCGCCGAGGTGCTACCGGCGGACAAGGTGGACGTGGTCCGGCGGCTCCAGGGCGAGGGCAGGGTCGTGGCGATGGTCGGCGACGGGATCAACGACGCCGCCGCGCTCGCCCAGGCCGACCTGGGGCTGGCCATGGGCACCGGGACGGACGCGGCGATCGAGGCCTCCGACCTGACCCTGGTCCGGGGTGACCTGACAGCCGCCGTGGACGCGATCCGGCTCTCCCGGCGCACCCTCGCGATCATCAAGGGCAACCTGTTCTGGGCCTTCGCCTACAACGTCGCGGCCCTGCCGCTGGCCGCGGCCGGGCTGCTCAACCCGATGATCGCCGGTGCCGCGATGGCCTTCTCGTCGGTCTTCGTGGTCGCCAACAGCCTCCGCCTCCGGGGTTTCCGTCCGGTGGCGTGACGGTTGGACGCGGGTTCCCGGGGTACATCGGGGAGCGACCGGCACCCCCGGATTCTGGAGGTTGACATGGGTATCGAGGACAAGGTCAACAACACCGCCGAGAACACCGCCGGCAAGATCAAGGAGAGCGCCGGGCGCGCCACCGACGACGAGCGGCTCGAGGCAGAGGGCCGGAACGACCAGGCCAGCGCCAACCTCAAGCAGGCCGGCGAGAAGATCAAGGACGCCTTCAAGAGCTGATCACGGCGTACGCGTCACCGCCGGGCCGGCCCCCCGTGCCGCCCCGGCGGTGACGTGTCCCGCCGACGAGTCCACTCGTTGCCAGGACGACGCCGCTCGCGGCGTCACCGGCGTCCACAGGGGACGTCGTGGTGCAGAACGGGGGTGAACCGGTGTCCCGGTCCGTCGTGATCGCGCGGCGTGCCGCCGCCATCACGGCCCTGGCCGTGCTGGTCTTCGGAGCGCACGACGAGCGCCGGGGCGAAGCCGGCCCCCCGCCGAGCCCGCCGGCTTCCGTCAGCACCGCCCCCTGACGGGTCGGTTTCTGGAGATCTTGGAAGATTTCGGCCCTTGGAGGGGCCGTTTCCTTCCAAGATCTGCGCTGCTCAGGTGATCGCCGGGCTGCGGCGTTCGATGAGGGTGACGTCTCGCCAGAGTCCGTGGTGGCGGCCGACCCGTTCGCGGGTGCCGACGGTACGGAAGCCGCAGGCGGCGTGGAGGGCCAGGCTGGCGGTGTTCTCCGGGAAGACGCCGGACTGGATGGTCCAGATCCCGGCCCGCTCGGTCGAGGTGATCAGCGCATCGAGCAGGGCGCGGCCGACGCCTCGGCCGCGAGCTTCGGGGTGGACGTAGACGGAGTGCTCGACGACCCCGGCGTAGACGCACCGGTCGGACACCGCCGAGCAGGCGACCCAGCCCAGGACGTGGTTGGCCGCGTCGACGGCGACCCACCGGTGGTCGGGCAGCCGGGCGGCGGTGAAGACCGCCCAGGTGGGCGGCTCGGTCTCGAAGGTGGCCTGGCCGGTGGCGATGCCCAGTCGGTAGATGTCCAGGACCGCGTCGGCGTGCTGGTCGTCCATGGCGGTGATCGTGATGCCGGCCGGGTTCATCGGGTTTCCTTGGACACGACGGCGGCCTCGGCGGTCGCGGGAAGCTCCAGCAGCGCGCCGAGCTGGCGGAACGTCTCCGGCCGGACCCGGTACCAGACCCACGTGCCCCGACGCTCGGAGTCGACCAGGCCCACCGCCAGCGGAGGACAGCAGGCCACGGTTTGCAGATCCACCGACTGTTTCGACATGCCTCGAGGTTGACAGACATCAAAACAGGGTGCAACGGCGTCCGGCGCCCGGGCCCCCCGGTCAGCGCGGGACGCGGTACGTCACGTGGGTGACGGTCGGCCCGGCGACCACCCGAACCTGCTCCAGCCGCAGGTCGCCGAGGCCGTCGAAGAGCCGCTCGCCCGCGCCGAGCACGATCGGCACCATGTGCAGCTGGAGGGTGTCGACGAGGCCGGCGGCCAGGTACTGCCGGACGGTGCTCGCACCGCCCGCGACCGCCACCTCCCGGTCACCCGCCGCCTTCCGGGCCTGCTCCAGCGCCGAGTGGATCCCGTCGGTGACGAAGTGGAACTCGGTGCCGCCGGCCATCGACAGCGACGGCCGGGGATGGTGGGTCAGCACGAAGACCGGCGTGCGGAACGGGGCATCCTCGCCCCACCAGCCACGCCAGGTCTCGTCCCACCGGCCGACACCGCCGCCGAACATCCCCCGGCCCATCACGTACGCACCGACGTCCCGGGTCATCTCGTCGACGACCTGGGAGTCCACACCGGACTCACCACCGACCTCACCGTGCTGCTCCCGCCACCGGTCGGCGGCGAACAGCCACTCGTGCAGGCGCAGACCGCCCCGGCCGAGCGGGTCCTGGAGGCTCTGGTCCGGCCCCGCCACGTACCCGTCCAGTGAGATCGAGATCTGACACGTCACCGTACTCATGCGGGGTGGACGACCGGAGACACCCGAACTCATCGGTCGCGGCGTCGGCCGCCGCGTACCGGCCGGGCCGGACGGCCCGGGGTGGCTCCCAGCGACGCCCGGTCGGCGGCGGCGGTCCCCGACGTCCAGCCCTCGGCGTCGCGGACGGTGAGCCGGGCCCGGGTGACGCCCGGGAACAGGGTGTCGAGGCGTTCCCGCACGGCCGCGGAGCGGGCGGCGAGCACCGGCAGCAGCCGGTCGGGGCCGGCCGCCTCGGTGGCGGCGTCGGTCGCCGCGCGCAGGCGTTCCCCGACACGCAGGGCGAACGCGTTGAGGAACGACTCGTCGTAGCCGCGGGTCCGCCGGCCGCCCGACTGCCGCCGCTCGCCGCGCCCGCGCAGCATGGCCGCGGTGGCCTGTACGAGCAGCGACGTGTAGAGCAGCTCGACCGCCTCCAGGTCGGTCGACCACCCCAGCACCGTGCTGAACCCCAGGTCGTCGGACCACACCGCCTCGCACCGGTTGGCCGCCGCGACCTCCTGCACCAGCAGCGCCTTCGCGCCCGCGTACGGGGAATCGGTGTCCAGGCGCACCCCCGTGGGCACGTCGGCCGGGTCGGGCGCGGCCAGCAGGGCGGCCTCGATGCTGTGTCGCGCCATCAGCTCCTGAGCCTTGGCGGTGAGGGCCTCCGCCTCGGCGGGGAAGGTGGTCGACTCGGCCTTGGCCAGCAGCGCCCGGACGCGGTCGAGCATCCGGGACCCGCCGGGCGCCGCCCGGGTCGCGCCGGCGGCCGGTGCGCCGGGCGGCGGGCGGAGCACCGCGATCGGCGGCAACCCGTCGACCAGCGCCAGCGCGTCGACGGCCGCACGGAGGGCGGTGAAGCGGTCCGACCCGGTGCGGGCCGACCAGCCGGCGAGATGGCGGTCGTCCGCGCCCCACCACACCGTCGCGTCCAGCTCGCGCAGCTGCTCGTCCCACCAGTCGGGTACCGGATCGGTCAGGTCCCGGCGGTGCGCCGCGAGCGCGTCCACCACCAGCCCGGCGTCGCGCGGCCCCAGCCGGCGGGTCGCGACCCGGGCCAGGTCGACCGGCTGCCAGCCGCGCGGCACGAGACGCCCGACGGTCCGCGCCAGCCGCCGGAAGAGAGCGGCGTCCACCGCCCGGGCGCCGTCCGCGCCGCCGGTGCCGATCATCAGCCGGTCCAGCTGCCGCTCCGCGAGGCGTACGTCGGTGCCGCGCACCGCCGCCAGCGCGTCGCTCACCAGTTCCTCGGCGTCCGGCACGGCCGCTTCCTCCTCGACAGATGTGCGCCCCGTGAAGCCGGCCGCCCGCCCCGACCGTACCTTCGGTCGTCGGTGCGGCTCAGCCGCTCGTGACCGCTGCCACGACCGCCCCTTCCCAGGTGGCTGCCCGGCCGCCCCGCGCCGGTATGCACCGCCCGTTTCCGGGTAGGTCGGGGGCCGACGCGAGTGAGACGAGGTTCGCGGATGGCGGGACAGTGGCTGTTGGGCAACGGTGGTGCTCCCCGGGGCGAGCGCCCCACCGCGGTGCTCCTCGCCGTGCACCAGGAGGACGAGGCGGGCGACACCGGCCCGGGTACCGACGTGTCGCTGGCGGAGCTGCGCCGGCTCGCCGACACCGACGGGCTGGCCGTGGTCGACGAGGTGGTGCAGAACCGGCCCCGTCCCGACCCCGCCACCTTCGTCGGATCGGGCAAGGTCGACGAACTCGCGGCGCTGGCCGAGCGGACGGGTGCCGACCTGGTCATCGCCGACGGTGAGCTGAGCCCGGGTCAGGTGCGCAACCTGGAGGAGCGGGTGGGCGTCCGGGTGGTCGACCGCACCGCGCTGATCCTCGACATCTTCGCCGAGCACGCGCGCACGAGTGAGGGCCGGCTACAGGTGGAACTGGCGCAGATCGCGTACCAACTGCCGCGGCTGCGGGGCGACGGGCGGTCGATGTCCCGCGTGGGTGGCGGCCGGATGGCCGGCGGTGCCGGTATGGGTGTCCGCGGTCCGGGTGAGATGCGCCTGGAGACCCAGCGCCGACGGCTGCGGCAGCGGGCCACCAGGCTGCGCCGCAACGCGGGCGAGCTGGCTCGACGGCGGGAGCGGAACCGGGAACGGCGGGCCCGCAACCAGGTGCCGTCGGTGTCGATCACCGGCTACACCAACGCCGGCAAGTCGGCCCTGCTCAACCGGCTGACCGGAGCGGACGCGCAGGTCCAGGACGTGCTCTTCGCAACGCTCGACCCGACGGTACGCCGGGTCCGCGTCGACGAGGTGCTGTGCACGGTCACCGACACGGTCGGGTTCGTCCGGCACCTGCCGCACCAACTGGTCGACGCGTTCCGGTCCACGCTCGAGGAGGTCAGCCGGAGCGACCTGGCGCTGCACGTGGTGGACGCCTCCGCGCCCGACGCGCTCGACCAGATCACCACCGTGCACGGGGTACTGCACGAGATCGGCGCCGGCGACGTACCGGAACTGCTGGTGCTCAACAAGATCGACACGACGCCCCCCGAGTGGGTCGAGGCGCTGCGGCGGGCGTACCCGGATGCGGTGGCGGTCTCGGCGCTGACCGGCGAGGGCGTGAACGACCTTCGCGTCGCCCTCGCGGCACGGCTCCGGCGGCGGTGACCCCGGCCCGCTGCCGCCGTCTCCACCGTGCCGGACCTGGACCCGCCGCTGCCCGGCGGAGGCACCCGGGAGCCCGGGCGGTGACGACGGGGTGCGCGCGTCAACCGCCACGGGGCGGCTCGACGTCGCTGTGCCGGCCGGGACGGACGGCGGCGTGCCGCTGACCCGGCCCGGGGCCCCGCCGCGCGGCCAGCGCGTCGGCCACCGCCCCGGTCGTGTACGCGTAGATCGCCTTGTGGAGGACGTCGATGACGAGTTCGCGGCGCGGCCAGGTCTGCGGGGGCGCGCCGACACCGGTGGCGTTCTCGAGAATCTGGTCGTTGGCCAGCCGGATCACGGTGAACATGCCGGACGCGAGCGGCCCGCGCATCCCGGTGTGCGCCATCGTCGACCGCAGCACGCCCATGAGCACGCCCTGGCCGTAGTGCATCGCCAGGTTCGTCCCGCGTGACCGTCGCTCGGGACGGTGGGCCAGGCGCTGGAGGGTCTGCGCGGGGACGTACGAGTCAGGCCGCCTGGTGATCCGCTGCTCCAGCTTCTCGCCGAGCGTCATGACCGCCGCGCCCGCCAGGCCGGCGAGCAGGCCCTCCGGGACCGCACGAAACAGCATTCCCGCCCCTACCCGTCCCGCCCGGACCTACACCCGCCCATGATCCGGGGTTTCACCCGGATCCGGGCAGGGACACCCATCGGCACAGTGCATCGACCGCGGACAACTGGCTGCACCTCTTCCTCGGTGTCGGCATGATCGGCCTCGGGCTGGCCCTTACCCGCCGGCCTGCCCGGCGCTGACCCGGGGAGGGACCCGATCCGGCGCCGTGCCTGCGGGAGGCCACGGCGTCATAGCGAGCCTGCGGCGCGGACGCGCTCAGCGCGCGGTGTACGGGGCCCCGCCGATCAGCCGGAGGGTGAAGCCGTCCGGGCCGTGGAGCCGGCTGACGTGGTTGCACGACTGGTACGTGATCCACAGGCCCAGGCCGCCCGGAATGCCGTTGCCGGCGGGCAGCAGCCCGGCGAACGGGTCCGCCGGCCCGGTGCCGGCGTCGCTGACCGTGACGACGATGCGGTCGGGGCCGGCCCACAGGCGCAGCCGGACCGGCGGCCGCCCGTGGCGCAGCGCGTTGGTGACGGTCTCGCTGACCGCGAGGACCAGTTCCTCGACCTCGTCGACGGGCAGCCGGCCCTGGTCGACCCGGTAGACGGCGGCGCGAGCCTCCCCAGCCGTGGGGTCGTACAGGTCGACGGCCGGCGGGGTCGCCTGGATCGGGTCAGGGGTGATCGACCGCTCCTGCCGCAGGAAGGTCTCCGGTGGGGTCCAGGTCGGGCAGGGCACGTGCCCGCCGTCGGGGGTGGCGAACCGGGGATGGGTCCGGGCCACGTCCGACAGCACCCCGGCGGCGTGATGCGGGTGTCGTACGCGCACATGCTCCAGAGCGGGAAGTCGTCGTACGCGTGGTTGATCGCCGACTCGTAGCAGGCCCACCAGTCCCACATGGCGCCGAGCGCCACCTCGGGAATCTCGCCGATGATCCGGATCTGGTGCGCGCCCGCGGCCACCTGCTCGGCGAGGAGCCGCCGGTAGGAACGGATGGCGGCGGCGGGGCGCGCGTACACGTCGCCGCCGGGGAGGAACTCCACCCCCGTTCCGCCGGGCAGCGCCGCCCGCACCAGCTTCCCGGTGCGCTCGCCCAGCGACACGAACGTCGGCTCACCCGCCTCGACGCCGTCGAGCAGGAACGGCACCACGACCGCGAGCAGCTCGTCGTCGGTGTCGTACCGGATCGCCTCGTGGTAGTAGCCCTTGTGCCCCGCTGCCGCCCCCGTCCTCACCGGACCACCTCCGCCCGGACGCGGGTCAGGCCCAGCAGCACGGACCGGTCATCGGCGCACATGGCGGCGAGCCCCGCCGCGACGTGGTGCTCCGCCTGGTCGGCGAACACCTCCTGGTCGTCGTAGGACCAGCAGAGGTGGCCGTGCGGCGGCATCGCGTCCGTCACGTTGGCTGCCTCACGGCAACAGTCTATTCCGGGTCCCGTGACCGGCCATCCGCCCAGCCTGGTCACTTCCGCGGGAACGTCGCCCAGATGTTCTTCGTGGTGTCGGTGGCGTACCAGCCCACGTCGGCGGAGAGTTCCTGCGCGATCTGGAGGCCGCGCCCGCCGGCGCCGACCGGCCGAATGTCGGCGAGTTCCGGGACGCTGCTCAGGTCGTGGTCGGCCACGTCGAGGACGAGACAGTCGTCGGTGGCGAGGAGGCGCACGATGGTCGGCGGGATGCCGTGGCGCAGCGCGTTGGTGGCGAGTTCCGTCGCGATCAGCACGATCAGCTCGGGCACCTCGTCCAGGGCCGCGCCCTCGGGGAGCACGCTGCCGGTCAGCTCCTCGTGCAGGGACGCGCGGAGCCCGCGCAGGTCCGTGGCGTCGGACAGCGTCCACCGCCGCAGCTCGGTGGCCTGGGGCGGTGGCGGCGAGGTGCTGAGTCGGCCCATGGCCCCTGTTCTACCCGGGCACCGCCACCATCACGCCCGGCTCTACCCGGGAACCACCGCCACGCCCGGCTCTACCGCCACGCCCGGCCGCGACGCCTCGACGGCTGAGCCCGCTCACGGCGGCGCCGGGCGCGACGCGGCGCCGCCCACCGCCGGTCACACCGCGAGGACGATCGTCATCGCGGCGTAGCTGGACAGCAGCACGATGCCCTCGAAGCCCAGCCGCCCCCAGCCGCAGGCCTGCCGGACGAGCAGGCCGCCGAGCAGGATCGCCGTCATGAACAGCGCGCTCGCGGTGACGAACAGCTCCTCGGGACCGGCGGCGTGGTAGATCGAGCCGCCACGGAAGGCGATGTCGCCGATCACGAGGTTGAGGGCGTCCAGGCTGTTGCCGCCGAGGACGGCGGCGATGGCCAGGGTGGGCGCGCCCCGGCGGACCGCGGCCACCGCGGTGACCGTCTCCGGCAGGGCGTTGACCGCACCCATGAGGATCGCCCCGACGAAGCCGGCGCTGAGGCCGGTGACCAGGACCAGGCTCTCGGCGGCCCGCGCGATGGCCCAGCCGCCGACCGAGACGAGCAGGCCGATCGCCGCGAACCGGACCCAGAGCGAGGCGAGGCTGGTCCGGTCGAGGCGCCCGTGGTCGTGCGGGACGTCCGGGAGCGTCTCGGTGGTGGCGACGGCCTGCCACAGCGGGCTCGTCCCGGACCGGCGGATCAGGTGCAGACCGCCGAGGTAGGCGCCGACCATGGCGAGCGAGGCCGGATGCACGCCGCCGACCAGCACCTCCGGGGAGTACGTGCCGAGCAGGGCCAGCGCGAGCAGCGCGATCAGCAGCGCCCCGAACAGCACGTTCGACAGGGACGCCGCGGCGTGCTCCAGGTTGACCCGGCGCTGGAAGGCGTCCGCCACGGCGACCGCGGTGGTCTGCGCGGCGATACCGCCGACCGCGTTGCCATACCCGAGCTGGGGCTGGTCGGCCGCCGCCGCCACGGCGGTCATCACGATGCCGGACAGCGAGGTCGCCAGCCCGAAGAAGACGGCGCCGAAGAACGCCTCGCCCCAACCGGTCCGGTCGGCGAGGGTGTCGCCCAGGGTGACCAGGCGGATGCTCCCGACCACCGTGAGTACGCCGGCGACGCCGAACACCGCGACGCTGAGCCCCGGCGACCAGGGCAGGGTGGTCAGAACCTCCGGCACCGGCCCGGGGTTCCCACAACTCCCCGGCTGAATCCGGTTGACCTGAAATGTCCGGCCCGACAAGCCTCAGGCCCGGCGGAGCCAGAACGTCAGGCCGAGCGTGTCGTCGGTGAACGGCACGTCGTCCGGCCAGGTCGGGTCGCCCTCGGCGCAGTCGGTCGCCAGCACCTCCTCGGCGACCAGGTCGCGGTGCTCGGCGAGGGCCAGCGCCGTCTCCTCCCGGCTGGCCCGGTAACGCAGCCGGATCCGGTCGGTCACCTCCAGGCCGCTGCTCTTGCGGGCCTCCTGGATCAGCCGGACGGCCTCGCGGGCCACCCCCGCCCGGCGCAGCTCGGGCGTGAGGTGCAGGTCCAGGGCCAGGATCGCCCCCGCGTCGCCGGCCACCGCCCAGCCGGCCCGGGGAGTCTCGGTCACCACGACCTCGTCGGGACCCAGCGTCACCGGCTCGCCACCCACCAGGACCGTGGCCGCGCCGGTCTCCCGGAGGGAGTTCCGGAGCGCCGCCGCGTCGGTCGCGGCGATGGCCGCGGCCACCTGCTGCACCGCCTTGCCGAACCGCCGGCCGAGCATACGGAAGTTCGCCTTCGCGGTCGTGTCCACCAGCGAGTCGCCCGCCCCGCCGAGCGCGGCGACCGACCCGACGTTCAGCTCGGCGGCGATCTCCGCCAGCAGGTCCGGCGGCAGCTCCCCGAAGCCGGGGGCCGAGGCGAGGGCCCGGGACAGCGGCTGCCGGACCTTCATCCCGGAGTCGGCCCGGGCCGCCCGACCCAGCTCCACCAGCCGCCGGGCCAGGGCCGTCCGTGCCGACAGCACCGGATCGACCAGCGCCTCGTCGACCACCGGGTACGCGGCCAGGTGCACCGACGGTGCGGCGCCGGGGGTGACCGGGACCACCAGGTCCTGCCAGACCCGCTCGGCGATGAACGGGGTGAGCGGCGCCAGCAGCAGCGTGAGGGTGGACAGCGCCTCGTGCAGGGTGGCGAGGGCCGCCGGGTCGCCCCGCCAGAAGCGCCGCCGGCTGCGCCGGACGTACCAGTTCGACAGATCGTCGATGAAGGCCGCCAGCAGCCGGCCGGCGTGGTGGGTGTCGAACCCGGCCAGCGCGGCGTCGACCTGCCGGACCAGGGTGTTCAGCTCGGAGAGCAGCCACCGGTCCAGGACCGGCCGGTCGGCGGGCACCGGGTCGGCCGCCGACGGGGACCACCCGGCGGTACGGCCGTACAGGGCCTGGAAGGCGACCGTGTTCCAGTAGGTCAGCAGGACCTTGCGGACCACCTCCTGGAGGGCGGTGTGCCCGACCCGGCGGGCCGACCACGGCGACCCGACCGACGCCATGAACCAGCGCACGGCGTCGGCGCCGTGCCGGTCCAGCAGCGGGATCGGCTCCAGGATGTTGCCGAGGTGCTTGGACATCTTCCGACCGTCCTCGGCCAGGATGTGGCCCAGGCAGACCACCGTCTCGTACGGCGAGCGGTCGAAGACCAGCGTGCCCACCGCCATGAGGGTGTAGAACCAGCCGCGCGTCTGGTCGATGGCCTCGGAGATGAACTGTGCCGGGTACCGCTCGGCGAACAGTCCGGCCCCGCGGTACGGGTAGCCGAACTGCGCGAACGGCATGGCGCCCGAGTCGTACCAGGCGTCGATGACCTCCTCCACCCGGCGGGCGGTCGCCCCGCACCGGCAGGCGAAGGTCACCTCGTCGATGTACGGCCGGTGCGGGTCCAGCCCGGTCCGGTCGGTGCCGGTCAGCTCACCCAGCTCCGCCAGCGAGCCGACGCAGGTCAGGTGCCCCTCCGGGCACCGCCAGATCGGCAGCGGCGTGCCCCAGTAGCGCCGCCGGGACAGCGCCCAGTCGACGTTGTTGGCCAACCAGTCGCCGTACCGGCCGTGCTTCACCGTCGCCGGGTGCCAGGTGGTCCGCTCGTTCTCCCGCAGCAGGGTGTCCCGGACCGCCGTGGTCCGGATGTACCAGGACGGCTGGGCGTAGTAGATGAGCGCGGTGTGGCAGCGCCAGCAGTGCGGGTAGCTGTGCTCGTACGGGACCTCGCGGAACAGTAGCCCCCGGGCCGCGAGGTCCTCGACCAGCGGCCGGTCGGCCGCCTTGAAGAACAGCCCGCCGACCAGCGGCAGGTCCGGCTCGAAGCGGCCGTCGGGGCGGACCGGGTTGACCATCGGCAGGCCGTACGCGCGGCTGGTGGCGAGGTCGTCCGCCCCGAAGGCGGGCGCCTGGTGGACCAGCCCGGTACCGCTGTCCGTCGTCACGTACGACGCCAGGACGACGATGTGCGCTCCCGCGACGTCGACGAGCGCGAACGGCGGCCGGTAGGTCCACCGGTCCAGCTCCTTGCCCCGGAACGACTCCCCGGTCAGGTCCCACCCGTCGCCGAGCGCGGACGCGAGCAGCGGCTCGGCGACGACGAGCTGCTCGTTCCCGTCGGTCGCGACGACGTAGCGGACGTCGGGGTGCACCGCCACCGCGACGTTCGACGGGAGGGTCCACGGGGTGGTGGTCCACACCAGCAGCGAGGCGCGGTCGGCCAGCGGACCGGAGGTCAGTGGGAAGCGGACGAAGACCGACGGGTCGACGACCGTCTCGTACCCCTGGGCCAGCTCGTGGTCCGACAGGCCGGTCTCGTCGCGCGGACACCACGGCGCGACCCGGAAGTCCTCGACCAGCAGGCCCTTGTCGAAGATCTGCTTGAGCGACCACCAGACCGACTCGATGTACTCCGGGTCCATGGTCCGGTACGCGTCGGCCATGTCGACCCAGTAGCCCATCCGCTCGGTGAGCTCGGCGAAGGCGTCCGTGTGCCGGGTGACCGACTCCCGGCAGCGGGCGTTGAACTCGGCGACCCCGTACGTCTCGATGTCCCGCTTGCCGGAGAAGCCCAGCTCCCGCTCGACGGCCAGCTCGACCGGGAGCCCGTGGCAGTCCCAGCCCGCCTTGCGGGCGACGTGGTAGCCCTTCATCGTGCGGTAGCGGGGGAAGACGTCCTTGAAGACCCGCGCCTCGATGTGGTGGGCGCCCGGCATCCCGTTGGCGGTCGGCGGACCCTCGTAGAACACCCACTCCGGGCGGCCCCGCGACTGCTCCAGGCTGCGCGCGAAGATGTCGTTCTCCCGCCAGAAGCGCAGGATCTCGTGGTCGAGCGCGGGCAGGTCGACCTGGCTCGGGACACTGCGGTACATGGCTCCTCCGTCGGGCGCGTGCGTGCTGCTCCGGCGGAGGGACGAGGCCATGGGCCCCCGTCCCATCGACGCCTCGCGCCCCGCATGCTATCGCCGGGGATCGTTCCCCGCGCCGGTAATTCCGGGGCCGGTCCGGGCACCCCCGGTAGGGTGGCCGGCATGCGGTTCGGCGTCCTCGGGCCGGTCGCCGTCACCACCGACGCGGGCGACCCCGTGACCGTGCCGGGCGCCAAGGTCCGGGCGCTCCTGGCCGACCTGCTCGCCAACCGCAACCGGGTGGTCTCGACCGACCGGCTGATCGACGACGTCTGGGGCGACGCGCCACCGGCGAACCCGGCCGGGGCGCTGCAGGTACGCGTCTCGCAGCTGCGCAAGGCGCTCGACGACGCCGAGCCCGGCGCGCGGGACCTGGTCGAGTCGCGGGCGCCGGGGTACGTGCTGCGCACCGACGCGGTCGACGCCGACCGGTTCGTTGAGTTGGCCGCCGCCGACGACGCGGCGAGTCTCACCGAGGCGCTGCGGCTGTGGCGGGGTGAGCCGTACGCGGACGTCGCCGACGAGGAGTGGGTACGGGCCGAGGCCACCCGCCTCGCCGAGGCCCGGCTGGTGGTGCGGGAGAAGCTGGCGGCGGCCCGGCTGGCCGGCGGTGAGCACGCGCTGGTGGTCGCCGACCTGGCGGAGCTGGTCGCCCGGCACCCGCTGCGCGAGGGCCTGCGGGCACTGCACATCCGGGCTCTGTACGCGGCCGGCCGCCAGTCGGAGGCCCTGGACAGCTACGCCGACCTGCGCCGCCGCCTCGCCGACGAGCTGGGCCTCGATCCGGGGCCGGAGCTGGTGGCGCTGCACCGGCGGATCCTCGACCAGGACGCGACGCTGACCACCGCACCGGCCCGCACCGACGTGCCCACGCCGGGCCGGGACGGCGTGCCGCAAACCCGCGCCGACCTGCCCGCGCCGACCGGTTCCGGTCTGCCCGCGCCGCTGGACGAGCTAGTCGGCCGCACCGAGGCGCTCGCCGAGCTGCGGGCGCTGGTACCGCGGCGGCGGCTCGTCACGCTGGTCGGGCCGGGCGGGGTAGGCAAGACCCGGCTGGCCACCGAGGTCGCCCGGGGACAGCCGTTCCCCGACGGCACGCACCTGGTCGACCTGACCGCGCTGCGGCCCGGCGGGCCCGGTGTCGCGGAGCTGGTGCGCGCCGCGCTCGACGTGCGCGAGGTCGCCGGCACGAGCGTCGCGGCCGACGACCACGTGGTGGCGGCCCTGCGGCACCGGCGGGTGCTGCTGGTGCTCGACAACTGCGAGCACGTGATCGAGCCGGCCGCCGCGCTGGTGGCCCGCCTGCTGCGGGAGGCCACCGGCGTGAGCGTGCTGGCGACCAGCCGGGAACCGCTGGGGCTGGCCGGGGAGACGCTCTGGGAGGTGCGCCCGCTGCCGGTCCCCGCCGAGGACACCGACGTCGAGGCGGTCCGGCGGTCGGAGGCGGCCCGGCTGTTCGCCGCCCGCGCCGCCGCGCGGCAGCGCGACTTCCGGCTGGACGAGCGGACCGCGCCCGCCGTCGCGCAGCTGTGCCGCCGCCTCGACGGGCTGCCGCTGGCGCTGGAGCTGGCGGCGACGCGGGTACGCGCGCTCGGCGTGGACGGCCTGGTGGCGCGGCTGGACGACCGCTTCCGGCTGCTCAGCACCGGCCAGCGGGACGTGCCGGAGCGGCAGCGCACCCTCACCGCGGTGATCGGCTGGAGCTGGGACCTGCTGGCCGACGACGAGCGGACGGTGCTCGCGCGACTCGCCGTCCACCACGACGGGTGCACGCCGGCGGCGGCCGAGGCGGTGTGCGGCGCCGACGTCGACGTGCTTGCCCGGCTGGTCGACCGCTCGCTCGTGGTGCTCGACGAGTCCGGCGTCGAGCCGCGCTACCGGCTGCTGGAGTCGGTCGCCGCGTTCGCGCTGGCCCGCCTCGAGGACGCCGACGCCGTCCGGGCGCGGCACGCCGCGTACCACACCGAGCTGGCCGAGCGCGCCGACCCGCTGCTGCGCGGCGCCGGCCAGCGGGAGTGGCTGGCCCGCCTCGACGCCGACGCCGCCAACCTGCGGGCGGCGCTGGCGCACGGTGGCGGCCTGCGCCTCGCCAACGCCCTGACCTGGTACTGGTTCCTACGCGGCCGGCTGTCCGAGGCGCGCCGGGCGCTGACGCTGGACGGTGACGCCGCCGCGCGCGCGGAGGCGGCGGTGTGGCGGGTGGGGTTCGCGCTGCTCCAGGGCGACCCGGTCCCGCCCGCCGACGTCGAGGCCGCCCTCGACGGGTACGCCGACGGCCGCGCCACCTGGTTCGTGGCGGCCGCCCTGGTCGAGCGCAGCGAGCTGGCCGCCGCCGAGACGCTGCTGGACCGGGCCCTCGCCGCCGGCGACGACCCGTGGGTCGAGGCGGCCGTCCACGTGACGCGCGCCCGGCTGGCCCACGTCGCGAGCGACCTCGTCGCGCTGGAGCGTGAGGGCAGCCGCGCCGCGGCCCTCTTCGCCGAACTGGGTGACGCGTGGGGCCGGCTGCAGGCCACCGACTGGGTGGGCGGCCGGGCCGAACTGCTCGGGGAGTACGAGCGCGCCGCTGCGCTGCACCGCGAGGGCCTGCGGTGGGCCGAGGAACTGGCGCTGTGGCCGGAGGTCGGCAGCAAGCTGTCCTGGCTGGCCTGGATCGCGACGCAGACCCGCGACCACCCGCAGGCGCGGGAGTTGGCCGAGCGCGCCCTCCGGCTCGCCGTCGAGCAGGGGTCGCCGGCGGCCCGGGTCTTCGCCGAGCTGTGCCTCGGCATCGCCGCGCGCCGCGACGGCAAGCTCGACCTGGCCGTCACGCACCTGGAGCGCCTGGTCGAGGAGGGCGGCGACGACGCCGTGTTCCTGCCGATGGTGCTGACCGAGCTGGGGCGCGCCGTCGCCGACGACGATCCGGAGCGGGCGTTCGCGCTGCACGCCCGCGCGTACGACATCGGCGTGGCGATCGCCGCGCCGCTCGACGTGGTCGGCGCCCTGGACGGGCTGGCCTCGGCGGTGCCGGACCCGGCGGTGGCGGCGCGGATCCTCGGGGCGGCGGCCGCCGCGAGGGCGGCCTCGGGCGTGCCGGTCGCGCCCGCGGAGCGGGACGACATCGACCGGCTTACCGCCCGCCTCGTCGGGGCAGTCGGTGCGGACGGCTTCGCGGCCGCGTACCGGGCCGGGCACGACCTGAGCCCGGGCGAGGCCCGGGCCCTGGTCTCGCTGCCGGCTGTCAGCCGACCGGCCGGTACGAGGCGATGATGACGCCGCTCTTCATGACCCGGCTGTCGGCCAGGGTGAACGTCGTCGGCAACTGACCGAGCGGGGCGCTCACTGACGGGCCGCCCTGGAGCACCGGGTGGATCCAGAACCGGACCTCGTCGACCAGGCCCGCCTGGACCAGGGCGTGGGTGACCACGCCGTAGCCGTACATCAGGATGTCCTTGCCCTCGGTGGCCTTCAGCTTGGTGACCGCCTCGATCAGGTCCCCCTCCAGCACCTCGGTGTTGTTCCACTCCGGGTTGGTGAGGGTGGTCGACGCCACGTACTTCTTCACGCTGTTGAAGTACTTCGCGCCGGTGGTGGGGTCGCTCTCGTCCATGTTCGGCCAGGCGGCGGCGAAGCCGTCGTACGTGCGACGGCCCATCAGCAGCGCGTCGGCCGCGTCGGTCTGCTCCCCGGCGAAGGCGGAGGCCTCGTCGTCGAAGTACGGCATGGTCCATGCCGGGTTCTCGATGACGCCGTCGAGGGTGAGGTAGGTCGAGTTGATGATCCGGCGCATGGTGTCCTCCTGGCTTCGGTGGCCTTCTCTCTCGTGACACCCGGAACACTGCCAGAGCCCGCTTACGATCCGCTTCAGGTGCGCTTTCGGCGCCGCACCGGGCGGCCGGCGCGCGAGTGGCCGCCGACCTCCTGGGTACGCGGTCGCTGCTCACGTACCGGACCGGGTGAGCCGGGAGCCGACAGCAGGCGGGACGAGACGGAGGCGCGGATGACCCGCGGTGGCGAGCCGACAGGGCGACCGTCGGGCGACCGGGCCGGGGACGGGCCGGTGGTTCCGGTGGAGGGTAGCGGCCGGCGCTCCTCCGCCCTGCTGCTGCCGGACTGCGTGGACACGCCCCGGGTCGCGGCACCGGGCGCTGGTCGGCTCGGCCGGTGGCTGCTGGAACACCAGGTCCAGCCGGCGGGTCCGGAGACGGGCGAGTCACACGCCAGGCCCCACGCCTGGTGGAAGGTCATGTGCCTGACCGGCGTCGACTACTACTCCACGCTGTCGTACCTGCCGGGCATCGCCGCCCTCGCGGCGGGAGCGCTGTCCCCGCTGGCGACCCTGTTGATCGTGGCGTTGACGCTGTTCGGCGTCCTGCCGATGTACCGGCGGGTGGCGCAGGAGAGCCCGCACGGGCAGGGGTCCGTGGCGATGCTGGAACGGCTGCTGCCGTTCTGGAAGGGCAAGATCTTCGTCCTGGCGCTGCTCGGCTTCGTGGCCACGTCGTGGATCATCACGATCACCCTGTCCTCGGCGGACGCGACGGTGCATCTGCTGGAGAATCCGATCCTCCCCGACGGGTTCCCGCACGGCGCCACCGCCGCGGTGCTGGTCACGGTGGTGCTCCTGCTGATCCTGGGTGGCGTGTTCCTGCTCGGGTTCAGCGAGGCCGTCGGCGTGGCCATCCCGCTGGTGGCGGTCTTCCTGCTGCTGAACGCGATCATCGTGGGCGTGGGGTTGGCGGAGGTGATCGGGGATCCCACGACGCTGACCGGCTGGACCGGCACGCTCACCGCCGGCACCGGCGGGATCGGCGACGTGCTCGGTCCGGCGGTGCTGGCGTTCCCGCTGCTCGTGCTCGGCCTGTCCGGCTTCGAGACCGGGGTGAGCATGATGCCCCTGGTGCGGGGGGACGGCCCGGACGAGAAGGCGCGGCTCGCGGCGCGGACCCGCAACACCCGCCGGCTGTTGACCACCGCCGCGCTGATCATGAGTGCCTACCTGGTCACGACCACGTTCGTCACCACGGTGCTCATCCCCGCCGACGAGTTCCAGCCGGGCGGGGAGGCCAGCGGCCGGGCTCTGGCGTACGTGGCGCACGAGCACGTGGGCGAGGCGTTCGGAACCATCTACGACGTCAGCAGCGTGCTGATCCTGTGGTTCGCCGGAGCGTCGGCCATGGCGGGCCTGATCAACATCGTGCCCCGCTACCTGCCCTCGTACGGCATGGCGCCGGAGTGGGGCCGGGCCGTGCGACCGGTGGTGACCGTCTACACCCTGATCAGCATCGCGATCACGGTCGCGTTCCGCGCGGACGTCAACGCGCAGGCCGGCGCGTACGCCACCGGCATCCTGGCGATGATGGTCTCCGGCGCCGTCGCGGTGAGCATCTCCGCCGCCCGCCGGCGCCAGCGCGCCGCCACCGCCGGGTTCGGGTTGCTCACCCTCGTCCTGCTGTACGCGCTCGTCGAGAACGTGATCGAGAAGCCGGACGGCATCACCATCTCCGCCATGTTCATCGCCGGGATCGTCGTGGTGTCCCTGATCTCTCGGGTGTCCCGGACCACCGAGCTGCGGGCCGAGCGGATCGAGTTCGACGAGCTGGCCCGCCGCTTCATCACCGAGTCGATCGAGTTCGACGGTCGGCTCGACCTGATCGCCCACCGGCCCGACGTCATCAGCGGAGCGGAGTACCACAGCAAGGAACGGTCCCAGCGTCTCATCAACCCGGTCCCCGGCGCCGCCGACGTCCTGTTCCTCGAGGTCGAGGTCATCGACCCGTCGGAGTTCAGCGACGTCCTGCGGGTGCACGGCGTGACGGTCGACGCGCACCGGGTGCTCCGCGTGCAGAGCCCCGCCGTACCCAACGCCATCGCGGCGATCCTGCTGGCCCTGCGCGACGCCACCGGCGTCCGACCGCACGCGCACTTCGAGTGGTCCGAGGGCAGCCCCGTCGCTCACCTGCTGCGGTACCTGATCCTCGGGCGCGGTGACACCCCGCCGGTGGTCCGGGAGATCCTTCGCAAGGCGGAGCCCGTCCCGGCCCGCCGTCCCGGCATCCACGTCGGGTGACCCTGTCGCCGGCGGACGGCGAAACAGCCACCGTGGGGGATTGGGCGGCCGGTGACGGGGTAGGTGCGGCCATGGCCCACGCCGGTCCGCCGAGAGGAGACAGCGGTCCGGAGTCCGCCGACCGCGACGCCTCGGCGGTGTCCCGCGCGTTCCACCGGTCGGCCGCGGTGCTCCACGGGCGGCTGCGTCGCGTCCGGGCCGGCCTCGGCCTGGCTACCCAGGCCGGGTTGGCCGCCGGCCTGTCCTGGTGGGTCGCCGACGGCCTCCTGCACATCCCGCAGCCGCTGTTCGCGCCGGTCTCCGCGGTGGTCGCGCTGGCCGCGTCGGTGGGCCAGCGGCTGCGCCGCACGATCGAGCTGGTCCTCGCGGTGGCCCTCGGCATCCTCGTCGGCGATGCCTTGCTCTACGTGGTCGGCACGGGACCGTGGCAGCTCGCCCTGATCGTCGTCCTGGCCATCCTGGTCGCCGGCTTCCTCGGCCGGAGCCCGGCATTCGTGGTGCAGGCGGCGGCGACGGCGGTGCTGATCGGCACCCTCACCCCGTCGGTGCCGAACCTGGAACTGCCCCGCTTCTTCGCCGCACTGATCGGCGGCGCCGTGGCGCTGGTGGTCACCACCGTGCTGCTGCCGCTGAACCCGTTGCGGGTGATAAACCGCGCCGCCGGGCCGGCCCTGGACCTGCTCGCGGAGCAGCTCGATGCCACCACGACCGCGCTTCGCGAACGGGACGCCGACCGCGCCCAGTCCGCGCTCGACCGGCTGCGCGACAACAAGAAGGAGATCGGCGCCTTCGTCGAGGCGGCGCAGGCGGCGCGCGAGGCGGGCACCCTCTCGCCGGTGTACTGGGGCAGCCGCGACGGTCCGATCGACCGGTACGCCGACGCCGTGGATCTGGTCGACCGGGCGATGCGCAACAGCGGCACCCTGATCCGGCGCAGCGTGACCCTGATCGAGGACGGGGAGCAGGTCCCGGAGGCCATGCCGGCCGCCGTCGCCTCGCTGGCCGGGGCCGTGCGCGTGCTGCGCCGCGAGTTCACCCGCGGTGCGGAGCCCCAGCGGGCCAGGGAGCAGTCGTTGCGGGCGGTCTGCGAGGCGGGCAAGGCGTACCGGGCCGGCGTGGGCTTCTCCGGAGCCGTCGTGGTGGCCCAGGTCCGTACCGCGGTGAGCGACCTGCTGGTCGCCACCGGTCTGGAGCAGGAGGAGGCGAACCGGCTGGTCCGCCGCGCCTTCGGACCGATGCGGCCGTCGGCCGGGTCCGGGCAGCCGTCCCGCGCCGCGCGCTGAGGACCCGGCGGCGGTTACCGCCGCGTCACCGAACCCGGCATCGGCTACCCGTTCCCGCCCTGACCGCGCGTCACGCCCCGGTTTGACTGGTCCGGGAGCGGGGATCCCCGGCCGGTCGGTGCGGGACATCCGGGAGGGGCATGGGCGGGGACGGATGGTCCCATTCGACCGGGGGGTTCGGGCGGCGCCTCGACGAGCACGAGCACGCCCGTGAGGCACCCGGCCGGGGCGGCGTCGTCGACAGCGCCGTCTACGTCCGGGGTCGCCGCCACGCCACACCGGCGACCCTCGCCGACACGTACCGCTGCCTGCAGGAGCTCGACGACGCGATGGCCTGGATCGGGCTCTACCGGCCCGGCCGGGGGCAGATCCACTCGCTGGCCCGCGAGTTCCAACTCCACGACCTGGCCGTGGAGGACGCCATCAACGCGCACCAGCGGCCCAAGCTGGAGCGCTACGGCGAGACCCTGTTCGTCGTGCTCCGCGCCGCCCGCTACGTCGACGACCGGGAGGAGGTCGAGTTCAGTGAGCTGCACCTGTTCATCGGGCCGGGCTTCGTCATCACCGTCCGGCACGGCGAGGCGCCCGATCTGGTGGCGGTCCGCCGGCGGATGGAGGCCGAGCCGCAGGTCCTCACGCTCGGGCCGGAAGCGGTCCTCTACGCCGTCCTCGACCAGACGGTCGACGGGTACGCCCCGGTCGTCGCCGGACTGGAGAACGACATCGACGAGATCGAGACCCAGGTGTTCGGCGGCGACCCCAACGCCAGCCGCCGCATCTACGGGCTGAGCCGCGAGGTCGTCGTGTTCCAGCGGGCAGCCCGGCCGTTGCTCGGTGTCCTCGACGCGCTCACCGTCGGGTTCGACCAGTACGGCACCGACGAGGAACTGCGCCGGCGGCTGCGCGACGTCACCGACCATCTCACGCAGGTCGTCGAGCGCGTCGACGGCTTCCGGCACCTGTTGCAGAACATCCTCACCGTCAACTCCACCCTGGTCACGCAGGCGCAGAACGAGGAGATGCGGAGCCTGACCGCCGCCAGCTACGAGCAGAACGAGGAACTGAAGCGGGTGTCCGCCTGGGCGGCGATCCTGTTCGCGCCGACCCTCATCGGCACCGTCTACGGCATGAACTTCGCGCAGATGCCCGAACTGGAGTGGCGGTACGGCTACCCGTTCGCCCTCGGCCTGATGGTGCTGGTCTGCGTCGTCCTGTACCGGGCCTTCAAGAGCCGCAACTGGCTGTGACCCGTCGTGGCGGACGCCGATCGTGCCCCGCCGCCGGCCGGGGCGACGGGGCACAGTCGGTGAGGTCAGCAGTACAGGTTCGCTCCGGCGGGTACGCCGAGGATGCCGACGAACTGCTGGTACCGGCTGACGCGGCTCTGCACCTGGGCGGGGTTGCCGCCGTTGCACTCGATCGAGCCGTTGATGCTGCGGATGGTCTCGCCGAACCCGGCGCCGGTGACCATGGCGGTGTGGGCGGTCATCCGGCCGGGCCCGTTCTGGGTCATCCAGTACCAGATGGCGGTCTTCCAGGCCACCGCGGCGTCGTTCTGCACCAGCCACGGGTTGGTCAGCAGGGGCAGCCCGAGAGCGTTGCCGGCGGCGTTGTAGTTGAAGTTCCAGCTGAGCTGGATCGGCCCGCGGCCGTAGTAGGCGGCCTGGCCGGCGGGGCAGCCGTAGGGCTGGCTGCGGTCGCAGTAGTGCGGGTAGTTGTCGGTGTTCTGCTCGACGATGTGGACGAGCCCGCCGGTCTCGTGGTGCACGTTCGCCAGGAACGCCGCGGCCTCCTGCCGTTGCACCGTGGCGCTGCCGGTCTTCGTGAACGCCGGGTAGGCGCTCAGGGCGGCGACGAGCCCGGAGTAGGTGTAGAAGGAGTTTCGGCCCGGGAACATCTGGTTGAACTGGGCCTCGGTGACCACGAAGCCGCCGGGGTTGGTGGGCGGCGGGCTGCTGGTGGGCGGCTGGCTGCCGCAGGTGTACGGGTTCCAGTACCAGGTGCTGATGGTGGGGTCGTAGCCCGGGTTGTCGTGCTCGGCGATGTAGTACAGGCCGTTGGTGTACCGGACGATGCTGCCGGCGGTGTACCAGGTGCCGGCGACCCAGTTCGGGTGGTTGCAGCTCCCGCCGGGCGGTGGCGTGGACCCGCCCCCGCAGGCGCCGAGGTCCTGCCAAACGCCGGTGGTGCCCGGCGGCGTCTCGTTCTGGGTCCACCACTTCGCCTGGTAGTTGCGCCCGCTGTGGGAGACCTGCATGCCGCCCGTGTAGACGGCCGAGGACTGCCAGGGGGTCGCGCAGGCGGCGGCGGACGCCGCGGTCGACGGGACGATCGCCGCCAGTCCACCTGCGACGGTGAGCGCCGCCACCGCGAGCAGGGCGCGCAGTCTCGACATGTGATCACTCCTTCCTGAGGATCCACGGGTCGATGCGCGGTGCCACGCATCGACAGCGCTCACTGTAGCACTACTGTTCACAAACTTTTCTATTAAGTGAATCGGGTGCCGCCCCCGGAGATCGGCCGCAACCGCACCCTGACGGGTGGCCGGACCTCGGCGGGGGAACCGGCGCCCCCGCCGCTCCTGGCTGCGCCGCCGCTGACCCGGCCCGGATCCGACGCTGCCGTCACGTCACGACCGTGGCGAGGTGCGCGCACCCACGTTCGATTCTTTCAGCCCCTTGCCGTAGCCTTGCAGCAATGACGAAGCGGCTGACCGAGGTGGCCCGGAAGGCGGGCGTGAGCGAGGCGACCGTCAGCCGGGTGCTGAACGGTCGCGGAGGCGTGTCCGAGGCGACCCGTACGGCGGTGCTGACCGCCCTCGACGTGCTCGGCTACGAGCGCCCCACCAAGCTGCGCGGGGAGCGGGCCCGCCTCGTGGGGTTGGTGCTCCCCGAACTGCAGAACCCGATCTTCCCGGCGCTGGCCGAGGTGGTCACCGGCTCGCTCGCCCAGCGCGGCTTCACCCCGGCACTGTGCGCGCGCACCATCGGCGGCGTCTCGGAGTCCGACTACGTCGACATGCTGCTGGACCACCAGGTCTCCGGGGTCATCTTCGCCGGCGGGTCGTACGCGCTGGGCGGCGCGTCGCACGAGCACTACCGGCGGCTGACCGACCGAAAGCTGCCGGTCGTGCTGGTGAACGCGGGCGTGGACGACCTCAACTTCCCCCGGGTCTCCACGGACGACGCGGTGGCGGTGGAGCAGGCGTACGGCCACCTGCGGTCGCTGGGCCACGAGCGGATCGGGATGGTGCTGGGCCCCGAGGACCACGTCCCGTCGCAGCGCAAACTGGCGGCCATGGCGCGGATCGCCGGCTGGACCGACGCGGACCAGGACGTGGAACGCACCAGCTTCTCCATGGAGGGCGCCCGGGTCGCGGCCACGAAGCTGGTGCGCCGGGGGGTCACCGGGGTGATCTGCGCCAGCGACGTGCTGGCGTTGGGCACCGTCCGTGCCGTACGCCGGCTCGGCTGCTCGGTCCCCGCCGACGTGTCCGTGGTGGGCTTCGACGACTCGGCGTTCATGACCTGCACGGATCCGCCGTTGACCACGGTGCGGCAGCCCATCGAGACGATGGGGCAGGCGGCTGTCGACCTGCTGGTCACCCAGATCGAGGGTGGCGGAGTGCTCGCCGACGAACTGCTCTTCGAGCCGGAGCTGGTGGTGCGCGGCTCCACCGCGCCCGCCCCCGGCGACCCGGGCCGGGCCCGGTCGGGCCGCTGACCGCGCTTCCCGATGACCACCGTCGCGGCCGCTGGTCGCCGCGCTGAAACCCTGACCGGCCACCGGGAGAGGGACCGCCTCCCGGGCCGCTGAGAACGACGCTCCGGCCGTCGACCGCTGCTCGCGGTCGGCGGCCGTTTCTGTCGTTGTCGGACCCGTGGCGTCGTGCCGCAGGAGCCGCGCGGTTGCCCGCGGTCCGCCCATCAGCGTGGCCGCCCAGAGCTACCGTGGTCAAAGCGCCCGAACATGGGACATATCAATCCCCCTTCAGGCCGTCGTCGGGATCTGCCAGTAACAAGTTCTGTCCTTTCAACATGGGATCGATGTCTTGCTGAAATGAGTCCGCCTCGCTACAGTGACTCCACTCACACCTGGCCTCCGGGCAGTTACAGCGAGTCAGAACGCGTGGCGCACAGCGATCAGTAGCAGGGCGTCGCGGCAGTGGCGCTCACCGCGGATCAGCGAACTTCACGGAGACACTCGTTCCCGAAGGGATGGACACATGTCCGTACCGCAGTACCGGAAGGCTGCGGCGTTGGCGCTCGTGGCCGGCCTGGGGCTCAGCCTTGCGGCTTGCTCCACGAAGAGCGACGACGCGAACAACGATGCGAGCGGCAAGGTCACCATCACCGTCGACTGCCAGCCGGTCGGCGCCCAGAAAGAGCTGCTGCAGAACTGGAACGAGGATGTCGCCGAGTTCCAGCGGCAGAACACCGACATCGTCATCAAGAGCGTCAGCGTCGGCGAGCAGTGCAACAACCCGCCGGACTTCACCGCCCGCCTGGCTGGCGGCACGGTGACCGACGTGTTCTACGGGTACATGACCGACCTCCAGCAGGTGCTGGACTCCGGTCAGGCGATGGACATCACCGAGTACGCCAACAAGGACACGATCCCGACCTGGGACAGCGTCGACCCGGCGCTCAAGGAGGTGTTCAGCGACGGCGGCAAGCTCTACGGCGTCCCGGTGAAGAACTACTCGATGGGCCTGGTCTACAACAAGGTCCTGTTCCAGCAGGCGGGGCTCGACGTGAACAACCCGCCCAAGACGTGGCCCGAGGTCCGGGAGGCCGCCAAGAAGATCTCCGCGCTCGGCAACGGCATCGCCGGCTACGCGGAGTACAGCGCCGGCAACACCGGAGGCTGGCACTTCACCTCCCTGCTCTACTCGCAGGGCGGCCAGGTGCTGACCGCCGACGGCACGAAGGCCGACTTCAACAACGCGATGGGCAGGCAGGTCCTGCAGAACCTCAAGGACATGCGGTACGGCGACAACAGCATGGGCAGCCGCCAGCTGCTGCAGTGGGGCGACCTGCTGACCAACGCCGCCGCGGGCAAGGTGGGCATGTTCATCGGCGCACCGGACACCACCCAGGCGATCGTCAGCCAGTTCCAGGGCAAGTTCCAGGACTGGGCGATGGGACCGCTGCCCGGCCAGGACGGCAAGGCGTTGGGGACGCTCGGTGGTGGCGAGGGCTACTTCTTCAAGAAGGGCCTCTCCCCGGAGCAGGTCAAGGCCGGTCTGAAGTGGATCGCCTACCAGAAGCTGACGCCGGGCAAGGGCCAGCTCGACTACGTCCGGGCCAAGCCGCAGAACTACCCCGTCGGCCTGCCCCAGCCACTGCTCTTCGCCAACGGCAGCGACGCGCAGAAGCAGGAACTCGAGTTGCGCAAGGCCAACGCGAACGTCGACACCGCGAACTTCGCGATCTTCGAGGCGAACCCGGTGCCGATCAAGGGTGAGCCGCGCAACGCGCAGGCGGTCTACGCGGTGCTCGACGCGGCGATGTCCGGGGTGCTGACGAACCCGAACGCGAACATCGACGCGTTGCTCAAGACGGCCGAAGGCAAGGTCAACCAGCTCCTCGCCGCCGAGAGCTGATCCGTTCGGGTGGGGGCCGGCACGCCGGCCCCCACACCGTCCGCGCCGCACCGTCCGGTCACTGACTCACCAGGAGTTGCCTTGGCGATCACCTCTGCCCCGGGGACCATCAGAGCAACCGGTCGCCCCGTGTCGCCGTCCCCGGCCGGGCCGCGGCGTACGAGCGTCGCCCGCAAGGTACGGGACAACCTCACCGGGCACACGTTCCTGATCGGTGCGGTGCTCTGCTTCGTGGTCTTCTCCTGGTACCCGATGGTCCGCGGCATCGTCATGAGCTTCCAGCGCACCCGGCGCGGCGAGACCACCTGGGTCGGCTGGGACAACTACGTACGGATCCTCGACGACCCCAGCTTCTGGACCGCCTGGAAGAACACCTTCTACTTCACGGTCCTCGCGCTCGTCCTCGGGTACGCGGTGCCGTTCTTCGTGGCGATCCTGCTGAACGAGTTCCGCCACGCCAAGGGGTATCTGCGGATCCTGGTCTACCTGCCGGTGATGCTGCCGCCGGCCTCGGCACTCTTCCTCTTCAAGTTCTACGCGTACGACCCCAGCGAGGCGGGGCTCTTCAACGCGATCCTCAAGGCCCTGCACCTGCCGACATCGCAGTGGATGCAGTCCCCTGAGATGACCATGCCGGCGATGGTGATCGCGTCGACCTGGATGAACATGGGCAGCGCCGTGCTGATCTACCTGGCGGCGCTGCAGAACATCCCCGGTGAGCTCTACGAGGCGGCCGAGCTCGACGGTGCGGGGATCTGGCGGCGGATCCTGCACGTGACCATCCCGCAGACCCGGCTGATCCTCGCGCTCCTGGCGATGCTGCAGATCGTCGCCACCATGCAGCTCTTCATCGAGCCTCTGATCCTCGCCAACGGCGCGGGCGCGGAGGACTCGGCGACCTCGGTGGCGTACCTCATCTACCAGCACGGGTTCTTCCAGAACGACCTCAACGGCGCCGCGGCGCTCGGCGTGATCATGCTCGTGGTGCTGGCCGGCTTCTCCGCCGTCTACGTGCGGCTGACCGCGAAACAGGACTAGGACGGGACAACCCATGGCACAGGACTCCGGGACCCGGACCCTCATCTCCCAGGCCCAGCTCAGGCGGGGGCGCGGCAGGGCGATCTACTGGATGGTGCTGGCGATCGTGATCATCGGGTTCACGCTCGTCTTCCTCGGCCCGCTCTACTGGATGGTCACCGGCGCGCTCAAGTCCGGCCAGGAGATCGCGCAGACGCCACCGTCGCTGTTCCCGCAGGACCCGCAGTGGCAGAACTACGTCGACGCGTGGAACAACCTGGACCTCGCCAAGCTGCTGTTCAACACGTTCTACTACGCGGCCGGCGCGGTGCTGTTCCAACTCGTCCTCGACACCGCCGCGGCGTACTCCCTGTCGAAGCTTCGACCGATCTTCGGCAACGTGATCCTCGGCCTGATGCTGGCGACGCTGATGATCCCGGCGATGGTCCTCATCGTCCCGCAGTACGTGACGGTGATCGACCTGCCGATCCTGCACATCAGCCTGCTCGACTCACCGTTCGCGATCTGGCTGCCGCTGGTCGCCAACGCGTTCAACATCTTCCTGCTGAAGCGCTTCTTCGACTCGATCCCGGACGATCTGATGGCGGCGGCCCTCATGGACGGGGCGACGCCGCTGCGCACGCTCTGGTCGATCATCCTGCCCATGTCGCGCCCGATCCTCGGCGTGGTCTCGATCTTCGCCGTGACCGCGGTCTGGAAGGACTTCCTCTGGCCGAAGCTGGTCATGCCGTCGCCCGAGACCCGGACCGTCAGCGTCGGCATTTACGCCTTCGCCGGTGGTACGCCGATGAACGTGGTGATCGCCGCGTCGGTGATCGCCGCGATACCGACCGTCATCATCTTCCTGATCTTCCAACGCAACATCATGTCCGGGCTGACCACCGGAAGCCTCAAGGGATAGCCCGGACGGGGCCCGACGTATCGACGCAGAAAGCAGGTGCTCGTGTCCACAGCAGACGATCGTCCGTGGTGGCGTGGAGCGGTGATCTACCAGGTGTACCCACGTAGCTTCGGCGACGGCAACGGTGACGGCATCGGCGACATCGCCGGTATCCGGTCCCGGCTGGGCTACCTGTCCGCGCTCGGCATCGACGCGATCTGGTTCAGCCCCTGGTACCCCTCCCCGATGGCTGACGCAGGCTACGACGTGGCCGACTACCGCGACATCGACCCGGTCTTCGGCACGCTGGCGGAGGCGGAGTCGCTGATCGCGGAGGCACACGCGTTCGGCATCAGGACCATCGTCGACGTGGTGCCGAACCACTGCTCCGACGCGCACCCCTGGTTCCAGGCGGCCCTCGCCGGCGGGCCGGGCGCGCCCGAGCGGGACCTCTTCTGGTTCCGCCCGGGCCGGGGTCCGGACGGCGACCAGCCCCCCACCGACTGGGTCGGCGAGTTCGGCGGTCCGACCTGGACCCGGACCACCAATCCGGACGGCACCCCCGGCGACTGGTACCTGCACCTCTTCGCCCCGGAACAGCCGGACTTCAACTGGGACCATCCGCGGGTGCGCGCCGAGTTCGAGGACATCCTGCGGTTCTGGTTCGACCGCGGGGTGGACGGCATCCGGATCGACTCGGCCGGGCTGCTGGTCAAGGACTCGACGCTGCCCGAGATCCTGCCGGAGCAGCCGCACCCGTTCCACGACCTCGACGGGGTGCACGAGATCTACCGGGACTGGCGGCGGGTCGCCGACGCGTACCCCGGCGACCGGGCCCTGATCGGTGAGGTGTGGCTGCCGGACCGGCAGCGGTTCGCCAACTACCTGCGCCCGGACGAGCTGCACGCGGCGTTCAACTTCGACTTCCTCGGCTGCGCCTGGGACGCCGCCGCGCTGCGCGAGAGCATCGACGGCACGCTGACGGCCCACGCGCCGGTCGAAGCGCCCGCCACCTGGGTGCTCTCCAACCACGACGTCACCCGGCACGTCACCCGGTACGGCCGCGCGGACACCACGTTCAGCTTCGCGGCGAAGCGGGAGGGGATCCCGACCGACCTGGAGCTGGGCACCCGCCGGGCCCGGGCCGCCGCGCTGCTGTCACTGTCACTGCCCGGTGCCGCCTACGTCTACCAGGGCGAGGAGTTGGGTCTCTGGGAGGTCGAGGACATTCCGTACGAGCTGCGCCAGGATCCGATGTGGGAACGCTCGGGTCGGATCGACCCGGGTCGGGACGGCTGCCGCGTCCCGCTGCCCTGGTCCGGCGAGACGCCCCCGTTCGGCTTCAGCCCGGACGGCGCGACCACGACGCCCTGGCTGCCCCAGCCGGCGGACTGGAAGGACCGGACCGCCGCCGCACAGGCCGGCGACGGGCGTTCGATGCTGGAGCTGTACCGGGCCGCCATCGCCGTCCGTCGGGCCGACCCGGCGCTCGGCGACGGCGGGATGACCTGGCTGCCCGCCCCGGACGGAGTGCTCGCGTTCCGGCGTGATCCCGGCTTCACCTGCCTGGTCAACCTCTCCACGACGGCGGTGCCGCTGCCGCCGTACACCGAGCGGCTGCTCGCCAGCGGGCCGCTCGACGACGACCTGCTGCCGCCGGACACCGCCGTCTGGCTGCGTACCCCCGAAACAGCGCTGGCGACCTGACCCGCCCCGCGACTGATTCCACCGCGGCGCACGCCCACCCGAGGAAACAGGAGGTACGACACCGTCGCGCCGGACCGCGTGGGGCGGTCCGTTCCACCATCCGCACGGAACCCACCACACCCCGCACACGCTTCTCCACGTCCCGGAAGAAGGTGTAACCCCACCATGTCCAGATTCCGTACCCGACTGGTCGCGATGCTCGCCGCGCTCGGCCTGGCCGTCACGGCGGCGCCCGCACCCCCGGCGCTCGCCGCCGGCGGCCCGAACCTCGCCGCCGGCCGCCCCACCACGGCCAGCAGTGTCAACGGCCCGTACGCCGCGGCCAACGTCACCGACGGCAACGCCGGTACCTACTGGGAGAGCAGTGGCGCCTTCCCGCAGTGGGTGCAGGTCGACCTGGGCTCCGCCATCTCGGTCGACGAGGTCCGGCTCAAGCTGCCCGCCGGCTGGGAGGCACGGACCCAGACGCTCGCGGTGCAGGGCAGCAGCGACGGCAGCGGCTTCAGCACCATCGTCTCCTCCGCCGGACGGTCGTTCAGCCCGGCCGGCGGCAACACCGTCACCATCGGCTTCCCGGCCACCAGCACCCGATTCGTCCGGGTGGCGGTGACCGCGAACACCGGCTGGCCGGCCGCCCAGCTCGCCGAGCTGGAGGTGTACGGCGCCGCCACCTCCTCGACCAACCTCGCGCTCGGTCGGACGATGGCCGCCAGCGGCCACGCCGACGTCTACGCCCCGGCCAACGCCAACGACGGCAACCCGGGCACGTACTGGGAGAGCCGGAACAACGCCTTCCCGCAGTGGCTCCAGGTCGACCTGGGCGCCGCGGTGAGCGTCAACCGGCTGGTGTTGAAGCTGCCCAGCGGTTGGGAGGCACGGACCCAGACCCTCACCGTGCAGGGCAGCACCACCGGCTCGACCTTCGGCACCCTGGTCGCCTCCGCCGGGTACGCCTTCACCCCGGGCGCGAACAACACCGTCACGATCTCCTTCACCGCGGCGACCACCCGCTACCTGCGCCTGCTCTTCACCGCCAACACCGCCTGGCCCGCCGGACAGATCAGCGAGTTCGAGGTGTACGGCCCGGCCACCGGCGACACCCAGCCGCCGTCCGCGCCGACCAACCTCGCCTATACCGAGCCCGCCGGCGGGCAGATCCGGCTGACCTGGTCGGCGTCGACGGACAACGTCGGAGTGACCGGGTACGACGTCTACGCCAACGGCGTCCTGCGTACCAGCGTCGGCGGCGGCACGCTGACCTTCACCGACACCCAGCCGGCCGGCGCCACCGTCACCTACCACGTCCGGGCGCGCGACGCCGCGGGCAACGAGTCCGCCAACAGCAACACGGTGACCCGGACCGGCAGCACCGGCGACACCATGGCGCCCACCGCGCCCGGCAACCTCGCCCACACCCAACCGGCGGCCGGCCAGATCCGGCTGACCTGGACGGCGTCCACGGACAACGTCGGGGTCACCGGCTACGACGTCTACGCCAACAACGCCCTGCGTGGCAGCGTGAACGGGTCCACCCTGGCGTACACCGACACGCAGCCGGACACGGCCACCGTCTCGTACTTCGTCCGGGCACGGGACGCCGCCGGGAACGTCTCGGCCACCAGCAACACGGTGACCCGCACCGGCAGCACGCCGGGCGGCAGCAACCTGGCCGTCGGCAAGCCGGCCACCGCCTCCTCGACGGTGCACGTGTTCACCGCCGCCAACGCCGTCGACGACGACGTGACCACCTACTGGGAGGGCGCGCCGGGCGCGTACCCGAGCACCCTCACCGTCGCGCTCGGCGCCAACGCGACCGTCAGCGCCGTCGTCGTCAAACTGAACCCGGACCCGGCCTGGGGCCCGCGCACCCAGACCTTCCAGGTGCTCGGCCGGGAGCAGTCGGCGAGCGGCTTCACCACGCTGGTCGGCTCGGCGACCTACTCGTTCAGCCCGGCCAGCAGCAACAGCGTGACCATCCCGGTCTCCGCGACCGCGGCGGACGTCCGGCTCCAGTTCAGCGCCAACACGGGCGCGCCCAACGGGCAGGTCGCCGAACTCCAGGTCATCGGCACCCCGGCACCCAACCCCGACCTGGTCGTCACCGGCGTCACCCACGCCCCGGCCGCGCCGGTGGAGACCGACCAGATCACCCTGTCCGCCACCGTGCGCAACGCGGGCACCGCGCCCTCGGCCGCCACCACCGTCGGCTTCCACCTGGGTACGACCACCGTCGGCACGGCGCCGGTCGGTGTCCTGGCGGCCGGCGCCTCCGCGACCGTCTCCACCACCATCGGCCCCCGCAACGCCGGCAGCTACGAACTCGCCGCCACGGTGGACCCGGGGAACACGGTGATCGAGCAGGACGAGGCGAACAACCGGCACACCAGCTCCTCCGCCCTGACCGTCAGCCCGGTGGCCAGCTCCGACCTGGTCGCCTCCGCGGTGACCTGGTCGCCCGGCACACCGAGCGCCGGCGCGACGGTCAGCTTCGCCGTCACCCTGCGCAACCAGGGCACCGTCGCCTCGGCGGGCGGAGCCCACGGCATCACCCTGACCGTGCTCAACGACGCGGGCAGCGTGGTCCGGACCCTGACCGGTTCGTACACCGGCACCATCGCCGCCGGCGCCATCGCCGGCCCGGTCAACCTGGGTACGTGGACCGCGGCCAACGGCCGGTACACGGTCCGGGTGGTGCTCGCCGACGACGCCAACGAACTGCCGGTGAAGCGGGCGAACAACACCAGCGAGCGACCGCTGTTCGTCGGCCGCGGCGCGAACCTGCCGTACGACATGTACGAGGCGGAGGAAGGCACCCTCGGCGGCGGGGCGCAGGTGGTCGGGCCGAACCGCACCATCGGTGACCTCGCCGGCGAAGCGTCCGGGCGGCGGGCGGTGACGCTCAACGGCACCGGCGCGTACGTCGAGTGGACCACCAAGGCGGACGCCAACGCCCTGGTCACCCGCTTCTCCATCCCGGACGCCCCGGGCGGCGGCGGCATCGACGCCACGCTGAACATCTACGTCAACGGTGTCCTGCACAAGCCGATCAACCTGACCAGCCGGCACATCTGGCTCTACGGCGCCGAGGCCAGCCCCAGCGACTCGCCGAGCGCCGGCCCGCCCCGGCACATCTACGACGAGGCGAACGTGCTGCTGAACTCGACCATCCCCGCCGGCAGCCGGATCCGGTTGCAGAAGGACCCGGCCAACACCACCACGTACGCCATCGACTTCGTCAACCTGGAGCAGGTCGCACCCCGGGCCAACCCCGACCCGGCCCGGTACGTGGAGCCGACCGGCTTCAGCCACGCCGACATGCAGAACGCGTTCGACCGGGTCCGGATGGACACGAGCGGCACCCTGGTCGGCGTCTACCTGCCCGCCGGCACGTACGAGACCGCCCAGAAGTTCCAGGTGTACGGCAAGCCGGTGCAGGTCGTCGGCGCGGGCATGTGGTTCACCCGCTTCCGGACACCGACCAGCCAGCGGAACACCGATGCCGGCTTCCGGGTGGAGCCCTCGGCGAGCGGGTCGTCCTTCTCCCACCTGGCCTTCTTCGGCAACTACACCGTCCGCCAGGACGGGCCGGGCAAGGTCTGGGGCGAGCTGAAGGACGTGGACAACCTGACCCTCGACAACGTCTGGGTCGAGCACACGGTCTGCGCGTACTGGGGGGTGAGCGTCAGCGGGCTGACGATCACCAACAGCCGGTTCCGCAACACGTTCGCCGACGCGGTGAACATGACCAACGGCAGCACCAACAACCGCGTCGCCAACTCGGAGGGGCGATCCAACGGCGACGACGCGTTCGCGCTGTTCTCGGCGACCGACCAGGGAGCCACCACCGGCAACCACGGCAACGTCTTCGAGAACCTCACCGCCACGCTGACCTGGCGGGCGGCGGGAATCGCGGTGTACGGGGGCCACGACAACGTGTTCCGCAACCTGTACATCGCGGACATGCTCACGTACTCCGGCATCACGATCAGCTCGCTGGACTTCGGCTACCCGTTCATCGGGTTCGGGGCCAGCCCGCCCACCCGGTTCGAGAACATCTCGCTCGTCCGGGCCGGCGGCCACTTCTGGGGCGCGCAGACCTTCCCGGCGATCTGGGTCTTCTCGGCGTCGAAGGAGTTCCGCGGCATCCGCGTCTCGGAC
The DNA here is from genome assembly GCF_052068455.1 of Micromonospora sp. H33. Classification (NCBI taxonomy): domain Bacteria; kingdom Bacillati; phylum Actinomycetota; class Actinomycetes; order Micromonosporales; family Micromonosporaceae; genus Micromonospora; species Micromonospora sp. H33. The sequence continues at coordinate 396,373 of NZ_JBQHDE010000001.1, read as the reverse complement.
GTGGACATCGTCGACCCCACGTACTCCGGGATCATGTTCCAGACCAAGTACACCGGGAGCCAGCCGGAGAACCCGATCACCGACACCGTCTTCACGAACGTGTCGATCACCGGTGCGCGCCGCAGCGGTGACGCCTTCGACGCCAAGTCGGGCTTCGGCATCTGGGTCAACGAGATGCCGGAGGCGGGTCAGGGGCCGGCGGTCGGGTCGGCCACCTTCACGAACCTGCGGTTGAGCGACAACTGGCAGGACATCCGCAACACCACGACAACCTTCACCATCCACCGCAACTGACCGTGGCTGAGGGGCGCCGTCGGGAAGCCGCTTCCCGACGGCACCCCTCTCTGGTGAAAGCGGGCTCCTCCACGTGCCTACTGCGTTGCCGCTCCGGCGGCCCGCGTTGCTTCGGCGACTAGTTCGGTGAGCGGCACCTCGCGGTCGGTCAGCCGGTCCGGCGAGATCCGTGCCCGCTGCCGGACCAGCGTCTGGAGGTCGTCGTTGACGTCCCAGACGTTGGCGTTCATCGCCGCGCAGACGACCTGATCGCGTAGCCAGAACGCGAGGAACTCTCCCGAGGCGGGGTCGCCGCGGAACACGACCGCGTCCCAGTCCGGGCAGTGGCCGGCGTACTCCATGCCGAGGTCGTACTGGTCCGAGAAGAAGTACGGGATGCGGGCGTAGGGCTGGTTCACACCGAGCATGTTGGCTGCGGCGGTCGCGCCCTGGTTGAGGGCGTTCGCCCAGTGCTCGACGCGCAGCCGGGCCTCGAACAGCGGGTGCCAGGCGCGGGCGATGTCCCCGGCTGCGTACACGTCGGGGTGACTGGTCTGGAGGAACTCGTCGGTGAGGACTCCGTTGTCGACGGCGAGCCCGGCGTCGGCGGCGAGCGCGGTGCGCGGCGTGGCTCCGATGCCCACGACCACCAGGTCGGCGGCGAGGCGCTGGCCGCTGGTCGTGACGACCGCTTCGACGTGACGGTCTCCGTGCAGTGCCACCACACTGTCACCGAGGTGCAGTGCGACTCCGTTACGGGCGTGCAGTGCCCGATAGACCTCGCCGACCTCGCGACCCAGGACCTGCTCCAGTGGCACGGTGGCGGTATCGAGCAACGCGACGGGCAGCCCCCGGCGGCGCAGTGAGGCGCCGACCTCGGCACCGATCCATCCGGCGCCGATGATGACCACCGACGTTGCGGTGTCGGCCGCCGCGGACAGGGCGTCGGCGTCGGCCAGGGTGCGCAGGTAGTGCACCCCGGGCAGCTTCGCGCCGGGTACGGTCAAGCGCCGCGGTTCGGAGCCGGTCGCCAGGAGCGCCTTGTCGTAGCGGAGGGTCGTGCCGTCGCTCAGGGTCATGGTGTGAGCAGCCGGGTCGAGGCCGGTCACCGTCGTGGCGGTGCGCAGCTCGATGGCGTGTCGGGCGTAGAAGCCGTCTTCGTGCACGAACACCGAGTCCACGCCGGCTTCACGCGTGAGGTAGTTCTTGGACAGCGGTGGCCGTTCGTACGGGCGCACCGGCTCCGCGCCGATGATCAGGATCCGCCCGTCGAACCCGCGGTCGCGCAGTGCCTCGGCCGCCTTGGCACCGGCGAGCCCTCCACCGACGATGACGAATGTCTGCGTGCTGGTCATGGCTCTCCTTCCCGAGATTCGATCGATGATGGTCAGCACCGTACGCCGGTGAGGGCGAAGAATTCAGCCCGCGTGGCGGCGTGATCGCGGTGCAGACCGAGCAACGCCGAGGTGACCGTCCGGGCTCCGGTGGAGCGGACGCCGCGCAGCGACATGCAGAGATGTTCGGCTTCCAGCACCACGGCAACGCCCTTGGCGCGCAGGTTCTGCTGGAGGCAGTTGGCGATCTGCTGGGTCAGGCGTTCCTGCACCTGCAGGCCGCAGGCGAAGTGCTCGACGACGCGTGCCAGCTTGGACAACCCCACGATCCGCTCGCCTGGCAGGTAGCCGATGTGCGCGGATCCGTGGAAGGGCAGCAGGTGGTGCTCGCACAACGAGCGGAACGGGACCGCCCGGACCAGCACGAGTTCGTCGTAGCGGTCGTCGTTGGGGAACGTTGTGAGGTTGAACGGCTCGGGGCTGAGCAGTTCGGCGTAGGCGGCAGCCACCCGGCGTGGAGTGCCGAGCAGGTGTTCCGATTCGATGTCCTGTCCGAGGGCTCGCAACAGGTCTCGGACGGCGTCGGCGGCGGCGTCCACGTCGATGGCAGTGACGTCACGGGCAAGCCGAAGATGCGGCGCCCGGAACGCCACGTCGTCGTCGTGTTCCCTCGTCGAGGCGGTGCTGGTCATGACGTCTCCCGACGGCTTGGTGACCGCTGGCCGCGCCGATCCGCGGCCAGCGGTGAACCGGTGGTGAGCTGAGGTCATCGGCGGCCGAGGAACCTGGTGGCATCGACCGCGGTGGCGAGGCGGGCGAGGGTGAGGGCACCGAGCAGCAGACCGAAGTCGCGCAGGGCAACGTCGTAGAAGTTGCCCAGCAGCAGCAGATTGACGATGATGCCGCCGAGCCACGCGGCCACGAGATAACCGCCGAAGCGCGGGAGCACCGCTACCGCGATGCCGGCGACGATTTCGATGACGCCGACCGCGAGCATCGCCTGGTGCGCCGAGCCGGGCACTAGGCGGTCGATCGCGGGAGCGAGGTAGCCGTCCCAGTCGGTCAGCAGACCGGCGAACTTGTCCAGGCCGAACAGGATCGGCGCGACGGTGAACCCGATTCGCAGCAGCCAGAAGGCCTGGACCACCGGGTCTGTCCGCACCTGCCTGGCGATGTCGGAGGAACCCTGTCGTGCGGCGGTGTTGGTCATGGCGAACCCCTTCTAACGGGTAGTTGGTTAGACGTTAGAGGGCGAAATCTTCTTACGTCAATAGCCGTGTCTGTTAGAGTGGTGGATGATGAGGGCCGGGGGAGGTGAGGGATGTCCGAGGACTTCGCGGCCGACGTGGCCAGCGTCGCGGCGTTGAGCGAGCCGGTGCGCCGTCAGCTGTACAGCTACGTCGTCTCGCAGGCCGAGCCGGTCAACCGGGAACAGGCCGCGGCAGCGGTTGGCGTGGCCCATCACGTAGCCAAGTTCAACCTCGACCGGCTCGTCGCCGACGGATTGCTCGACGTGGAGTACCGGCGGCCGCCCGGCCGCGGCGGCCCTGGAGCGGGCCGGCCCGCCAAGCTCTACCGCCGAGCGGACCGCGAGATCTCGGTGACGCTGCCCGAGCGCCGGTACGACCTTGCGAGCCGCGTCATGGCCGAGACGATCACCATCGCCGTCCGGGACCGCCTCGCCGTCGATGAAGCCCTTCGGCGGGCGGCCACAGCCATCGGCCGCCGCCTCGGCCAAACCCCAGACGACCTGGACGGCATGCCGCCGGTTGAGGCGGTCAACACGGTACTGGCGCGCAACGGGTACGAACCGCACTGCGTCGCCGACCGCACCCTCCTCGCCAACTGCCCCTTCCACAGCCTCGCCAAGGACTACACCCAGCTGGTCTGCGGCATGAACCTGGACCTGATAACCGGACTGCTCGACGAACTCGGCCCCGGCGACCGGTGCGCCCGGCTGGACCCCGGACCCGGCAGATGCTGCGTCACCATCGACGCCGCATGACGTTGCCACCCGCGGGCCCACGGACCGTCGATCGGACGGGCTCGGCGTTGCGATACCGTCAAGGCGCCCACACCGGCGTCGAGCAGTCCGCGTCCGCCGGCTGGCGATGGTCCATAGGGCGCCCCACGAATCCAGGGAGATACCGATGCCGGAGCTTGAGCCCGATCCCGACCGCCACGCCGAGGACGCCGACACGCCAACCACGGCCGAGACCGAGACCGACGAGCCTGCCGTTTACGCAAATCGGGCTGCCCGACGCGCGAAGGGCAAGGTCGCCTCGCCTCAACCGTATGCAAAGGGTCAGCACCTCGGCGGCCGAGGCTCGGTCCAGAGCCCGCGCCAGTGGGGTAACCGCCGAAGCGGCTGATCCGTTGGTGGAGCCTTCGTCGGCACACGACTCCCGGTGGTCCGCAGCGATGGTGGCGGGGGAGCAGCGCGTTGTAGTGCATGACGTATTCGGCCAGGGTCGTCAGTAGTGCCGGGGGTAGTAGATCAGGAGCCCGCCGAGGCACTCGTGCCGTACCGTGCGCACCCGTCTCTCGCGTACGCCCGGGGCGCTTGGGGCATGCACGATGTCGATGCGGAGTGCGAAGTCATACTCCGCCGGGATGGCGATCACTGCCGATGGCGCCCCTCGCCTCGTAGGGCGAGCGCTACCCTTCCACCGCTCTCTTGAGCGCCACGACATGACCCCGCGGTCTACCGTCGCGACACCCATGAACCAAGCCGGAGAGGCCATCACGATGAGCAAGCCGATCGATTACGACGCACCGCGCCGACCCGCCGCTGAGGTTGAAGACGACAGCCTGGAGGAACTCAAGGCGCGCGGCGCGGCGTCGCAGTCAGCGAGAGTCGACCTCGACGAGGCCGAGGCTGCCGAGAACTTCGAGTTGCCCGGCGCGGACCTGTCCGGCGAGGAACTGACCGTGGCGGTCGTGCCGATACGGCCGGACGAGTTTCGATGCGTGCGCTGCTTCCTGGTGCACCACCGCAGTCAGCTCGCCGCGCAGCCCGACGGCCGGGAGGTCTGCCAGGAGTGCTCCTGACGTCCCACTGTCAGGGCGTCAGTTCCCGCCACTCCGGGCGACCACCCAGCCATGCGTCGGCGAGGATCGCCGCAGAGGCCCGACTCGGACAGGCATGTAGCTTCGACCGGCCTGCGATGCCGCCGGTCTGCGCCTCTACTTCCCATCGCTGGCCGTCGGTGCGGATGTAGACGTCGCGACGCCCCCGCGAACTCCGGTCCCCGTTCCACCAGTGACGCTCGATTCTCACCTGCTGACCGTATAACACGACTGCGGAAAGACGAACCATAATGATCTTGGGAAGACGGTCGGTGTGATCGGGAAACCACGAATTGTGGGCCGACGCGACGATGTATGCGGGGCAAGGCCGAGTGGCGGTCCACCGCCGCCGCCCCATCCGGTGGTCCGGTCGTGGAGACGTGCATCCACCTGCACAGGACGTCGGTACCTGTGAGGCGTCGAACCGACACGCGTGGTAGCCCTTACCGGCTGGGCTCCGTGTCGTCGTGATGCCTAACGAGCGGCGATGGGCGCGGTCGTCGGCTTCCGATCGGCGTCACCCTCGACACGGAACGGGGTGCGCAGGCGGGTCATCGCGGCCGAACCTACGTCGACGGCAGGTGTGTGGTCGAAAGGCGCATCTGCTCCCGGTACTTCACGGAACAAATTCGAGTCACGCCCGGTTACATCAGTCAACAGCTGCTCCAAGTTTGCGCGCCAACGCGCGACTCACCCGCTCGCACATGCAAGCCGGGTGCGGAAATGAGCGGGGCGGGCACGCCGGGGGCGTTGGATCCGTCTCGCTCGGTCCGCCGAACCCTAACCCAAAAAGCCATCGTGTACGGCTTGGGCCCGGGGTGCGGGTAGATTGATCAACCAGTCCGCCGGTTCCGACCACGGCCTGCATCTGATGTCGACCACCACGCGCCGCGACCAATCGGTCAGCGCCGTGCAGGGCGGCCCCTTCCACGTTCGGAGACTCCCATGGCGGCACGCCGCCCCAGCAAGACACCCCTTGTCACACCCACCTCCTTCGCCGACCTCGGCGTGCCCGGCCGCCTGGTCGCCGCGCTCGAGCAGGCGGGCATCAGCGCGCCATTCCCGATCCAGGCCGCGACCCTCCCGGATTCACTCGCCGGACGCGACGTGCTGGGTCGTGGCAGGACGGGATCGGGCAAGACATACGCCTTCGCTCTCCCGGTCCTCGCCCGGCTCTCGGCCGCCACGTCTCCGCGGCTGCCCGGCCGCCCGCGCTCGCTCATCCTGGCGCCCACTCGCGAGCTGGCGACCCAGATCGAAGCGACGATCGCACCGCTGGCCACCGCGCTGTCGCTGCGGACCTTGACGATCTTCGGTGGGGTGAGCGCCCGGCCACAGGTCGGTGCACTGCGTGCCGGGGTCGATATCCTCATCGCCTGTCCCGGCCGGCTCGCCGACCACGTGTCGACCGGCCACGCGATCCTCGACGCCGTCGAGGTCACGGTGCTCGACGAGGCGGACCACATGGCCGACCTGGGCTTCCTGCCGGTCGTACGGCGACTCCTCGACAAGACGCCGCCCCGCTCCCAGCGGCTGCTGTTCTCGGCGACGCTCGACGCGGGCGTCGACGTCCTCGTGCGGCGGTACCTGTCCAACCCAGTCACCCACAGCGTCGACTCGGCGATGTCCCCGGTCGCCGCGATGACCCACCACGTGCTCCGGGTGCGTCACGATGACCGGCTCCCCGTCCTGATCGACCTGACGGCCGCCCCGGGGCGCACGCTCGTATTCACCCGCACCAAGCGGGGCGCCAAGAAGCTGACCAGTCAACTGGTCGCCTCGGGCGTGCCCGCCGTGGAGCTGCACGGCAACCTGGCGCAGAACGCCCGTACCCGCAATCTGGCGGCGTTCTCCGCCGGCGACGCCCGCACGCTTGTCGCGACCGACATCGCGGCGCGCGGTATCCACGTCGACGACGTTGCTCTCGTGATCCACGCCGACCCGCCCGCCGAGCACAAGGCATACCTGCACCGCTCGGGGCGGACCGCGCGTGCCGGAGCGAGCGGCACCGTCGTCACCCTGATGACCGACGACCAGGTCACCGACGTGCGCGACCTCACCCGCCAGGCCGGCATCAACCCGACGATCACCCGGCTTGGGCCCGGTGACTCGCTGCTCACCGAACTCGCCCCGGGTGAGCGCCGCTTCGTGACGCCTCCCGTAGCGACGGCGGCGCCGCATCACGGACGAGGGCACACCGCCACGCGGCGCCCGGATCCCCGCACAGCGACGGGCGGATCGACCGCCAGCGCAGTGCGCGGGAGAGGCTCGGAAAGTCGTCGGGCGGGTGCCGCGGGAACCACGTCCGCGCCACGGGGCGCGGCGGCGTTCTCATCCGGCACGCGGATTGGTAGCCGGCGCGGTCAGCGCTGACAGCGAAGACACCGCACTGGCGGCGCGCCCGTGCTAGCCTCACCGGGTTGTAACCTTCGGTTTGTCGCATACTTTGCCAGCGCCTGGTGGGTATCTAACCCGCCAGGCGCTTTTTGTTCTGCCGGTTCTTCCAGACCAGCAGCGGCGACGACCGAGGGCCCGTACCTGCTCCATCAGCTACTCAGAGGAGAAGACATGGCTTTCGGCACAGTCAAGTGGTTCAACGCGGACAAGGGCTTCGGCTTCATCGCGCAGGATGGTGGGGGCGCTGACGTCTTCGCCCACTTCTCCGCCATCTCATCGAGCGGGTTCCGCAGCCTGGACGAGAACCAGCGGGTCGAGTTCGACGTCGAGCAGGGCCAGAAGGGCCTTCAGGCCGCCAACATCCGTTTGGTCTGACGTTGACTCCGCCATACCGTGGCGACGAGGCTTCGCCCGTCGCCACGGCGGTGGCTGAGACCCGGAGCAGCGGGCGGCTGGCACCGGTGAGCACACGCGGTACTCCTGGGTACTCGTGGGCACCCGGTGGCAGGTAGGCTGGGCCCTCGCGCCCTCGTAGCTCAGGGGATAGAGCATCGGTTTCCTAAACCGTGTGTCGCAGGTTCGAATCCTGCCGGGGGCACCAGGTCCCATCCTTGATCACCAATCATCTGCCCCCTCCGGGGGCTTCCGTGCCCGTTGCATGCCGGGTCGTGCCCGTCCAAGCTCATCCGGCGGCCTGGACCGAAGCGCGAAGCGCCTCGCCGTCGTTACGGGCATAGAGGTCGTGGGCATCCAGCCGCCCGTTCGCTCCTCGCGCTCCCTTTGCCGCTGGCCGGGAGACGTTGAACTGCCATGGCTGGGCGGCGAGCACGATAGGCAGGGGCATGAACGGAGAAGGTTCGGCCAAACGAGTCGCCGACAAGTCGCGAAAGCTTACCGAGGGGGATGACCTCTTACGGGGGACGGCGGAGCAGAAGCTGGGGGGCTTCTACGCGATCGCGTTTGGCGCCACACTGTTGGCCTGGGATGTTGCGTTCGCCTTCGGCACGCACCGGACCATCTTCTACTACCGGCGGCAGGACCTGTTCGTGCTGTCCCTCGTCGTGCTCCTGAGCGCTCTCCTCCTACGCCGCCGGGTGCACACCCACTCTTGGGTGCTGCTCTTCTTCCTGCCCCCGATTGGGCTCTGGCTGCTACGCCTCGCCGTGCCGCGCCCCTTCGGGGCCGTGGCTCAGACCGCTGATCACGTGCTGAGCGTCGCTACCGTCGCGGTGGTGCCGTTCGTCGCGGCCATCGTCGTCCGGTTACTCGCACCCAACTACTTCACCCTCCCGGGCCGCCGCCTCAAGGTCATCCTGGCGGCGATCGTCACCACCGTGGCGCTGATCGGCTTCCTCGTCGGCCACTTCAATGACCGCTTCCTCACGTGTGAAGAGTTCATCGTGGCCGGTGCAGATCCTGCCCCGCGCTGCGCGCACCGCGCGGAGCGGTAGGTCGTCCCACGACGCGACGGCGAGGAGGCGCCCGGGGCTGCGGGATCTGTTGGAGACCGCGGTCAGGGTGAGGGAGCCGACCCCCTGAACCCTTGACCTCAACCGTGGTTCAGGTTGTCGGATCGGATCATGCACGCGATCCGGCTCCACGAATTCGGTCCCGCCGAGAATCTCGTCCTGGACGAACTGCCCGACCTCACGCCCGGCCCGGGCGAGGTACGCCTCGCCGTCGAGGCGAGCGGCGTACACCTGCTCGACACCACCCTGCGGCGCGGCGAGGCCGGCGGTCCGCTCCCGCTGCCCGAGCTGCCCACCATCCCCGGCCGTGAGGTCGCCGGGATCGTCGACGCCCTCGGGCCCGGCGCTGACGACAACTGGTTGGGTCGACGGGTGGTGGCCCACCTCGGCATGGTCCCCGGCGGGTACGCCGAGCAGGCGGTGACCGCCGTCGGGACGCTGTTCCCTGTACCCGAGGGGCTGACCTTCGCCGAGGCGGTGGCCGCGGTCGGCACGGGCCGGACCGCTCTCGGCATCGTCGAGCTGGAACGGCCGGCGGCGGACGACGTGGTCCTCGTCCCGTCGGCCGCCGGCGGTGTCGGGTGGTTGCTGGTCCAGGCCGCGCGGCACGCCGGGGCCACGGTGGTGGCGGCCGCACGCGGCGCGGAGCGGACGGCGGCGCTGGACGGCCTCGGCGCACACCTCGTGGTGGACTACGGGCGCCCGGACTGGGCGGACCGCGTACGCGAGCGGTTCGGCGGCGTGACCCTGGTGTACGACGGGGTCGGCGGCGCGGTCGGCCGGGCGGCCCTGGAGCTGCTGAATCCGGGTGGGCGGTTCATGATGTTCGGCTGGTCGGCCGGCGAGGCGACCCGGATCGAGACCGCCGACCTGATCGGGCGCGGTCTCACCGCCGGGTGGCTGGGGCAGCGGATGCGCGCCCTGCCCGGCGGGATCCCCGGTCTGGCCGCCCGATCACTGGAGCTGGCCGGCCGTGGCTGGTGGCGGCCGCTGGTCACGACGTACCCCCTGGCGGACGCGGCCCGGGCGCACGCGGACCTGGAGGGGCGCCGGGCGCTCGGCAAGGTGGTGCTGACCGTGCCGCGGTGACCCGGCTGGCGGTTGCGACGTGGACCTCTCCTGAGCCGGCCGAGGCCTCCCGCCGCCCGGGTCAGCACGACCGGGCGGCGGGACGACGCGTCGTACGGACGGCCGTCAGAGTGCCGCGCGGAGCGCCTCGGCCAGGGTGGTCGGGCGACGGCCGATCAGCCGCTCCAGGTCGTCGCCGGCGACCTCCAGCTCACCGGCGGCGGCACCCCGGTCGCCGTCGGCGAGCACCTCCGCGTACGGCTGGGGGAGACCCGCGCCGACCAGGACCTCCGTGTACTTCTCCACCGGCAGGTCGGTGTAGCCGACCTGCCGGCCCGTCTGCCGGGACAGATTCTCGGCGAACTCGGTCATGGTGAATGGCGCGCCGCCCAGCTCGTACGTCCGGCCGGCGTGCCCCTCGGTGGTGAGCACCGCGGCGGCGGCCTCCGCGTAGTCGGCGCGGGCGGCGGCGCTGATCCGGCCGTCACCGGCTGCGCCGGTCACCCCGTACTCCAGGTACGTGGGGATCTGCGGCAGGTAGTTCTCGAAGTACCAGCTGTTGCGCAGGAAGACGTACGGCAGGCCGGACGCGGCGATCTCCTGCTCGGTGCCCCGGTGGTCCACGGCCAGGATGAGGCTGGAGGTGTCCGCCTTGGGGATGCTGGTGTAGGCGATGAGCTCGACGCCGGCCTCCTCGGCGGCGGCGACCACGTTGCGCGCCTGCTCGACCCGACGGCCGATTTCGTTGCCGGAGACGAACATCAGCTTCGTCGCCCCGGCGAAGGCGGTGCGCAGCGAGTCGGGGTCGTTGTAGTCGGCCTGCTGGACGGTGACGCCGCGCGCGGCCAGGTCGGCGAGGCGGCTGGTGTCCCGGCCGAGCGCCACGACCTGGTCGGCCGGTACGCCCCGGTCCAGCAGCGAGGTGACGATGAGGCGGCCCAGGTGGCCGGTGGCCCCGGTGACGACGATCGACATCTGAGGAACTCCAGTGTTGTGAGGCGGGGTCTGACGTACGTCTCCAACCGGAACAACCTGCCGTCACTTCCCGTTGGAGAGTAGGCACCTTGAAGTGCGTGACGCACCTGCGGGAGAGTGTGGAGATGGAGTCGGACGTCTACAGCCGGAAATGTGGCAGTCGCCAGGTGCTCGACCGCATCGGCGACCGGTGGAGCGTGCTGGTGGTGCTCACTCTTGCCGAGGGCACGAAGCGGTACGGCGAGTTGGCCCAGCGGATCGAGGGGGTGAGCCAGAAGATGCTCACCCAGACCCTGCGCGCGCTGGAACGCGACGGCCTGGTCACCCGTACCGTGTACGCCAGCGTGCCGCCCCGGGTCGACTACGCACTCACCGACCTGGGCCGGAGCCTGCTCGACCTGGTCGCTGGGCTGGGGTCCTGGGCCACCACGCACCTCGCGGAGGTGGAGGCGGCCCGCGCCCGCTACGACGCCCGCTGAGGACGGCCTCCGGGCTGGACAGAGCACCGATGTAACGAAATTCGGCCCGAAGGCGCTGCGCCCGCCGTCCGCGCGATTCCTGTCCCCCCGGGAATAGGCTTCCTTCTAACGACGGCGTGGCCGCAACGGCTCAGGCCGTCACATGTGCCGGAGGTCGGACGCGATCGAGGGGGCGCGTCCGGCATCGGTACGCATCCTGCTTCTCCCTCGCGTCGGTTCAGGGGCCGGCGCAGGCCGCCGGTCCACCGGACCGGCCACAGGGACGCGGTGGCGGCCGGCGGGACCATCGCCGGCCGCCGCCGCGCGTCCAGGGTGGGCGAGCCGCCCCGTGCCGGCTCAGCCCGCCGAGAGCTGCTCGGCTCGGCTGATCACGTGGTCGATGAGGCCGTACGCGCGGGCCTGGTCGGCGGTGAACCACCGGTCCCGGTCCCAGTCCTGCTGGATCTCGTCGACGCTGTGCCCGCTGTGCCGGGCGATCAGCTCCTGCATCGTCCGCTTCACGTGCAGCATGTTCTGCGCCTGGATGGTGATGTCGGCGGCGGTGCCGCCCATGCCGCCGGACGGCTGGTGCATCATGATCCGCGCGTGCGGCAGCGCGTACCGCTTGCCCGCCGTCCCCGCGCAGAGCAGGAACTGCCCCATCGAGCCGGCCATGCCCAGCGCCAGGGTGGCCACGTCGTTGCGGACGAACCGCATCGTGTCGTACACGGCCATCCCCGCGCTCACCGAGCCGCCCGGCGAGTTGATGTAGAGGCTGATGTCCCGGTCCGGGTCCTCGGCGGCCAGCAGCAGGATCTGCGCGCAGATCCGGTTGGCCGATTCGTCGGTCACCTCGGTGCCGAGGAACACGATCCGCTCCTTCAGCAGCCGCTCGAACACCTGGTCGCCGAAGCTCCGCTGCCCCTCGTCGAACATCCTGATCATCACATGCGACCTCCACCGTGCCGGCGGGCGACCGCACCGCCCGGGGGACCGGCGCTTCCAGCCTGCGCGGGCCGGTGAGCGAACCCCAGCGTTTCTGCCGGCGGCAGATCGGCCCAGAGCAGAAGCGACCCGGCCACGGGCCCGTGTCGACGTCACAGCCCGGCTTCGCCGGGACTTCGACACAGGCCCTATCGCGCGGCGAGCCGGCGCCGGCCCGTCCGGGCCCGCCGTCGCGCCAGCATCCTGGCGGTACGCGCACCGGGGCGGCCGGTCGGCGCGGAGGGGATCAACCGGACCCGCAGCCCGGACGTGGTGAGCGGTGTGCCGGCCCAGCCGGCCAGCCCGCCGGTGAGGTCGGGCCCGATCGTGCCCGGTGTGCCGGCGACGTGGAGCAGCCGCTCGGGGGACCTCGTCGGGAGGGGGAGCGCGCCGCCGACCGGCACCGGACGGGCCGTGTACGCGGTCGGGCCGTCGGCGTGGAACCCGATCCGCACGCGCGGGCCGGCGGACTCGGCGCGCGAGAGCGGCACCCGGTCGAACCGGGCCGGCGCGGAACCCACCGGCTCGTGCCGCTCCACGCGACGCAGGTCGTCGCGCGCCTCCTCTAGCAGGTCGGACAGGCGGATGCCCAGCGCCCGGCAGATCGCCGCCAGCACCTCGGACGACGCCTCCTTGCGCCCGCGCTCGATCTCCGACAGGTACGGCATGGAGACCCCGGCGGCCTGGGCCACGTCGCGCAGCGTGCGGCCCTGCCGCTGGCGCAGCCGGCGCAGCACGCCGCCGATCACTCGTCGCAGCAAGGACATGCTCCGCCTCGCTCTCGCGGTCGTCGTCCGAGGACACTCCCATCATGCCTGGCCGGCCGCCGCCGCGACGTCCCACCGCCCCGGCGTGCGGATCACCGCTCACCCGCTATGTTGTGGGCGTGCAGGCGACAGCGGAGTCCGGGCAGGGCGAACGGTGATCCACTTTCCGGCGCAACGGCGCGACCCGCTGAGCGCGCTGAGCCTGCGGCTGGCCGGGGCCCTCGGCCTGGTCCTCGGGACCGTGGCGGTGGTCTGGTTCGACCGGGACGGGTACCGCGACGTCAACGAGGACGGTCTGACCCTCCTCGACTGCTTCTACTACGTGGTGGTCTCCCTCTCCACCACCGGGTACGGCGACATCACCCCCGTCAGCCCGTCCGCCCGACTGGTCAACGTCCTCTACATCACGCCCGCCCGGGTGATCTTCCTGATCATCCTGGTCGGCACCACCCTGGAAGTCCTGACCGAGCAGTACCGGACCGGCCGTCGCCTGTCGCGGTGGAGGAGAACCGTGAAGGACCACGTCATCATCTGCGGCTACGGCACCAAGGGCCGCAGCGCGGTCTCCGCCCTGCTGGAGAACGGGTTCGACAAGTCCCGGATCGTCGTGGTCGAGCGCAGCGGTGGCGCGCTCCGGCAGGCCACGGCGGCCGGCCTGGTGGCGATCGAGGGGTCGGCGACCCGTTCGGCGATCCTGAACGAGGCGCACGTCCGCACCGCCAAGGCGGTGATCATCGCGACCGACAGCGACGACGCGTCGGTCCTGGTGGCGCTGACCGTCCGGCAGCTCACCGCGGGGCAGGTGCGGATCATCGCCGCCGCCCGCGAGGCGGAGAACGCCCCGCTGCTGAAGCAGAGCGGCGCCCACCACGTGATCGTGTCGTCGGCGACGGCGGGCCGGCTGCTGGGCCTGTCCACGTCGGCGCCGCCGCTGATCGACGTCGTGGAGGACCTGCTCACCCCCGGTCAGGGCATGGCGCTGGCGATGCGCTCGGCGGAGCGGCACGAGGTCGGCAAGTCCCCGCGCGAGCTGGACACCCTGGTCATCGCCCTGGTCCGGCGGGGCAAGGTGGTCACCCTGGCCGACAAGGCGGGCGCGGTGATCGAGACCGGCGACATGCTCGTGCACGTCCGCGACGACCGCCCGACGTCCACCACGCCGGTCCCCTGACCAGGTCGCCGGTCAGCAACCGTCCGCGGCCCCGGTCTGCTCGCTGATCGCTTCGCTGCACGTGGCCGGCGCCGTCCCGGTGGCCGCACGCCGGAGCAACTCGTAGAGCGTGTCGCGCTCGGCCGGGTCCAGTGCGCCGAGGACCTCGGCCTCGGCGCTGGCCAGCGCACACTCGGCCTCGCGAAGGCGTGCCTCCCCGGTCGTGGTGAGCTCCACGACGTGCCGCCGACGGTCCTCGGGTGAACGCCGCCGCTCGACCAGGCCCGCCGACTCCAACTCGTTGAGCAACCCGACGACGTTCGTCCCGTCCATCTCCAGGGTCCCGGCGAGGGCCTGCTGGCTGGTGCCGCCGCCCTCCCGCAGCACGGTGAGTGCCACCAGGTGACGGGGACGTAGACCGAGCGGGGACAGGGCCGACTCCGCCCGCAGCCGGATCCGCCGGGACAGATGGGCGAGGAGCGCTCCGGAACGGCGCTCCGAGCGGTCCACCGGCGGGGCAGGCATGTGATCCAGTTTACCCCGACCACTGACGATCTGCCTGCTATAAATGGTTGGTCTCTCACAAACGATCTGTGGAGGATTAACCAATGCCGCACCTGTTGCACATCGACTCGAGCATCCGTGGGGAGCACTCCGTGAGCCGGCGGCTCACCGCTCGCGCCGCCGCCGCCTGGCGAGCCGCCAACCCCGACGGCACCGTCACCTACCGCGACCTCGGCCGGGAGCCGCTGCCGCACCTGGACGAGGCCGGCGGCCTGGCCCGGATGGTGCCGGTCGAGCAGCACACCCCGGAGCAGCGCGCCTCGTGGGCGCTCAGCGAGCACCTGGTGGACGAGGTGAAGCGCGCCGACGCGATCCTGCTCGGGCTCCCGCTCTACAACTACGGCGCGCCCAGCAGCGTCAAGACCTGGGTCGACCACCTCATCGCGCCGGGCATCGCGTACGACCCGAGCAACGGCAGCGGCCTGCTGGGCGGCCGGGAGTTCATCGTGCTGGCCAGCCGGGGCGGCGGTTACGGCGCCGGCACCCCGCGGGAGGGCTGGGACCACGCCGAGCCCTGGCTCCCGCACGGCCTCTCGATGACCGGCCTGGAGCCGCGAATCATCACCGCCGAGCTCACCCTCGCCCCCGTGAACCCGGCGATGGCCGAGCTGCTCCCGCTGCACGAGCAGAGCCTCGCGGCGGCCGAGCGCACGATCGACGAGCTCTGGGTGCCGGCGTCCGCCGGCGTCTGACCGTCGCCTTTCCGTCCCCGCCGAGGGGCCTCGAACAGGGAAAGAGTGGCCATTCCACGGGGAATGGCCACTCTTTCCGTGAAAGTGCGCGCACCGGGGCGGGTGAGCGTGCGCGGTTCAGGGGTCAGACGATCGTCCAGGTGTCGCCACTGCCCAGGAGACCGGCGAGCTGCTGCTCCGGCGTCTCGGTGACCTTCGCCCGCGCGGCCTCGAGCTGGCCCTGCACGACGCTGTCGTACGACGGGCGCCCGACCGAGCGGAACACACCGATCGGGGTGTTCCGCAGGTCCAGGCCGGGCAGCCGGGACAGCGCGAACGCGTACGCCGGGTCGGCGACCGCCGCGTCGTGCACGACGATCTCCTCGGCCGGGGTGGCCGCCGTCTCGCGGACCTCCAGGCCGAAGCCGCCGGGCGGGTGGACGACGCAGAACTGCCCGTCCTTGCCGAACGTGATCGGCTGGCCGTGCTCCAGCCGGATCAGGTAGTCGTCCCGGGTGGCCGGCTCCTTGAGCTGGTCGAACGCGCCGTCGTTGAAGATGTTGCAGTTCTGGTAGATCTCCACGAACGCGGAGCCCTGGTGCTCGGCGGCCGCCCGCAGCACCGACTGGAGGTGCTTGCGGTCCGAGTCGATCGTGCGGGCGACGAAGGTCGCCTCGGCGCCGAGCGCCAGCGAGATCGGGTTGAACGGCGCGTCGGCCGAGCCGACCGGGGTCGACTTGGTGATCTTGCCGACCTCGGACGTCGGAGAATACTGCCCCTTCGTCAGGCCGTAGATCCGGTTGTTGAACAGCAGGATCTTGAGGTTGACGTTGCGGCGCAGGGCGTGGATCAGGTGGTTGCCGCCGATCGACAGCGCGTCGCCGTCGCCGGTCACCACCCAGACCGACAGGTCGGGACGCGTCGCGGACAGGCCGGTGGCGATCGCCGGGGCGCGGCCGTGGATCGAGTGCATCCCATACGTGTTCATGTAGTACGGGAAGCGCGACGAGCAGCCGATCCCGGAGATGAAGACGATCCGCTCCCGGGGGATGTTCAGCTCCGGCATGAAGCCCTGAACGGCCGCGAGGATCGCGTAGTCACCGCAGCCGGGGCACCAGCGCACCTCCTGGTCGGACTTGAAGTCCTTCGCGGTGAGCTTGAGGGCGACGGGCTCAGACATTCTTCAGGACCTCTTCCAGCGTCGTCTCCAGCTCGTTGGCCGTGAACGGCAGGCCGCGCACCTGGTTGTAGCCGATCGCGTCGACCAGGTACTTGGCGCGGATCACGTGCGCGAGCTGGCCGAGATTCATCTCGGGGATGACCACCCGGTCGTAGGAGCGCAGCACCTCACCGAGGTTCGCCGGCATCGGGGCGAGGTGACGCAGGTGCGCCTGGGCGATGGAGTGACCCCGCTGGCGCAGGCCCCGGCAGGCCGCGCCGATCGGGCCGTACGTCGAGCCCCAGCCGAGCACCAGCACCCGGGCGTCGCCGTCCGGGTCCTCGACCTCGAGGTCCGGCACCGGGATGGTCTCGATCCGGGCGGCCCGGGTGCGCACCATGAAGTCGTGGTTCGCCGGGTCGTACGAGATGTCGCCGGTCTTGTCGGCCTTCTCCAGACCACCAATCCGGTGCTCCAGGCCCGGGGTGCCCGGAATGGCCCACGGGCGGGCCAGGGTCTCCGGGTCCCGCAGGTACGGCAGGAAGGTGCTGCCGTCCTCGCCGTTGGCCTGCGTCGCGAACTCCACCCGCAGGTCCGGCAGGGACTCGACGTCGGGCAGCAGCCACGGCTCGGAGCCGTTGGCGACGTAGTTGTCCGACAGCAGGATCACCGGGGTGCGGTAGGTCAGCGCGATCCGCGCCGCCTCCAGGGCGGCGTGGAAGCAGTCCGCGGGGGACTTCGGCGCGATCACCGCGATCGGGGCCTCGCCGTGCCGGCCGTAGAGCGCCATGTTGAGGTCGGCCTGCTCGGTCTTGGTCGGCATGCCGGTCGACGGCCCGGCCCGCTGCACGTCGACGATGACCAGCGGCAGCTCGAGCGCCACGGCGAGGGAGATGGTCTCGCTCTTCAGCGCCACGCCGGGGCCGCTGGTGGTGGTGACGCCGAGCGCCCCGCCGTACGACGCACCCAGCGCCGCACCGATCGCGGCGATCTCGTCCTCGGCCTGCATGGTGAGAACGCCGAAACGCTTGTGCTTGCTCAGCTCGTGCAGGATGTCCGACGCCGGCGTGATCGGGTACGCCCCGAGGAACACCGGCAGCCCGGAGCGGACGCCGGCGGCCACCAGCCCGAGCGACAGGGCCATGTTGCCGGTGATGTTCCGGTAGGTGCCGGGCTGCATCTTCGCCGGCTTGACCTCGTACCGGACCGCGAAATCCTCGGTGGTCTCGCCGAAGTTCCAGCCGGCCTTGAACGCGGCGACGTTGGCCGCGACCAGCTCCGGCCGGGCCGCGAACTTGCGCTCCAGGAACCGCAGCGTCGACTCGTACGGTCGCGAGTACATCCAGCTCAGCAGGCCGAGGGCGAACATGTTCTTGGCGCGCTCGGCGTCCTTCTTGGACACCTCGTGCTCGGCGAGCGCGCCGACGGTCATCGAGGTCAGCGCCACCGGGTGGACCACGTACCCGGCGAGCGAGTCGTCCTCGAGCGGGTTCGTCTGGTAGCCGACCTTGGTCAGGTTGCGCTTGGTGAACTCGTCGGTGTTGACGATGATGTCGGCACCGCGCGGCAGGTCGGCCAGGTTGGCCTTGAGCGCCGCCGGATTCATCGCGACCAGCACGTTCGGCGAGTCGCCCGGGGTCAGGATGTCGTAGTCGGCGAAGTGCACCTGGAAGCTCGACACGCCCGGGAGGGTGCCGGCGGGGGCGCGGATCTCCGCCGGGAAGTTGGGCAACGTGGAGATGTCGTTGCCGAGCTGGGCCGTTTCCGAGGTGAACCGGTCGCCGGTCAGCTGCATGCCGTCGCCGGAGTCCCCGGCGAACCGGATGACCACCCGGTCCAGTTGACGGATCTGCTTGGTCACGCCCGCACCTCGCCTCGGTCGGCGCGGTCACCCGGGCCGCCAAACCTGATCATGACCTCGACCTGCCCGGCCACGTGACCTCCTCGGCGCACCGCCGTACCCCACCGTCGTGGTTGTCCGGCCGCTGTCGTTTCTCACTTGAGAGCCTACGTCGGAACACCTCGTCAACCTCTCGAGAGGTCCGCCGTCTGGGACCGGGAAAGGCGGGCTTTCGACCGGAATAGTGGCGTTTTGCCCCGCACGCCGTAATCCAGATCACCGCACGGCGGGGGCTGGGCGCCAGCGGTTGGCGAGGTGACGGCCCTGCCCCGACTCTTGAAAAGTTTCGGCCGCTCCGGACGCCACTTCCTTCGAGATGTCCCGGGTGTCCGGTATGCGGTCCGCCGTCCCCGTGGTCGGGGCCACTCCGGTCGTGGAATGGCCGGGTGGGACGGGCCGTTGTACATGCGGTAACCGCAGGGCGTCCCCAGAGGCGCCCGGCCGGGATCCCCGAGCCGCCCCTTTCTGCGGGGTGGTGGTGAGCCGGAATGGCCGTGGGCCCGGATCGGTTACATCCCCGGACCCCCGAGCAGCACCCCGCCGGGCTGGTCCTGCGAACACCTTTTGTATGCGTGCGGCGCCTTCCCCCCTTTTGCGTGCCGGCGCGTTTTCCCCCGAGCGAAAGGCTTCGACCAATCATGCGTACCGACATTCTGCGTAAGACCGTTCTGACCGCTGCTGGTGCCGCGTTCGTCGGCGGTGCCCTCGCCGGCCCGGCGACCGCGTTCGCCGCCCCGGCGGACAAGCCGGGCGCCCAGGCCGACCGTAAGGGCCACGGCGAGAAGAAGCGGGAACTGGGCGTGCGCTACCAGGCGCAGCCGAACTTCTACTACTGCGGCCCCGCCGCCGCCCGCAACGCCCTGTCCGTGCAGGGCAAGGACATCGACGTCGACTCGATGGCCGAGCGGATGGGCACCACCGAGGCCGGCACCGACTCCATCAACGACATCACCCCGGTGCTGAACAAGGAGACCGGCCGGGACGTCTACCGCAGCGTCGAGATCACCGACGCCAAGGCCGACGCCAAGCAGACCGACAAGCTGCGCGAGGACGTCGTGCGCACCGTCGACGATGGCCGCGCGCTGGTGGCGAACATCGCCGGCACCGCCACCGACACCGACGGCGGGGTGCACTCCTTCGAGGGCGGTCACTACATCTCCGTCACCGGCTACCGCGACGGCGGCGAGCAGGTGAAGATCGCCGACAGCGCCGACCCCAACCAGGCCGAGTACTGGATGACCACCGAGGCGCTCGCCGACTGGATCGCCACCCGCGGCTACAGCACCTCCTGACACACCGACACAGCCGAAAGGGCCGGCCCCACCCAGGGGCCGGCCCTTTCGTCGTCCCCGAAGGGCTACTCCGGCGGGGCGGGCGGCGTCGGACCGGTGACCGGCTCGGTCATCCGGCGTCGCAGCGAGGTGGTCGCGAGGGCGAGGGCCAGCACCACAAGCAGGGTGGAGGCCGTGATCAGGATGACGGCGGTGCGCTGCACCGAACTCCCGCCGGCGTTGTCGTGCGGTGCGCCGGCGGCCAGGACACCCTGGGAGCCGGCCGGCTCGGGCAGCGACGCCACCGGCGTCGCCAGGGCCGCGGCGGCGACGATCCGGAAACTCATCTGGACCTTCCGGGCCTTGCCGCTGCGCGGGTCGAGCTCACCGACGACCGCGCCGGCGAGCGGCGCGTCCCGCTGGGCCTCCGGCGTGGCCGTCACCGGCAGCCGGAGGTCGGCCCTGCGGCCGGCGCGGACGGTGCCGACCGCGCACCGCGTACGGGTGGGATCGACGGCGACGCAGCCCGGCGGTGGTGTCGGTACGGTCACCCCCGCCGGGAGGACCACCTCGACACGGCCGTTGGCGTCCACCGAGCCGGTGTTGCCCAGCCGTACCTGGAGCCCGCTCGCCGCGCCGCTGTTGTCGAAGGCGACCTCGCCCGCCTCCAGCTTGATGCCGGCGGCCGGCGGGCCGGGCGGGAAGAGGACGGCGAAGCCCTGGTTGTCGCTCACCGGAGCGGCACCCGGCGCGGTCGCGGTGGCCCGCACCGAACCGCTCAGCGGCATCCGCCGCCAGGCGTCGCCACTCACCCGCAGCCGCAGTTCGGTGCTGAACCGGGAGCCCGGAGCGCTGGTCCACTGGCCGCACCGGTGCCCGCCGCCGCCCGTGGCGGCGCATCCCTTCGTGCCGGCGTCGGTGATCCCGGCCGGCAGGGTGTACGCGAGGCGGATCCGCTCGGCGACCCCGCCGGTGTTGGTGATGGTCACCCGGAGGGTGGTCACGGTGGACCGGGCGTTCCAGTAGGCGGAGGTGAGCACCACGTCGCCGGTGCTGACGGTCACGCCGAGCGGGGCGGTCCCGGCCGGGGCGGTGGGCTTGACCGGCGGGGGCGGGGGTGGCGGAGCGGCGGTCGTCGGCGCGGCCGCGGTGGGCGCGGTGGTGACCGGGGCGGGATCCGGGGGCCGGGTGGTGGTCGGCGCGGGACCGCCGGTCGGGGCGGTGGACGTCGGCTCCGCCGTGGTGGGCGGCGGGCTGGTCGGTGCCGGCTCGGTCGAGGTCGGTTCGCCGGTCGGCGTCTCCCCGCCCGGCTCGATCGCACCTCCTCCGGGCTCGGTCGGCTCGGTGGTCGCGACGGCGACGCGGTCGACGACCGGGGCGGCGGTGGCCAACCCCGGCATCGCGGCGACGGTCAGCGCGACCGCCAACGAGGCGGCCAGCCGGCTCGCCGTACGCGGGTTGCGCGTACGGCGTCCGGCCGGTTGGTCCACGCGGGCCATCAGTCCTCCGTGACGTTGAGTCAAGAGTCAATATTCGGTAGTCGTTGCCTGGAGGCACTAGTCCCGCGGGGGAAACAAATCCGTAACGTGTTCGGTGCGGGCTCCGGGGTCGGACCGGTAGGCTGACCCACCGTGACCGGTTACCTGGGCTCGTACGCGACGCTCGGGCTGCTGCTCCTCGCCAGCCTCCTCTTTTTTGTTACTGCGTTCTCAGCCAATCGGGTGTTACGTCCCGCCCGTCCGGCTGAGCCGGCGGGCAAGCGGGCCACCTACGAGTGCGGGCTGGATCCGGTCGGCGCCGACTGGGCGCAGGTGCAGATCCGTTACTACGTGTACGCGTACCTCTATGTGTTGTTCGCCGTGGAGGCCGTGTTCCTCTTCCCCTGGGCGGTCGTGTTCGACCGGCCCGGCTTCGGCCTGGTCACCGTCGTCGAGATGGCGGTGTTCGTGGCGGTGCTGGCGCTGGGCATCCTCTACGCCTGGCGGAAGAACATCCTGCGCTGGACCTGACGGCGACCCAGCCACGCCGCGGCGAGCGCGGGGGTGTGGTGGAGGGTGACGGTCAGGCCAGCCCGCGCCGCGTCAGCGTCGGCGGGCGGTCACCCCGGATCGAGGCCACCATGTCGAGTACGCGGCGGGTCGGCCGGACCTGGTGCGCGCGGAACACCCGGGCGCCGAGCCAGGCCGAGATCGCGGTGGCGGCCAGGGTGCCCTCCAGCCGCTCGGCGACCGGCAGATCCAGCGTCTCGCCGACGAAGTCCTTGTTCGACAGGGCGACCAGGAGCGGCCAGCCCGTCCCGGCCAGCTCGTCCAGCCGGCGGGTGATCTCCAGCGAGTGACGGGTGTTCTTGCCGAAGTCGTGCGCGGGGTCGATGAGGATGCCGTCCCGCCGTACGCCCAGCCCGACCGCACGCTCGGCGAGCCCGGTCACCGTCGCGACCACGTCGGCCACCACGTCGTCGAAGGCGGCCCGGTGCGGCCGGGTTCGGGGCGTCAGCCCGCCCGCGTGCGAGCAGACCAGTCCCGCGCCGGTCTCGGCCGCCACCCGGGCCAGCGCCGGGTCGGCGCCTGACCACGTGTCGTTCAGCAGGTCCGCGCCCGCGGCGACCGCCTCCACCGCCACGTCGGCGCGCCAGGTGTCGATCGAGATGACCACGTCGGGGAAGGCGGCCCGCACGGCGGCGATGGTGTCGACGGTGCGGCGGATCTCCTCCGTCACGTCCACCTCGGCCCCCGGACCGGCCTTGACCCCGCCGATGTCGATGATCTCGGCGCCGTCGGTGACCGCGCGCTCCACCGCGCGCAAGGCGCTGTCCTGGGCGAAGGTCGCCCCCCGGTCGAAGAACGAGTCCGGCGTGCGGTTGACGATCGCCATGACCACCAGCTCGCCGGGGCCGAACGTCCGCCCGCCGAGCCGAAGCACGCCCGCCATCCCGCCTCCCGAGGATCTCCGCCGCCGGCCGTCCGGCCGTCCACGACGCTAGCCGGTCCCCGGGCGGCCGGACCGACCGGTCGCCCGTCCCGGCAGGTGACGGGTCGCTGGGGTGGTGGGGTCGCCCCGGCCCGTTCGACATGCCACGATCTGTGCATGGGTCAGGTTCTGCTCCTGCTGGTCGTGGCGCTGACCGTCGCGGCGGTCGTGTTCGGGGTGACGGTGCTGGTCACCGGTCGGGATCCGGGCCTCGCGCCGGCCGAGCCGGACGGGAAGGCGGTCCCCCTGCCCGGCACCCGCCCCCTGCGTGAGTCCGACGTCGGGGAGGTCCGGTTCGACACGGCCCTGCGCGGGTACCGGATGGCCCAGGTCGACCAGGCGATGCGCCGGGCGGCGTACGACATCGGCTACAAGTCGGAGCTGATCGGCGTGCTGGAGGCGGAGGTCGCGGCGTTGCGCGAGGGGCGCACCGCCGACGCCGACGCGCTGCGCAGCGCCCGCGAGAAGGCGGCCGGTCCGCAGCCGGCGGCGCCCGATGCCACGGCGCCTCCGTCCGCCGGCGCGGACGACGGCACGCCGACCGTGAGCTCGGCCGACACCCCGTCCCCGGCGGCCGACCGGTCCGGCATCCCGGCCGGCACCGCCGACCGCACGACCAGGCCTGCCGACGCGACGGACCGCACCGGTGCTCCGGCCGGCGCGGCCGGTGCCAACGGCGCCACCTCCACCGACCGTGCCGCCGGGTCCGAGCCGGACGCCGCCGGGTCCGAGCCGGACGCCGACGCGGCCGGGACGGGCCAGGTCGGCGAGCACGGCCCGGTGGTGCGCTCGGAGTCGGCGTGACGGCGGCGGAC
The DNA here is from genome assembly GCF_052068455.1 of Micromonospora sp. H33. NCBI lineage: Bacteria > Bacillati > Actinomycetota > Actinomycetes > Micromonosporales > Micromonosporaceae > Micromonospora > Micromonospora sp. H33. The sequence goes on along the minus strand of NZ_JBQHDE010000001.1, from coordinate 373,079 downwards.
GGCGCGGACAACCTTCGCGAGGCGGCGCAGCCCGGCGCGGCCGAGGTCACCGCCACCGTGATCGTCAAGGCACCCGCGGAACGGGTCTTCGCGGCCCTGACCGCCTGGGAACGGCAGTCGGACTGGATCCCCTTCACCCGGGTACGGGTGGTCGAGGGGGACGGCGGCGAGGGCAGCCTGGTCGAGGCGGTCACCGCGGTCGGGCCGGCCGCGGTGCGCGACGAGATGCGGGTCGTCCGGGTGGACGCGCCGTACGAGGTCGGCGTGGTGCACTGCGGGAAGCTGCTCCGCGGCCCCGGCGTGCTGCGTTGCACGCCGCTGGCCGGGGACCGGACGCAGGTCGTCTGGCACGAGTGGTTCCACCTGCCCGGCGGGGCCGCCGGACGGGTCGTCTGGCCGCTGCTGTGGCCCGGGTCGAAGGTCGGGCTCACCCAGGCACTCAAGCGCTTCGGCCGGATGGTGGAGCAGGGCCGCCTCCCCTGACCGGCGGGGCCGGGATCCGCTCGGCGGAAGGGCTGCGCCGGCCTCGACGGCGGGTTGCGGTCAGGAGGTCACGGCGGGGGCGGGCGCGGTCACCTCGGCCGGCGCCGCCGGCTCCGGCTGCCAGCCCGGGGTACGGAACAGGTGCCCGGCCCGCTGCCGCCAGTTCGTCGCCGCGCGCACGTCCCGGGCGATCGCGGCGTACTCGTGGAAGGCCACCCGGACCGGGTTGTAGGTGGCGATGTTCTTGGTCAGGCCGTAGAGGCAGCGCTCCCGCTCGGGCGCGAACGTGCCGAAGAGCCGGTCCCAGACGATCAGGATGCCGCCGAAGTTGCGGTCCAGGTAGCCGCCCTGGGACGCGTGATGGACCCGGTGGTGCGACGGGGTGTTGAAGACGAACTCGTACCAGCGGGGCAGCCGGTCGATCCGCTCGGTGTGGATCCAGAACTGGTAGAGCAGGTTGACCGAACCGCAGAAGGCCAGCACGGCCGGGTGGACGCCGGCGAGGATCAGCGGGATGTAGAAGATCCAGCTGGTGAGGCCGGTCCAGGGCTGGCGCAGCGCGGTGGAGAGGTTGAACCGCTGCGACGAGTGGTGCACCACGTGCGAGGCCCACAGGATGCGGATGACGTGGTGGCCGCGGTGCGACCAGTAGTAGCAGAAGTCCTGTGCCAGCAGGATCAGCGGCCACGTCCACCACACCTCAGTGATCCGTAGCGGGGTGAGCGTGTAGAGCAGCGCGTACGCGGCTGCGATCGGGACCTTCCAGAGCAGGTCGGTGAAGACGCTGCCCAGCCCCATGGCGAGGCTGGTCGCCGTGTCGGCGGCGCCGTAGCCCACCTCGTCGTCGTCGCGGTGGATCAGGTACGAGATCCGCTCCAGCACGATGAGCAGCAGGAAGGCCGGGATCGACCAGGTGATGACGTCCGGGAAATCCTTCATCTCGGCGGCCTCCCGTACCGTTCCTGTGCCGACCGCCACAGCTACCGCATGGTAACGAGCACCATAGGCAGCGGCGGGCCTCCAGGCAATGGGTGTGTCGGTGGGCTGGCCTAGCGTTGACGCGTGACTGACCTGGTGATCGGCGCCGACGGGCTGCCGCGCTGCGCCTGGGGGGCGAGCACTCCCGACTATGCCGCCTACCACGACACCGAGTGGGGCCGGCCGCTGCGCGGCGACGACGCGCTCTACGAGCGGATGACGCTGGAGGGGTTCCAGTCCGGCCTGTCCTGGCTCACCATCCTGCGGAAGCGGCCGGCGTTCCGGCAGGCGTTCGACGGGTTCCGGATCGAGTCGGTGGCCGCCTTCGCCGAGGCGGACGTCGCCCGCCTGCTCGCCGACGTGGGCATCGTCCGCAACCGTGCCAAGATCGAGGCGGCGATCGCGAACGCGCGCGCAGCGCTGGACCTGCCGGACGGGCTCTCCGCGCTGCTCTGGTCCTTCGCCCCGCCGCCCCGGCCGGCACGCCCGACCTCGTTCGCCGAGGTTCCGGCGCTGACCGCCGAGTCCACCGCGATGGCCAAGGCGCTCAAGAAGCGGGGCTTCCGCTTCGTCGGCCCGACCACGGCGTACGCGCTGATGCAGGCCACCGGCATGGTCGACGACCACCTCGCCGGCTGCCACGTGTCGGCTCCGGAGGCGACGTGATGGGATGGGGAGCATGACGACCGACACCGCGTACCGGACAGACCGGACGACCCGCGCCGACGGCACGGACACCTGGGCCGTACTGCTGCCGACCGGTCGGTACGAGGCCGAGCGGCTCGTCCACCACGACACGCTGGAGTTGACCGGCCTCTCCGACGGGCCCCGGCCGCGCCCCGGCGACCGGGTCGCGGTGCTCGTCGACGAGCCACCGCGGCTGGTCGCGCTGGGCCGGGTCACCGACGCCGGCGACCGCCGCCCGGAGGTGCCGGAGGACGCCCTGTCCGACCGGGTCGAGCCGCGGCTCGTGGTCGCGTACACCCGGCGGGCCTTCGACGAGCCGGTGCTCGCCGACGCGCTGGCGCTGGACGGGCCGGTCACCGCGCTGGACCCGGCGGCGTTCCGGGAGCTGGCCGACCGGCTCGGCCCGCCCCCGCCGCGGCGGACCTGGCTGGTCAGCCTGGATCTGCCGATCGAGGCCGCGTCGCCGGCGGAGGCGGTCCGGCTGTTCTGGTCGTACGTGCAGGAGCTGGGCCCCCGCGAGCTGCCCGCGTTCGTCTCGCCGTCCGGCGACGAGCTGGCGATGCAGGCGTTCGTCCTCGGCGAGGAGGCCAACCAGGATCCGGAGGAGGACGACTGACCGCGCCCGGGCCGGTCCGGCCGGACCGGCCCCGGGCCCTGCGTCAGTGGCCCTCGAACACCGGCTTCTGCTTGTTGACGAACGCCATGGTGGCCGAGCGGTGGTCGTCGGTCGCACCGCAGATCGACTGCGCCTGCGCCTCGGCGGCGAGGGCGTCGGCGAGGGTGCCCGCGTCGGCGATGGAGAGCTGCCGCTTGATGGCCCCGTACGCGACGGTCGGGCCGGCGGCGAGCCGGGCGGCCAGCTCCTGGGCGGCCGGCAGCACCTCCTCGTCGTCGGCGACCAGCCGGTTGAGCAGGCCCAGCTGGCAGGCCGCCTCGGCGCGCACCGGCTCGGCGAGCATCAGCAGCTCGACGGCCTTGGCGTGGCCGACCAGCCGGGGCAGCGTCCAGGAGGCGCCGGTGTCGGCGGCGAGCCCCACCTTGGCGAACGCCATCAGGAAGCTGGTCGAGGGCCCGCCGATGCGGATGTCGGCGAGGAAGGCCAGCGACGCGCCCGCGCCGGCGGCCATGCCCCGCACGGCGGCGACGACCGGCTTGGGCAGGTTCGCCAGCCGGGCGGCGATCGGGTTGTAGTGCGCCCGGACGGTGTCGAGCGGCTTGCCGTCGGTCGACTCCAGGGTCTTCACGTGCTCGCGCAGGTCCTGCCCGGCGGAGAACGACCCGCCCGCCCCGGCCAGCACCACCGCCCGGCAGGTCCGGTCCGTCTCCAGCTCGGCCAGGGTGTCCCGCAGGGCCTCCTTGAGCGCCACGTCGAGCGCGTTCATGGCCGTCGGCCGGTTCAGCGTCAGGGTGACGACGGCGTCGGTGCGGTCGACGAGCAGCGGCTCGGTCACGGTGTCAACGACCCTTCTGTCGCGCGATGCGGTTGCCGGAGTCGAGGCAGTGCTCGACGTACCGGTCGGCGGCCGGCCGCAGCCGGGCCGCGTGCCGGTCGAAGAAGCTGGCCGCGGCGGTGCCGGGCCAGCGCTCCGGAAGCAGCGCCGGCGGCAGCTGCGGGTCCCGGAACAGGAACGTACGCCACGCGTGCACGAGCCGGAACCGGGCCGCGTACGCCTCCTCGTCCGGACTGCGGACGGTGACCCCGGACAGCAGCGGGCGCTGCTCGGCGACGAACTGCTCGTACGCCCGGCCGATCTCGGCCAGGTCCCACGCCCGGCGGACGACGCCCATGGCGCCCGGCGTGCCAGCGGAGTGCGCGGCGGTGAACCGCTCGTAGCGCACCCCCGCCTCCTCCAGCAGCAGGTCCACGTCCTCACCGGGACGGGTCGCCACCCAGGTGCACTCGTCGAGGGTGCCGTAGCCGAGGAAGCTCAGGTTGGCGGCGAGGCGCTGCCGCTCCCGCCGGGAGGTCGGCGCCTCCAGGACGAGCAGGTCGAATCGCCCGTCCCAGGTGATTCGGCCGGTGCGGTAGATTCGCGCCGCCGCCTCGTCCAGCCGACGGGCGGCTTTCGGTGTGATGGCGTAGCCCGGCCCGGACGTCATCCGGAGCGGCTCGAGCCAGCCCTGGCGCACCATGCGCGAGACCGCCGTCCGCACCGCGGGCGGCGCGATGCCGAGCGGCGCCAGCAGCTTGACCAGGGCGGCGACCGGCGCCCGACCGCCCCGGGGCCGGAGGTAGTCACCGTACAGGTCGAAGAGTGCCGACCGTGCCTGCATGACCGCACATTGTGACAGGCCTTCTCAAGATAAGCTAGATGCTGTTACATCAATGCTGCCTCGGTTTGGGTCCGGCGGTGTTCATCAGGGAAAATCGTTGGTCGACACCCCCGCACAGGTTGCGGGAGGTCGTGGCGAAGTGGCTGTGGGGCAACCCACCGACCCTGGTTCAGGTCTGAGGGGAGACAACATGGCGGCGATGAAGCCGCGGACGGGCGACGGTCCGCTGGAAGTCACCAAGGAGGGCCGGGGCATCGTCATGCGGGTCCCGCTGGAGGGCGGTGGCCGGCTCGTCGTCGAGATGACTCCCGACGAGGCCAACGCGCTCGGTGACGCGCTGAAGGCAGCCGCCGGCTGACCGTGGAGGGTCCGCGCGCCCGCGCGGATGATTCCGTCCACCCCTGAGCCACCGGCCCCGCCGGTGGCTCAGGGTCTTCATCTCCGCGGAGTGCCGCTCCGCACGCTCTTCGGGAGGTACGGCGCCGCGTGCTCGCCATCCGTCTGCTCGCCCAACCCGACCGGCTCGACGTCCTGGCCCTGCCCGTCCGACCGGTCACCGGGGCGGAGTCGCCGGCGGAGCCGGTGCCCGTAGCCGCGGCCCTGCCCGACGGCGTGGCCGACGAGGCGGTCGCGCTCGCACCGGCGGCCCGGCTGGCCGGCACCCCCGGCGAGGTCTGGACGCAGGTCCGGCCCGGAGGCGTCCCGGGCCGACTGCTGCTGCTCGGTGTCGGGGCGGGCGACGAGACCGCCTGGCGGAAGGCCGGCGCCGCCCTCGCCCGCACGGCGAAGGACGAGAGCCACGTCACGCTCGCGCTGCCGGCCGACGCACCGGCGGCGGCGGTCCGCGGGCTCGTCGAGGGGCTGCTGCTGGCGTCGTACCGGTTCCGTCTCGGAGCCGACGAGAAAGCGCCCGCGCTGGCCGCGGTCGACGTGCTGGTGGCCGACCCGGCCGCGTACGCCGACGCGGTCGACGTGGCCCGCACCACCGCCGCCATGACCCGGCTCGCCCGCGACCTGGTCAACATGCCGTCGTCGGTGAAGAACCCGGAGTGGTTCGCCGGGCAGGTGGCCGACGCGACCGCCGAGCTGCCCGACCTGCACCTGCGGGTCCGGGCACCACACGACCTGGCCGCCGAGGGCTTCGGCGGGATCCTCGCCGTGGGCTCCGGCTCGGCCAGCGGTCCCCGCCTGGTCGAGCTGGACTGGCGCCCGGCCGACGCGCGGACCCACGTGGTGCTGGTCGGCAAGGGCATCACCTTCGACACCGGCGGCATCTCGATCAAGCCGGTGCCGGCCATGAAGCTCATGCGCAAGGACATGGCCGGCGCGGCGGCGGTGGTCGCGGCGACGCTGGGCGCGGCCGCCCTGCGGCTCCCGGTGCGGGTCACCACGCTCGCCCCGCTGGCCGAGAACATGGTCAGCGGCAGCGCGTTCCGGCCCGGCGACATCGTCCGCCACTACGGCGGTGTGACCAGTGAGACCACCAACTCCGACGCCGAGGGGCGGCTGGTCCTCGCCGACGCGCTCGCGTACGCGGTCCGCGAGCTGCGCCCCGACGTGCTGATCGACCTGGCCACGCTGACCGGGGCGAACGCGGTGGCGCTGGGCAAGCGGACCGGGGCCCTCTACAGCGAGAACGACCGGCTCGCCGGGGACGTGCTGGCGGCGGTCGAGGCGGCCGGCGAGGCAGCGTGGCGGATGCCGCTGCCCGCCGACTACGTCGAGTACCTGGGCAGCGACCTCGCCGACCTGTACAGCGCGCCGACCCAGGGCGCCGGGTCGGTGGTGGCGGCCCTGTACCTGCGCGAGTTCACCGGTGAGCTGCGCGACCGGTGGGTGCACGTCGACATGTCGGCGCCGTCCTGGTCCGACGGCGACGACGCCGAGCTGACGCGCGGCGCGACCGGCTGGGGCGTACGGTCGCTGCTGCGCTGGCTGGCCACGCTGGCCTGAGCCGCCCGGCGGCGGCCGTCCGGGCCCCGGCCAACACGGCCCGCGCGACCGCCGTGCGGCCCGATCAGCAGCGGACGGCGGCCAGCAGACCGTGACCGACCGGCAGCAGGGCCGGGATCCAGTGCTCCGACTCGCGGATCGCCTTGACCGTCTCCCGGATGGTCACCGTCTCCACGTCCCGGGCCGCCGGGTCGCCGATCCGGCCGCCGGCCAGCGTGCCGTTGAGCGCGAGCACCCCGCCCGGGCGCAGCAGCCGCTGGGCGGCGTCCACGCACGCGGCGAAGCCCGTCGACTCGGCGTCGACGAAGACCAGGTCGTACGCCCCGTCGGCGAGGCGGGGGAGCACGTCCAGCGCCCGACCGGTGATGATCCGCGTCCGGCCGGCGGGGAAACCCGCCTCGACGAAGATTCGCCGGGCGATGCGCTGATGCTCCACCTCGACGTCGATGGTGGTGAGCACGCCGTCGGGGCGCATCCCGCGCAATAGCCAGAGGCCGCTGACCCCGGTTCCGGTGCCGATCTCCACGACCGCGCGCGCGTTCCCGGCGGCGGCCAGCAGCCGCAGCGCCGCGCCCGCGCCGGGCGTCACCGCGTCGAGGCCGACCTCGCGGGCGAGACTGCGGGCCGTGCGGAGCACGAGATCCTCGGTCACGTACGACTCGGCGAACTGCAGGGACTGGGTCGTCGAGGGGCCGGAACCGGCGACCGTGGCGATGGGACACCTCCGGGCGGCACATGTGGTACGGGGCGAGTGGGCACTGTGAGCCTAGATGTGAGCTGGAGCGGGCGCAGCCGCGCATCCCGGCATCGACGATCACGCCCGGCAACCGCTGACTCCACCGGCGGCATCCGTGCAATCCTGGAAGCGGCGTCCGTCCGATCGGACCGGGCGGCCCGAGGGCCGCGCGGACGGGGCCGGGGACGAGTGGGAGGAAACGACGTGACCGACGGCTGGGACTGGCGCCAGCCCGGGACGAGCCCTGGACAGGCGGGCCCGCCACCGCCCGCGCACCCTCCGGCGGTGTCGCCGCCGGGCGGCCCCGGTGGCACGGCCTCCCCTTGGTGGTCCGACGCGCTCGCCGACCCGTGGCGTGACCCGGCCGCCCCCGCAGCCGTGGTGGTGCCCGCCGCACCGGCCTTCGCCGCGGAGCCGGAGCCGGTGGCCGACCCGGACGCCCCCGGTCGGCCCGCGCTGCGGCACCTGCTGCTCATCCCGCTGATCACCGCCCTGCTCGCGGGAGCGCTGGGCGGTGCCCTCGGGTACGCGTTCGCCGTCCGCGGCGGCGGTGGCGCCGGCCCCGTGCTCGGTGCCGGCCCGGCGCATCCGCCGGAGCTGGCGCAGCGTAAGCCGGAGTCCCTGGCCGGGGTGGCGGAGCGGGTGCTGCCGAGCGTGGTGACGGTCCGCGTGGCCAGCCTCGGCGGGACGAGCGAGGGCTCCGGGTTCATCGCCACGGCCGACGGCCACGTGATCACCAACGACCACGTGGTGTCGGGTGCGACCGGCCGGGCCTCGGTCGTCTTCAACGACGGCAGTTCGGCCCCGGCCACCGTCGTCGGGCAGGACCCGGAATCCGACATCGCGGTCATCAAGGTCGCGAAGAGCGGCCTGCGCCCGGTGGAGTTCGGCGACTCCGACGCGCTGGCCGTGGGCGACCCGGTGCTCGCCATCGGCTCGCCGCTCTCGCTGGCCAACACCGTCACCGCCGGCATCATCAGCGCGCTCGACCGCACCATGCAGGCGGGTGAGCCGGGCGGGCCGACCCGCTACTACGCGGCGATCCAGACCGACGCCGCGGTCAACCACGGCAACTCCGGCGGCCCCCTGGTCGACGGTGCCGGTCGGGTGATCGGGGTCAACTCCACGATCAAGTCGCTCGTCGGTGAGGGGCAGGAGGCCGGCAACATCGGGCTCGCCTTCGCGATTCCGATCAACCAGGCCAAACGGATCACCCAGGACATCATCGGCACCGGGAAGGCCCGGCGTACGGTGATCGGCGCCCAGGTCGGTGGCCCCGGGCTGGGAGCCGGCGCCGGCGTACGGCTGAACTCGGTGGAGCCGTCGGGCCCCGCGGCGGGCGCCGGGCTGAAGGCCGGCGACGTGATCCTCAAGCTGAACGGGCGCCCGATGACCGAGCCCATCGACCTGATCGCCCTGGTCCGCAAGTTCGCCCCCGGGTCCGTGGTGACCGTCGAGTACCGGCGGGGCTCGTCCCGGCAGAACACCTCGGTGACGCTCGCCGCAGATGCGAAGTGACGCCCTCACCCCCTCCCCGGGTGGCGTACGACGTGCGTAGGCTTGCGGTGACGCCGAGAGGAGGCCCGCGCAGTGTTCGACAACCTGAACTGGTGGGAGATCGGTGCGCTGCTGCTCCTGGCGCTGCTGATCTTCGGTGACCGGCTGCCCGCCGTCATCAACGACGGCCTCCGGATGGTGCGCAACCTACGCCGGATGGCGACCAACGCCACCAGCGACCTGAGCCGCGAGCTGGGCACCGACATCCAGCTGGAGGATCTGCACCCCAAGGCGTTCATCCGCAAGCACCTGCTCAGCGAGGAGGACGAGGCGGCCATCCGGAAGCCGTTGCAGGGCGTCTACGACAACCTGCGCGCCGACGTCACCGGCGTGCACGACGAGCTGAAGGACGTTGCCGCCGCCGCGGACGTGCGGCCGAAGGGTGCCCGCCCGGCCACCGCCACCGGCGGCGCCCCCACCGCCCCGGCCCCGCGCGTCAGCTACGACGACGCCACCTGAGCACCCGGCGGCGGCCGTCCCGCCGCCACTTCTGGCCGCACATACAGCGAAAGAGTGGCCTTCCAGAGCCGGAAGGCCACTCTTTCCGTGAATCTGCGCGGATCCGGGCGCCGGGCGGCGCGGGCGCCGGGCGGGCGCAGGCGCGCGGGCGCAGGCGGGGCGGCGTGGTGTCAGCGGCCGGCGGGCTTGAGGCCCAGCGGCTTGCCGAGCAGGGACTCACGCCGGACGGCGAGCCGGTCGGCGACCTGGCCCAGCGCCTTCGCGGCCGGCGACTCCGGCTCGGCCAGCACGATCGGCGTGCCGTCGTCGCCGGCCTCGCGGACCCGGGTGTCGAGCGGGATCTGACCCAGCAGCGGCACCTGCGCGCCGATCGTCCGGGTCAGGGAGTCGGCGACCGTCTGGCCGCCGCCGGCCCCGAAGACCTCCATCCGGGAGCCGTCCGGCAGCTCCAGCCACGACATGTTCTCGATGACGCCGACCACCCGCTGGTGGGTCTGCAGCGCGATCGCGCCGGCCCGCTCCGCCACCTCGGCGGCGGCGGCCTGCGGGGTGGTGACCAGCAGGATCTCGGAGTTGGGCAGCAGCTGGGCCAGGGAGATGGCCACGTCGCCGGTGCCCGGCGGCAGGTCGAGCAGGAGCACGTCCAGGTCGCCCCAGTACACGTCGGCGAGGAACTGCTGCAGCGCCCGGTGCAGCATCGGGCCGCGCCAGACGACGGCGGCGTTGCCGGCGGTGAACATGCCGATCGAGATGACCTTCACGCCGTGCGACTGCGGCGGCATGATCATGTCCTCGACGCGGGTGGGCCGGCCGTCTGCGCCGAGCATCCGGGGCACCGAGTGGCCGTAGATGTCGGCGTCGACCACACCGACGGAGAGCCCGCGGGCGGCCAGCGCCGCCGCCAGGTTGACCGTCACGCTGGACTTGCCGACGCCGCCCTTGCCGCTGGCGACCGCGTACACCCGGGTGCGGGACCCGGGCTGGGCGAACGGGATCACCGGCTCCTCGGTGGCGGCACCGCCGCGCAGCTTCGCCTGGAGCTCCTGCCGCTGCTCGGGGTTCATCACCCCGAACTCGATCTCCACGCCCGTCACGCCGGGCACTGCGGCGACGGCGGCGGTGATGTCGTTCCGCAGCTTGTCCTTCAGCGGGCAACCGGCCACGGTGAGCAGCAGCTCGACCCGTACGACGCCGTCGTCGCCGACCGTGGCGGAGCGGACCATGCCCAGCTCCGTGATGGGCCGGCGGATCTCCGGGTCGTTGACGGTGGCCAGCGCGGCCTGGATCGCGTCGGAGACGGTGCTGACGGGTGCTGACATGCCCGCAATGCTACGTCGGCGGTGATCCGTCACCGCCGCTGGCGGGGGCCGGTGTGAGCGATTCGATGCAGGCCCTGTCTCGACGTCACAGCCCGTCCGCACCGTACCGGAACGTCGCCTGGGCCTCGCCGCGGCTCACGGCGGGACTTCGAGACACGGCCTGGACGGGATCCGGCGGAAATGCGACGATCCGAGGCGAACGCCGCTCGCCTAGCCCCTTGAGGCAAGCGGCGTTCAACTCGTCCCAGGCTCGGGGCGGCCCTCGTGGGCGTAGTCGGTGTCCCGGTCGTCCCAGGGCTCGTCCAGCCCGTCCCCGCCGCTCGGCCGCTCCCGCCCGCGGCGCTCCAGCCGCCGGCGGCGCTCGGCGGCGTCGTCCAACTCCTCGGCGAGCCGGGCCAGCTCGGAGCGGAGGAAGTCCCGCGTCGCCACCTCGCCCATCGCGTTGCGCAGCGCGGCGATCTCCCGGGCCAGGTACTCGGTGTCCGCCTTCTGCATCGTCGCCCGGCGCCGGTCCTCCTCCAACGCCAGCCGGTCCCGGTCCGCCAGCCGGTTCTGGGCCAGCAGGATCAGCGGCGCCGCGTAGCTGGCCTGCAACGACAGCATCAGGGTCAGGAACGTGAACGTGTACGGGTCGAACCGCAGGTGCGCCGGAGCGAGCGTGTTCCAGGCGAACCACGCCAGGATGAACACCGTCATGTAGACGATGAAGTTCGCCGTACCCATGCCCCGGGCGATCCCCTCCGACCAGCGGCCGAAGGCCTCCGGGTCGAAGCGCGGCAGGGACAGCCGCCGGGGCTCGCGGGGCTGGTCCAGCCGCTGCGGCCGTCGCTGCTCAACCATCCGTGCCGTCCCGTGCCTGGTCGTCGGCGGCGGCCGGGCCGGACGGGACGCCGTCCCGCTCCCGCCAGTCCGGGGGCAGCAGGTGGTCCAGCACGTCGTCGACCGTGACCGCGCCCACCAGCCGGTTGTTCCGGTCGATCACCGGCATGGCGACCAGGTCGTACGTGGCCATCCGACGGGTGATCTCGGGCAGCGGGGTGGTCGGGCGCAGCGGGTCGATGTCGTTGACCACCACGCCGCCGAGCATGTCGGCGGGGGGTTCGCGGAGCAGCCGCTGGAAGTGGACCATGCCGAGGTAGCGGCCGGTCGGCGTGGTCATCGGCGCCCGGGCCACGAAGACCTGGGCGGCCACGGCGGGGGAGAGCTGCGGCTCGCGGACCCGGGCCAGCGCCTCGGCGACCGTGGCGTCCGGCGGCAGGATCACCGGCTCCGACGTCATCACGCTGCCCGCCGTGCCCGGCGTGTACTTGAGCAGCTGGCGCACCGGGTCGGCCTCGTCCGGCTCCATCAGGTCGAGCAGCACGTCCTGCTCCGGCGGCGGCAGCTCGCCCAGCAGGTCGGCGGCGTCGTCCGGGTCCATCTGCTCCAGCACGTCCGCGGCGCGTTCCCGGTCCAGCGCGGCCAGGATCTCCACCTGGTCGTGCTCCGGCAGCTCGCTCAGCACGTCGGCGAGCCGCTCGTCGTCCAGCGCCGCAGCGACCTCGTTGCGCCGCGCGTCCGGCAGGTCCTGGAGGGCGTTGGCCAGGTCGGCCGGGCGCATGTCCTCGAGGACCGCGAGCAGGTTGGCGGTGCCCCGGGTGTCGGCGATCCCGCTCAGCCCGCGGACCCGGTCCCACTCGACCTGGTGCAGGTGGCCCCGGCGGGTGAGCCGGCCGGTCTGCTCGCGTACGGCGACCCGGGTGAGCGTCCACTCGCCGCGGGTCGACTCCATCGCCACGTCCACCACGGTGCCTGCCTGGCCGCCCGGGTCGATCTGCACCCGCCGGTCCAGCAGCTCCTGGAGCACGAGCAGCTCGTTGGGGCGCTTCTCGAAGCGGCGCAGGTTGAGCGTGCCGGAGCCCAGCACCACCGCGTCGGCGTCGATCGAGGTGATCCGGTTGATGGAGAGGAAGATCCGCCGGCGCATCGGCATCTCGGCGACCAGGCCGACCACCTCCGGCGGGCGCTTCGTGGCCCGCAGCCGGGCCACCGCGTCGCGTACGCGGCCGACCTGGTCGCCGTTGGGGTCGTAGACGGCGACCCCGGCGAGACGGGCGATGTAGACCCGGGTCGGCGTGCTCACGCGCACCAGCCTAGGGCCTGGGCCGACGTCCCGGCGCGAGCCGGGGTGAGGCCGGGGCGGCGATCGGGCGGGGCGGGGACGGGTCCGGTCACCGGGGTCGGGTCCGGACCGGCTTTCGACGCCGCCGGTCGTGGTCCCGGCCCGGCACGCCCGGGCTGCGACGTCGAGACCGGCCCCGAGCGCCTAGTGTCTATCACCATGTCGACCCTGGCCTACGAGATCGTGGACGTGTTCACGGACCGCCCCTTCGCCGGCAACCCGCTGGCGGTGGTGTTCAATGCCGACGGGCTGGCCACCGAGCAGATGCAGGCGCTCGCGCTCGAGTTCAACCTCTCCGAGACCGTGTTCGTGCTCCCGCCCACCCAGGCCGGCGCCGCCTACCGGGCGCGGATCTTCACGCCCGTCGACGAGCTGCCGTTCGCCGGGCATCCGAGCGTCGGCGCGGCGGTCACCGCGAGCCGGCGCGGGCTGTTCGGCGCCGGCCAGGTGATGCAGGAGTGCGGTGCCGGCGTGCTGCCGATCGAGGTGACCGCGACGGGTGCGACGTTGACCGGTGGCACGCCCACCCTCGGCCCCGAGCTGGACCCGGACCCGCTGCTGGAGATGGCGGGGCTCACCGCCGACGACCATGCCGGCCCGGCGCCCCGGGTGGCCGGTTGCGGCCTCGAGTTCCCGTACCTTCCGGTGCGTCCGGACGCGGTGGCCCGAGCCCGCGTCAACGCGGCGGCGGCACAGCGGTACGGGGTGGAGCACGTCAGCGTCTTCTCCTGGGACGCCGACTCGCAAACCGCCCACGCCCGGGTGTTCGTTCCCGGGCTCGGTGTACCGGAGGACCCGGCGACCGGCTCCGCCGCCCTCGGGCTGGGGGTGTGGCTGGTGGCGAGCGGCCTGCTGCCCGGGGAGGGCCGGTCGAGCTACGCCGTACGCCAGGGGGTCGAGATCAACCGCCCGTCGTCGCTGGCCTGCACGGTGACCGCGGCCGGCGGCACGGCGGTCGGCGCCACCGTCTCCGGCCAGGTGATGCCGGTGGCTCGCGGCGAGATCCTGGTCCCACCCTTCGTCGGCTGAGGTGCAAGGAGGGGCCCCTTCTCAACGCCTCCGGTGAGGAAGAGTCCCCTGTTGACGCCCCGCTGACCGCGCGGGCCGGGGACGGGTACGGGAGGATGCGGGAGTGACGGACGCAGAGCGGACCACCACGCCCCTCGTCGAGGAGGCGATGAAGAAGGCCGCCGTGGCCTGGGTCGCCGTGCCCGGCGGCCCGGCGCTCGCCCTCTGGTGCGTCCCCCTGGAGGGGGCGCTCTTCGTGGTGACCGGGCCGGGCGAGCAGGCCGCACCGGGGCTCGCCGACGCGACCCGGGCGCAGGTCACCCTGCGGGGCGACCACGGGGGCCGGATCGTCACCTGGCCGGCCGAGGTGTCCCGGGTGGCACCGGACAGCGAGCACTGGGAGAGCGTCGCGCCGCTCGTCGCCGCCAAGCGGCTGAACGCGCCCGGCGCGGCCGCCGATCTGACGGCGCGCTGGGCGGCCGACGGCTGCGCCCTCAATCGCCTCGCCCCCGCCGGGGAACCGCTGGCGGGTGCCGCGCTGCCCGCCGACTCGTTGGCCGAGCCGCCCCGGGACGCGCCGGTCGTCCGGGCCACCCGCAAGCCGTTCCGCCTGCACCGCGTCCGCCGCCGCTGAGGGCCCGCCGCACGGTTGCGCCGGCATCTGCGCGCCGAGGCGTTAACAGGGGGCCCTTGCTCTACCGCAGGCGTTAAGAAGGGGCCCTTCCTTTCAGGTGGGGCCCGCCGCGCCGACCGGTAGGGCCGCGTCCACCAGGTCGACCACCTCGGTGAGGGAGAGCAGTTCCGGGCCGGTCCAGGCGTCGTCGCGGTTGAACACCATGTGGTCGGCGAGGTCGGGGGCGGCCAGGCGGACGGCGGTCAGCCCGGCCCGCTCCGCACCGGTCAGCTCCTGGCTGCCGCCGTCGCCGACGTAGAGGCACGCGGCCGGTGCCAGGCGCAGCCGGCGGCACGCGGCCCGGTAGAGCTCCGGGTCCGGCTTGCACCGGCCGACCTGCACGGAGAACACCCGGACGTCGAGCAGCGGGTCGATCGGCAGGTGCGGCAGGAAGGCCGGCAGCTCGTGGGTGCAGTCGCTGACCAGCCCGGTACGCACACCGCGCCGGTGCAGCGCGGCCAGAGTCGGTACCGCCTCCTCGCGGAGCCGTGTGTCGGCACGGACGGCCCGGTGCCGGGCGGCCACGGCGGACCGTACCGCCTCGTCGGAGGGGCGGACGCCGGCCTGCTCGCAGACCCAGCGCAGGGTCGCCTCGGCGGTGCCCAGGCGGCCGGTGGCGCGCTGGTAGTAGGTGCGGTCGAGCACGTCGACGAGGACGTCGGGCGGGCATCCGAGCAGGTCGGCGGTCGTCCGGTGCGCCGCGCCACGCTGCACCGAACGGGTCAGCGTGCCGAAGAAGTCGAACAGCACCGCCTGGAAGATGGGCATGGGGGAGGGCCTCCGGGCGGTCGAGAGGGGGGTCGCCGACGGATCGGCATGGATCGTAACCGAGCGCTGACGTTCGGTTGTTACCGGAATCGTGTGAGTATTGCTCCCCGTGTCCTCCACACCGCACCGTCCGGCAGCGGACCCGCTGACGCTCGGCGCGCTCGCGCTCGCCGTGGTGGCCGTGTCGTCGTCCGCGCCCCTGGTCGCCTTCGCCGCCGCGCCGGCCCTCGCGATCGCCTTCTGGCGCAACGTGCTCTCGGCCGCCGTGCTCGGTCCGGTCGCGCTGGTACGGCGGCGGGCGGAGTTCCGGGCGTTGACCGCGCGCGCCGGCCGGCGGGAGGGCTGGTACTGCGTGCTCTCCGGTGTCGCGCTCGCCGCGCACTTCGCCACCTGGATGCCGAGTGCGCAGCTCACCACGGTCGCGGCGGCCACCGCGCTGGTCGCGACCCAGCCCGTGTGGCAGGGGCTGATCGCCCGGGCCCAGGGGCGCCGGCTGCCGCTGACGGTGTGGATCGGTATCGGCGTGTCGGCCGCCGGCGCCGCGCTGGCCACCGGGGCGGACTTCGCCGTGTCCGGTCCCGCCTTCGCCGGTGACCTGCTCGCCGTGGTGGGCGGCATGTTCGCGGCGGTCTACACCGCGCTCGGTGAGCGGGCCCGTACGGCGGTGAGCACCACCACGTACACCACCATCTGTTACGGGGTGTGCGCGGCGCTGCTGCTCGTGGTGTGCATGGTCGGCGGCGTGCCGGTGACCGGCTTCGACACCGACACCTGGCTCGTGGTGCTCGCCCTGGTGGCCGGTGCCCAGCTGCTCGGGCACTCGATGTTCAACTACGCCCTTCGCCGCGTCTCCGCGACAACGGTCAGCGTGCTGATCCTGCTGGAGGCGCCCGGCGCCGCGCTCATCGGCTGGGTCTGGCTGGACCAGCTGCCGCGTACCCTCGCGCTGCCCGGCCTGGGCCTGCTCCTGGCCGGCGTGGCGGTGGTGATCCTCGGTGGCGCCCGAACCCGCCGCGGCAGAGCCGCCCCGGCCGTGCCGACCGTCCCCGCCGACGTCGCCCCGGTCCGCGACTGACACACCCCTCGGCGGCGCCTTTCCCGCCGTTTCGCCTGCCCGGGCTCCGCTGGTCCGTGACAGTGCGGGGGAGGGGGTGCGGATGGCGGGCGGGGACGCGGACGACGAGCGGGGGACGCTCGTCACACCGTCGGCCGAGTTCCCGCCGCTCGACCCGGACGAGATGCGGGCGCTGCGCCGGATCGGGGAGGCGTGGCGGGCCGCGCGCCGGGGCCGGCCGGAGGTCGACGCGCTGCCGGTGGACCCGACCCTGCGTCCCGCCGGGGGCCGGCCCGCACCAACCCGGTACGGGCGCCTCGCGCCGATCAGCATGTTCCGGGTCGGCGAGCCCGGCGAACTGGTCGCCACCGAACCGGCCAACCTTCCCGGCACCCGCGCCGGGCGGGCGGTCACCCGGCTCCGGCGGGTGCTGTTCGGGCCACCGCTGAGCAGCGCGGCCGTGCTGTACGAGCGGATGCGCAAGCTCGTCGCGCTTCCGGTGTTGTCGTCCGACCTGCTCAGCTCCGTCGCGTACGGGCCGGAGGCGATGCTGGCCGTCCTGCTGCTCGCCGGCAGCGGTGCCCTCGGGCTGTCCCTGCCGCTGGCCGCCGGCCTGGTGCTGCTGATGATCGCGGTCGGGGTGTCCTACCGGCAGACCGTCCGCGCCTACCCGCACGGCGCCGGCTCCTACATCGTGGCCGGCGACAATCTGGGCGCCGGCCCGGGACTGGCCGCCGCCGCCGGGCTGATGTTGGACTACGTCCTCACCGTCGCGGTGTCCGTGTCGGCCGGCGTCAAGGCGGTCACCTCGGCCGTACCCGAGCTGACCGCGTGGACCGTCCCCCTCGGGGTGGCGGTCGTCGGCCTCCTGCTCGCCGGGAACCTGCGCGGCGTACGGACCGCCGGCAACCTCTTCGTGCTGCCCACGTACGCCTTCGTCGTGGCCCTGCTGGCGCTGCTCGCCGTCGGTTACGCGCGGGCCGCTGGTCGGGGTTTCGTCCCGGAGCCATCCCCGCCGGTGCCCGCGGTCGAGGGGCTCACCCTCCTGCTCGTGCTGCGGGCGTTCGCGTCCGGGGCGGTGTCGATGACCGGCATCGAGGCGGTGTCCACCGCGGTCCCGGCGTTCCGCCCGCCGGAGTGGCGCAACGCGCGCACCACCCTGACCTGGATGGTGACGTTGCTGGTGGTGCTGTTCGTCGGCCTCGTCGGCCTGATGCACCTGAGCGGTGTGGTGCCCAGCCCCGAGGAGTCGGTCCTGTCCCAGCTGGCCCGCCAGACCTTCCCCACGGGCCCCTGGTACGGCCTGCTCCAGGCCGCCACCGTGCTGATCCTGCTGCTGGCCGCGAACACGGCCTTCAACGCCT
Organism: Micromonospora sp. H33; assembly: GCF_052068455.1. Lineage (NCBI taxonomy): Bacteria > Bacillati > Actinomycetota > Actinomycetes > Micromonosporales > Micromonosporaceae > Micromonospora > Micromonospora sp. H33. The sequence goes on along the minus strand of NZ_JBQHDE010000001.1, from coordinate 355,605 downwards.
TTCCCCGGTTGCTCTTCTTCATGGCCCGCGACGGGTACGCGCCCCGGCGGTTCCTGCACATGGGCGACCGGCTCGCGTTCAGCAACGGCCTGGTCGCCCTCGCCGCGGCCGCCGCGCTGATCCTGGTGGCGTTCCGCGGGAACACCGAGTCGTTGATCCCGCTCTACGCCGTCGGTGTGTTCCTCGCCTTCACCCTGTCCCAGGCCGGCATGGTGGTCCACTGGCGACGCCGCCGCGAGTGGCGCCGCCGGGCCGTGAACGCCGTCGGCGCCGTACTGTCCGGCCTGGTGCTGCTGACCGCGGCGGTCAGCAAGTTCACCGAGGGCGCCTGGGTGGTGGTGGTCGCCGTACCGCTGCTGGTGCTGCTCTTCCGGGCCGTCCACCGGCACTACCGGATCCTGCACCGGTCCCTCGCGCTGCACCCGCCGCCGGCCGGCGCGCCCGCGCCGTCCATGGTGCCGGCCCCCGGTCCGCCGGGCGCCGCATCCCCGGGCGGGCCGCCGGAGGAGGAGGAGCTTCCCCAGCAGGTACGCCACCTGGTCGTCGTGCCGGTCGCCCGGCTCAACCGGGCGTCGCTGCGGGCCCTGGCGTACGCGGCCTCGCTCGGCCAGCCGACCCTCGCCGTGCACATCGCGCCGGAGGAGCCGGAGGCGGACCGGTTCCGGGACCAGTGGCGGGAGTGGGGCGACCACCTGCGGCTGGAGACGATCGTGTCGCCGTACCGGGCGATCATCGGGCCGCTGGCGCACTACCTGGAGGCCCTGCACGCCTCCCGGGCCGACCTCGTGCTGACCGTGATCGTGCCGGAGGTGGTGGTCCGCCGCCGGTGGCACCGCCCGCTGCACAGCCGCACCGAGCACCGGCTGCGCACCGCCCTGCGTCCGCTGCCCGGGGTGGTGGTCACCAGCGTCCCGGTCCACCTCGGCGAGTGAGTTCAGACCTCCTGGACCTCGAGGACCCGGCTCGTCGGGGCGGCGTCGCCGAGATCGGCACGCAGTGCGACCCGCTCCGGGTCGGCGAGGAACGAGTCGTAGCCCGCCCTCGTGTCGAACCGGATGACGTGCACCTCGCTACGCCCGTCGCCGGTGCGCAGCCGGCGTTCCACCCGGCCGCCGTGCCGCGCGAGCAGACCGAGCACGCGGTCCTCGTACGCCCGACCGGCCTCGACCGCGTCGGCGGTCAGCTCCACCAGCGCCACCAGGCGCACCGCGGCGGCCGGTTCGGTGACCAGCGACTTCGAGGTGGTCAGTTCCGCGCTGAGCCGCTCCTCCAGGTCCCTGTCGGCGCCGAGCACCCGCAGCGTGTCGTTCCCGGTGGAGGTCATGCGGCGGAGTATGGCAGTGCCGCTATTCGCCGACCCCGACCGCCTTGGCGCTGGCCGTCCAGAGCCGGGCGGCGAGCTGCCGGTCGGCCGCCTTGGGCAGCGGCCGGCGCAACCGGCGGTCCATGTAGTACGCGCCGTTGCGCAGCCGGTCCGGGTCCTGGTTGGCGAGCCAGACCAGCGTCTCCGCGCCCTTCTCCGGGCTGCGGAACGGCAGCAGGCGCATGCCGAGCGCGACCAGGCGGCTGTCGTTGCCGAACCGCGTCCGCACCACCCCGGGGTGGAAGCAGTACGCCGGGATGTCCGGCCAGCGGCGCGCCGCCTCGGCGGTGAACAGGATGTTCGCCTGCTTGCTCGTGCCGTACGCGTTCATCGGGCGGTACCGGCGCAGCGGCCGGTTGAGGTCGTCCGGGTCGAGCGAGCCGCTGCGGTGCGCGCCCGAGGCGGTCACCACGATCCGGCCGACCCGGTCACGCAGGAGGTTGGTCAGCAGGAACGGCGCGAGGTGGTTCGCCTGGATCGACAGCTCGAACCCGTCGACGGTGGTGATCGGCTGGAGCACGATCGCCCCGGCGTTGTTCGCCAGCACGTCGATCCGGTCGTACGCCGCGCGCAGCCGCTCGGCCAGCCCCCGGACGTCGTCGAGGACCGCGAAGTCGGCCCGGAACAGCTCGGGACGCTCGCCGGTGGCCTCCCGCACCTGCTCGGCGGCGGCCTGGAGGCGAGCCGGGTCGCGCCCGACCAGTACCACCTGGTCACCGCGGCAGGCCAGGTCGACGGCGGCTGCGAGGCCGATGCCGGAGCTGGCCCCGGTCACCACCACCAGCCGACGCCCAGTGAGATCTTCCACAGGTCCATTCACCCCGGTCACGGCACGAGGTTACCGTGTCGTCACAACGCCCTTTGGGATCGTTAAGTTCTCGGAATCTCACGTTCAGGTGGCGTCGGCATGCCCGCCGGACGCTGGAAGGAGCGCATCCATGGCCGCAGTCGGTCGCCCCCGCCGGTCCTGCCTCGCGGTACCGGGTTCCAGCGTCAAGATGCTGGACAAGGCCCAGGGCCTCCCCGCCGACCAGGTCTTCCTCGACCTGGAGGACGCGGTCGCCCCGCTCGCGAAGCCGGACGCCCGCAAGAACATCGTCGCCGCGCTCAACGAGGGTGACTGGGCCGGCAAGACCCGCGTGGTCCGGGTGAACGACCTGACCACCCCGTGGACGTACCGGGACGTCATCGACATCGTCGAGGGCGCCGGCGCCAACCTGGACTGCATCATGCTGCCGAAGGTGCAGAACGCCGCCCAGGTGCAGTGGCTGGACCTGACGCTCACCCAGCTGGAGAAGACGCTCGGCCTCGAGGTCGGCCGGATCGGCATCGAGGCGCAGATCGAGAACGCCGCCGGGCTGGTGAACGTCGACGCGATCGCCGCCGCGTCACCCCGGGTGGAGACGATCATCTTCGGCCCCGCCGACTTCATGGCCTCGATCAACATGAAGTCGCTGGTGGTTGGCGCGCTGATCCCGGACTACCCGGGCGACCCCTACCACTACATCCTGATGCGCATCCTGATGGCCGCCCGGATGCACGACAAGCAGGCCATCGACGGCCCGTTCCTGCAGATCCGGGACGTCGACGCCTTCCGCGAGGTGGCCAAGCGTTCGGCCGCGCTGGGCTTCGACGGCAAGTGGGTGCTGCACCCGGGCCAGATCGACGCCGCCAACGAGGTCTACTCGCCGGCCCAGGCCGACTACGACCACGCGGAGCTGATCCTCGACGCGTACGAGCACTACACCTCGGAGGCGGGCGGCAAGCTCGGCGCCGTGATGCTCGGCGACGAGATGATCGACGAGGCGTCCCGCAAGATGGCGCTGGTGGTCGCGGCCAAGGGCCGCGCGGCCGGGATGACCCGCACCTCGACGTTCACCCCGCCGTCGGAGTAGTCGCTCCCGCCCGCGTGCCGCCCCGTTGCTCACCGGGGCGGCACGCGGCTTTTCCGCCGCCGTTCAGAAGCTGCTGCTACTGCTGCCGCCCTCGGAGGCGATGGCAAAGATGATCACCACCACGTAGAAGGCGATCAGCAGCACCAGGAGACCGGTCAGGATCCAGCCGACGATGATGGCGGCCTTCGCCATGCCCTCGCCGCCCTCGCCGGTCTGCCGGATCTGCTTCTGCGCCACGTGGCCGAGGATGGCGCCGATCGGCGCGGTGATGCAGGACGCGATGCCAACCAGCGACAGCACCAGGGCCACGATGGCCATGCTGTTCGTTCGCTGTGGCGCGTAGCCGTAGCCGGGGTACGCCGGCGGCGGGTAGCCGGCCGCCGCGTACGGGTCCGGCGCGGGCTGACCCGAGGCGTGCTTGAGGCCCGCGTACGGGTCGCCGGGCGCGCCCGCGTACGGGTTGGTCGGCGCGTACGGGTCGCCGCCGGTGGGCTGCGTGGGAATGGGCTGACCGCTCACCGGGAGGGTCGGGTCGGCCGGAGGCGTCGACTGCTGACCGGACCACGCCGGGTCCTGCCAGCCGCCGGACGGCGGGGGATAGCTCATCGTCTGCTCTCCATCGAGTACGGGTGAGCCGTCAGGGTAGTCACCCGGAGGCAAACCCGGGGACGCCGCCACCGGGTGCCGCGTTGCCCGGACCCCGGTGACCGGGCAGGATCCTGGCATGGCGATTGACGCGAGAGCCGACAGCCGACCGAGACGGGACGCGAGTCGTCCCGGTCTGGCCCGCCGCGGCCGGCCGGCCGATCACGACGAGCCGGCTCCCCTGCCGGAGCCGGTCACCATGCGGCTCGACGGCAAGGTCGCCCTGGTCACCGGGGCCGGCAGCGCGGACGGCATCGGGTACGCGACCGCCCGCCGCCTCGCCGACCTCGGCGCCCGGGTCGCCATCGTCTCCACCACGCGCCGCATCCACGAGCGGGCCGGCGAGCTGGGGATCACCGGCTTCGTCGCGGACCTCACCGACGAGTCGGAGGTCGGCGCGCTGGCCGACGCCGTCGCCGAGCAGCTCGGTGACGTGGAGGTGCTGGTCAACAACGCCGGCCTGGCCAGCCGGGCGAGCCCGGAGGTGCTGCGGCCGGTCGCCCAGCTCAGCTACGACGAGTGGCGCGGCGAGATCGACCGCAACCTGACCACGGCCTTCCTGTGCAGCCGGGCTTTCATCGGCGGGATGGCGGAGCGGGGCTGGGGCCGGATCGTCAACCTGGCGGCGACCGCCGGCCCGGTCAACGCGCTGCCGACCGAGGCCGCGTACGCGGCGGCGAAGGCGGGCGTCGTCGGGCTGACCCGGGCGCTGGCGATGGAGATGATCGCCGACGGGGTGACCGTCAACGCGGTCGCCCCGGGCACCATCCACACCGCCGCCTCGACGATGGCGGAGATCAAGCAGGGCCTGGGCACCCCGGTCGGGCGTCCCGGCACACCGGACGAGGTGGCGGCGGCGATCGCCTTCCTCTGCTCACCGGCCGCGTCGTACATCACCGGGCAGATGCTGGTGGTGGACGGCGGCAACAGCGTCCGCGAGGCGCAGTTCCGCTGACCGTGCCGGAGCCGTCGTCGGCGGCTCCGGCGTCAGTACGTCGTTCCGTTGTTGCCGGCGATCGCGAACAGCGCGATCCATCCGCAGCAGACGAGCACGCCGAGCACGGTGAAGATGTAGCTGAGGATCAGCCCCCAGGTGGCGAGCTGGTCGCCCTCCTCGCCGCTGGTGCGGATCTGCCGCTTGGCCAGGTGCCCGAGCACGATTCCGGCGGGCGCGAAGACGAAGGCGAACACCAGCGAGAGGATCGCCAGGACGTTCATCCCCCGGCCCCCGCCGGGGGGCGGCCCGTACCCGCCGTGCGGCGCGCCCCACTGCTGCCCGTACGGCTGGCCGCCGGGCGGGGGGCCGTACCCCGGTGGCGGCTGGGTGGGGTCGTAGCCCGGTGGGGGCGGCGGCTGGTTGGGGTCGTAGCCCGGTGGGGGCGGCGGCTGGGTGGGGTCGTAGCCCGGTGGGGGCGGCGGCTGGGTGGGGTCGTACCCCTGGGGCTGCGGCTCCGGGCCCGGCGCGGGCTGCTCCCAGGGCGACGGCGGCCGGTCGGGATCCGGTGGCGGTGATTGGCTCACGGTCTCCTCCTCCTGCCGGATCACGTCCCTATTGCCGGACGCTACCCCCAGCGGTGAACCTTTTCACAGCGGTTGTGTGGACTGGTCACCTTGGCGGCGCCGCCCGCGCGGCCGATACTGACCCAGCGTTCAGTTACCCATGAGTAATGCGCCGATCCCCCGGAGGCTGAGATGGCCCGACTCGCCCAGACGCCCGGCCTGACCGACGTGCAGCGGTCGATCCTGGAAACCGTCCGGGAGTTCGCCGACAAGGAGATCATCCCGAACGCCCAGCGGCTGGAGCACGCCGACGAGTACCCGACCGACATCCTCGACGGGATGCGGGAGATGGGGCTGTTCGGCCTGACCATCGCCGAGGAGTACGGCGGCCTGGGCGAGTCCCTGCTGACCTACGCCCTGGTGGTCGAGGAGTTGTCGCGGGGCTGGATGTCGATCTCCGGCATCGTCAACACCCACTTCATCGTGGCGTACCTGATCTCGCAGCACGGTTCCGCCGAGCAGAAGGCCCGGCTGCTGCCGAAGATGGCGACGGGCGAGGTGCGGGGCGCCTTCTCGATGTCGGAGCCGGAGTGCGGCTCCGACGTCTCGGCGATCAAGTCCAAGGCGGTCCGCGACGGCGACAACTACGTCATCAACGGCCAGAAGATGTGGCTGACCAACGGGGCGTACTCCTCGGTGGTGGCCACGCTGGTCAAGACCGACACCGGGGCCGACTCGGTCTACGGCAACATGAGCACCTTCCTGCTGGAGAAGGAGCCCGGCTTCGGCGAGACCGCCCCCGGCCTCACCATCCCCGGCAAGATCGACAAGATGGGCTACAAGGGCGTCGAGACCACCGAGATGGTGCTCGACGGGGTCACCGTGCCGGAGTCGGCGATCCTCGGTGGTGCCGACAATCTCGGCCGCGGTTTCTACCAGATGATGGACGGCATCGAGGTCGGCCGGGTCAACGTCGCCGCCCGCGCCTGCGGCATCTCCATCCGGGCCTTCGAGCTGGCTGTCGCGTACGCCCAGCAGCGCCGCACCTTCGGCCAGGCGCTCGCGAAGCACCAGGCCGTCGCGTTCAAGCTCGCCGAGATGGGTACGAAGATCGAGGCGGCGCACGCCCTGATGGTCAACGCCGCCCGGCTCAAGGACGCCGGCCAGCGCAACGACGTCGAGGCCGGCATGGCCAAGCTGCTCGCCTCCGAATACTGCGCCGAGGTCGTCCAGGAGGCGTTCCGCATCCACGGCGGCTACGGCTACTCCAAGGAGTACGAGATCGAGCGCCTGATGCGGGAAGCGCCGTTCCTGCTCATCGGCGAGGGCACCTCGGAGATCCAGAAGACGATCATCTCCCGCGGTCTCCTCAAGGAGTACAAGCTCTGACGTGAAAGGAAGGGCCCCTTCTTAACGCCTCCGGTAGAGGAGGGGTCCCTTCTTAACCAGGCGGCTGGGCTGCGGGCTCGGGCGCCTCCACCGGCAGCCCGACCGCCAGCATCTCGGGCCGCCCCCGGTAGTGGTCGATGGCGGCCCGCAGCCGCTCGTCCGGCACGGCGACCGTACGACCGCCGACGGTGTGCGAGCGCGGGACCCGCCGCCCCGATACTGTCCGCAGGTACACGCCGTCGACGTGACCATGGCTCCGGCGCAGCAGGGTCTGGTCGACGGTCACCCACGCGACCTGCCGGCGGCCTTGCCGGATACCGCTCGCCGTCAACGCCACCGCGCCGGTGAACCGGGCCACGTCGTACGCCATCCGTCCGACGAGCACGCCCACGCCCACCGCGACCACGATGCGCGCCCACCCGCTCCACTCTTGGCCGGGCAGCCACGCCACCAGCATCAGGGCCAGCAGGATGGGCAGCAGCATCTCGCGCGCGACCTCGGCCCACCCGGCCACCGACCGCCGTCCGACCAGTCCCGGCTCGACGCCGTGCAGACCCGCGACCCGGGCCCGCCACACCAGCCGGGCCCGGCGCCGCGGCCGCCGCTCCCGCGACAGCAGCAGAAGGGCGCCCGTGAGCAGCCAGACGACGAGGCCGACCGCCTCGTCGTCGGTCGTGTCCACCGGCATCCGCGCCACGACGACCGCCGCCACCCCACTCGCCCCGGCGCCGACCAGCCCGGCGACGACCCGCCGCCCCCAGAGCCCCGCCGCGCCCGACCCCTGCATGCCCGGAAGAGTACGACCACCGCCCCACCGCTGATCTACTCCCGGCTGTGGGCGGGCAGCGGTGGCGGTGGCGGGGCGCTACCGTGCGGCCGTGCCCTACGCCGCGCGCCGCTCGCTGCTCCTGTCGCTGGTGCTCGTCCTCGTACCGTTGTCGCTGCTCCAGACGGTGTGGCCGCTCCTCGTGCACGGAGAACAGTCCCGTGTGGTCAACGGGCTTCTCGTCCTCGCCCCCACCGATCCGGTCAGCGCCGGATTCACCGCGTTGGGCTGGACCTGGGCGGTGACCGTGGCACTCGTCGTCATCGGCGAGGGCGGGGGTGTGCGGCACGCGATGCGCCGGGCTTGGCCGGCGTACCCGGCTCCCCGGCATGCCGACCGACGAGGACCTGGCCCTGCTGCACGCCGAGGAGATCGTCGGCTGTCCCGGAGAGCTGTGCGTCGGCGAGCCGGTGACGACGATCGACCGACCAGCGGGCGGGACCTACGGCCTCGGCATCGAGGAGATGCCCCCGAGCGGCGTACGACTCCAGGTGGGCGCGCCGGCCCCCGCACCCCGGCGTGCGGTCCTGCTGGTCTGCGGGGACCTCCGCTGCGACCGGCCACGGCGGATCCCGCTGGTCGAGCTGCCCCCGGTTTACGGCCCGCCCGGCCGCCCCGTCACCGAGGGGTGGTTGCTGGCGGCCAATCCCGACGGTCGGGTGGTGCTGGCACCGCGCTACCCGGAGACGAACATCACCGTACGGCCCTGACCCCCAGCCGTACGGCGCGTCAGCCCAGGCGGGTCAGGCCGGCGGCGGCGCGTTCCACGATCAGGCAGCGGTCCTCGACGTAGTCGATGCCCGCCTCGGTCGCGATCCGGCGGGCCTCCGGCGAGACGATGCCCAGCTGCAACCAGACCGCCGGAGCGCCGATCGCCACCGCCTCGCGGACGACCTCCACCGCGTCCTCGGCCGGCCGGAACACGTCGACCAGGTCGACCGGGTGCGGGATGTCGGACAACGAACGGTAGACGGGCTCACCGAACAGCTCGTCGGCGGTCGGGTTCACCGGGATGATCCGCCAGCCGTACCGCTGCATCTGCGACGGCACGCTGTGCGCGGCCTTTCGGGGGTCGCGGGACGCGCCCACGACGGCGATCACGGCGGAATCGGCGAGGATCTGCTGAGGTGAGCGCACCCGTCGACTCTAACCCCGACGGTCAGGGCGCGCCGCCGAGCGCGCGACGCAGCCGCGCGTACTCCTCCGGCGTCCCGATCGCCGCGCGGTGCTCGGGGTGGCGCAGGTAGTGGTTGATCGCGCCGGCCAGGAGCGGCGGCGCCACGTCGAGGTCACGCAGCCACACCCGCTCCTCGGTCCGGCGGCGGAGGCGCCGGGTGACCTGCTCGGTGCGGGCGAGGGGCAGGCGGAGCTCGCTGTCGTGCTCCCTCGCCGGCGGCGGCCCGAGAGGGTCCAGCGCCGACCAGGGTACGACCATGGCGCGCTGCGGCCCGTCGGAGGCGACGCCGTCGGGGGTGATCCGGAGCAGCGGGAGCCGCGTCCATTGCCGGTGCCCGACCACGGCGACGGCGGCCACCGAGCCCAGCAGGAGCATCCACCAGAGGGAGTCCCGCTCCCACCGGCCGCCGTACCAGACGAGTTGGAAAGGCAGCCACGCGAGGAACACGGACAGGAACGTCACAGCACCGCGCGGCGGCGCGTAGAACGCGGAGCGGTCGGGTGCCTGTCGTAGCCCGGCCCGGCTCGGTCGACGGAAAAATCCGTAGTAGGCGAACAGGGCGCCCAGCGGGGCGGCCGTCGCCAGGAGCCCGGCCACGTCGTCGTCCTTCCACCGCAGGGCGAGAAGCCCGAGGAGGGCGCCGAGGAGCACGGCACCGGTGGCGGCCTGGCGCTGTCGCCGCAGGGCGGCGTCGATGATCTCCCGCACGGCGGCAGCGTAGCGGCGGTCGGCTAGAGCAGCGACAGTTGCTCGGCGGCCGGGGGCGCGGGCTTCGGGTCGGGCAGTTCGCGATTGTCGCCGCGCTCGCCCCGGTGCAGGCCGTGCCGGCGCGCCGCGATCCGCACCCGCGCGGTGAGCTCGCGCTGGTACGACTGCGGGGCGTACACCCCCGAGCGGTAGAGCTCCCGGTAGCGGGGGACGAGGTGGGGAAACTCGCGGCCGAGCCAGCGCGCATACCACTCCCGGGCGCCGGGGCGCAGGTGCAGTGCCAGCGGTGTCACGCTGACGGCGCCGGCGGCGGCGATCGCCGCCACCGTGGCGTCGATCGACTCGCCGTCGTCGCTGAGCCCCGGGAGGATCGGCGCCATCAGCACCCCGACGGCGAACCCGGCGTCGGTGAGCTGGCGGACCGCGTCCAGTCGGCGGCGGGGGCTCGGGGTGCCCGGCTCGACCGCCCGCCACAGCCGCTCGTCGACGAAACCGACCGAGTACGAGAGACCGACCCGCGTCACCTCGGAGGCCTGGCGCAGCAGGGGCAGGTCGCGCAGGATCAGCGTGCCCTTGGTGAGGATCGAGAACGGGTTCGCGAAGTCCCGCAGAGCACCGATGATCTGCGGCATGAGCCGGTAGCGGCCCTCGGCGCGCTGGTAGCAGTCCACGTTGGTGCCCATGGCGATGTGCGCGCCACGCCAGCGGGGCGCGGCCAGCTCGCGACGTACCAGCTCACCCGCGTTGACCTTGACGATCACCTTGCGATCGAAGTCCGCCCCCGCGTCCAGGTCCAGGTACGTGTGGGTGTTGCGGGCGAAGCAGTTGTGGCTGACCACGCCGTTGGCGATGAAGTCCCCGGTGCCGGTGGTGATGTCGATCAGTGGCAGCTCGACCCCGAGCGGCTCGACGCTGGTGACGCGCGGTGCCGCGACGCGGGGCACCGGTGCCCCCTCGACGAGCCGCCCCGACGAGGTCCCCGTCAGGTGCAGGAACCGCAGGCGCTCACGGAGCCCGCCGGTCAGCCGGACCTGTCGCGGCCCGCCGGGGAGGTTGTGGTCCTCCCGGACGAACGTGAAGCCGAAGTGCTCGAGTGCCGCGGAAACCTCGTGGAACAGGTCGCCGTCCGACAGGCCGATGCGCAGCGCGCCACTGTTGGACCGGCCGGCCTGGTCGTACGCCCCGGCCAGAAGCCCCAGCAGCCATTCGTCGGTCGGCGCGTCCGGCTTGTCTCCCCGCTCTCCGGCCGGGCCCGACCGAGGCGGTCGGTCGACCGAGGTCGCCCAGCGGTATCCGCGGTGGTGGTCGGCGGAGTCCTTGTGACCGTCGGCGAACGAGCCGGTGCCGAGCAGCCGCTCGCCCGGCATCAGCCGCCGCCGGCGGCCCGCGCCCGGGGCGACGTATCGCCAGCCCTCGTCGGACAGGAACCGGTGGTCACCGCTCGCCACCAGGGTCGTGCCGTCGTCCAACGTCAACCGGTACGCCGGTTTGACCGTGGACCACTTGGCGCGCACGGTCGTGACGACGTAGCGGCGGCGCCCGCCCCGGCGCTCGGTGCCGAAGATCCGGTCACCGATCTCCACGTCGCGGAGCTCCCGCGTCCGGCCGTCGGCCATGAGGATCGGCGTGTCGCCCGAGACGCAGTAGACGCACGCGTGGCTGCAGCCGCGGTACGGATTGATCGTCCACTCGAAGGGGACGCGGGAGGCGCCGGGCACCCGGTTGATGATCGACTTGGCGCGCACCTCGTAGAAGATCATCCCCGCGAAGCCGGGCGTGTCGAAGGTGCGGGCGATCGCGCCGGGCAGCGCCAGCGGCAGGGGTGGCGTCGCTGGCGCTGGCCCGTCGGGACGACCCTCGTCCGGGGGAGCGGAGAGGTTGTCCCAGCGCATGACCCATATTCGAACACGTGTACGAGCCGAACGCAAGGACCGCCCGGTCAGTCGGAGAGTCCGGTGCAGGCCGCACCGTCGATCGCGCAGGCCGTCGGCAACGAGCTGATCGAGGAGTCGGCGACCCGGAACGACACGCGTACGGAGCCCTGGCCGGGCACCTGCCCGGCGGGACCGTCCGGGACGAACGTCCACGTCGCGCCGTCGCGGCTCACCCGCGCGCCCTCGACGGCGGTGACGTCGGTGGACTCCTCCGGCAGCGTGATCACCAACGTCCAGCTCGGCACCGGACCGCTGCCCGGATTGCCGATCGTCACCGCGGCCCGGTAGCTGAGCAGGGCGGTGTCCGTGACGGCGAACGCGGCGGTCAGCGCGGGGCGTGTCGGGGCCGCGGCCGAGGACGGCGCGGGGGTGGCCGAGGGGCGCGTCGACGGTGTCGTTCGGGAGGGGTCGCTGCGGGCCGGTGCGGGCCGGGTCGAGGCCGGGCTCGCCTCCCGTCCGGGCGTTCCGGCCAGCGGCGGCTCCACGACGGCCACGTCCGGTGGCGGATCGAGTGCCACCGGCGCCAGCCGCTCCGGTGCGCGCAGCACCAGGACGACCGAGACCGCCGTCGCCGCCACGACGCCCAGCGACGCGGCGACGGCCACCCACACGGCGCGGGAGCCGTCCCGGCCGCCCAGGGCGCGCGCGACGGAACCGGCCGCGGCCACGAGCCAGTCGAGAATGATGATGGCCACGGTCCGCCGTGGCTCGCGCGGTGATGCCGGCACGTCCTTACCCTTCAGTTCTCCGCCGGAGGCGTCCCCGGGTCCGTCGTCGTCCGACCGGTCACAGGGAGCGAAGTCCGGCGAGCAGCGCGGTGAGCAGTTCCATGGACGGCCGCTCGCCGAGCGAGGACGGTTCCCGCGTCTCGACCAGCCCGGCCTCCACCAGGTCACCCAGCAGCACCCGGACGGTGCCCACCGGCAGATCGAGCACCGCGCCGACCTCCGCCACCGAGAGTGGCTGCCGGCAGCGCCGCACGATCTCCCGGTGCTCGGGGAAGAGGCCTTCCGGCACGACCGCACCGGGCCGGGCCACGACCAGGGCGATCAGGTCGAACCGTCCAGCGGGGACCGTCCGGCCGCGGGTCACCGTGTACGCGCGCGCCATCGGACCGGCGTCCTCGTCGTACCAGGCCTCCTCACGGTCTCCGGAGCGGTCCACCGGCGTCTCCGTTCGTGGCCGTGGGAGCCGGTGTGGCGTACACCGGGTCGGTCGGTCCGCCCGCCGTCGCGGCGGGCATCTCGACGGTCGCGGGCCCGACGGACGGCTGCGCCGACGGCTGGGCCCGACCCGGCGGCTGATCCGGCGGCTGATCCGGCGCGCCGCTCCGGTCGGTCGGCTGCGGCACGCGCCCGTTCGACCGGGCGGGTGCGCCGACCGGGGTCACCAGGGACGCGGGGAGGTCCACGACGGCCTCGGTACCCCCACGCCGGCCGGGGCACAGGGAGATCGTGGCGCCGCAGCGGGCGGCGAGGTGCGCGGCGGCGTACAGACCCGCCCGTCCGGGTGGCACGTCCGGCGGGGGATCGGCCAGCAGGCCCTCCAGTTCCGCGCGCAGGTCGGCCGGCAGGCCCGGTCCGTCGTCGGTGACGACGACCCGGCAGCTCTCGCCGGCGGGGACGCCGGTGACCCGTACGGTGGTGTTCGCCGGCGAGAACGCGAGGGCGTTCTCGATCAGTTCGGCGAGCAGGTGCACGACGTCGGTGGCGGCCGGTCCCGCCAGCTCCCACGGCCAGTGCGGCGCGACCAGCACCCGCTCGTAGTCGGGCACCTCGGCCATCGCGCCCCGCGCCACGTCCAGCAGCGGTACCGGCCGGCGCCACCGCCGAGCCGGAGTCCCGCCGGCGAGGGTGACCAGCTTCTCCACGTTCCGCCGGATCCGGGTCGTGAGGTGATCCAGGCGGAAGAGGTCGGCCGCGTCCTCCGGGGCGCGATCGCGTCGCTCCATCTCGTCCAGCAGGTCGAGCTGCGCCCGCAACAGGCCCTGGTTGCGCCGGGTGAGCTGGAGGAACAGCTCCCGCGGGGCCGACGTCGCGCCGGACGCGGTCCCGGTCAGCGGCCGTACGGCCCGCGCCCAGCCCCAGAGCACCCCGAGCACGGTGATCAGCCCGAGGCCCACGACGGCACCGGCCCACCCGAGCGCGATCGCGGCGTCCACGCCCGCCCGCTCGACGCTGCGCCGGGCGGCGCTGCGGACCACCTCGTCGAGCCCGCCGAGAGCCGGCTCGACGCCGGAGCGCCAGGCCTCCTCGGTGGGCGTGGCGTCGGTGCCGGTCAGCCGGTCCTCGGCCAGGAGCAGACCGCTGAACCGTGGGCTCTCCACCAGCCGCCGGTAGTCGTCCCGCCCGTCGGCGGGCAGTTGTGCGGCGGCCTCGGCACGGGCGTGCCGCTGGATGGCCACCAGCCCGGCCAGGTGCCGGCGGTCCTCGGGGGCGAGTCCGCCGGCCAGCGCGCCGGTAAGCACGGTGTCCTGCCGAGCGAGCAGCTCGCGGGCACGGGCGAGGGCCACCACGGCACGGGTCTCGGTCGCCAGCTCGCTCTCCCGCGTGCTCCACGCCGGCCCGTAGACCGCGAAGGCGGCGTCGACCAGGCCGTCGTAGCGGGCGGCCGCGTCGGCCCAGTCGACCTGCCCGTCATCGATCCGGGACCGGAGACCGCCCAGCTCGCGCAGCCGGGCGGCGAGTTCGTCGGCCCGGTTCCGGGCCTCGCCGCCGCCGAGCAGGCGGAGGCTGAGCGCGTCCCGACCGGTCTCCACCCCGGCGACCGCCCGGTCCGTGCCGGCGCGGACGCCGGCGAGCGTGATCGGTGGCTCCGCGCGAGCGATCGCGCCGATGGTGAGCCGGCGCTCGGCCTGCAGGGCGAGGATCAGCCGGTCGGCCGGTTGCCCCAGGCCCCCGGCGACAGCCCGGACCCGGAGCATGTCGGCGGTGTCCCGGCTGGTCAGGTAGGCGGCGTACGACCAGAGCACGAGCAGCAGGGCCGCCAGGGCGAGCAGGCGCGTCCGGATATCGCGGTCGTGGGTCGGGTTCACGGTGTCCTCCGCTCCGGCCAGACTCCACCGCCGGCGCCGCTCGAACGGTCCGCCACGGCGGTCCGCAGCAGCGCCAGCAGTTCGGCGCGGGTCGCGCAGTTCAGCCGGGACCGCATCCGGGCCACGTGGTGCTCCACCGTCTTGGCCGAGATGAAGAGCCGGTCCCCGATCTCGCGGTAGGTCAACCCGGCGACCACGAGCTCCGCCACCTCCTGTTCGCGTTCGCTGAGGCGGTGCCGCGGGCCGGCGGTGCCGGTCTCCGCGTTCGCCCCGCCGGCCGCCGCCGGCCGCTGGCCGCCCCGTTGGGTGAGCGGCCGTTCCTGGAACATCCGGGCGCAGTCCAGCAGCGTCGTCATCGCCCTCCGGTCGGCCGTACGGATCGCGGCCTGGCCGGCCAGCCGGGCCGCGTCCCAGCGGAGCCCCACGTCGTGCAACCCGCGGGCGGCCGCCTCCACGCGCGCCGGATCGACCGATCCGCGTAGCACCTCGACCCAGCTCGCCCCGGCGGCGGCGACCACCGCGGCGTACCGGCTCCGGTCCGCCGTGGCGAGCAGCGCGGCCACGTGCTCGTCGGCGACCGTGGGCTGGTCGGCGAGGATCGCGGCGTGCAGCCCGCTCCAGTGCAGCGGCGTGCTCCACAGAGGCGGGTCACCGAGCCGGCCGAGCAGCTCGCGCGCCTCCCGCAGGTACGGCGCCAGCCGGGGCAGGTCCCCGAGCCGGGCCGCGACCACGGCCAGCTCGCCGAGGGGCAGGAGGGTGAACAGGTCGACCGGGTGCCGCACGACCGCCTCCAGCGCGCGCCCCCAGCCGCGTTGCAGCCCGGCGAGGTCGCTGTTGCGCCGCGCGACGCCGAGTTCCAGGGCGGTGGCGAAGAGCAGGTCCCTCGACTCCAGCGCCCGGCCGGCCCCGATCTCGGCGAGCGCGCCGGCGGCGACGACCGTACGGCCCCGGATCATCGCGATCCAGGCCTGCAGGAGCCGGTGCCGGGGGACCATCAGCGGCCCGCCGACGCCGCTGGCCACCGCACGGTGCAGGACGCCCTCGGCGATGTCCAGCTCACCGCAGTGCATCCCGGTCAACGCGGCGAGGGCCGCCGGGCTGTCCGGCAGGAGGACCGCCCGGCCGCCGGGTTCCAGCAGCGCCGCGGCCTGCACGAGCGTGGAGAGGGCGGCGGTGGGCGGGCCGTCGATGCTGGCGCGTACCCCCTCGGCCATCAGCCGGGCGGCGCTGCCGTGCAGGGTGGGTGGCGCGCCGGTGTCGTCGGTCGCGGGCGCGTCCGCCTCGGGCCGCCCGGTGGCGAGCGCACCGACGGCGGCGAACGCGACCGACGACGGGCTTCCCGACCAGCGGTACAGCTCGACGCTGCGGCGCGCCTGGCCCCGATGGGCCAGCGCGGTGGCGGCGACCAGTGCCGCCTCCGCCCGCTCGGTCGGGGCGGTCGCCAGCAGCCGGTCGGCCAGCCGGAGGGCGGCGTCCAGGTCGCCGGCGAGAGCGGCGGCGAGAGCTTGCCGGGCGCCGGCCGGGTGCCCGGCCGCCGTGGCCGACGCGAGCAGTTGGGCCGCGAGCGCGGGCTCCTCGGCGAGGGCCTCCTCCGCGGCGGCGGTCAGCACCGGTGCCGGGCACGCGTCGGTGCCGCCGACGGGCGCGATGGCGCGGACCAGGGGAAGCAGCGGACCGCCCCGCGCGAGCTGCGACTCGGCCAGCCGGCGCCACACCGCCGTCCGGTCGGCGGCGGGGGAGAGCGCGACGGCCGCCCGCCGGACGAGGGGTGTGATCTGCTGGTCCGCGCCGAGGAGCCCGGCGGCCACGGTCTCGGCGACCAGGTCGTCCACCGCCTCCGGCCCACAACCGAGCAGCTCGCCCAGCAGGTCCACCGACAGGGTGACGCCCGCGGCGGCGGCGAGCAGGAGCCGGCGGGCGTCCGGGCTCACGCCGGCCAGGTCGGGGCCGAGTTCCAGGAGGGCGGACCGCGGCGGCTGGCTCGGGACCTCCGGTTCCCGGTCCCCTTCACTCAGGGCGCGGCGCAGCCGCAGCACGTCCCGGGGAACCCCGCCGGTCTGCCGGTGCACGAAGTCGACGAGGTCGGGTCGCCGGTCCAGCCCGGGCACGGCCGCGAGGCAGGCGGCGGTCTGCTCGCGCGTGAAGGGCAGCAGCGGGGGCACCTGCCGCCGGAGCGTGCCGGTGAGTTGGAGCAGGTCCGCGCGGCGTGGCCAGGGCCGGTGGGTGACGACTACGCGGTGGCCCGCCGCGGCGAGGTCCCGCAGCGCGTGCAGCCGCGGCTCGTCGAGCAGGTGAGCGTCGTCGACCAGGACCACCGCCTCCGGCTCGATCGGCGTGCCCGCGTCCGGTACGGAGGTCAGCACCGGGATCCCGGCCTCCCGGTGGATCCGGGTCAGCTCCTGGAGGAGAAAGGTCTTGCCGTAACCGCCCGGGGCGGTCAGCACGAGCGCAAGCGGCGCGTGGGGATCCGCCACGACCGCCTCGAGCAGGGCGTGCGGGGCGGTACCCGGCACCGGCCGCGAGGGGCGTGTGCTGCTCATGATCATCATGGTCATCCTTCGCGTCCGCGTGCCCTGATCCGGGTGAGCCGGGACGCCTTTGGCAGTTCCAGCGGGGCGGTCCGGACCGGGGGGCGGGGTGGTGGTTCGTCCGGCACCGCCGGGTGGCGATCACCGCGTAGGGGCCCGAGCGCCTCTGCGACGTACCGGGTGTCGGCGGGAGGGGCCTCCCGTGGCGGGCCGGGCCGGGGCGACGGCGAGATCACCTGGCACGCGGCGTGCGCAGCCCCGACGGCGGCCGTGTGGTGCGGGTCCGGTTCCATCTCGACCGGGATCCCGAGGGCGGCGGTGAGCAGGTCGGCGACCAGCGGGATCCGGCTGGACCCCCCGGCGAGCAGGACACCGTCGAGCTGGGCCGGGGTCAGCCCGGCGGTGTGGACGGCGTGGACCAGCAGGTCGACCGTCGCCCGGACGGCCGGCCGGATCATGGTCTCGAACTGCGGGCGGGTCACCGGCACCCGGACGGTGCCGGCCGGCAGGGCCAGCAGCACGTCCACCTCGTCACCCAGGCTGAGCTCACGTCTGCTCAACTCGCACTGCGGCAGGAGGGTGCGCAGGACCGTCGGTGCGTCGAGCGGGTCGACGGCGGCGAGGTCCCGGGCGAGCACGGTCCGTACGTGCTCGGCGAGCGCCTCGTCGAAGTCGACGCCGCCGACCGTGTCCAGCGCCTGCGGGCGGCCGAACGTCTCGTACGTGCCGTACGGCGTCCGCCGCACGAGCGCCGCTTCGAACGTCTCGCCGCCGAGGGCGTAGACGGCCGCCGTTCCGTCCGCGACACCCCGGGCGGCGTGGCTCTCCGCCACGGTCACGGCGCGGGGCAGCAAGGTTACGTGGGGCAGGCCGAGATCCCGCAGCGCCCGGTGCAGCAGGTCCCGCCGGTACGGCCCCCAGCTCGACGGATGGCTGACCACCAGCGCCTCCGCCGGGCCGCCCTCGGTACCGGCCACCCGCTCGACCACCCACGCCGTCAGTACGGCGGTCAGCGTGTGCGGGGGCCACGCCTCGCCGCCGAGGAGCAGGGGCACCTCGTCGCCGACCCGGCGGAGGAAACAGCGTGCGGTGCGGGTCGGGTCCGCCCGGTCGGGCTCACCGACCGTGAGCGACCCGTCGCCCGACAGGTGCAGCACCGACGGCATGGTCGTCGACCGGCCGTCCAGGGCGATCACCTCCGGACGGGCCCACGTCGCGCCCTGCCGCCGGGCGACCGCGGCGACCGTGTTCGTGTTTCCGATATCTATCCCCAGGACGTACGACATTCGCTTCTTTCCGGCGCGAGCTGGCCGGGCCGACAGCGACGGTGCCCTCGCACCCGACGGCCCACCCCGGTGACCTCCCGGGGGCTCCTACGTTCGTACCAGAGATCACTCCGGCGTCGAGACCCTAACTCTGGCCGTCCCGGATCCCCCATCCCCCCTAACGGAGGATCCCCGGGACCCCCGGCGCCGCGGGCCGGGTTGCGGGCGCGTCCCCGATGTCCCGCGCCGCCTCTTGTCCATATCGTCGCTTCCGGCGAACGATCGCTGGAACGCTACGTCGAGGAGAACGGGCACATGGACTCGCACCAGACGCTGCACGACTTCGTACTCAACCTGCTCACCGACCCCGACGCCCGGGCGGCCTTCGACCTGGACCCGGAGGGTGCGCTGCAGGCCGCGGGCCTCACCGACATCACCGCCGCCGACGTCCAGGACGTGGTGCCGCTGGTGGTGGACTACGCCCCGGTGCAGGGTCTGGTGCCGCTCGCGTCGACGACCGAGCAGGTCGGGGTCGACCCGCTGGTGACCGACGCGACCGACGTGGTGGGCCAGTTGCAGGCGGTGACGCAGCAGATCAGCGTCGGCACCTCGTACAGCGGCGTGGACGTCAAGGCCGGTGTCCTCGGGGCCATCGCGGTCGACCCGGGCACCGTCTCCGCCGGCGCGACCGTGCTGCCGGGGATCGGCCTGGGCGTGGGGCCGACCGGCCTCTCCACCGACCTGACCGGGGTGCACGACGTCACGCACACCCTGGACGCCGACGTCGTCGGCGCCGTCGACACGGTCGCGGACCCGGTCGTCGGGGACGTCACGGGCACGGTGGGCGCGGTCGACGGCACGCTCGGCTCCGACTACGGGCAGTACGGTGACGGCCTGCTCGGCGGCAACCTGGGCGTCCTCCCCGGCACCCAGGCCCAGGTCGACGGCGTCGTCGGGTCGCTCGGCGTCGGCGACACCCTGGAGGGGCTCGGCGTGGACCGCACGGTCACCGGTGCGGTGTCGTCGGTCGACGTGCAGTCCACGGTGGGCGGTGTCACGCAGCAGGTGGACGGTGTCCTGTCCGGTGTCACCGGCACGGTCGGCGGCGTGGACGCCGGTCTCGGCGCCAACGTGCGGGGTGACGAGGGCGTGACCGGCGGGGCCAGCGCCTCCACCGACGGCGGTCTGCTGGACATCACCGGTGGGCTGCTCTGACCGCACCTGCGGGAGGGGAACGGAGGGCCGGGTCACCCATCCCGATCCGGCCCTCCACCCGGTCCTTTTCTGATCCCTCTTGAAAATTCCGTGTAAACCAGCACACTTGTTGCGGTGATCGCGGGGATCTGGCTGGACGTCCTGGACGAGATCGGCCGTACGTGTCAGGCGTACGGCCGGGGAGACCTGCTCCAGGCCGTGCGCCGGAAGCGGGTCCAGCTGCTGGACCCGACGCTTCGCGTACTGGTCGTCGGTGAGCCGAAGCAGGGCAAGAGCCAACTCGTCAACGCCATCGTCAACGCTCCGGTGTGTCCCGTCGGCGACGGCGTCACGACCGTCCTGCCGACCGTCGTCGGGTACGCGGAGGCGCCGGTGGCGACCGTCGTCGAGGACCCCGCCGCCGCCGTACGGCCTGCGGTCGGCGCCGTACCGGCGAATGCCGAGCGGACCCCGGTGCCGCTGGACCGCATCGCCGCCGGGGTCGCCGGCACGCTCGGCCGGCACGCCGGAGGCGGTCCCGCGTATGTCGAGATCGGACTGCCGCGCGCCCTGCTCAAGGCGGGGCTGGTGCTGGTGGACACGCCCGGCACCGACGAGGTGACCGGGATCGGGGCGGGCGTCCCGGCCGCCGCGCTGGCCCGGGCGGATACCGTGCTCCTGGTCTCCGACTCGACCCGGGAGCTCTCCGTCGCCGAGCTCAACATGCTGCTGCACGTCACCCGGTCGCATCCGAACGTGGTGGTGATCCAGACCCGGACGGATCTGGTGCCGGACTGGCGCGCGGTCGCCGAGCGGAACCGGAAGCACCTGGCCGAGGCCGGCATCCCGGCTCCGTTGATCCCTGTCTCGGCCGCGTTGCGCCTGCGGGCAGCCGCCACCGACGACCGCGCCCTCAACGCCGAGTCCGGATTCCCGGCGCTGATCGCCCGGCTGCGACGGGATCTGGCCGGCAAGCCGGACCTGCTGGCCCGTGCGGCGGTCGGCCTGACCGCGCGTACGGTCCTGGAACAGCTCGCCGCGCCGCTGCGCGCCGAACTGGAGAGCCGGGAGGCCGAGAAGGATTCCGGCCCGATCTCCCGGCTGCACGCCGCCCAGCGGGAGGTCGACGAGCTGCGCCGGTGCTCCACCCGATGGCAGAACACGCTCGCCGACGAGATGACCGATCTCATCTCGGACCTCGAGTACGACCTGCGTGACCGCATCCGGGAGATCCTGCGTACGGTCGACGAGGCGTTCGACTCCGCCGACCCCCTGACCGCCTGGGACACCTTCCAGGAGTGGCTGGACAGCAGCCTCGTCGAGGCGGCGGAGGCGAACCGGGAGTGGCTGGTCCAGCGTTGCGACTGGGTCGCCCGCCGCGTGGCCGCCCAGTTCGCCAGGTACGGCCACGACGTCCTGCCGCCGTGGTCCGCCGTGGTGCCGGAGCACCTGGCGGAACAGCTTCCGGAGATGGAGCGCCCCCGGGTCGACCGGTTCACCGCCACGCAGAAGGTCATGACGGGGATGAAGGGTTCGTACGGCGGCCTGCTGATGTTCGGCCTGGCGTTGACGCTGGCCGGCATGCCGATGATCAACCCGGTGTCGATCGGTGCCGGTGCGCTGTTCGGTGGCAAGAGCATCCACGACGAGAGCAGGCAGCTGCTCCGCCGCCGCCAGTCCACCGTCAAGGCCGCCGTGCAGCGGCACGTCGACGATTTCTTCGTCCGCGCGACCCGGGACCGCCGCGACACCGCCCGACAGGTGCAGCGGATGCTGCGGGACCACTTCGCCGCGCTGACCGAGGAGCTTCAGGAGGGGATCATCCGCTCGCTGCGCAGCGCCAAGGCGGCGGCCGACACCGACGCGGCCGTCCGCGACCAGCGGCACCGGGAGATCCGGCTGAAGATGACCCGGCTGGCCACGCTCTACGAGCAGGCCCAGCAGCTCGCCGTGGGACGGCCGGCCTCCGCACCGCTGGAACGCCTGACGTGACGGTCGGAACCACCCTGGCGGAGGAGGTGTGGGCCCTGCTGCACCGCGCGCTCCAGCTCTACCGCGACGACCCCCGGGCCACCGCTCGCCTGCGGGGGGAACTGGCCCGGCTGGAGCAGCCGCTGCGCGTGGCGATCGCCGGGCCGTGGCGGTCCGGCCGGTCCACGCTCCTCAACGCGATCATGGGCGAGGAGGTCGCGCCGGTCGAGGGAGCGGACGGGGACACGTTCTTCACCTGGTACGAGGACGGCGATCGCCCGCACGCCACGGCCTACTCGAATGGCCACCCGCCGCAGGACCTGACCGTCGCCAAGTCCCCGACCGGGATGCGGGTGGACCTGGCCGGGTGGCGAGCGGGGGAGCTGCGCGACATCGTGGTCCGGTGGCCCACCCGGGCGCTGCGGCAGCTCACCCTGATCGACACGCCGCCGGTCACCGGGCCGGACGAGCACGGTCGGGCGACGGTTCTGGACCGGGTGCTGCGCGAGGCGGACGCGGTGCTCTACCTGACCCGCGACGGTCGCGGCTCCGACCTGCGGGTGCTGAGTGCCGCCCGGGACAGCGCCACCGGGCAGTCGGCCCCGGTGAACACGATGCTGGTGCTGTCCCGTGCCGACGAGGTCGGCGGCGGACGCGTCGACGCGTTGCTGACCGCCCGCCAGGTCGCCCGGCGGCTGCACCGTGACCCGGCGATCGGGGCGCTGTCCCTGAACGTGCTGGCCGTCAGCGGTCTGGTGGGGCTGGCCGGGCGGCTGCTCACCGGGTCCGAGTTCGCCGCGCTGGCGGAGCTGGCCCGCGTTCCCCGGACGGAGCTGGAGGCGTACCTGCTCTCCGCCGAGCGCTTCCTCCGCGGCGAGCCGCCCGTACGCGTGGACGCCGCACAGCGCGCCGCCCTGCTGGACCGGCTGGGGCTCTTCGGGGTCCGGCTGGCGACGACCCTGGTGCGTACGGGCTGCGACAGCCGGGTGAAGCTCTCCGCGGAGCTGATCCGACGTAGCGGCCTGACCGAGCTGCGGGAGTCCGTCAGCCGGCTCTTCATCGACCGGCAGGAGACGCTGAAGGCGCGCTCGGCACTGGTCGCGTTGGAGGAGCTGCTGCGGACCGAGCCGGGCCCCGGCACCGGCGAGCTGCTCGGCTCGACCGAGCGGATCCTCGCCGGGGCGCACGAGTTCCAGGAGCTGCGCCTGCTCGCCGCACTGCGCGGTACCGGGGTCGGCTTCGACGCGGAGCTGACCGCGGAGGCGCGTCGACTGGTCGGCGGGGACGGTGTGGGCCTCGCCGCCCGGCTCGGTTTCGAGCACGACGCCCCGGCGCACCAGCTCTGGCAGGTCGCGGCCGACGCGCAGTGGCGATGGCGGGAGCGGGCGGAGGATCCGCTGCTCCGCCTCGCCCAACGGCGCGGCGCCCAGGTGGTCGTGCGCAGCTGCGAGGGGATCCTGGCCACCCTGGCCGCCGGCGGCCGGTGACGGCCGCGGCGCTGATTCCCCGTCCGTCGGGAAACGAGCAACGGCCGGGCCCGTCGGGCCCGGCCGTCGTCCGTGTGCCGGATCAGTGCTTGTGCTCGGCGAGCTTCTTGCGGACGTCCTCCATGTCGAGCGCCTCGACCTGCTCGATCAGGTTCTCCAGGGCCGACTCGGGGAGCGCGCCCGGCTGCGCGAACACGATGACGCCGTCGCGGATCGCCATGATGGTCGGGATGGAGCGGATGTCGAACTTCGCGGCCAGCTCCTGCTGCGCCTCGGTGTCGACCTTGCCGAAGACGATGTCCGGGTGCTTCTCCGAGGAGCGCTCGTAGACCGGGGCGAACCGCTTGCAGGGGCCGCACCAGTCGGCCCAGAAGTCGACCAGCACCGTGCCGTCGCGGCCGGTCGTCTCGTCGAAGTTTGCCGTGGTCAGCTCAACGGTTGCCATGGGAATCTCTCCGATCACCGCGGAATAGCTACGTCTGGTGGAACCAGGGCGTACCTCGTCGAATTCCCGTCCCGGTAGGGCTGAAACGCTCCGGGTACGTGGCCCGCGCGCCGATCATCGTCATCGATGGTCGTCGGTGGCGGGTGGGATGCGGGACGCAAGTGCAGGTCGCACTTGCGTGACCACCCGTAATGGGAGCGTTCCCATAGAGATCGAATGCATTGGCCGTTACGAATCGGTAACTTCATGCTTGACATGCGGCTACCCCTCACCGGAGATCGCGGACGGAAGTGATCTCAGTGACCCAGGGTAGTGTTACAAAAGGATAAATGTGATCCCCGTCTCTGTCCGGCGAAGGCCGGGTGGGGCAGAATCTTCCGCATCAGAGCGTGGGCGGCGGGTGCCGGGGAGGGCCCCGCCGCTCATTGCGTCTCCCCCCGGGTCGACGCCGGTGTGACATTTCCCGGCCGCCACCGCCCCGCGCATCGCCTTAACACTTCATAAGGCATGCTGTGCCGAACTCCATCGCCGCCCGTCGAAGGGGACAAGGATGCAGTTCGGCCGCTACTACGAGGAGTTCGAGGTCGGCGCGGTCTACCGGCACTGGCCGGGCAAGACGGTCACCGAGTACGACGACCACCTCTTCTGCCTGCTCACCATGAACCACCACCCGCTGCACATGGACGCCCACTACGCCGAGACGTCCAGCCAGTTCAAGCGGAACGTGGTGGTCGGCAACTACATCTACTCGCTCCTCCTCGGCATGTCGGTGCCGGACGTCAGCGGCAAGGCGATCGCGAACCTGGAGATCGAGTCCCTGCGCCACGTCGCTCCCACGTTCCACGGCGACACGATCTACGGCGAGACCACCGTGCTGGACAAGCGGGAGTCCTCCTCGAAGCCGGACCGCGGCGTGGTGGCCGTCGAGACCCGCGGCTACAACCAGGACGGCACGCTGGTGTGCGTCTTCCGGCGCAAGGTCATGGTGCCGAAGAAGGAGTACGCGGCGGCCGCGGTCCCCGAGGGCGTCGACCCGGAGCGGCCGAGCTTCCCCGAGCCGCGCTGAGGCGCGCGTACCTGGTCGGGCCGGGCGCGCGCGGCGCTGCCCGGTCCGGCGGGGCCCATTCCGGCGTTTGCGGATGGAAGGGGCCCTGTCCGGTGAACCGGGGCATATGCTGACGCCGGAGGTCCCCATGAGCCACTCCGTCGCCGGAGAGCCGTCCTCTGCCGGCCGTCGTGCCGCACCGCTGACCACCGCCGTCTACTCCGCCGCCGAGTGGGAACTACTCACCACCCTGCCCGGCCGCGTCGTGGTGGCCGCCGCCGCCGCGGGCCCGGGGCGTCCGGGGCGCGGGATCACCGCCGGTCTGGCCGGGCTCGACGCCGTCGCGGCCGGTCGGGCGTTCGACAGCGACCTGGTCCGCGCCGTGGTGGCCGCGATCTACGCCCGCCACGACGGCGCGCCGCTGCCGGCCGTCCGGTTCACGGATCCAGGGCCGGTGTCGACGTCACAACCCGGTCGCGCCGGGCCGTCGACACAGGCCCTGCTGGACCTGCTCGCCGCCGCCCGGGCCGCGGTCCGGGTGCTCGATCGGCGCGCCGACCCGGCCGACTCCGCCGCGTACCGGCAGTGGGTGCAGTCGGTCGCGGCCCGGGTGTGCCGGGCGGAGCCGGGCGGGGACGGGTTCCCGGATCCCGCCGACCGCCGGTTCCTCGACCGGCTCGGCGGCGCGCTGGGCCTGCGCTGACCGGTCGCGGTTCCTGGTCGTACGCTCTTGTGTCCGTGACGGATGACCAGTTCGACGTCGGTGTGGGCCCGTGGGAGGGCGACCCGCCGGACGATCCGCGGTACGACCCGGAGTTGCTCGCCGCCGGTGACCGGCGCAACGTGGTCGACCGGTACCGCTACTGGCGGCGCGAGGCCGTCGTGGCGGATCTGGACCGGCGCCGGCACGACTTCCACGTGGCTATCGAGAACTGGCAGCACGACCTCAACATCGGCACGGTGGTCCGCAACGCCAACGCGTTCCTCGCCGCCGAGGTCCACATCGTCGGCCGGCGTCGGTGGAACCGGCGGGGCGCGATGGTGACCGACCGCTACCAGCACGTCCGGCACCACGAGACGATCGGGGACTTCGTCGCCTGGGCGGCCGGCGAGGGGCTGCCCGTGGTGGGCATCGACAACCTGCCCGGCTCCCGGCCGCTGGAGACCACGACGCTGCCCCGGCGCTGCGTGCTGCTGTTCGGGCAGGAGGGGCCGGGCCTCTCCGACGTCGCCCGCGCGGCCTGCGACCAGCTCTTCTCGATCGCCCAGTACGGCTCCACCCGGTCGATCAACGCCGGCGTGGCCAGCGGCATCGCCATGCACGCCTGGATCCGCGCGTACGCCGGACCGCCGCCGGCATGAGCCGATCAGCATCAGGTGAACCGAAACGGGCGCTCCGCTTGACGGCGTGGCTCTACGGGGTGACCGTGGGGTGGTGAGCGTCGCGATGAGTTGTCCCCGGTGCGGCGGCGAGGTCCGGCCGCCGGACCTCATGCACTCCGAGTCGCGGTGCCTCCTGTGCGGGCCCGTCCCGCCGCTGCACGTGCCAGAGCACATCGGGGCGGAGATCGTCGCCAGCGTCGTCGACCGCATCACCGCCGCCGCCGAGCCGCCGCACCGGCCGGCGGTCCCGCTCTGGTGCCCGTGGCCGCTGCCACCGGGCTGGACGATGACCGGCGTCGCGTACGCCGGTGACGACCGGACCGGGGTGCGCGCCACCGCGGTCGCCTGCGCGGGGCCGGAGCCCCTCGGCGGCGGCCCGGCCGACCTGGTCTTCGTCGCCGAGGAGCCGGGCGTCGGGCTGGGTACGCGCTTCGCCGGCATCAGCGGGCCGGACCCGGGGCCACAGCTCGCGGAGGCGTTGACCGACCCGGGGCCGGGACATCCGGAGCACCACGGCCAGGCCAAGATCCGGGTGGGCGGCCACCCGACTCCACTGTGGCTCGTGACCTCGCCGACAGATCGAAGCGCGTACGCCGGCGAAGCTCGGGGAATGTGGCTGCATGCGATAGCCTGGCCGGCGAGTGCGGGTCATCTGCTCGCCGAGGACGTCGTGCTGTGCGACCTCACCGAGTGGATGCCGCCCGAACTCGTCTACGGCGCACCGTCTCCGTATCTGCACGGGAAGGCTTGACAAGTCACCCGGAATGTCGGAGAACGGACGCAGGAATAACAGTACGACACGACGCTGATACTCTGAGTGCCGCTTCGGTAGACGGACCCGGCGCCGCGCGAGAGGATGGCCCGCCATGGTCAAGAAGGTCCTCACCTGGGCTGGTATCGCATTCTTGATCTTCTTCATCGCCTACCGGCCGAACTCCGCCGCCGACGTCTTCAAGTCTCTCGGCGGCGGCATCGTGGACATCGCCCAGGGGTTCGGTGACTTCTTCACCAACCTCGTCGCCTAGCCGCCCATGGGCAGCCCCTCCGGTCCCCCCTTCGACCCCGACGACCCTGACCGGGAGCGCCGGGAGCGAGACACGGAGCCCATCCCCCGCGTCGGCCCGGACGACGGGCCGGGCTACGGCTCCGGTCCGGGCCTGTCCGACGGCCCTTCCCTCTCCGGCGAGGCCGGCTTCGGCGACGGTCCGGGCTACGCGGGCGAGGGCCGGTCGGGTCGGGCGTGGATCCGCGATCCCGAAGCCGGCTACCAGCCGCCCCAGATCTCCGAGGACGAGCTGGCCGGCCTGCGGGCCGACGCGTCCGGCATGGCGCCGCGCCGGGTGCTGCCCCTGGAGGACGAGCCGAGCTCCCTCGTCGCGCGCTACCTGTTCCCCACCGAGCGCTACCGGGGCGAGTGGAAGCGGCACTGGATCCACCTCGCGACACCGCTGCTCATCGGCATCGCCGCCACCTTCGTGCTCGGCTACCTCTCCGGCTTCCTCGCCGGGCAGGACGTGGGCGCCCTCACCACCGTCGCGGTGCTGCTCTGGTTCGCGGTGATGGGCTGGGTGGCGTGGAAGGTCGCCGACTGGTGGTACGACCGCTTCATCCTGACCAACAAGCGGGTGATGGTGGTCAACGGCATCATCACCCGGCGGGTGGCCATGATGCCCCTGGTCCGGGTCACCGACATGAAGTACGAGCAGACGCCGGCCGGGCGGGCGCTCAACTACGGCACGTTCGTGCTGGAGTCCGCCGGCCAGGAGCAGGCGCTGCGCGAGATCAAGAACCTGCCCAACCCGAACGAGCTCTACCTGCGTGTCGTCGAGGAGATGTACGAGCCGCAGGCGGTCGAGGCCCGGCTGGGCAAGGAAGCGGACGAGGCCAAGGCCGACGACGGCGCCTGAAACTTTTTGTCCGAACATCGGATGAACGCCGCACCATTTTCCGTGGGAGCCTGCCAGGCAGGACGGGGTACGGAGGTGGACGGTGGCGAGCAGGGACCCTCGGGAGGAGGAGTTCCGCGAGTTCGTCGCGGCCCGCTCGGGCGCGCTGCTGCGGACCGCGTACCTGCTCGCCGGCGACTGGGCCACCGCCGAGGACCTGCTCCAGACCGCGCTGACCAAGACGTACCTGGCCTGGAAGCGGCTGGGTGGGATCGAGGCCGTCGAGCCGTACGCCCGACGCGTCATGATCAACACGTCGACCAGCTGGTGGCGGCGGCGCTGGCACGGGGAACGGCCGACCGAGGTGCTGCCCGAACGCGCGGGCGTGGACGAGATCGAGCAGCAGCTCGACCGGGACCTGCTGTGGCGGCACCTGAACGCGCTCCCGGCGCGCCAGCGCGCGGTGCTGGTGCTGCGGTTCTACGAGGACATGTCCGAGGCCCAGACCGCCGCCCTGCTCGACATCTCGCCCGGCACGGTCAAGAGCCAGACGTCCCGCGCCCTGACCACCCTGCGCCGCCGGATGGGGGTCACGGCCGCCGACCTCCCCGCCGAGCCGGCGTCGCTGCGGCAGCGGTCTCTGCGTACCCCCGATGCGGCGGTGGCCGCCGACGCACCGCACGGTGGCGTGCCGGCTCCGCGCACCGGCGTGCGGGCCCCGCAGGCCGGCGTGCCGGCCCTTCCGGTCGACGGGCGGCCGGGTGAGCCGACGGTCATCGGCGCGACGGCGCCCGTCCCGCCGGCGGCGCGGCCCGCCGCTTCCGAGGAGACACCGGAGCCGGTGGGAGCACGGGTCGGCCGCCGGGGTGGCCGCGCCGCCGCGCCGCCCCCGGAGGACCGGTGAAGGGCGTCCGTCCTCGTGACAACCGGACCGCGCCCCCGGCGCGTCCAACAGGCGTGACGCGGGACGAGCTGGAGCAGGCGGTGCGGGAGACCCTCACCCGGCAGGTCGCCGAGCCGCGCCTGCTCGCCGCCGACCACGCCGACGTCGCCATCCGGCGGGCCCAGCGGGCGCAGCGCCGCCGTACGGTCGTCGGCCTGGCCCTGGCCGCGGTCACCACGGTGACCGTCAGCACGGGGATGATGCAGCTCCTCGGCGATCCCTCCGTCCCCGGTCCCGCCGTCGTCGTCCTGGGCGACCCCGAGGACTCCGGACTGCCCGCTCCGACCCCGGCGCTCCCGCTTCCCGCGCCGGCCGAGCCGACGGTGGTCGACCTGATCGTCGGCGACGTGCTCGTCACCACCGCCGAGCGGCAGGTGAGGCTGACCGGCATGGGAGCCGTCGAGCGCGCCCAGCGGTCGCCCGACGCCGCCGGCTGGCTGCTCGTCGGGACCCCGACGCCGGCCGGCCGCTCGCTGTGGGTCGTGCGGCCGAACGGGGTCGCGCAGGTGCTGCTGGCCGGTGCGGCCGAGATCGCGCTGTCCCGCGACGGGCGCCTTGTCGCCTGGCGGGAGGGCGGCCAGCTGGTCAAGGGAAGCATCGTCAACAACCAGGTCATGACCGTTGCCCGGCACTCCGTGCCGGCCGGGGCGGCGCCGGTCGGCTTCGTCGGCGACGAGGTGCTGCTGCGGCTGCACCCGGAGCGGGGTGGTCACGGCCTGTGGGACCCGGTGACGGGCGAGACGACGACGGAGGGCGGCGCGGGCACGCGCCACGTCTACGGCGTACGCCCGGACGGGCTGGTCGTCGGGCAGGTCCTCGCCGGTACGCCCCGCCGGCCCTGCCTCGCGCTGCTCGACCCGGCGAAGGCGCTGACGGTGGTGCGGACCGGCTGCGGTCCCGCGCTCGCCGACGACGGTCGTGGTGCGGTGTCACCCGACGGGCGCTGGTTGCTGGTGAACGGCGCGGGCACCGCCCTTCTGGTGGACCTGGACCGGCTGGGAGACGCGCCGGTGACCCGTCCGGCCGGGCGGCCTCTGACCGGGCCCGCCGCCTGGACCCCGGACGCGGCCGTCCACGTGGTCGACGGCAACCGCCTCGCGCGGGTCGACCCCGAGCGGGTCCTGGCCGGGCAGGCGGTGCCGAGCGAGCCGCTGGCCGGCGTACCCGCCGACGTCCGCCCGCTGCCGGTCGCCGGCACCGGCTTCTGACCCCCCCGGCCGCACCCTCCGCTGCCGCCCGCTCGGTAACGTCGGGCGATGAGCCCGCGGATCGACCTGCACGCCCACTCCACCGCCAGTGACGGCACCCTCACTCCGGCCGAGCTGGTCCGGGCGGCGGCGGAGGCCGGTCTCGACGTCCTCGCGATCACCGACCACGACACCACCGCCGGCTGGGAGCCCGCGGTCCGCGCGCTGCCGTCCGGGCTGCGGCTGGTCCGTGGCGCCGAGCTGTCCTGCCGGTGGTACGGCGAGGAGCCCGCCGTGCCGCTGCATCTGCTCGCGTACCTCTTCGACCCGGACGACCCGGACCTGGTCGCGGAGCTGGCCCGGGTGCGCCTCGCGCGGGAGGAGCGCGGCGAGCGGATCGTCCGGTTGCTCCAGGCCGACGGCATCGACGTGAGCTGGTCGGAGATCCTCACCGGGGCCGGCGGCGGGACGGTCGGCCGGCCGCACATCGCCCAGGCGCTCCTCCGGGCCGGGCTGGTGGCGACCACGACCGAGGCGTTCGGCCCGGACTGGCTGGGCGAGCGGTACCGGCTGCCGAAGGAGGACATCGAGGTCTTCCGCGCGGTCCGGCTGGTCCGCGTGGCCGGGGGTGTCCCGGTCTTCGCCCACCCCCGCGCCACGCGCCGGGGGCGGATCGTGCCCGACGAGCTGATCGCGGACCTCGCCGCGGCGGGACTGGTGGGGCTGGAGGCCGACCACGAGGACCACTCGCCGGCGGAGCGGGCCCACGTCCGCGCCCTCGCCGCCGACCTGGACCTGCTGGTGACCGGATCGTCCGACTTCCACGGCACGCACAAGACGGTCCGCCTGGGGGCGTTCCTCACCGACGTCGAGGCGTACGAGCGGATCGTCGCCGCCGGGGTGACCGAGGTCGCTTCCGGCTGATCCAGGTTGCGGGCCGGAACGGTCCGACTAGGTTGATCCGGTGGATTTCAAGCTCTTCGGCGAGGTCTTCGTGACCCTGCTGGTGATCGTCGACCCGCCGGGCATGATGCCCATCTTCCTGGCGCTGACCGGCCCGTTGTCGGCCCGGGACCGGAACCGGGCGGCGTGGCAGGCCGTGGCGCTGGCGCTCGGCGTGATCGTGATCTTCGCGGTGGCCGGGCAGACCCTGCTCGACTACCTGCACGTTGACCTGCCCGCGCTCCAGGCCGCCGGCGGCCTGCTGCTCGTGCTGGTCGCCCTGGAGCTGCTGACCGGCAAGGCGGACGACCCCAGCCAGCAGGTCACTTCCAACATCGCCCTGGTGCCGCTGGGCACCCCGCTGCTCGCCGGTCCCGGTGCCATCGTCGCCACGATGCTCTTCGTCCAGCAGGCCGACGGTGCGGCCGACCACACCGCCATCGCGGCCGCCATCGTCGCGGTGATGCTCGCCGTCTGGGTGGTGCTGCGCTTCTCCGGCGGAATCGTCAAGATCCTGCGCCCCGGCGGCATCGAGGTGCTGACCCGGATCGCCGGTCTGCTGCTGGCCGCCATCGCGGTGCAGCTCATCGCCGACGCGGTGGCCGCGTTCGTGACCCAGTACACGGCCATGGGCTGATCCTGTCGGGGTCGGATGGCAGGATCGCGGTGTGCGACGACCCAGCCGACCTTCCACCTCCCCGCCGCGACCCCGGGGCGCCGAGCCCGAGCAGCTCGGCTTCGAGGGCATGCCCGAGCGGCTGTTCGTCTGCACCCCCAGCAAGCTCGGGGCGTTCGTCGACTGCCCCCGGCGCTACCGCTACTCCTACGTGGACCGGCCGGCCCCGCCGAAGGGGCCACCCTGGGCGCACAACTCGCTCGGCGCCAGTGTCCACACCGCACTGAAGAACTGGTACGCGCTGCCCGCCGAGCGCCGCCGCCCGGAGGCACTGGCCACGCTGCTCAAGGGCACCTGGGTCCGCGAGGGCTACCGGGACGACGAGCAGGAGCGGGCCGCCTACCGGCGGGCGCTGGGCTGGCTCGAGGCGTACGTGGCGACGCTCGACCCCGACACCGAACCGGTGGGCGTGGAGCGGGTGGTCGCGGTGAAGACCGGGGTGCTGGCGTTCAACGGCCGCGCCGACCGCATCGACTCCCGTCCCGGGCCGGCCGGTCCGGAGCTGGTCATCGTGGACTACAAGACCGGCCGCGCCGGGCTGGACGCCGATGACGCGCGCGGCTCGCAGGCGCTGGCGCTCTACGCGTACGCGGCCGAGCGGACGTTCCGCCGTCCCTGCCACCGGGTGGAGCTGCACCACCTGCCGACCGGCACGGTCGCCGCGCACGAGCACACCGCCGAGTCCCTCGCCCGGCAGCTCGGCCGTGCCGAGGAGACCGCCCGGGACATCATGACCGCCGAGCGCTCGGTTGCCGACGGCGGCGACCCGGACGAGGCCTTCCCGGCCACGCCGGGGCCGCGCTGCGGCTGGTGCGACTACCGGCGTACCTGCCCGGCGGGCGCGGAGATGCCGGGAAAGCAGCCGTGGGCCGCCGTCGAGGGCCGCACCGAGTCCTAGCGGCCACCATCCGGCGGGGCGGGTCAGCCCGACAGCGGCGCGCCGGCCAGGCGGGCCGCCCGCTCCTTGGCGGCCTGCTGCATCGGCCCCTCCCGCCACCGGCGGGGCACCGCCGCCAGCGTGAGCCGCAGCGCGCGTACGGTCAGGTCGGCGGAGAGCGCGGTGGTCGGCAGGCCCAGCCCGCCGTACATCCGCCGGGCCCAGGCGGGCAGGAGCGCGAGCGCCGTCCCGGCGATGCCGAGGTACGCCCAACGGGGTGGCCCGAGGGTGAGCCCGACCCGGGCCGGCAGGCTGAGCTTCCACGGCACCGGCGGAGCAGTGAGGAACAGCGCGGTCTCGGCCGCCTCGCGGGTCATCCGCAGCTCGGGCCGGATCGCCCGGTAGTACGCGGCCACGTCGGCCGCCGTCCCCGGGACGGTCTCCGGATCCAGGCCGACCAGGGCGGCGGCCCGCCGCTGCTCGGTGTAGTAGCCGTCGACCTCCTCGGCGGTCAACGGCACCCCGGCCCGCCGTGCGGTGTCGAGGAACGACTCCACCTCGGTGACGTGCACCCACCGCAGCAGGTCGGGGTCGTCGATCCGGAACTCCTCGCCGGTGGACGGGTCGATGGCGCGCATCCGCCCGTGCAGGCGGCGCAGCCGTCGCCCGGCCTCCTCCGCCTCGGCGGTCGTGCCGTAGATCGTGGTCCCCACGTACGTGGCGGTGCGGACCAGGCGGCCCCAGGCGTCCGAGCGGTAGTTGCTGTTCTGCGCCACCCCGGCCATCGCCCTCGAGTGCAGGGCCTGCAGGTAGAGCGAGCGCAGGCCGGCGACGATCAGGACCGGCTCCTCGTGCACCTTCCAGGTGACCGAGCCGGGGCCGAAGAGGCCTACGTCGTCGGAGTCCACCGATCAAGAGTGCCATGACGGGAGCGCCCGGCGGGGCCTGCGGTCACTCGTCGGCGGAGCGTCGGGCCTGGCAGGTGGGGCAGAGGCCCCAGAAGGTCACTTCCGCCTCGTCGACCTCGAAGCCGTGGGCGGTGTGCGGGTCGAGGCAGGGTTTGCTGCCGACGGTGCAGTCGATGTCGGCGATCTCGCCGCAGCCCCGGCAGACCACGTGGTGGTGGTTGTCGCCGACGCGCGCCTCGTAGCGGGCGGGACTGCCGGCGGGCTCGATCCGCCGGGACAGCCCGGCCCGGGACAGCGCACCGAGCACGTCGTAGACCGCCTGGGTGGAGACGGAGTCGAGGCGCTCCCGGACCCGCCGGGTGATCTCGTCCACCTCGAGGTGGCCGCCGGCGGCGAGCACGTCGAGGACGGCGAGGCGCGGCCGGGTGACCCGAAGGCCCTTCGACCGGAGCAGCTCCTCACCACTGGACATGTGCCAATGACAGCACGCAGGTGGCGGGTCGACAACCGGGCCCGGAACCGGGTGGCCGCGACCACAGCCTGTACGTTTCCGGAAACATTGTGAACCGCCCTGACGAGGGGTGCGTGTAGCCCCGGTGAGAGTCCTGGGCGGGTGGGTCGGCGCACCGTAGGCTGACCTCCCGCGATCGCTCCCTGCCGGAGGTGTCGATGTTCAAGGAGATCATGGGGTTACCGGCGCATGCGTTGGTGGTGCACGCGGTGGTCGTGTTCGTACCCCTGCTCGCGGTGCTGTCGATCGCGTACGTGGCGCTGCCCCGGTTCCGGTCCCGCATCGACTGGGCGATCGTGCTGCTGGCCGTGGTGGCGCCCGTCACGGCGTGGGTCGCGGTGCAGTCCGGCGAGGAGCTGACCGACGTGTTCGTCGCCCGCGGGCTCCAGGGGCCGATCGTCGAACAGATCTTCGAGCACTCCCGGTACGGCGACCTCACCTTCCGGTACGTGCTGCCGCTGGCGATCGCCGCCGTCGTGCTGCTCGTGGTGACGAGCGGCCACCCCCGCGTCCCGAAGCTGCCGTTCTGGGTGACGCCGGCACTGTCGGTGGTGGTGGTCGTGCTGGCGGGTGCGAGCCTCGTGTACGTCTATCTCACCGGGCACAGCGGCGCCGAGGCGGTCTGGGGCAACACCCTCTGACGCGGCACCGTCTGACGGCTACCGTTTGGCTACGGTCTGACGGCTACCGTCGGACGCCGCGTCAGAAGATCAGCCGCGAGCAGAGCAGGCACATCAGCACCAGGAGCACCGCCCCGGCCACGGCGCCCACCGTCCAGGTGAGTCGCTGCGCCCGCTGCTCGGCGAGGTCGAGTTCGGCCATGCCCTGCGGGGGCAGCCGCCGGGGCGGTGGTGGCTGCACGTGCAGGGGCGGGCGCCAGCCGGTCGGGGGCGGCGTGGTCGGCGGGGGACCGGCGTACCCGCCGGTCGACGCCGGCTGCTGCGGTGGCGTACCGGTCTGGTCCGGGGGCGGACCGTCGGCGCCCGGGCCGGGCCGTCGCCAGTAGTCGTCCGGGGAACTGCCGGGGGTCGTCACGCCGTCCGACGCTACCAACGGGACGGTCGTCCGGCGCCCGGCGCGCGCCGTCGCCCCCGGATCGACGCACCGGCGCGGACCCCCCCGCTGCGCTAGTCTTGCCGCTCGTGAGCACCGAGGACCCTGGCGTACGCGGCGACGACGACCGGCCCGTCGACCTGAGCGACGACGACTTCGTGGTGCTGCCCGAGCAGACCACCGACGACACCGACCGGGGCTGGGGCGAGCGCTCCAGCGGCAACGACGACTGGCTGCTGGAGCAGCGTCCGCCGCACTGGGACTGACCGTCAGGCGTTAAGAAGGGCCCCCTGTACAACGCGAGGCATTAACAGGGGGCCCTTCCTTGTACGTCAGGAGGAGCTGGCGCCGCTCGCGGCCGGGGCCTTGGTGGAGCCACCGGAGGAGCCGTTCGACGACGACGAGGAGGACGAGGACGCGGGCGTCGTCGAGCTGGACGACGAGCCGGAGTCGCCGCTCGCGGCGGGCTTGCTGGCGGCGGTGCCGTTGCCGGAGTCGGAGCCGCGGGAGTCGGTGCGGTAGAAGCCCGAGCCCTTGAACACGATGCCGACGGAGTTGAACAGCTTCCGCAGCCGCCCCTCACACGCCGGGCACTCGGTCAGCGGCTCGTCAGAGAAGGACTGCACCGCCTCGAGCTGGTGGCCGCACGCGGTGCAGGCGTACTGGTACGTGGGCACGTTCTCCTCCGGTTTCTGGCACGGCCGGTTGGCACTCGACGTCTTCGAGTGCCAATGGTGCGTCATCGCCCCGGATTCGTCCAGCGGAAGTGTGGGGCGCGACACCTGCCCGCGCCCGGGTCAGGCCGGCGGGGCGGCGTCCAGCGTACGCAGACCGTCGGCCGGAGTGACCACCGCGCGGACCGGCCGGTCGTGCGCCTCGGCGGGCAGCTCGTCGACCAGTTCGCCGTCGTGCAGCGGCACCACGGTCAGCACGGTCGACGGGACGCGGGCGAGCGCGCGGTCGTACGAGCCGCCGCCCCGGCCCAGCCGCACGCCCAAGAGGTCCACCGCCAGCGCCGGCACCACCACCAGCTCGGCCTCGGCCACGGCGGCCACGCCGAGCGGGGGCCAGGTGGGCTCCCGCATCCCCCGCCCGGCGGCCACCAGGGCGTCCGGCCCGGTCCAGGGCGCCCAGTCCAGGTCGAGGTCGTCGCGCAGCACCGGCAGCAGCAGCTCGGCGCCCGTCGGCAGCGCCGCCTGCAGCACCGCCGGCAGGTCCGGGCCGCCCGGTTCGGAGGCCACCGGCACGTACGCGGTCATCCGGCGCGGGCGCAGCCGGCGTACCAGGGCCACCAGCTCGGCCTGGACGCGCCCGGCGGCGTCGACCAGCTGCGGAGCGGTCAGCGCCCGACGGCGGGCGAGCATCGCGGCCCGCGTCTTCAACTTCGCACCAGTGGTCACTTCCGCTCCATCAGAAAAATTCGGCACGCAACACTCCTGACGCAACGCTGGTCCTGTGGTGGCTCTGTGTCAGCATCGCAAGCATCGGCCGGCGAAGTTCCGGGGGGACCGAGTGACACTGCGCGGGCGCCTGACCGCAGCCTTCCTGACGGTGGTGCTCGGCCCGGTCCTGGTCGGGGCGTTCTTCGTGGGGTCCGCCGTGGCGGCGGTCGACCGCAGCCGGTCCACCGAACGGCTCGCGGTGGCCGCCGCGGCCGTACGCACGTCGGTCGACGCCCTCTGCCAGCAGCTCCGGGCCGCCGCCGACGCGGTGGCCCTCACCGAGGACCGCGCCGCCGCGGCCGGGCAGGTGGTCAGCCGCGGGCTGGCCGCCGCCGTGCTGGTCACCGACGTCGCCGGCGGTGTCGTCCACGCCACCCCGGGCGCGCCGCCGACCCCCTGGCGGGACTGCTCGGCCGGCGTCCCGGACGCCGGGCCGCTGCGGGCCCTCGCCGCCCGGGTGGACCTACGGGACGCCGCCGGGACGCCGCTGGGCACGGTCACCGCCGCGCAGCCGGTCGACCCGGCGTTCGTGGCGCGGCTCGCGGCGGTCACCGGGGTGGCGGTCACGCTGCTCGACGGGCCCGAGACGCCCGTCCGGCTCCGTCACACCACCGAGTCGGACGGGGTACGCGACGCGGTGCTCGCCGCCGCCGGCGAGCTGGACGGGGAGCGGGTGGTCGGCACCCCCGACGGCCGGTACGTCCGCCGCGTCGGCCCGTCGGAGGGGCAGCCGCTGCCGCTGGTGCTGTCGGTCCCCAGCGACCAGCCGCCCGGCCTGTACGCCGTCCTGGTCGCCGCCGTGCTGCTGGCCGCCCTGCTGGCGGTGGCCGCCGCGTGGCGGCTGGCCCGCGTCACCACCCGGCCGCTGGTCGAGCTGGCCGGGGCGGTCGACCGGGTGGCCCGGGGCGACCTGACCGCGCGGGTGCCGGTGCGCAGCCGAGACGAACTCGGGCGCCTGGCCGGCGCGTTCAACCGGATGACCCGGGAGACCGGGACGTACGTGGCGGCCCTGACCAGCAGCCGGGACCAGCTGCGCGGGCACTTGGCGGTGCTGGGCGACACGCTGGCCAGCACCCACGACCTGCAACGCATCCTGCGGGTGATCCTGCACAGCGCGATCGCGGCCACCGGCGCGCGGGCCGGGGCGGTGCTGCTGGTGGACGCGGGTGGGACGCTGGTCGCCCAGGCCACCGAGGGGTTGGCCGGCCCCGACGACCGGCCGGGGCCGGTGCGGGTGCCGCTGGGCAGTGGTGTGGTGGGTGCGGTCGCGGTGACCGGGGAGCCGCGACGCGGCCGGGTGGAGCCGTCCGCCGTACCGCCGGGGGAGCCGCGCTGCCGCACGTACATCGCGGTGCCGTTCGCGGCCCCGGGCGACGGTGCCGCCGCGCGTGCCGACGGCCCGGCCGCCCGACCTGTCGGCGTGGTGGACGCCCCCGCGACCGCCCTCGGTGTGCTAGCCCTCTACGACCGGCTCGGGGGCGACGAGTTCGACGACGACGACCTGGTCACGCTGCGCACCTTCGCCGGCCACGCGGCCGTGGCGGTGGACAACGTGCGGGTGCACGAGGAGGCCCAGCGACTGTCGCTGACCGACCCGCTCACCGGCCTGTGGAACTACCGGTACCTGCGGGAGTCGATCCGCCGGGAGGTGGAGCGGGCCAGCCGGTTCGGCCGGATGCTCAGCGTCCTCGCCCTCGACCTGGACCTCTTCAAGGCCGTCAACGACACGTACGGGCACACCGCCGGGGACACCGTGCTGGCCGAGTTCGCGCGCCGCGTCCGGGGCGAGATCCGCGAGGTGGACCTCGCGTTCCGGCAGGGCGGCGAGGAGTTCGTGGTGCTGCTGCCGGAGACCGACGCCCGGGGCGCCGCCATCGTGGCGGAACGGCTCGGTACCGCGATCCGGGGCACGCCGATCACGGTGGACGGGCCGGGTGCGCCGGTCCTGGTGCAGGTGACGGTCTCCATCGGCATCGCCGTGTACCCCGACCACGGCAGCACCGGGCAGCAGGTGCTCGACGCCGCCGACGAGGCGCTGTACGCGGCGAAGGCCGGCGGCCGGGACACCTGGCGGGTCGCCGCCGTGGCGCGCGTCGCCCCACCGGTCCGGGAGATCCCGGTGCCGGCGGGCGCGGTCAGCCCGGACGACGGCCTGCCCCGGGCGGGAGCCCACCGCGAACTGCCCGCCCTCGACGGTGCGCCCGAGCCGGGGTTGGCCGCCCCCGGCGGCGGCGCGTCTTCCGGTCCTCACCCGCCACGGCAGAGCCGTGGCCGATAGTCTCGCGACATGTCGGAGCACTCAGCGAACTCCTCAACGACGGCCGCCGCGACCGGTCGTCCCCGCGCGGTCAAGGCCGTCATCCCGGCCGCCGGACTCGCCACCCGGTTCCTGCCGGCCACCAAGGCCGTGCCCAAGGAACTGCTCCCGGTGGTCGACCGGCCGGTGCTGCAGTACATCGTCGAGGAGGCCACCCAAGCCGGCCTCAACGACGTCCTGCTGATCACCGGGCGGGGCAAGACGTCGATGGTGGACCACTTCGACCGCCGCCCCGACCTGGAGGAGCGGCTCGCGAAGAAGCCCGAACTGCTCGCCGCCGTCAAGCGGACCGAAGAGCTGGCCGCCATCTACACCTGCCGGCAGCCGGAGCAGCTGGGTCTCGGCCACGCCGTCGGGTACGCCGAGTCCCACGTCGGCGACCAGCCCTTCGCGGTGCTGCTCGGCGACGAGTTCGTCAAGCAGTCCGAGCCGCTGCTGCCGGCCATGCTGGAGCTTCAGGCCCGCACCGGCGGCGTCGTGCTGGCCTTCTTCGAGGTCGACCCGGCCGAGACCAAGCGGTACGGCATCGCGTCGGTCGAACCGGCCGAGGCGGAGCTGACGGACATTGGCGAGGTCGTCAAGGTGACCGGCATGGTGGAGAAGCCGCAGCCGGAGGACGCCCCCAGCAACCTCGCCGTGCTCGGGCGCTATGTCCTGCCCGGCCGCATCTTCGAGGCGATCCGCCGCACCGAGCCAGGCAGCGGCGGCGAGATCCAGCTGACCGACGCGATGGAGCTGCTGCGCACCGAGGGGGTGCCGGTCCACGCCATCGTCTACCGGGGCACCCGCTACGACACCGGCATGCCGCTCGGCTACCTCCAGACCGTCGTGCAGATCGCCGTCGAGCGCGACGACCTGGGCGCCGAGTTCCGCAAGTGGCTCGCCGAGTTCGTCAACTCCGACGCGTCGGGCGGTCCGAATACATGACCGCGACGGCCGACGCCGAGGCGGCCGCGAACGGGTTGACGCCGCTCGCCGACTACCTGGGCAGCGTGCTGCGCAGGTTACGCGCGCTGCCTCCGCTCGACCTCGACCTCACCCAGGCGTACGGCAACGTCCTCGCAGAGGACGTCGTCGCGCCGCACTCGTTCCCCGCCTTCGACCAGGCGGCGGTGGACGGGTACGCGGCGCGCTGGGAGGACATCGCCGGTGGCGGCCGGGGCATGGGATACGTCCCGGCCCAGGCCGGTTCGTCGGGCGGGCGCGCCGTCCGGCTCAACGTGGTCGGTGACCTGGGCGCCGCGAGCTGGCGCCCGGTCCGGCTCACCCCCGGGGCCTGCTTCTCCGTCGCGGCCGGGGCGCCCCTGCCGATCGGCGCGGACGTGGTGGTCCCGGTGGAGTGGACCGACCAGGGCATGGCCGCGGTGGAGATCCACCGCGTCCCCAAACGGGGGTACGGCGTCCGCAAGGCCGGTGAGGAACTGCCCGCCGGCACGTCGCTCGCCCGCGCCGGCACGTACGTCTCCCCGGCGCTGGTGGCGGTGCTCGCCGCCACCGGAATCGGGCACGTGGTGGTCCGCCCCAGCCCCCGGGTGGTCATCGTGGCGACCGGTGACGAACTCGTCGAGGTGGGCCGGGGCAGCCAGCCCGGCCAGGTGGTCGACGTCAACTCGCACGCGCTGACCGCCGCGGCGGCCGAGGTGGGGGCACTCGCGTACCGGGTGGGCATCTGCGACGACGACCCGGAGGGGCTGCGCGGCCTGCTGGAGGACCAGACCCTGCGCGCCGACCTCATCATCACCACCGGCGGCACCGGCACGGGGCCGGGCGACATGGTCCGGCGGATCCTGTCCCGGCGGGAGGGCAGCCGGGCCGGGCCGGTGACGTTCACCGAGGTGGCGCTCTACCCGGGCACCGCGCTCGGCTTCGGCACGGTCGGCCCCGAGGAGGTGCCGGTGGTCTGCTTACCCGGCGAGCCGGGCGCCGCGCTGATCGGCTTCGAGGTGCTGGCCCGGCCGGCCATCAACCTGCTCGCCGGGGCGGAGCCGGTGTTCCGGCCCAGCGTCCGCGCGCACCTGCTGGAGACCATCTCCTCCCCGGCCGGGCTGCGCGAGTTCCGCCCGGCGAACGTCGCCGAGCGGCGCGGCGGCGGCTACACCGTCCAACCGCTGCGCGGTGGCCCGCTGACCCTCTCCGGGCTGGCCGAGGCGAACGGGCTGATGGTGCTCGGGGAGCGGGTCACCACCGTCGCGGCGGGATCCACCGTGGACGTGCTCCTGCTGGATCGGCGCCGGTGAGTGTGCTTGCCGCGGGCGGGTCCTCCGGCGGAGGATCGGCCGGGTGAGCCTTCTGCGACGTCGTACGCCCGGCTGGCCGGTCGTCCTCGCGGACGGTCCGGTGCTGCTGCGGCCGTACCGGCGCTCGGACGCCGCGGCCTGGTCCGAGGTGCGTCGCGCCAACCGGGCCTGGCTCGCGCCCTGGGAGTCGTCCCTGCCGGGCACCTGGGACGAGCTGAACTCGCCCGGCGCCTTCCGCTGGGTCCACCGCGACCAGCGCCGCTCCGCCCGGCTGGGCGAGGGCATGCCGTTCGCGGTCTGCCTGCGCGAGGGTGACCGGGAACGCCTGGTCGGGCACCTCAACATCGGCAGCATCGTGCGCCGGGCGTTCTGCTCCGGCTACGTCGGCTACTGGGTGGACTCCCGAGCGGCCGGCCGTGGCGTCATCCCGACCGCGCTGGCGCTCGCCGTCGACCACGCCTTCGGCCCCGGTGGGCTGCACCGCGTCGAGGTCAACATCCGCCCGGAGAACCGGCCGTCCCGCCGGGTGGTGGAGAAGCTGGGCTTCCGCGAGGAGGCGTACCACGTGCGCTACATGCACATCGACGGTGCGTGGCGTGACCACATCGGGTACGCGATGACCAGCGAGGAGGTCGCCGCCGAGGGCGGGTTGCTGGCCCGCTGGCACCGGCTGCGCGCCACAACCGGGTGAACCGTCCCACCCGTGACGATCGGCGCGGCGTGTCACTATCGGGCACGACCGCCCGTAACCTCAGGTAACTGCAAGCTGCGGCAAGCGCGGCCCGCCCGTACGATCCTCGCCCCCGAGGCTGATCGGTGAAAGATCCTGCGGTCGGGTGGCGGTTGCTCCGAACTCGGTGACGGGAGGGGTGAGGGTGCCGACCTCGGTGCTCCTCGCCGTCCTCGCCGCCGCCGGCCTGCTCGCCCTCGCACCGGCCCTGGTCCGTCGGTACGACGCCACCGAGCGGCTGGCGGCGGAGCGGGCGCAGTCGACGGCGCGGGTGCTCCAGCGCCGCCGACGGCGCCGTACTGTCCCGGGGCGCCGCCCGCTGAACCCGCCGCGTGCCCTGGTCGTCACTTTGAGTGAGGGCGCCGCGTCGGGACGCCTCGCCGCGCCGATCTCCGCGCCGCCCGCCCCGTCCCGTCGATCGGACCGGCTGCGTACGGTTCCGCCGGCCGGCCGTGGCTCCGGGTCCGCCCGCCGTCGCCCGCCGCGCCACCGCCACCACACCCCGGCCGTCTACCGGCGCCGCCGCGTGCTCGCCGCGCTGCTGCTGCTCAACACGGTCGAGCTGGTCGGCGTGCTGGTGGTGGGCCCCGGCTTCTGGATCGGCTTCGCGGTCACCGGCACCCTGCTCATCGTGTACGTCGTACACCTGCGCTCCCGCGCGCTCGCCGACCAGCGCCGCCGGCGCGCGCAGGCCCGCGAGGCAGCCTGGCTGGCCGCCCGCCAGGCCGAGGTGCGTCGCGAGCAGGCCCGCCGCGCCGCCGCTCGCCGGGAGGCGCAGCGCCGGCTGGCGGCCCAGCGGGAGGCCGTCCGGCGCAACGCCATGGGCCTGGACCGGCCGGCCGACCTGCCGGCGGCGGCGAACGGGGGCTCGGTCTCCTACCGGCGTACGGGCGGCCTCCGGGGCCGCCCCTACCAGTCCGGCCGAGGCACCCATTCGGCCTGATCCTGCTGGCCTGTCGGTGTGGTCGCGATTTCCGGGCGTTGCGGTATCCCGGGCCCGGACGAGCGCGCGACTTCCGGGAAGTTGGGGCGTCCGTGTCCGCTGGACACCGCGACTTCCCGGAAGTCGTGTGGATCTTGACCGCGGCGCGCCGGGGGTGATTCGCGGGGAGGGCCGCGGACCTGTTAGCCTTGTCGCCGGCCCGCCCGGTGCACGCCGGGTGGGACCGACGCCGGCACGCCGGCGGAGGGGCTGTGGCGCAGACCGGTAGCGCACCTCGTTCGCATCGAGGGGGTCAGGGGTTCAAATCCCCTCAGCTCCACCCAGCTCAAAGGCCGTTTCCCGTGGTGGGAGACG
Organism: Micromonospora sp. H33; assembly: GCF_052068455.1. Lineage (NCBI taxonomy): Bacteria > Bacillati > Actinomycetota > Actinomycetes > Micromonosporales > Micromonosporaceae > Micromonospora > Micromonospora sp. H33. Next base: position 312,810 of record NZ_JBQHDE010000001.1, on the reverse strand, counting down.
GCCTTTTTCGATCTTGTACAGCAGTGAAGTACAGCAGCCTGAACTGGGCCCTTACGGCTCGGCTCCAATGTCGTACCTATCAATAGGATCTTGCGCATGGAGCGTCCAGTGCGGCAGGCATACCTTGGCATGATCTCCAAGCAAGTCGCGCCGGTGCTTCGGGGACACGGGTTCAAACGGTCGGGAGGTACCTTCCGCCGGATTTCCGCTGCCGGCCACGCGGCGGTGATCGAGTTTCAGGGTTCGAGGGCCGGCGGAGGGGACTTTTCCCTCTTCTACGTCAACCTCGGCGTCGCCACGGCTTCCTGGCTGGATTGGCGTCAGGAGCGGTTCGGTGGAGACCACCGTGGCCGGCCTACGGCATCCGACGGTCAGTGGTGGACGCGACTCGGGGCAGCTTCGCGCCATTACGCGGAGCCCTTCGGCTGTTGGGTGATCGGGTCGGTGACAGATGCGCCCGACTGCGGGGTGGCCCTAGGCCGGGAGTTGACTGAGCGAGTCATGCCGACCTTCGATGCCTGGCTCGCGCACTACGTCGAACTTGACGAGGCTCTTGCCGACGGGCGCGAAAGTGACCTACTGGTGCTCTTCGCCGCCCAACCGGCCGGGTCGGTCGATGGCATCCAAAACTTCAGTCGTCCTAGCCACCCGTACGTGGAGTGGATGGGCTCCCGGCGATGACTGCGTTCGTGCCACAGCGTTCCCAACGTCTAGCTTCGTAGCTGCTGGCCGAGGCGCTTGAGCGCCTTCTCGGTGGCCTCCGCAGCGACCTCGCTGTAGATGTTCATGGTCACGGCGATTTGGCTGTGCCGGAGGATCTGCATGGTCACCCGGGGGTGGACGTCGAGGGCTACCAGCAGGGAGGCGCATGTCCGCCGGGTGGTGTGCACGGAAATTTCCCGCACGCCCGCCTTGCGGCAGCGGGTCTTGAACTCCCGGTGAAAGTTCCTTGGCTCGATCGGCGTGCCGAGGCGGGTGGTGAAGACTAGGCCGTTGTCCTGCCATGCCCGGCCGGCATGCTCCTGATGCCGCTTCTGATCTTCCCGACGGGCGCGCAGGGCCGTAGCGCAGATGGCCGGCAGGGGCAGGGTCGCGTCTGACGACTCGGTCTTGGTCTCCCGGTGAAGGAGCCGTCGGCGGATGCGCTGGAGCTGGTAGGCCACCGACAGCTCGTTGGCGGCCAGGTCGACGTCCTCCCACCGCAGGCCCAACACCTCACCCCGGCGCAGCCCAAGAACCAGGATCAGCACGTACGCGGCGTAGAGCGGGTCGCCGTCGGCACGGGCCGCCTCCAGGAACTGGCGAACCTCGTCGACGGACCACGGCTTGGCCTTGCGCGGGCGGGGCTTGGCGACCCGAAGCAGCGCTGCCGGGTTGCGGGTCAGCAGTTCATCGCGAACGGCGTTGTTCAGCGCGGCACGAAGAGTCGTCCAGGCGTCGCGGGCGGTGCGTTCGGAGACGGTCCGCTGGCAGCAGCGGCCGATGGCGCAACACTTCCGCTTGCCTGCCGGCCGCGCGGCGTCCTTGCCCTGCAGGCAGCACTGGCATGCAGACCGAAGCTGGTTGAGCCAGGTCTGCACGTGCCGAACCGTCAGCTTGTCGAGGCGGCGGGAGCCCAGCTCCGGCGCGATGTAGAGGCGGACGAACATGTCGTAGTTGGCCGCCGTGGCGGGGGCCAGGTTCGGCTCGACGACTTCACGGAGCCACGAGTCGAGGTAGGCGGCGAGCGTGGGCAGGCGCGTGACGACTGGCCCGGCCTTGGCCTGCTGGTGCAGTTTGATCCACTTGTCGTGGACGGCCTCGCGGGTCTTGCCGTAGACGTACTTGCGGTCACGCCGGCCGTCGGGTTTGGTGACCCAGACGTAGGCGGCGAAGCCGTTGCGGTAGGGGAAGATTGAGCCTTCGCCGTTGGCTCGGGTGCGGGCGGGCATCAGGCGGCCTCCTGGCGTTCGACCTGTTCGCGGATGTAGTCGTCGACCCATTCGGGGAGGATGCGGCGGTACTTGCCGTCCTTGATGGAGCGCAGCTCGCCGGTGGCGATCTTCGTCTTGACCTTGGAGATGCCGAAGCCGAGCAGGACGGCGACCTCAGCGGGGGAGTACCAGCGCGGGGTGAGGTCTCGGCTCATGCAGCGGCTCCGGTGAGCCAGGCTTCGTGGGCAAGTTCTTCCCGTCCGATGCGCCGGCTTTCCCGTCGCTGTCGGGCGGCGGTGTTGGCGAGCAGGGCGTCACCTTCGGAGAGCCAGCCGGACCCGATGTAGGTGAGGGTGCCCACGGTGATGGTGTCTGTGGGTTCGTCGTCTTCGGTGCGGCGGTGGGTGGCGCGGGTGTCGCGGAGCTGGCTGAAGGTGACGGAGTAGCGGCGGGCTTTGGTGAGGAAGTGGCCGCCGAAGCCGAGCATGTGCGCCCATCGGCGCAGCCCGGCGTAGGCGTTCGGTTTGGTGTCAAGGCTGGCTTGACGGTCGTCGGCGGTTGTGGCGCCGCTGGCGGTGCCGGTGTGGGTGGGGCGTCCGAGGTGCCAGCAGGCGTCGATGAGGCGGGCGAGGTGATCGCCTTCGGGGTCGGCGTAGTCGTCGATGGTGGCGGGGGTGAGTCGGGTGGATTGGTGGCCGGTGGATTCGGTCGCTTTGGTGGCGTACTTGGCGAGGTAGGCGGCGACCTTGCCGTCGGTCAGTTCGCCGCCAGCGGTGTTGATGCGTCGGACGTCGACCTGTGTGCCCCAGGCGACCAGCCAGCCCTGCGGCCGGTCGGGGTGCGGGGGTGTGGTGACGGTGATTTGGCGGGCGGCGGCGTGGACAGCTGCCTCCAGGTCATCGACGGTGATGCCGGCTGGCGGCGGCACGAGGGCGTCCGGGTCGTCGGGGTCGACGCCGTCGAGGCGCAGCAGAACGTGGAAGTGCACGGCTGCCCGGCGCTGCATCTCGGCGACCTTGCCGTGGGAGACCCGCACGGGCGGCACCCAGCGGATCTTGCCCGAGGCGCTGACGACCCGGACGAGGGGGATGCCGCGTCGGCGGCAGAGGGCGGCAAGGTGGCGTTCGATGGCCTGCTTGGTGCGTCGCCACAGCTCGCCGGAGAAGTAGTTCCAGACCACCTGGTGGTGGTGGTCGTAGCAGTCCAGGCACAACGGTTGTCCAAGCTGCGGATCGTCGGCGTCGTGGCGGGCGAAGCACGCCGCGGGCTGCCCGTGCTGGCAGGTGCCGGCGGTGTGGCGGGGCCGGCAGGGAGCGGGGCGGCAGTCGCAGCGCTGGCGGGTCGCGCAGGTGTGGCGGGGGATGTGCCGGTGGTGGACCGCGCCGAAGGATGGGGCGGTGAAGGTGGCGAAGACAACCGGGTGCCGGCCCACCGAGTCGGGGACTCCCTTGCCGCCGGTCAAGCCGCAGCGGACCACTTGGTAGGCGTCACCGGCGTAGACCCAGGCACAGTCCGGGCAGTGCGATTCGCGGCGGTTGCCGCACGCCTTGTAGAGCGCCCCGTCGGGCAGCTCGTCGGTGTGCTGCTTGCCCAGGACCCGGCCGGTGTCGCGCTCGACAGCGGCGAGGGTGCCGGTAAGGCGGATGGGGCGGGCGCAGCCGCCGGCGGTGGCGGTGTGCTCCAGCCAACCGGAGAACTCCGGCATGGCGGCCCGGTGCAGGGCTTGGGCGTCACGGCCGACGGCGAGGCCGGGCCGGTACAGGTCGAGCGGGGTGGACACGACTTCCTCCTCAGGGGGTGGCAGGGACGGGAGACGAAGCACCACCAGCCGTGGACGCATGTCCGCTGGTGGTGTTCGTCGTATCTCCTGGCACCGCCGAGAGGGCGGTTGACGCCGGAGGGCGGATTCGTGGTGGTGCCACGTTCCGCCGATGGGTCGTGTCCTTTCGCACTCGTGGACGTCACGGGGCCGGCACGGGTGGGGAGCCTGGGATGTCGGCATCCGGCAGGTTGCCGCAGGCTGCACCCACCCGTGGAGATAGGCGAATCCGGGCCATCGTGGACGGCGGGAAAGGCCGTGCTGGGCCGCTCAGCGGATTCCGGGGACCGGCATGGCGGCCGGTGCGATTGGAGGCCGGCGGGACGTGGCCCGCATCAGCGGCAGGAAGGCCGCCCGGCATCTCCGAAGTCGAGTCCAGCGATCCGGCAGGAAGGCCGCACTGGCGTCCTCGATGAGCGTCAGAGTAGCACCGGGTGCCGACACGTCAACCCGCCGTTACCCCTCGGGCCGGGGCGGGACGGCCCGGCTGCCGGCCAGTGCGGGAGGACTTTCTGTACATCTATCAAGGCGGCCCGCAACGGGCCGCACGCGCCGCCGCCTGGGCGCGCGCCGGCCGCTGCCGCTGTCGCTCTGCGGCCGTCACGCCTGACGCCCGGCGGCTGGCGCGAAGGGGCGGGGAGCCCGGAGGGCCGCCGCAGAACGACAGACCGTTGATTGGTGGTGTGGTGGGCCGGCAGCCGGCCGGGCCGCGCGGGCACGAGCCCGCGCGGCGTAGGGAAGGGCACGCCGGCCGCGTCGGCGAGCTGGTGGTGGTCGCGGGGTTGCGGTTACTGCGCCTCCGGCGGGGGCGCTCGGGCTCCGAGATGGTTGCAACCCGTCGGCGGGTTGCGGTCCGTGGGTGGTTGCGCGGGCCATCCCGCCAGCCGACGACCCGGGCGAGCCGAGCAGACCACCGACCGACCCGCCAGCGTCCGACCGTGCGTCAAGGCCGTCTTGACGTGGCGGGCCGGTCGGTGGCCCGCTCCCCAGGAGGGCGGGTCGACGGCAGACGGGATGGCGAAGGGTTGGGTGATCCTGGTTGCTGCGCCACACCGGAGCTTTCCTCTGGTGAGCGTTTAATTAGTGAGCGGCCCGCATTCTTAAAGTACAAGTCTAGAGACTTCCAATAGAAGTCCATCAAATCCATAGTTTGATTCGGCTCGCTTAATTCATAATTCGCTGTAGCGCAGAACGCCGATTCAAAAAGCTCAAGCTCCTTAGTGTCTGCACCTCTGTTCCGAGCATCGACCCAGAGCCGGCCTGCTCGTTGCATCGCAGGCGATCCAACGAAAATAATCGAAGTCATGGCTGATATTTGGCGGTCGATCAAATCCCTGAAGGCTTCGGACTCCTCGGCGAAGGTCTTGAGCGACTCCGCTAATTCTTCCGACTGTTCCGTGCCGCCAGGCTCCGCCACCAGCGCGTCGATTCGTTCGTGGATTTCTTGCACCCTTACCTCTTGAAGCTTCAGCTCACGTGAGAGCGTCCAGAACTCCACATACGAGGACTTGCGTTCTTCGTGAGTCCTGGCCTCGCGAGCCTTGCGGAGTTCCTCAACGCGGATCGCCTTGTCGTGCTCGATTTGAACTTGTCGAGCCTTTTCGTTCTCCTCAGCCTGGAGTCGTAAGAGACGCTCTCCGTTCCTTTTCTGAAACGACGCTGTAATCCAACCCGTCGAGATCGCTGCCGCCAGGGTGCTACCTGCCGGGATCGCCAGCTCCCACCATTGCGCCATAGGTGCAACATAGTGGCGGCCTGCAACGGCAGCGAACGCTCTCCTTAGGGCCTGCCAGCAGTGACCCCGCGAGGGGTCGCAGGGGATGCCATAGTCGGGCTGTGCGCCGTGCCCGCTGCGTGCCCGGAAGGCCGGTCAACAACGGTCATCAACGGCCTCTGCCAGCCCCACGACGGCAGCCGGTGGGGCCTAGAACCGCCCGACTTCCAGCACGATGGCGGGATCGCGTCCGTGAGCCAAGGCACCTTCCAAACTGATTCCCAAGCTGAGAGTTGGCGACCCGAGCGTGACACCGGCCGCGAGCTAAGTCAGCATGGGCGGGTGGCCGCGACCGATGTATCCCTCTGGGTACCTCTCGCCTCCGGCGCTCTTGGCATCGTGGGAGCCCTGGCGGGCGCTGGGATCACTCAACGAGCCACCAGGAAGCGCGAGGATCGGCGATGGGTACGTGAGCGCGAGTTAGACAGGATTCGGCACGAACAGGACCGCCTTGTGCGACAACGCGAACGACGGGCCGCCCTCTACGTCGACCTGGCCGAGTACACGCAGAACGAGCAATCAATGTTGGCAGCCGCGACCGATGAGTACAGCAGCCGTCCCGTCGAGGTACCAGACCTTCAGCACCCGGACCGCCTGGCAGCACGCGTGATGTTGTACGCCTCGCCTCAAGTAGGCGAAAGCTGGGCCGCGTTGGTTCGGGCTATAGATCGCGACCGGTGGGAGTGGACCGAAGGCGACGTGAACCACAACGGACACCAACAGTGGCTTGACTCGGATAACTCCGCCGTAGGGGAGCTGGACAAGGCGATCAACGAGATGCAATCGGTGTTGAGGGCAGCCGTCGATGAAGACCGCTGAGTGTGGAGGCTAACTAATCCGGGCCACACATGGGGCACAAGGCAGCGTGAACGTCGGCACCGAGCCGGCAACGATGTGAGCCCCGGAGCGAGCGTGGCCAGCACGTCGACCGAGCCGCTGCAGGTCAGGGGAGAGGTCGTCTAAGTTCCGCTTCAACTCGCCGAGCCACCCGGGTCACCCAGGCATACACTGGCGGGCCGTTGACATGATGGGCACCGTGAAGATCGACCGAACGACGGCCATCGTCCTCGTGGGAGCTGCGACGGGTAGCGTCGCCGCCTTGGTCCTGTCGCTGGCCGCTATCTCGGCAGCAACGTACGACCCTCCGGTAGGGCAGGAACGTCCGAAGATCACCGACTGGATGCAGGCATGGGGCAGCATCGGGGGCGTCATTGCCGGCTTGGCCGCTGCGGGCGCCGCGGCATTCCTGCTGCTACACGAGCGGCAGCGAGCTGCGGAGGCCGAGCGACAACTCGCAGAGGAACGGGCTGAGGCTGCACTGAACGTGCCTCGCGCGGTGGTCGTGTCCCCGGCTGGCTTCGGCGGTCACGGACATCCCGGTGACCAGTACATCGACGAGGTAGTGCTCACCATCGCCAACTACGGCGGGAACGCGATCCGCAATGTGGCGACCGTCGCCGCTCTGCCTGATGACGGACCCCGCATAGTTCTTCGACGCATCCCGGTGATCGGGCCAGGTGGAGAACAGCGAATTCGTGAGCGTTCTAGGCCGGCAGTTCCTCTCCCCCCAGGCCCATGGACGCTCCCCGAAGTGCCAGCAACCGTCACGGTTTGCTTCATCGACCACACGAACCAGGCGTGGCAGACGTCAAACGATGGCGAGATATCCCGGACAACAGTCCCCTACCCCGCAATTGAGGAGGCGCTCAAGTTTGGTGCCGCGACATCGTCCTGATCCGCTAAGCCCTCGTCGTGCGCTCATGGGTAGGGATGCCGGGCGACGAAGCGCCGGCTGGCTGTCGACAGCAACGGTGACAGCAACCGGCTAGGACGAGGGCAGCCCGCGATGGCCAGCAGCGGACGAATGCCCGACGTCACGGATGCGGACGGACCTCACCGGACGATGCGCCTAGAACTTACAAGGGAGGGCTCGCAGGTTCGAGACCTGCCGCGCCCACCACCTTCGTCAGCACACGAACGGGCCGCCGGACGACCGGCGGCCCGCTGTCGTCTCAGTTTGGAGGGTATTTGTGGCTGAAACGCGCCGGGGCATGTAAGACCAACTTGGCTCGGCTATCGGCTACCGGTAAGCACCGAGCCAAGCCTCGGAGCCGTCGTTCTTGGTGTGGCAGGCGCAGCGTAATCTGACTTTGTGCCTCTAAGGAGAACCCCGCCGACTCCCGCTGGCCGTAACCGCGTCCTGCTCCTGGGTCGCGTGAGGCTATATCTAGATGATATTGACGACCTCATGGCGCTACTGCAAGCGCACTGCGAGGAGGTGCAGCTGCGCGCGGGTAGTCGTGCCCAAGCAACGTCGGCTGACGACTTGCGCGATGCCACCCGCGACGAGTTGCGTTGGATTTGGGTCAATGGTCGCAATCCGGATATTTCGGTTGACCTCAGTTTCTTTCGGGCGGAAGTCAGGTATTTTGGTGACAGTCAGGACGTAGTCCGGCTGGCGGAAGGCGCTGCGGCGCTTGTTAATGAACGGGCCATGAGCAAATTTCAGCGGCGGCTAATAAATGCGTGGCTTTATAGCAACTTCCCTCTGGCTGTGGTCCTTCCCATTCCTGCATTTTGGCAACTAGCCCCGACTTGGTTTTCTGTGGCGGCTGTAACGTCCGTCGCGGCATTCGTTGGCTCGGGTATCTTTGTTGCCGCTGGTTGGATGGTGCCGATGTCGCGAAGTGCGGCCGTGATCCTGCCAGTGCGTCGCCGCGATCGCCGCTGGACATCTCGTCCGGAGCTTGTAATAGGGTCTATCGGGGCGTTGGCAGGGTCGCTCGCGTTAATTCGCGATCTGCTTGCTGGCTGACTCCCACGTTGCGAAGAATCCAACGGAACTTTAGCTCGCGTCGACGTTAACAGGATGCCTCAGCGGAGTTGGCTTCGTTGAATCGGAAGCGGATTGTGCTCCGTCTCAGTAGTCGTCTCGTTCGCCTGCGTTGGGCAAGTTCGGAATGACTCCCAGGCTCGGCCATCGCTGCTGGCGCACCTTGGCGGATTGATACGGACCGAGCAACATGGACCTTACAAGCGAGGGGTCGACCTAGGCCGTCTTCGGGCCGACTGGGCCACCGCCCGGCCGTCGAACGCCGAACAACCATGGCTGACGCGGCCACAAACACCCCAAGAAACAGCAGCTCAGCAGCCAAGGGAGGCTGCTGGCCTGGTCGCCGTGCGGTGCGCACCCACTAGGTCGAGGAGGAACAGGACCAGGCGGTCGCCAGCCCGTCGGAGGCGGATCGTGGGGGACCAGCGACGGCTGCTGGTAGACGACGCCTGCCCAGGTGATAAGGCGTGACCGACCGGCCCCTCAGGCCGTCAAGGGCGCCTAGACTAATAGGAAGAGGTCCCATCGAACATTCGGGGCATTCCTTGTTTCTTGTCTAAGTTGTTCGATGGCCCTGTTCATCGAGCGATCGTTGGAATTTTGTCGCAAGCGCCGTCTAATTGGATGCCAGAGGGAATCTGTGATCATCTCAACCGCTTCTTGCACCGCCCCTTCCAAGGGCGCATCGATCGGGTCGGCGTAGCTCTCCTCGTTCCCGCCTTTGCTTCGGTGACTCGCCCAACTGGCATATCTAGCAACTCGTGCGAGACCCAAATAGTGCCTGATCATCCGGCGGGAAAGCCCTGCACTTAGCGCTGAGCCGTGAAAGGTATAGAGGGCCTTACGGAACTCCGAATAGCTCACGTTTCCCCATCTGGCCTGCTCTACAGCGAAGAGCGCATTTGAGGCATCCGCTCGTGCTTGACGCCGTTCGCGGGCCTGGGTGACGTGAGGGGCAACTATGCCACCGATGACGGCTGCTCCTAGGGGGACAAGCACGTCCTGGATGATGGGCACTGCTGGCTCCCTTCCCTGCGCTCTCCGACAACGGTCACATGTCGGCGCAACTAAGCCGTACGGGCGGCGACGCGGCGACGGATCTCACCGGAGGTAGAGCCCGAGCGAGTCGAGCAAGGCGAGCAGCCAGGAGGCAGCGAAAGCCGCACCAACAACTGGCGGCAGGCAACACACGACGGCAGAACCACCATGGTTGGCGCCACAGAGCAGTGTTCGACGACACCCGTCGGTGTTGCCCATCCGCGTTCACACCGAAGGGGTCAACCTCCGTCAGCTGTTGGCCCGCGGAGGCCCCATAGGAGTGAGCATCGGGATGGGAACCCGTCGGGATCAGGCCATTGCGCCCCAAGGATTCCAGGGATCGCCTTGTGCGATACCGTCGCCGTTCAGTTTTTGCCGGACGTAGTCGGTAAATACATCGTAAGACCATAGCCGGGAGCCGGAACCCATCCCCATGCCCGCGCCGGCGACCTTGGCTAGCTGCCAGTATGTTGCGAGCGGCCGAAGGTCTGTCAAATCCCAAGCAAGGTTGTTGATTATGTGACCAATCAGAGCATGCAGGGGATTCGGGGTGGCATCGTCGGTGGGTGAAACAGTTCGGTGATACTGCCCCTGGACCGTCCCGGCGTGCGGGATTAGATGTCGCACCTCTGAGTTGATGAAATGTGGCGGCGGGAGGGTGAATCTAGCGCCGTACCAAAACCCGAGGTCGGCAACGCACACGGAGTCCAGCATCTCACTCGGGTGGCTATCCCGGACTAGCTCTTCGTTGAGGAGTCTCTCTACTCGATCGGCAGGCTCTGTCTTCCACACATGGCTATGGGCAAGGATGCCATAAGAGATTGGTGAGCGAAGGTCGCGCCTCGGGTTACTGACAGGGGCAGTGTGAGTGGCGCGGGCCATGCGAGAAATCAAGCGAGCATTCTCGGCCGCCTTCTCAATGTGCTCCCCTTTGAGAGTCAGTTTGCATTCAAAGGCGGCCATGACTCCGCCCGCCAGGTACACCTTTTTCTCGCTAAGCTTCTCTGGATACGACGGAGTTAAGATGACCAAATCAACCTGACGTGAAAGGCTCCCATCGATTCCGAGTATTCGACCCTTCGTCTGGATATTTAGAGTAGGCGGAAGCCATTCAGCCAGCAGATGTCGCCAGTTCTCCTCACCCTCATCTCCGGCGGTTCCCGGATCGCTCACGGCACGATCCCGAATGCGAGAGTACTCAGCCGCAAGTTCAGCTGAGACTTGCGCCATGAAGGTTTCTAGCTCGTGAGTAACTGCCCTATCCTCGGCCACCTCTACAGGCTAGGTTAGAAGTCGAATGACTTCCACCATCGATGCTTCGCGTGCCCGTGACAAGGCCATCCAGGAGAGGCAGTCGGGCCGAGGGTAGCCACCGACGAGGAGTGCCGAGTTGGGCCGAGCTGGGCGACCACCTCGCAGGCAGGCACGGCAAGATCCGCTACCTACGCGGAATGATCAATGTGCGAGACGGATCAAGTGTCTGCCCTGGTGAGAGGCCCGGCCGCCCGGCAACCACAATTGCCTTCCTAAACCGTATGCCCTAGCTAGTCCGGCACGCCATCGGTCAGATGAAGGTGGCTGAGGCTAGGTGAGAAGGCAGCAACATGGTCAGGGGTTCCGTGGTGCGGCTTGCTTGGTCGGAAGCGACCGGCCGCCACGGCCTGGTCGTAGCAGCCAACGCCTACGGGGTACTCGCTCAGAATGCCCGACAGCCGATGCTGCGCTGCCCATGCGAGTCCGTCAGTCTGAGACTGAAACACGCCGGAAGCGAATCGCGCATTCGAGCCGTGAAAGACCCATACCGTGGAGGTCGCTGCGCCACGCGGGTCAGGGCTGGCAGGTGTCTGCACGGCCAGAGTATGCCGGGCAGAGCCAGCCGGCGTGCGGCCCGTACCAGCCGACCGGATCGCAGCGGGGGTGGCTGCGACAGCAACGCCGACAGCAACCGGCCGGGACGAGAACAGCCGGCAGCGGCCGGGCACGGACAGTCGCCCGAGGTCGCAGACGCGGACGGACTCCGCCGGACAGCGCGCCCAGAACTTACAAACGAGGGCTCATCGGCCGGCGGCTGTCCTAGCGCCCGACCCGGATGCGGTCGGCGGGGTACAGCTCGCGAGAGCCGTCGGCGCGGAAGACCACCAGGACGGGGACGCCTTCGCTGATGTCCAACTCTCGCCGCTCGGCAGGGGTCGGCATGCGGGCTGAGGCGGTGTCGCCCTTGCGTAAGGTGACCGTCTCGGTCGGCTCCATGCTGCGGACGAAGGTGCCGCGCGGGGGTTCCACGATCACGAGCCCTTCCGACCGGAGTAGCGAAATGGCCTGCCGGACGGATGTCCGGCTCAGCCCATACTCCTGAGCCAGCCGCAGCTCGCTCGGCAGCGACGCGCCGGGCGCGAGGTCGCCGGACATGATCCGGTCACGCAGGAGGTCGGCGAGCTGCCGGAACACTGCCCGATCCGCGCTGGGGTCGATCACAAATGTGACGCTACGTGTCCACCATCTCTACAGGTTATTGTATCTACAGCCCTACGTATGTACGGTGACTGGCGGGTGTGGCGGTCGGATGACCAGCAGCAGGCCCGGCCGCCGCGCCGTCGACCATGCCCCGAGGGGAGAACCGGTGCGGCGTGTCTCGTACGAGGAGTACCTGCTCGCCGCGGCGATGACCCTCGCGAGGCGCCATCGGCCGGTCTGGTGTTGGCGGCGATGGCGGCGGGTCTGCCGCTGCGGAGCCGAGCTGCCTTGCCGGGCTCGGCACCGCATCCCGATCAATCGTCGCCACTGGCCGGGGGAGGGGGAGCCGTGAACGACCGGCAGGAGCAGGCCATCATTGCGATACACGTCCGAGGGCTCGATGGGATGTGTGTCGGTTGCCGAGTGTGGTGGTCGCGGCTGGTGCCGTACCCGTGCTGGCAGGTGGATTGGGCAACCAGGCGGCAGGCCCGGACGATCACCGGCCGGTTCCTGGCTGGTGTGCAGTGACCACCCACGGCCCGGTCATGCCGATCTGGAGCTGCGGAGGCTGCGACCTTCCCTGGCCCTGCCCGACGCGGAGGCGGGAGCTTCGCGCGGAGTATGCGGATGCTCCCGTGTCACTGGCCCTCTATCTGGGCTCCTACCTCGTCCAGGCCGCCGAGGACATGCCCTGGACGCCGGCCGGCGTATTGCACCGCCGCTTCCTTGAATGGGTCAGGGAGGCCGAGCGGTCGACGCCAGCAGTACAGCAACGAAGTACAGCAACCGTGCCAGCCCCACCCACCCGAGACCGCCATCAGCAGAGCCGGTGACCTCGGAAGCAGCCTGACCAGACCGCGACGCAGCCAGTTCGCATCGAGGGGGTCAGGGGTTCAAATCCCCTCAGCTCCACCCAGCTCAAAGGCCGTTTCCCGTAGTGGGAGACGGCCTTTTTCGATCTTGTGCGGCAAGTACAGCAGCCCGGCCGAGCAAGCCCCGCTTATCACCTGCCCGGTACCGGAGCAGAACCGCACACGTACGTCGCTGACTCAAGGAGTTCCGGAGTCAGCCGGATCCGGGTGAGGTGTTCCGCCAGGGCGAACGTCGCCTCGGTATGGAGTTCGTAGCTGGCGTCATCGTCCTCGCTGAGGTCGAAACCGATCTGCCGCATCACCTCCACCAGGCCGTCGGGGTCGCTGCCGTCCCGGCCAGTAGGGAACAGCGGCTCGAAATGCAGGCGAAGGTCCCCGTCATCCAGCCAGAAGAAGTGATCGACGGCGTTGACGTTGCGGAAGTGGGACACGAGCCGGGTGCCCTTCGAGAGCGGAATGATCACCTCGTCGAGGGTGCCGAGGTAGCCGTTGGGCTCGACGGCGAGGGCCCAGTCACCGACAGCGGTCGCGCCGACGAACAACCGGTCACCATGGTGTTCCTGCCATGCCTGGTGCGCGGGCTCAAGCAACTCTTCGGCGCCGGTCACACGACACTCTTGCGTCGCGCCCAGCCGGTCCAGCAGCCCACCAGGCGTCAGCCCCTTGACCAACGTCAGGCAGTAGGCCTCCATCAGGCCGGGAAAGCGGTCCGGGAACCACGTGTAGTCCGAGGCGGTCGTGCTCATGCCCGGATCTTCGCAGGCCCCACCGACACGCAGAATCCTGCTCCACCCGTACGAAAAAGGCCGTCTCCCGCACGGGAAGACGGCCTTTTCCGGCGCAGGCGGCTCAGCCGGGGATTTCGCGGGGGTCGCTGCTGCGGGGGTACGTGTTCTTCTCGCCGATGGTGCCGTCCTGCTTCTTGATCACGTGCTCGACGTCGCGCTGCTTGGCCATGTCCCGGCCGGTAGCCTCCGCTTCCGCCTTGGTGTCGTGCACGCTGCTCGCGCGCTGGTTGCCCTCCGGACGGTTCTTCCACTGACCGTCCTGGTGGTACGTATCCACGTCGCCCTTAGCCATGGTCGTGGCCTCCCTGGTCTGCATGGTCGGTCACGAATATCTGCCCCGGCCGGGCGATCCCTGAAACCTCCAGCACGTCGATGGGCGGAGGCCACGGTCAAAGTGGAGCTCCGCCGAAGCCGATCTCGTTGCCGTCGGGATCGACGTACGTGGTCTTCCGTACGCCGTTGCCGTACGTCTCCCGCTTCGCCGGCTCCAACCCCCCGGCGAACAGATCGACGGCCATGCCGCCGCCCTAGTCCGAGAACGGAAGGCCGCCCCCGGGTCACCGGGGGCGGCCTTCCGAGCGACGAAAGCGATCAGGTGGTGAAGTTGTCCGGGGTGTCCCGGGCGTCCTCCTGGACGTGCTCGCCGGGCCGCTGGCCGCGAATCTCGTCGTGCTTCCGTACCCGCTCCGCCTCGGACCGCTCGTTCCGGTTCATATCGCCCATCCGGGCCCGGGCCGGGCCGGCGAGCTGCTCGATGTTGTCGGTCGCCCGCTCCACGCTCATGTCGCCTCCCCTGTCGTCGCGGCGAACAGGGCGGTTCCCCCGCCCCGCATGACGCGTCCCCGTCAGCGGAGAGGTGAAACGGACCTACCTCATCCGTCCCGGCGGACCCGGTACGCGAGGTGTGTGACGCCGGTGCCCTCGACGACCCGGATGGGGCCTTCCAGCTGGACCGGCGCGATCTTCAGGTCGGCGAAGAGGGGGATGCCGCTGCCCAGCAGGACCGGCACCAGGTCGACGTGGACCTCGTCGAGCAGGCCCGCCTCCATGACCTGCGTGGCGATCGTGCCGCCGTTGACGCCGACCTGCTTCTCCCCGGCGAGGGATTTGGCCGTCGCGATGGCGCTCTCGATGCCGTCGGTGACGAACACGAAGGACTCGCCTTCGCGCTCCCAGCCCTCGGGTACGCGGTGCGTGACGACGACAACCGGCACGTCCATCGGGTGCCGGCCGCCCCAGCCGCCGGTCATGTCGAACAGTCGCCGGCCGACCACCAGCGCGCCGATCTTCTCGTTGAGTTCGCGCAGGTGGGCGGCGCTCGCCGCCGAGGTGCGCATCGTCAGGTCGGGGTTGGCCGTCGGAGTCTCCACATCGCCGTTGCCGTACCACTGGAAGAGGTACTCGAATCCACCGTGCGACTCGTCCGCGATGTAGCCGTCCAGCGACATCGTCGCCCCGGTCATCACCGTCGTCATCGATCTGCCTCCTGGTCTCGGTCGGCCCGCGGCTGCCGCGGGCCCGTCACCCAGGAGTCGAAGCCGCGGTCACCCGTCTCGACACCGTCCCGGAAGGATTATCCGGCCGACGCCGGGTGCCCGTCGCCGATCGGGGTCGGCGCGGTCTCGTTGTCGAGTCGGCTGGCCAGCTCCGCCCGCAGCGGCCACGACGCCGAGTGCCGGTCCTCTTCGGGCAGCATGTCCAGCGGGCGGGTCGGATCCCAGGTCGGCCACGGTGCGAGCGTGACGCCCCTGACCTCGGCGACGTAGGGACGTTCGGTGCGCCGGACCCTCCGGTCGAGGGCCTGGTCGCAGGTGAGGTCGAGCAGGGTGACGGCACAGAACTCGGGCATGGCGCCCCGGCTGATCCACCGCCCGTGGCCGAGGATGTCCGACGCGACGATCTCCTGGGGCCTCAGGTTGCACTCTTCCCGCAGTTCGCGTTCGGCCCCGGCGCGGATGCTGTCCTGCACCGTCCCGCCGCTCGGGAGGTCTGCCGGCTCCAGCGCTCCCGAGCCGGACGGGGCGATCAGCCCCGGGCTGCCGACGTTGTCCCGGGTCTGCGCCACGAGCAGCAGGAGACCGTCGGTCGTGAAGGCGAGCGTCGAGATGCCGACGACATTCGCGAGTCGGCTGCGCCGCAGGGTCCTCAGCCGACCGTGACGGTCGAGGATGAGGTCCCGGCCGCGTAGGGTCGGCAGCTTGCGCCCGACCTCCCACACGTCGAAGGGCGCCAGCAGATTGCTGCACAGGAAGTCGAAGTACCGGGCGGGGCGCATCGTGACGGTGGCGTCCTCGTCGTCCCCGGGCAGGTCGGTGGCGAGGCCGAGCACCGCGCCGTTGAACATGGCCGCGTTCCGGGCGCGGCGGGCCACGAAGTCGAACGACCAGGTCCGCAGATCCCGGGGGAGCCGGTACGGCGTGCGATCCGCTGTTGCCCGCACCGGCCGGTGCCGCAGCCGTCTGCTCTCCCGGCTCAGCAGGACCCCGACGTCGTGCGCGCTCACCACGACCGGCCCGAGACTCGCCGCCTGATCGGCCACGTCGCGGTAGGTGTCGCCGTCGCGCGGTTGGAACCGGATCATCCGGGCGCGACGGCGGTTCGCCGCGATCTCCGTGGCCGACACCAGGCAGCCGGCGACGGCCGCGACGACGCTGACGAGCCTGGGAGGATTGTTCACGGCCGTGGCGGCACCGAAGGCGGTGAGCGCGGCGCCGGCGGTGGTGACGCGGTAACGCCAGAGGGTTCGCCGCCAGATCGTCACGGCCGCCCTGGCTCTCCTGGCGGTCCCGAACATCCGCGTCCCTCCCCGATGCGACTCGACGTCGGCAGACGCATGGTATTGCCGAACGCCAAGGACGCGCCGAGATCCCTTCGTAGACTCGGCGGCGTGCCCGAGATCGTCCAGTTGCTGGCATCGCCCGTGCACCGCTTCGTGGGCCGGCCCGCGGACGGTCCGGCGCCCGCGCCGCCCGGCGAGCTCGTCGACGAGGTGCACCTCCGGGCCGGTCTGGGCATCGTCGGCGACCGCTACTTCGGCAAGCCGGCGCACCGCAACGCGAGCGTCACCGTCATCGCCCGGGAATCGCTGCCGCCGGGCGCGGACCTGGTGCAGGTACGCCGGAACATCCTCACCGCCGGCATAGCGGTGGACGACCTGGTCGGCTCGGTGCTCACCCTCGACTCGGGTGACGGGCCGGTCCGGCTCCAGGTGAACCGTCCGGCGAATCCCTGTGCCTGGATGGACGTCACGGTCGGCCCGGGCGCATTCCGGGCGCTGCGCCGCAAGGGCGGCGTCCGCTGCACGCCCCTGGACGACGGAGTCCTCCGGGTCGGCCCGGTCGCCGTCACCATCGACACGTAGTCGTGGGCGCCGGCGCTGATCAGGCGGGCGGCAGCCCGGGCTACCAGACGAAGATCCGAGGTACCGGGCGGACGGGACGCGGCGGTTGCACGGTGCGCGGCGGGAGCCGGTACGTCTCGGGCGGTCGATACGTGTATGGCGGTTGCCCGTAACCGAACCGGGGCGTGTCGTAGTAGGGCGTCAACAGGGGCCACGGGCGCAGCAGTTCGGGCAGGGCCAGGGGCGTACGCGGGCGGGTCCGCGTTCGGCTGGCCAGCGCCTCACCCACCTTCTGGTCGATGAGGTTGTTCCCGTTGTGCAGCAGGGACACCGTCAGCCGGTGGCTCTCCGCCAGCCGCTCCGCCCGCGGTGTGGCGCGGGCGACGGGCGCTCTGACGTCCGTCTGGCCGACGATGGTCCGGGCTTCCCGCCCGACGGCCGCGTCGAGGTCCTGCGGGTTCCGGACCGCCACGTCGACCAGGCGGTCGTACGCCTGGCCCAGGCGGTCCTGCAGGGTCCTGTCGGCCGCCTCGGCGAACGCCTGCAGCACGGGCTCCAGGATCGGAACCGCTTCCGTCAGCGGCTTGGTGAGCGCCAGGATGCGCTCGCTGACGAGCTTCTCCAGGTGCAGCGTCATCGTCCGGCGGCCGTCGGTGACGAGGTCGATGCCCTGGCCGCCCGGCTCGTTGACCCGAGCCGACCGGGCGCTCTCGACCTGTTCCGGGGTGGCGTCACCCGGCGTGTCCGCCCGCCCGGTCGCCTCGACCCGCAGGTCGGCGGGGAGGGCGTCGATCCGCGCGCGCCGGGCCAGCTCGTCCCGGACGACCGTGTCCACCGAGGGGACGCTGACGTTGTAGCGGGACCTCGCCTGCTCGGCGTGTGCGCGAACGCCGTCGACCAGCCCGCCGACCGCAACCTGCTGGGTCAGCGTGTGCCGGTACGACGCGGGTAGTCCGTTGTAGACCTTGGCGTAGAGGCCGCTCGCGACGCGCCCGGACAGGTCCGCCTCGACCTTCCTGGTGAGCTCCGCGTACCCCTCCTGGGCGACCTTCAGCCGGAGCTCGAGGTCCGTGGCGGGCACGCCGAGCTGCATGCCGAAGAGCGAGAAGGACGCGAGCGTCGCCAGGCCGGCCGCGACCGGACCGCTGTACCGGGTGTAGAACTCCGTACCGCGGTTGAGCGTGTGCGCGGCCCGGAACCGCCACCCGTGGCCGGCGTCCGGCGTCCCCCGGCCCTTGCGCCGGGCCAGGAGGATGCAGGTCAGCAGGTAGACGACGACCAGGACGCCGAGCACCGCGGACTCGCTCAACTTCAGGTTGCCGGAGAAGAACGTCGAGATCCGTTCGAACGTCCGCTGCATGGACATGAGCCGGCCGACGCTCGTCGAGTCGCTGAACAGGTCGAGGTAGACCGCGAGAAGGCAGTAGAAGGTGGTGGCGGCGCCGATGGGGACGAGGTAGAGGACTCCGAACGCGCACAGGTGGTAGCGCAGACCGGGACGTTGCCGGAGCCGTTCCGGCCCCAGCTCCCGCTTCACGCGTCGGGTGTGGTCGGTGCACAGGGCGACCAGACCCCAGATCGCAGCGGCGAGCAGGGCGAACGGGGTGATCGCGGCAAGCGCGAGGACCAGCGCCAGGAGCGCGATCGCGACCGTTGCCCTCTTCAGCTCGCCCGTCGTCATCCGGTGCTCCCGTCCCGCGACGACCTGTCCCTCCCGATCCAGGAAACCACACCGGGTGAAGAGACGGTTACCGCGGAAGCAGCGCGGCGGCGGTGCGGACCAGCGCCGGCTCGACGGCGAAGCGGCCGCGGATGACGGTCGGCGGATCGGCCACGGGCGCGGCGGCCACCCGGGCGGGGGCGATCCGGGCGGTGAACGTCCCGGCCTCCGGGTCCAGCTCCACGTGCGCGTCGTGGAAATCCAGCCAGGTGCCGACCAGCGGGTGCCAGATCTTGTAGACCGTCTCCTTGGCACTGAACACCACCGCCGGCCAGGACACGCCCACCGGCAGCCGCGCCAGGCGATCCTCCTCCTCGCCCAGCAGGATCGCCCGGCGTACCCCCGGGTTGAGGTCCTTGTGCTGCTCGGCGTCGAGGCCGACCGACCGGACCTCGTCGACGTGGGCCGCGGCGGCGGCGCAGTAGCCGCGCGTGTGGGTGATCGCGCCGACCACCCCGGCCGGCCAGACCGGCGCGCGGTCGGCGGCGGCCGGTACCGCGACCGGCGACAGGCCGAGCGCCGCGATGGCGCGCCGCGCGCAGACGCGGCCGGCGGTGAAGTCGCGGCGCCGGCTCTCCACCGCCCGTCCGCCGAGGCAGGCCAGCTCGGCGGGCAGCAACTCGCCTACCCAGTCCGCGGACTCGGCCACCACGACCGCGACCGCCGGTGGCAGCAGGTCACGCATCGGGTTTCCCCGAGAGGTACGACGTGACGCGCGCCCGCCAGGCCAGCACCTGGTGCACGGTCAGCTTCGCGACGGCCATGGCTGATCAACGTACCGCAACCGTGTAACGCCGGAGGGTCTCGTAGCGCTGAAGGCGTCGCCGGGGGGACGACAGGTCTGTTGTCGACCGTCTCTGGTCTGAGCGCGAAGCAGGAACCAGAGTGAGGACCAGGAGAGGGAGCGCGATGACCGGTGCTGCGGAATCCTCGGTGTCCATGGCGGACGGACATGCACCATCGTCGCCGGACTGGACCTGTGGGACCTGCGGCGACGACTGGCCGTGCGAAACGAAGCGCGCTTTCCTGTTGAATGAGTACCGGTCCGATCGCGCCATGCTCACCGTCTACCTGGGATCCTGTCTCGCCGCCGCCACCCAGGATCTGGCGTCGCCGGTCGGTGCGTCGCTGCAGGACCGGTTCATCGGTTGGCTGCCCCGGCAGCCGAGGCACAGCTGACCGCGTCTCGACGAACATCCGGAATGCCCGATACGCCGGGAACAGCGCGCCCTAAACGACGCGGACGGCCCAGCAAGGGATATACGACGCGACAGGGCGCTTACCGCCGGTCGGTTCCGTCGCCGTCGGGCAGGGCGAGGCAGATGGCGCGTACGTGCACCAGCAGCGTCATCCGCCTCGCCCCGTCCCCGGGTCAGTACGCGTGGGTCACGGTGACCGTCACGTTCGAGCAGGAGTTGGCCCAACTGGTCAGCGTGCTCTTCTCGGCGCTGTCCACGCTCAGCCGCCAGCGGGTCTTCACCGCCGCCCACTCCCGGACGTAGCGGCACTTCTCGTACGTCGGCAGCCAGGTCGCCGGGTCCTGGTCGCCCTTGGCCTGGTTGACGTTGTCGGTCACCGCCACGAGGGAGCGCGCGTCGCCCAGGTCGTTGGCGAACGACTGCCGGCGGGAGGTCGTCCAGTTCCGGGCACCCGAGTCCCAGGACTCGGCGAGCGGTACCAGGTGGTCGATGTCGAGATCGGACGGATTGGTCCAGTAGACGGCGTCGTAGTAGGAGTACCAGCGACCGCCGGAGAGGTAGCAGCCGGAGCCGATCGACGGCGTGGTGGTGGCCTCGGCGATCAGCACCTCGTACCGGGTGTTGCAGCTGTCGCCGTCGGCGTCGATCCAGTGCGGGAACAGGTCGCGGGAGTAGCCGGTGCGCACCTCGGACGCGACGGGCAGGTCGGCGACGAGCGTGCGCAGCGGCACCGAGATCGTCGCCGCGCGCGCCGGAGCGGCGAGGCCGAGGGTCGAGAGCGTGACGGCGGCCAAGAGGCCACCGAGCCAGCGGAGAGTGCGGGTCATCGCGTACTCCATCCGATCGGTCGGGGGTCGGCCGACAGTGCAGTCGTGCCGGGTGCCGGCGGACCCCACAGGGGATGACGAGGATGTTAAATCAATCGATACGCTGCGGGAATCCGTAGCCGGTTCCGCCGATCGGTCCGATTCGCGCCGGTCTCGCGTTAACCGTGTCGCCACGTTCCGGTCAGCTGACGGACCGTCACATGTCGCGTGTAAACCATCTGTCCGGCGTGGCGCCGGTCGGAAATCTGACCGGAGTCGACCCGTTGTGCCGCTGCTCCGGGCTGGTTAAGCTCTCCCTGCGCGCTCCAATCGCCCGCTTCCCCCGTGGCAGGCGATCGGGGCGCGCGTCTACGTCAAAGGGCCCGCACGCAGCGCGCGTGCGGGCCCTTTCCCGTTGTCCGACCGCCGGGATATCGCCGTCGGTCAGATCCAGCGGCCGTCCAACCACATCCGGTTCGACCAGTCGGCGTACGGGATCGTCTCCCCGACGAAGATCGGATAGAAGTACGCGAAGCAGAGCGCGACCAGCAGCACGTACGCCCCGACGATGACACCGCCGACGAGCCGGCGGTCGTGGCCGGCCTCCCGCGCCGCGGCGTCGCCGGCCGGGTCCGGCGGGCCGACGATCGCCCCCAGCACGTACGTCACCGCCAGCACCAGGAACGGCAGCGCGGGCGCGGTGTAGAAGGAGAACATCGTTCGCCCGCCGTCGACGGCGAACCAGAACCACGGGAGCAGGCCGGCGGCCGCGCACAGCAGGATCGCCCCGGCGCGCCAGTCCCGCCGGGCGAGGCCCAGCCAGGCCAGCGAGACCAGGGCCGGCAGGAACGACCACCAGAGCAGGGGAGTGCCGAGCAGCAGGACCTCGGAGGCGCAGCTCGCCGCCCCGCAGGACCCGTCACCGGACCAGTAGAAGGCGACCGGCCGGCCCAGCAGCAGCCACTGCCACGGCCACGACTGGTACTTGTGCGGGTCGTCCAGCTGCGCGTGGAAGCCGTACGCGGCCTTGTGGTACTCGATCAGGTTGGCGAGCGCCCCGACCACCGGGGTGTCGCTCAGCGGGGCGCTCGGCCACCGCTGCGCGTCGATCACCCGGTAGTAGCCCTCGTCGCCCAGCAGCCAGCCGGACCAGGTGGCCACATAGGTGGCCACCATCAGCAGCCCGGCCAGCACGAGCCAGGGCGCCTCGTCCAACAGGGTGTCCCGCCAGGGCCGGCGTGCCCCGGCGGAGCGGCGGACGCCGACCTCCCAGAGGATCACCAGCAGCGCGAACACCGGCAGGAAGTACAGGGCGCTCCACTTCACGGCGCAGGCGCAGCCGAACAGCACCCCGGCGGCCAGCCGCCACCACGGCCAGTTCCGCCAGCCGCCGGCCGGCCGGCCGGCACGACCGGGCCGGGTCGGGTCCAGGCCGGCCTCCAGTGCCCGGGTCCAGCGGCGCCGCCGGGCGTCCCGGTCGAGCACCAGCGCCCCGAAGGCGGCCAGCACGAAGAAGAGCAGGAAGATGTCGAGCAGCGCGGTGCGCGACAGCACCAGGTGGAACCCGTCGAGGGCGAGCAGCAGGCCGGCGGCGCAGCCCAGCACGGTCGACCGGAACAGCCGCCGCGCGATCCGCACCAGCAGCAGCACGGACAGCGTGCCGACGACCGCCGCCGAGAACCGCCAGGCGAACTCCGGGGCGGTGGTGACCAGGTGCCCGGCGGCCGAGACGCCGTGCTCGGCGTCGGAGTACCCGAAGGCCCACTCGCCGAGGCCGATCAGCCACTTGCCCAGCGGCGGGTGGACCACGTACGACGGGCCGCCGTCCTTGTAGTTCCACTCGACGCCCTTGTCGACCAGCCCCCACGCGTCGCGGGCGTAGTAGACCTCGTCGAAGACCTTGCCCGGCGGGTGACTGAGGTTGACGAAGCGCAGGATCGCCGCGATCGCGACGACCACCGCGGTCGCCAGCCAGGACCGCCCGTCGAGGTGGGCGTCGACGGTGGCCAGCCGGCGCCGGACCACACCGGGGACGCCGCCGCCCCGGTCGGCGGGTGCCGGGTCCCGACCCTCGGGAAGCGCCTGCTCCGGCTCGGGCTGGCCGGCGGGGCGCGCTGTCGACGCCTGAGTCACCCCGCGATCGTAGGCTGCGATGGTGGCCGGTGGTGGTCGCCGCCCCAAGAATCCCTACCGCTGTCGATGAAGGAGCGCCGTCTCGTGGGTGAAATGTCCGAACCCGGACGCCTGATCCTCCTCGGTGCGCCGCTCGGGAACCCGGCCGACGCGTCCGCCCGCTTCCGCGAGGTGCTCGCCACCGCCGATGTGGTGGCCGCCGAGGACACCCGGCGGCTCACCCGCCTCGCCCGGGACCTCGACGTGACCGTGCCCGGGCGGATCGTGTCGTACTTCGAGGGCAACGAGGAACGGCGTACGCCGGAACTCGTCGACGTGCTCGCCGCCGGCTACGTGGTCGCCATCGTCACCGACGGCGGCATGCCGAGCGTCTCCGACCCCGGCTACCGGCTGGTCCGGGCGGCGCTGGACGCCGGGGTGCCGGTCACCGCCGCACCCGGTCCCAGCGCCGTCACCACCGCGCTGGCCCTCTCCGGGCTGCCCAGCGACCGGTTCTGCTTCGAGGGCTTCCTTCCGCGTACCCCCGGTGCCCGCCGATCCCGGCTCCGCGCGCTCGCCACCGAGGAGCGCACGCTGATCTTCTTCGAGGCGCCGCACCGGATCGCCGCCGCCCTCGCCGACCTGGCCGCCGCGTTCGGCGCCGACCGGCCGGCCGCGCTGTGCCGCGAACTGACCAAGACGTACGAGGAGGTGCTCCGCCGCCCGCTCGGACAGTTGGCGGAGTGGGCCGCCGAGGGGGAGCCGCGCGGCGAGATCACCCTGGTGGTGGCCGGCGCGCCGGCGGTCGCCGCCGAGCGGCCGGACGACGACACGCTCCGCGCGGCGGTCGCCGAGCGGGAGGCGGCCGGCAGATCCCGCCGCGACGCGGTCACCGAGGTCGCCGCCGAGTACGGCCTGCGTCGCCGCGAGGTCTACGACGTCGTCCACCGCTGACGAGTGTGAGGAAGGGACCCTTTTACTACGCCAGGCGTTAACGGGGGCCCTTCCTTACCAGGCGGCGGCGAGGAAGCCGATCGTGATGAGCAACGGGCCGGCGGCCGAGGCGGCGATCGCCCAGCGGCGGGCGCGGCGGTCGGCCAGCCCGGTCGCCCCGGTCCAGCGGGCGATCCCCGCGCCGCAGCCCGCCACCGTAAGCAGGCCGAGCAGCCAGCGCAGGTGCCCGGCGGCCCCCGTGTCGACGTAGGCGGTGCGGGCATCCGGGCCGGTCATCCGGGCCGCCACCCAGCTGCCGGGCGTCGCGCGGTGCGCGGGCACCCCGCTCACCGTCACCCCGTGCGCGACCCACCGGGCCTCGGTGGCGAGAAAGTTGCCCCGGCAGCGCTGGGTGAGCCCGCCACCGGTGCAGTCGTCGATCACCACCCGGCCGGACGTGGAGTGGCCGACCGCGAGCCACAGCGGGGCCGCGCTCACCCAGGCGAAGAACGCGGCCACCAGGCTGAGGGCCACGAGTGTGGCCAGGCCGGGCAGCGGGTCGGGCGGGTGCGCGGGCCGGCGGACTTGACGCCGCCACCACTCGAACCGGGGCGACCGGGTGCGCTCGGGCTTCGGTTCCGGCTTGACCGGCGTGCCGTCCCAGTGCACCTCCTCGATCGGCGCCCAGGCCTCGTCACCGTCCGGCGTACCCCCGGCTCGGGAGCGGCCACGGCGGAGTCGGCGCGGCTGGCGGACCGGGACCCGGCGCGGCAGCGCGTCGAGAGGCGCGCCGGTGGTCGGCTCGACCTCGACGGCGGGCTCGGCCTCCGGCGCCGCGGCCGGCACCGGCCGGGGGTGCGGCGCCACGGCGCCCCCGCGCGGCGGTCCGGCGGGGTCGTGGCGCCCGCCGGCCGGCGGACCGGACGGACGCTCGTCGGCTCGTCTGCCACTCACGGTGTCCATTGCACACCGCTACGTGCATCCCGCCGGGTACGTCGGGCCGCGTGTCGGGGGTAAATCGGACAAGTTGCCGTTAACGGAACACCGACCCACTTACGCAGGGGTCAGCCGCCGCCGAGACGCTGCCGGACCCCGGTGACCGACTCGCGCCCTATTGGTTCGCAGCCGTCCCGCGCGGGTCACTAGGCTTGGTGGTCATGAGTCACGTTCTCGCGGCGGTTGCCTGGCCCTACGCCAACGGCCCGCGCCACATCGGCCATGTCTCCGGTTTCGGCGTTCCCTCCGACGTCTTCGCCCGGTACATGCGCATGGCCGGCCACGACGTGCTCATGGTTTCCGGCACCGACGAGCACGGCACGCCGATCCAGGTGCAGGCCGACGCGGAGGGGGTCACCCCGCGCGAGCTCGCGGACCGCTACAACCGGGTGATCGTCGAGGACCTGCACGGCCTCGGGCTGTCGTACGACCTGTTCACCCGCACCACCACCCGCAACCACTACGCGGTGGTGCAGGCGTTGTTCGAGGGGATGCACCGCAACGGCTACATCGTGCCGAAGACCACCATGGGCGCGATCTCGCCGTCCACCGGCCGGACGCTGCCCGACCGCTACATCGAGGGCACCTGCCCGATCTGCGGCTACGAGAGCGCCCGCGGCGACCAGTGCGACAACTGCGGCAACCAGCTCGACCCGATCGACCTGATCGACCCGAAGTCGAAGATCAACGGGGAGACGCCGAAGTTCGTCGAGACCGAGCACTTCTTCCTGGACCTGCCGGCCCTGGCCGACGTGCTGCGGCAGTGGCTGGACACCCGCGAGGGCTGGCGGCCCAACGTGCTGCGCTTCTCGAAGAACCTGCTCGACGACCTCCAGCCCCGGGCCATCACCCGGGACCTGGAATGGGGCGTCCCGATCCCGCTCGACGGCTGGCGGGACCGGCCGGACAAGCGCATCTACGTCTGGTTCGACGCGGTGATCGGCTACCTGTCCGCCTCCATCGAGTGGGCCCGCCGCTCCGGCGACCCGGAGGCGTGGCGCAGGTGGTGGTCCGCCGACGGGGAGGGGAAGGACGCCCGCGGCTACTACTTCATGGGCAAGGACAACATCGTCTTCCACTCGGTGATCTGGCCCGCCCTGCTGTCCGGCTACTCCGGCGAGGGCGCGCGCGACGGGCAGCCCGGCGAGCTGGGCCGGCTGAACCTGCCGACCGAGGTGGTCTCCAGCGAGTTCCTGACCATGGAGGGGCGCAAGTTCTCGTCGTCCCGCAAGGTGGTCATCTACGTCCGGGACTTCCTCGACCGGTACGACGCCGACGCGCTGCGCTACTTCATCGCCGTCGCCGGCCCGGAGAGCAACGACACCGACTTCACCTGGGCGGAGTTCCTGCGGCGCAACAATGACGAGCTGGTCGCCGGCTGGGGGAACCTGGTCAACCGGTCCATCTCGATGGCCGCGAAGAACTTCGGCGCGATCCCGCCGGTCGACCCGGCCGGGCTCACCGAGGCCGACGAGGCGCTGCTGGCGGTGGCCCGCGCCGGCTTCGCGACGGTCGGTGAGCTGATCGGCAAGCACCGGCAGAAGCAGGCCATCGGCGAGGCCATGAAGGTGGTCGCCGAGGCCAACCGCTACCTGTCCGAGCAGGCCCCGTGGAAGCTCAAGGACGAGGCGGACAAGCCCCGCATGGGCACCATCCTGCACGTCGCCCTCCAGGTGGTCAGCGACGCGAACACGCTGCTCACCCCGTTCCTGCCGCACTCCGCGCAGAAGGTCCACGAGTTGCTCGGCGGCACCGGCGTCCACGCGCCGATGCCGGTGATCGAGGAGATCGAGGACCTCGACGGCGGGCCCGCGTACCCGGTGCTGACCGGGGACTACACGGTCGGGGCGCGCTGGGAGTCGGTGCCGCTGGAGGTGGGCCGGCCGCTCGCCGCGCCCAAGCCGGTGTTCCGCAAGCTCGACCCGTCGATCGTGGACGAGGAGCTGGCCCGGCTGGCCGGCTGACAACGGCACGGCCCCGGGGCCTCGTGAGCCCCGGGGCCGCACCGTGTCACGGTGGCCGCGGTCCGGCGCGATGGCGTGGTGGCCGCGGCCCGGCGCGTGGTCGCGCTCAGGCGCGGGCCATCGTCGGCGCGCCGATGAACTCCATGATCGCCCGGTTCACCTCTGGTGCGTTGGTCCAGGGGGTGCCGTGCGGGGCGCCCTTCAGCGTGATCAACTGGCTGCCCGGCAGCATCGGCTGGAGTCGCGCACCGGTCTTCGGGTACGGCAGGACCGCGTCCTTGTCACCCTGCACGATCAGCACCGGCACGTCGATGTTCGGCAGGTCGCCGCGGAAGTCGGTCTGCCAGGCGTCCACACAGTCGTGGGTGCCCTTCGCCGAGGCCCGCGCGCCGATTTCCCAGTGCGCCCGGAACGCCTCCTCGCTGACCAGCTTCCCCTTGTTCTCCTGGTAGTTGAAGAACGCGTTGCAGAACTGGGTCAGGTACGCGAACCGGTCCTCGACGATCGCCTTCTGGAAGCCCTCGAACAGGCTCTTCTCGACGCCCTCCGGGTTGTCCGCCGTCTGCAAGAGGAACGGCGCCAGTGGTGCGAGCAGCACCGCCCGCTGCACCCGGTCCGAGCCGTACGCGCCCAGGTAGCGGGTCACCTCGCCGGTGCCCATCGAGTGGCCCACCAGGATCGCGTCCCGCAGGTCCAACTCCGTCATCAGCACGTCCAGGTCGGCGGCGAACGTGTCGTAGTCGTACCCGAACGCCGGCTGCGCCGAGTTGCCGAAACCGCGCCGGTCGTACGTGATCGTCCGGTATCCGGCGGCCAGCAGCGGACCGGTCTGTTTCTCCCACGTCGCCCCGTTGAACGGGAACCCGTGGATCAGCACGATCGGCTGACCGGAGCCGTGGTCCTCGTAGTACAGGTCGATGGGGGCGGAGTTCTCCATCCCCACGGTGATGAACGGCATGCTCTCTCCCCGAGGTCGTGCTCCCGCATCGGTCCCCGGGCGCATTCCCGTGCCGCGAACCGGTATGCGCCGACGGTCGACCGCGACCTCAGAGCACGTACGGGTGGTCCACCACCTGATCGTCGGTCACCTCGGTGCCCGGCGCCCACGCCTCGTAGACGCCCCGCTCGTGGCACTGCGCGCCGGTCGTCACCACCGCGTCGGGGTTCGGCCGGCACAGCCGCAGCCGCAACCAGCCGGCCTCCTCCCGCAGCACCAGGCACGGCACGCCCCGCCACCGCGCGAACCGCACCCGGCGGGCCGCCGAGTCGACCGGGTACCGGGCCGCCCGGGTCATCGCCAGTACCCGGAAGCCGCCGGGCATGTCGGAGACCGCCTCGTAGTCGCCCCCGGCATAGCTGCCGATCAACTGCGTGGAGCGGGGCGCCTCCCCGGTCGGGACGTACTCCTGGTCCGGCGACACACCCGGCACCGCCGCCAGCAGGTGCCGCCACTGCGGGCCCACCATCCGCAGCCACCCGCGCTGCTCGGCCTGGTACGTGTACAGCACCACCTCGGTCCCGTCCGCCGGGTACGCGAGCAGGGTGGCGTTCGCCGGCATCGGCAGGTCCGCGAAGTCCCGGGTGATGAACTCCGGCACCAACTGGTTGCTGCTGGGGACGAAACCGGTGCCGAGCACCGCCGCGCCCAGCCGGTCCCGGGGCGCCAGGGCGGTCAGCCCCCGGTGCTCCGCGCCCACCGGCACGTCGTAGTCGGCCGGGTCGGCGGCCCGCCAGCGCAGCGCGAACGTCACGTCGGCGCCGTCCTGCGTCTCCGCACCGTCGCCGCGCAGCACCGCCGTCGCCGCCGGGGTGCGCAGGTGCGCGACGTCGTACTCCCGGTAGCAGAAGCCGTGCGGCAGCCAGCCCCGCACGTACCCGGTGAGCTGCCGGGCCGACAGGATCTTCACCATGCGGGTGCCCCGCCGGATGGCCGCCGACCGCCGGACCGCCGCGAGCAGCGGGTCGTCGGCCGCCTGCGGCTGCTGGGAGAGGTGGTGCACCGACGCCCACCCCCGCTCGCGGTGCAGCGGGACCAGCAGCGGAACCTCCGGCTCCTCGGCCGGCTCCGGGGCTCCGTGGACCGCCACGACCTCGGTGGCGTGCACGAACCGGTGCCACGGCAGCGCCGACCCCGGGCGGGGCGCCCAATCGAAGCCGGCCACCTCGTCCGCGCTGAACAGCTCGTACGCCGCGCCGCGGGCGATCTCCTCGGCGGGATACACCGCACCCCCGTACGCGACGCGCAGTCCGGTCCGCTCGCCGGCGGCACCGCTGGCCTGGGGGGTGATGCTCACGCCGTCACCTCGCTCCGCTCGGCTAGGACCAGCGGCGCCACGCTGCCGACGCCTCGGGTTCGCTCGACCGGATCGCTCACCGTGTCACCTCCCGTACGCGGCGCTCACTCACCCGGCGACGCTAAGCGCGTACGGCGTAGTCGAGGTGAACATCCGGTGGCGGTCGGGTGTACCAGTTCAGTGTGTGATCCTTTGGTTGATGAACGAGCCGACCGAACAGACGACCGAGCCGACCGAGTCGCGAAGGAAACGCGCCGCCCGGCGCGCTGGCGAGTTCCCGCCGCCGCCCGAGCCGCTGCCCCGCCCGGTGCCGGACAGCCACACCCACCTCGACATCACGGTCAGCGAGGCCGGCGTGCCCGGCGGCGGCCCGGTCGACGACCCGGTCAGACGGGCGGTCGAGGTGGCCGCGGCCGTCGGCGTCGACCGGCTGGTGCAGGTGGGCGTCGACGTCGACTCGTCCCGGTGGGGCGCGGACGTCGCCCAGAAGTACCCGGCGGTCGTTGCCACCGTCGCACTGCACCCCAACGAGGCGCCCCGCCTCACCGACCTGGACGAGGCGCTGCGCGCGATCGAGGCCCTCGCGGCCCAGGACCGGGTACGCGGCATCGGCGAGACCGGCATGGACTTCTACCGCACCGGCGACGAGGGCCGCGCCGCGCAGGAGGAGAGCTTCCGCGCCCACATCGCCATCGCCAAGCGGTACGGCAAGACCCTGGTCATCCACGACCGGGAGGCACACGCCGACGTGCTGCGCATCCTCGACGACGAGGGCGCCCCGGACACAGTGGTGCTGCACTGCTTCTCCGGCGACGCCGACTTCGCCCGCGAGTGCGTCCGGCGCGGCTACCTGCTCAGCTTCGCCGGCACGGTCACCTTCGGCAGCGCCGGGGCGCTCCGCGAGGCCGCCGCGCTGACCCCGCTGGACCAGATCCTCGTGGAGACCGACGCGCCGTACCTCACCCCGATGCCGCACCGCGGCCGGCCGAACGCGTCGTACCTGATCCCGCTCACCGTCCGCTCCCTCGCCACGACCACCGGCGCGGACCTGGACGAGCTGTGCGCCGCCATCTCCACAACCGGTGACCGCGCCTTCGGCCCCTGGTGAAAGGAAGGGCCCCCGGTTAACGCCTGCGGTAGGTGAAGGGTCCCTTCCAAGCACCGTGCCCGCCCCGCATACGCTACGGGGCGTGACCGGTCTCCTCGGCCCGGCGGAGATCCGGGACCTCGCCGCCCGCCTCGGCGTCGCGCCCACCAAGAAGCTCGGGCAGAACTTCGTGCACGACCCCAACACGGTCCGGCGGATCGTCGCCGCCGCCGGGCTGGCACCGGACGACGTGGTGCTGGAGGTCGGGCCCGGGCTCGGCTCGCTCACCCTGGCGCTGCTCCCGGTCGCCGCGCACGTGCACGCCGTCGAGATCGACCGGACGCTGGCCGGCGCGCTGCCGGAGACCGCCGCCCGGCACGCCGGCCCGGCCGCGGAGCGGCTCACCGTGCACCACGCCGACGCGCTGCGGGTCACCGCCGCCGACCTCGCCGACCCGGCACCGACCACGCTGGTGGCCAACCTGCCGTACAACGTCGCCGTGCCGGTGGTGCTGCACCTGCTCGCCGAGCTGCCCAGCCTGCGGCACGGCCTCGTCATGGTGCAGAAGGAGGTCGCCGACCGGCTGGTCGCCGGTCCCGGCTCCAAGGTGTACGGCGTCCCGTCGGTCAAGCTCGCCTGGTACACACGCGCCCGCGCCGCCGGGAAGGTCCCACCCAACGTGTTCTGGCCGGTGCCGAACGTCGACTCCGGACTCGTCGCCTTCACCCGCCGCGAGCCGCCCCGCCCCGACGTACCCCGGGGGCGGGTCTTCGCCGTGGTGGACGCGGCGTTCGCGCAGCGCCGCAAGACCCTCCGCGCGGCCCTCGCCAGCTGGGCCGGCGGCGCCGACCGTGCCACCGAGGCCCTCACCGCCGCCGGTGTGGACCCGGGCGCACGCGGGGAGTCACTCACCGTCGAGCAGTTCGCCGCCATCGCCGCGTCGGCCCCGGCCGCCGCACCCGCCGCCCGCTAGGCTGGCGCCGTGCCCGCCCCCTCCGTGTACACGTACGCCGCCCCCAGCCGGCCGACTCCGCCGAGGAGCTGATCGTGACCAAGCCGTTCGACATCCGGCCGCACGTCCGGGGTCTGACCCCGTGACCGAGGCCTGGCGACCGGACGACGACGAGCCGCGCGGTGCCATCGGGCCGGTACGCGTGAAGGTGCCCGCCAAGGTCAACCTGCACCTCGGGGTGGGACCGTTGCGCCGCGACGGCTACCACGAGCTGAACACCGTCTACCACGCGATCTCCATCTACGACGAGGTGACCGCCCGTCGCGGCGACACCCTGACCCTGACCATGGAGGGCGAGGGCACCGGCGAGCTGGCCCTGGACGACACCAACCTGGTCATCCGGGCCGCGCACGCCCTCGCCGGCTACGCGGGCGTCCTCCCGCACGCCCGGCTGCACCTGCGCAAGCACATCCCGCTCGCCGGCGGCCTGGCCGGGGGCAGCGCCGACGCCGCCGCCGCGCTGGTCGCCTGCGACGCGCTGTGGGGCACCGGGCTGTCCCGCGACGAGCTGGCCGGCATCGCCGCCGACCTCGGCTCCGACGTGCCGTTCCTGATCTACGGCGGCACCGCGCTCGGCACCGGCCGGGGCGAGGCGGTCAGCCCCGTGCTGGCCCGCCCCACCTCCTGGCACTGGGTCGTCGCGATCGCCGACGGGGGCCTGTCCACCCCGGCCGCGTACCGGGAACTCGACCGGCTCCGCGACGCCGGGACCGCCGGCCCGCCGCTCGGCAGCACCGACGCGCTGCTCGCCGCGCTGCGCCAGCGCGACCCCCGGGTGCTGGCCGCCGCCCTCGGCAACGACCTCCAGGACGCCGCCCTGTCCCTGCGCCCGTCCCTGACCGCCACGCTCAAGGCGGGCGAGGCGGCCGGCGCCCTCGCCGGCGTCGTCTCCGGGTCCGGGCCCACCTGCGTCTTCCTCGCCGCCGACGAGGCCGACGCCGTCCGCATCGCCGCCGAGCTGAACGCCGCCGGCGTGTGCCGGGAGGCCCGCACCGCACACGGCCCGGTCGTCGGCGCCCGGATCGTCTGACCCGGGCTCCCGGGACCACTCGATGTCACGGACATCGGGGCGTCCCGGGGACGACCCGGACAGCCCGGTGCCACCGAACCGATCGAGGGAAGAGGACGGCCCGCAGGGCCGTTGACCAGCGTCGGGGACCGCGGCGGAGCCGGTCGACGGGGACGACGCCACGGCGCGGCAGCCGGCGAGGCGGGTCCGCGTACCCTGAAAGGCCAGGCGTCCCGAGGTGCCCACCGGCACCGGGACGCCTTGATCATGAGAGGTGGGATAGTGGCCAACATCGTCAACCTGGACCGGGTGTCCAAGGGCTACGGCGCCGCCGGGCCGCTGCTCACCGACGTCTCGCTCGGCCTCGACGACGCCGACCGGATCGGTGTCGTCGGCCTCAACGGCGCCGGCAAGTCCACCCTGTTGCGGCTGCTCACCCGGCAGGAGGAGCCGGACGACGGCCGCGTCACCCACCGCCGCGACCTGCGGGTGGCCTGGCTCCCGCAGACCCTCCAGCTCGCGCCGGCCGCCACCGTCCGCGACGTCGTCCTCGGCACCGCCTGGCTCGACGAGAGCATGGGCGCCGAGCACGAGTGGGCCGGCGACGCCGGCGTCCGCGCCATCCTCGACGGCCTCGGCATGCCGCACCTCGGCCTCGACCAGCCGGTCGGCCCGATGTCCGGCGGCGAGCGCCGCCGGGTGGCCCTCGCGGCGCTGCTCGTCCGCGACTCCGACCTGCTCGTCCTCGACGAGCCCACCAACCACCTCGACGTCGGCGGCGTCGACTGGCTGGCCCGGCACCTCCTCGGCCGCAAGGGCGCGCTCGTCGTGGTCACCCACGACCGGTGGTTCCTCGACGCCGTCTGCACCACCACGTGGGAGGTCGCCGACCAGGCCGTCCGCACGTACGAGGGCGGCTTCGCCGCCTGGACCCTCGCCCGCGTCGAACGCGAGCGGGTCGCCGCCGCCACCGAGGCCCGCCGGCAGAACCTGCTCCGCAAGGAGATCGCCTGGCTGCGCCGGGGTCCCCCGGCCCGCACCTCCAAGCCCAAGTTCCGCATCGACGCGGCCAACGCGCTCATCGCCGACGTCCCGCCGCCGCGCGACACCACGTCGCTGCAACGCCTCGCCACCGCCCGGCTCGGCAAGCAGGTGTACGACCTCGAGCGCGTCCGCCTGCACGCCGGCCCCAAGGAGATCCTCCACGACCTCACCTGGCAGGTCGGCCCCGGCGACCGCATCGCCATCCTCGGCCGCAACGGCGCCGGCAAGACCACCCTGCTGCGGATGCTCGCCGGCGTCACCGGCCCCGACGACGGCCGGTTCGCCGTCGGCTCCACCGTGCGCCCGGCGTTCCTCTCCCAGGAACTCGCCGAACTCCCCGGCCACCTGCGCGTCCTCGAAGCCGTCGAGGAGGTCGCCCGGCGCGTCCGCCTCGGCGACCGGGAGATCTCCGCCGCCCAGCTCGCCGAGGTCTTCGGCTTCGACGACCGGCGGCTCTGGACCCCGGTCTCCGACCTCTCCGGAGGCGAACGACGCCGCCTCCAGATGCTCCGGCTGCTCGCCGGCGAGCCGAACGTCCTCCTGCTCGACGAGCCCACCAACGACCTCGACACCGACACCCTCGCCGCCCTCGAGGACCTGCTCGACTCGTGGCCCGGCACGATCGTCGTGGCCAGCCACGACCGGTACCTCATCGAACGGGTCACCGACTCCGCGTACGGGATGTTCGGCGACGGCCGGCTGGTGCACCTGCCCGGCGGCGTCGACGAGTACCTCGACCGGGCCGCGGAGGGGACAGGTCTGGCACCCGCCCCCGGCTCGGACGGGGCGCCCTCGGCGCCGGCGACGGAGGGCATGTCCGCCGCCGAGGTACGCCAGGCCCGCAAGGAGCTCGCGAAACTGGAGCGGCAGATCGGCAAGCTGGAGCAGAAGGAGGCGGACCTGCTCGACAAGCTCGCCGTCAACGCCACCGACTACGCCAAGGTCGCCGATCTCGACGCCCAGCTCAAGGACGTACGCGCCGAACGGGAGCAGGTCGAGGAGGCCTGGCTGACCCTGGCCGACCAGATCCCCGCCGCCTGACCGGCGACTCGGCCACGACCGGCGGGGCCGTGTGCGGCGTCACACCGGCACATGCGCGAGAATCACCGGCGACCCTCTTCCGTTCGTCGTTGGAGACTCAGAGATGGCCCACACCCCCGTCAACCACCCCGCGCGGCCGATCTACCGGGCGATCGGCGGGCTGACCGGTCTGTACCTGGTCGCCTTCGGCCTGCTCGGCATCATCGCCAGCGCCGGCAACGAGGTCCTCGCCCAGGACGACACCACCGCCCTCGGCCAGGGGACCAACCTCGGGTTCTCGCTGCTCAGCGCCCTGCTCGGCGGTGCCGTACTCGCCGGCACCGCGATCGGACGCAACCTCGACGTCGTGATCAACCAGTGGCTGGCGTACATCATCATGGCTCTCAGCCTCGCCGGGCTCGCCTTCATCCGGACCGAGGCCAACATCTTCAACTTCAGCGTCGCCACCGTCATCGTGCTGATGGTGGTCGGCCTCGTCCTCCTCATGGTCGGCATGTACGGCAAGGTCGGCACCGACGAGGAGAAGGAGGCGTGGCAGAAGGCTCGGCTGGTGCTCTGAGCTGTTCTGTCTGCTTTCTTTGGTTGTGCCTTCGGCTCTCGCCGGAGACCTGGTTGCGGTTGGGGTTCTCGCCGGAGCCCGACCCGCTCCGGGCGGTCAGGCTTGATCCCTCCGCGGGTCGGGCTCCGGCGAGAACCTGTCGTGGTGCCGGTCCGCACGCACCCGCCGGGTGGGTTGGGGACCTGGCGTGGTTGCGGTCCGCGCTTCTGTGCCGGCTTCCCGCTGTGGTTGCGGTCCGCGGGTCGGTGCCGGGTTGGGCGGCCTCGGCTGGGTGATTTGGGGTACGCGCGAGCCTTGAGCGGGTGACAATCCTCCTGAATGTCGTCATTCGGGTGGAGGGGTCATGGCGCACTTTCCGGTGAACCATCCGGCGCGGCCGATCTACCGGGTCCTCTCCGGGCTGATCGGTCTCTACATCCTGATCTTCGGGGTGTGGGGCGTCGTGGAGTCGGTCGGCGAGCCGCTCTTCGGCCGCGGCAGCCACTGGGTGCTCGGGCTCCGCACCAACCTCGCGTTCTCACTGGCCTCGGTCGTCTTCGGTGCCTTCCTGCTGGTCGGGGCATCCCGCCGCGGCAACCTCGGCCACTACATGAACCTGACCGCCGGGATCGTCTTCCTCGTCACCAGCATCCTCATGATGTCGGTGCTGCAGACCCCCGCCAACTTCCTCAACTTCTCGATGTCGACCGTGATCATCTCGATGATCTTCGGGCTGATCCTGCTCGGGACCGGCCTCTACGACAAGGTCGGCACCCCGGAGCACGCCGAGGAGGAGCGGCGCAACCGCAGCCACCCGATAGCCGGCGCCAACCGGCCCTGACTCACCGCCCCCGTACGGTGATCAGACCCGGCTTCGCCTCCAGGTGCGACAGGCCGTTCCAGGCCAGGTTCACCAGGTGCGCCGCCACCGTCTCCTTGCGCGGCTTGCGTACCTCCAGCCACCACCGGCCGGTCAGCGCCACCATCCCCACCAGTGCCTGCGAGTAGAGCTCGGCGAGCTTCGGGTCGTACCCCCGGCTGGAGAACTCGGCGCCCAGGATGTGCTCCACCTGGTGCGCGACGTCGTTCATCACGCTGCTGAAGTTTCCCGTCGCCGACATCAGCGGCGACTCGCGGACCAGCACCCGGAACCCGCTGGTCTCCTCCTCGATGTACGTGAGCAGGGTCAGCGCCGCCTGCTCCAGCAGCTCGCGCGGGTGGCCGGCGGTCAACGCGGTCGTGATCCGGTCCAGCAGACTGCGGACCTCCCGGTCCACCACCACCGCGTACAGCCCCTCCTTGCCGCCGAAGTGCTCGTACACCACCGGCTTGGAGACCTTGGCCCGCGACGCCACCTCCTCGATCGACGTGGCGTCGAACCCGCGCTCGGCGAAGATCTGCCGGGCGATCGAGATCAGCTGCTCGCGCCGCTGCGCCGCAGACATGCGTACGCGGGAGGTCTTGCCGGGCGCCGGCACCGCCCGGCGGCGGCCGGCGGTGCCGTCACCGCCCGCGGCGTCCGTCATCTCGTCACCTCGTCGGCGCTCGGTGACGCCCTGTCGTGGGATGGAGCCGGTCACTCGGCCATACTGCCAGGTAACCTGGCCCGCTACCGCCCGGTTACCGCTCGGCGTCCGCCTTCACCAGCTTGGCCGCGATCCGCTCGGGCTTCGGCCAGCGCACGTCCCGGGCCGCGCCCAACTTCTCGAACAGCCAGATCACCCGGGCCGAGATGTCCACCTGGCCCGGCAGGACACCGTGCCGGGCGCTGGTCGGGTCGGCGTGGTGCAGGTTGTGCCAGCTCTCGCCGAACGACAGGATCGCCAGCGGCCAGAAGTTCGCCGCCCGGTCGCCCTGCCGCATCGCGAACGGGCGTTCGCCGTACACGTGACAGACCGAGTTGATCGACCAGGTCACGTGGTGCAGCAGCGCGATGCGCACCAGACCGCCCCAGAAGAACGCGGTCAGCGCGCCCTGCCACGACCAGGTGATCAGCCCGCCCATGACCGCGGGACCCAGCACCGACACCGCCACCAGCGCCGGGAAGAGCCGGTCGACCCGGTTGATGTCGCGGTCGGCGATCAGATCGGGGGCGAACCGCTTCCGGTTGGACAACTCCCGTTTGAACAGCCAGCCGACGTGGGCGTGGAACAGGCCCTTCGTCAACCCGCGGACCGTCGCGCCGAACCGCCACGGCGAGTGCGGGTCGCCCTCCAGGTCGGAGAAGGCGTGGTGGCGCCGGTGGTCGGCCACCCACTGGATGATCTCGCCCTGCACGGCCAGCGAGCCGGCGGCGGCGAGACCGACCCGCAGCCCTCGGGTGGCCTTGAAGGAGCCGTGGGTGAAGTAGCGGTGGTAGCCGACCGTGATGCCGAGCCCGGACACCACGTACCAGAATCCGGCGATCGCCACGTCCGTCCAGGTCAGCCAGCCGCCCCAGGCGACCGGGACGGCGGCGACCAGGGCCAGGAACGGGACGACCACGAAGACCCAGAGGGCGATGAGGATGCCGCGGGACTGGGTGCCCTGGGTGAGGGGCTTCGGGTCGGTCGGGGCGGGTTCGACGAGAGTCGGCATGGCACCTCGCAGAGGGAATGGAGATCACGAGCTACGCCTACGTCACCGTAACTTGAGCGGCTCGGGAACGCACGGGACAGAGTCGCGAATGAATGTGCGGAACTGTCGTACGCCCGTTCTAACCTCCTGACCATGACCGATTCGCTCGCCGCGCAGCCGCCGACCGGGCCGCGGGCCGCCGCCTCACCGCTCTACCAGGAGGCGGCGCGACTGCGACGCGCCGGTTGCACGGTCCCGGAGATCGCCCGCCGGGTCGGCGTGGCGCGGTCGATGCGACCCGATGTTGATAACGCTGTTCTTGCGCTTCCTGGAGGAGATGGGCGTCCGCCGCGAGACGCTGCGGTACCGGGTGAGCATCCACGAGAGTGCGGACGCCGGGGCCGCGGTCGTCTGGTGGGCCGAGGTGGTGGGCGTCCCACCGGATCGCTTCCAGCCCACGTCGCTCAAGCGTCACCGCCCGGCCACCGTCCGGCGGAACACGGGAGAGGGCTATCGGGGCTGTCTGAGTGTCGAGGTGCCGGAGTCGCGGCACCTGTACTGGAAGATCGAAGGGATCATGAAGGGAATGACCGATGAGGATCCGCTGCGCGACCGGTAAGGTGTAGGCAACGCCAAGCAGGTTCCTGTTTGCCCGTTTTAGACCGTCCCGGGTCGTCTAATGGCAGGACGTCAGGTTTTGGTCCTGATTGTAGGGGTTCGAATCCTCTCCCGGGAGCTTCTACTCATCCGCGGATGATGTCTGGTTAGCATGACCGCGAGACTGTCGCCGTCCGACTGGAGCCACGTCGTGTCCCAGCAGCCCCACCTCCGCACCGTCGTCGTGCTCGCCGCCGGTGAGGGCAAGCGGATGAAGTCCGCGCTGCCGAAGGTGCTGCACCCGCTGCTCGGCCGTACGCTCGTCGGCCACGTGCTGAGCGCGGCCGCACCGCTCGCCGCGGACCGCACGGTGGTCGTGGTGGGCCACGGCGCCGACCAGGTCCGTGCGCACCTCGCCGAGATCGCCCCGCAGGCCACGCCGGTGCTCCAGGCCGAACAGCTCGGCACCGGGCACGCGGTCCGGATCGCGCTGGACGCGGTCCCGGACGCCACCGGCACCGTGGTGGTGATCAACGGTGACGTGCCGCTGCTGCGTCCGGAGACGGTCGGCGCGCTCGTCGAGGCGCACGAGCGGGAGGGTGCCGCGGCGACCGTGCTCGCCGCGGAGGTGCCCGACCCCACCGGCCTCGGCCGGATCGTGCGCGACGCCGACGGCCGGCTCCAGCAGATCGTGGAGCAGCGGGACGCGACCCCCGCCCAGCGGGAGATCCGGGAGATCAACGCGGGCATCTACGCGTTCGACGCGGTGCGGCTGCGGGACGCGCTGGGCAAGCTCTCCACCGACAACGAGCAGGGCGAGGAGTACCTGACCGACGTCTTCGGCCTGCTGCGGTCGGCCGGGGAGCCGGTGGCCGTGCACGTGGCGGCGGACCACGTGGAGACGCTCGGCTGCAACGACCGGGTCGAGCTGGCCGCGCTGCGGCGGCTGCTGCGCGACCGGGTCAACGAGGCCTGGATGCGCAGCGGCGTCAGCCTGCTCGACCCGGAGACCACGTGGATCGACGTGACGGTGGCGCTGGACCGGGACGCGGTGGTCGACCAGAACACGCAGCTGCAGGGCGCGACGGTGGTCGGCTCCGGCGCGGTGGTCGGGCCGGACGTCACGCTGGTGGACACGGTGGTCGGGGCGGGTGCCACGGTGATCCGCAGCCACGCGGTGGGGGCGGAGATCGGCCCGAGGGCCAGCGTCGGCCCGTACGCGTACCTGCGGCCGGCGGCGCGGCTGGCGGAGAAGGCCAAGGTCGGCACGTTCGTCGAGGTGAAGAACTCGGAGATCGGCAGCGGGTCGAAGGTGCCGCACCTGACGTACGTCGGGGACGCGTCGATCGGCGAGCAGAGCAACATCGGCGCGGCGACGGTGTTCGTCAACTACGACGGGGTGAACAAGCACCGCACGGTCATCGGCAGTCACGCCCGCACCGGCGCGGACAACATGTTCGTCGCGCCGGTCGTGGTGGGCGACGGCGCGTACACGGCGGCGGGCTCGGTGATCGTCGACGACGTGCCCGCCGGCGCGATGGGCGTGGCCCGGGCGCGGCAGCGCAACATCGAGGGCTGGGTGCTCAAGCGGCGGGCCGGCACCGCGGCCGCGGAGGCCGCCGAGCGTGCCCGGCGGGGCGGTGAGGGTGCGGTGGCACCCGGCTTGCCGGCAAGTGAAGGTGAGGCAACCCACGGGGATGCCGACGCGGTGGGCGGGGCGTCCGGCGCGGGAGATACTGCAACCGAATAGTCCCCGGCCCACCATCACCGTGCCGGGTACCACCGACCTACGGGAGCAGACGGGCCATGGGCAGCATCGTCGCCGAAAATCGCAAGAGCCTGATGCTCTTTTCCGGGCGTGGCTTTCCGGAGTTGGCGAAGGAGATCGGTGAGGTGCTCGGCGTCGCGCCGACGCCGGCCGACGCGTACGACTTCGCCAACGGTGAGATCTTCGTCCGTTACAAGGACTCGGTACGCGGTTCGGACGCCTTCGTGGTGCAGTCCGTGACGCACGGGGTCAACACGTGGGTCATGGAGACCCTGATCATGGTCGACGCGTTGAAGCGTGGTTCGGCCAAGCGGATCACCGTGGTCCTGCCGTTCTACCCGTACTCGCGGCAGGACAAGAAGCACCGGGGTCGGGAGCCGATCTCGGCCCGGCTCATCGCGGACCTGCTGAAGACGGCCGGTGCGAACCGGATCCTCACCGTCGACCTGCACACCGCCCAGATCCAGGGCTTCTTCGACGGGCCGGTGGACCACCTGTTCGCGATGGACGTCCTGGCGGAGTACGTGGAGCGCCGGTACGCGGGCCGCCCGATGACCGTGGTGGCGCCGGACTCGGGCCGGGTGCGGGTCGCCGAGCGGTGGACCGACCGGCTGGGTGGCTGCCCGCTGGCGTTCATCCACAAGACCCGGGATCCGCTGAAGCCGAACCAGGTGGTGGCGAACCGGGTGGTCGGTGAGGTCGAGGGTCGGGTCTGCCTGATCGTCGACGACATGATCGACACGGGTGGCACGATCTGCCGGGCGGCGGACATCCTCAAGCAGTCCGGCGCGGCGGACGTGATCGTCGCCTCGACCCACGCGCTGCTCTCCGACCCGGCGACCGAGCGGCTGAAGAACAGCCCGATCAGCGAGGTCGTGGTGACCAACACGCTGCCGCTGCCGCCGGAGAAGCAGCTCGACAAGATCACCGTGCTGTCGATCGCGCCGCTGCTGGCGCGGGCGATCCGTGAGGTGTTCGACGACGGCTCGGTGACCACCCTTTTCGGTGGTTTGAGCTGACCGACGACGGTTTTCCCGCCGCCGTGCGCGGCGGCGGGAACGCTGACGAGGGGACTGCCGGAGAGCGCCGAATCCGCTCGGGTAGACTGGTCCGGTTGCCACGGCGAGGGTGCCCTGCGGGCCGCTGACCACGACCGCACGGAGCGCCGTCATCGACGCGGTGCTCCGGGCTGTCGTTCATGACGCATGAGCCCCAGCGAGCCCCTCGCCCAGCACCGCCAGACGACAAGCGCCGCTGCGAAGCATCAGGAGTTTCCCCGTGTCCGAGGTAAAGATCAGCGCCGAGCCCCGTACCGAGTTCGGCAAGGGTGGTGCCCGTCGTACCCGCCGGGCCGGCAAGGTGCCCGCCGTGCTGTACGGCCACGGCGAGAAGCCCAAGCACATCGCGCTCCCGGCGCGTGAGTTCGCGGCCGCGATCCGCAAGGGCGGCGCGAACCAGCTCTTCGCCATCGAGGTGAGCGACGGCACCCAGGTGCTGGCGCTGCCGAAGGCGATCCAGCGTGACCCGATCAAGGACACGTTCGAGCACGTCGACCTGTTGCTCGTCCGCCGGGGCGAGAAGGTGACCGTCGAGGTCCCGGTCCAGCTGATCGGCGAGGCCGCGAAGGACACCCTGATCGTGCACGACCACGACACCCTGTCGGTGACCGCCGAGGCCACCAAGGTGCCGGACCACCTCGAGGCGTCCATCGAGGGCCTGGAGGCGGGCAGCCAGGTGACCGCCTCCGACGTCAAGCTGCCGGCCGGCGTCGAGCTGGCCGCCGACCCGGAGCTGCCGGTCGCCGCGGTGACCGCCGCCCCGACCGCCGAGCAGCTCGAGGCCACCCTGCCGGAGGTCGAGGAGGCCGCCGAGGAGGCCGAGGCCGAGGTCGGCGAGGTGACCGAGTCCTCCGAGGGCGCCGAGGGCGGTGCTCCGGCCGCCGCGGGCGAGGAGAACGCCGAGGCGAAGACCGAGGCCTGATCGGTCCACTGCGCAGCGACAGGCGTCCCCGTTCCTCGGGGGCGCCTGTCGGCGTATCGGGGGGGCCGGGACGGCGACGAGCGGCGGTGGTCCGCCGGACGAGAGCGGGAAGGGACGGACGGTGACGGACGAGACGGGGCCGTGGCTGGTGGTCGGCCTGGGCAACCCCGGTCGGGAGTACGCCGGCAACCGGCACAACGTCGGTTTCCTGGTGGCCGACCTGCTCGCGGGTCGGGTGGGGGCGAAGTTCGGGCGGCACAAGCGGGCGGTGGCGGAGGTCGCCGAGGGGCGGCTGGGCTTCGGCGGTCCGCGGCTGGTGCTGGTGAAGCCGTTGACGTACATGAACCTGTCGGGCGGGCCGGTGGCGAGCCTGGCGCAGTTCTACAAGGTGCCGCCGGCGCAGGTGGTCGCCGTCCACGACGAGCTGGACATCCCGTACGGCCAGGTGCGGGTGAAGTGCGGCGGTGGCGAGGGCGGGCACAACGGCCTGCGGTCGATGACGAAGTCGCTGGGCACGAAGGAGTACGTCCGGGTGCGGTTCGGGATCGGCCGGCCGCCGGGGCGGCAGGATCCGGCGGACTTCGTCCTGTCGGATTTCGGCGCGGTCGAGCGCAAGGAGCTGGATTTCCTGGTGGACCGGGCCGCCGACGTGGTGGAGTCGGTCATCACCCGGGGCGTGGAGCCAACACAGAACCTGTACCACGGGGCCTGAGCCGCGACACCGCGGGCGGGTTCTCGACAGCGGGGCGTGCCGGCGCCGGCGGCGGAGGGCGGTAGTCTGCGCCTTTTGGGGCGTGGCGCGGCCGGCGACGGGTCGTCGGGGCGGCCGACGCGGATCGTGGTGCGGCGACGGGAGCACGGTGATGGGCAGTCCTCCGATGATCGACGGGGCGTTCGCCCGCTGGCTGGCCGCCCGGGCCGGTCAGGCGCTGCTCGGTCTGCGGGCGGAGATGGGCTTCGCCGACGCGGGCGCCTTGAAGTCGTCCGGGGACAAGGTCTCGCACGACCTGATCCGTACCGAGTTGGCGAAGTGGCGGCCCGGTGACGCGGTCCTGTCGGAGGAGGACGAGGGCTCGCGGCTGGCGTGGGCTGCGGAGGTCAGCGAGGGGGCGGTGTCCCGGCTGACCGCCGACCGGGTGTGGATCATCGATCCGCTGGACGGCACCCGCGAGTTCGCCGAGGAGGGGCGCTCGGACTGGGCCGTGCACGTGGCGCTCTGGGCGCGGAACGCGCCCACTCCGCACGGGCTGGTGGCGGGCGCGGTCGGGCTGCCGGCGCAGCACCGGGTGCTGGGGACGGACTATCCGCCGGCGTACCCGCCGATGACGCTGGAGGCGGCGACCGCCGGCGGCGCGCGGGCGATCCGGCTGGCGGCGAGCCGGAGCCGGCCCCCGGTGTTCCTCACCGACCTGGCCGAGGAGGTCGGCGCGCACCTGGTGCCGATGGGTTCGGCGGGCGCGAAGATCGCGGCGGTGATCACCGGTGAGGTGGACGCGTACATCCACGCGGGCGGCCAGTACGAGTGGGATTCGGCCGCGCCGGTGGCTGTGGCGACGGCCACCGGGCTGCACGCTTCCCGGATCGACGGATCTGCGCT
The DNA here is from genome assembly GCF_052068455.1 of Micromonospora sp. H33. NCBI lineage: Bacteria > Bacillati > Actinomycetota > Actinomycetes > Micromonosporales > Micromonosporaceae > Micromonospora > Micromonospora sp. H33. The sequence continues at coordinate 269,726 of NZ_JBQHDE010000001.1, read as the reverse complement.
GAAATACAACGAGGCGGATCCGCGCCTGCCGGACCTGCTGGTCTGCCGCAAGGATCTCGCCAGTCGGTTGCTTGCGGCGCTGCAGCGGCATGCCGGGGTAGCCTGAGCGCTGTTTTTGACATGCCCGACCGGAAAGGTCTGGAAATGAGCGTGCGAATCGAGCCGGTGTCATGACCACCACGGCCGCGTACCAGGTGTCCCACCTCGACGCGCTGGAGGCCGAGAGCATCTTCGTGATGCGCGAGGTGGTCGCCGAGATGGAGCGGCCGGTGCTGCTCTTTTCCGGCGGCAAGGACTCGATCGTCATGCTCCGGTTGGCGCAGAAGGCGTTCGCGCCGGCCAACATCCCGTTCCCGGTCATGCACGTCGACACCGGGCACAACTTCCCCGAGGTCCTGGACTACCGGGACCGGCGCGTCGACGAGCTGGGCCTGCAGCTGGTCGTGGCGAGCGTGCCGGAGGCCCTGGCCAGCGGCCTGGTACGCGAGTCGGCCGACGGGATGCGCAACCGGATCCAGACGCCGGTGCTGCTGGACGCGGTCGAGAAGCACCGCTTCGACGCGCTGTTCGGCGGGGCCCGCCGGGACGAGGAGAAGGCGCGGGCCAAGGAGCGGGTGTTCAGCTTCCGCGACGAGTTCGGCCAGTGGGACCCGAAGAACCAGCGTCCCGAGCTGTGGGCGCTCTACAACGGCCGGCACCACCCCGGCGAGTCGATCCGGGTGTTCCCGTTGTCCAACTGGACCGAGCTGGACGTGTGGCACTACATCGCCCGCGAGCGGATCGAGCTGCCGTCGATCTACTACGCGCACGAGCGCGAGGTGATCGAGCGCGACGGGATGCTGTACGCGGTCAACGAGTTCTTCCGCCCCCGCGCGGGGGAGGAGCGGTTCAAGGCGCGGGTGCGCTACCGGACGGTGGGCGACGCGTCCTGCACGGCGGCGGTCCGCTCGGACGCCGACACGGTGGAGAAGGTCATCGAGGAGGTGGCGGCCACCCGGATCACCGAGCGCGGCGCGACCCGCGGTGACGACCGGGTCAGCGAGGCCGCGATGGAGGACCGCAAGCGGGAGGGCTACTTCTGATGACCACCGAGACGATCGCGCCCGTCGGGTCCGACGCGGCAGCGGCCCGCCCGATGGACCTGCTCCGGTTCGCCACCGCCGGCAGCGTGGACGACGGCAAGTCGACCCTGATCGGTCGGCTGCTGTACGACACGAAGTCGCTCTTCACCGACCAGCTCGCCGCGGTGGAGGCGGTCAGCGCGGCCCGGGGCGACGAGTACACGAACCTCGCGCTGCTCACCGACGGCCTGCGGGCCGAGCGGGAGCAGGGCATCACCATCGACGTGGCGTACCGCTACTTCGCCACCCCGCGGCGGAAGTTCATCATCGCCGACACCCCGGGGCACATCCAGTACACGCGGAACATGGTCACCGGGGCCTCGACGGCCGACCTGGCGCTGATCCTCGTGGACGCCCGCAAGGGCCTGGTCGAGCAGTCCCGCCGGCACGCGTTCCTCTGCTCGCTGCTGCGGGTGCCGCACCTGGTCCTCTGCGTCAACAAGATGGACCTGGTCGACTGGTCGCAGGAGGTCTTCGAGCGGATCGCCGACGAGTTCACCGCGTTCGCCGCGAAGCTCGAGGTGCCCGACCTGACCGTGGTGCCGATCTCCGCGCTGAGGGGCGACAACATCGTCTCCCGCTCGGAGAACATGCCCTGGTACGAGGGGCCGTCGCTGCTGCACCACCTGGAGCGGGTGCACATCGCCAGCGACCGCAACCTGGTCGACGTGCGCTTCCCGGTGCAGTACGTGATCCGCCCGCAGTCGACCACCGTCACCGACTACCGGGGCTACGCCGGCCAGGTGGCCTCGGGCGTGCTGAAGCCGGGTGACGAGGTGATGGTGCTGCCGTCGGGCTTCACCAGCCGGATCGCCGCGGTGGAGACTGCCGACGGGCCGGTCGCGGAGGCGTTCCCGCCGATGTCGGTGACCGTACGCCTGACCGACGAGATCGACATCTCCCGGGGCGACATGATCTGCCGGCCGAACAATGCCCCGGCGGTCGCGCAGGACATCGAGGCGATGGTCTGCTGGATGGACGAGACCCGGCCGCTCCAGGTCGGCGGCAAGTACGCGATCAAGCACACGACCCGCTCGGCGCGGGCGATCGTCCGCGGCCTGCATTACCGGCTGGACATCAACTCGCTGCATCGGGACGAGTCGGCCGGTGAGCTGAAGCTCAACGAGATCGGCCGGGTCCGGCTGCGGACGACGGTCCCGTTGCTCGCCGACGAGTACCGCCGCAACCGCACCACCGGCGGTTTCGTGATCATCGATGAGTCGACGAACCGGACGGTCGGCGCCGGCATGATCGTCGAGGCCGGCTGACCGCCCTCATCCACGGCGCACTTACCGAGAAGGAGTGGCTTTCCCGGCGCGGATAGCCACTCTTTCTCTGTAAGTGCGGGCTCGGCCGCGGTGAGGTGGGCTCGGCTGCGGCGGGGTGGGGGCTCGGCCGCGGCGGGGTGGGCTCGGCCGCGGTGGCGGCCGGGGTGCGGTGTGTTCAGTCCAGGCGCGTGGCGCCGGCGGCGGGGAGGACGGTGACCGTGCCGGGGGCGGTGAAGCCCCGCTCGGCGTACGCGCCCCGGACGGCGTCCGCGACCGCGTCGGCGCGGTCGGCGTCGACCAGGGCGAGGACGCAGCCGCCGAAGCCGCCGCCGGTCATCCGGGCGCCCAGCGCCCCGGCGGCGAGCGCGGTCTCCACCGCGGTGTCGATCTCCGGGACGGTGATCTCGAAGTCGTCCCGCATGGACGCGTGCGAGGCGGTGAGCAGCGGCCCGATCTCGCGGACCCGGCCGGCGCGCAGCAGCGCGACCGTGTCGAGCACCCGCTGGTCCTCGGTGACGACGTGGCGTACCCGGCGGCGGGTCTCGTCGTCGGGCAGCCGGTCGAGTGCGGCGTCGAGGTCGGCGACGGCCACGTCGCGCAGGGCGGGCACCCCGAGCGCCGAGGCGGCCCGCTCGCACGAGCGTCGGCGGGAGGCGTACTCGCCGTCGGCGTGCCGGTGCGGTGCCCGACTGTCGACGACGAGCACGGCGAGCCCGGCGTCGTCGAGGTCGAACGGGATGTGCTCGACCGACTCGTCGCGGCAGTCGAGGAAGAGCGCGTGCCCGGCCCGGCAGCGGATCGCCGCCGACTGGTCCATGATCCCGGTCGGTGCGCCGACGTAGCGGTTCTCGGCGCGCTGCGCGAGCCGGGGCTGCTTCTCGGCGGGCAGGTCGAGGCCGCCCAGGTCGACCAGGGCCGCCAGCACGGTGGCTTCGAGGGCCGCCGAGGAGGAGAGCCCGGAGCCGAGCGGAACGTCGGAGGCGATCGCCAGCCGGGCACCGGGGACGGCGTACCCGGCGTCGCGCAGCGCCCACACCACCCCGGCGACGTACGCGGCCCAGCCGGTCACCCGGCCCGGCTCGTCGACCGCCTCGGGGCCGAACTCCACCGGGTCGTCGGCGAGCTCCGACCAGACCGTCCAGCCCTCGTCGTCGCGCGGCGCGGCGGCGACCACGGTACGCAGTGGCAGCGCGAAGGGGAGCACGTAGCCGTCGTTGTAGTCGGTGTGCTCGCCGATCAGGTTGACCCGGCCGGGAGCCGCCCAGCGGCCCGCCGGCTCGGCGCCGTACCGCGAGCGGAAGCCGGCGGTGGCGCGGGCCGTGACGTCGGTGGCGGCCCGGGCCCCGAGGTCCGACACAGCGGTCACGCCTCCTCCAGCACGTGGGTGCGGTAGAACGTCCAGGCGTCGCGCACCATGTCGTGCAGCGTCGGCTTGGCGGGCACCCAGCCCAGCTCCGCCCGGGCCAGGTCGGAGGAGGCGACCAGCTCGGCGGGGTCGCCCTCGCGGCGCGGCGCGACCTCGACCGGGAGCGGGTGGCCGGTGACCTCGCGGACCACCTCGACCACCTGCCGGTTGGTGAAGCCGTTGCCGTTGCCCAGGTTGTAGACGCGGTGCTGGCCGGCCACGGCCGCGTCGAGCGCGAGCAGGTGGGCTCGGGCCAGGTCGGCGACGTGGATGTAGTCGCGGACGCAGGTGCCGTCGACGGTGGGGTAGTCGTCGCCGAAGAGCTGGAGCTTCTCCCGCCGGCCGGCGGCCACGTCGAGGGCGATGGGGATGAGGTGCGTCTCCGGGTCGTGCCGCTCGCCGAGGGCGACCTCGCCGTCGAGGTGGGCGCCGGCGACGTTGAAGTAGCGCAGCGAGACGGCGGCCAGTCCGTGGCCGACCGCCTCGGAGGTGAGCGCCATGTCGACGGTGAGCTTGGTGGCCCCGTACGTGTTGGTGGGGGCGGTGACCGCGGTCTCCGGGATGGGCAGCTCGGTGGGGTTGCCGTAGACGGCGGCGGTGGACGAGAAGACCAGCTTCGGCACCCCGGCGGCGCGTACGGCGTCGATCAGGGCGAGCGAGCCGATGACGTTGTTGTGCCAGTACAGCTCGGGCTTGACCATCGACTCGCCGGCGGCGATCAGGGCGGCGAAGTGCAGCACCCCGTCGAAGCCCGCGTCCGGGGTGAGCACCCGTGCCACGTCGTGGAGCGGGACCTCGACGTGCGTGGCCTCGGGGGCGAGCGCCACCCGGTGGCCCGTCCGCAGGTCGTCCAGGACGACGACCTCGTGGCCGGCGTCGAGCAGCATCCGGGTCACCACGCTGCCGATGAAGCCGGCGCCGCCGGTGACGAGCAGTTTCACGTCGGTCTCCTCCTGCCTGGCCGCCGCGCCGACGGCCGTTCGGTGATCACCCTACGGCTGCCGGCGACGGGTGCGCTGCACCCTCGGCCCTCCCTCATTCCATCATAAACTCCCATGATTGAACAGAGTCGAACATAGGCCGTCTCCTGAGGCAGTGGTGTCTACCATCCTTCTCATGCGGGAAGCGGGCGGTCCCGGGCTCCGGCGTCGAGCGCGGGGGCGGCCCCGCCGCGAACCCGGGCCGGTCGCCCGGGCGGTCGCCCGCGTCGTGGTCCGCGCCGCCGCCGGCGCGACCCGGCTGGTCACCGACCTGCTCGGCGCCAGCCCCGCGTCCGGTCGGGAACGGATCAGCGAGGACGAGCTGCGCGACCTGGTCGCCGCGGCCACCGTGCTGGACCCGGTCGAGCGGCGGATCATCGACGAGGTGCTGGTGGCCGGCGCGAGCCTGGTCCGCGAGGTGATGATGCCGCGCACCGAGGTGGTCTTCCTCTCCGCCGCGCTGACCATCACCGAGGCGGAGCGGCTGGTGCGGCTCGAGACCCACACCCGCTACCCCGTGGTCGACGGCACCCACGACGACGTGGTCGGCTTCGTGCACCTGCGCGACGTGCTGCTGCGGCCCGACCAGGACCCGTGCACCACCGTCGGCGAGCTGACCCGCGAGGTCAAACGACTGCCCGGCAGCAAACGTGTCCTCGCGGCACTGACCGAGATGCGCCGGGAGGGGCACCACCTCGCGGTGGTGGTCGACGAGTACGGCGGCACCGCCGGCATCGTCACCTTCGAGGACCTGATCGAGGAGCTGGTCGGCGAACTCCACGACGAGTACGACGCCCCGCCCGAGCCGACCACCTCGGGGGTCCCCGCCATGGTGGACGGCCGGTTGAACCTCGCCGACTTCGCCGAGCGCACCGGGGTGACCCTGCCGGCCGGCCCGTACGAGACGGTCGGCGGGTACGTGATGGCGTCGTTGGGCCGGCTGCCCGTCGTCGGCGACGAGGTGCCGGTGGCCGCCGAGCCGGCCGGCGGTGGGCCCCCACGGGACGAGCCGACCGCGGGCTGGTCGTTGCGGGTGCTCGCGCTCGACGGGCGCCGGGTCGCCCGCGTCGCCGTCTCCACCGCGCGCCTGCCCGAGCCCCGGCGCGGGTCCACCGCCCCCATGCCGGCCGGCCGGGGGCGACCCGCCGGCCCGTCATGACGTACGCCGGGTGTTGCTGACAGAATTGCCGGCATGTCCGACGTACCCGCCCGCCCGCGTGTCTTCTCCGGCATCCAGCCGACGGCCGAGTCGTTCCACCTCGGCAACTACCTGGGCGCGGTACGGCACTGGGTGGCCCTGCAGGACACCCACGACGCGTTCTACTGCGTGGTGGACCTGCACGCGATCACCGCCGGGCACGACCCCAAGGTGCTCACGCAGCGGTCCCGGGTGGCCGCCGCGCAGCTCCTCGCGGTCGGCCTCGAGCCGGAGCGCTGCACCCTCTTCGTGCAGTCCCAGGTGCCCGAGCACGCGCAGCTGGCCTGGGTGCTGGGCTGCATCACCGGGTTCGGTGAGGCGAGCCGCATGACCCAGTTCAAGGACAAGTCGCAGAAGCAGGGCAACGAGCGGGCCAGCGTCGGCCTGTTCACCTACCCGATCCTCCAGGCCGCCGACATCCTGCTCTACCAGGCCAACGCGGTGCCGGTCGGCGAGGACCAGCGCCAGCACCTGGAGCTCTCCCGCGACCTGGCCCAGCGCTTCAACTCGCTGTTCGGCCCGACCTTCACGGTGCCCGCGCCGCACATCGTCAAGGACACCGCGAAGATCACCGACCTGCAGGACCCGACGGCCAAGATGTCGAAGTCGTCGTCCTCCCCGGCCGGCATCGTCGACCTCCTGGAGGACCCGGCCCGCTCGGCCAAGAAGATCCGTTCCGCGGTCACCGACACCGGCCGGGAGATCGTCTTCGACGCCGAGACCAAGCCGGGCGTCTCCAACCTGCTCACCATCTACTCGGCGCTGTCCGGCCAGAGCATCGACGACCTGGTCGCCGCGTACGCCGGCAAGGGCTACGGCGACCTCAAGAAGGACCTCGGCGAGGTGGTGCGCGAGTTCGTCGTGCCCATCCAGGAGCGCACCCGGGGCTACCTCGACGACCCGGCCCAGCTGGACAAGCTGCTCGCCGCCGGCGCCGAGAAGGCGCGGGCGGTGGCCGCGCCGACGCTGCGGACCGCGTACGAGCGGGTGGGCTTCTTCCCGCCGGTGCGCGGCGAGTAGCGTCGCGGCGCGACGGTACGGGTGGGTCGTGGAGTCGGTGGCCGGAGGGGTGACGCGGAGCGTGGACCAACGGGACGGGGCGCCGACGTCCGGTGACACCATCCAGATCGGCATCGCCGTGGACATCCCCGAGCCCTGGGGCAGCATGCTCACCCGGCGCCGCGTGGAGGCCGGTGACCCGCAGGCCGTCCCGGCACACGTGACGCTGCTCGGGCCGACCGAGATCCCGGTCGCCACGCTCCCGGCCGTCGAGCGGCATCTCGGTGCGGTCGCCGCCGCCCACCTGCCGTTCACCCTGCACCTGCGGGGCACCGGCACGTTCCGTCCGGTCACCCAGGTGGTGTTCGTGGCGGTGGCCGCGGGGATCAGCGAGTGCGAGCTGCTCGCCGGCGCGATCCGCGCCGCGCCCGAGCTGCACCGCGAGGCGCGCTTCCCGTACCACCCGCACGTCACGGTCGCGCAGGACGTCGCGCCGGAGGCGCTGGACAAGGTGTACGAGGACCTGGCCGACTTCTCGGCGATGTTCGAGGTGGAGGCGTTCACCCTCTTCTCGCACAGCGGGCAGGCGCGGTGGCAGCCGCGCCGGGACTTCCGGCTCGGCGGCTGACACGGCGGCGACCGTTCACCCCACGCGGGCCGGGGATCGGCGAGGATGACGGCGTGAACGTGTTCGGCCGCATCGAGGCGACCATCGGCGGACGGATCGAGGCCGCCCGCCGTCGCTCCGAAGCCTTCGACCACGTGTGGCGGGCCGGCGTGCTCTACACCGACATGCTGGGCGGGCGGCTGGCCGCCGCGATCGCGTACTACGGCTTCTTCGCGGTCTTCGCCCTCGCGCTGGTCGCGTACTCCGTCTTCGGGGCGATCCTCGAGGACAACCGCGAGGTCAGCGTGGCGGCGGCCGACTTCCTCCGGGAGAACCTGCCGTTCCTCGACCCGGTGCAGATCGCCGACAGCAGCGGGACCGTCGGGGTGGTCGGCCTGGTCATCCTCGCCTTCACCGGGATCGGCTGGGTGGAGGCCATCCGCTCCTCCCAGCGGCTGATGTACGGCCTCAACCAGCAGCCGGGCAACCTGGTCGTCCGCCGGCTGGTCGACATCGGCGTGCTGTTGGTCGTCTTCGTGCTGCTCGGCGTCTCGGTGGCCGCCGTCGACGCGCTGGAGGCCCTCCTGCGGTTCCTGCTGCGCAGTACCGGCTCGCTCGGCCTGACCACGGTCAGCGCCGTGCTCAGCGTGCTGGTGAACGCGGTGCTGGCGGCCCTGCTGCTGGTGGCCGTGCCGAGGCTGCGGATGAGCCGGGCCCGGCTGCGCCCGGTGGTGCTGCTGGTCGCGGTCGGCATCACGCTGCTCAACACCGTGGGACGCTACTACGTGGTGCGGACCGAGCGGAATCCCGCGTACACCGTGGTGGCCGGCGCCGTGGGCCTGCTGCTCTACCTCTACCTGCTCAACCAGCTCGTGCTGTTCGGGGCGGCCCTGGCCGCGACCAGCCGGCGGGGGCGGGTGGTGGACCTGGCGGAGGGGCCGGCGCCGGCCGACCTGGACGAGGCGACCGAACCGGGTACACCGGGCGGGGCCGGCTGAACGGGGGAAAGGAGACACAGGTGCGGATCCTGATCGACCCGCGCTCGTCGGTGCCGCCGTACGAGCAGGTGCGCGCCCGCATCGCGGAGCAGGTGGGGGACGGTCGGCTGCCGGTCGGCACGCGGCTGCCGACCGTACGCCAGCTCGCTGCGGACCTCGGCCTGGCGGTCAACACGGTGGCCCGGGCGTACCGGGAGCTGGAGGCGGCCGGGCTGGTGGAGACCCGGGGGCGGCACGGCACGGTTGTCGCACCCGGTCGCGATGATGCGACGGACCGGTTGCAGGGGGCCGCGGGCGAGTACGCGGCGGAGGCGGTCCGGCTGGGGGTGGCGCCGGAGGCGGCGCTCGCCCTGGTGCGGGCCGCACTCGAGGCGCGGTCCGGCTGACCGGGCCCACGAGGAGGCAGGAGGACACCGATGACCGACTCGGACGGCACCGTGGTCGAGACGATCGTGCAGGCACCACCGGAGCGGGTCTGGTCGGCCCTGACCGTGCCCGAGGAGATCCGGCAGTGGTTCGGCTGGGAGTACGACGGGCTCGACGAGGAGATCCGGTTCATCTTCGTCGACCACGCGGAGCCCGCACCGCCGGACCGGATCGCGATGGCGGACGGCTCCGAGCTGCGGCTCGTGCCCGACGGCGACGGGACGCGCTTGCGGGCGGTGCTGCCGGCGCCGGCCGACGCCGCCGCGGCCGCCGAGCACCGGGCCGTCGCGGAGGGCTGGCGCACCTTCTTCGCCCAGCTGCGCTTCCTGCTGGAACGCCGACCGGCGGGTGACCGCCGGACGGTGTACCTGACCGGCACGGGGACCGGCCGGGACCTGCTCGTGGCGCTGGGCACGGCCGGGTCGACCGACGAGTGGGACGCCGGCCCGCACCAGCGGATCGTGGTCGACCCCGACGGGCGGCTGCTGGCGGTGACCGCCGAGCGGCCGCTGGAGGATCCGGAGCCGGGCACGGTCAGCCTCACGGTGAGCGCATTCGGCATCGACGACGCCGAGGCCGCCCACCTCGAGCGGGTCTGGGCCGCCCGGTGGGCGCCGCTCGCCTCCGGCGAAGCGTCCGCGTGACCGACCGGCGGTCCCGGCCGCAGGGTGCCGCTCGCCTCCGGCATGGCGTCCGCCTGACCGGCCGGCCGTCCCGCCGGAGCGGATCGACTCCCTGCCGACGGCATGGCGGTGTCCGCGCGACGGGGACGCCCGCGCCGCCGATCAGGTGACACCCGAACAAGCGACGAGGCCGGCGAACCGGGCACGCCGCGCCCCCTGCCGGGACGATGATGGGCGGGTGGGCGCTCTCGTGACACTCGACCTGCCGGACGACTCGCCGATGCTCGGCCTGCCGTGGATCATCACCTTCGGTCCGCTCGGGGACGCCGACGAGTGGGAGCCGGTGGTCTGCGGGCCGTACGAGCGGGCCCACGCGCTGGCCCTCGCCGAGGCGGTCGTCGCGGAGGAGCAGCTGATGGGCGTGGTCGAGCCGCTGCTGCCCGCGGTCTCGATCGACGAGATCCGTGGCGAGATCGCCGCCGCCCAGATCGCCGCCGAGGACGAGGCCGTACAGGTCGACACCGCCGACCTGTACGGCGACTACGAGGACACGGTCGACGAGGAACTGGAGGCGGCGGCCGAGCGGGACCTGCGTACCGGCCCGGCGACCCCGCCGAGCGAGGCGGAGCTGCGGGCCGGCTTCGGCCGCATCGCCGCCCGTCTCCCCGGGGCCGGCGCCTGACCGCCAGCCGGCGGCGCCGGGACCACCCCCGATAACCATCCGGCGGTCGTACCCGCTCGACGCGGCACCGACACGTGTCGTGGATGGACACCGGCGCCCCGGGAACGAAGTCCCCGAGGCGCCGGTGCCACCTCACCCCCCACCACAAGGGGTCGGTTGCCCAGTCGCCCGGCGGCGCGGAGCACGACGGACGACCAGGTCGATGAGGGCTTACCCGCTCAGCGCCGTTCGAACCAGGCGGCGGCGTCGACCGGGAGCACGTGGGCGGAACCCTGGCGGGCGAGGGTCTCGCTGGCGACGATCGGGTCGCCGTACCCGTCGATCAGGGCCGGTGCGCCGCTGATGTTGACCACGCAGGTCAGCACGGTGTCGCCGGCGGTGCGGGTGAAGGCGAGCACACCCGGCTCGGTCTCCAGCCAGGTGATCTCGGACGCCGTGGCGGACAGCGCCGGGTGGGTCCGGCGGATCCGCAGCGCCGCGCGGTACAGCTCCAGCGTCGAGCCGGGCACGCCGGTCTGGGCGGCCACCGACAGCTCCCGCCAGGTGGTGGGGGCCGGCAGCCAGCTCAGCTCGCAGCCCTCGGGCCCGAAGCCGTACGGGGCCAGCTCGCCGCTCCACGGGATCGGCACCCGGCAGCCGTCCCGGCTCTCCCCGGTCCGCAGGAACGCGGGATCCTGGCGCAGCTCGTCCGGCAGGTCGAGCACCTCCGGCAGGCCCAGCTCCTCGCCCTGGTAGAGGTAGGCGCAGCCGGGCAGCGCGAGCATCAGCAGCGTCGCGGCGCGGGCGCGGCGCAGCCCCTCGGGGCCGTCCCCGTAGCGGGTGACGTGCCGCTGCTTGTCGTGGTTGGAGAGGACCCAGGTGGTCGGAGCGCCGACGATGGCCGACTCGGCGAGCGCGGTGTCGACGACCTTGCGGAACGAGTCGGCCGACCAGGTGGCGTCGAGGAAGTCGAAGCTGAACGCCTGGTGCAGCTCGTCCGGGCCGATGTAGCGGGCCAGCCGCTGCGGCGTCTCGGCCCAGGCCTCGGCGACCGCCATCCGGCCGCCCGGGTAGCTGTCCAGGATCGGGCGCCACGAGCGGTAGATGTCGTGGACCTCGTCCTGGTCGAAGTAGGGGAGGCGGCCCTTGCCGAGCAGCTCGACCTGGCGCTGGCCGGTCGTCATGCTGCTGAAGCCGACGTCCGGCAGCCCCTCGGCCTTGATCATCCCGTGCGCCACGTCGATCCGGAAGCCGTCGACCCCGCGGTCCAGCCAGAACCGGAGCACGTCCTCGAACTCGGCGCGTACCTCCGGGTGGCGCCAGTTCAGGTCGGGCTGGGCCGGGTCGAACAGGTGCAGGTACCACTGGCCGTCCGCGACCCGCGTCCACGCGGAGCCGCCGAAGATGCTCTCCCAGTCGTTCGGGGGCAGCTCGCCGTTCTCGCCCTTGCCCTCGGCGAACAGGTAGCGCTCGCGCTCCGGGGAACCGGGGCCGGCGGCCAGGGCGGCCTGGAACCAGGCGTGCTGGCTGGAGGTGTGGTTGGGGACCAGGTCGACGATGATCCGCAGGCCCAGCGCGTGGGCGTCGGTGATCATCTCGTCGAAGTCGGTGAGGGTGCCGAACATCCGGTCGACGTCCCGGTAGTCGGCGACGTCGTACCCGCCGTCGATCATCGGCGACGTGTAGAAGGGCGTCAGCCAGAGCGCGTCCACCCCGAGGTCGCGCAGGTACGGGAGACGCTGCCGGATGCCCTGCAGGTCTCCGATGCCGTCGCCGTTGGAGTCGGCGAAGCTGCGGACGTAGACCTGGTAGACGACCGCGGAGCGCCACCAGTCGTCGTCGGAGGTCAGTGGCGTGGGGTTGCTGGGGGTCATCGAGGCGTTCCCCGTTCTGTGGCGCGGGACGGCGGGCTCCGCGCGGCTGGGCCATGGGAGCGCGGACGTCTGTAAAGGGTGCCGCTCCCGGACTGCAAGAGTCAAGCATTCCTTGCGCAAGAAATGACGGCCATCACGCCGTACCCGATCGGGGGATGGACCGGCGGTGGCCGGACGGAACGGCGACGGCCGGACCGCGGGGAGCGGTCCGGCCGGGGGGGCGCGTCAGGCCGACACGGCGAGGGCGGACGGCGTCGGGCGCTGCCGCTTGGGGCCGCCGTCGGCGGGGGCGGTTCGGGCGACCGCGGTCGAGCCCCGCACCACCAGCTCGGGGCGGAACAAATACTCCGAGTGGGGAGCGCCGTGCCCGTTGATCTCGTCGACCAGGGCGCGCACGGCGGCCACCGCCATCGCGGCCACCGGCTGGCGCATCGTGGTCAGCGGCGGGTCGGTGAAGGCCATCAGGGGGGAGTCGTCGTACCCGACGACGGACAGGTCCGCCGGCACGGAAAGGCCCCGCTGCCGGGCGGCCCGGATCGCGCCGAGCGCCATGAGGTCGGAGCCGCAGACGATGCCGGTGACGCCGCGGTCGAGCAGCCGCCCGGCGGCGGCCTCGCCGCCCTCCACCCCGAAGAGGGAGAGCTCGGTCAGCTCCGCCAGTTCGGTGTCGGAGACGTCGGTGAGACGGTTCATCGCCGCCTTGTAGCCGGTGACCTTGCGCTGCACCGGGACGAAGCGGTCCGGACCGGTGATCAGGCCGATCCGGCCGTGCCCCAGGGCGACCAGGTGTGCGACGGCCAGCTCCGCGGCCTCCCGGTCGTCGCACGAGACGAAGGGCGCCGGGATGCCGGAGGCGTACCCGTTGATCATGACGACCGGCAGCGGCCGGGCGGTCAGTGTGCGGTACCGGTCGTGGTCGGCGGCGGTGTCGGCGTGCAGGCCGGAGACGAAGATGATGCCGGAGACCTGGCGGTCCAACAGCATCTCCACGTACTCGTCCTCGCGGACGCCGCCAGGGGTCTGCGTGCACAGCACCGGGGTGTAGCCGGTGGGGGCCAGCGCGGACTCGATGATCTGCGCGAAGGCCGGGAAGATCGGGTTGTCGAGCTCCGGGACGACCAGGCCGACGAGGCCGGCGCTGCGCTTGCGCAGCCGGGCCGGGCGCTCGTAGCCGAGCACGTCGAGGGCGGTCAGGACGGCCTGCCGGGTCTCGGGAGCCACCCCGGGGCGGTCGTTGAGCACCCGCGACACCGTGGCCTCGCTGACTTCGGCCTGTTGGGCGATGTCGGACAGTCGAGCGCGCATGGCGGCACTGTAGCTCACTGAGCGGTTCTTGCGCAGTGGCCCGCAAGTTCTTGCAGGTTCGAGCAGGAGTGATCTCCCGTCCGGTGCCGTGGCGCGCGCGAGGCCCTCGCCCGTGCCCTCGCGCGGCACGGGATTGAGGACTGGCAGGTGACGCACGGTCCCGTCGCGGTCACCGAGGTGGGATGTCGACCACTTCGAGGCACCCTTGTTTGTCCCGAACGCCCCGTCGAGGGATCGTCAGATGACAAGACGGGATCGGTTGTTGCAAGGGTGTTCGCAAGGGGTTTCTAATCCGGAAACTTCTTGCTACTGTCCCGCCGATACCCGGCAGGCAATCTAGGAGCGAACATGCGTCGCACAGCCAAGGGGATCGCCGTTCTCGCCTCCACCACCCTTGCTCTCGCCCTCGCCGCCTGCGGCGGGGAGGACAAGAAGGCGGAGGAGCAGCCGAAGGCGGATCCCGCAGCCCTCAAGGCCGAACTGACCTGGTGGGACACGTCCGACCCGAAGAACGAGGGTCCGGCGTTCCAGGAGCTGATCGCCAAGTTCAACCAGACCTACCCGAACGTCAAGATCAACTACCAGTCGGTCCCGTTCGGTGAGGCGCAGAACAAGTTCAAGACCGCCGCGCAGGCCAAGACGGGCGCGCCGGACATCCTGCGGGCCGAGGTGGCCTGGGTGCCGGAGTTCGCCTCCCTCGGTTACCTCTACGCACTGGACGGCTCCGAGCTTCTCGCCGACGAGTCGGACTTCCTGGAGACCCCGCTCGCGTCGAACAAGTTCGACGGCAAGACCTACGGCGTCCCGCAGGTGACCGACACGCTGTCGCTCATGTACAACAAGGAACTGCTGACCAAGGCCGGCATCTCCACCCCGCCGAAGACCTGGGCCGAGCTGAAGACCGCCGCCCAGACCATCAAGCAGAAGACCGGCGCCGAGGGCCTGTACATCAACCCGGCCGGTTACTTCATGCTGCCGTTCATGTACGGCGAGGGCGGCGACCTGGTCGACGTCCAGTCCAAGAAGATCACCGTCAGCTCCGACCAGAACGTCGCCGGGCTGAAGATCGCCAAGGACCTCATCGACAGCGGCGCGGCCGCCAAGCCGTCCGCCAACGACTCCTACGGCACCATGATGACCCTCTTCAAGGAGAAGAAGGTCGCCATGATCATCAACGGCCCGTGGGAGGTCAACAACGTCAAGTCGGCGCCGGCCTTCGGCGGCCTGGAGAACCTGGGCATCGCCGCGGTGCCGGGCGGCTCGGCCAAGGCCGGTGGCCCGGTCGGCGGTCACAACTACACGATCTGGTCCGGCATGCCGCAGGAGAAGATCGACGCGGCCGTCGCGTTCGTGAAGTTCATGAGCTCCGCCGAGTCGCAGGCCTTCCTCTCCGAGAAGCTCGGCCTGCTGCCGACCCGCAAGTCGGCGTACAACCTCGACGCGGTGAAGAACAACCCGATCGTGGCCGCGTACCAGCCGGCCGTCGAGGCCGCCGTCGGTCGCCCGTGGATCCCCGAGGCCGGCCAGTTCTTCGGCCCGCTGGACCAGATGGCCACCGAGGTCCTGATCCAGAAGAAGGACCCGAAGGCCGCGCTCGACACCGTCGCCAAGAAGTACAAGGCAGAGGTCGTCACCTCGTACGGTCTCTGACCAGACCGTTGGCGCTGGCAGCGGCCGGCGACCACTTCGGCACCCGGCAGGGCCGCGCGACCGTGACCGGTCGCCGGCCCTGCCGGCTCACTCCACTGGAGCACAGCTGATGAGCACTGTGACAGCCGAGCCGGCACCAACCTCCGCGCCGTCCGGCCGCCGCTCCGCACCACCGTCCCGGCTGCGTCGGAGCTGGGACAAGCACTGGTACGCCTGGGCGATGGTCCTGCCCGTCGTCATCGTCCTGGCGGTTCTGATCTTCTACCCGCTCTTCCGCGGGGTCTGGCTCTCCTTCACCAACGTCACCGAGGCCAACCAGGTGGCGGAGATCTGCACCAAGTCGATCACCGGCAGCGAGGTCTGCAAGGACAACCCCAACAAGTGGGAGGTCGTCGGCCTCGACAACTACGTCAACGTCCTCGGCGGACAGGTCGGCCAGTTCTGGGAGTGGACCGGCATCACGCTGATCTGGACCTTCGTCGGTGTCGCCTTCCACTACGGCCTCGGGCTCGGCCTGGCCGTGATGCTCAACCGCCCGATGTGGGGCCGTGGCCTCTACCGGGTGCTGCTGGTGCTGCCGTGGGCCGTGCCGGCGTTCGTCAGCGCGTTCGCCTGGAAGTTCATCTTCAACGAGCGCTTCGGCCTGGCGAACTCGCTGCTGTCGGCGGTCGGCATCGACCCGGTGGCCTGGTTCTCCGACCGCTGGACGTCGCTGCTCACCGCGATCGTCACCAACATCTGGCTCGGCGTGCCGTTCATGATGGTGGCCCTGCTCGGCGGCATGCAGACGATCCCCGGCGAGCTCTACGAGGCGGCCGAGATCGACGGCGCGTCGCCGTGGCAGCGGTTCCGCAACATCACCCTGCCGGGCCTGCGCTCGGTCAGCATGACGGTGATCCTGCTCGGCACCATCTGGACCTTCAACATGTTCCCGATCATCTTCCTGGTGACCGAGGGACAGCCGGCCGGGCAGACCGAGATCCTGGTGACCGGTGCCTACCGGGCCGCGTTCGAGGGCATCCGCAACTACTCGCTCGCGTCCACGTACGGCGTGCTGATCCTGTCGATCCTGCTGGTCTTCTCGGTGTTCTACCGGCGGGTCCTGCGCAAGCAAGGCGAGGTGTGGTGACATGAGCCAGCTGACCACTCCCGCGGCGGCGACTCCCGCGGTGGCCGCCCCGGTCGCCCGTACCCGGGACCCGAAGCGGGCCGGCCGCAGCCGGCGCAGCCCGATGAAGTCGGTGCTGCTGCACGGCACGCTGATCCTCGCGTCGCTGATCGCGATCGGCCCGATCGCGTGGGTGCTGCTGTCGTCGTTCAAGCCCGGGTACGCGGTGCAGAGCAGCGACCTGACGCTGGTCAAGGATCCGACCCTGGCCAACTACAGCTACGTGCTGACCGACACGAACTTCCCGACGTGGCTGCTCAACTCGGTGATCGTCGCGGCGCTCACCATGCTGATCGGCATCTTCTTCTCGGCCACCACCGGCTACGCGGTGTCCCGGTTCAACTTCCCGGGTCGCCGGCCGCTGATGATGGTCTTCCTGATCACCCAGATGTTTCCGGTGGCCATCCTGATCGTGCCGATCTACACGATCATGGCGCGGCTGGGTCTGATCAACACGTTGCCGTCGCTGGTCATCGCGTACCTGACCATCGCGGTGCCGTTCTGCGCCTGGATGCTCAAGGGCTACTTCGACTCCATCCCCACCTCGCTCGACGAGGCGGCGGCGCTGGACGGCGCCGGGCCGTTCGGCATCTTCTGGAAGGTCGTGCTGCCGTTGGCCCGCCCGGCCATCGCGGTCACCGCCTTCTACACCTTTCTCACGGCGTGGGGTGAGGTGGCGTACGCGTCGGCCTTCATCCAGACCGACAACAAGTTCACCCTGGCGTACGGGCTCCAGCAGTTCGTGCCGCAGTTCAACCCGCAGTGGGAGTACCTCACCGCGGCGGCGGTCCTGGTGACCGTGCCGGCGGGCCTGGTGTTCCTCTTCGCCCAGCGCCACCTGGTGTCGGGGCTGACCGCGGGCGGCACGAAGGGCTGACGCTCCTCCACACGACCGACGGGCGGGCACCGGTGGGTGCCCGCCCGGCGCGGCGGCGGGCGGCGCCACCCCGCCCGTGGCGGATGGAGCCCTCTCCGCCACGCGCTGACGCGCCGACCCGCTCACCCTCTACTACAAACCGTCGTTGATGCGGGAGGATGGGCGACGTGGAAGCTCTTCGACTCATCCTTCGGTACGTCCACCTCATCGGCTTCGCGCTGCTGCTCGGCGGTGCGATCGTGCAGTACGTAAGCGGTCGGATCCGGATCAACGCGCCCATGCTCTGGGGCGCGGTGATCATGCTGTTGACCGGTATCGCCCTGTCCGCTCCGCTGCGCGACGGGGACGAGCCGGCGCCCGCGAAACTTGTTACCAAACTGGTGCTCGCGCTGCTGATCTTTGTCATGGTCTTCTTTTCCCGTAAGCGGGACGTGGTCAACCGCGGCCACTTCCTCGCGATCATCGGGTTGACCCTGGTCAACGCAGCGGTGGCGGTCTTCTGGCGGTAACGTCCGACAGGGGAGAGCCACCCGGAGTACGGACGTTCGCGCGCCCGAAACGCCCACTTACCGACACTGAGCGTGATCTGGCCCACCCAAGGGTTACGTCGGGGTAACAGGCGCTCAACAGTCGTGCACGATTGTCGGCCGGTGGAGGGGCGTGGGCGTACGCTCTGCGTCCGTAACGTGGGACGCCGGCGGCACAGCGCAGGCCGGTTGACAAAGGGCTGCCACCGCGGAAGAGCGGTGAGCAATGGAAGGAGACGTCTTGCGCTCGGTGCGTGGGATGCGGATCGCCTCGGTCTTCGCGGTGGGTGGCCTCGTGCTGGCCGCCGCCGCGTGTGGTGAGGCTCCCGAGGAGAACAACGGCGCCGGTGACGGCGACAAGAAGTACAGCGCCTGCATGGTGACCGACGTCGGTGGCATCGACGACAAGTCGTTCAACACCTCCGCCTGGAAGGGTCTGCAGGAGGCCAAGGCCGAGAACGACAACATCGACATCAAGTACGTCGCGTCGAAGGCCGAGGCGGACTACGAGGTCAACCTGACCCAGTACGTCAACCAGAAGTGCGACTTCATCCTGGCCGTCGGTGGCCTGATGGGTGACGCCACCTCCAAGATCGCCAAGGCGAACCCGAACCAGCAGTTCGGCATCGTCGACGCGAAGCTGCCGGAGAGCAACGTCTACCCGATGCAGTTCGACACCGCCCAGGCCGCCTTCCTCGCCGGTTACCTGGCCGCCGGCCTGACCAAGTCCGGCGCGGTGGGCACCTACGGCGGCCTGCCGATCCCGCCGGTGACCATCTTCATGGACGGCTACGCCGACGGCGTCGCGCACTACAACAAGACCAAGAACAAGAACGTCCGCGTCCTCGGTTGGGACAAGGCGACCCAGAAGGGCTCCTTCACCAACGACTTCGTCAAGCAGGACGAGGGCAAGAAGGTCAGCGACGCGCTGGTCGCGCAGGGCGCCGACATCGTCATGCCGGTCGCCGGCGGCGCCGGCCTCGGCACCACCGGTGCCGCGAAGGCCTCGGGCGGCAAGTACAACACCATCTGGGTGGACGTCGACGGCTGCGAGAGCACCCCGGACTGCCCGGTGATCATCACCACCGTGGTGAAGAACATCCCGGACGCCGTCAAGGAGGCCGTGCTCAAGGCCGCCGGTGGCGAGAAGCTCGAGGCGAACCCGGGCTTCCTGGGCACGCTGGCCAACAACGGCGTGTCGCTCGCCCCGTACCACGACTTCGACAGCAAGATCCCGGCCGACCTCAAGGCCGAGGTCGACAAGCTGAAGGCGGACATCGCCGCCGGCACCGTCAAGGTCGAGTCGAAGGCCCAGCCGAAGTGACGCGTCGCCGGCCGCCGACGGTGGGATGATCACCGCAGGGGGCCGGCGAGCGGCAAGCACGACGATCGGCCGCTCCGGCGCCACGGGGACCCGTCCCCCGGCGCCGGGGCGGCCGATCGGTTCCACCCGTCCGAGCCCCGGCGGGCGGCCCGGCAGCTACGCTGCACCATCGCTTCGCACTCCAGGAGGTTGCGCTGAGACTCGAACTGCGCGGCATCACCAAGCGGTTCGGTGACCTGGTCGCCAACGACCACATCGACCTGACGGTGGAGCCTGGAGAGATCCACGCCCTGCTCGGCGAGAACGGTGCCGGCAAGTCGACCCTGATGAACGTGCTCTACGGGCTGTACCAGCCCGACGAGGGCGAGATCCTGGTCGACGGCGAGCCGTTGAAGCTGCGGGGCCCGTCCGACGCGATCGCGGCCGGGATCGGCATGGTGCACCAGCACTTCATGCTGGTGCCGGTCTTCACCGTCGCGGAGAACATCATGCTCGGCGCCGAGCAGGTCCGGGGCGGCATCGCCGGCTTCCTGGACCGCCGGCGTGCCCGGCGCGAGGTCGCCGAGGTCTCCGCCCGCTACAACCTCCGGGTCGACCCGGACGCGATCGTCGAGGACCTGCCGGTCGGCATCCAGCAGCGGGTCGAGATCGTCAAGGCGCTCACCCGCGACGTCGACCTGCTGATCCTGGACGAGCCGACCGCGGTGCTCACCCCCCAGGAGACCGAGGAACTGCTCACGGTCATGCGGTCGCTCAAGGCCGCCGGCAAGTCGATCGTCTTCATCACCCACAAGCTCGGCGAGGTCAAGGCCATCGCCGACCGGATCACCGTGATCCGGCGCGGGAAGACCGTCGGCACCGCGTCGCCGTCGGCGAGCCGCGACGAACTGGCCGCGCTGATGGTCGGTCGCAGCGTCCGCCTCACCGTGGACAAGAAGCCCGCCACGCCGGGCAAGCCGGTCCTGGAGGTCGCCGGCCTGGTCGTCGACGACGACCGGCAGGTACGCGCGGTCGACGGCGTCGACCTGACGGTGCACGCCGGTGAGGTGCTCGGCGTCGCGGGCGTGCAGGGCAACGGCCAGACCGAGCTGATCGAGGCGATCATGGGCCTGCGCCCGATGCTCGCCGGCTCGGTGAGCCTCGACGGCGAGCGGGTCGACGGCTGGTCCACCAAGAAGGTGCTCCGGGCGGGCGTCGGCTACGTCCCCGAGGACCGCAGCGTCGACGGGCTGGTCAAGGAGTTCAGCGTCGCGGAGAACCTGGTGCTGGACATCTACGACCGGCCGCCGTTCGGCAGGGGCCTCGCGCTGAAGCCGGACGAGATCACGAAGTCGGCGAAGGAGCGGATCGCCCAGTTCGACGTCCGTACCTCGTCCGCCGAGGCGCCGGTGGGCACGCTGTCCGGGGGCAACCAGCAGAAGGTGATCGTGGCCCGGGAGCTGTCCCGGCCGCTGAAGCTGTTCATCGCGGCCCAGCCCACGCGCGGCGTCGACGTCGGCTCCATCGAGTTCATCCACAGCCGGGTCATCCGGGAGCGGGACATCGGCACCGCCGTCCTGGTGGTCTCCAGCGAACTCGACGAGGTGATCGGGCTGGCCGACCGGATCGCGGTGATGTACCGCGGCCGGGTCATCGGCATCGTCGGCCCGGACACCCCGCGCAAGGAGATCGGCCTGCTGATGGCCGGCGTCACCCCCGACGCGGCCGCCGCCGGTGACGCCACCACCGGCTCCCCCGGCTCGGCGGCGACCGACGGCGGCGCGGCGGCCCCGACCGCCGAGCGCCCTGGTAGCGAGGACGAGGCATGACCATCCCCACTCCGCAGTCGGGCTCGCCGGACAAGGAGCCGGCGACCGAGGCGCAGGCGGCGCAGAACGCGCTCGGCAACGCCGAGCGGGCCGAGGCGGCGACCACCCCGAAGCATTCGGCGCCCGAGGGGCGCCCGTCGCTCGGGCGACTCTTCCTGGACAACCTCTGGGCCGCCAACACCTTCACCGTGACGGTGCTGTCGCTGGTGCTGGCGATGGTCGTGGGCGCGATCCTGATGATCGTCTCCGACCCGGAGGTCCTCGCCACCTACAGCTACATCACCGCCCGCCCGTCGGACGCGATCAACTCCAGCTGGACGCTGGTGAGCGAGGCGTACGGGAACCTGTTCAAGGGCGCGATCTTCGACCCGGACGCGGTCGGCTTCACGGCGGCGCTGAGCCCCATCTCGGAGACGCTGACCTACACCGCACCGCTGGTGTTCACCGGCCTGTCCGTGGCGCTCGCCTTCCGCGGCGGCCTGTTCAACATCGGCGCCCAGGGCCAGGCCACCATGGGCGTCATCCTGGCCGCGCTGGCCGGCTTCCTGCTGCCGCTGCCGCCGGGGCTGCACCTGCTCGTCGCGGTGCTCGCCGGCGCGCTCGGCGGTGCGATCTGGGGCTTCATCCCGGGCATCCTCAAGGCGCGTACCGGCGCCCACGAGGTGATCAACACGATCATGCTCAACTACATCGCGACGTACTTCCTGACCTGGATCATCGTGCAGAACGGCGTCCAGGACCCGAACCGGACCGACGCGATCAGCAAGCCGGTCGACGCGTCCGCGCAGCTGCCCCGCCTGCTCGGCGACAACCTGCGGGTGCACGCCGGCATCCTCGTCGCCGTGCTGGCCACCTGGGCGGTCGCCTGGCTGCTCAACCGCTCCACGCTCGGCTTCGAGCTGCGCGCCGTGGGCGCCAACCCGGATGCCGCCCGCACCGCCGGCATCAGCGTCACCCGCACGTACGTCCTGATCATGGTCTTCGCCGGGGTCCTGGCCGGCCTGGGCGGGTCGCAGATGGTGCTCGGCACCACCGCCGCCGCGCTGACCCCGCTGGTGGTCGCCCAGATCGGCTTCGACGGCATCCTGGTGGCGCTGCTCGGGCGGGTCAAGCCGTGGGGCGTGGCGCTCGCGGCGCTGCTCTTCGGCGCGCTCCAGGCCGGCGGCAACCGGATGCAGTCGTACTCGGGGATCTCCCTGGAGCTGGTCACCGTGCTCCAGGCCCTGATCGTCATCTTCATCGCCGCGCCGGCCCTGGTGAAGGCGATCTTCCAGCTCCGGGCCGCGCGGGCCGCCCGGCTCCAGACGAGCCTCGCGAAGGGCTGGTGACGCGTGTCCACCATGGCTGTCGAGAACGTCGCGGTCGCCCCGGTCGACGTGGGGTTCTGGACGCGTACCCGCAAGGTCGGCCTGGTGCTGACCGCGCTCGGCCTGCTGGCGGCGGTGCTCTTCGGGGCGCTCGCCACCGACCAGCGGGCGCGGTTCACGCTCAGCGAGGACGCGGCCGGTGCCGCCCTGGCGGTCAACGGCACCTTCGGCGCGATCCTGTTCGGGGTGGTCGCGCTCGCCGCCGGCGTGGCGATGCTCGCCGGGCTCCCGAAGCGCTGGTTCACGCTGGTGCTCGCCGCCGGCCTGGTCGGGTTCGTGCTGAGCTTCCTCTGCTGGCAGGTCTCCGCCGCCCCGGCCGGGCAGAACTTCATGCCGCTGGTCAACGTCGTGCGGGGCACGTTCATCCTGGCCCTGCCGCTGATCTTCGGCGCGCTGGCCGGCGTGCTCTGCGAGCGTTCCGGCGTGGTCAACGTGGCCATCGAGGGTCAGCTGCTGATGGGCGCGTTCAGCGGTGCCCTGTTCGGCAGCATCACCGGCAACGTCTGGGTGGGTCTGGTGGCCGCGGCGATCGGCGGGGCGTTCATCTCGCTGCTGCTCGCCGTCTTCGCCATCCGGTACCTGGTCGACCAGGTGGTCATGGGCATCGTGCTGAACCTGCTCGCGGTCGGCGTCACCGGCTTCATCTACGAGCGGCTGATGCAGACCGACGCGGAGCGGTACAACAGCGCGCCGCGCTTCAGCAGCTGGGAGATCCCGCTGCTGTCGGACATCCCGCTGATCGGGCCGGCGCTGTTCCGCGGCAACATCTTCCTCTACCTCGGCCTGCTGCTGGTCCTGGTGATCCACATCGCGCTGTTCCGCACCCGGTGGGGCCTGCGGACCCGCTCGGTCGGCGAGCATCCGACGGCCGCCGACACGCTGGGCGTCAAGGTGCTGCGGCTGCGCTACCGCAACGTGCTGCTGGCCGGCGTGGTCGCCGGCATCGGCGGCGCGTCGTACACGCTGGCGCTCTTCTCGTTCACCAAGAACATGATCGGTGGCAAGGGCTTCATCGCCCTGGCGGCGCTGATTTTCGGGCGGTGGAGCCCGACCGGCGCACTGCTCGCGGCGCTGTTCTTCGGCTTCGCCGACCAGCTCGCCACCTACCTGGGCGCGATCAACAGCACGATCCCGAGCCAGTTCCTGGCCATGCTGCCGTACCTGGCGACGATCCTGGCGGTGGCCGGCCTGGTCGGGAAGGTCCGGGCGCCGGCCGCCGACGGCAAGCCGTACATCAAGGGCTGACGGGGGAGCACCGCATGGAGATCGACTGGGGGCGGCTGCGCGCCGCCGCGACCGAGGTGATGCGGCACGCGTACGTGCCGTACTCGAAGTTCCCGGTGGGGGCGGCCGCCCTGGTCGACGACGGCCGCGTCGTGGTCGGCTGCAACGTGGAGAACGCCGCGTACGGCGTGGTGCTCTGCGCCGAGTGCGGCGTGGTCTCCTCGCTGCACGCCACCGGCGGCGGGCGGATCGTGGCGCTGTCGTGCGTCGACGCCACCGGCGAGCCGCTGATGCCGTGCGGACGCTGCCGGCAGCTGCTCTGGGAGCAGGGCGGCCCGGAGTGCCTCATCGAGGCGAAGGGCGGCCCGCTGCGGATGGCCGAGCTGCTGCCGCACGCCTTCGGCGTGGAGGACCTGGAGGCGGTGACCGGGGAAACCCCGTTGCCGGTGGTGCCGGAGCGGCTCGCCGCCTGGCGCGGGCGGGGCACGGTGTTCGTGCACCCCGACCTGTCCGCCGGGCAGCAGGTGTGGACGGCCTACTGGGAGCGGTCGGCCGGGGACACCGAGAGCGCCGAGACCGGCGTGCTGGAGGAGGCCCCGAGCTGGGACGACCCGGCCGAGGCGATTACCTGGGGGCTGGCGCGGACGCCCCGGGTCGTCGTGGTGGACGCGAGCGGCACCATCTTCTGGGCGGGCGAGGGGGAGCCGCCGATGGAGATACCGATCCGCTGGGGTGGCTGAGCTTGGGAGATCGGGCCCGGGCCGGTATCCGCCATTTCGACAGGGAAAGATCTATCTCATGAGTGCTTTTGCGGCGGTTGATGTAATTCGCGTGAAGCGGGACGGGGGTGTGCTCTCCGACGCGCAGATCGACTGGGTCGTCGACGCGTACACCAAGGGCGTGGTCGCCGACGAGCAGATGTCGGCGCTGGCCATGGCGATCCTGCTCAACGGGATGACCGCCCCGGAGATCGCGCGGTGGACGGCCGCGATGATCGCCAGCGGCGAGCGGCTGGACCTGTCCGCGGTCGACCGGCCGACCGTCGACAAGCACTCGACCGGCGGCGTCGGTGACAAGATCACCCTGCCGCTCACCCCGCTGGTGGCCGCCTGTGGCGCCGCCGTGCCGCAGCTGTCCGGGCGCGGCCTGGGGCACACCGGCGGCACGCTCGACAAGCTGGAGTCGGTCCCGGGCTGGCGGGCGGCGCTGAGCAACGCGGAGTTCATCGCCCAGCTCCGCGATGTCGGCGCGGTGATCTGTGCGGCGGGGCCGGGCCTCGCGCCGGCCGACCGCAAGCTGTACGCGCTGCGCGACGTGACCGGCACCGTCGAGGCGATCCCGCTGATCGCCAGCTCGATCATGAGCAAGAAGATCGCCGAGGGGACCGGTGCCCTGGTGCTGGACGTCAAGGTCGGCTCGGGCGCGTTCATGAAGTCCGTCGACCAGGCCCGCGAGCTGGCCCGCACCATGGTCGAGCTCGGCGGCGCGCACGGTGTCCGTACGGTCGCCCTGCTCACCGACATGTCCACCCCGCTGGGGCTGGCCATCGGCAACGCGGTCGAGGTGACCGAGTCGGTCGAGGTGCTGGCCGGCGGTGGTCCGGCCGACGTGGTCGAGCTGACCCTGGCCCTGGCCCGGGAAATGCTCGACGCGGCCGGCCTGCCGGACGCCGACCCCGAGGCCGCGCTGCGCGACGGCCGGGCGATGGACGTCTGGCGGTCGATGATCCGGGCGCAGGGCGGTGACCCGGACGCCCCGATGCCCACCGCGCCCGAGGTCGAGGTGGTCCGCGCCGACGCCGACGGCTTCGTCGCCGAGGTCGACGCGTACGCGATGGGGGTGGCCGCGTGGCGGCTCGGCGCGGGGCGCGCCCGCAAGGAGGATCCGGTGTCGGTGCCCGCGGGCGTGGTGCTGCACAAGCGCCCGGGCGACCCGGTCCGGGCCGGTGAACCCCTCTACGAGCTGCGCGCCGAGGATTCCGGCCGGATCCCCGCGGCGCGCGACGAGGCCGCCCGGGCGGTGCGGATCGCGCCGGCCGCGCCCGGCGCGACGCCGCTGGTGATCGAGCGGATCGGCTGATCGCCCCCGCCGTTCCGACAGTCGGGACGGTGGGGCTATCCTCCCTGGCCAGGGGGGACGACCCGGCGTCGAGCCGGCACGAACAGACGAGGATGATCCGTCGTGGCCGTATCTGCCCCCGATCCCCGTGCGGTACGTGAGGCGAGCCTGGACGAGCTGGCCCGGCTGGGCCTGCCGTTGCCGCCGCGGCAGTTCCCCCTCGTGTGGGAGCCCGGGGACGAGATCGAGCTGCGGCCGACCGGCGAGATCGAGGCGCGGATCGCGGTGCTGCACCTCATCCTGGCCCGCTGCTTCGGCATGCCGCCGCAGGCGGCCATGAGCTGGCTGCTCACCTCGCACCTGATGGAGTTGGTCACGCCGCCGGAGTGGCAGTTCGTCACCGGGGGCAAGGGCGACCACCGCTCGTTCGTGCTGCACCACGACGCGCTGTTCGCCCTGGCCTGGGTGCTCGGCCTGACCAAGCAGCTCGACCCCACGCTGCCGGTGGACGAGCGGCTGGTGGAGCGGATGCCGAACATCGCCGCGGGCGAGACGTTCGGGCTCTGGCGGTCCCGGATCCTCGCCGCGCCGCAGCATCCCGCCGACGCGGCGGCCCTGCTCGACCTCCACTACTGCCTGGACTGGGCGTACCTGGAGGTGGAGCAGTCCGGCCGGATGCCGCCCGGGCTGGTCGACGCGAACGCGATCGGGCAGCGCCGGTGGGCGCTGGAGTGGGCGGTGATCCTGCGGGGGCCGTACCACGACGAGCCGCCGGGCTGGGAAGAGGTGGACCTCTCCACCTGAGGCCGCGCCGGCTCAGCGCGGTCGGTGGACGCCGAGCCGGACGGCCACGGTCACCGGGACCGGCTCGGGCAGGGTGGTGATCCGGGCGGCGAGCCCGGCGGGGTCGGTGTGCCACGCGCTGGGGCCCATGCCGACCAGCGTGGCCACCTCGGTGCGGGTCAGCGCCAACCGGGCCCGGTGCTCGGTGCCCGACTCCTCGACGAAGTGCCCGCCGAGGCTGTCGGCGACGCGCTCCGCCTTGGCCGGATCCACGCGGAGCAGGTCCAGCGCGTCGACCAGCTCGGCGAGGTGGTCGGCGGCCGGGGTGACGACCAGCAGCGCGCCGGCCGGGTGGAGGACCCGGCGGAACTCGGCGCCGTTGCGCGGGGCGAACACGTTCAGCAGCACAGCGGCGGACGCGTCGGCCAGCGGCAGCCGCTGCCAGGTGTCGGTGAGGGCCGCCGTCGCCCGCTCGTGGGCGCGCGCCGCGCGACGCAGCGCCGGCTTCGACACGTCCAGCGCCAGGCCGACGGCGTCCGGCAGCGCCGCCAGCACCGCCGCGAGGTGGCGGCCGGTCCCGGCACCGGCATCGACGACCAGGGGGTACGCCCCGGAGGCGGCCTCGGTGGCGGCGTCGGTAAGGGCGTCGGAGATCAGGTCGTAGTGACCGGCGGCGAGGAAGTCGGCCCGGGCGGCCACCATCTCGGCGGTGTCCCCGGCGTGCGGGGCGCGGCCGGCGAGCAGGTTCACGTACCCCTGGCGGGCCACGTCGAAGCTGTGCCGGCGCGGGCAGCGCAGCGCGCGGGCCGTGCCGGCGGCGACCTCGGCCAGCGGCTCGCCGCAGACCGGGCAGCGCAGGCGGGCGACGATGCGGGGGTCCATTTCAGACGGCCGTCCGGTCGACGGCGAGCCGGGTGATCACCCGGTGGGTCAGCGCGTCCAGCGCGGCGATCTCGTCGGGGGTGAGCAGGTCGATCAGGTGGCGACGGACGGCCGCGACATGGCCCGGGGCGGCCGCCTCGATCGCCCGCCGGCCCTCCGGGGTGAGGACGATGACGGAGCCCCGCCCGTCGGCGGCGCACTCCTGGCGGGCGACCAGGCCGCGCTGCTGCATGCGGGTCAGGTGGTGGGAGAGCCGGCTGCGGGACCAGAGCATGCGGTCGGCCAGCTCGCTGAGGCGGAGCCGCTGGTCGGGGGTCTCGGAGAGGTCGGAGAGGACGTCGTAGTCCGGCTCGGAGAGCCCGGCGTCCCGCATCAGCTCGCGGGACAGCTCGAGGTCGAGCAGGCGGCGCATGCGCCGGTAGCCCCGCCAGGCGCGCTGCTCGCGCTCGTCCAGCCACCGAGGTCCGACCATGCCGCCGATCCTAACGCCCTGGTTGACATGTCAATCACCGGCAACCTAGGTTAATGACATGTCAACTAAATCGGATCGCCTCTGGGAGCTGTTCGGGCGGCGAGGCCGAGGCGTGCTGGTCACCCTGCGCCCCGACGGCCGCCCGCAGCTGTCCAACGTCGACTACCTCGCCGAGCCCCGGTTGATCCGCTGCTCCACGACGGCCGACCGGGCGAAGGTGCGCAACCTGTCCCGCGACCCGCGGGCCAGCTTCCACGTCACCACGCCGGACGGCGGCGCGTACGCGGTCGCCGAGGGGCTGGTCTCGCTCACGCCCCCGGCCGGAGCCCCGGACGACCCCACGGTCGACGAGCTCGTCGAGGTCTACCGGGAGATCCGGGGCGAGCACCCCGACTGGGCCGACTACCGGGCGGCGATGGTGGCCGACCGGCGGGTCGTGCTCCGGCTCGCCGTCGAGCGGGTCTACGGCTGGCGGCCGTGATCCGCCCGACGCCACACCGTCGCGGTCCGGCGCGCGCCAGGTCGAGCGGCGCGGCCGGTCGCGACGACCGGCCGCGCCGCCGGTCGTCGCCCGGGTCCGGCGTGGCCGGGCTGTGCCTCCGACACATGCCCTAGGGTCTGACCATGGTCGCGACTATCCGGTACGAGGACATCGTCAAGGTCCCGAAGGCGCTGCTGCACGACCACCTCGACGGTGGCCTGCGGCCGGCGACGATCGTCGAGTTGGCCGCCGAGGTGGGGCACGAACTGCCCACCACGGACCCGGAGGCGCTCGGCCGCTGGTTCGTCGAGGCGGCCGACTCCGGTTCGCTGGAGCGGTACCTGGAGACGTTCGCGCACACCGTCGCGGTCATGCAGACGGCCTCGTCGCTGCGGCGGGTGGCCCGGGAGTGCGCGCTCGACCTGGCCGCCGACGGCGTGGTCTACGCGGAGGTCCGTTTCGCACCTGAGCAGCACCTGGAGCGGAACCTCACGCTGGACGAGGTGGTGGAGGCGGTCATCGCCGGCTTCGAGGAGGGGAGCGCCCTCGCCGCCGAGGCGGGTACGCCCATCCGCGTCGGCACCCTGCTCACCGCCATGCGGCACGCCGCGCGGTCGCAGGAGATCGCCGAGCTGGCCGTGCGGCACCGGGACACCGGCGTGGTGGGCTTCGACATCGCGGGCGCCGAGGCGGGCTTCCCGCCCACCCGGCACCTGGACGCGTTCGAGTACCTCCAGCGGGAGAACTTCCACTTCACCATCCACGCCGGCGAGGCGTTCGGCCTGCCGTCGATCTGGCAGGCCATCCAGTGGTGCGGTGCCGACCGGCTCGGCCACGGCGTACGGATCGTGGACGACATCACGCCCGGCCCGGAGCCGGTGCTCGGCCGGCTGGCCGCGTACGTGCGGGACAAGCGGATCCCGTTGGAACTGTGCCCGTCGTCGAACGTCCAGACCGGCGCGGCCGCGTCGATCGTCGACCACCCGATCGGGCTCCTGCGGGACCTGCGCTTCCGGGTCACCGTCAACACCGACAACCGGCTGATGAGCGGCACGTCCATGTCGCGGGAGATGACCCTGCTGGTCGACGCCTTCGGCTACGGCTGGCGCGAGATCCAGTGGTTCACGATCAACGCGATGAAGAGCGCCTTCATCCCGTTCGACGAGCGACTGCGGATCATCGACGAGGTGATCAAGCCGGCGTACGCGAAGTTGATCGGCTGACCGCGGCGCCCGACCGGGCGTGCGCGCCGGCGGCGTCAGGAGCGGTGGGAGTGGCCGGCGAGCAGACCGGCCACCCGGCGCAGCACCTCGCCCGCGCGGGCGGCCTCCGCGCCGAGACCGGTCTGCCGGCGCAGCACCGCCGGCTCGGCGCGCAGCAGGGCCACCCCGCGCCGGACCAGGACTTTGGGCGCCTTGCGCTGCTCGGCGAGGTCGCGGGCCAGTCGGCGGACGAAGGTCGCGCCCCGCGGCCGGCGGAGGGCGTACGCCCCGGCGAGCACCCCGCGGCGGCGGCACTCCGCGACGATCTCGGCGGCGAAAATCCCTTCGGCGACGAAAAGTGGCGAACCGGCTAGATCGAATGGCCGTGTGGCCACCTTGCGGTCCTCCCCGATGGCATAGATCGGCACGTCCGCCCGACCCTCCCGGGCCAGGCGGACAATCGTTTCCACGGCCGCCCCGGCGTCCCACGAAGCGGGCGATTCCCAGTCGACCTGGCCGCTCTGTCGTGGCAACGTAGGGTCATCGCCATCCTTGTAAAAGTCGTCCAAACAGAGGACGGGAAGCCCGGTTCGCCGGGCTATGTACGACTTTCCGGAGCCCGAAGGGCCGGCGAGCAGGACGACACGGTAGGGGTGTTCCATTGCTTTGAGTAACTCCGGCCAGACGGACTGCTATCAGAACCCAAGAACATCTCATCACACCCTCCGCGACGGCCAACCTGGGCTTTCTCTTTCCGGGGCGGCGTGATGGAATCTCGGATGGTCCGACCCGCCGGGTCGGCCGCTGGGCGTTGCCCGAGGGTAACGCGGACGCTGCAATCGCGAGGGCGGTGACGTGAGCAAACGGCCGAAGACGGCAGGCTCTTTCCTGTCGCGTCTGCGCCGGCCGGCCGGTCGGCTCCGCGACATGCCGATCTGGTCCAAGCTCGGTCTCATCATGATCGTGCCGACCATCGCCACGGTCGTCGTGGGTACCAGTGGTCTGGTCGACCACCTGCAGACGCTCAACAACGCCAGCCGAGCGGGCGACCTCACCAGCCTGGTCAGCTACTCGGGCGAGCTGGTCAACCAGCTGCAGGACGAGCGGAACAGCGCGATCCGGCTGGTGGGCTCGCCGAGGGACGCCGCCGACGGGTTCCGGAAGACGTACGAGCAGGCTTCCGCCGGCGTCGACGAGGCCAAGGGGCCGTACTCCCGGCAACGATCCGAGGTCGACGACCTGCCGAGCGCCTTCGAGAACCAGCTGCGGTACCTCGACCGGACGCTGACCGACCTGCCCGGCATCCGGAGCCAGGTCCTCAACCGCCGGCTCGACACCGCCCAGACGCAGCAGCAGTACGACGATCTGATCGCCAATTTGCTCAACGTGCGGGACTCGGCCACCCAGCTGGCCGGGGACATCGAGCTGAGCGACCAGATGCGCGCAGCGACGGCCCTCGCCCGGCACAAGGAGTTCCACGCGCAGGAACGCTACGTGGTGCACATCTCGCTGAACCAGCGCCAGCTCACGCCGAACCTGCGCGACATCTACATCTCCACCTTCACCGGTCAGCGCCAGTGGCTGGAGACCTTCAACACCGTCGCCGACCGGTCCGAGCAGGAGCTCTACCAGCAGACCGTGGCGGGTGCCGACCTGCGCGAGGCGCAGGGCTACCGGAGCACCCTGCGCGGCCTCTCCAGCGCGCGCGACCTCAGCCAGGCAGGGTTCAACGCCAACCAGTGGGACAGCGCGTTGGTGTCCGAGGCCGGGCTGATCCGGAAGGTCGAGGCGAAGCTCGACGCCGACGCGGTCGGGCTCGCCGACGACATCCGGTCGGACGTGCAGCGCCAGGTGTTCCTGGAGACCGGCCTGCTGCTCAGCATGCTGCTGCTGGCCATCCTCTTCGCGTACCTGGTCGCCCGCTCGATGGCCCGGTCGCTGCGCGACCTGCGCCAGGGCGCCCTCTCCATCGCCCAGTACGGGCTGCCCCAGGCGGTCGCCCGGCTGCGTGACCCGCAGGTGACCGGTCAGCTCACCCCGGTGCAGCTGGCCAACCAGATCGCCGAGCCGCTGCCGGTGCGCAGCAAGGACGAGTTCGGCCAGGTGACCGAGGCGTTCAACGCCGTCCACCTCGAGGCCGTCCGCACCGCCGCCGAGCAGGCCGCCCTGCGGGCGTCCGTCGCGACCATGTTCGTCAACCTGGCCCGCCGGTCGCAGATCCTGGTCGACCGGCTGATCGGCCACCTCGACCGGCTGGAGCGCGGCGAGGAGGACCCGGACCGGCTGGCCGAGCTGTTCCAGCTCGACCACCTGGCCACCCGGATGCGCCGAAACGACGAGAACCTGCTGGTGCTCGCCGGTGCGGACTCCACCCGTGTGCAGCGGGAGCCGGCCGCCCTGATCGACGTGCTCCGGGCCGCCCAGTCCGAGGTCGAGCACTACACGCGGATCGAGTTCGGGATCATCGACCGGGACATCGAGGTCGCGGCGCACGCCGTCAACGACCTGGTGCACCTCGTCGCCGAGCTGTTCGACAACGCCACGGCGTTCTCCCCGCCGGACTCGCAGATCGTCGTCGAGGCCCGCCGGGTCGGCGACCGCGCCTCGCTCTACGTCGAGGACCGCGGCATCGGCATCAGCCCGGAGCAGCTCCGCGAGCTGAACGACAAGCTCGCCACGCCGCCGCAGGTGGACGTGGCGGTCTCCCGGATGATGGGTCTCGTCGTGGTCGCCCGGCTGGCGTCCCGGCACGGCGTCAGGGTGGAGCTGCGGCCCGGTGCCGAGCGGGGGACCGTCGCGGACGTGACCCTGCCGACCGGGGTGCTGGTGCCCCGGGCGCTGTCCGGCCGGATGTCGTCCGCGCTGCCGCCGGTCGCCACCGGCCCGGCCCCGGCCTTCGGAGCCCTGCCCGCGCTCGGGAACGCCCCGGCCGCGCCGGTTCCTGGCCCGCGCCCCGGCGAGTCCGGCAACCAGGTGACGCTCGGCGGTCGCCCGTTCGACCCGGCGCACCGCAACGGCGCCGGCACGCCCGCCGCGGCGGGCCCGGCCCGCGGGATGCCGGCCTGGTCGGACCTCACCGGCGCCACCCCCGTCGCCAACGGTGTCAACGGCGGTGACGGGTTCGCCCCGCGCACCTCCAACGGTCAGCAGATCGACCCGCTGCCGCAGCGCCGCGCCCAGGGGGACCCCGGCACCACCGGGCAGCAGCCGGCGATCCCGCGGCAGCTGCCCAGCAGCCCGGAGACCCGCCCGTACTCCGCGCCGCCGGTCCCGCCGGTGTCGGCCCCGCCGGTCCCGTACGCCGGGCCGCCGGTCTCCAGCCCACCGACCTCGGGTATGCCGATCTCCGCCGCTCCGGTGTCGGCCTCGCCGGTCTCCGGGCACCCGATCTCGGCGGCCCCGGCGTCCGGTCAGCCGTACCCCACGCCGCTGCCGCAGCGTCCGGTCTCGTCGACGCCGGCCCCGAACGCCCCCGCTCCGCCGGCCTGGCCGCCGGTGCCGGGCGCGGCCCGGGACGCCGCCACCCCGGCGGTGCCGGAACGGCTCGCCGCGGCGCTGGACATGACCACCGAGCTGCCCCGGGTGGCGCGCCCGGCCGCCGAGCCCTCGGCGAACCCGACGCCGCACCAGGCGGCTCCGGTGCCGTCGCAGTCCGGTCCGGCCGGCGCGCCGGTCGCCCGGCCGACGCCGCCCGCTGTGGCGCGGCCGACCACGCCGCAGCCGGCTCAGAACCGGCAGCGGTACGCGGACGAGACGATGGAGCTGCCGATCTTCCGGGAGCTGGAATCGGCCTGGTTCCGTACCCGCCGGCCGGGGTCGGAGGAGGCCCCCAAGGCGGCCGGAACGAGCGGCGGCGCCGTGACCCAGCAGTTCGCCAGGGTCGAGGCGCCCGCGCAGCAGACACGACCCGCAACGACAGGTAACGCACCGATGGCAGAGACCCCGACGTCCGGCGGCGCTCCGCGCCAGAACCGCTCGACGGCGAACGGGAACGGCACTCCCGCCGAGGGGCTCGCCCAGCGGCGTACGCCGCCCAGCGGCGGTTGGCAGACCGCCGCGGACGACGGTTGGCGGGCGGCCTCGGCGGCCAGCGAGGTGCCGGTGGAGGCCACCACCCCCACCGGGCTGCCGAAGCGCACCCCGATGGCGCAGCTCGTGCCCGGCGCGGTGGAGAAGCCCACGACTTCGGTGCAGCGACGTACGCCCGAGTCCGTCCGCGGCCTGCTGTCGGCCTACCACCGCGGTGTCCAGCGTGGGCGCAGCAACCCCTCCGACAGCAACCCGACCAGCCCGGAGGAGACTCCGGGTGGGCAGTCCTCGCAGTCTGGCTCAGGCCCGGTGGCCGGGAGCGGGCAGAAGGAGCAAGAAGGATGACAACTACGCAGGATCTCGGTTGGTTGCTCGCCAACTTCGCCGACCGGGTGCCCGGAGTCGCGCACGCGGTCGCCGTGTCGGCGGACGGCCTGCTCCTTGCGGCCTCGCGGGACCTCCCGCGGGACCGGGCCGACCAGCTGGCCGCCATCTCGTCCGGCCTGGTCAGCCTCACCCAGGGTGCGGCCCGCTGCTTCGAGGGCGGTGCCGTGCTCCAGACGGTGGTCGAGATGGACAACGGCTTCCTGTTCCTGATGTCCATCTCGGACGGCTCGTCGTTCGCCGTGCTGGCCGCCCGTAGCTGCGACGTCGGGCAGGTGGGTTACGAGATGGCCCTGCTGGTCGACCGGGTGGGCGACGCGTTGACCCCGCAGCCGCGCGCGGCCGCGGGCATGCTGGGCTGACGTTCCGCTGACCGTGCGGTCGGCGGTGCAACGACGACAACGAGGGGTTCGACCGGCGCCAGCCGGTCCGGGGTGCGAAGGAGGTGAGCGGCGACATGGCCGATCGTGACGAACCGACCGGCGCGTTGGTCCGTCCATACGCCGTGACCCGCGGTCGCACCCGCCCCCGACTCGACATCGCGATGGAAGCGCTCGTCGAGACGACGGTGCGCGGCCGGGCCGCTGCCAACGGCAACGGCGGTCAAGGCCGCGAGCACCAGTACATCGCCGCGCTGTGTGACGGACGCGTGCAGTCGCTAGCCGAGATCGCGGCGCGGATGCAGCTTCCGCTCGGCGTGGCCCGGGTGCTCATCGCCGACATGGCGACGGACGGCCTGGTCGCGGTCCACGAGCCGACCATCCTGGACGACTCGGACGACGCGGTGGGCACTGAACTGCTGGAGAGGGTGCTGAGTGGACTTCGCAGGCTCTGACATGTCGCGCCCGCCGAGCCCGAGTGGGCGCGTGACGTCGGCGAAGATCGTTATCGCCGGTGGATTCGGCGTCGGCAAGACGACGCTGGTCGGCTCGGTCTCGGAGATCACGCCGCTGACGACGGAGGCGATCATGACCTCCGCGAGTGTGGGCGTCGACGACAACCGGCAGGTGCCGGGGAAGACGACGACCACGGTGGCCATGGACTTCGGGCGTATCACGATCGACCGGGACCTGATCCTGTACCTGTTCGGTACGCCGGGTCAGACCCGGTTCTGGTTCATGTGGGACGAACTGGTCCGGGGTGCCATCGGCGCGGTCGTGCTGGTCGACACCCGCCGGCTCGCCGACTGCTTCGCGGCGATCGACTTCTTCGAGCACCGGCGGCTGCCGTACCTGATCGCGATCAACTGCTTCGACGGCATGCAGTACCACGATCCGCAGGACGTCCGGGACGCGCTGGCGATCTCGAGCGACGTGCCGGTGGTGGCGTGCGACGCCCGGAACCGGGAGTCGACCAAGCACGTGCTGATCTCGCTGGTCGAGTACGTGCTCACCATGCGTCGGACGCGGGCCGTAGCCCGGGCCTGACGCCCGCCCGTCCGCGCCCGGTGATGGCCTCGGCCGCCACCGGGCGCGTCGTGCTGTCCGGAAACGGCTCGGGCGACGCGCGGGATGGCCGACGGCGCAGCGGAGAACGCGCACTGTCCGGCGCGCGGATGCTCACATCCCGGGCTGGCGGCGGGAGGGGCGCTCTGCGCCCCGGTGTGAGGCTTGTGGACGCACGAAGCGGCCCCCCGGGCAACCCCGGGGGCCGCGGTGTCGTCAGGGCCGGTACGCGTCCGCTCAGGACCGGTAGCCGGCGGAACGGTACTCGTACTCCCGGTCGTCGTCGCGGTCGCCGGTGTCGCGGCTGAAGTCCCAGCCGCCGGCGGCCTCCCGGCCCGGACGCCCGCCCACGGCGAAGCCGCCGATCTCCTGGCCGCGACGCCAGCCCCGGAAGTACCCGGTGGTGTTCTCGGCGAGGCTGGCGGCGTCCCGCACGATCCGCAGTGGACGCTCGTCACGCAGCGGCGAGCCGGGGACGAGGTTGGCCTGCGGCACCCGCTTCGGCAGTCCGGCGGTGGTCTCGGCGCCGACGGCGGGCTTGGCCGCCTGCTCCGCCGCCTGCCAGCCGGTGTCGTCCAGAGAGGACCAGTTCAGGTCGGTGGTCTCAGTGTGGCCCACGAACCACGCCGATCTCGCCTGGGCGAAGATCAGCAGGTCGCCGTCCCCGTCGTCGGAGACCGGCGGGGGCCGGTGCTCCACCGGGGGCGGTGGCCGGTGCTCCGCCGCGGGTCGCTCCGGATGCGGAGCGGACCGGCCCTTGCGGGGCTCTTCGCGGTCGACGAGCCGCAGCGGCGGTGTCTCCAGGCCCGGGTCGGTCGCCGGGCCCGGTCCGTTGCGCAGAGCCCGGTCGGCCATCGGCGGCGGCTCGACCAGGCGCAGCATCGGCGGCTCCGGCGGCAGGTCGTCGGCGAGCCAGGGCGGCGTGACCCGACGCTCCTTGCCCGGGTCGGTCGGTGCGTCGACGCCGCCACCGCCGTACGAGCCGACCACCGGGTTCCGCCCCGAGCTGTCGGCCGGGTCCTGCGGGTTGTTGACCAGCGGCCAGTTGGCCCGGGAGCCCGGTGCGGCCGGTTCCTGACCCGGGCGCGGGGTGGGGACCGGCACGCTGAGGTCGGTGGCGCTGAAGCCACCGGCGGGAGCGGGCGGCTCGGCGGTGGTCTTGGGCCTTGGCGGGATCACCGTGCGCTGCCGCTCGGCGCGGGCGCTCTGGATCGCCGCCGTGGTCAGCGTCGGCCGGAACGGTTCGCCGGCCTCGGCGGGAGGAACCGCACCCCGCTGCGTCGGGGCGATGGGCGTGATGCCGGGCGGCGGGGGCGGCGGGGACGAGATCGGCCGGTTCGTCGGGCCGTCGATGCGGCTCGGCGTCGCCTCCGGGCGGGCCGGCGGTGCGGAGACGGGCGGGCCGGCGAACGCGGCGGGGGCGACCGGGGCGGGGGCCACCGGCGGCGGCGCCACCGGCGCCGGCGCGACGGGAGGCGGACCGAGCGGGCGGGGAGACGGGGGCGGGGTCGCGCCGGAGACCGGCTCCGGGCGGGCCCGGCGGGCACCGGGCGCCGGTCGGGCGGGCTCGGCCGGGCGTACCGCGCGCAGCGCGGCGCCGTTGGCGGCGGGGCTCAGGTCGCCGACCGACTCGCCGCGGCGGGCGGCGGCGCGACGGCCGGGCGCCGGAGCGTTCACCCGGTCGTTGAGCGCGCCGACCAGCGCGTCGCAGCCGGCGTCACAGGCCCGCACGGAGGCGACGGCCTGCCGGACCGTCTCGGACACCGCCGCGGTGAGGGCCCGGTTGACCGTCGCCCGACGGGGCGACTCGGAGATGGCGACGCGCAGGGCGGTCACCGCCGCCTCGATCTCGTCGGTGTCGCCGACACCGTCGGCGGCGAGGTCCGCCATGACGCGGTCGGCCGTGTCGTCCCGGCCACGGCCCGCGCCGCCCACCATTCCGGGCTCGGGGAGGGCGTCCAGGACCGCCAGCGCGACCGGCTCGGCCGGGTCGGGGTACGCGCGCAGGGCGGCCGGATACAGCTCGCGCAGCACCTCCCGCAGGGCGACCGCGGCGGAGTGCCGGCCGTTGGCGAGCGCGGCGTGCGCCGCGAGCACCTGCTTGTAGCCGGCGAGGTCCCGGGGAGCGGGCAACGTGACGGCGGAGAGCGCACCGGCCTGGAGGGCGCGGGCCAGACCGACGGCCCGACGCTCGACCGGGGGTGACTGCATCTCCTCCAGGGAGTCGTCGTCGGCGAACCGCTCGGCGAAGTCGTCCACCGAGTCGTCGTCGGCGATGGCGAGGGGACGACCCGCCGCGCTGAGCAGCGACGTGACCGTGTGGTCGTCGCTGTCGGCGGCGATCGCCGCACCACTCGGCCCGCCCGACCGCTCCACGAGCAGCGTGACCAGCTGGGCGTAGCCAGCGGGGTCGTCGCTGATCTCGCAGACATGCAGCAGACGGCCTGCGTCGTCGACCACAGCGGACGTCAGCGTCGAGCCGGCCGAAGCCGGTCGGTCGGCCGGATCCGCCGAGGCCAGACCGCAGTACACGCGCACGAGCGCCACGGCGTCGTCCTCCTCCCGGGACACAAGGTCTTCTCTGCCAGAGACTGATGCTCCCTGGTACGGGTCAGTCGCGCCAGTCCACGACAGCAGAGATCTTGCCGACAATGGTGCGCCAACCCAAACTTGCGGTTTGTGCCCCGATTCTCTTCAACCGACGCCGGCCGAGGAATCCGCCGATCCCCCCGTTGACAGAGGCCCGCAGCGCCTCGTCCAGATCGTCGAGGCTGGACCCCGCGGAGAGCATGTCCAGCACGGCCGGTAGCCGCAGCGCGTACGAGATGTCACGGGCGATCTCGCCGGCTTCGATGAGCAGCGTGGGATCCCACGCGTCATGCCCGCCGCGCAGGTTCTCCACGACCAGGTCGAGTTCGTAGATGTCCTCGTCGAGCGGCGCGATGTCGGCCGGTTCCACCCGTTCGGACAGTTCATCCCAACTGTCCAGTTGAGACAGGTCGTTGGGCGCACCGGACCGGACGAAACTGACCAGCGACTCCGGGGTCTTGAAGAGCAGCAGCCGGCCCTTGTGGCTGAGGAAGACCGGCACCTCCTCGTCGTCCGCCTCCTCCTCGGCCGCCTCGGCCTCGTCCTCCGCCTCGCCCTTCGCGCCGCGGCGGGCCCCCCGGGCCTCCTCCTCGTCGCTCTCGGCGAACTCCTGGGCGACCTCCTCGTCGAGGATGACGACGCTCTCGTCGTCCTCGACCTCCTCGGTCACCACCTGGCGGCGGGCGAGGAAGGGGTCGTCCTGGTCCCGCTCCTCGACGTCGGTCGGGGTCAGCTCCCGCGCCGGGCGGTACGCGCGCAGCGTGTAGCCGGTGCCGGCGGGCAGGGCGATCTCGACCGGGTCGACCCGCAGCTCCTCCCAGAGCGCGCGGGTGGCCTCGGCGGACGCGGATGCGGTGCCGGACTCGGCCGGGCCGTCGAGATCGGGCTCGTCGGCGTCGGGCCGGTGAGGCGACTGGCGGGCCACGCTGACCTCCGTGTGCTTCGGGCTGCCCACCCGCCGGGCTCCTCCGGCGAGTGACTACGCGCACATACCCTAGTGGGCGACCCGGGGGTCCCGGTGTCCGCACCCCGGTGGCGCTCCGGCCGGACGACAAGTAGCGTTGCTACGTATGAAGGCCCAGGCGCTGCACGGACACCTCGACGCACTGCTGCTGGCGGTGCTGGAACAGGGACCACTGCACGGCTACGCCATCATCGAGGCGCTCCGCAGCCGGAGCGACGGCCACCTCGATCTGCCGACCGGCACCATCTATCCCGCGCTGCGCCGGCTGGAACGGGCCGGCCACGTGGCGAGCACCTGGAGCACCGTCAACGGCCGGGAGCGGCGGACCTACCAGTTGACCGACGCGGGCCGCCGGGCCCTGGCCGGCGAGCGGTCCGGGTGGCGGGAGTTCAGCTCCACCGTCGGGCGGTTCCTCGACGCGGACACGCCGCCCACCACGCCCGCCTGAACAGCGTCGCACCGGCCGCGCGAGCGCGGCGGGCCGTTCGCCGACGGTGACGGCGGCGGCCGATCGGCCTTTCCGGCGGCGCGTCAGCGGACGGCGTGCACCCAACCCCGGGCGGCGCGACCCAGCCAGAGGAAGCCGGCGGCCACCAGCACCGCGCCG
This sequence comes from Micromonospora sp. H33, assembly GCF_052068455.1. Classification (NCBI taxonomy): domain Bacteria; kingdom Bacillati; phylum Actinomycetota; class Actinomycetes; order Micromonosporales; family Micromonosporaceae; genus Micromonospora; species Micromonospora sp. H33. The sequence continues at coordinate 230,420 of NZ_JBQHDE010000001.1, read as the reverse complement.
ATGATCATCGGCGGCCAGGTGAGCGCACCGTCCCAGAGCCCCACCGACCAGCCGAAGAGGGCCGCGCCGGCGAGCGCGCCCAGGGCGAGCAGACCGGTCAGACCGGCACCGACCAGCCGGTCGACGAGCGGGCTGCGCCGCCCGGCCCCGGCCACCAGGACGCCCAGCCCACCGAGCACCGCGGCGATCAACCAGAGCCAGTCCATCGAGGCCGACAGCAGCAGGTAGCCCGCCGGGGGCCGGGCACCGTCGCTCCAGCTGGCGCCGCGCCAGGTGAGGTCGCCGGCCGCGATGCCGGCGGCGGCCACCGCGAGCACCCGCCAGGCCAGCCCGCGCAGTGCGCCCACGGCCAGTTCGGCCTGGTAGGCCGGGACGAGCTGCGCCGGCGTGCCGAACTCCGCCACCGCCCGGCGGCGGGCCTCCGCCGCCGGCAGCCCGCCCTCCCGGTACGCCTCGACGGCGTCCAGCAGACCGTGCCGCGCCTCGGTCAACAGGTCGGCCTTCAGCCTGCTCGGCCCGCGCAGCCGCTCCTCCAGCGCCCGCAGCCGCTCCTCCACCAGCACGTCGTCGCCGCCCCGCATGGCACCACCCTGCCACGACCGGCCGCCTCGTGCCGTCCGGGACATCCCTGGGCCGACCCGGATCCGCCGGCACCGGGAGGGTCAGGGGAGGGGGCCGAGGGCGAGGTACCCGCGCTCGGCGGCCTCCTGGAGGAGCCACTGGTCCCGGTACCAGCCGGGCGTCGCGACCAGGTCGGCGTGCCGGCCGCGCTGGGTCACCCGGCCGGAGTCCAGCACCAGGATCTCGTCGAACCCGTCCAGTCCGCGCAGGCGGTGGCTGATCAGCAGCACGGAGTGCCCCGCCGGGGTGGCGGCCAGGACGGAGTCGAGCACCGCGTCCGCCGCCGTCGGGTCGAGCCCCTCGGTCGGCTCGTCGAGCACCAGCACCGGGGGTGCGGCGAGCAGTGCCCGCGCCAGGGCCAGGCGCTGTCGCTGGCCGCCGGAGAGCTGGCCGCCCTCCTCGCCCACCACGGTGTCCCAGCCGTCGGGCTGTGCGCGTACCCAGTCCAGGAGGCCGGCCGCGGCGGTGGCCGCGACCAGGTCGTCCTCGCTCGCGCCCGGCCGCCCGAGCAGCAGGTTCTCCCGAACGGTGGCGTGGAAGACGTACGCCTCGGCGAGCAGGCCCCCGACGAGGCGGGGCAGCGTCTCGGCGGGGTAGGCCGACAGGTCACGCCCGTCCAGGACGACCCGACCCGAGGTGGGCCGGACCGAGCCGGTCAGGACGGCGGCCAGCGTGCTCTTGCCCGCGCCGCTCGGCCCGACGACGGCGATCCGCCGACCGGCCGGCAGGCGCAGGTGGAAGTCGTGCAGGGCGGGCGCGGCCTCCGCGCGGTACCGGACGGTCACGTCCTCGAACCGGACGTCCGGGGCGACGATGGCCGGGGCCGGGGCCGGCGCGCTCGCCGTCGGCGACTCCGCCTCGTCGCCCTCGTCGAGCAGGGTGGCGACGCGGGTCAGGCCGGCACGCAGGCCGGTCCACTGCCGCGCCGCGCCGACCAGCGCCAGCGCGATCTCGACGGCGGCGAGCGTGCCGACGGCCAGCACGCCGACCAGTACGCCGTCCACGCCGGCCGCCAGGGCCACCAGCACGACCGCCCCGGCGGTCAGCCCGGCCACCAGCACACCCGCCGCGTCGATGGCGAACCCGGTCGCGGCCAGCCGTCGCTCGAGCCGGGCCAGCCGCCGGGCGCGGTCCGCGGCCACCCCCAGCGCCTGACCGGTGGCGCCGAAGGCGGCGAGGTCGGCGGCGCCGTGGGTCAGGTCGACCGCGTCGGCGGCCAGGGCGCCGCGCAGCGGCGCCAGTTCGGCGGCGGCGTGCCGGGTGAGCAGGGTGGCCAGGGCCGGCAACGCGACACCGGCGATCAGCAGGCCGACCGCGAGCGCCCCGGCGGCGACGGGGGAGATCCATGCCGCCGCACCGACGGCGACCACGCTCACCAGGGCCGCGGCGGCGGCCGGTACGAGGACCCGCAACAGCAGGTCCTGCACCGCCTCGACGTCGGAGACCAGCCGGCTCAGCGCGTCGCCGGAACGCTGCCCGGCGCTGTCCCGCCGGGCGGCCAGGGCGGCGAACACCCGGGCGCGGATGTCGGTGACCAGCCGCAGCACCGCGTCGTGCCCGGCCAGGCGTTCGGTGTAGCGGAGCACGCCGCGCCCGATCGCCAGCGCCCGTACGGCGACGATCGCGACGGTCAGCCGGTCCAGCGGTGGCCGCCCGGCGGCGGTCATCAGCAGCCATGTCGCCGTGGCCATCAGGGCCAGGGCGGCGAACTCGGTGGCGGCGGCGAGCAGGCCCGCGCCGAGCAGCCGGGTCAGGTACGGGCGGGCCAGGCGCAGCACGGTGCGCTCCGGCGCGCTCACGGTGTCGCCTTTCCGGCGGGGGTCGGGGTGAGTTCGGTGACCCGCCCGTCGGCGATCCGCAGGATGCGGTCGGCGTCGGCGAGCAGCGCCGGGCGGTGGGCGACCAGCAGCGCCGTCCGGTCGGCGACGAGGGCACGGGTGGCGTCGAGGACGGCCGCCTCGCTGGCCGAGTCCAGTCGTGCGGTGGGTTCGTCGAGCAGCACCACCGGCGCGTCCCGCAGGAACGCGCGGGCCAGCGCCACCCGCTGGCGCTGGCCGCTGGAGAGGCCGTGCCCGCGCTCGCCGAGCATGGTGGCCAGCCCGTCCGGCAGCGCGGCGACGACGTCGTCCAGCGCGGCGTCGCGGACCGCGCCGGCCAGCGCGGCGTCCGGGACGTCGGGGGAGCCGAGCCGGATGTTGTCGGCCAGTGAGGCGGCGAAGAGGTGGGCCCGCTGCGGCACCCAGGCCAGTTGCCGGCGCCAGGCGTCCAGGTCGACGTCGGCCAGGTCCACCCCACCCACGGTGACCCGCCCTGCGGTCGGCGTCACGAAGCCGAGCAGCAGGCTCAGCAGGGTGCTCTTGCCGGCGCCGCTCGGCCCGACGACGGCGATCCGTTCGCCCGGCCGGATGGTCAGCGTGACGTCGCGCAGGGCGATCGTGCGGTCGTACGCGACGGTCACCCCCTCGAACCGGATCTCGCCGCGGCCGTCCGGCACGGCCGCGCCCGCCCGGGTGCCGGCGGCCGGCGCGCCTTCGGAGAGCGTGAGCGCCTCGTCCAGCGCGGTGAGTCCTTCCATGCTGGCGTGGAAGCGGCTGCCGGCGGCGCGCAGCGGCAGGTAGGCCTCGGGGGTGAGCAGCAGCACCAGCAGCGCGGTCTGGAGGGCGAGCCCGCCACCGAGCAGCCGGACGCCCACCGGCACCGCGACCAGCGCCACCGACAGGGTGGCCACCAGTTCCAGGACCAGCGCGGAGAGGAACGCGATGCGCAGGGTCTTCATGGTCGCCACCCGGTGCCCGTCGGCCATCCGGCGGACCACGTCGGTCTGCGCCCGCGCCCGCCCGAAGGCCCGCAGGGTGGGCAGCCCGGCCACCATGTCCAGGAAGTGCCCGCCGAGCAGCGACAGTCGCCGCCACTGCCGCTCGGTCGCCGCCTGCGCCTGCCAGCCGAGCAGCGCACCGAAGATCGGGATGAGCGGCAGCGTGGCCGCGATGATGAGAGCGGAACTCCAGTCGGCGACGAAGATCCGGGCCAACACCGCCACCGGCACCGTCACGCTCAGGACGAGCTGGGGCAGGTACCCGGTGAAGTAGGCGTCCAGGGCGTCCAGGCCCCGGCCGGCGAGGGTGGCGAGCTGCCCGGCCCGCTGCCCGGCGACCCAGGCCGGGCCGTGCCGCCCGACCGCGTCGAGCAGCTCGACCCGCAGCGCCGCCTTGACCGTGGCCGCGACCCGCGCCGACACCGTGCCCTGCGCCCAGACCAGCAGCGACCGGGCGGCGACCGCCGCGACGAACCCGGCCAGCGCCGGCCGGTCCAGCCGTCCGTCGAAGGCGGTAGCGAGCAGTGCCGCGAGCGCGGTCGCCTGCGCCACCACCAGACCCGCGGCGAGCACGCCGAGCACCGCGAGCACGGCGAGGTCGCGCCGGGCCGCGGGGACCCGGCGCAGCAGACGCGGGTCGAAGGGACGGCGGTTCACCAGTACACCGGTGCCCTGCCGTCGGTCCGTCCCCGGAACACCCACCAGCACATCGCCTGAAAGCCTAGTAGGGCCGGCACGAGCGGCACCGTCAGCCAGCCCAGCAGGCGCAGGGTCGGCCCGCTCGCCGCCGCGTCCGCCACGGTCAGTGACGCGCCGGGATCGACGGTGGAGACCAGCGCGTACGGCCAGAGGGTCGCGCCGACCAGCGCCACCGGCACCGCGAGGGCCGTTGCGGTGGCGGCGAACGCCAGCCCGGGCCGTGGCCGGGCGAGCGCCACCCGCGCCGCCAGCAGCGCCGCGACCAGCAGCCCCAGCAGGAGTACGCCGACCACTGGGCGCTGCGCGGCGGCGCGTACCCGGTCGGAGAGGACGCCCACGACGGCGGCCGTGCCGACCGCGGCGAGGGCCACCGGGACCAGCCGGCCGGCCGTCCGGGCCGTGGGCTCGGCCTCGGCGGCCGGCAGGCGGAGGGCGAGGAAGGTCGCGCCGTGCACCGCGACCAGCGCGACCACCGCGAGCCCGGCGGCGGCCACGAACGGGGTGAAGAGGTGGGCCACCCCGGCGACGTGGCCGTCGGCGTGCAGGGGTACGCCCTGGAGCAGCCCGGCGAGCACGGCGCCCCAGCCCAGCGCGGCGAGCAGGCTACCGACGACCACCACCCGGTCCCACGTGGCGCGGGCGCGGGCGGCGGCCGGCCGGCTGCGCAGCTGCACCCCGGCGGTCACCAGGATCACCCCGGCCAGCGCGCCGACCACGGCGGGGTAGAGCCCCGACAGCAGCTCCCCCTCCAGCAGGGGGAACGCGCCGAACAGGAGGCCGACGGCCGCGACCAGCCAGACCTCGTTGCCGAGGAAGAACGGACCGACGGCGTTGAGGGCGGCGCGCCGGCGGGCCGGATCGGTGCGGCGGGCGAGCAGCAGGCCGACGCCGTAGTCGTAGCCGCCGAGCACGAGGTAGGTGGCGAAGAAGGCGCCGAGCAGCGCGTACCAGGCGAGTTCCACGGTCGTCTCCCTCAGGCGAAGGCGGGTTCGGGGCGGGGGTCGGCCGGTGGATGCTCCGGACGGCGGCCGAGGGCGGGATCGACGGCCCCCCGGGCGGCGTGCCGGGCGAGCAGCACCCAGTTGGTGACGGCGAGCGTGCCGAGCAGCAGGGTGAAGCCGACGAGGGAGGCGAGCATCACGCCGGGGCCGACACCGGAGACGGCCTGGTCGGTGGGGAGCAGCCCGTACGCCACCCAGGGCTGGCGGCCGACCTCACGGGCGATCCAGCCGAGGATCGCCGCGACGAAGGGCAGCGGCAGGGCGAGCAGCAGCAGCCAGAGCGGGAAGCGGAGCCGGATGATCCAGTCCCGCCAGAGCAGCGGCAGCAGCAGCCAGAGTGTGCCGAGGCTGAAGCCGATGAGGATCATGAACCCGAGCCCGACGTCGGCCAGCACCGGCGGGGTGTAGTCGCCGGGGCCGAACGTGGCCGTCCACTCGGCCACCAGCGCGTCCGCGGCCGGGCTGCCGCCGAACTTGGTGGGCTGCACGTCGCCGATCGGCCCGAACTGGGCGAACCCGAAGCCCTGCACCAGGGTGATCGACAGCGTCGCGGTGACCAGGCCGATCCGCAGGGCGGTGCGGTGGAGCGCGAAGTCCGGCGTACGCCGCAGGAGGTGCCCGGCGCTCACCGCGGCCATCAGCATCCCGCCGACCAGCAGGGCCGCCGCGACCACGTGCCCGAGCGCCATGCCGAGGCTCGGGTTGGTCAGCAGGGCGGTGAAGTCGGTGAGGTGCGCGATGCCGTCGCGGACCTCGTACCCGACCGGGTTCTGCAGCCAGGAGTTCGCCACCATGATCCAGAACGCGGACGCGTACGCGGTGATCGCCACCCCGTAGAGCAGCGCCAGGTGGACACCCCGGCGGAGCCGGTGCCAGCCGAAGATCCACATGCCGAGGAAGGTCGACTCCAGGAAGAAGGCGACCAGGGTCTCGATGGCGAGGGGCGCGCCGAAGACGTTGCCGACGTAGCGCGACAGCCCGCTCCAGTTCAGCCCGAACTGGAACTCCATCACGATGCCGGTGGCGATGCCGAGCACGTAGTTGATCACGTAAAGCTGGCCCCAGAAGCGGGTCAGTCGTTCGTAGACCGGCTTGTCGGTGAGCACCCAGGCGGTCTGGAGGCCGACCAGCAGGGTGACCAGCCCGAGTGTCACCACCACGAAGAGGAAGTGGATCGACGTCGTGGTGGCGAACTGGAGACGGGCGAGGAGCAGCGTGTCCAAGGGGCGGCCCTCCGGATGGTCGGCGGATCTTCGTAGTGACCCTACACGTAGGGAGCCTACCTATAGCGTCTACTACGCGCCGTCGTAGGAAACTGTACGACGTTTCGTAGTAGTCGTGGGGGCGAGGGTAAGCGCGGTGCGGACCGCCAGGCGCGCCCGGGTCAGCTCAGGAAGAGGGAGATGGGCAGGGCGGCCAGCGTCGTCGCCACGCTGAGCGCGGCGGCCCCGATCAGCCGGGGCGGCGGGCCCGAGTCCAGCAGGCGCTGCACCCGGACGTCCAGGTCCCGGTCGCCCATGCCGAGCGTGCCGGCCGGCGTGATCCGGTTGCCGGCGGCGGCGAAGCGGCGCAGCGCCCCCGCCAGGGGCCCCTCGGCGTGCAGCTCACGCGCCTTGTCGTCGGCGCGCATCTCGACCAGCAGGGCGACCCGCTCGTGCGCGTCGCGCACCCACCGGAACCAGGGCAGCGCGCGGCAGAGCGCGGTGAACGGCAGCAGCACGAGGTCGTGCCGCTCCTGGGCGTGCGCCCGTTCGTGGGTGAGCACGGCCGCCAGCTCGGCCCGGTCCAGCAGGTCGAGCGTGCCCGCGCTCACCACCACGCGGGGCTTCACCCCGGGCAGGCAGTACGCCGCCGCGCTGGGGTGGTCGAGCACGAGCGCCCCGGGCACCGTCGGGTCCCGGCGGGCGACCAGCGTGAGCAGGTCGCGGTGGCGGCGCTGCGCGCGGACGGCGGCGTGCAGGCTGCGTACGGTCGTGGTCAGCAGCACCGCCCCGATGCCGAAGCCGACGCCGACCAGACCGAGGTGGATCGCGCCCACCCCGACCGGCAGGGTGCCGTGGCCGAGATCCGTGGCGAGCGCCCACAGGGCGCTGCCGGTCGGCCGGTCGTACGCCGCCAGGCCCAGGGCGATCGGCAGGCCCATGGCCGAGAGTCCGACGGCCAGCCCGATCGCCTGCCAGCAGAGGATCGCGACCCGTGGGCTGCGCCACGTCCATCTCGATCCGGCCAGCACCTGCGCGGTGAGCCAGCAGGCCAGCACCGAGACGCCGAAGTGCACCGCGTAGGCCATGGCCGCCGCCCTACCGGTCCGCCGCCTCGTCGGCCAGGCGTACCCGCCCGGCCCGGTCCGTCGCGGGCGGCTCGACCTGGTCGGTCAGAGGCCCGGCGTCGGCCGGCCTGGTGCGGTCCGCCGGGGTGGCGGTGTCGTTCCGGCCGGCCTCGGCGCTGAGCGCCGCGCGCAGCACGTCCGCCTCGGTGCCGGTGACCGAGCGGGCGAAGCGCACCAGCGCGGCGTCCCGGCTTCCACCGAGGTCGAGCGCGTCGAGCATGAGCTGGGCGATGTGCGCCTCGCGGCTCGCGGCGGCCCGGTACCGCCAGGCCCGCCCCTCGCGCTCGCGCTGCACCATGCCCTTGCCCGCGAGCCGGTCCAGCACCGTCATCACGGTCGTGTACGCCAGCTCACGCCCGGCCAGGGCGTCGGCCACCTCGCGCACGGTGACGCCGTTCGACGTGGCGGGGACCGAGTCCCACAGCACGTCCATCACCGCACGTTCGAGATCACCAAGCCGAGTCACAAGGCAATCCTACCCCCGGTAGTAGACGCCGCCGCTGGCTCCCCGCGCCGGTCGCGCAGCTCAGCGGGGCCTCTTTCACGGAAAGAGTGGCCATCCGGCACGCGGAGGCCACTCTTTCCGTGAATTTGTGCGGATCTTGAAGGGCGACAACCCAGCCGGGTCAGACCCCCTTCGGGTGCCAGACGGTCTTCGTCTCCAGGAGGGTCGTCATTCGGGTGAGGCCCGGGTCGGCGAACCAGTCGTGGTCGGCCGGGGCCGGCCGCAGCACCCGCTTGAGGTTCTCCGCGGCCTTGACCTCCAGGTCGGCGGCGAGGCCGGCGTCGGCCACCCCGGTCAGGTCGATCGCGTTGACGTCCATGTGGCTCGCCAGCGTCGGCACCGTCTCGGCGAGGCGACCGGTGAGGATGTTCACCACGCCGCCGGGCAGGTCCGAGGTGGCCAGCACCTCGGCCAGGGTCACCGCCGCGAGCGGCGCCGACGGCGAGGCCACCGCCACCACCGTGTTGCCGGTGACGATCGCCGGGGCGATCACGCTGACCAGGCCGAGCAGCGCCGGCGCCTCCGGCGCCACCACGGCGACCACGCCGGTCGGCTCGGGCGCCGACAGGTTGAAGTACGGGCCGGCGACCGGGTTCGCGCCCCCGTACACCTGGGGGAGCTTGTCGGACCAGCCGGCGTACCAGACCCAGCGGTCGATCGCGGCGTCCACCTCGTCGCCCGGCACGCCGAGGGCGACGAACTGCTCGCGGCGACCCTCCAGCATCTCGGCGACCCGGTAGAGGATCTGACCCCGGTTGTACGCGGTCGCCCCGGCCCACCCCTTCACGGCGGCGCGGGCGGCGACCACCGCGTCCCGCGCGTCCTTGCGGGAGGAGAGGGCGACGTTGGCGTCCTGCACGATGTACGACCGTCCCGACTCGCTGCGGGGGAACTTCCCGCCGATGAAGAGCTTGTACGTCTTGCGTACCGCGACCCGCTCAGACATTGAGGTAGCCCTCCAGCCCGTGCCGGCCGCCCTCGCGACCGTAGCCCGACTCCTTGTAGCCGCCGAACGGCGAGGTGGGGTCGAACTTGTTGAACGTGTTGGCCCAGACGACGCCGGCGCGGAGCCGGTCGGCCATCCACAGGATCCGGGAGCCCTTGTCGGTCCAGATCCCGGCCGACAGCCCGTACGGCGTGTTGTTGGCCTTCTCGACGGCCTCGGCCGGGGTGCGGAAGGTCAGCACGGACAGCACCGGGCCGAAGATCTCCTCCCGGGCGATCCGGTGGGCCTGGGTGACCCCGGTGAAGATCGTGGGCGCGAACCAGAAGCCGCGGTCGGGCAGCTCGCACGGCGGCGACCAGCGCTCGGCGCCCTCGGCCGAGCCCGCGTCGGAGAGCTCCTTGATGCGGGCCAGCTGCGCGGCCGAGTTGATCGCGCCGATGTCGGTGTTCTTGTCCAGTGGGTCGCCGACCCGCAGCTGGGCCATCCGGCGCTTCAGCGACTCCAGCACCCGGTCGGCGACGGACTCCTGGATCAGCAGCCGGGAGCCGGCGCAGCAGACGTGCCCCTGGTTGAAGAAGATGCCGTTGACGATCCCCTCGACGGCCTGGTCGACCGGGGCGTCGTCGAAGACGATGTTGGCGGCCTTGCCACCCAGCTCCAGCGTGACCTTCTTGCGGGTGCCGGCCACCGTGCGGGCGATGGCCTTGCCCACCTCGGTCGAGCCGGTGAAGGCGACCTTGTCCACGCCCGGGTGCTCGACCAGCGCCCGGCCGGTGTCGCCGGCGCCGGTGACGATGTTGACCACGCCGGCCGGCAGGTCCGCCTGCTGGCAGATCTCGGCGAAGAGCAGCGCGGTGAGCGGGGTGGTCTCGGCGGGCTTGAGCACGACCGTGTTGCCGGCCGCGAGCGCCGGGGCGATCTTCCAGGCCAGCATGAGCAGCGGGAAGTTCCACGGGATGACCTGCGCGGCCACGCCGAGCGGCTTCGGGTCGGGGCCGAAGCCCGCGTACGGCAGCTTGTCGGCCCAGCCCGCGTAGTAGAAGAAGTGTGCGGCGACCAGCGGCACGTCGACGTCGCGGGACTCCTTGATCGGCTTGCCGTTGTCCAGGGACTCCAGGACGGCCAGCTCACGCGAGCGCTCCTGGATGATCCGGGCGATGCGGAACAGGTACTTGGCCCGGTCCCGGCCCGGCATCGGGCCCCAGACCTTCTCGTACGCCGCCCGGGCCGCGCGGACCGCGCGGTCGACGTCGCCGGCGCCGCCCTCGGCGACCTCGGCGAGGACCTCCTCGGAGGCCGGGTTGATCGACTTGAACGTGCCGCCGTCGGTGGGGTCGACGAACTGGCCGTCGATGAAGAGCCCGTACGAGGGCTTGATGTCCACCACCGAGCGCGACTCGGGGGCGGGTGCGTATTCGAACATCGCGCTCAGTCCAGGGTGAAGTAGTCGGGACCGGAGTAGACGCCGGTCGTCAGCTTGGTGCGCTGCATCAGCAGGTCGTTCAGGAGGGTGGAGGCGCCGAAGCGGAACCAGTCCGGGTCGAGCCAGTCCGGTCCGACGGTTTCGTTGACCATCACCAGGTACTTCACTGCGTCCTTGGTGGTCCTGATGCCGCCGGCCGGCTTCACGCCGACCTGCCGGCCGGTGGCGGCGCGGAAGTCGCGGACCGCCTCCAGCATCACCAGGGTCACCGGCGGGGTGGCCGCCACCGGGACCTTGCCGGTGGAGGTCTTGATGAAGTCGCCGCCGGCCAGCATCGCCAGCCAGGAGGCGCGGCGCACGTTGTCGTACGTGGCCAGTTCGCCGGTCTCCAGGATCACCTTGAGGTGGGCGTCTCCGCAGGCCTCCTTGGTGGCCACGATCTCGTCGTAGACCTCCTTGTAGCGGCCGGCGAGGAACGCGCCCCGGTTGATCACCATGTCGATCTCGTCGGCGCCGGCCGCGACGGCCGCCCGGGTGTCGGCGAGCTTGACCTCGAGCGGCGCCTGGCCCGACGGGAACGCCGTCGCCACGCTCGCCAGGTGCACGCCGCTGCCCTGGAGCACCTCGGCGACGTGCGGGACCATCGACGGGTAGACGCAGACCGCGCCGACGTGCGGGCAGGACGGGTCGGCCGGGTCGGGGCGCAGCGCCTTGGCCGCGAGCGCCCGCACCTTGCCCGGGGTGTCGGCCCCTTCGAGCGTGGTCAGGTCGACCATCCGGATCGCCAGGTCGATCGCCTGGGCCTTGGCCGTGGTCTTGATGGAGCGGGTGCCGAGCTGTGCCGCCCGCTGCTCCGCGCCGACCTGGTCCACGCCGGGCAGGCCGTGCAGGAAGGTCCGCAGAGCGGTCTCGGATCGTCCCAGCTCGGAGAGGTCCGACCGGGCCGACGTCGCTGTCGCCGTCATGTCCCGAAGTCTACGCACGCCACCGCCGCGTGATCTTGGTCACCGCCGTGCCGGAACGGCGGTCGCGGGTGCCCCGCGCGTCGTGGTGCCGGCGGCCCGATCGGGTTCCCGCGCCGAGGGCGTGAGCGGTATCGCGGGTCCGGCCACACCGGCGGTGTCCGTCGCGGCGGGCGGGTAGGTTGAGCGACCGTGGACGTACTCGTCATTGACCACCCGCTCGCCCAGTCGCGGCTGACCGCGATGCGCGACGCCCGGACCGACTCCGCGTCGTTCCGCGCCTCGCTGCACGAACTCACCACCATGCTGGTGTACGAGGCCGCGCGCTCCTTCCCCGTCGAGCGGTACCCGGTGCAGACTCCGGTCACCGCCACCGAGGGCACCCGGCTGGCCAACCCGCCGCTGCTGGTGCCGGTGCTGCGGGCGGGTCTCGGCATGGCCGACGCGGCGCTCGGCCTGCTGCCGGAGTCGTCGATGGGCTTCGTCGGCCTGGCCCGGGACGAGGAGACCTTCGAGCCGCGCGCGTACATGGAGTCGCTGCCGCGGGACCTCAGCGGCCTGCCGGTGCTGGTGCTCGACCCGATGCTCGCCACCGGCGGTTCGCTGGAGCACTGCTGCCGGCTGCTCGCCGACCGCGGCTGCACCGACATCACCGTGCTCTGCGTGCTCGCGGCGCCGGCCGGCATCGAGCGGCTCGAGCGCTCCGGCCTGCCGCTGCGCCTCGTCACGGCCTCGATCGACGAGGGCCTGAACGACCGCAAGTTCATCGTGCCGGGCCTCGGCGACGCTGGCGACCGCCAGTTCGGCGGGATGCCCCGCTTCTGACCCCGCCCGTTTCTGCCCGCGGCGGCGCAGATTCACGGAAAGAGGTCTCATTCCGCTCCGAATGGGCCCTCTTTCCCTGAATCAGGCGGCTCGGAGGGGTGGTCGGGCGCGTCCGTCGGCGCGAGGTGCGCGCAGGCGCTAGCGTTCCGGGCCATGACTGGTGTTGCGCTCGCCGAGGAGCTGCTCCTCCTCGCGTACGACGACGAGACCGGCAAGGCGACCATGCCGCGGATCAGCCTCGACCTGGGCATGGCCGCGGCCGTGCTCATCGAGCTGGCCCTGGCCGGGCGGATCGCGTACGCCGAGGGCTCGCTCGCGGTGGTCGATCCGACGCCGACCGGTGAGCCGGTCGCCGACCAGGTGCTCGCCAAGATCGCCGCGGACACCCCGCACACCCCCTCGTCCTGGGTGCAGCGGCTGCGGCACGGCCTGCGCGACCGGATCCTCGGCGACCTGTGCCGCCAGGGCGTCGTCCGCGACGTCGACGAGACCGAGCTGGGCTTCATCCACGTGCACCGTTACCCGGTGGTCGACCCGAGCGTGGAGGCGGACACCCGCCGCCGGCTCGCCGAGGCGCTGACCGGCTCGGCGGCCCCCGACGAGCGGACCGCCGCCCTCGCCACGCTCGTGGCGGTGCTCCGGATGGAGCCGGCGCTCGGGGTGAGCGGCGAGGCCGCCGCCGACGCCCGGCGGCGGCTCGCGGAGATCGCCAGCGGCGCCGGCTTCTCCGGCGAGGTGAGTCTGGAGGACTCGGTGGTCCGCCCGTCCGTGGCGCTCGTCGTCACCGCGCTCGGCCACGCCGTCGACGCGGCCCTCGGCCCCCGCCGCTGACCGCCGTGCAAGGAAGGGCCCCTTGTTAACACCCGCTGTTAACAAGGGGCCCTTCCTCTACCGCAGCCGTTAAGAAGGTGCCCTTCCTTACACGCCCAGCGCGGCCGCCACCTCCGTCCGCAGCGTCGCGACGGCGGCCGCCGCGCGGGTCCGGGCCGCGGCGACGTCGCCGTCCGCGACCGGCTCCACCACCTCCAGGTACGCCTTGAGCTTCGGTTCGGTCCCGGAGGGGCGGATCACCACCCGGGCGGCGGCGCTGCGCAGGATCACCACGTCGGCCTCGGGCAACAGGTCCCGGGATTCGGTGACCGGCTGCCCGAGCAGGGTGGTCGGGGTGGCGGCCCGGATCCGGGCCATCGCGTCGGCGATCACCCGCAGGTCGTCGACGCGTACCGACAGCTGGTCGGTGTGGTGCACGCCGAACTCGGCGGCCAGCTCGTCCAGCCGGTCGGTGAGCGTCCGCCCCTGCGCCTTGAGGCCGGCGGCCAGCTCCGCCACCGTCAGGGCGGCGGTGATGCCGTCCTTGTCGCGGACCATGTCCGGCGCGACGCAGTAGCCGAGCGCCTCCTCGTAGCCGAAGACCAGCGGAGCGGATCCGGCCCCGGCCCGTACGATCCACTTGAACCCGGTCAGCGTCTCGTCGTACGGCAGGTTCCGGGCGGCGCACATCGCGCGCAGCAGCGACGACGACACGATGGTGGTGGCGTAGAGACCGGTGACACCGCGCCGCATCAGGTGGTCGGCGAGGAGCACGCCCACCTCGTCACCTCGCAGCATCCGCCAGCCCGGCGCGCCTCCGCCCGCCTGCGGGCCGGCCACCTCGCCGCGGGCGCTCGCCCCCGGGTCGGTCTCGCGGACCACCACCGCGCAGCGGTCCGCGTCCGGGTCGTTGGCGATGGCGAGGTCGGCACCCGTCGACTCGGCCAGGGCGGTCAGCCGGTCGACCGCACCGGGCTCCTCGGGGTTCGGAAACGAGACGGTGGGGAACGCCGGGTCCGGTTCGGCCTGGTCGGGCACCACGCCGGGGACGGCGAACCCGGCCCGCGCGAACGCCGCCGTGAGCACCGCCGCCCCGACCCCGTGCAGCGGCGTGTACGCCACCGTCAGGTCCCGGGGCCCGTCAGGCGCCACCACGTCGGCGGCCCGCTCGACGTACGACGTCACCAGGTCGTCGCCGAGCACCTGCCCGGGCGGGCCCAGCGGGACCTCGGCCAGCGGGCCGACCGCCCGGATGGCCGCCTCGATGCCGGCGTCCGCCGGTGGGACGATCTGCGCGCCGACGCCCAGCTCACCGCCCAGATCCGCACCGAGGTAGACCTTGTAACCGTTGTCCTGCGGGGGGTTGTGGCTGGCCGTCACCATCACCCCGGCGACCGCGCCGAGCCGGCGCACCGCGTACGCGAGGACCGGCGTGGGCAGCGGGCGGGAGAGCAGCAGCGCCGGGCGGCCCGCGCCGGTGGCGACCTGGGCGGTCCGCTCGGCGAAGGCGCGGGAGCCGTGCCGGGCGTCGTACCCGATCACCAGCGGGCCGGACCCGCCCTGGGCCGCGAGCCAGGTGACCAGCCCGGCGGCGGCCTGCGTGACCACCGCGAGGTTCATCCCGTTCGGGCCGGCGCGCAGCGGGCCGCGCAGGCCGGCGGTGCCGAAGGTCAGCGGGCCGGCGAAGCGGTCGGTCAGGTCCGGGGCGCTGGCCGGCAGCCGGTCGAGCACCGCCTGCAGCTCCGCCCGGCTGGTCGGGTCCGGGTCGTCGTCGAGCCAGCGCCGGGCTTGCTCGCGAATGTCGTCGATGTCAGTCGTGTCCGCCGGCATGCCTCTTGATAGCACGCCGGCGGATCACCACGTGGGCTCGCCCTCGGCTCAGCCGGCGGTGGTGAGCTGGAACGAGTTCGCCATCGCGTCGAAGATCGGCCGGCTCTCCTCGAACTTCGCGTCCGTCGAGGTGAGGTAGAACGAGTACGCCTTGCCGTCGTGCACCACGCCGCGCCACTTGCCGTGCCGCTTGGTGTCGCCCTCGCCGCAGGTGTACTCGAATTCCGCCGCCTGCCGGCCGACCCAGTCGAGCTCCGTCATGGAGATCTGGGCGTACGGCGCGACGCAGGACTTCGAGCGGGTGCGGAGCCCCTCCTCGGCGACCTCCGCCCAGCGGATCGAGCTGGTGGAGAACTTCTCCACGAGGATCCGCACCTTGCGGCCGTCGTCCTCCGGATCCACGTAGTCCACCCAGTCGCCGGCGCTCCTGCGCTGCCAGCCCTGCGGCACCATGACCCGCACACCCTTGGCGGAGTGCTCCTTCATCTCGGGCACCCCGGCCGCCGGGGCGGCCGAGGTCGGCGCCGCCTGCGGCGTGCCCGGCGGCGTGTCGTCGCCGCCGGAGAGGGCCACCACGCCGAGCAGGAGCACCACGGCGAGCCCACCGGCGGCGGCCAGCTGGACCTTGCGCGGCCAGCCCTTGACCCGGCGGACGAGCTGGTCACCGGTGCCGCGGGCCCGGGTGAGGAACCCGCCGCCGGCCGGGGTGGACGGCGTCGCCCACGCCTGGCCGGTGCCCGGCACCGACCACCGGGCGCCGCCGAGCTGCTGGGTGGCGTGCGGCGGGCCGCCGTAGCCGCCGGCAGCGATGTGCTGGGTGGCGTCGCCGCCGTACCCGCCGACCCGTTGGGTGGTGTCGGCGCCGTAGGTGCGGCCCGGAGGCGGCATCGCGCCGGTCGGCGTGTGCAGCGGCCCGGCGAGCGCGTCGGCACTGGTGTCGTCCAGCGCGGCGGCCTTGCCGGCACCGGCCGCCGGGCGCTCGCCCCGGCGCAGTGCCGCGAGCCGGTCGGTGAGCGACTCGCCCGGCGCGAGCATCGCCGGCCCGCCGATCTGGCCGGCCGGCTTCGGCTGCTCCGGCTGGACGGCCGGCGCGCTCGGCAGCGGGCGCTGCTGGACCGGCACCACCGAGTACGGGTCGGTCACCGAGTTGACCGCGGCGGCGGTGCTGGTCAGCGGGCCGGCGAGCAGCTCACGCAGCATGGCCCGGGCGGTGTGCACGTCCAGCCGGCGGGCCGGATCCTTCTCCAGCAGGCCCATCAGCACGGGGACCAGCGGGCCGCTGCGCTGCGGCGGGGCGGGCGGGTCCTCGACGACGGCGTGCATCGTCTCGATCGGGTCGCCCTTGTCGAACGGCGGCCGCCCCTCGACCGCGGTGTAGAGCGTCACCCCGAGGGAGAACAGGTCGCTGGGCGGGCCGAACTCCTGGCCCATGGCCCGCTCCGGCGAGATGAAGTGCGGCGAGCCGAGCACCATGCCGGGTGTGGTGAGCTGCACGTCGGTGGGCATCCGGGCCACACCGAAGTCGGTCAGCACGCAGCGGCCGTCCGAGCAGATCAGCACGTTGGCCGGCTTGACGTCGCGGTGCAGCACGCCGATCGCGTGCGCCACCTCCAGCGCGCCGAGCAGCGCGATGCCGATCTTCGCGACGACCCGCTGCGCGACCGGCCCGTCCTCGATCACCATGTCCGCGAGGCTGCGCGCGTCCAGCAGCTCCATCACGATCCACGGCCGGCCGCCCTCGGTGACCACGTCGTACACCTGGACCACGGCCGGGTGCTGGATCGCGGCGGCGGCGCGCGCCTCCCGCAGGGTGCGTTCGTACATGGCGTCACGGTCGCTGGGGGCCAGCCCCGGGGGCAGGACGACCTCCTTGACGGCCACGTCCCGGCGCAGCAGCGTGTCTGTCGCACGCCAGACCGTGCCCATGCCGCCGTTGCCCACCGCCGAGCGCAACGAATAGCGCCCGCCGATGGTGGTGCCGGATGTCGCGCGGCCGCTCGGCGGACTGGCTGGTCCACCGCTCCACGTCGGGATCTGAGTCACTGAAGAGCCACCGGGGGGATATCGAGGGGGCTGGGACACAACCCCCCTATCTTGCTGGGTCGGAGGCCCGATGCGAAAGCCGACGCGGCGGAGTTTGGTGAACTCGACGGTATGTGCCCGACCGTTCACCTCTCGGCGACGGTCACGGACGCAGTGTGCGGAATCCCTCACCCGGCACCCGGCCGGCTCGTCCTACCATCCGGGGATGAACGAACGGCGGTCAAGCGAGTCCGGTTTCCCGATCAAGGGCGTCTACACGGCGGCCGACCTCCCCGAGGATCTGGACTCCCGGCTGGGCGGCCCGGGCGAGTACCCGTACACCCGCGGGGTCTATCCCACCATGTACACGTCGCGTCCCTGGACGATGCGCCAGTACGCCGGCTTCGGCACCGCCACCGAGTCCAACGCGCGGTACCACCAGCTGCTGCGGGCCGGCACGATGGGCCTGTCCGTCGCGTTCGACCTGCCGACCCAGATGGGGTACGACTCGGACGACCCGATCGCGCACGGCGAGGTCGGCAAGGTCGGTGTCGCCATCGACTCCATCGAGGACATGCGGCTGCTCTTCGACGGCATCCCGCTGGACAAGGTCTCCACCTCGATGACCATCAACGCGCCCGGCTCGGTGCTGCTGCTGCTCTACCAGCTGGTCGCCGAGGAGAACGGCGTGCCCGGCTCGGCGCTGAACGGCACGATCCAGAACGACATCCTCAAGGAGTACATCGCCCGGGGCACGTACATCTTCCCGCCGAAGCCCTCGCTGCGCCTGGTCGCGGACACCTTCGCGTACTGCCGCAAGGAGGTGCCGAAGTGGAACACCATCTCCATCTCCGGCTACCACATGGCCGAGGCCGGCGCGTCGCCCGTGCAGGAGATCGCGTTCACCCTGGCCAACGGCGTCGAGTACGTGCGCGCCGCGGTGGCCGCCGGGCTCGCCGTCGACGACTTCGCGCCGCGGTTGTCGTTCTTCTTCGTCGCCCGTACGACGCTGCTGGAGGAGGTGGCGAAGTTCCGCGCCGCCCGGCGGATCTGGGCCCGGCTCATGCGGGACGAGTTCGGCGCGAAGGACCCGAAGTCGATGATGCTGCGGTTCCACACCCAGACCGCGGGGGTGCAGCTCACCGCCCAGCAGCCGGAGGTCAACCTGGTCCGGGTGGCGGTGCAGGGGCTCGGCGCGGTGCTCGGCGGGACCCAGTCGCTGCACACCAACAGCTTCGACGAGGCGATCGCGCTGCCGACCGAGAAGGCGGCCCGGCTCGCGCTGCGGACGCAGCAGGTGCTCGCGTACGAGACGGACCTGACCGCCACTGTCGATCCGTTCGCCGGGTCGTACGTGGTGGAGGCGATGACCGCCGAGATCGAGGCCGCGGCCGACGCGCTGATGCAGCGGGTCTTCGAGCACGGGTCGGCGGTCGACGCCATCGAGGCCGGCTTCCAGAAGCGCGAGATCGAGCAGTCCGCGTACCGGATCGCGCAGGAGATCGACTCCGGCGAGCGGGTCGTGGTGGGCCTCAACCGGTTCGCGATCGACGAGGAGGAGCCGTACGAGCCGCTGCGGGTCGACCCGGCGATCGAGGCGGCGCAGGCGGAGCGCCTGGCGAAGCTCCGTGCGGAGCGCGACAACGACGCGGTGGAGCGGGCCCTGGCGGAGCTGCGTGCCGCCGCGGAGGGCAGTGACAACGTGCTCTACCCGATGAAGGAGGCGCTGCGGGCGCGCGCCACGGTGGGGGAGGTCTGCGGCACGCTGCGCGGGGTGTGGGGGCTCTACCGGCCGTCCGACCGCTTCTAGGAGCCCGCTGATCGTCGGCTCACCGGGGCGTACGCGGCGCCATCCGGCGGCTCGTCCGGGCGGCGCCCGCGTCGTTGTGCCGCTGCTCGCGCAGGTCGGCGGTGAGGTGATCGGCAGCGTACAGTTGTCGCCAGTTCCCCGCCGCCGATCGGCGGCGCAGACGCGGAGCGGGGCCCGTGCGACGACGCCGGCGCCCGCTCCCGCCCCCGGGGCGGCGCGGCCCACCGGTCGCGGCGTGTGCCGGAGACTTTTTCCGGGTAACCCGGCCGGGTGATCGGGGACGCACACGGTGTGCGGTCGGGCACGACCCGAACGTGTGAACGTCTGCGGGGCCTCGTCGCCGAGCGTGGTCGGGTAATTGTCGGAGTGTCAGTTAACACATCTGACTAATGCCACAATTCGGAAAGACGGCTCGGAGCCGGTGACGATTTCGTGACGCACGAATCGGTTACGCGTTGTAGGAGGTGTGGGGCAGATGACGGCGTTCGACCGCGATCTACCTGCTGTCCCGCTGATATACGACCGCCCCGAGCAGGGCGTTCGTGACGCAGCGCGCTCCGACCGCTACCGGAACGAGGTTGCGCAGCGTCACCGCCGGAGGTCTAGGCTGTCTGCTGTTCCCGAAGATCCATCCATTTCTAGTGATCGAGAATTCGACGTGACGAGTGCGTTGACGCTGCCGACCGGCAGCCAGCTGGCGTCGTCCTGGATTGAGGCGCCGACCGGGTCCCAGCCCCTGCCCTTCGAGTTGGACCACCTGCTCGCCCTCCGGGTACCCGGGTTGATCGCCACCCGCCGTCACATCCACTCGCACCCGGAGCTCTCCGGCGAGGAGTTCGAGACCGCCGCCCTGATCGCCCGCGAGCTGTCCCTCGCCGGGCTGCGCCCGCGGCTGCTGCCGAAGGGCAACGGCGTCATCTGCGACATCGACGGCCGCCCCGACGGCCCGGTGATCGCGCTCCGCGCCGACATCGACGCGCTGCCGCTGACCGACCCCAAGGACGTGCCGTACCGGTCCACGGTCGACGGGGTCTGCCACGCCTGCGGCCACGACGTGCACACCACGATCCTGCTCGGTGTGGGCATGCTCCTCGCTCAGCTCGCCGACCTCGGGGAGCTGCCCGGCCGGGTGCGCCTGATCTTCCAGCCGGCCGAGGAGATCCTGCCCTGCGGCTCGCTCGAGGTCATCGAGGCCGGTGGTCTCGACGACGTGGCGCAGATCTTCGCGCTGCACTGCGACCCGAATCTGCCGGTGGGCAAGGTCGGCCTGCGCGTCGGGCCGATCACCGCGGCCGCCGACAACGTGACCGTCCGCCTCACCGGCCCGGGCGGGCACACCGCCCGACCGCACCTCACCGTGGACCTGGTGGACGCGCTGGGCCGGCTCGTCACCGAGGTCCCGGCTCTGGTCGCCCGCCGGGTGCCGGCCAACAGCGGACTGCTGCTGGTGTTCGGCCACGCCTCGGCCGGCACCCGGTACAACGTCATCCCGTCGGAGGCCTGCGCGGCCGGCACGCTGCGGGTGATGGACCGGGACACCTGGGAGCTGGCCCCGAAGGTCGTCGGTCAGGTCGTGCGGGACGTGATCGCTCCGACCGGGGCGACGGTGGACCTGGAGTACCTGCGCGGTCGGCCCCCGGTCAGCAACGACTCCCGGGCCATCCAGATCCTCACCGCCGCCACCGCGGCGGCGCTCGGGCCGGAGGGCATCGCCGAGACCCCGCAGAGCATGGGCGGCGAGGACTTCTCCTGGTACCTGGAGTACGTCCCCGGCGCCCTCGCCCGCCTCGGCGTCGGCCGCTCCGGCCCGAATGTCGACCTGCACCGCGCGTCCTTCGACGTGGACGAGCGGGCCATCCCGGCCGGCGTCCGGGTCATGGTGCAGACCGCGCTCCGGGCACTGGCGGTTGCGAGCTGACACCGGCCGGGTTGCCGGCCGCCGGAGTCACGGCGGCCGGGGCCGCGGTGGCCGGCGTCGCGGCGACCAGCGCCGGCCGCGGCCGGCGGCGCAGCAGCCACACCAGCAGCGCCACCGGTACGCCCACCGTCACCAGCCACGGAAGCAGCGCCCCGAGTACGGTCAGCAGCACGGTCAGCGAGGCCAGGAAGACCTTCCAACCGGCGTCGAGCCCGGCCAGGAAGCCCACCTGCTCCTCCTCCTCGACCGGGCGGGCCTCCGGCCCGACCAGCGACACCGTGATCGTGGAGAGCGCGGTGAGGTCGGCGAGCCGGCGCTTCTTCGCCTCCAGCGAGGCGAGGTCGGCCTCGCGGCGGGCCAGCTCGTTCTCCAGCGACACCAGGTCCGTGATCGAGGTGGCCCGGGCGAGCAGCCGCCGGCCGTTCTCCACCCGGGCCCGCTGGGTGGTGATCCGGGCGTCCAGGTCGACCGTCTCCTCGGTCACGTCCTCGGTGCTGATCTCCTGGCGTTGCCGCGTGCCCAGCTTGGCGATCTCGTCCACCACCGTGGTGAACTTCCCGGCCGGCACCCGCAGCGTCAGCTCTGCGGTGGCGTCCCCGTCGGCGCTGCGCCGCTGGTCGCCGCCGACGAAACCACCGGCCGTCGTGGTCAGGGCGATCGCGTCCCGGGCCGCCCGGTCCACGTCCTGCACCTGCACCCGCATCGAGCCGGTGTAGATGATGGCGCGCTGGTCGACCCGCAGGTCCGTCGGAGCGCCGCCCTCCGCCTTCCCGGGCTGCCCGGCGCCGGCCTGCGCGTCCGCGGCCCCCGCCGGCCCGGCCCGGTCCGCGCCGCCCTCCGCGCCGGCGGCCGGCTGCTCCGCCGCCGTGTCGCTCCCACCGCTCCCACCGCCGCAGCCGGCGGCGGCGAGCACCGCCACCAACGCCGCCGCGAGCACCATGCCCCGCCGGCGTGGTCCGATTCCGCCCATCCCCGCTCCGATCGTCCGTGGCCGGCCTCCGGGCCGGCCCGTGCCTGTCTGTGGCCCCGAGACCGGGGCGATCGGTCAGACGGGACGCGGTGTCGCGTCCGTTCCGGCAGACTGCGCTGAGGACGTCACGATTCGATAATCGAGGAGTCACGAATGCGGCTGACCAAGTACGGCCACTCCTGCGTACGCGTCGAGCACGACGGCGGAGTCCTGGTCGTCGACCCGGGGGTCTTCAGCGAGCGGGCCGCGCTGGACGGGGCGGACGCCGTACTGATCACCCACGAGCATCCCGACCACGTCGACGTGGCGGCCCTCGTCGAGCAGCACGACCGCCGCCCGTTCGCCCTGTACGGCCCCACCTCGCTGGCCGCCACACTGGACGGTCTGGCCGACGTGCTCTCCCCGGTCGAGGTGGGCCGGCGGTTCACCGCCGCGGGCGTACCGGTCCGCGCCTACGGCGGGCGGCACGCCGTGATCCACCCCGACATCCCGGTCATCGACAACCTGGCGTACCTGATCGACGACCGGGTCTACCACCCGGGCGACTCCCTCGTCGTCCCCGACGACGTCCAGGTGGACACGCTCTTCCTGCCGATCCACGCCCCGTGGACCAAGTTCTCCGAATCGCTGGACTTCCTCCGCGCGGTGGCGCCGCGCCGGGCGTACGCGCTGCACGACGGGCTGCTCAACGACAACGGGTTGACCGTGTTGAACAACAACTTCACCCGACTCTCCGACGTGGACTACCGGCGGCTCGAACCGGGCACCCGGGTCGACGCCTGAGCGGCGATGCCGGATCCGCCCCGGGAGCTGGTGCGACAGCTCTACCGCACGCCCCCCGACCGGTTCGTGGCCGCCCGGGACGCGGCGGTCGCCGAGGCCCGCCGTGCCGGCGACGCGCGGACCGCCCGGGAGATCGCCCGGCTGCGCCGTCCCACGGTGGCCGCCTGGCTGGTCAACCTCCTCGCGCTGGAGCGGCCGGAGCTGGTGGCCGACCTGGGCCAGCTCGCCGAGTCGCTGCGGTCCGCCCAACGCGAGCTGCGAGGGGCGAAGCTCCGCGAGCTGTCGGCCCAGCGCCGGGCCGTCGTCGGTGCGCTGGTCGGCGAGGTACGCAAGCTGGCGGCGGGTGTCGAGGGCGCCCCGTCGGCCGCGAAGCTCCCGCTGGGCGAGGTGGAGGCGACCCTCAACGCCGCGCTCTCCGACACCGAGGTCGCCGAGCAGGTGCGCTCCGGCCGCCTGCTGCGGGCCGCCACCTACGCCGGTTTCGGTGAGGTGCCCCGGCCGCAGCTGCGGCTGGTCACCGGGGGCGGCGACGAGGAGATCGCCGAGCCACCGCCCCGGCCCCGGGGGGCGGACCGGTCGACGCTCCGCGCCGAGCAGGCGGAACGGGCCGCCCGGGCCGAGCGGGCGCGCCGCC
Organism: Micromonospora sp. H33; assembly: GCF_052068455.1. Classification (NCBI taxonomy): domain Bacteria; kingdom Bacillati; phylum Actinomycetota; class Actinomycetes; order Micromonosporales; family Micromonosporaceae; genus Micromonospora; species Micromonospora sp. H33. Next base: position 207,517 of record NZ_JBQHDE010000001.1, on the reverse strand, counting down.
GTCGCGCGTTGGAGAAGGAGCTGGCGAAGGCGCGTACCGACCAGGAGCGGGCCGAGGCGGAGCTGACCGGCGCGACGGAGGCCGAGCGCGACGGCGCGACCGCCCTCGACGCGATCGAAGCGGAACTGGCCGAGCTGGAACGGAGGCGTGCCGTCGTCGAGCAGGACCTGAGCCGTGCCAAGCTGGCCCGGCGGGCGGCCGAGCGGACGCTGACCGCAGCCCGCCGCCGCACCGGCGAGGTCGAGGCGGCGGTGGAGGCACTCGACGCCGAGGAGGAGGATGCCGGCGCCGGCGGCGGCACGGCAGACTGACCCCTGTGGACGGACCGGTCGTGCGGGGGGCGGGGGCGTGACGCCGGAGCAGGTGGCGGTTGGGTGCAAGCCGGCGGTGCTGGAGCTCGGGGACGCGTTCACCCGCTGCCCGGTCACCCTGCGCCAGGCCCGGCTGCTCGGCATCTCGGGTTGGGCGTTCTACATCGCCGGGCGGGCCGGCGCGCTCGGTGACGTACGCGCGGAGACAGTGTCCGCCGCCCTCGGATTCATCGCACCGGAGGCGGTCGCCGACGGCTGGGACGCCGCCCTGCGGACCGTCCGGCCGATGCAGGTGGCCACCGCGACGCTGGCCGAGTGCTGCCGGTGGGGCGACGAGAACCTCGACTCCGTGCCCGGTGCCGGGCGGCTCGCCGTGCTGCTCGGCCGGGCGGTCGACGCCGCGGACGCCGCCGGGATGCCGCTGTTCGCCGCGTGGCGGGCGATGCCGGTGCCGGAGCGGGCGGCGGGAGCCCGGGTGGCGGTGAGCCTGCGCCTGCTGCGGGAGCACTTCACCGGGGCGCACCTGCTCGCGGTGCGTGCCGCCGGCATGACCCCGCTGGAGGCGGTGCTGGCCGGGCCGGAGGGCGAGGCCGGTGCCGTGGCGTGCGGCTGGCCGCCCCCGTACCCCCCGGTGGGACCGCTGGTCCGGCGGCGGCTGTGGGCGGAGGCGGTGACCGACCGGTTGACCGCGCCGGCGTTCGCCGCGCTCGGCCCGGCCGACGGCGCCGAACTGGTGGACCTCCTGGCCGCCTTCCGCGCCCATCGGCGCCGCCCCTGACCAGCCGACCTGTGCCGTCCCGAAAAATTCGGCGGCGCCGCAGTCGGCGGCCTGCCAGGATCGGCGCCGTGACCCTCCCCGCCGGTTGGACCGCCCGCCGACCCACCCTCGACGACGTCCCCGCGATCCTCGCCGTCGTCCACGCCGCCGACATCTTCGCGGTCGGCTACCCCGACTTCGACGCCGAGGACGTCAAGGCCGCCCTCACCGCGCCCTTCACCGACCCGGCGCGGGACTCCTGGGTGGTCAGCGATCCGGAGGGGACGCTCGTCGCCTGGGCGACCGTGGACAACCCCACCGGCGTGGGCCGGGAGTTCGTGGAGGTTTACGTCGACCCGGAGCAGGGGGACGACCTGCGCGCCCCGCTCCTGGCCCGGATGCTCGACCGCGTCGGCGAGCGGGCCGCCGAGCGCGGCGTGCCGGCGCTGACCGCCCGCGTGTCGGTCTTCGCTCCGGAGACCCGGTGGGCCGCGGAGGTCGCCGAGGCCGGCTTCACCCTCGCCAAGCGGTACGTGGGGATGCGCCGGAGCCTGGCCGACCTGCCCGCCGAGCCGCCGCCCCCGCCCGGCGTCACCGTCCGCCCGCTGCGCGGCGACGACGAGACCGACCTGCGGGAGTTCTACCGGATCTTCGACATCGCCTTCCGCGACACCCCGGACTACGAGCCGGTCGGCTTCGACCGGTGGCGCGAGCAGCTCCGCGTGTACGGCACCAGCTGGGACGAATGGTTCGTCGCCGAGGTCGACGGGGTGCCGGCCGGGGCGCTGCAATCCTCCGACCAGGGGTTGGAGCAGAACGAGGGGTGGGTCCGGAGCCTGTCGGTGCTGCCCGCGTACCGGCGGCGCGGGGTCGGCGCGGCGCTGCTGTGGCGGGCCTTCTCGGTCTACGCCGCGAAGGGACGCGGGTCGGCCGGGCTGGGCGTCGACCTCACCAACCCGACGGTCCCGGTCACCCTCTACCAGTCGGTGGGGCTGCGCGAGGTGCGCTGGACCGACATGTACGAGCTGGTCGTGCCGGCCACGGGTGTGTGATTGACGACCTCCGCCGGGCCCGGCTCGTGGTGGCGACGCGGCCGGGAGCAGACTGGAGGCCGTGCGACAGCCTCTAGGCGGACTGCGACAGCCTCTAGGCGGACGCGGTGCCGGTGGGGCGGGACCGCAGTTCCGTGACGTAGTCGTCCGGCGCGCCCGCCTTCTCGGCGGCGTTCGCGATCTCCGACACGTACCACGAGGTCGGGAGGCCGCCCTCGTACCCGTCGAAGACGTAGATCCACGCCGTGACGTCGCCGTCCAGGGTCGAGACCCGTACGTGCAGCTTCCGGTACGTGCCGGCGGTGACGCCCTCGATCTCGTCGAGCTGCGCCGCGTCGTACGGATGGATGTCGTAGAGCGCCACGAACACCCGGTCGCCGGGGGACTCGACGACCGTGCTGACCGCCCCCTCCCAGCCGATCACGCCCTCGCCCGCGAAGGTGAGCCGCCAGCCCTCGAGCCAGCCGGTGCCGACCATCGGCGAATGCGGACAGTAGGCGCGCATCCGGGCAGGGTCGAGGTTTGAGCCGTAGGCGGCGTAGTGACGCACGGCGATGACGATAGCCGGGCCGACCGGTGGGGGAGAATACGACGGTGCGTGTCGGACACGTTCGGGAGAAGAAAGTCACTGTGAGCATGGACGAGGGGCGAGCGCTGTGAGCCGGATCGTGATCATCGGCGGGGGGCCGGCCGGCTACGAGGCGGCCCTGGTCGCCGCCCAGTTGGACGCCGACGTCACCGTCGTGGAGGCCGAGGGCGCCGGCGGCGCGTGCGTGCTGTCCGACTGCGTTCCCTCGAAGACCTTCATCGCCAGCTCACAGGTGGTGACCGGGTACCGGGACACCGAGGAGTTCGGGGTGCACTCCGACGGGCTCGAGGCGGTCACCGTCGACGCGCCGGCCGTCAACGGGCGGGTCAAGCGGCTCGCGCTCGCCCAGTCCGCCGACATCCACGCCAAGCTGGTGAAGGCCGGCGTGACCTTCGTGGCCGGCAGCGCCCGGCTCGGCGAGGACACGCTCGGTCACACCCACCGGGTGATCGTCACACCGGGCGACGGGGCGGCGGCGTACTCGATCGACGCCTCCACCGTCCTGGTCGCCACCGGCGCCACCCCGCGCCAGCTCCCCACCGCCGTGCCCGACGGCGAGCGCATCCTGACCTGGCGGCAGGTGTACGACCTCACCGAGCTGCCCCGACACCTGATCGTGGTCGGCTCCGGCGTCACCGGCGCGGAGTTCGCCAGCGCGTACCTGGCGATGGGCGTCGAGGTCACCCTGGTCTCCAGCCGCGACCGGGTGATGCCGCACGAGGACGCCGACGCGGCGATGGCCATCGAGCGGGTGTTCCGCAGCCGGGGCATGAGCATCCTCAACAACTCCCGCGCCGACGCGGTCCGCCGTACCGGGGACGGCGTCGAGGTCGAGCTCTCCGACGGCCGCAAGGTGTACGGCTCGCACGCGCTGATCGCGGTCGGCTCGATCCCCAACACGGCGGACCTGGGGCTGGCCGAGTACGGCGTCGAGCTGGCCCGCGGCGGGTACGTCACGGTCGACCGGGTCTCCCGCACCAACGTGCCGGGCATCTACGCCGCCGGCGACTGCACCGGGGTGCTGCCCCTGGCCAGCGTCGCCGCCATGCAGGGCCGCATCGCGATGTGGCACGCGCTCGGCGAGGCGGTCCGGCCGCTTCGCCTGCGGACCGTCGCGGCGAACGCCTTCACCGACCCGGAGCTGGCCACCGTCGGCGTCTCGCAGGACGAGGTCGACGCCGGCAAGGTCCCCGCCCGCCAGGTGATGCTGCCGCTCGCCGGTAACGCCCGGGCGAAGATGGACGAGGTCTCCGACGGCTTCGTCAAGCTCTTCTGCCGCCCGGCCAGCGGCCAGGTGATCGGCGGCGTGGTGGTGGCACCGAAGGCGAGCGAGCTGATCCTGCCGATCACGATCGCCGTGGAGAACAACCTGACGGTCAACGAGCTGGCCCAGACCATCACGATCTACCCGAGCCTCTCCGGCTCGGTCACCGAAGCGGCCCGCCAGCTGATGCTCCACGAGCTGGAGTGACCGTCGTCAGGGTGGCGGCGACGGTGCCCAGGAGGGCGACCTCGGCGAGGATCAGCAGGCGTTCCACCAGGCCGAGCAGCACCCGGTCGCCGGGGTAGGCCGACCAGACCATCGCGGCGGCGAGCAGGAGGCTGACGACGGCGAACCGGCGTACCCAGCGGGCGGTGCCGGCGGGCAGCCGGTCGGCGAGGAGCCAGCCGCCGACCGGCAGCGCCAGGAACGCCGCGACCGAGGCGTACCGGTGCACGTACGCGGCGGCGTCCATCGGCAGGCCCGGCTCGTTCGTCGGCACGACCGCGGCCAGCAGCAGACCGCCGATCCAGGCGGCCAGGAGCACCTCCACCGCCCGGGCCCGCCGCAGCCGGCGGAGGGCGGGGAGCAGGACGGCCGTGGCCACGGCGAGGACGACCATGGCGGAGTCGATGGCGCCGCCCCGATCCGAGACGGCGTAGTCGCTGACCGTCAGCGACCAGGGGTCGAGGCCGTCCACGCCGAGGTGGCCGACCACGGCGAGCAGCGCCGCGAGGGCGATCCCGCCGAGCGCGAGCAGTCCACTGTTCCGGCTTGCAGCCATGCCTCAGCCTGCCGCCGGATCCGCCCGAAACGGATCCGGGCCACCCACCGACATCGATCCCGGGGTCAGCCCCTAGGGCGGACGCGGAAGCGCGGCGAGATCTTGGAGGATCTGGCCCCTCCAGGGGCCGGTTCCTTCCAGGATCTGCGAAGAGAGGTGGTCCCGGAGTCAGTCGGTGGGGAGGTCGGCGGCGCGGGCGGTGCGGGCGGTCAGGAGGGTCATCGCCCAGCCTGCCGCCGCGAATCCCACCGCCGCCGCCCCGGCGATGATCGCCAGGCGCCAGGCCGACCCGGTCAGGGCGGTGCCGCCCAGGTGCCCGACCAGTGCCCCGTACGACGCCCAGCCCAGGGCGGCCAGCGACTCGTACAGCAGGAACAGCCGGTACGGATAGCGGCGGCGGCCCGCGGAGAAGCAGGCCGCCATCCGGCCGCCGGGTACGAACCGGCACACCATGATCACGAGTGGTCCCGGTCGACCCAACCCGCGGGCGACCCGGCCGGCGACCCGACGGGTCGCTCCCGGCTGCCGCGACCGGCGCCCCACGCGGCCCGCCCGCAGGGTGGCGGCGAGCCGGGAGGCCGGCGTGCCCCGGCCGAGCAGGTAGCAGGCCAGGTCGCCGGCGAAGACACCGGCCGCCCCGACCGCGATGGTGACGGGCAGGCTCAGGCCGCCGTAGACGGTCAGCGCGCCGGACGTGATCATGATGGCCTGGGTCGGGATCACCGGGACGAAGGCGTCGGCGATCAGCAGGCCGAGCAGTGCGACGTACGCCAGGGTCGGCGACGCGACCTCAGTCAGTTCGGGCACGGCTGCCACCTCGCCGGACGGGCCGATCGGATGTCGGTGAGCCTGACGGAACGTCCGGCGTCACGGGGAACGGGCCTCCTCGGTCGTGATCGCCGACACGACGGGCCCATAGGGGTACAACGACCCGACGGATGCGGCGGTGACGGTCCGCGCGGGAAATCCGGAGACCCCGGGCGGTCGCGGGATCGGCGTCCGTCGGCGTACCGTTGTCGGCGCGCGGCCCCGTCGGGTCCCCCGTTCTCGACGAGCAGGCCGCCGCGGGCCGCCGGCAGGTCCCGTGCCGGCGGCCCGCCCCTCTCCCACCGCCGCCCGCGCCCACCCCGACCGCGTCGGAAAAGCACGTGCCGCCCCGCCACGGGTCCACGTACCCTTGCCGCATGAATCGTGCGGTGCTCACCACGACGCCGGGAGACCCCGGCGTGCCGCACTGACACATCCGTCGACGAGGCCCCGGGGCGATCCGCCCCGGGGCCTCGTGGCGTTCCGGGCACCGGTCGCCTCCGGGTCGTACCCGAACCAGGAGCGCGACATGATCGACCACCGCAGGCTCGGCCGTGAGCTGGGCCTCTTCGTCTCCGACCCGCTGGCCGGCGCCGGGCTGCCGCTCTGGCTGCCGGCCGGCGCCGCCGCCCGGCACGCCGTCGAGGAGTACGTCCGCGACCTCGAACGCCGGGCCGGTTACCGGCACGTCGTCACCCCGCCGCTGGGCAAGCGGGAACTCTTCGAGCTCTCCGGGCACCTCGGCCACTTCGCCGACGACATGTTCCCGCCGATGCGGCTGTCCGCCGACGACGAGTTCGTGCTGCGGCCGGCACTCTGCCCGCACCACGCGCTGGTGTACCGGGCGCGGGGCCGCTCCTGGCGGGACCTGCCGCTGCGGATCGCCGAGTTGGGGGGCATGTATCGGGCCGAGCGCTCCGGTGTGCTCGGCGGGCTGGCCCGGGTACGCGCCATCTCGCTGAACGACGCGCACAACTTCTGCGCGCTGGAGCAGGTCGGCGAGGAGGTGGCGGAGATCCTGCGGTTGATCCGCGAGGCGCACGCCGCGCTCGGCGTCCGGCCGGCGGGCTTCCGGCTGTCGCTGCGGGGGCCGGGGGAGAAGTACGTCGGCGACGACGCCCAGTGGGCGCGGGCCGAGGACCTGCTGCGTGCCGCGCTCGACGGGGTGGAGTACGCGGAGGGCCCGGGGGAGGCCGCCTTCTACGGCCCGAAGATCGACATCCAGGTGGTCGACGCGGCCGGCCGGGAGTCGACCATCTCCACCGTCCAGCTCGATTTCGACAAGCCGGAGCGCTTCGACCTGTCGTACACCGACTCGGGTGGGGCGCGCCGCCGGCCGGTGATGGTGCATCGCAGTCTGGTCGGGAGCATGGAGCGGCTGTTCGCGTACCTGATCGAGGTGCATCAGGGTGCCTTCCCGCCCTGGTACGCCCCGGTGCAGCTGGTCGTCCTGCCGGTCGACGCCGGGCAGGACGCGGCGGCCGACCACCTCGCCGCCGACGCGCTCGCCGCCGGGCTGCGCGTCGAGGTGGACCGTGCCGGCTCGCTGGGCGCCCGGATCCGGGACGCCGCCCGCGCCCGCGTCCCGTACGCCGCGGTGATCGGCCCGCGCGAGGCGGCCGACCGACGGGTCTCGCTGCGCCTGCGCGACGGCCGGAACCTGGACCCGATGCCCGCCGCCGACGCCCTCGCGCTGGTCGGACGGGTGGTCGCCGCCCGCACCCACGCTCTCCTTCCGCCGGCTGTCCCCTCCGCCTGACCGCGCCGCCGCACGACGGCCCTCCCGCACCCCCGACCGCGTCGATCCGGGAAGTGTCGTCAGTGGATCTCCATTCATGACGACACCCGCTGAATCGACGGGGCGGGGGTCGGGGCGGCGCTGAACTGGGACCGGTAGAGGCGCGCGTACGCCCCGTCCGCGGCGAGCAGCTCGTCGTGGGTGCCCTGCTCGACGATGCGGCCGTCCTCCATCATCAGGATCAGGTCGGCGTCGCGGATCGTGGACAGCCGGTGCGCGATGACGAAGCTCGTGCGGTCCGACCGCAGCGCCGCCATCGCCCGCTGGAGCAGCACCTCGGTCCTCGTGTCCACCGAGCTGGTCGCCTCGTCGAGGATCAGCAGGGACGGCTCGGCGAGGAACGCGCGGGCGATGGTGACGAGCTGCTTCTCGCCGGCGCTGACGTTGCTCCCCTCCTCGTCGATGACCGTGTCGTAGCCGTCGGGGAGGCTGCGGACGAAGCGGTCGACGAACGTCGCCCGCGCCGCCGTCAGGATCTCCTCCTCCGTGGCGTCCGGCCGCCCGTACGCGATGTTGTCGCGGATCGTGCCACCGAACAGCCAGGTGTCCTGGAGCACCATGCCGACGCGGCCGCGCAGGTCGTCGCGGCTCAGCCGGGTGATGTCCACGCCGTCGAGGGTGATCCGCCCCGCGTCCAGTTCGTAGAAGCGCATGATCAGGTTGACCAGGGTGGTCTTGCCGGCCCCGGTGGGCCCCACGATGGCCACGGTCTGGCCGGGCTCGGCGACCAGCGACAGGTCCTCGATCAGCGGCTTCTCCGGGGCGTACCGGAAGGAGACGTGGCGGAACTCGACCCGCCCGCGCGGGTCGGCCACCCGGGCCGGCGCGGCCGGGTCCGGGCTCTGCTCCTCGGCGTCGAGCACCGCGAACACCCGCTCGGCGGAGGCCACCCCGGACTGGAGCAGGTTCGCCATCGACGCGACCTGGGTGAGCGGCTGGGTGAACTGGCGGGAGTACTGGATGAACGCCTGCACGTCGCCCAGCGTCATCGCGCCCGACGCCACCCGGAGACCGCCGACGACGGCGATCGCCACGTAGCTGAGGTTCCCGATGAACATCATCGCCGGCATGATGATCCCGGAGATGAACTGGGCGCCGAAGCTGGCCTGGAACAGCTCCTCGTTCTTCGCGGCGAAGGCGGCCTGCACCTCGCGCTGCCGGCCGAAGACCTTCACCAGCTCGTGGCCGGTGAACGCCTCCTCGACCTGCCCGTTCAGCTCGCCGGTGTGCGCCCACTGGGCGATGAACTGACGTTGCGACCGCTTCGCGATCCGCTGGGTGACCATGACCGACAGCGGCACCGCGACCAGCGCGACCAGGGCCAGCAGCGGCGAGATCCAGAACATCATGGCGAGCACACCGACGACGGTGAGCAGTGAGGTGAGCAGCTGGCTCAGGGTCTGCTGGAGGCTGAGGGAGATGTTGTCGATGTCGTTGGTGACCCGGCTGAGCAGCTCTCCCCGGGGCTGTCGGTCGAAGTAGGGCAGCGGCAGCCGGTTGAGCTTGGCCTCCACGTCCTCGCGGAGCCGGTGGACGGTCCGCTGCACCACCCCGGTGAGCAGCCACCCCTGCCACCAGGTCAACGCGGCCGCCGCGACGTAGAGGCCGAGGGCCAGCAGCAGCACCCGGGCCAGTGCGGACGTGTCGATCCCCGCACCGGGCACCACGCCCATCCGGGTGATCAGGTCCGCGAAGCTGTCGTCACCCGCCGCCCGGGCAGCCGCCGCGGCCTGCTCGGTCGTCGTGCCGGCCGGCAGTTGCCGGCCCAGCACCCCGGCGAAGATCAGGTCGGTGGCGTGCCCGAGCACCTTCGGCCCGACCACGCCGAGCCCGACGGCGAGCACCGCCAGCCCGACCACCCCGACCAGCTGGGGGCGGTGCGGGCGCAACCGCCCGAGCAGCCGCCGGGCCGACGGCCCGAAGCTCATCGACCGCTCGGCCGGCATCCCGGCCCCCATCCACGGCGGACCGCCGCGCTGGCCGCCGGGCGGCAGCCGCTTGGGCGTCAGCCCGTCGGGGGCCGGCCTTCCCTTCGGTACGACCGGAGCCGGTCCGCCGCTCACGCTGCCACCCCCGTGGTCTGCTGGGACGCGACGATCTCGGCGTACGTGGGGCAGGTGTCCAGCAGCTCCGCGTGCCGCCCGACCCCGACCACCGCCCCGCCCTCCAGGACGACGATCTGGTCGGCGTCGACGATCGTGGAGACCCGTTGTGCCACGATGACCACCGCCGCGTCGGCGGTGACCGGCCGCAACGCCGCCCGCAGCCGCGCGTCGGTGCCGAGGTCGAGCGCCGAGAACGAGTCGTCGAACAGGTAGATCTCCGGCCGGCGCACCAGCGCCCGGGCGATCGCCAGTCGCTGCCGCTGGCCGCCGGAGACGTTGGTGCCGCCCTGCGCGATCGCCGCGTCCAGCCCTTCGGGCATCGCCTCGACGAAGTCGCGCGCCTGTGCCACCTCCAGCGCCGCCCACAGCTCGGCGTCGGTCGCGTCCGGGTTGCCGAGGCGCAGGTTGCTCGCCACGGTGCCGGTGAACAGGTAGGGGCGCTGCGGCACCAGGCCGATCCGCCGCCACAGCTCGTCGGGCGCCAGGTCCCGCACGTCGACACCGTCTACCAGCACTGCACCGGAGGTCACGTCGACCAGACGCGGGACCAGGGAGAGCAGCGTGGTCTTGCCGGCGCCGGTGCCGCCGACGACCGCCGTGGTCGTGCCCGGCGCCACCCGGAACGAGACGTTGCGCAGCACCGGCTCGGCCGCGCCCGGGTACTGGAACCGCACGTCCCGCAGCTCAAGCTCGGCCTGCCGCGGCACCTCCGTGACCGGTCGCGCCGGGGGCACCACGGAGGAGTCGGTGTCCAGCACCTCGACGACGCGCTCGGCGCAGACCGCCGCCCGGGGCACCATCATCAGCATGAAGGTGGCCATCATGACGGCCATCAGGATCTGCATCAGGTACTGCAGGAAGGCGGTCAGCGCGCCGACCTCGATCGCCCCGGCGCCCACCCGCTGGGCGCCGAACCACAGCACGGCGACGCTGGAGACGTTGAGCACCAGCATCACGACGGGGAAGATCAGGGCACCCAGCCGGCCGGTCCGCAGGGCGGTCGCGGTCAGGTCGGCGTTGGCGGCGGCGAAGCGGTCCGTCTCGTACGGCTCCCGGACGAACGCCCGGACGACGCGGATTCCGGTGATCTGCTCGCGCAGCACCCGGTTCACCGTGTCGATGCGCGTCTGCATGAGCCGGAAGCCGGGCACCATCCGCCGGATGACCAGGCCCAGGCCGACCGCCAGCACCGGCACGCTGACGACCATCAGCCAGGAGAGCCCGACGTCCTCGCGCAGCGCCATCACCACGCCGCCGACGCTCATGATCGGTGCGGCGACCAGCGCGGTGGCGCCCATCAGCACGAGCATCTGCACCTGCTGCACGTCGTTGGTGTTGCGGGTGATCAGCGACGGGGCGCCGAACCGGGCGACCTCGCGGGCGGAGAAGCGGTTCACGTGCGCGAAGATCGCCGCGCGGACGTCCCGCCCGTAGGCCGTCGCGGTGCGGGCGCCCAGGTAGACGGCGGCTACGGAGCAGACGATCTGGACCAGGCTGACCGCGAGCATCCAGCCCCCGGTCCGCAGGATGTAGCCGGTGTCGCCGTGCGCCACGCCGAGGTCGATGATGTCGGCGTTGAGGCTCGGCAGGTAGAGCGACGCCATCGTGCCGACGAACTGGAGGATCACCACCGCGGCCAACGGCCGGCGGTACGGGTGCAGGTACGTCCGCAGCAGCCGGATCAGCACGTCGGACCTCCCGCGGGCGTCGGCTCGTCCGCGCCGCCGATCACCGCCAGCAGGAATTCGCGGACCACCGCCGCCTTCGCCGGGTCGGCGTCGACCGGGGTGAGCGGACGGTCGGAGCGCATCATCGCCCGGAGCGCGTCGGCGCGGGCCCGCCCGGCGGGGGTGAGCGTCAGCTTGACGCTGCGCCGGTCGGTGTCGTGCCGCTGCCGCTCGACCAGGCCGTCACGTTCGAGGGTGTCGACGATGCCGGTCAGGGTGGCCGGTTTGACGAAGCACCGCTCGGCCACCGCGCGGTGCGGCAGCTCGCCGTGCTCGGCCAGGGTCAGCAGGGTGACCATGCCGGCCTGGGTGAGGCCGTGCTCCTCGGCGAGCCAGCGGTTCCATCGTTGGCCGGTGAGGTGCCCGGCCACCACCAGCAGGCGCCCGAGCGGTACGTCGTCGAGGCGGATCAGGTCCACGGGGTTCAGGTTAGCGACCTGATAGTCAGGGGCCAAACGAAATAGCCTGACCCTGACGGTGGGCCCCCGGGCAGCACCCGGCACCGGGATCTTGTCGCTGGAAAGATAGGATTCCCGCATGGCCGGTACCCGTGGCTACCATCACGGCGACCTCCGTCGGGCGCTGCTCACGGCGGCGGCGGAAGTGATCGAGGAATCCGGACCGGCCGCGCTGAGCCTGCGTGACCTCGCCCGCCGGGCGGGGGTGTCGCACGCGGCGCCGGCGCACCACTTCGGCGACAAGGCCGGCCTGCTCGCCGCGCTCGCAGCCGAGGGCTTCGACCTGCTCGCCGAGGCGTTGCACGAGGCCCACGGCGGCGGCCTGCTGGAGGCCGGCGTGTCCTACGTGGACTTCGCGGTCCGGCACCGGGCCCACTTCGAGGTGATGTTCCGACCCGATCTCTACCGCGCGGACGCGCCGGAGGTCGTGGCCGCACGCGAACGGTCGGGAGCGGCTCTGCACGCGGCGGTCGCCGCCCTGCCGGCGGGGCGCGGTACGTCCGGCGACCCTCAGGGGGACGCGCTGGCCGCCTGGTCGATCGTCCACGGCTTCGCCACGCTCTGGAACGCGGGCGCCCTGCCGGCCGACGTGGGCGACGATCCGCGGGCGGCGGCGCGGGACGTCATCCACCGCCTCTTCAAACTCCGCTGACTCAGCGCGCCGTCGACCGTCCGGCCGGGTCGTCCGGCGCCGTCGCGACGTACTCCCGCATCACCGCCGCCACCTCCCTCAGGAAGGCCGTGGTCGCCGCCGCCTGCTCGGGCGTGAGCCGGGCGACCGCCTGTTCGATGCCGGCCAGCATCGGCCGCAGCGCCTCCAGCACCTCGTCGTACGCCTGATCGGTGACCTGGAGCGCCACCCGGCGCCGGTCCTGCGGGTGGGGCGTGCGCTCGACGTGGCCCGCCCGCACCAGCCGGTCCACGAGGGTGGTGGCCGAGGCCGAGCGGATCCCGAGCCGGTTGCCCAGCTCCACCGGCCCCAGCGCCTCCGGGCTGGAGACGAGGTGGTCGATGGCGGCGGCGTCGGTCACCCCGATCCCCAGGCGGCGGGCCAGGGCGCCGCGGGTGTCGCCGGCGGCCCGGATCACCTCGCGCAGCGCCCGGGCGGTCCCGCTCGTCGACGGCGCCTCGCTGTACGGCCCGCGGCGCGAGCCGTCGGTGGTTGACGGAGGGCGTTCCATCGGTGAAAGCTAGCATCTCGAGTAGCTAGAAAAACTAGCGATCGGAGGCGGGCATGCCGGAGCGCGGACGCGGACGCTGGTGGGGACTCCTCGCGATCAGCCTCGGGGTGGCCACGATCATCGTCGACGCCACCATCGTCAACGTCGCGGTGCCCGCGATCATCCGGGACCTCGGCATCACCGCCACGGACGCGCAGTGGGTCCAGGAGGCGTACACGCTGGTCTTCGCCGCCCTGCTCCTGGTCGCCGGCCGCTTCGCCGACCGCGTCGGCCGGCGGCGGATGTTCGTCACCGGCGTGGTGGTGTTCGTCGCGGCCAGCGTGCTCGCCGCGGTGGCCGGGTCCGGCGAGGCGCTGATCGGCGCGCGGGTGCTCCAGGGGCTCGGCGGCGCGATGATGCTGCCGACCTCGCTGTCCCTGTTGAACGCCACGTTCACCGGACGGGAGAAGGGGATCGCGTTCGCGATCTGGGGCTCCACCATCGGCGGCGCCGCCGCCCTGGGCCCACTCCTCGGCGGCTGGCTGACCACCGAGTTGTCCTGGCGGTGGGCGTTCGGCGTCAACGTGCCGGTCGGCGCGCTGGTCGTGGCCGCCACGCTCGCGCTGGTACGCGAGTCGCGGGACGAGCGCGCGGAGCGGGGGATCGACTGGCTCGGTGCCCTGCTCTCGGTGGTCGGCCTGACCGGTGTCGTCTTCGCGCTCATCGAGGGGCGCACCTACGGCTGGTGGGAGCGGGAGAAGCCGTTCGTCCTGTTCGGGTCGGACTGGACCGCCGCGGTCTCGCCGGTGCCGGTCGCCGGCCTGGTCGGGCTGGTCGCCCTCACCGTCCTCGTCGCCCACCAGGTCCACCGCAACCGGGCCGGCCGGGCGGCCCTGCTCGACCTGTCGCTGTTCCGGATCGGCTCGTTCCGCAACGCCGTCGTCGCCGCCGCGATCGTCAGCCTGGGCGAGTTCGGCCTGCTCTTCGCCCTCCCGCTGTGGTACCAGAACGTCCTGGGCTACAGCGCGTTCGACACCGGCCTGGCCCTGCTGCCCCTCGCGGTCGGCAGCTTCCTGGCCAGCGGTCTCGGCGCGCCCCTCGTCCAGCGGTGGGGCGCCACCCGGGTCGTGCGGCTCGGTGTCGCCGCCGAACTCGTCGGCATCGCCGGCCTCGGCGCGGTCGTCGCCCCGGACACCGCCTGGTGGTCACCGCTCGGCTTCCTCTTCCTCTACGGCGTCGGCGTCGGCCTCGCCACCGCCCAGCTCACCGGAGTGTCGCTGCGGGAGGTGCCGGTCCGGCAGAGCGGCCAGGGCTCCGGCGTGCAGAGCACCGCGCGGCAGGTGGGGTCGGCGCTCGGCATCGCCGTGCTCGGCACGGTGCTCTTCGCCGGCCTGGGCGGGATCCTCGGCGACCGGCTCGCCGACCAGCCCGGTCTCGACCCCGCCCAGCGTGCGCAGATCGTGGCCGCCGTCCGGGAGAGCGCCGGCGCGGCGATCGGGGATCTGGCCGCCGATCCGCGTACCGCCCGGATCGCCGAGGAGGCCAAGGCCGCCTTCTCCGACGCCACCCGGTACGCGGCCTTCTGCGCCGCCGGCTTCCTCCTGGTCGGCCTGCTCGCCTGCGCCCGGCTGCCCCGGGACCGCCCCGAGCCGTCCGATCCCGCCCGCCAGCCGGAGCCGGCGACGACGTCGGCCGGCTGAGCGGTCACCGACGTCAGCCGGCTGAGGCCCGTCACCGACGTCGGCCGGCTGAGCCGGTCACCAGCTCGTCGGTAGCGGCATCCCCTCGGTGTAGCCGGCCGCGCTCTGCACGCCGACCAGCGCCCGCTCGTGGAACTCCGCGAGGTTGTGCGCCCCGGCGTACGTGAAGGCGCTGCGTACCCCCGAGATGATCTCGTCGATCAGGTCCTCGACGCCCGGTCGGTTCGGGTCGAGGTACATCCGTGCCGAGGAGATGCCCTCCTCGAAGATCGCCTTCCGGGCGCGGTCGTACGCGGAGTCCTCCGCGGTCCGGGCGCTGACCGCGCGGGCCGAGGCCATGCCGAAGCTCTCCTTGTAGCGTCGGCCGTCCGCCTCGACGTAGAGGTCGCCGGGCGACTCGTACGTGCCGGCGAACCACGAGCCGATCATCACGTTCGACGCGCCCGCCGCCAGCGCCAGCGCCACGTCGCGCGGATGCCGGACGCCACCGTCGGCCCACACGTGCCGGCCCAGATTCCGCGCCGCCGCGGCGCAGTCCAGCACGGCCGAGAACTGGGGCCGGCCCACCCCGGTCATCATCCGGGTCGTGCACATGGCGCCCGGACCGACGCCGACCTTCACGATGTCGGCGCCCGCCTCGACGAGGTCGCGTACCCCCTCGGCGGTGACCACGTTGCCGGCCGCCACCGGGACGGCCGGGTCGACCGTGCGTACCGCCCGCAACGCCGAGATCATCCGCTCCTGGTGGCCGTGCGCGGTGTCCACGACCAGCGTGTCCACCCCCGCCTCCAGCAGCGCCGCCGCCTTGCCGGTGACGTCGCCGTTGATGCCGACCGCCGCGGCGATCCGCAGCCGGCCGCGGTCGTCCACCGCCGGCTTGTACAGCGTCGCGCGCAGCGCACCCTGCCGCGTCAGCACCCCGACCAGCCGCCCCTCCGCGTCCACCACCGGGGCGAGCCGGCGGCGGCCCGCCGAGAGCCGGTCGAAGCCGGTACGCGGGTCCGCGTCCGCCGGCACGGTGTGCAGTTCGGTCGACATCACGTGCCGCAACTGCGCGAACCGGTCCACGCCCACCGTGTCCGCCTCGGTCACCACGCCGATCGGCCGGCCCGCCTCGTCGATCACGATCACCGCGCCGTGCGCCCGCTTCGGCAGCAGGTGGATCGCGTCGCCGACGGTGTCGGTCGGGCCGAGCGTGATCGCGGTGTCGTGCACCAGGTGCCGCTGCTTGACCCAGGCGACGACGTTCGCGACCACCTCGATCGGGATGTCCTGGGGGATCACCGCGATGGCGCCGCGCCGGGCGACCGTCTCGGCCATCCGCCGGCCGGACACCGCGGTCATGTTCGACACCACCAGCGGGATGGTCGTGCCCGTCCCGTCGTTGGTCGCGAGGTCGACGTCGAGGCGGGACGCGACCTCGGAGCGGGCCGGTGCCATGAAGACGTCGTTGTAGGTCAGGTCGTGCGCGGGAACCGCGCCGTGAAGGAACCGCACCTGGCAATCATGACCGTCCGCCGGCGGTCGCGCCGCCGGTGGTCGTACAAAACACGCCTAGGCCAGGAGCAGCGCCGCCGCCAGCGCGGCCATCACCACGGCGATCACGCCGTCGAGGACCCGCCAGACCGCCGTACGCGCGAGCAGTGGCCCGAGCCGGTACGCGCCCGCCCCGAGCGCCGTGAACCAGGCGAGGCTGGCCGTGGCGGCTCCCGCCCCGAACACCCACCGGTGCGGGTGCTGCTGGGCGATGCCGCCGAGGAGCAGAACGGTGTCCAGGTAGACGTGCGGGTTGAGGTACGTGAAGGCGAGGCACGCCAGCAGGGTGGTCCGCAGCCGGGCCGGCGGGCGGTCCGCGGGCCGAAGCGTGTCCGGACGCCACGCGCGGCGGGCGGCGAGCACCGCGTAGCACAGCAGGAACGCGGCGCCGCCCCACCGTACGCCGGTGAGCAGGCCCGGTCGGTCCGCCACCAGGGCGCCGACCCCCGCAATGCCGGCGCCGATCAGCAGGGCGTCGGAGACCGCGCAGGTGAGCACGACCGGTACGAGGTGCTCCCGGCGCAACCCCTGGCGCAGCACGAACGCGTTCTGCGCGCCGATGGCGACGATCAGGGCGACGGAGAGGGAGAACCCGGCGACGGCGGAAGCGACCATGCCCCGACGCTAAGTGGGGGACTTCCTGCGGTCCAGCTAAAGATTCTGATGTTCCGTAAGATTCTCTCATGCTTGACGCTGCCCAGCTCCGGACGCTCGCCGCCGTGGTCGCCGAGGGGAGCTTCGACGCGGCCGCCCGGCTGCTCCACGTGACGCCGTCCGCGGTCAGCCAGCGGATCAAGACCCTGGAGGAGACGGTCGGCCAGGTCCTGGTGCGACGGCACCGCCCGTGCCGGCCCACCGAGGCGGGGGAGCCGCTGCTGCGCCTCGCCGGCCAGCTCGCCCTCCTCGAGCAGGAGGCACTGGCCGAGGCGCGGGGTCCGCTGGGCGGCGGCCGAGGGCGTACGCGGGTCGCCGTGGTGGTGAACGCCGACTCCCTGGGCACCTGGTTCCCCGCCGCGCTGGCCCGGGTGCCGGAGCAGCTCGACCTCTCCTTCGACATCCGGCAGGACGACCAGGAACACACCGCCGAGCTGCTTCGCGACGGTTCCGTGACGGCGGCGGTGACCGCCCAGCGGGAGCCGGTGCAGGGGTGCCGGGTGCAGCGGCTCGGCGCGATGCGCTACCGCGCGCTGGCTGCCCCCGGGTACGCCGAGCGGTGGTTCCCCGACGGCGCCACCCCGGCCGCGCTCGCCGAGGCGCCGGTGATGGTGTTCGACCGCAAGGACCGGGTGCAGCACCGCTTCCTCCGCGCGCTGACCGGCCGGGAGCTGGACCCGCCGGTCCACTACCTGCCGTCGGTGCCGGCGTTCAGCGAGGCGATCCGGCGCGGGCTCGGCTGGGCGCTGGTTCCCGAGCAGATCGCCGACGCCGACCTGGCGGCCGGGCACTGCGTCGACCTCGCCCCCGGCCGTCACCTGGACGTGCCGCTGTACTGGCAGCACTGGCGGCTGGAGTCGGCTGCCCTGACGGCGCTGACCGCCGCGGTCCGTGGCGTCGCCGCCGAAACCCTCCGCTGACGCGGAAGGAAGGGTCCCTTCTTAACGCCTGCGGTAGTAGAAGGGCCCCTTCTTAACGCCTCAGGCGATCGTGCAGATCGGTGCGCCGGCGGTGATGACCGCGCCGACCTCGGCGGAGAGGCCGCTGACCGTGCCCGCCTTGTGGGCGTGCAGCGGCTGCTCCATCTTCATCGCCTCCAGCACCACGACCAGGTCGCCCTCGGCCACCGTGTCGCCGTCGGCGACCGCGATCTTCACGATCGTGCCCTGCATCGGCGAGGTGAGCGCGTCGCCGCTGACCGCGGCACCGGCCTTGGCGCCACCGCCCCGGCGGGCCGGCTTCTTCGCGGCGGGCGACGCGCTGGTCGTACCCCCGGCGAGGCCGGCCGGGAGGCTGACCTCCAGCCGCTTGCCGCCCACCTCGACCACGACGGTCTCGCGCTCGGCCGGGCCCTCGACGGCGCCGGCGGGCGCGGTGAAGGCCGGGACGGTGTTGTCGAACTCGGTCTCGATCCAGCGGGTGTGCACGGTGAACGGCTCGGCGGTGAACGCCTCGTCCCGGACCACCAGGCGGTGGAACGGCAGCGCGGTGGCCATGCCCTCGACGACCATCTCGTCCAGCGCGCGGCGGGCCCGCTCGATCGCCTCGGTACGCGTCTCACCGGTGATGATGACCTTGGCGAGCAGCGAGTCGAAGTTGCCGCCGATCACGTCACCGGCGGAGATGCCGGTGTCCACCCGGACGCCCGGGCCGGTGGGCAGGCGCAGCGCGGTGATGGTGCCCGGCGCGGGCAGGAAGTTGCGGCCCGGGTCCTCACCGTTGATCCGGAACTCGATGGAGTGCCCGCGCGGCGTCGGGTCCTCCGTGAAGCGCAGCTTCTCGCCGTCAGCGATGCGGAACTGCTCGCGGACCAGGTCGATGCCGGCGGTCTCCTCGGTCACCGGGTGCTCGACCTGGAGCCGGGTGTTGACCTCCAGGAAGGAGATGGTGCCGTCGGCGCCGACCAGGTACTCGACGGTGCCGGCGCCGTGGTAGCCGGCCTCGTGGCAGATCGCCTTGGCCGACTCGTGGATCTGCGTGCGCTGGGCCGCGGTGAGGAACGGCGCCGGGGCCTCCTCGACCAGCTTCTGGTGCCGGCGCTGGAGCGAGCAGTCCCGGGTGCCGACCACGATCACGTTGCCGTGCTGGTCGGCGAGGACCTGAGCCTCGACGTGGCGCGGCTTGTCCAGGTACCGCTCGACGAAGCACTCACCCCGGCCGAACGCGGCGACGGCCTCCCGGGTGGCCGACTCGAACAGGTGCGGGATCTCCTCCATCGTGCGGGCCACCTTGAGACCGCGCCCGCCGCCGCCGAAGGCCGCCTTGATGGCGACCGGCAGGCCGTGGTCGACGGCGAAGGCCATCACCTCGTCGGCGCTGCCCACCGGGTCCGGCGTGCCGGGGACCAGGGGCGCGCCGGCACGCTGGGCGATGTGCCGGGCGGTGACCTTGTCACCGAGGTCGCGGATCGCCTGCGGGGTGGGACCGATCCAGGTCAGCCCGGCGTCGATGACCGCCTGGGCGAAGTCGGCGTTCTCAGAGAGGAAGCCGTAACCGGGGTGCACCGCGTCGGCGCCCGACTTGCCGGCGATGTCGATCAGCTTGTCGATCCGCAGGTAGCTGTCGGCCGCGGTGTCACCGCCGAGGGCGTACGCCTCGTCGGCCAGAGTGGCGTGCAGGGCGTCCCGGTCCGAGTCCGCGTAGACGGCGACGCTGCCCAGGCCGGCGTCGCGGCAGGCGCGGATGACGCGGACGGCGATCTCGCCGCGGTTGGCGATGAGTACCTTGCGCACCTTTGTGGCTCCTCCCGGGAGGTCGTTGACCGGGAGTGTATCGGCCACTCTGACGCCCCTAACGATCGCTCAGTGTGGGATGCCGCACTGTCCGCTCGCTTTCCTGCCCACCCGCAGCGTCCGCTGAAACGAGACCTGGCTCTCATCCGCGGCGGGGCAACGGTCGAGCGCTTGTAGCGTGAGGCCAGTGCCCCGCCTCACCCGTGACCGGATCACCTGGCTCGCCTACGCCCAGCTCGGCCTGTGGGGCTTCTTCCTCTACGGCTTCGGCCCGGTCATCCCGCTGCTCCGTGACGAACAGGGCACCTCGGCCGCCGTCGCCGGCCTGCACAGCACCGGCATCGCCGTCGGCGCGCTGCTCGGAGGGGCCCTCTTCGCACCGCTGGCCCGCCGCATCGGCCGCGGCCCGGCGATCTGGACCGGCCTGGCCGGGGTCGCATTCGGCGTCATCGCCTTCGGCACCCTCCGGGCCCTGCCCGCCACCATCACCGCCATGGCGGTGATCGCCACCTTCGGCATGATGGTGATCAGCGGCGTCACGGTGGTGCTCACCGCCCGGCACGGCGTCGCCGCGCCGGGCGCGCTGAGCGAGGCCAACGCCGCCTGCGCCGGCATGGGCATCCTGGCCCCGCTGGTCATCGGCGCCAGCGTGGACGCGGGGTGGGGCTGGCGGCCGGCGATGGCCGTCGAGGTCGGCCTGATCGCGCTGGTCGCGCTCGCCGCCCTGACCTTCCGGGTACGCGGTCCGCTGACCGACCCCGCTGCCGCGGCTCCCGGTGCCCGGCCGGCGGTGCCCACCCCCGGGACGCCAGGTGTCGCTGGCAGCGTGGCTCAGCGGCTGCCGCAGGCGTACTGGGTCGCCTGGGTCCTCATGGCGGTGACCGGTTCGATCGAGGTGTGCCTGTCGCTCTGGACCGCCGACGTGCTCCGTACGCACGCGGGGCTGAGCGCGGGCGGCGCCTCGGCCGCCGTGGCCGCGATCGTCGGCGGCATGTTCGCCGGGCGGCTGGTCGGGGGCCGGATCGCCCTCCGGTACCGGCCCGTCCCGCTGCTGGTCGCCGCGCTCGGGCTCTCCCTGGTCGGCTTCGCGCTGTTCTGGGCCGCCCCGATCGGTTGGCTCGCGGTCGCCGGGCTGGTCGTGCTCGGCCTCGGCAACGCGCTGCACTACCCGCTGGCCATCTCCATCGCGCTCGCCGTCGCCGGGCCCGCCGCGGACAAGGCGGCCGGATGGGCGTCGTACTCCATGGGGGTGGGCTTCGGGATCGCGCCGGTCGCGCTCGGCCGGGTGGCCGACGAGGTCGGACCGCACCTGGCTTTCCTGCTCCTGCCCGCCTTCATCGCGGTGGCCGCGCTGCTCGCCGTCCGCCTCGGCCGCGTCCTCCGCGCCCCGACCGCGGAGACCGTCCCGACCCCGGTCGGCGCTGTCTAGAGCACCCGGGCCAGCGTGAGTCCGTCAGCGACGGGGAGCATCACCGCGTCGACCCGAACGTCGGCCAGGACCTCGTCGTTGAACGCCGCGATCGCCCGGTCGTCCGCGTTCTGCGGCGCGATCACCCGGCCGCCGCGCAGCACGTTGTCGACCGCGATCACCCCACCGGGGCGCATCCGCGGCACCAGCTCCGACCAGTAGACCGGGTAGCCGGTCTTGTCCGCGTCGATGAAGGCGAAGTCGATGTGGCGTTCGTACGGCAGCTCGTGCAGCGTGTCGGCGGCGGGCCCGATCCGCAGGTCGATCCGGTCCGCCACCCCGGCGCGCGCCCAGTACCGCCGGGCGATGCTCGTGTACTCCTCCGAGATGTCCAGGCACGTCAGCCGCCCGCCCTCGGCCAGGCCCCGGGCGATCGCCAGCGCGGAGAGCCCGGTGAACGTGCCCACCTCGACCGCCTGCCGTACGTTCAGGAGCCGGGTCAGGAAGGTCAGGAACGCGGCCTGCTCCGGAGCGACCTGCATCTGCGCGTCGCCCGGCAACGCCGCGCGGGTCTCGTCGATCAGGTCCCGCATGACGTCGTCCGGCGGCGAGCCGTGCGCCACGAGGTACGCGTGCAGCTCCGGCGTGAGCGGGATGGATTTCGTGGTCATCGGTGCTTGTCCTCCTGGCGGCGTCAGCTGCTACCTGGCGGTGTCAGCCACTACCTGGCGGTGTCAGCTGCTGCCTGGCGGTGCCAGCTGCTCCTGGGTGGTGTCAGCTGCTCCGGTTGGGGTCAGGTGAGGGGCTCGACCGACTGGTTGCCCGGCGCGACCTTTGTCCACAGGTCGGTGATCCGCAGGTCCAGCTCGGCCAGGAGACGGCGCAGGAGCGGCAGGGAGAGGCCCACCACCGTGCCCGGGTCGCCCTCGATCCGCTCCACGAACGGCCCGCCCAGACCGTCGATCGTGAACGCGCCGGCCACCGCCAGCGGCTCGCCCGTGGCGACGTACGCGGCGATCTCGTCGTCACTGACGTCGGCGAAGTGCACCGTCGTCGAGGCGACCGCCTCGGCCCGGCTTTCCGCCACGATGTCGATGAGGCAGTGCCCGCTGTGCAGGACGCCGCTGCGCCCCCGCATCCGCTCCCACCTGCGTACGGCCTCTGCCGGTTCGGCCGGCTTGCCGAAGATCTCGCCGTCGAACTCCAGCACCGAGTCGCACCCGATCACCAGCGTGCGCTGGTCGTCGGACGGCCGCAGCCGGGTCAGGACGGCCTGCGCCTTGAGCCGCGCCAGCTCCAGGCAGAGGTCCTCGGCCCGGTCCGTCACCACCAACGATTCATCGACGCCGCTGACCAGCACGTCCGGCTCGATGCCGGCGGCCTGGAGGGTCTTGCGGCGGGCAGGGCTCGCCGAGGCGAGTACGAGACGGAGCGGCAGAGATCCGGACACCCCGCCGACGTTACCGGGCGACGTAGCGGTCTGTGCGGCCCGCCGCGCAGACAGCTACGGCGTGCGTAAGACGGCAACGGGGGAATGTCGCACCACAGGTCGCTGCGCCCGCGAGATCTTGGAAGATTTGGGCCCCTCCAGGGGCCATTTCCTTCCAAGATCTCGAAGCTGCCTTCCCGGTGCCGCCGCATATGGGTTGTTTTGGAAGTTGCTGTGTCACCGGCTGATGCGGGGAGGTGGATCGTCGCTGCGTCGGCGGCGCCTGGCGATGAAGGCCCACGCACCTCCGGCTGCCACGATGACTCCCAACGTGACGAGGCCACGAGTTGTCGCTGCCCTGTCGTCGCCAGACGGCTCCGCCTGGGCTTGCGTCGGTCGGGCGACTGGCGCGGTAGCGGTTGCGGATTCGAAGCCGAGCGGCGGAACGTCCGCGGTCAGTGCGGCGACAATGTCGATCACCCCGTAGCCGTACTGGTCGTCCCGCCCCGGCGGTCCCTTGTCGACAGCCGTAGCGGTCAACCGATGCACCACCTCGTCCGCCGGCAGATGCGGATACTTCGCCCTGATCAAGGCAACTGCACCGGCTGTGATCGCGGTAGCCCCAGAAGTGCCAGTACCTTTTCGATAGGCTCCGTTCGTGCTGGTGCTGTAGATATCGACTGCTGGAGCGGAAACGTCAACCTCTGGTCCTGTTACTGACATTGCAGCGTGGTTGCCTGCGCGGTCTACACCGCCAACGGCAAGCACGCCTGGTTCGCTTGCCGGATAGGCTGCATGTTGAGTAACGGGAAGGTTCCCAATGCCTGCGACCACGACGATGTCGGAGGCTAAGGCTTGTTTCATAGCTTGGGTGAGACGAGAGCTTGTGCCGCCGGTACTGGAAACGCTGATGACCTGCGCGCCGCGCGATATGGCGATCTCGATGCCTAAGGCGAGGTCGTCCGGATCTGCAACGTTCTCCGCCGTCGAAGAGATGATCGGCAGAATCTTTGCTTGCGGTGCGATGCCAAGCGCTCCACGGTTGTCTGCTTGGCCGTGAGCGGCAATCAGTCCCCCCATCCCGGTGCCATGACCATTGCCGTCTGAACGGCCATCTGCGCTGCCTTCAGCGAGGGTGTTGACGCCAGGAAGCAAATTCTTGCCCAGGTCGGGGTGGGGATATACTCCTGTGTCAGGTACAGCAACGGTTATCCCTGCGCCTTGTGATAAGCGATGCGCTTCAGCCGCCTTAAGAAATTGCAGATGCCACTGGTCGGCGCGGATCCGATCTACTCCTGCTGGCTGGATCGAAGTGTCGAGATCGTTGGCCGGCATCATGGGTTGACCGGGAAGCGTCGTGATCAATGTGGCCGCGAGCGCTAGGGAAGCGCGAATTAATGGGCACATTACCTGTTCATGCCGATGATGGGGCCAGGGTCGATCGGTCCGTCGTCATCGGGGTGCCGCATGACCGGCGTAACGCCCTCGGACGTCTCCCACGGATGGTCAGGGTCCCACTGACGTCGCTCCTCGACGCATCGATCACGGTGGTCGACGCCCCTAGGTTGACTGGCCGTGCCGCCAAAAGCTGGCGGACTTGGGGAGGGAGCTCCGCCGATTGGGGCCATCCCGTGAGTGGCGCCGAAGCCTCGGCCGGCGCCCGGGCGGGAGCCAGCGCCGCCGGTTGGTGCTGTGCCGGCGCCACCGCCACCGATTACGCCGCCAATCGGATTTATCCGTCTTGGCTGGCTGCTAGGGCTGGGCTGCCCAAGTCCTGCACCTGGTACGCCGCCGATCAGTCCACCCGGTGGCATCGGGTGTCGGTTGGTGGGCGGAGTCGGCTGCGCCTGTCCGCCAGTAGTTCCCGCAACCGGTTTGCTGAACTGGCCTGGAGTACCCGTTACTCGCCCCGAGTCCTTCGGCCGGCCCGTTCCTCGCGGGATATGCGGTGGCGTGGCGATTCCGGAGGCCGGATTGGCTGGCGTTGATGGTATCGGAGCTGGGCTTGGCGAGTTGGCTGGCAATGGCGACAGCGCCGTGCCTGTTCCTCCCAGGATTGGACCAACGCCCGTCGAGGCAGGAGACGAGACAGGGCGCAGAGTGTGTTCCCGGGTCTTATGTGGAGCCTTGTTGCTGGATGTCGCGAGGGGAACCGCCACTACGGGCGGGATGGAGGGTGGCGTACTAGCGCCGTAGACGTCTGCGATGTCCGGGTCAATCCCGGTCCGCTGCACGGGTGGGGGTTGGCGTAGGGCTACTTGGGCTTGTTGGAGTTCGCTGCTGAGGCCGTACATGATGCCGCGCGCCTGGACGTTCAACCGTTCCAGGTCCGCGTCGGTCACCGGCGGTTCGGAGACGCGGCTGCCGGCGACCGCCTTCGGGTCTGCCGCCGTCGCCTCGTACGACCGCTTCTGTTGGAGTTTCACCGCGTACTCGTCGTGGATCTTCTCGAGCGCGGTGCGGGTGTTGCCGATGGCCTGGGTGGCGGCGGCGAGCGCGGTGTAGTTGGCGGCCGCCGCGTCGTGGGTGTGCTGCACCTTGTCGATGAGCTGGTCGAGCTCGGCGAGGTACGTGCGGGCGGCGGCGTTGGTCTCCGGCGGCCACGCCTCGGCGAGGCCCCGGCGGTACGCGTGCAACCGGCCGAGGTGGGCCTGGGCCAGGTCGCAGACCTTGCGCCAGCCGGCGACCTGCCGCCACTGGTTGGTGGTGTCCTGGTCCTTGAGGCAGGCCCACATGTTGGCCACATCCATCAGGTGCCAGTCGGTGAGGCCGCCCGAGCGGCCGACTCCGGGTTCGTTCACGGCAGCACCACCGGCCCGGGCGGGGTCCCCTCCGGCCCGGTCGGGTCGCGCAGCACCACGGAGGGCCCGGTCGGCGCGACGGCGGTCGGGGCGGCGAGAGCCCGTTCGACGTCGACCACGCGGGCGGACGAGAAGGCGTCGGAGTCCCGGTAGTGGTCGGCGACGGTGCCGGCCGCGGCGGCCAGGTGCCCGGTCGCCCCGCCGACGCTCCAGACCATGGCGGTGGTGGCCTGCTGAATCTCCCAGTGCGCGTGCAGGAACTGCACCAGCTCGATGAACGCGTCCGCCGGGTTGGGCACCGCGGCGGTCATGTCCTCGGCGATGTACGACAGGTGCGGCGCGTAGTGGCGCTCCACCTCGGCCTGAAGTTTCTCGGCGAACTCGCGTAACTGGCGGATGTCGGCCTCGATGCCGCCGTAGCCGCGGAGCCAGGCCGCTGGGCGGTCCTCCTCGGGGATCATCGTCCCTCCCTAACCGTCACCGCACCGTTTCCGAGAGTGAGGTTAACGGGTGGCGGCTGGGAGTTGCAGCCCCAGAGTGGTGCACACCGGGCGACTCGCCGTCGACGCAGCGGCAAAGAGCTGCGCCGATGCGTACGAAAAAGTCAGCGCGGCAGGCCGGACGCGCGCCACGCGCCGGGACCGGCCGTGGGGGCGGCGCCGGCGGGGCGGGCGCTGCACGCCCAGGCGGACACCGGGGTCGGGGCGGGCGCGGCGGCCCGCCGGGACCGGACGACGATCGCGCCCACGAGGGCGGCCAGCTCCTCGGCGGTCGGTACGCCGCGGACGACCCGGAACAGCGGCTCTTCGGCAGACATGGCGTCAGGGTACGCGGTCCGAACTTGACCTTCGCCGCACAGTGGCGTGCCGCCGGTGTGAGTGTCGTGGTCGCCGGGTACCGTCTCAGCGATGTCGAACGCGCTCCCCCAACTCGTCGCTGACCGATACCGGCTGATTTCGCCGCTCGGTCAGGGTGGCATGGGTCGGGTGTGGAAGGCGCGCGACGAGGTGCTGCACCGCGACGTGGCGATCAAGGAGTTGGTGCCGCCGCCCAGCCTCACCGACGAGGAGCGCCGCGAGATGCGCGAGCGCTCGCTGCGGGAGGCGCGGGCCATCGCCCGGCTCAACCACATCAACGTCGTCCGCATCTTCGACGTGCTCCGCACGGACGGCGATCCGTGGATCGTGATGGAGTACGTGCCGTCGAAGTCCCTCCAGGACACCATCGCCGAGGATGGGCCGGTGTCGCCGGCCCGGGCGGTGGAGATCGGGCTCGGGGTGCTCGGCGCGCTGAAGGCGGCGCACAAGGCCGGCGTCATGCACCGCGACATCAAGCCCGGCAACGTGCTGCTCGGCAATGACGGCCGCGTCGTGCTGACCGATTTCGGCCTCGCCACGATCCCGGGCGACCCCAACGTCACCCGCACCGGCATGGTGCTGGGCTCGCCGGCGTACATCGCTCCCGAGCGGGCCCGGGACGGCACCGCCGGTCCGGAGGCGGATCTCTGGTCGCTGGGCGCGACCCTGTACGCGGCGGTCGAGGGCAAGTCCCCGTACGCGCGGCCGTCGGCGATCGCCACCCTGGCGGCGCTCGCCACCGAGCCGCTGCCGCCGTCGAAGAACGCCGGCCCGCTCCGGCCGGTGCTCAACGGTCTCCTCCGCAAGGATCCGAACGACCGGATCACCGCCGAGGTGGCGGAGAAGCTGCTGCGCCGTGCCGGCGGGAAGCGGTCACGCACGATCCCGCTGCTGGACGGCGTACGCCGGCCGGGGCCGAACGGCCGGCGCGAGCCCCGCCCGCCGGTCGTGCCGTCGCAGCGCCCCGCCGAGCGGGAGTCCGACAAGCCCGTCGCCCCGCCCGCTCCCCGCCAACCGGCGGCCGGTGCCGCGGCTGCGGCGGCGACCGGCCAACCGGCGGCCGGTGCGGACGCGACCGCGAAGGTGACCCCGACCGCCTCGGACGCCGCGCCGACCGCCAAGGTCACACCGCCGTCCACCCCGGACGCGGGCCCGACGACGAAGGCCGCCGAACCAGCGCCGAAGGCAGCGCCGCAGCCCGCGCCCGACGACACGAAGGTCGAGCCGGCCGCGACGTCCGTCCTGCCCCGTCCGGCTCCCGCGCCGGCCGGGCGCGCACCGGTCCCGCCGCCCGACGGTACGAAGCGCGACACCACCCGCCGCAACCTGCTGATCGGGACCGTGGTGGCCGTGCTGCTGCTCGGTCTCGCCGTGGTCGTGCCGCTGCTCGCCAACGACGACGACGGTGGCGACACCCCGGGAGCCGGTGCGACGAGTGCCGCGCCTACCTCGGCGGCGGCGCCGACGTCGGCTCCGGCCAGCTCCGCGCCGAGCAGCGCCCCGCCCACCTCCGCTCCGGCCAGCCCCACCGCCGACCCGAACGCCCTGCCGGCCGGCTGGCGGCTCCACCGCGACCCGGAGGGTTTCGCCTTGCCCATTCCCGAGGACTGGGTACGCCGGAACGCCGGCACCAACACGGTCGTCTTCGACGAGCCCAACGGCGTGCGTGAGCTGCTGGTCCAGTGGACCGACCGGCCGAAGGCGGACGCGTACCAGGACTGGCAGGCGCTGGAACCGGCCCGCAAGAACTATGTGCGCGACTACGAGTTGTTGGGCATCAAGCGCTGCGACTACGGGCGCACCTGCGCGGACTGGGAGTGGCTGGAGACCCGGGACAACACGCGGATCCACGTCCGCAACCGGGGGTTCGCCACGGCACGCAACCGGGGGTACGCGCTGCGCTGGGAAGTCGCCGACAAGGACTGGGCAGCGGGCCAGCGGGACTTCAACGTGATCATGCAGGGCTTCGTCCCGGACCGCCAGGACTGACGCGGGATTCGCGCCGGTGCGAAGCTGAGTCGCATGACCTTCCGTCGTACGGGGTATCTGACTGCCCACGACGGAAGGAGGTACGAGATGAGTTACCGACGGAAGGACACCCGGCCCCGGGTGGCACTGTGGATGCTCGTCGCGCTCGGCGACGCCGTCCTGCTGCTCGCCAGCGCCGGCCTGCCGGTCCTGGTCGCAATGCTCACCGTCGTCACCGTCACCGTCGCCGGGGTGGTGGTCTGGCGGCTGTCCCGCCGTGGCGCCCTCACCCGGGCCGATGCGGCGGCCGTTCCGGTGGCGGCACGACGGCGGGCCTGACGACCCGCCGCGAGAGTGGCGTGGCGGCAGCCGGACCAGTTGTCGACCGTACGGTGACAACCGATCCCGCTGCCGCCAACTACCTCCCCAGGATGGTGCGGATTCAGGCGGTGTTGTTGGCCAGGGCGATCAGCCGCGTGCGGTCACCGTTCCAGTAGTTGCGGTCCACGTTGCCGCTGATACCGGGGACGCTGCCGGTGCTGGTGTACTGCCAGAAGCTCCAGAACGGCGCACCGGCCGGCAGGGTGCCGGGCGAACTGGCCCACCGGGCGATCCAGAGCGGGTGGTTGCCCCAGGGGCCGCTCCAGCTGCCGGTGCAGGTGTTCCACCAACTGGTGGTGGTGTAGATGACCGCGTAGCGGCCGGTGCGCGAGCGGTAGGTGCTCAGGAAGTCCTGGACCCAGCTGCGCATCCCGGTGGTGCTGAGGCCGTAGCAGTAGCCGCCGCTGTACGGGTTCGCTTCCAGGTCGAGCGCAGCAGGCAGGGTGCGGCTGTCCGCGGACCACGCGCCGCCGTTGGAGGCCAGGAAGTTCGCCTGCGTCGCGCCGGAGGAGATGTTCGGCCGCGCGAAGTGGTACGCGCCGCGGATCACCCCGGCGTAGTACGCGTTGGTGTAGTTTGCGCCGAACCTGGGGTCTTTGTAGGTCGTACCCTCGGTCGCCTTGATGAAGGCGAACTGGATCCCGGCGTTGCGGACGCTCGTCCAGTTGATGCTGCCCTGGTAGTGGGACACGTCGATGCCGGGGACGGTGGCCGCGGCCGCGGGGGTGGCGGTCGCGACGAGGGCCGCGGCCGCGGTGGCGACCGTGGTGAGAGCGGCGGCGAGCAGCCGGCGCAGCGGTGATCTGGTACGGGCCATGGATGCCTCCAAAGACGCCGATCGATTGATTGACATCATTGAAGACGAGTGCCGTCGGAGGCAACACCTATTGAGGAAAAGTTTCAGCGTTTACGTGGTGAACGCCGGCCGTCGCCGGCTTTCACACCATGCTGGCCGCCGGCCGGTGATCGACACGGGACGAGGGCGGTAGGCTCCCCGCCCATGGTGGCGATCGACGGTGTGACCGACCTGTGGGAGACGCTGCTCAGCGCGCAGCCGGACCCGCCCCCGCTGCTGGTGCTGCTCACCGGCCTCGTCGCGCTGGTGGTGGTGTCGACCCGGGTGCCCTGGCGGGTCGCCCGCAACGCGATCACCATCGCCCACGAGGGTGGGCACGCCCTCGCCGCACTGCTCACCGGCCGCCGGCTGCACGGCATCCGGCTGCACTCGGACACCTCGGGGCTCACCCTGTCCGCCGGCCGGCCCACCGGCCCGGGCATGGTCCTGACCCTGCTCGCCGGGTACGTCGCCCCGCCGCTGGTCGGCCTGGCCGGCGCGTGGATCCTCGGCGGCAACCGGATCACGCTGCTGCTCTGGATCGCCGTGGCGCTGCTGCTCGCCATGCTGATCATGATCCGCAACGTCTTCGGCATACTGTCGCTGCTGGTCACCGGCGGGATCGTGCTCGCCGTCTCCTGGTACGCGAGCCCCCAGGTGCAGGCGGCGTTCGCGTACACCGGGGTGTGGTTCCTGCTGCTCGGCGGGATCCGTCCGGTGGTGGAGCTGCAACGGCTGCGCGCCCGGGGCCGGATGCCCGCCTCCGACGCCGACCAGCTCGCCGGGATCACCCCGTTCCCGCCGTTCTTCTGGGTCACCCTGTTCGCTCTGGTCAACCTGGTGGTCCTGGTCACCGGCGCGGTGCTGCTGGCCGGCCCGATCCTCACCGAGGCCGGAATCACCGTCTGAGCACCGTGCCGCCGACCCCTCACGTCGGCCGGACATCGCCGTCGCGGGGCAGAATGGGGCCGTGCGGTACGTGATCATCGGTGCGGGGGCGGTCGGGGGAACCATCGGCGTGCAGCTCGGGGCGGCGGGGCGCGACGTGACCCTGGTCGCCCGGGGCGCGCACCTGACGGCCATCCGGGAACGCGGCCTGACACTGCGCCGGCCGGACGGGGACACGACGTCGCACGGGCCGGCCGTCGACGGGCCGGGGGAGCGGCCGCTGCCGGCCGACACCGTCCTCGTCCTCACCGTGAAGTCGCAGGACACCGCGTCCGCACTCGCCGTCTGGGCGGACGCCCCGGTCGCCGGGGGTGGAACGGCGGCCGAGCGCCTCCCGCTGTTCACCGCGCAGAACGGAGTCGCCAACGAGCCCGCCGCGCTGCGGCTCTTCGCCGACGTGCACGCCGTCTGTGTCTGGCTGCCCGCGACCCATCTCGAACCCGGCATCGTAATCGCCAACGGCCACCCCCACCCGGGCATGTTGCACCTCGGACGGTATCCGTCCGGTTCGGACGGCACCGACCGGGCCGTGGCCGCCGACCTGACCGCCGCCGGCTTCGTCGCGCCGGTCCGCGACGACGTGATGCGGTGGAAGTACGGCAAGCTGCTCGCCAACCTCGGCAACGGGCTCCAGGCGCTGCTCGGGGCGGACGTCCCCGGCGACCTGTCGGAGCGCGTACGCGCCGAGGGCGAGGCCGTGCTCGCGGCGGCCGGCATCCCGCACACCGACCGGGCGGAGGAGGTGGCCGAACGGGGTGACCTCGTCGGGCACCGGCCGGTCGGCGGCGAGGCGCGGTCCGGCAGCTCCACCTGGCAGAGCCTCGCCCGGGGCGCCGGGTCGGCCGAGGCCGACCACCTCAACGGCGAGATCGTCCTCCTCGGCCGGCTGCACGGCGTACCCACCCCGGCGAACGCCGCCGTGCAACTCGCCATGCGGCGAGCGGTGCGGGAACGGATCCCGGCCGGGAAGTTCCCGCGCGCGGACCTGGAGCGGCTGCTGGGCTGAGCGCCGCCCGCGCAACTTCAGCGAAGGAGTGGCCTCCCGTCGCGGAGAGGGGCCACTTTCCCTGAAGTTGCGCGGATGACGCCGCTAGCGGCGAGCCCGGCGCGCTGCGCCGCGGTGCGGCGCAGCGCGTACGGCGTCAGAGCGGGATGTTGCCGTGCTTCTTCGGGGGCAGGGTCTCGCGCTTGGTGCGCAGCACCCGCAGGGCCCGGACGATCTGCGCCCGGGTCTCGTGCGGCGGGATGACCGAGTCGACGTAGCCGCGCTCGGCGGCGATGTACGGGTTGGCAAGGGTGTCCTCGTACTCGGTGATCTTCTCGGCCCGGACGGCGGCCGGGTCCTCGGCGCCGGCCAGCTCCTGCCGGTAGAGGATGTTCACCGCGCCCTGCGCGCCCATCACCGCGATCTGGGCGGTCGGCCAGGCGAAGTTCAGGTCCGCGCCGAGGTGCTTCGAGCCCATGACGTCGTACGCCCCGCCGTACGCCTTGCGGGTGATGACGGTGACCTTCGGGACGGTCGCCTCGGCGTACGCGTAGATGAGCTTCGCGCCACGGCGGATGATGCCGTCCCACTCCTGCCCGGTGCCGGGGAGGAACCCGGGAACGTCGACGAAGGTCAGCACCGGGATGTTGAACGCGTCGCAGGTGCGCACGAACCGGGCGGCCTTCTCACTGGCGGCGATGTCCAGGGTGCCGGCGAAGTGCATCGGCTGGTTGGCGACCACACCGACCGGGCGCCCCTCGACGCGCCCGTAGCCGATGATGAGGTTCTGCGCGTACAGCGGCTGCACCTCGAGGAACTCGCCGTCGTCGAGGACGTGCTCGATGACGCGGTGCATGTCGTACGGCTGGTTGGCCGAGTCCGGGATGAGGGTGTCCAGTTCTCGGTCCTCGTCGCTGATCGCCAGGTCCGCGGGGGCCTCGTAGACCACCGGCTCGTCCAGGTTGTTCGACGGCAGGTACGACAGCAGCGCCTTCACGTACTCGATCGCGTCCTCCTCGTCGGTGGCGAGGTAGTGCGCGTTGCCGCTGCGCGAGTTGTGGGTCCGCGCGCCGCCCAGTTCCTCCATCGCCACGTCCTCACCGGTGACCGTCTTGATGACGTCCGGGCCGGTGATGAACATGTGGGAGGTCTGGTCGACCATCACGGTGAAGTCGGTGACGGCCGGCGAGTAGACCGCGCCGCCCGCGCACGGGCCCATGATGAGCGAGATCTGCGGGATGACGCCGCTGGCCCGCACGTTGCGGAAGAAGATCTCGCCGTAGAGGCCGAGCGAGGCGACGCCCTCCTGGATCCGCGCGCCGCCGGAGTCGTTGATGCCGACGACCGGGCAGCCGATCTTCATGGCCAGGTCCATCACCTTGACGATCTTCTCGCCGAAGACCTCGCCGAGCGAGCCGCCGAAGACGGTGAAGTCCTGGGCGAAGACGCAGACCTGGCGGCCGTCGATGGTGCCGTAGCCGGTGATCACACCGTCGCCGTACGGGCGGCTCTTCTCCAGCCCGAAGTTGGTCGACCGGTGCCGGGCCAGCTCGTCCAGTTCGACGAAGGAGCCCTCGTCGAGCAGCATCTCGATCCGCTCGCGCGCGGTCTTCTTGCCCCTCGCGTGCTGCTTCTCCACGGCGCGCGCCGACCCGGCGTGCACCGCCTCGTCGACCCGGCGCTCCAGGTCCGCCAGCTTGCCCGCGGTGCTGTGGATGTTGATCCCGGTCTCGGTAGTCACCCAGGGAATATAACGATGGTTCAGGCCGGCGCCGCTGTGCAGTACACCTCAATACCGTTCGTCGGCGTGACCCGTAGGCTGGCGGGATGCCGGGCTCCCCGTACACGGATCTGGACCGCCCGCCGCTGTCGGCGGCGCGGCTGCGGCGTGCGCTGGTCGCGCCGCACGGCCCGTGGGCGCGGCTGGAGCTGCGCACCGAGACCGGCTCGACCAACGCGGACGTGGCCGAGGCGGCCCGCAGCGGCGAACCGGAGGGCCTGGTGGTGGTCGCGGAGCGGCAGACCGCCGGCCGTGGGCGGCGGGGCCGCGCCTGGCAGTCGCCGGCCCGGGCGGGCATCGCGACGAGCGTCCTGCTCCGGCCGGGCGAGGCCGTCGCCGACCGCGGCTGGCCGCCGGCACCTCCGTCGGCGTACGGGTGGCTGCCGCTGCTCGCCGGTGTCGCGCTGGTCGAGGCGGTGGCCCGGCTGGCCGAGCTGGACGCCACCCTGAAGTGGCCGAACGACCTGCTCCTCGGCGACGCGAAGTGTGCCGGGATCCTCGCCGAGGCGGTGCCCGGAGCGACCCCGGCGACGCCGCCCGCGGTCGTCCTCGGCGTCGGCCTGAACGTCACCCTCCGCGCCGACGAGCTGCCGGAGAACCCCACCGGCCTGCCGGCCACCTCGCTGCAACTGGCCGGTGCCGCCGCGACCGACCGGGATCCGCTGCTGCGTGCCCTGCTCCGCTCGCTCGCCGAGTGGTACGGCCGCTGGCGGACCGCCGGTGGCAGCGCCGTCGACAGTGGGCTGCACGAGGCGTACCTCGACTCGTGCGCCACGGTCGGCCGCCAGGTGCGGGTGCTGCTCCCCGGCGGCGGCGAGCTGACCGGCACCGCAACCGGCGTGGACCCCGACGGCCACCTGGTGGTGACCAGCCCGGACGGCGACCACCGCCTCTCCGCGGGCGACGTCCTCCACCTCCGCTGAGCCGCTCCGCCCGCCACCCGCCCGCGATCTTGCAGTTCCTGCCCCGGCGAAAGCGGCAAACGGTGCGAAAGAGGGGCCGAAAGTGCAAGATCGCGGGAGTTGGGCGGGGACGTCCGCGCGGCTGATCCCCGGGCGGCGTCCGAGCGGTTAGCGTCTGCGCGTCCCGTTCTGTCATGGAGGTGTCTGTGGCGTTTCCCGAGGACGTGCTCACCGACGACGAGCACGTCGTGCTGCACCTGCACCCGCACTGGAGGGCCCTGGTCCGGCCGGTCGTGGTGCTGGTGCTCGCCGTTGCCGCGGTGGTGGCGGCCCTGGTCCTGCTGCCGTCGGGCGGAGGCGGGTCGGTCGCGCTGGCCGTGATCGGCGGGCTCGCGCTGCTGGCGGTGCTGTGGTTCGCGCTCTGGCCGTTCCTGGTCTGGCGGACCACCCACTACCTGTTCACCGACGAGCGAGTGCTGATCCAGCAGGGCGTGCTCTCCCGGGACCGCCGGGACATCCCCCTGACCCGCGTGAACGACCACGCGATGAACCAGCGGTTCAGCGAGCGCCTCTTCGGCTGCGGCACCCTCACCATCGAGTCCGCGGGCGAACGCGGCCAGTCGGTGCTGCACGACGTGCCGCAGGTCGAACGCGTCCAGACCACGCTGTACGAGCTGGTGGAGGCCCACCACGACAAGCACTCGCTGGGCGACGCCGAGATGCGCGACATCCTCGCCGACGCCCAGGACGGCAAGCCGCTCCGCGAACCGAACTGACCGCCAGGGCCGGTGTCGAAGTCCGGGCGCGGCCCGGGCGGTGACGGCGATACAGCTGAGCAGACGGCCGCCTCACCCGAAGGGGGTGAGGCGGCCGTTCGTGGCGTCAGGGTCGGCGGCCGCGGCGGGTGCTGCCCTGGAGTTCGGCGGCGAGTTCCGCCTCCAGCTCCCGGTCCAGGGTGAGCCCGACGTCCTGCGGAACCGTCCGCCCCTGGAGCGGTGTCCCGGCAGCCGGCCGGGTACCCGGTGGGGGCTCGGCCTCCTCCAACTCGGAGATCGACTCCGCCAGCTCGGCGACCGGGTCCATCTCGGCCATCGTGTCCCACTCGTCGCGGGGGATGGTGTGCCAGGTCTCCGCCGCGTGCGCGGGAGCCGGTTGGAAGACGAACGTCCGGTACGACCAGAACCGGAAGAGGGTGGCGAGCCCGACGCCGCAGGTCTTGGCGACGTTCAGGGCCAGGAGGCTGGTCACTCCGAAGCCGTACTTCGCGGCGGCGAGCACGCCGAGTTCGATCAGGAGACCGACGCCGTTGAAAAGGAAGAAGAGGGCGTATTCGCGACGCATCGCCGATTTCGGGCGGTCGCGGTACGTCCAGTGACGATTCATCAGATACGACGTGATCGTCGCCACCACGGTCGCGATGACCGTCGCCTTCAACTGACCGTTCCGGAAAACGGTGAGTGCCAGGGCATTGAACACCGCGTAATTGATGACGGTGTTGACGCCCCCGACGAGGCCGAATTTGAGCGCCTCGCGGACGAACTTCTGCCAGCGCTCAGGCAGGAGACGGACAAGACGCATGCGGAACACCTTAGGGCAGTCGACAGGGCCGGAACGTTCCGGCCGGACGGGATGGGCGCCAGGTCACGCCGCGTGTCGGTCGTGCGTCACTTCCGGAACGGACGGGATTCCCGCTTCCGGGAAGACGAATCGCCGGTAGGACCAGAAGCGGAAGAGCGTTCCCAGTCCCGTGCCGACGATGTAACCGGCGATGTTGTCGGCGAGCGGCGTCCGGAAGATCTCCGGCCAGACGCTGCCCAGCCCGTAGCGGCTGATCGCCATGCAGGACACCGCGATCGCCAGCCCCACCGCGTTGAAGAGGAAGAAGAGCGCGTACTCGCGGGCCGGGTTGGAGCGCTGGCGGTGCCGCCACGTCCAGAAGCGGTTGCCGAGGAAGGCGACGGTGGCGGCGATGACGGTGGAGATGATCCGCGCGGTCACCGGCTCGACGCCCATGGCGAGCGTCAGGTAGTTGAAGATGGCGAGGTCGATGAGGAACGCGACCCCACCCACGGTGGCGAACTTGCTCAGCTCCCGGACGAGGTGACCGAACCGGTCGAGCAGGGAGCGGAACAGACCCGGGTCGGTCTGCCGGGAGCCGGGCTCCCCGATCATTGTCGCGGCCACCCCGCGAGCCTACCGGCTGTATGCCCGCCGTACGGGTAGCAACGGCGAGCAGGGCGGCTGGTGGCGGCGTCGATGAGCGGAGCGTAACCGGCCTGGTGCCGGCGCGGAGGTCGTTCCGCGAAGCCCGACGGCGACCCTCGGGATCGGACGGCGGTTGGTGTCCGTCGGGCCCACGTTCCGAGGTTCGCCGCAGGATTTGCGTGAAACTGCGCGTGAAAGCGGGTATCAGCTCGTGATGCCGCAGCGTGGCCGTACCTTGTGCAGTTCTTCACAACCAGTCCCACTGACTGGCGACGCAACCCGGTTTACGCTGAGGCCAATCCCAGGTTTCCACGAAGGCGACGCATAGCGCCGTCAAGACTCGTGCATCCCATAGACCGGTCAGCGTCGACCACCAAGGAGATGTGTCATGGTTGCTCCGGCCACTGTTCGGGGTATCGATCAGGCCCCGACGTCCCACCCCAAACTGCTCGCCTGGGTCCGTGAGGTCGCGGAACTGACCACCCCCGACCGGGTCGTCTGGGTGGACGGGTCCGACGAGGAGTGGCGTCGTCTCACCGATGAGCTCGTCGAGGCCGGCACCCTGATCCGGCTCAACCCGGAGAAGAAGCCCAACTCGTTCTACGCGCGGACGGACCCGACGGACGTCGCCCGGGTCGAGGAGCGCACCTTCATCTGCTCCGTCGACGAGGCGGACGCCGGCCCCACCAACAACTGGATGGCGCCGGCCGAGATGAAGCGCGTCATGACCGACCTCTACCGGGGTTCGATGCGCGGCCGGACGATGTACGTCATCCCGTTCGTCATGGGCCCGGTCGAGGCCGAGAACCCCATGTTCGGTGTGGAGATCACCGACAGCCCGTACGTGGTCGCCTCCATGCGGATCATGACCAGGATGGGCGCCAAGGTCCTCGAGGCCATGGGCAACGACAGGGATTTCGTCCACGCGCTGCACTCCATCGGCGCCCCGCTCGCGCCCGGTCAGCAGGACGTGCCGTGGCCCTGCAACGAGACGAAGTACATCTCGCACTTCCCGGAGACCCGGGAGATCTGGTCGTTCGGCTCCGGCTACGGCGGTAACTCGCTGCTCGGCAAGAAGTGCTACTCGCTGCGCATCGCCAGCGTGATGGGCCGCGACGAGGGCTGGCTCGCCGAGCACATGCTCATCCTCAAGATCACCTCGCCGGAGGGCAAGGTCTACCACATCGCCGGCGCGTTCCCGTCGGCCTGCGGCAAGACCAACCTGGCGATGCTGGAGCCGACCGTCCCGGGCTGGAAGGTCGAGACCATCGGCGACGACATCGCCTGGATGCGGTTCGGCCCGGACGGCCGGCTCTACGCGGTCAACCCGGAGTACGGCCTCTTCGGCGTCGCTCCGGGCACCGGCTGGAAGAGCAACGCCAACGCCATGCGGACGCTGGACCGCGGCAACTCCATCTTCACCAACGTGGGCCTGACCGACGACGGAGACGTCTGGTGGGAGGGCATGGGTGAGCCGCCGGCGCACCTCATCGACTGGAAGGGCAACGACTGGACGCCGGAGAGCGACTCGCTCTCCTCGCACGCGAACAGCCGCTTCTGCACCCCGATCACACAGTGCCCGATCCTCGCCGAGGACTACTACGACCCGAACGGCGTGCCGATCGACGCGATCCTGTTCGGTGGCCGCCGCCGGGACACCGTCCCGCTGGTCACCGAGGCGCGTGACTGGGTGCACGGCGTCTACATGGGCGCCACGCTCTCCTCGGAGACCACCGCCGCCGCGTCCGGCGCGGTCGGCGTCGTCCGCCGCGACCCGATGGCCATGCTGCCGTTCATCGGCTACCACGGCGGTGACTACTTCCGACACTGGATCGAGATGGGCAAGGGCGTGGACGGCGACGAGTCCAAGCTGCCCAAGATCTACTACGTCAACTGGTTCCGCAAGGACCCGGAGGGCAACTTCCTCTGGCCCGGTTTCGGCGAGAACTCGCGCGTCCTGAAGTGGATCGTCGAGCGGCTCGAGGGTCGCGCCGACGCCGTCGAGACCCCGATCGGCATGGTCCCCGCCCAGGACGCGCTGGACGTCGAGGGCCTGGACATGACTCCGGAGGACGTCCGGATCGCCCTGAAGGTCGACCCCGACGAGTGGCGCAACGAGCTGCCGCTGGTCACCGAGTGGTTCGAGAAGTTCGGTGACAAGCTGCCCGGCGTGCTCTGGGCCGAGCTGGACGCGCTGCGCGCCCGGCTCGACGCGGCACAGCCGCAGAAGTAGGTGTGATCCCCGCGCCCGCGGGGCACCACCGGATCCCATGAGGACGGCCGCCGAGACCAGCGAGGTCCGGCGGCCGTCCGCCGTCCGGGCGCTCACCACGTTGCTCGCCGTGACGGCGGCGGCGACCGTCGTGGTCGAGCTGCTCAATTTCTGGTACGCCCCGGAGCAGGGTTTCGGCCTCGCGGTCCGGACCGGCTGGGCGCTGCTGCGTTCGCTCGGCTTCCTGCTACTCATCGGGCACGTCCGGCGCGGCCGTACCGTCGCCCGGCCGTTCGGGCTGATCCTCGCGGTGACCACCGTCTTCGCCGTCGGCCGGCTGATCGTGCCCCGGCAGGGCGTGCCGCCGCTGCCCGGTCT
This sequence comes from Micromonospora sp. H33, assembly GCF_052068455.1. Taxonomy (NCBI): domain Bacteria; kingdom Bacillati; phylum Actinomycetota; class Actinomycetes; order Micromonosporales; family Micromonosporaceae; genus Micromonospora; species Micromonospora sp. H33. The sequence goes on along the minus strand of NZ_JBQHDE010000001.1, from coordinate 168,997 downwards.
GCTCGGCTTCGCGCTGCTCACGACTCTCTGTGCGGCGGTCGTGTGGCTGCTGTACCGCTCGCCGGCGCTGGCCGGGCACCTGGTGCGGCACCGGCCACGGCTGGTCGTCGACCGGCGTGGCGTCCGGATGCAGGAGGTCCCGCCGCGCCGGCCGGAGGTCAGCGGCTGGCTGCTCACCGGGCGGGTGGCCGCATTCACCTACAGCCCACTCATGCTCGTCCCCGCCCTGGTCGCCGGTGGCGCGGTGCTCGACGGTCGGCTGGCCGCGGTGCCCGGCGTGCTGTTCTGGTTCGCCGCGGGGATCGTCACCAGCTACGCGGTGCTGTTCTGCACCGCGTTCCTGCTGCGCGGCAAGCGCTGGGCCCGCACCCTGCTCGTCGTGGTCACGTTCGCCGTCCTCGCCGTCGACCTGCCGCTGTGCTGGTGGCTGCTGGGCGTCGACGGCCTGGTCCGGGACGGCGGCCCGCTGGTCGCCGCCGCCCTCCTGACCCTGTACGCCCTCCACCGCGCCACCCGCGCGGAGGCCGCCGACCGCCGCCAAGGCTGATGCGGTACCCCAGAACCGGAACGCTGAGCCGTCCGGCGGGCGCGGCATGGCCGCCCCATCCATGAGGGCAGCTCGACAGCCTGGGAGCTGCCGACCCCCGTCGCGCCGGCGGCGGCGGGCTGGCGCATCAGCCGCTAGCCCGCCGATCCTCAGCAGCACGGCCGGCCGGCACGGATCGGTGTCCCGTGCCGTCCGGTGCGGTGCGGCATCGACGGTGGTGCCCTGCCTCCGGGCAGGATGGCGGGTGGGAGGCCCGCTCAGGGGAGGGACGCCGTGGACGACGAGTTCGACGTGGTGGTGGTCGGGGCGGGGCCGGCCGGGTCGGCCGCCGCCCTCGCGGCCCGGCGCGCGGGAGCGCGGGTGCTCCTGGTGGACAAGTCCGACTTTCCCCGGGACAAGCCCTGCGGGGACGGCATCGCCGCCCACGCGCTGAACGTCCTCGACGAGCTGGGCGTACCGGACGCGGTGGCCGGTTTCGCCCCGCTGCCCGCGCTGCGCCTGGTCGGCCCCGGCGGCGGAGCGGTGGCGCGGGCGCTGCCCCGGCCGGCGTACACCGTGCCCCGGACGGTCTTCGACGCCCGGCTGGTCGCGGCGGCGGTGGCGGCCGGCGCCCGGCTGTGCCGGCACGCGGTGCGCCGGGTCGAGGTGCGCGCCGACCGGGTGGTGCTCGACGGGCAGATCGCCGGGCGCGCCGTGGTGGGCGCGGACGGCGCCGGCTCCGTCGTGCGCCGGGCCCTCGGGCACCGTCCGAACCCGGACCGCCACCTGGCCCTGGCCCTCCGGGGGTACGCGCCCGCGCTGCCCGGCCCGCCCGAGCAGCTCATCGTCACGTCGGCACCGCGCTGGCCGGCGTACGCCTGGTCGTTCCCCATCGGCGACGGGCGCGCGAACGTCGGGTACGGGGAGGTTCTGCGGGGCGAGCCGCTGACCCGCGCGCACCTCGTCGACCGGCTCGGCGCGCTGCTGCCCGACACCGACACGGCGGCGGTGACCGACCTGCGCGCCCACCACCTGCCGCTCTCCACCCGTCGACCCGCACCGGGACGGGGACGGGTGGTGCTGGCGGGGGACGCGCTCTCGCTGATCAACCCGTTCACCGGGGAAGGGATCTTCTACGCCCTGCTCTCCGGGGCGCTGGCGGGTGCGGCGGCCGCCCGGGCGCCCGAGCACGCGGCCCGGCGGTACACCGAGGCGCTGCGTCGCCGGCTGGGCGTACACCTGCGGCACAGCTCGGTGGCGGCCTGGCTCGCACGGCGGCGGCCGGTGGTGGACGCGGCGGTCCGGGCGGCGAACCGGGACGACCGGGTCTACCGGACGGTGGTCGAGCTGGGGCTCGGCGACGGTCGGCTCGACGCCCGCACGCTCGGCATGATCGGCCGCGGTCTCGTGACCCGGAACGCCATCCCGTCACCTGATCCGTCGCCCCGGTCGCTACCCTGACAGGTGATGACTCTGCGGGATCTTGTCTATTCGGTGTACGAGCGCCGGCTCACCGCCAAGCTCGCGGGCAAGCCGGTGCCCCGACACGTCGGTGTCATGTGCGACGGCAACCGCAGGTGGGCCAGGGAGATGGGCTTCGTCGACCCGAACGACGGCCACCGGGTCGGTGCCGAGCGCATCAAGGAGCTGCTGCGCTGGTGCGACGCCGCCGGCGTCGGGCACGTGACGCTCTGGCTGCTCTCGACCGACAATCTCTCCCGGCCGGCCGCCCAGCTCGACCCGCTGCTCCAGATCATCGAGGACCTGACGACCGAGCTGGCCGAGGAGGGCAACCCCTGGCGGCTGCGCATGGTCGGCGCGCTCGACGTGCTGCCGGCGCACCACGCCGCGGCGCTCAAGGCGGCCGAGGAGCGCACCCGGGAGCGCACCGGCGGGGCGCAGGTCAACATCGCGGTGGGGTACGGCGGCCGGCGGGAGATCGCCGACGCGGTGCGCTCGCTGCTCCACGAGCACGCCAAGGCCGGCACCAGCATCGAGCAGCTGGCCGAGGCGCTCGACGTCGAGCACATCGCCGAGCACCTCTACACCCGGGGGCTGCCCGACCCGGATCTGATCATCCGGACCAGCGGCGAGCAGCGCCTGTCGGGCTTCATGCTCTGGCAGTCCGTCCACTCGGAGTTCTACTTCTGCGAACTCAACTGGCCGGACTTCCGCCGGGTCGACTTCCTCCGCGCGCTGCGCTCGTACGCCAACCGCCAGCGGCGCTTCGGCACCTGAGCCGGCCGGCGCCGGGCGCTCGGACGGCGGGACGTCAGGTGAGCCGGCGGGCGGCGTCGGTGAGGAAGTCGCCGAGGGCGGCGGGGGAGTCGATCGTCAGGTCGGCGGCGTCGGCGACCTCCTGGCCGGTCTCCGGGTTCGCCACGGCGACGCAGACGCCGAAGAAGTGGGGATCGGCGGCGGCGCGGGCGCGCAGCGCCGCGAAGGCCTTGATGTCGGAGACGTCGTCGCCGAAGTACCAGGCGCCCTCCGCGTCCCGGACCACCTCGTCGATGACCATCCCCTTGTCGCGGTCGACCGGGGGCTTCAGCTCCAGGACCATCCGCCCGGCCTGCACCCGCAGGCCCAGCTGCTCGGCTTGGGCGCGGCCCCACCCCTCCACCGCCGCTCCGAGATTCGGGGCGGTACGCCAGTGCAGCGCCACGGACAGCCGCTTGTACTCCACGAGCGCGCCGGCGGGCAGCTCGGCGCGGGCTTGATCGGCGAGGTCCGCCATGGTGGGCACCCAGGGCAGCGCGGCCGGCTCGGTCACCGTCTCCCCGCCCGAGTGGCTGTGCTCCAGCCCGTACAGGCCGTAGAGGTCGACCCCGGCGAGCCCGCCGAGGTGGTCACGGAGGAACTCGACCGGGCGCGCGGAGACGATCGCCACCCGGCGTACCACCGGGGCGAGCGCCTCGATGGCGGCCAGCACCTTCGGCGCCGGCTGGACAGCGGTCGGATCGTTGTCGACGGGCGCCAGCGTGCCGTCGAAGTCGAAGAAGAGAACGGTTCCGGCCGCCCGGGCGGCGGTCGTGCGCCAGGCCAGGTCGGCGTTCAACGGAGTCTTCGGCTGCTGCTTGCCCAGATTCAACGGCGGCACGCGCGACAGCGTACCCCGGGTGTGGCGGCTCATTCCCGGCCGTGACGCACCCCTCCGCCCGGCCTCTTTGGTGGGCGGCCGCGTGGGGCCGGCGGGTGCGCGGTCAGCGTTCGGCGGCTCCCCGTCCCCGTCGCCCGAACGGGACGACGGCCGCCTCCTGACTGTGGCTGAGCAGGTACCCCTCCACGAATCCGGTGTTCCGGTCGCCGGCGCTGGTTTCGATCTCGTTGAGCCGGGCCACCAGGAACTCGGTGAGCGCGCTGACCCGGTCGTTGAGCCGGTCGTTCAGTTCGGCGATTACGGCCAGGACGACGCCGGTGCCGGCGGCGGTGAGCGTGAGGAGGTTGACGAGCAGGGGAAGCTGCCCGCCGTTCACCGCCAGGATCACCGCGTTCCCGGTCAGGCACAGTGTCAGCGACACGGTGGTGACCATGACTGCCAACCACTTCAGGGTCATGGACAGACCCCTCCTTCTGTCCCGCAGGGCTGGGTTCGGCCTTGTCCCGTCCCCCCGCCGACGACGAGCCCAAGCAGTACGAATACGGACGCTAGCGCGCCGAATCCGGCCCCGGAGCGAAACGAATGAGTCTGACCAGCCGTTCTTTCGCCATCTGAGGAACTACCCGGCCTGTTTACCTCGTTTTCGCACGTCGACCGGGAGAGTCGGGCGATATGCGAGGTAGCGGATGGTCTCCCGGATGTGGAACTTCTCCGCGTCCGACACGTTGGGGTCGACCAGGCGGCGCAGCAGCGCCTCGACGTCGGGGTCCATCGGGGGCGGTGTCGGCGCGGTCCGGGGGGTGGCCCGCCGGTCCCAGCCCAGCGCGGCGAACGCGGTCGCCGGGTTGAGGCCCAGACCCTCACAGAAGGCCACGACCCGTTCGGCCTCCGGGTCGCTGGCCCAGTCGCCCCGGACCCACCGGTTGATCGTCTGCCGGGAGACGCCGGTGCGCCGGGAGACCTCGGTGCCGCTCCAGGCCCGGGTGGCGCGTGCCTCTTCGAGGGCGCGCCGGACGAAGGTGGCGAAGGCGATCTTCCGTGCGTTGGCGGTCTCGGTCATCCCGTGACCGTACGACCAGCCGGCCGTGGCCGCCTCGCCCGGCACGCGCCTGTCACGCGAACGTGACGGGGTTTTCGGTTTCCCGGTAAACGATCCGGGACCGCTTCGGAGGGGTGTCACCTGGGCAGAATAGATAACCATAGGTGCGGGGGTAATCAGACGAAAAGCTGATACTGTCACGCCCATGGGACAGCCTACCGTGTGTCACGTGCAGGAGACGATGAGTGCTCACATGCGTGACATCTCCGGCACGAGGGGGACACGGTGACCGAACTCGCCACCCGTGCGCAGGCCTTCGGTCTGATCGCCGAGGGCGTCGCCGCCGGCCTGAGCGCACCCTGGCGCCTCTACCTGGCCCGGGGCTGCCGCTACCTCTCCCTCAGTGTCGGTGACCGTGGAGAGTGGAACGCCTGGCGTACCCACCTCGGCTGCCCCGAACTCAGCGTCCGGGTCTACGACGCCGGCGGCGAGATCCGTCGCGCGTCGGTGGCCGAGGTCGTGCTGGACGGGTGCCGGATCAGCGTCGAGCTGGTCGAGGAGGTCAGCACCGACGACCTCGACCGGCTCCTGGTCGTCGATCCCACCGCGGCCGAGCCGGAGGAGCGATGAGCACACAGGTACGGCACGCCGGAGCGGCCGGATGAGTCCATTCCTCGCCGTCTTCCTCGTCCTCGTCCTCGCGGCCACCAGTTACGCCGCGGGGCGCCTGCACGGCCAGCTCAGCTACCGGATCGGCTACCGCTTCGGATACCGGCAGGGCTACTTCGACGGTGACCGGGGCGCCTGGAACCGGCGCCGGCGGGACGCCCAGGCGGCCATCGCGTCCGCGCTCGCCGGGCCGCCGCCGGCCGACAACGCCGCCCGGGTCACCGGAACGGTGGTCCGCCCGGGCACCACGTACACCGGCTCCTCGTTCACCACGCCGGCCGCCCCGGTCACCGGGCGGCACCCGACCGGCACGCTGGTACGACGGACCGGCTGAGCCCGGCCGACGGGGACCCGAGACCCGTCGGCCGGTACCTGAGGCGCGGTGCGTCGTCCGCGGCGGACACGCACCGTCGGGGTCAGGTCAGACCGGTGACGCTGGCCCCGCCGGCCGGGATGCGCGCAGGGGGCATGCATCCCGGCCGGTTCCGCCGTGCCGGTCGGATGGAAGATCCACGTGCGCCCTCTAGCCGGGACGCTCCGGCGCCGCTAGCGTCTAGGCATGGCGCGGGGTTGTCCCGGGCCAGCCGGCAAGCCCGGATCTGCGACCTCGCGCACGGGGCCCGCATCCGACCCCGTGTCCCCGGGCACCGGAGGAGGCGGAACGCGGGTGGCGGGTGCCCATCTGCCGGAGCAGGCCTGTGACGACTCGCCGTACGACCGCCGGTGCCGACCAGACCCCGGCCGCGACTGCCACGACCCGCCGCGCCACCCGGAGCCGCCGCCCCGCGGCCGCCCCGGCCGGCAACGAGGAGCCCCGACCATCCGGCCAGGCGTTCGTCCTGGACACCTCGGTGCTGCTCTCCGACCCGGCGGCGTTCCACCGGTTCGACGAGCACGAGGTGGTGCTCCCGCTGGTGGTCATCTCCGAACTCGAGGGCAAGCGACACCACCCGGAGCTGGGCTGGTTCGCGCGCCAGTCGCTGCGGCTGCTGGACGAGCTGCGGGTGCGGCACGGCCGGCTGGACCGGCCGGTGCCGGCCAACGACCACGGGGGCACGCTGCGCGTCGAGCTGAACCATACCGACGACGGGGTGCTGCCTCCGGGCTTCCGCACCGAGTCCAATGACGCCCGCATCCTCTCCGTGGCGCTGAACCTCGCCGCCGAGGGGCGTGCGGTCACGCTGGTCAGCAAGGACATGCCCCTGCGCGTCAAGGCGGCCTCGGTGGGTCTGCGGGCCGACGAGTACCGGCACGGCCAGGCCAGCGACCCCACCTGGACCGGGATGTCCGAACTGGAGCTGACCGAGGACCAGATCAGCCGCCTGTACGCGGGTGAGTCGCTGGACGTGGACGAGGCAGCCGGGCTGCCCTGCCACACCGGGCTGGTGCTGCACTCGACGCGCGGCTCGGCACTCGGCCGGGTGCTGCCCGACAAGACCGTGCGGCTGGTCCGGGGCGATCGCGAGGCGTTCGGCGTGCATGGCCGCTCCGCGGAGCAGCGGATCGCGCTGGACCTGCTGCTGGACGACTCGGTGGGCATCGTCTCGCTCGGCGGCCGGGCCGGCACCGGCAAGTCCGCCCTGGCGCTCTGCGCCGGCCTAGAGGCGGTGATGGAGCGCCGCCGGCACAAGAAGGTGGTGGTGTTCCGGCCGCTGTACGCCGTCGGCGGCCAGGAGCTCGGCTACCTGCCGGGTTCGGAGTCGGAGAAGATGTCGCCGTGGGCGCAGGCGGTGTTCGACACCCTCGGCGCCGTGATCCACGAGAACGTCCTCGACGAGGTCACCTCCCGCGGGCTGCTCGAGGTGCTGCCGCTGACCCACATCCGGGGGCGCAGCCTGCACGACGCCTTCGTCATCGTGGACGAGGCGCAGTCGCTGGAGCGCGGCGTGCTGTTGACGGTGCTGTCCCGCATCGGCCAGGGCTCGCGTGTCGTGCTCACCCATGACGTCGCCCAACGGGACAACCTCCGGGTCGGACGGCACGACGGGGTGACCGCGGTGATCGAGGCGCTGAAGGGGCATCCGCTCTTCGCGCACGTCACGCTCAGCCGATCGGAGCGGTCGCCGATCGCCGCCATGGTGACGGATCTTCTGGAGGACAGCCCACACTGACGCCTCTTTGGGCGTGTTCGTCCACATAATTCGTGTGGCGCAAGTCACAATAGGGCCTTGTGGTTTCCCATCGGCCTCACCGTGCGCGATGGTGTCCCACGAGCGCTCACGCACCACGAAGATCGTCGGTGATCGTTCGCCCGCTCCGGCGGGACGACGTCGACGGCGCCGGGGTGGGTCGGCTGCGACCGTTCGGTCGGGGCGCTCGCCGGCGCGGATCCCCGCCCATCGGTGCGGTCCGCGTCGTGTCCTTGCACCCGACGAAGGGACCACTTCGTGAGTCGGCTGTGGAGCCGGTTGGGCGCCCGTACGGCCGCTGTCGCGCTGCTCTCCGTGGGCGTCGCCGGTGGCTTCTACCTGGGCGGCGACCGGGATCAGGGCCAGAACGCGCAGGTCGGCGTCGCGGTCGAGCAGGCTGCGCTGGCGCAGACCCGCCAGGTGCACTCCGCGAAGGAGCGGACCGCCGAGTACCAGGCGAAGCTGCGTGCGGCCGCGGTCGCCGAGGCGGCCGCCGAGCGGAAGCGCCGGGCCGAGGCCGCCGCGGCGTCGCGGAAGAAGGCCCGCGAGGCCGCCGCCAAGGCCGCCGCCGAGACGAAGGCCGCCGAGAGCAAGCCGTACGACGGGCCGATCCCGTCCTCCTGCGAGGAGTACAGCGGCAACCGGAAGATCGGCTGCGCGCTCATGATCGACGCGGGCTTCGGGATCGACCAGTTCCCCTGTCTGGACAAGCTCTGGACCAAGGAGAGCGGCTGGAACCACAAGGCCCGCAACTCGTCCTCCGGGGCGTACGGCATCCCTCAGGCGCTGCCCGGCAGCAAGATGGGCTCGGTGGCGGACGACTGGGAGACCAACCCGGCCACCCAGATCACGTGGGGCCTCGGGTACATCAAGGGCCGGTACGACACACCGTGTGGGGCCTGGGCCCACTCCCAGGACGTGGGCTGGTACTGATCGGCCGCCGGTGGCGGGGTGTGGTGGACCACACCCCGCCACCGGTGTTTCCACCGCCCGACACCTCCTCGGGTGGCGGCGGTGGCCGTCACCTGATAGCTGTTGACAGGTGACCCTGCTCCCGGGAAGCGGCGACCCGCACCGGTTCGGCACCGAGGCGTTCTACGCCGCACTCGGCCGGGCCTTCGTCGCCATGTGCGCGGTGGTGCCGTTCCTGTTCCTCATCGAGGCCGTCGACCAGGGCCTGGCGTTCGGGCTCGACCCGACGGCCGGCATCATCCCGAAGCGGATCGAGGGCCTCGACGGGGTCTTCTTCTCACCGTTCCTGCACCACGGCTTCGACCACCTCTACAGCAACAGCATCCCGTTGATCCTGCTCGGCACCTTCGTGCTCGCCGCCGGTGCCCGCCGCTTCCTCTGGTCCACACTGATCATCGTGTTGGTCAGCGGCCTCGGCGTCTGGTTCACGGGCTCGTCCAACTCGGTGGTGGTCGGCGCGAGCGGCGTCATCTTCGGCTACCTCGGCATCCTGCTCACCCGTGGCATCGTCGAGCGGAGCTGGTGGAACTTCGCGGTCTTCCTTCTCGTCGGCCTCCTCTACGGCTGGCAGCTCGTCGGCATCCTCCCCACCGACGAACGCATCTCCTGGCAGGGCCACCTCTTCGGGCTGCTTGGCGGGATCATCGCCGCGATCATCTTCCGGCGTCGCCGGCCGGACCTCGGCGGCCCGTACCACTCGGAATCGACACTCACGCTGCCCTGAGCTGCGCCGGCACGTTCGGCGCCGGTCGTGCGACACCCGTGGGAGACCCTTGCCTGACCGGCGCACCGCCTCTACCGTCAAAGATCAGCACCCGTTGATCCGTGAGCGGAAAGCGACGGTACGCCATGCGCGAGGTCGATGTCGCGGTGATCGGAGCCGGGCCCACCGGCCTCTTCGCGGCGTACTACGCCGGGTTCCGCGGGCTCTCGGTCGCGGTGATCGACGCGCTGCCGGAGCCCGGCGGCCAGATCACCGCGATGTACCCGGAGAAGCTGATCCTCGACGTCGCCGGGTTCCCGGCGATCAAGGGGCGGGACCTGGTGGCCAACCTGGTCGCCCAGGCCGCCCCCTTCGATCCGCTCTACCTGCTCGGCACCCGGGCGGAGAAGCTCTCGTACGCCGACGACCGGCCGGTGCTCGGTCTCGCCGGGGGCGAGCAGCTGGCCTGCGGAGCCGTGCTGATCACCGGTGGCCTGGGCAGCTTCACGCCCCGCCCGCTGCCGGTCGCGGAGCAGTTCGTCGGCGACGGCATCGTCTACTTCGTGCCGCAGCCGGCCGACCTCGCCGACCGGGACGTCCTCATCGTCGGCGGCGGCGACTCCGCCTTCGACTGGGCGCTGACCCTCCAGCCGCTGGCCCGCTCGGTGACCCTCGTCCACCGCCGGGAGAAGTTCCGGGCGCACGCCGCCACCGTCGCCCGCGTGCTCGGCCTGCCGGTGCGGGTGGTGGTGAACGCCGAGGTGACGAAACTGCACGGCGACGGCACGGTGACCGGTGCCGAGGTCACCGTCCGGGGCGGCGCGGCGGAGCTGCTGCCGGTCGACACCGTCGTCGCGGCGCTCGGTTTCACCGCCGACCTCGGCCCGCTGGCCGAGTGGGGGCTGCGGCTGGACCGCCGGCACGTCGTGGTCGACAGCACGATGGCCACCAACCTGCCCCGGGTGTTCGCCGCGGGCGACATCACCGAGTACCCGGGCAAGGTCCGCCTGATCGCCACCGGCTTCGGCGAGGCCGCCACGGCGGTGAACAACGCGGCCGTGGTGATCGACCCGTCCGCCCACCTCTTCCCCGGGCATTCCTCCGACGGCACCTGATCCCGGGACCTGATCTTCGTCGGGTCGTGGCCGGAACGAGACCCGCCACTGCGACCGTACGGCGATGGACGCCCGCGTACCGCCGCGTGACGGCGCCTCCGTCGCCCTCGCCTGGCTGGGTCATCCGGCGACGGTTCTCGCGCTGGTCGTCCTCGTGGTCAACGACCACGTGCTCAAGGCGGCGTTCCCGGGGCCGTTGACCGGCAAGCTCAGCGACGTCGCCGGCCTGGTGCTCGCGCCGCCGCTGGTCGCGGTGCTGCTCACGCTGGCGGTGCCCCGGCTGCCGGTGCACACCGCCGTCGTGGTCGGGCTGGTGTCGGTCGGCGCCGGCTTCGCGGTCGTCAAGTCCAGCGGGTACGCCGCCGAGGTGGCCTCCGCGGGGTGGACCGCCCTCGCCGGGCCGTCCGTGGTCCGGGCCGACCGTACCGACCTGCTCACGCTGCCGGCCCTCGTCCTGTCGGCGTGGAGCTGGTCCCGGGCCCGGCGCCACCCGGCCCAGGTGCGTACGGTCCGCCTGGTGCGGCTGGTCGTCCTGCTGCCGTCGGCGCTGCTGGCGGTCGCCGCCACCAGCGCGGTGGCCAACTTCCCCTACGCCGTGGGAACGTCGACGGTGGATGGTCGGCCCGCGATCGCGACGGGGAGCGGATCCTCCGGCTTCTGGCCCGAGACGGCGGCCGAAGCGCAGTGGTGGGTCAGCGACGATGCGGGCGGCACCTGGCGCCCGGCCTCGGTGAGTGAGGGTGCGCGCCTGACGGGTGCCGCCACGACCCCGCGCCAGCGCGGGTGCACGCCGGCAGGTGACCGGTGCTACCGGGTGGTGGCCGGCCATCTCCGGGTGGAGGAGAGCGACGACGGCGGCCGGTCGTGGCGGACGGGGTGGGAGATCTCGGACGCGCAGCGCGAGCCGTTGGCCCGCCGGTACACCGAACCCGGGGATGTGGGCCAGCACTTCTCCGCGCGGGAACTGGTCGTGTTCACCACACCGGGTGACGGGCACGGTGTGGTCGTCGCCAACGGTCGGGACGGTTTCGTTGTCCGGCATCCGGACGGCCGGTGGGAGCGTGCCGGATGGCTCGACCTCGGCGGCCGCGACGAGTTCGTCGGGCGCGACGACGATGAACTGCCTGCTCTCGGCGCGAGCGACCCGACCCAGCGGGGCAGCGACAACCTGCTCGTCGTCGTCCTGGCGTTGACGCTGGGCCTCGGGGTGCTGGCCGTGGCCGCCCATCTCGCGGTGGTGCGTTCCGGCGGCAGCGGACTCTGGGGTGCGGTGGCGGTGGTGGCCGGGGCGACCGCGGCCTTCCTGCTCGCCGGCATCTGGGACCGCTCCAACGAACTGGTCCTGCCCGGGACTGTCGTGCTGCTGGTGCTGCCGCTGGGTGCGCTGACGGCGGGCGGCATGCTGATCGTGGCCGCCACCCGTGGCCGGGCCTGGGACGGATGGTGGGGCGAGGTCTTCCGGGCGTTCCTGGTCACGGTGCTGCTGGCCGGCCTGCCGCTGACGGGCTGGCTGTTCGCCGTACCGCCTCGGACGTGGACCGCCGTGGTGCTGGCGGTACTCGCCACCCTGCCGGGCCTGTGGCTGGCTCGCCGGGCGGCCCGGTTGGCCGATCCGGCGCAGGCACGGCAGGGGGATCCGCCGTACCCGCCCGTGCCGGCCTGAGGAGGGGACGTCCGGCTGGGCTCAGCGCGGCAGGCCGATCAGGTCGGCCATCAGGGCGGTCTGGTGGTCGAAGTACTCGTCCCGGTGCGGCAGCGTGCGGTTGATCCGGCCGAACAGTTCGAAGCTGATCAGGCCGAAGAGCTGTGTCCAGCCGGCCATGCCCCGGGCGAGCAGCGCCTCCGGCAGCCCCGGGAAGTACGCCGCCGCGATGTCGGCCAGGTCGGCGCGGACCGGCTCGGGCAGCTCGTCGGCCGGTGGCGGAGTGAGCTGCCCGGCGGCCAGCCCGTCCCGCAGGATGCCGACCAGCGTCACCGGGGGCCGCTGGGCCGGCTCGACCGTGGCGTCGGGCGCCGCGTAGCCGGGGACCGGGCTGCCGTAGAGCAGCGCGTACTCGGCCGGGTGGGCGAGCGCCCAGCCCCGGGCCGCCCGGCACGCCGCGTGCCAGCGGCCGCGCAGGTCGGTCCGGTCGACGGCGGCGTCCGCCGCCTCCACCGCGTCGCCGAGGGCGTCGTACGCCTCCAGGATGAGCGCGGTGAGCAGGTCGTCGCGGCTGGGGAAGTAGCGGTAGATCGCGGACGAGACCATGCCGAGGTCCCGGGCGACCGCGCGCAGCGACAGGTTCGCCCCGTCAGTGGCCAGGTGGCGGCGGGCGACGGCCTTGATCTCCTCGATCATCCCGGCGCGCACCCGGGCACGGAAGGTGTTGGCGGCCATGGGCCCACTCTGCCACGTGTGAGAGCGCCAATCAAAACCGAGAGCACTGCTCTTGACGTGGCGCTGCCGGATGGGTCATGCTGGACGCGTTGCCGAGAGCAGTGCTCTCGGAACGGATCCCCGATTCGAAAGGTGACCCCTGATGTCGCTCCATGTGATCGTCGGCGCCGGACCCGTCGGCACCGCCACCGCCCGCCTGCTCGCCGAGCGGGGTGAGCGGGTGCGGGTGGTGAGCCGCCGGGGCGCCGGCCCCGAGCACCCGGCCGTCGAGCGGGTCGCCGCCGACGCCACCGACGCCCACCGCCTCACCACCCTGACCACGGGCGCCGTCGCCCTCTACAACTGCGCGAACCCCGCGTACCACCGGTGGCCGATCGACTGGCCGCCGCTCGCCACCGCCCTGCTCACCGCCGCCGAGCACAGCGGCGCCGTGCTCGCCACGGTCGGCAACCTCTACGGGTACGGCCCGGTCGACGGCCCGATGACCGAAACCACCCGGCTGGCGGCGACCGGCACCAAGGGACGGGTACGCAACCGCATGTGGACCGACGCGCTGGCCGCGCACGAGGCGGGCCGGGTGCGGGTGACCGAGGTGCGCGGCTCGGACTACCTCGGAGCCGGCACCACCTCCCTCACCACGATGATGCTGCCGAGCGTGCTCGCCGGCCGCCGGGTGGTCGTACCGGCCGACCTCGACGTGCCGCACACGTTCACCTACGTGGGGGACGTGGCCCGCACCGTCGTCGCCGCCGCCACGGACGAGCGGGCCTGGGGACGCGCGTGGCACGTACCGAGCCCGCCCGCGGTCACCGTGCGGGAGCTGACCACCCGTGCCGCGGCCCTGGCCGGCGTACGCGCACCGAGGCTGACCCGCCTGCCGTACGCGGCGGTCTGGCTGGGCGGACTGGTCAACCCGTTCGCCCGTGAGCTGCGGGAGACGGCGTACCAGTTCGATCGCCCGTACGTGATGGACTCGACGGCCGCCGAGCGGACGTTCGGCATCACGCCGACCCCGCTCGACGAGGCGCTCGCCGAGACCCTCGGCGCGCTGCGGGCGAGCGTCGTCAAGCGTTAGGAAGGGTCCCTTCCACAACGCGAGGCGTTAAGAAGGGGCCCTTCCTTACCGTTTGGCGGCGATGAGGACGGCGACCAGGGTCAGCGCCGCGCCGAGCAGGGTGGTCGGGCCCGGGTGCGAGGCCGCGGTCGGCAGGATCAGGTCCACCGCGACCGCACCGACCACCTGGCCGGCGATGGTGGCCAGACCGAGCAGCAGGACCCCCGTGAAGCGGACGATGGCGGCGGCGACCGCGATGAAGACCACCCCGATCGGGCCGCCGACGTAGAGCCACGGCTCGGCGGGCAGCCCGCCGGCGGGACGGCCGCGGACCGCCACGTCGACCGCGAACACGGCCAGCAGGGCCAGCGTGCCGACGGCGAAGTTGACCAGCGTGGCGGTCAGCGCGCTGCCGGCCGCCCGGCTGACCCGCCCGTTGACCGCCTGCTGCCAGGCGATTCCCACGCCGGCGAGCAGCGGTAGCAGGGCCAGCGCCAGGGCGCCCGGGTCGCCGAGCCGGTCGCCGACCGCCAGCACGACCGCGACCACGGTGAGCACCGCCCCGGCCAGGCGCCGGGGCGTCACCGGCTGCCGCCCGGTCGGGCCGAGGCCGGCCCGGTCGACCGCGAGGCTGCTGCCGGACTGGCCGGCGACCACCGCCACGGTGAACACGGCGACGCCGAGGGTGCCGATCGTGAGACCCTGCGTCGCCACCAGGAACGCCCCGCACACCCCACCGAGGCACTGCCACGGACGCAGCGTCCCGGCCGCGAGCGCCCCGCGCAGGGCGGCCAGGCCCCGCCGCCCGCGCGGGGTGGCGGGGACCAGCGCCAGCAGCACCAGCAGGCCCACGCCGAAGGAGACCACCGCCGCGGCGATCCCGTCGGCCAGGCGTACGCCCAACTCGCCGTTGATCCGGGACTGCACGGCCACGGCGACCCCGCAGGCGGTCGCGAGGCCCACGCCGGTGATCCGGCGGGCCGCCAACGGGGTCGGCCGGACCAGAGTCCCGGCGGCGCTCACTCCTGCTCGGCCAGGGGGCGGCCGTCGAAGTCCACCGCCGAGTACAGCGCCAGCTTCTCCAGCCGGTGGTACGAGTCGATGACCCGGATCGTGCCGCTCTTGGACCGCATCACGATCGACTGGGTGTACGCGCCGCCGGCCTTGTACCGCACGCCGCGCAGCAGGTCACCCGAGGTGACCCCGGTGGCGACGAAGAAGCAGTTGTCGCCGGTCACCAGGTCGTCGGTGCTGAGCACCCGGTCCAGGTCGTGCCCGGCCGCGAGGGCCTTCTCCCGCTCCTCGTCGTCCCGCGGCCACAGCTTGGCCTGCATCACGCCGCCCATGCACTTGAGCGCGCAGGCGGCGGTGATCCCCTCGGGCGTGCCGCCGATGCCCATCAGCACGTCGACGTCGGACTCGCCCCGGGCGGCGGCGATGGCGCCCGCGATGTCACCGTCGGAGATGAAGCGGATGCCCGCCCCGGTGCGCCGGATCTTGGCGACGAGGTCGTCGTGGCGGGGCCGGTCCAGGACGCAGACGGTGACCTCGGACACGTCCGTGCCCTTGACCTTGGCGATGCGCCGCAGGTTGTCCGCGACGCCGGCGTTGATGTCCACCACATCGGCGTAGGCCGGGCCGACCGCGAGCTTCTCCATGTAGAAGACGGCGCTGGGGTCGAACATCGCCCCGCGCTCGGCCACCGCCAGCACGGCCAGGGCGTTCGGCATGCCCTTGCTCATCAGTGTGGTGCCGTCGATCGGGTCGACCGCGACGTCGACCTCCGGGCCGGTGCCGTCACCGACCTCCTCGCCGTTGAAGAGCATCGGAGCGTTGTCCTTCTCGCCCTCGCCGATCACCACGACGCCACGCATCGGGATCGAGTTGATCAGCTTGCGCATGGCGTCGACGGCGGCCCCGTCGCCGCCCTCCTTGTCGCCCCGGCCGACCCAGCGGCCGGCGGCCATCGCCGCGGCCTCGGTGACCCGGACCAGGTCGAGGGCGAGGTTGCGGTCGAGGTTCTGTGGGGTCCGCGTGTTCGTCATGACGGCTCCTCCTCGCGACGGTGCGGGGTGGACCGGCAGGGTGTCGCCGCTGCCGGCTTTGTGGCTGATCCTCACACGATCGCGGGTGCCGTGTGGTGGCGGGGCGGTGATGGGTCGGATACGTCTCGTCGGGCGGCTGCGAAGATGTCGGGGTGGAACCCGCACAGCCTGCCGACCGCGTACCCGCCGACCGGACCCCGCCGGAGGGCCGGCCGCCGGTCGACCCCACGCCCGCCGGATCCGTACCCCCGGGGGAGCCGGCCCTGGTCGAGCCCGCCGGCGGCCCGGCGACGTCGCCCACGACGGGGGCGGCGGAGACCGGCGAGCTTCCGGCCCCGCCACCCGCCGCCGACGCGCGTCGCTCGGACCGCTCGCCGAAGGACATGGCGATCTCGCTGCTCGTGCTCCTGATCCCCATCGCCCTGCTGCTGGCCTTCTACCGGGGCTTCCTCGGCGGCGACCAGCCCACCGTGGTCGACCCGGCGCCCGCGCTCGACTCGGCGCGGGCGGCGAACGCCTTCCCGGTCAGCCAGCCGGAGGGCCTGGGTGAGGGGTGGCGCACGGTCAACGCCTCCTTCCGGACGGTCGAGGGCGGGGCGACGCTGCGCCTGGGTTACCTGACGCCGGAGGGGCGGGGCGCCCAGGTGGTGCAGAGCAACGTGCCGGCGGAGCGGCTGCTGCCCGCCGAGCTGACCGACCAGGGCCAGCCCCAGGGGCAGACCGACCTCGGGGGGCGCACCTGGCAGCGGTACACGGCCCGGGGCAACGAGCAGGCGCTGGTGCTGCTGGAACCGGCCCGTACGGTGATCGTCGTCGGTGACGCGCGGGACAACGAGCTGCGGGCGCTGGCCGGGTCGCTGGGCTGAGCCGCGCCCCCCACGTGTCGGCGGGATCGGCTAGTCTGCCCCGGCTCGATACCCGGCGGGATTCGTCACGCCGGGTGACGTCCTGTTTCGAAGAGAGAAGCCTGTGAACATTCGACGGTGGAGCGTCGGCGTCCTCGCCGCCACCCTGTTCGTCCCCGGCCTGGCCGCCTGCAACTCCGGCTCCACTGAGCCGACCGCCGCCGCCAGCCAGGCCGTGCCGGCCGACCCGAAGGAGGCGCTCCGCGCCTCGACCAAGGAGATCGAGAAGGGCAACTTCACCTTCACGATCGCCGGGGACGGGCTGACCGGTGAGGGCCTGGTGCACAAGCCCAGCAACAGCGCCACGATGAAGATCAAGTTCGACGACGGCTCCGGCAACTCCTTCAACATGGACCTGATCCACATCGCGCCGGAGAGCTGGGTGAAGGCCGACTTCGGCGCCCTGGCCGACAGCGTGCCCGCCCTGGCGAAGATGAAGGACAAGTACCAGCACCTCGACCAGTCCAAGGTCAAGGACTCGGACTCGCTCGGCATCAACCTGGAGGAGGACGTCGACCCGGCCGGCGCGGACGCGCTGGTCAAGGCCATCACCGACGTCCAGAAGACCGGTGAGGGCGCGTACTCCGGCAAGCTGGACGCCTCCGCCGTCAGCGACGCGGACGCCCTGGACGCCGACCTGGTCAAGGCCCTGGGCGACAAGGCCAAGGCGCTTCCCTTCACCGCGAAGCTGGACGCGGAAGGCCGGCTGACCGAGCTGGTGATCTCCGTGCCGGCCGCCGGTGAGTCCAAGGCGCACGACATGAAGGTCACCTACGCCGACTACGGCTCGGCCAGCGCGGCCCAGAAGCCGCCGGCGGACCAGGTCATCGAGGCCAGCGACGAGACCTACCAGATGTTCCAGTAGGACGGTCCGGCGTACGAGGGGCGGCTGCGGCCGCCCCTCGTCGCGTTCTCCGGCCGGGTCGTCCGTCCGGGCGATCCGGAGACACCGGTGATTGCGTGACGCGACAGCAGGGAACAGACAGGGGTGCGACCTGACCGGCTCCGGCAGCCGGACGTGGCTCGCGCGGCGCGGCCGATGGTGGCGCGCGCCGCCCGGTACCGGCCGCCGAGAGGCGTGCCGGGTGACCCACCTGGGAGACACGATGACTGTTCGACGCCTGAGCGCCGGCCTGGTGGCCGCCGCGTTGTTCGCACCCGGTCTCGCCGCCTGCAACGCCGACGGCACCCCGCAGGCCGGCTCGTCCGCCACCCCGACGACCACCGCGTCCGGCTCGGCGCCCGCGACCGGCGTCCCCGGGGACGCCAAGCAGGCACTGCTGGACTCGACGCGGGAGATCAGCAACGGCAACTTCCGCTTCACCATGTCCGGCGGCGGCTCCACCGCCGAGGGGCAGGTGCACGAGCCCAGCCAGAGCGCGCAGATGAAGGTGGTGCTCGGCAAGCCGACCGACGACCTGTCGATGACCCTCGATCTGATCCACATCAAGCCGGACAGCTGGGTGAAGCTGGACCTGGGCGGCCGTACCGCCAGCAGCGTGCCCGGCGTGCAGAAGCTCAACCTCGGCAAGTACCAGCACCTCGACCAGACCCGGATCCAGGGGAACCGGAACCTGGGCTTCGACTTCGACCAGGTCGACCCGGCCGGCAGCGCGGTGCTCACCCAGGGCGTCACCGAGGTACGGAAGACCGGCGAGGGCGCGTACGCCGGCACGCTGGACGTGTCGAAGGCCGCGGACGCCGGGTCGGTCGACCCCGCCGTGATCACGGCGCTCGGTCCGCAGGCGCGGACCGTGCCCTTCACCGCCAAGCTGGACCCGCAGGGCCGGCTGAGTGAACTGGTCCTCCAGATCCCGGCCGCCGGCCAGTCGGCCGCGCAGGAGATCCGGATCACCTACTCCGACTACGGCAGCGCCACGCCGGCGCAGCAGCCGCCGGCCGGCCAGGTGGTCGAGGCGCCCGCCGAGTTCTACAACCTCTTCAGGTGACGGGCGGTGCGGGGCGGCTTCCGGCCGCCCCGCCGCACGCCGGTCAGGAGTCCCCGGGCGCCTGGCGGGCGGCGTCGAGCCGGGCGCGGGCGCCGTCCAACCATGCCTGGCAGATCCCGGCCAGCTTCTCACCGCGCTCCCAGAGCGCGAGCGACTCCTCCAGCGTGGTGCCGCCGGCCTCCAGTCGCTCGACCACCGACGCCAGCTCGGCGCGGGCCTGCTCGTAGCTGAGCCGCTCGTCCTTCGTCTCGTCCGTCATCGGCCCCATCCCACCACACCGGGCGGACACCTCCGCCGACCGCCACCGGATGTCGCCGGCCGGCTCCTCCGTCCTCGTCGGTCAGCCGTCCACCGTCGCGGCCAGTTCACCGTCGGCGAGGCGTACCCGCAGCGGATCGCCCTTGGCGACCTCGGACGCCGCGCGGACGACGTGGCCGTCGGTGCGCTGCACGATGGCGTACCCGCGGTCGAGGGTGGCGGCCGGGGAGAGGGCACGCAGGCGGGCCAGCGTGTGCCGCAGATCGTCGTCGGCGGCGGCCAGCCGGTGGTCGAGGCAGCGGAGCGCACGCTGGCGCAGCCCGGTCACGTCGGTCGCGCGCTGGTCGACCATCACCTGCGGCCGGGCCAGCACCGGCCGCGACCGGAACAGGTCGAGGCGGTGCGACTCCCGGTCGACCAGGTTGCGTACCGCCCGCTCGAGCCGGGACCGGGCCTGCCCGATGAGGCGTACCTCCTCGGCGAGGTCGGGAACCACCCGCTTGGCCGCGTCGGTCGGCGTGGAGGCGCGGACGTCGGCGACGTAGTCGAGCAGCGGCGTGTCGGTCTCGTGGCCGATCGCGCTGACAACCGGCGTCCGGCAGGCGAACACCGCCCGGCACAGCGCCTCGTCGGAGAAGGGCAGCAGGTCCTCGATGCCGCCACCGCCCCGGGCGATGACGATCACGTCGATGCTCGGGTCGGCGTCCAGCACCTTGAGCGCGTCGACGATCTGCGGCACGGCGCTCGGCCCCTGCACCGCCACGTTGACCGTGCGGAACGCCACCGCCGGCCAGCGCCGGCGGGCGTTGGTGAGCACGTCCCGCTCGGCGGCGCTCGCCCGCCCGGTGATCAGTCCGATCCGGTTGGGCAGGAACGGCGGGCGGCGCTTGCGCGCCCGGTCGAAGAGCCCCTCGGCGGCCAGCAGCTTCTTCAGCTTCTCCAGTCGGGCCAGCAGCTCCCCGAGCCCCACCTGGCGGATCTCGTCGGCGCGCAGGCTCAGCGTGCCCCGGGCCGCGTAGAACTCGGGCTTGGCGTGCAGCACCACGCGGGCGCCCTCGTGCAGCTCCGGCGCGCCGGAGTCCAGCACGTCCCGATTGGTGGTGACGGTCAGGCTGAGGTCGGCGGACGGGTCGCGCAGCGTGAGGAAGACGGTGCTGGCGCCGGGCCGGCGGCTGATCTGCGCGACCTGCCCGTCCACCCACACCCAGCCCAGCCGGGCGATCCAGGCGCCGATCTTCTGGCTGACCACCCGGACCGGCCACGGCTCCTCGGAGCTGCTCCGCGGAATCTCGGCTCCCGTACTCACGCGCCCACCCTAGTTCCCCGCCCCGCCCCCGCCTGCGTTGATCATGAGGTTGACGGCGGTGTCGATCTCCGCGACTGCCGCCAACCTCATGATCAACGGGATTAGGCGTCAGCGGCGAGGGGAAGGGTGGTCAGGACCGCACCGGCCCGGGCCATCAGCTCGATTGCGTCGGGGGACTTCTGGATGACCATGCGCGCGTCCTCTCGTGCCCGGAAAAATGGGCTGCGGTGGCCCTGCGCGCTGCCGGTCCGCCCATTCTGCCAGGCGCGTGCCGCGGCTGTGGTACGGGTCGCAGCCGCTGCCGGTGGAGAAGCCGGCACGTACGATGGGCGGGTGACTGAGGTTGAAGCGACGTCCCGGACCGGCAAGCGCGTGATCCTGGCGAAGCCCCGCGGCTACTGCGCGGGCGTCGACCGGGCGGTGCAGACCGTCGAGGAGGCGCTCAAGCTCTACGGCGCGCCGATCTACGTGCGCAAGCAGATCGTGCACAACAAGCACGTGGTGCGCACGCTGGAGGCCCAGGGCGCGATCTTCGTGGAGGAGAACGAGGAGGTGCCGGAGGGCGCCACCGTCATCTTCTCCGCGCACGGCGTCGCCCCCGAGGTGTACGAGCAGGCGAAGGCGCGCTCGCTGAAGGCGATCGACGCGACGTGCCCGCTGGTCACGAAGGTGCACCAGGAGGCGAAGCGGTTCGCCGCCGAGGACTACGACATCCTGCTGATCGGCCACGAGGGGCACGAGGAGGTCATCGGCACCTCTGGCGAGGCCCCCGAGCACATCCAGTTGGTCGACGGGCCCGAGGGCGCCGACCGGATCACCGTCCGCGACCCGAACAAGGTCGTGTGGCTCTCGCAGACCACCCTGTCGGTGGACGAGACGATGGAGACGGTGGCCCGCCTGAAGAAGCGGCTGCCGATGCTCCAGTCCCCGCCGAGCGACGACATCTGCTACGCCACCAGCAACCGGCAGTACGTGGTCAAGGAGATCGCGCCGGACTGCGACGTCGTGATCGTCGTCGGCTCGAAGAACTCGTCCAACTCGGTCCGCTTGGTCGAGGTGGCCCTCGACGCCGGCGCCCGCGCCGGTCACCTGGTCGACTTCGCCGACGAGATCGACGACGCGTGGCTGGAGGGCGCGACGACGGTCGGCCTGACTTCGGGCGCCAGCGTCCCCGAGGAGCTGGTCCAGGACGTGCTGGCCCACCTCGCCGCGCGCGGCTTCGCCGACGTCGAGGAGGTCGTGACCGCCAACGAGCGGCTGACCTTCTCGCTGCCGCAGGAGCTCAAGCGGGAAATGAAGGCCGCCGCGGCGGCACAGGGCTGACCGTGGAACGCCGGCGGTCGCCGGTGCGTCAGAGACCGGTATGAGGACTTCTCGGCTCGCCCTCCCGGCGCTCGCCGTCTGCCTGGCGCTCGGCGCCTGCGGCGGCCAGGGCACGGGCGACGGCACCCCGACCCCGACGGGAGCAGCCCCGGTGACCACCCCGCCCGACCCGACGACCCCCGGCGCCACTCCGGCCGATCCGGCCCCGACGACGGTTCCGGTGCCCACCGTGAGCCCCAAGCGACCGGGCGGGCCGACCAAGCCCCCGCCGGTCGGGGCCGCCACGTTGACCGGGACGGTCGAGTCCGGTGTCGAGCCCGGCTGCCTGCTGCTCGACGGGTATCTGCTGATCGGCGGGCCGCGGGACGTGATCGCCGCCGGCGCGACCGTGACGGTGACCGGCAAGATCCAGCCCGACCTGATGACCACCTGCCAGCAGGGCATCCCGTTCCTGGTGGAGACCGCGGCCCGCAAGGGCTGACCGGCCCGTCAACGCATTGACGCAGGAGGCCCGCTCCCCGTGGGGGGAGCGGGCCTCCGCGTCGTGCGGGGGTTGTCAGCCGACCGACTGGACCACCACGTCGCCGCTACCGATCAGGATGTTCGTGTCGGTGCGGACCTGGATGTTGCCGTAGAGCACCCGGCCGCTCGTCGGAGCGAGCTTCGCCGTGACCGTGCCCGGCACCGTCCACGTGGCGCCGCTGGCCCGCGGGGCGTCGGCGTCCGTCACCGCCACCGAGCCGAAGGCGGGGTTGGTGAAGACGTCGACGTACTTGTACGACGTCGAGCCGGACGGAACCGCGTAGCCGTCGACCCGCACCTTCCAGGCACCCGCCGCCGGGTTGTTCACGGTCACCGACTCCTCCGAGTCGCCGTCCGCGCTCTGCCCGGCCGCCACGCAGGTGCCCGACGTGCAGTTGAACAGGAACAGGTCGAGGTCGGCGCCCGGGTCGGAGGTGCCGCCGATGGTCGCCCGAAGCTGGGTCGAGCCCGGGGTGACCGTCAGGTCGTACTCCTGCACCTGCTGGTCGGCGATGGTGAACGGGCCCTGCCGGGCGCTGCCCAGTGTGGTGCCGGTGGCTCGCCCGGTGAACGAGCCGAGCGTGCTGGTCAGCGTGTACGACCGGGACACCGGCGCGTTCGCCGTCGCCGACGCGATGACGTCGGGGTTCGGCGTGACGGTCGCCCCGAGGACCGAGGCGGTCAGCGTGAACGGCGTCAACTCGGCGTCCGACGTGCGCCGCGCGTCGACCGTGATCTCCCAGACCCCGGCCATCGGGTCCGACGCCGTGCGGCTGTTCGGCGAGCCGGTGGCGCAGGCGCCGGCGGCCGGGACGTAGCACGAGGTCGACGCGTTGTTGTCGACCGCCAGGCCGTACGGGTGGTAGCGGAGGAAGCGGGCCTGGCCCGTGCCCGCCGCACCGGTCGGGCCGGCGAAGTCCACCTTCAGCGCCGGGGTGCCGGCCGGCACCCGGACGAAGTAGTGCAGGGACTGGTTGCGCCCGACCTTGCCCTCGATGCTCACCTGGTAGTTGGCCGACGCCTCGAAGGTGTACGGGGCGATGACCGTGTTCATCGTCTGGTGGTCGATGCCGGTGGTGGCCGGGTCGTCGAGCCGCAGGACCGCCGAGTGGGCGCCCGGACTCGCCGGGTTGACCTGGACCGTCAGGGTGACCGGCTTGTTCAGCGGCAGCGAGATCGACGACGGCGAGGAGAACGTGCCGTCGTTGCCCACCCAGGACAGGTTGTAGGCGATCGTCTTCGACCCGCCGCTGGTGCGGGTGAAGGTGTAGGTGCGGGTGTAGGCCTTGCCGACCGTCACACCCTCGCGGTCGTAGATGCCGACACCCACGCCCGGCTTGGCGAGGAATCCGGACAGGACGGTGTTGACCGCCACGGCCGAGGTGATGTCCACCGTCTTGATGTTGGCGCGCAGCAGGTCGTACGCGGCCGGCACGTCGATCAGGCCGGCGCCCTGCTCGTACGTCCCGGTGTTGTCGATGAACCGTGCCGAAGACATGAGGGCCTGGCGGAGCTGCGCCGGCTGCGTCTGGACGCCGTCCGCCTTGGCGGCGCCGACGAGCAGCGCACCGGCCCCGGCGGCCTGCGGAGCGGCCATCGAGGTGCCGTTGAACATGGCGTACCCCGGCGGCAGCGCGTACGTGCCGGGGACCGGCCCGCCGAGCTGCCAGGTCGGCACGGTCGAGATCGCCGAACCCGGAGCGATCAGGTTCGGCTTGAATCCGCCGTCCTCACGCGGGCCGCGCGAGCTGTAGTAGTGCAGGCTCTCCGCGTACGGGGACTTCGAGCCGTAGTTCGACAGCCAGGTGTCGTCGGTGATGTAGGAGCCGACGCTGACGACGTTCTCGGCCACGGACGGGTCGCCGACGGTGTTGGTGCCGGGCCCGCTGTTGCCGGCGGAGAAGAACATCTGCACGCCGTACTGCTCGATCAGACGGTTGTAGAGCGCGGCGCGGGTGTTGTTGCCGTCGTTGAGGGCGGGGAGCCCACCGATCGACATGTTGATGACGTCCACGTCGGCCTGCTTGGCCGCGTAGATCATGCCCTCGATCATGGCGTGCGAGGTGCAGCCGGCCACGAAGAGGCAAACGCGGACCGAGATCAGCTCGGCGCCGGGAGCGGCACCGGTCATCGCGCCGCCGAACATGCCGTTGGCGGCCACGATGCCCGCCACGTGCGAGCCGTGGGCACCGGAGACGATGCCGATGTTGACGAACTTGCCCTTGCCGTCGACCTGCACCACGAACGGCATCGACTCGGCCACGGCGGTCGCCGGGTTGTCGGTGCCGAAGGTGCCCACGTCGTTGCGAACCTTGTAGTCGGTCATCGCCGTCTGGTCGGCGAACGAGCCGTCCTGGTCGGTGTCGACCCAGACCGTGGATTCGCCGTCCCACAGCACGCCGAAGACGCCGCTGCTGCCCGCCGGGTTGCCGTCGCGGTTGACGTCGTTGCCGAGCTCGCCGCCCAGGTTGGGGTTGCGCTCGTCGAAGGTGCCGAAGCGGTATGACCCGGTACCGGGGGCGGTCCAGCTCCGCCCGCCCGCGGTGAAGGTCGAACCCGAGACGTTCGTGGCCATGCTGACCCAGGTGGGGTCACCGTCGTCGGTCGGGTGCGTCGCGGTGACCCAGTCGACGATCTTGCGCTGTCCGGTGGTGGTCTTCTGGAGCGCCGGGTGGGCGAGGTCGACGCCCGTGTCGACGATCGCCACGGTCGCCCCGCGGCCGTCCCGGGTGGGGTTCGCCGCCGTGAAGCTCGCCGCGCCGGTGTCGCGGATCGGCATGTACGGGTTGTCGGTGGACGTGCCGGCACCCGGGGCGGGCTGCGGCGCGGGCGCCTCGGCGCCGTCCGGCCGTGGGTCGGGCAGCTCGACGACCGCGTCGACCTCCGCCGTCTGCACGCCCGCCAGCGTGGCGACGCGCTCGGCGCGGTCGATCGCGACGCGCGCCCGCAGGTACCCGAGGTCGTCGTCGCGGTAGCCGATCTGCGCGCCGAGACCGGCGAGACCGTCGGCGACGGTCCGCGCCTCGCCGGCCTTCGCGGCGACGAGCACGGTGACTGTCTTGTCGCCCTTGGTCCTGGCCTCCGCCAGGCGCTCCAGGTCGGTGGGGCTCCAGCCGGCGGAGGCGGCTTTCAGCACGCCGGCATCGGTGGGCTGGCCGGCCGTGGCCGGGTTGGCCACCGCGGTCAGGGCCAGGGCGCCGGCGGTGACCGCCGACGCCAGGAGCGCGGCGGTGGTGCGGCCGCGCCGACTGTGGGGGATCTTCACGTCTCTTCCTCCGGGGGAGAGCAAAGGGGGCCCTGGGGGTTGCAGGGGCATGCCCAGTGACGGCCGTGAGCCAGCTCACGCCGCCACTCCTCCAGCGACGGCTGTGACGCTGGCGTTACGTGTGACCAGCGCCGCAGTAACAGTGACCCGAATGCTTGCTCCACGGCAACGACAACCGGCTATAACGATGCGTCGATCGGTTGATTGCGGCGGCCCGGACGGACGGTGACCAGTGTGGACATGCCTGCGGCGCGGGTCCCGTCGCTGGCGCGGCCACGTTGGCCGGCCCTACGGCAGGAGCCCGCCCCCGGACGGGGACGGGCTCCTGCGGGTACTACGGAAGGTCAGTTCACCGCGCCGATGGAGACCGCGCCGCGGCCGACGACCGCGCCCTCCGACGTCACCACGGCCAGCTCACCGTAGAGCGCCCGGCCGGCGGCCGGGGTGGACTGGGCGGTCACCGAACCCGTGAGGGAACCGGTGGCGCCGTGCGCCAGGGTGAGCGGGGTGGTCGACGCCGACAGGGTGCCGAGCGCCGGGGCCGAGAACGAGTCCCGGTAGTCGTAGGCGGTGCTGCCACCGGCCCCGTCGACCGCGTACCCGTCAACGACCACCCGGTAGGTGCCCGCCACCGGGTTGGTGATGGTCACCGCCTCCTCCGAGTCGCCGTCCGCGGCCCGGCCGACCTCGGTGGTGCCCCGGAAGACGAACAGGTCGAGGTCGGCGGCGGCGTTGGCCGGGTTGCCGATCCGGGCGGTGAAGCTGGTCGCGCCCGCCGGCACCTCGACGGTGAACTCCTGGGTGGTGTGTTCGGTGATGGTCGGCCGCTCCGCGTGGACGCTGGAGAGCGGGCCGCCCTGGCCGGTCACCGTGACCGGGCCGAACGTGTTGGTCAGATCCCAGGTGACCGGGGCCGCCTCACCGGCGTTGACCGCCGGCAGCTCGACCACGGCCGGCTCGACCTTCACACCCTGGACCCGCGCCTGGATCTGGTACGGGTTGTTCAGCGACGGCGAGGTACGCCGCGACTCCACCTCGATCTCCCAGACCCCGGGGATCGGGTTCTGGTAGTCCCGCTCGTATGCGTTGCAGGTGCTGGCGAAGTTGGTGTAGCAGGCCAGGCTGGAGGTGCTCTCCACCGGAACGCCGTACGGGTTGAAGGCGATGAACCGGGTCTGCGAGCCGGTGGCGATGCCGGACAGGTTCACCTGCAGCGCACCGGCACCCGGCGGCACCGTCAGGAAGTACGACGTGGAGCTGTTCCGGTCCACCGAGCCCTCGGCGGAGTAGGAGAAGGCCGGCTTCCGGACGTCGTTCGAGACCACCACCACGGCGGAGACCTCGAAGTCGATCCCGGTGGTCGCCGGGTCGTCGACCGTCACGATCGTGCCGTGCGCCCCCACGGCCTTCGGCTTGGCGGTGACGGTGATGGTGACGGTCTTGTTCAGCGGCAGCGTGACGGTCTTCGGTGCCGAGAAGGTGCCGTTGTTGCCGCGCAGGCCGACGTTGTGCTTGATGTTGCCGGCCGGGCCGCTGGTGCGGGTCAGCTTGACCTGGTAGGTCTTCGACTGCCCGACCTTGTGGCCGCCGTCGGCGGAGCCGCAGCGGTTGTAGACGCCGGTGCCCCGGTTCGGGGTGGCGAGCTGGCCGGAGAGCACCGTGCAGACCGGGGCGTCGGAGGTGTAGGAGCGGGTCTCCACACCCTTGCGCAGCAGCTTCCAGGCACCCCGCACGTCGAACATTCCGTAGCCCTGGGCGTACGTCGGGACGCCGTCGATCGGCTTGGCGGAGCTGTAGATCGCCCGCCGCAGCATGGCCGGCGTGATGCCCTTGTCGGTCGCCTTGGCGGCCGACAGCAGCAGCGCGGCGGCGCCGGCGGCCTGCGGGGAGGCCATCGAGGTGCCGTTGAACATCCCGTAGCCCGGCGGGAGGGCGTAGCCGGCCTCGGGGACCGGGCCGCCGGCCTGCCAGACCGGGGTGGTGGAGATGGCCGAGCCCGGCGCGGCGACGTTCGGCTTGGCGCCGCCGTCCTCGCGCGGGCCCCGGGAGGAGAAGTTGAACAGCGCGTTCTTCTTCTTCACCACCGAGCCGTAGTTCGCCAGCCAGGTGTCCTTGCTGACGCTGGCGGCAACGCTGACCACGTTGGACGAGACGGACGGGTCGCCGATGGTGTTGACGCCGGGGCCACTGTTGCCGGCGGAGATGAACATCTGCACGCCGTAGGTGGTGATCAGGTTGTTGTACAGCTCGGCGCGGGCGTTGTTGCCGTCGTTCAGCGCCGGCAGGCCACCGATCGACATGTTGATGACGTCGACCCGGCGGTTGATCACCAGGTCGGCCATGCCGGTGGTGAGGGCGGCGAACGTGCAGCCGCCGCCCCACGAGCAGGCCCGGGCGGAGACGATCTTGGCGCCGGGGGCCGCGCCGTCGAACGCGTCGTTGCCCAGCATGTCGTTGGCGGCGGTGATGCCGGCGACGTGGGTGCCGTGCGCGCTCTCGATGATGCCGATGTTGACGTAGTCGACCAGGCCGGGGCCGCCGACCGGGGCGGTGTCCACGCCCTTGCGGTACTCGACCACGAACGGCATCCGCTCCCTGACCGGCGTCGCCGGGTTGTCGGTGCCGAAGTAGCCGATGTCGAACTTCTCCTTGTACGGCCGCATGACGGCCTCGTCGGTGAAGTCGTTGTCCTGGTCCGTGTCGACCCGGACATTGTTGGTGGTCGGGTCGAAGAGGATGCCGAAGGCGTCGGTCTTGTCGCCGTCGCGGTTGACGTCACCGCCCGGCTCGCTGTTGTTGGTGACGGACTCGCTGAAGCGGTTGAACCGGTAGGTGCCCGCCGGGGCGGTCCAGGTCGCACCGGCCGCGCTGAACGACGGGCCGGCGACCTCGGTGATCATTGCGCGCCAGGTGGCGTCCTCGAACGGGTCGGTTGCGGTCACCCAGTCGACGATCTTCCGCTCACCGGTCGTGGTCGTCTGCAGCGCCGGGTGCTCCAGGTCCACGCCGGAGTCCATGATGCCGATGGTGACGCCGCGGCCGTCCCACTCCGGGTGCTCGTCGACGAACCCCACCGCGCCGGTCTCGTTGGTCGGCATGTACGGGTTGGCGGCGCGGGTGTCGGCACCCGGACCGCTCAGCGTCTCACCCTGCCGGGCCGCCTTCTGGCCCGACGGCGCGGCCTCCGGCTTCGGGTCCGGGAGCTGGATCTTCTCGTCAAGGTCGACCGCCGAGACGCCGGGCAGCGTGGCGGCCTTGACCACCTTGTCGGTGGGCACCTTAGCCAGGACGTAGCCGATGGTGTCGTACCGTTCGGTGACTGCCGCGCCGAGCCCCTTCAGGTCGTCGGCGACGTCCTTCGCCTGGCCCTTCTCGGTTGCGACGATCAGGGTGACGGTCGGGGCCTTCTTCGCCTCCGCCTCGGCGAGCAGCTTGGCGTCGTGGGCACCCAGCGCCTCGACGGGGGTGGCCGGTGCGGTGCTGGGTGTGGCGGGTGCGGCGCTCGCGGTGGCGGCACCGCCCGCGACGGTCACGGCACTCGCGGCCAGGACCGACGCGAAGAGCGCGGCGGAGGTACGCCGGCTCAGGTTTCGGGGTTTGCTCACGTTCTCTTTCCTCCAGAGAACAGGGCCCTCAGATGCAGGGCACGCGTGAGCGAAATCCTTCGCGGTATCGATGTCCGGTGTCACTACCGGCGAGTTCGTTGTGACCATCTCGTGACATGCGCGGACACGCATTGTCACATCCACCGCCCGGTGAGGACGGACGGTGATCGTCCACT
Organism: Micromonospora sp. H33; assembly: GCF_052068455.1. Taxonomy (NCBI): domain Bacteria; kingdom Bacillati; phylum Actinomycetota; class Actinomycetes; order Micromonosporales; family Micromonosporaceae; genus Micromonospora; species Micromonospora sp. H33. The sequence continues at coordinate 139,962 of NZ_JBQHDE010000001.1, read as the reverse complement.
CAGGCCCCCGGCTCCAGCAGCTCCGGGGCCTGGGGCTGGCGCGGAGTGATCTCGACCTGCGCCGGCGTCGGCAGCTCGTCGCCGGAGACGCCCAGCTCGGCGAGCTTGCGGGCGCTGACCAGCACGCGCGCCTCCAGCGAGCCCACCGCCCGGTTGTACGCGGTGACCGCCCCGCCGAGCGACGCGCCCAGCTTGCCGACGTGGTCGCCCAGGGTGGACAGCCGCCCGTACAGCTCGCGGGCGAGGGAGTGCACCGCCACCGCGTTGCGGGCCAGCGCCTCCTGCCGCCACGAGTAGGCGACCGTGCGCAGCAACGCGACCAGAGTGGCCGGGGTCGCGAGCACCACATTGCGGGCGAACGCGTGCTCCAGCAGCGTCGGGTCACGCTGCAACGCGACGTCGAGGAACGGGTCGGCCGGCACGAACAGCACCACGAACTCGGGCGCCTGGTCGAAGGCGGCCCAGTACGACTTGGCGGCCAGCGCGTCCACGTGGGCGCGCAGGTGTTTCGCGTGCGCGTCGAGGTGGCCGTCCCGGCCGCGCTCGTCGCGCGCCTCCATCGCCGTCAGGTACGCCTCGAACGGCGCCTTCGCGTCGACCACCACCGAGCGGCCGCCGTGCAGGCGCACCACCAGGTCGGGTCGGACCCCCTGGTGGTCGGTCGCGGCGGTGACCTGCTCGGCGAAGTCGCAGTGTTCCAGCATGCCGGCCGCCTCGACGATGCGACGCAGCTGGTGCTCGCCCCACCGGCCCCGCACCTGGGGCGCCCGCAGTGCCGCCACGAGCTGCTTGGTCTCCGTGCGCAGCTCACCGGAGACCGCGCTCATCGTGCGGACCTGTTCGCGCAGCTCGGCGTACGCGTCGACCCGGTCGCGTTCCAGCTCGGCGACCCGCAGCTCGTACCGCCGCAGGGTCTCGTGCAGCGGTGCCACCGCGCGGGCCACCGCCTCCTGGGACTGCGCGGTGGCCTCGTAGCTGAGCGCGCGCATGGACTGCTCCAGGCGGCCCTCGCCCTCCCGGGTGGCCGCGAGGGTGGCCTCCAGCCGGGCGACGTCGGTGGCCGACCGGACGCGGGCGGCGTACCAGCCCGCCGCGCCGCCCGCCGCGAGGCAGACGACCACCACGGCCAGCGTCGAGAAGTCCATGCCGCCGAGCTTGCCAAACGGGTACGACGGGGCGCGCGTGGGTACGTACCCGTCATGGAACTTCTGCTGTGTCTCGGCATCGTGGCCCTCGGCGCGGTGATCGCCTTCGCGGTCGCCCGCGCCCAGGCCGGTGCCCGTCGGGGCGACGAGCTGGCCGACGCGCGGGCGGAGGCGCAGCGCTGGTACGAGCGCCTCGGCGGCCAGTTGCTGACCCTCCAGGGGGAGGAGCCCGCGGTGCGGCAGGCCCTGGCCGACGCGGGGGAGCGGTACAACGCGGCCGGCTCCCAGCTGGAGCAGGCGCGGACGCCGCACCAGTTCGCGCTCGCCCGGGAGACCGCGCTGGAGGGGTTGGCGTACATCCGGGCGGCCCGTACCGCGATGGGCATCGACCCGGGGCCCGAGCTGCCGCCGCTCGCCGCGGCCCGGGGCGCCGGGCAGCTCACCCGGGAGCGCGAGGTGGACGTGCAGGGACAGACCTTCAAGGCCGGCCCGCAGCCGGGCCGGGACACGCCCTACTACTACCCCGGTGGGCGGTTCCAGGGCCGGCCCGTGCCGGCCGGCTGGTACTCGACGCCATGGTGGAAGACGGCGCTGGGCGCCGGCGCCGGCGTGGTCGGCGGCCTGCTGATCGCCGACGCGCTCTTCTCCCCGATGTGGGGCGATCCCGGGTACGGCGCCGGCTACGAGGAGGGCTTCCAGGACGGGGCCGACCAGGGCGCCGGCGATGTTGGTGGCGAGGGCGCCGGGGACTTCGGCGGCGGTGATGTCGGCGGCGGCGACTTCTGAGCGGCCGCCGTCCCGCCGGACGTGCAAGGAAGGGGCCTTGTTAACAGACGTCTGTTAACAAGGGCCCCTTCCTTGCACGTCAGCCGGTGTTGCGCATGCCGGCGGCGATGCCGTTGACCGTGGTGAGCAGCGCCCGTTCCAGCGCCGTGCCGTCACTGGGTGCGCGCCGGCCACCCGGCGCGGTGGCCACCGCCCGGCCCGCAGCGCCGGACTCCCGGTACTGCCGCAGCAGCGCCACCTGGAGGTGGTGCAGCGGCTCCAGGTAGGTGTCCCGCACGGCGAGGGTCCGCTGGAGCACCGGCGAGTTCTCCAGCAGCGCCGGCGAGGCGGTCACCGCGAGAACCTCACGCTTGGTCAGCTCGTACTCCTGCTCGATCTTCTGGAAGATCGGGTGCAGCTTCTTCGGCACCAGCGTCTCCACGTACCGGCGGGCGATCGTCAGGTCGGTCTTGGTCAGCATCATCTCGACGTTCGACAGGAACGTCCGGAAGAAGTGCCAGCTGCGGTGCATCTCCGCGAGCACGTCGGCGTGGCCGGCCTCCCGGGCGGCGGCCAGGCCAGAGCCCACCCCGAACCAGCCGGGGACGATCTGCCGGGTCTGGGTCCAGCCGAACACCCACGGGATGGCCCGCAGGCCGGCGAGCCCGGCGCCGGTGTTCGGCCGCTTCGCCGGCCGGGAGCCGATGTTCAGGGCGCCGAGCAGTTCGGTGGGGGTGGACGCCCAGAAGTACGCGGCCAGGTCCGGGTCCTCCACGAGCGAGCGGTACGACCGGTACGCCGACTCGCTGACCACGTCCATCGTCGCGTCCCAACGCTCCAGCATCTCGGCGGGCTGCCGGGGCGCGGTGTGCAGCAGCGTCGCCTGGAGCACGGCGGCCATGGTCAGCTCCAGGTTCTCCCGGGCCAGCGCGGGAAGCGTGTACTTGTCCGAGATCACCTCGCCCTGCTCGGTCACCTTGATCGCGCCGTCGAGCGTCCCGTACGGCTGGGCCAGAATCGCCTCGTGCGTGGGCCCGCCGCCCCGGCCGACCGTGCCGCCGCGGCCGTGGAAGAGCCGCAGGTGCACGCCGTGCCGGGCGGCGACGTCGCGCAGCGCGCGCTGCGCCCGGTGGATGGACCACTGGCTGGTGGTGATGCCGGCCTCCTTGTTGGAGTCGGAGTAACCCAGCATCACCTCCTGCACGTCACCGCGGGCCGCGACCAGCGCCCGGTACGCCGGCAGCGACAGCAGCTCGTCCAGCAGGTCGCCGCCGGCGTTCAGCTCGGCGGGCGTCTCCAGCAGCGGCACGAAGCCGATCCGCGCCCGGCCGCTGTGCACGTCGATCAGGCCGGCCTCGCGTGCCAGCACGACCGCGGCGAGCACGTCGTCCACGCCGAGGGTCATCGAGATGATGTACGACTCGATCACCTCGGGGCCGAACCGGTCCTGCGCCTCCCGGATCGTGCCGAACACGTCGAACGTCTTGCGGGCCGACTCGGTGAGCGGCGTGTCGAGGGTGGACAGCGGCCGGCGGCCGGTCAGCTCGTCGGCGAGCAGCTTGCTGCGCTCCAGCCGGCTCAACGACGGGTAGTCCTCCACCTCGCCCACCGCGCCGTAGAGCTGGGCCAGCACCTCGTGGTGCTTCTCGGCGTGCTCGCGGACGTCCATCGTGGCGAGGTGCAGGCCGAAGGCGGACACCGTACGGATGGTCGAGGCGAGCCGGCCCACGGCGGTGAGCTGGCCGGAGTTGCGGGCCAGCGAGGCGCGCAGCAGCTCCAGGTCGGCGATCAGCTCGCCGGACCCCCGGTAGTCCCGCCCCGGCACGTGGGCGGTGCCCTGCCGCAGCCGCTGCCGGGTGTTGGCGAGCTTCGCCTTCACACAGCGGGCCTTGAGCCGGTACGGCTCCTCGGCGTTGACCCGGCGGAACCGGGGCGCCACCTCGGGCAGCGCGTCGAGGTCGGCGGCGAGGCTGGCCGAGAGGTCCAGCGAGACGCCGCGGAGCCGCCGGGAGACCGACACCTCGTTGATGAGCTGGTCCATCGCCTTCTCGGTGGCCGCGATGCCGTGCTCGTGCTGGATGATCAGCACCTCGCGGGTCACCGTGGGCGTGACGAACGGGTTGCCGTCCCGGTCGCCGCCGATCCAGGTGCCGAACGTCAGCGGCCGCGCGGTCGGCGAGGTCTCCACCCCGAGCGTCCGCAGCGTGTCGGCGAGGTCGTCGAGCACCTGCGGCGCCGCCTCGGCGTACAGGTCGCGCAGGTAGTAGATGGCGTTGCGCGCCTCGTCGGTCGGATCCGGCCGGTCCAGCCGCAGCTCGTCGGTCTGCCACATGAGGTCGAGCAACTCGGCGAGGCGGCGGTTGGCCGGGCCCTCGTCGCTCGCCCCGTACAGGATCGCGTTGGACGTCTCGGTGTCCAGCTCGTCGGCGATCGCGCGGAGCTTCGACAGGATCGACCGGCGGGCGGCCTCGGTGGGGTGGGCGGTGAAGACCGGGCGGACCGCGAGGCGGCGCGCCACCGCGGCGATCTCCTCGGCCGGCACACCGCGCTCGGCGATCATCTTGGCCGCCTGGTCCAGCCAGCCGCCCTGGATCGCACGGCGGCGGCGCAGGTCGCGGGCGCGGTGGACCTGCTCGGTGATGTTGGCCAGGTGGAAGTACGTGGAGAACGCGCGGGCCAGCTTGGTGCCCGTGGTGACGTCGAGCCCGGCGAGCCGCTGCGCGGCGGCCGGGGCGTCGGTGCGGACCTGGGCGCGGATGTCCTCGACGAGGTCGAGCAGGGGGCGGCCCTCCTGGCGGGCGAGGGTCTGCCCGAGCAGGGTGCCGAGGCGGCGGATGTCGGCGCGCAGCGCCGCGTCGGGCCCGTCGTGGTCGTGCTGGTCGGTCACGGTGCGCTCCTTACGTGAGTACGAAGGACAGCGCTGTCCGACTCCCTGGATCGTATCCGCGTGGACCGGGGTGTAAGGAGGGGCCCCTTGTTAACACCTTCTGTTGTGGAAGGGTCCCTTCCTGACGTCTCAGGCATTCGCGCTGCTCCGGGCCGGTGCGACGGCACGGACGGCTCGGCCGTGGCGGTGGCGGAGGGTGTCGGCGATCACCCCGCCAGCCTAGGGTCCGGTTCGAACGTGTCATGCCGTTTCAGCCCGTCGCCGGCGCGGATATGCACTGGCGTACGTCGGTAGCGTGCGGATCATGCCCACGTTGCGTTATCCGCCGAAGCCGCGCCCCGGCGACCGGGTCGCGGTCGTGTCACCCTCCGCCGGCCTGCCGGGTCTCTTCCCCGAGGTGTACGAGCTGGGTCTGCGCCGGCTGCGCGAGGAGTTCGGCCTGGAGCCGGTGGAGTACCCGACCACGCGCGTCATGGGCGCCGACCCGCGGGACCGGGCGCGGGACCTGACCGCCGCCTTCGCCGACCCGACGGTCACCGCGGTGCTCGCCACCGTCGGCGGGGAGGACCTGATCACGGTCACGCCGCACCTCGACGACGCGGTGCTGCGGGCGAACCCGAAGCCGTACGTCGGCTACTCGGACAACACCAACCTGCTCAACCACCTGCACCGGCTCGGCGTGGTCTCGTACCACGGCGGATCGGTGCTGGTGCACCTCGGCCGACCGGGCGCGCTGCACCCGCTGACCGTCGACTCGCTGCGTGCCGCGCTCTTCACCTCCGGGTGGTACGACCTGACCCCGGCCACCGAGTGGGGCGACCAGCCGAACGACTGGAACGACGCCGCCACGTTGGCCCAGGAGCCGGTGATGTTCCCGGGGACGGGCTGGACCTGGGCCGGGCCGGCGCGGATGGTCGAGGGCCGGATCTGGGGCGGCAACCTGGAGGTGCTGCACTGGCTGCTCGCCGCCGACCGGGTCGCGCCGGTGGCGGACCTGGCCGGGTCGGTCTTCGTGCTGGAGACCTCCGAGGAACTGCCGTCGGCCACCGAGGTCTTCCGAATGCTGCGCAACCTGGGGGAGCGGGGGCTGCTCGGCACGTTCCCGGCGGTGCTGGTCGGGCGGCCGAAGGCGTGGGAGTTCTCCCGGCCGCTGAGTCCGGCCGAGAAGGTGGCGTACGCGGAGGAGCAGCGGGCCGCGGTGACCCGGGCGCTGGCGGCGTACAACCCGGACGCGGTCGTCGTGTTCGACCTGGACATCGGGCACACCGATCCGCAGCTGATCCTCCCGTACGGCGGCGACGTCCGCGTCGACGCGGTGACCCGCCGCGTCTCGGTGCGCTACTGACCGCCCCGGCCAGGGAAGATCCACTCGGTGCCCCCGGCATGGCGGTATCCGGCACGGTGGGATGCCGCGATGCCCAGGATCTCGTGCGGATCTTGGCGGGTCACTCCGGTCAGGCGGCTACGACGGCGAAGGCGCGGACCGGGAAGGTGCCCATGCCGGCCACCCGTGGTGGCGCGGCGGTGAACCGGAACCCGGACGGGGGCACGGCGTCGAGCCCGGTCAGGTGCTCCACGATCGGGATCCCGGCCGCCAGCAGGGTGCTGTGCGCGGGGCGCTCGCCGGCCGCGGCCGGGCCCATGTCGTCGATGTTGATCGAGTCGATGCCGACCAGGGTGGCGCCCGCCTCCACGAGCGCGCGGGCAGCGTCGCCGGTGAGGTACGGGGCGTCCGGTGCGCCGTACCGCTCCGTGCCGAAGTGCGCCGACCAGCCGGTGTGCAGGAGCACCGCCCGGCCGGCCACGTCGTACGGGGCCAGGAGCAGCCGGTCCACGGCGCGGGTGCCGGCCGGAACCCGGACCACGATCCCCGCCAGGTCGGCGAGCCGGTCCAGCGGGATGCCGGTGAGGTCGGGGCCGTCGGCGTAGCGGTGGGCGGGGGTGTCCACGTACGTGCCCGTGTTGGCGATCATGTCGATGCGGGCGACGTGGAACTCGGTGCCCGGCGCGTAGTTCGCGCGGGACGCCTCCCGGGTCAACCAGTCGGTGATCCGCGGTGCCGGCCAGCTCGGCAGCGTGACCATCCCGTCGGAGATCGGGTGGCTCAGCTCGATCAGCCGGCGGCCCGGCTCACCGCCGCCGGCCCTGGTCACGCCGCGCCCGCCCTTGTGCGGTTCCTCGATGATCGTCTTGTTCGTGACCCGTACCTCGGCGACCATCAGCAGCCCCAGGTGCCGGACGAAGAGTGCGGCCAGGTCCGCGTCGTCGATCTCCCGGCCGGGGATGTCCAGCCGGAACCCCTCGGCGCGGAGCCCACCGCCGTTGGCGAAGGTGACCTCCGCGTCGAACTGCACGCGCCACTGTCCGCTCATCCCGCCAGCCGATCATCATCGCGGGGCCGGGTCAAGATCCGTCCGGCGGCCGGAGGCGCCGCGCTGGGGATGCGGCACCTCCGGGGATCGGCGTCGGGTCGCCGCCGGCGACCCGCCCGAAGCGGAGTGGCGGGCCCCCGAAGGTGACCCGCCCGGACGGGAGCTGCGGGCCTCCCCGAACAGGCCCGCCCACCCCCGACCGTCCCGGGCGACGTGTCCATCCTCGGGTCCGGCTGGGGGTGCGGTCTTGAAGATCCTTGCTCGGTTGGCGCTGGGAGAGCGCGGCGAGGTGTTAACCGGGGGCCCGTGCTCTACCGCAGGCGTTAACAAGGGGCCCTTCCTTACAACCTCAGGCGGCGAGGAGTGCGCGGAGGCGGGCGGGTGGGTGGCCCACGTGGTCCCGGACCACGCGGGTGAGGTGTGCCTGGTCGGCGAAGCCGTACTCGGAGGCCACCTCCCGCAGTGGCGGGCCGTCCGCCTCGGCGAGGGTGTCGAGCACCGCCCGCACCCGCAGCCGGTTGCGGTACGCCGTCAGGCTGCTCCCGGTGACCCGCTGGAAGACCCGGCTGAGGTGGTGCGGCGAGGCACCCACCTCGCGGGCGACCTCGTCGAGGGTGAGCGAGAAGTCCGCCGCGGCCAGCACCTCGCGCGCCCGGTCGGCCAACTGCCGGTGCGCCGCCAGCGTCGCCGCGCGTCGGCCGACCGCCCGGTCGAGGTCGGTCCCGGGTCGGACGCCCGTGACGTGGCCGAGCAGCCGGTCGAGGAACCCGTGCAGCCGCTCGCCCATCTCGAACGGGTCCAGCCCGCGCCGGAACTCCGCGACCAGCAGCCGGTGCGCCAGGTCCAGCGACCCGTCGGACGAGCCCTCCCAGCCGGCCTCGTGCAGCCACCGGGCGGCGTCGGACCGTTCGGCCAGCACCTCGGGGTCGATCTCCAGGCAGGTGTACGAGTCACCGCAGCCGAGCGGGTGGGCCACCGCCATCTCGTCGCCGGGCCGGGTGAGCAGCACGGAAGTGGCGTCGGAGAACGCCGTGCGGCCGTTCACCCGGCGCCGGTATACGCCCGACCGGCCGAGCATGACCTTGTGCGTCGTCTCCGCCGCCGGCTCCGACCAGCCGTGATGCTCGACGATGCACCGCACCTGATAGGCCAGGATCCCCTGGGGGTGGCCCAGCACCCGCCAGCGTGCCGGCGACGTCCGTCGCCGTGGATCACTGCCAATTCCGTCCGGCATGCGTCCTCCCCAGGTCGTGGCCGCCGGTGCAGAGCGCGATCCACGCCACGCGGGCGTCGATCGTCTCCCCGGAGAGATAGTGTCGACTGGTGTACCCCCCGTCCAGCCCGGACGAGGGGTGATCGTCGTGCCGTCGCACTGGAAGTGATCACATGCTCACCGGACTCTTCGCCGCCGCCCTGGCCGACCCGGCCCTCGCCCGGGCCCGTGACCTGGCGCGATCCGGTGCGGCTCAGGTCGACGGGCTCGACCTGACCGCCCCGCCGGCGCTGCGGCCGTTCGCCGTCGCCGCCGTCGCGGCCGACGAGCCCGCCGGAGGCGCCGGCCGGCCGGTGCTGGCGGTCACCGCCACCAGCCGGGAGGCCGACGACCTCGCCTCGGCGCTGGGCAGCCTGCTCCCGCCGGAGCAGGTGGCGGTCTTCCCCTCGTGGGAGACGCTCCCGCACGAGCGGCTCTCGCCGCGCTCGGACACGGTGGGCCGGCGGCTGGCCGTGCTCCGCCGGCTGGCCCACCCCGACTCGGCCGACGCGCACGGCCGCACCGGCCCGCTGCGGGTGGTCGTCGCCCCGGTCCGCTCCCTGCTGCAACCGCAGCTCAAGGGCCTCGGCGACCTGGAACCGGTGCGGCTGGCCGCCGGCGACGAGGCCGACCTCGAGGAGGTCGCGCGCCGGCTCACCGACATGGCGTACGCGCGGGTCGACCTGGTCACCAAGCGGGGCGAGTTCGCCGTGCGCGGCGGCATCCTCGACGTCTTCCCGCCGACCGACGAGCACCCGTCCCGGGTCGAGTTCTGGGGCGACGAGGTCGAGGAGATCCGCACCTTCGCCGTGGCCGACCAGCGGACCATCGAGCAGGTCCCCCGGCTCTGGGCCCCGCCCTGCCGGGAACTGCTGCTCACCCCGTCGGTGCGGAAGCGGGCCGCCGCCCTGGCCGAGGAGCACCCCGAGCTGGCCGAGATCCTCGACAAGCTGGCCGAGGGCATCCCGGTCGAGGGCATGGAGTCCCTCGCCCCGGCGCTGATCGGCGCCGACGCGATGGAACTGCTGCTCGACACCATGCCGACCGGCACCCACGTGCTGCTCTGCGACCCGGAGCGCATCCGCACCCGGGCGCACGACCTCGTCCGTACCTCCGAGGAGTTCCTCCAGGCGAGCTGGATGGCGGCCGCGACCGGCGGGCAGGCCCCGATCGACGTCGGCGCCGCCGCCTTCAAGACCCTCGCCGACGTCCGCGCGACCGCCCGCGTCCTGGGCCAGCCCTGGTGGACGGTGTCGCCGTTCGGCCTCGCCGAGCCGGCCGCCGTCCCGGCGCGACAGCCCTGGGAGGACGAGCCGGTCGAGGTCGACGTCACCCCCGACGACGCGATCGCGGTGACCCTGGCCGCCCAGCCCGCTCCGCTCTACCACGGCGAGACCGCCCGCGTGGTCGACGACCTCAAGCGCTGGGCGGGCGAGGGCTGGTCGATCGCGCTGGTCTTCGCGGGGCACGGCCCCGCCCAGCGGGCCGTCGAGGTGCTGCGCGACGCCGGCCTGGGCGCCCGGATGACCGAGGAGGTGCCCACCGCCCCCGCCCCCGGGGAGCTGCTGGTCACCTGCGGGTCGCTGACCGGCGGCTTCGTCGACGAGGCGTCCCGGTTCGTGCTGCTCACCGGGGACGACCTCACCGGCGGCCGCGGCACCTCCACCCGGGACATGCGCAGGATGCCGAGCCGGCGGCGCAACACCATCGACCCGCTGGAGCTGAAGGCCGGCGACCACGTGGTGCACGAGCAGCACGGCATCGGCCGGTACGTCGAGCTGGTGCAGCGCACGGTCAACGGCGCCAGCCGGGAGTACCTGGTCATCGAGTACGCCCCGAGCAAGCGCGGCCAGCCCGGCGACCGGCTGTTCGTCCCCACCGACCAGCTCGACCAGCTCTCCCGTTACGTCGGCGGTGAGCAGCCCACCCTGCACAAGATGGGCGGCTCGGACTGGCAGAAGTCGAAGGCCCGCGCCCGCAAGGCGGTCAGGGAGATCGCCGCCCAGCTGATCCAGCTCTACGCCGCCCGCAAGGCCTCCAAGGGGCACAACTTCGGCCCGGACACCCCGTGGCAGCGGGAGCTGGAGGACGCCTTCCCCTGGCAGGAGACGCCCGACCAGCTCGCCGCGATCGAGGAGGTCAAGCGGGACATGGAGCAGACGGTCCCGATGGACCGGCTGATCTGCGGCGACGTCGGCTACGGCAAGACCGAGATCGCGGTGCGCGCGGCGTTCAAGGCGGTGCAGGACGGCAAGCAGGTGGCGGTGCTGGTGCCCACCACGCTGCTGGTGCAGCAGCACTACAACACGTTCGCCGAGCGGATGAGCCAGTTCCCGGTGACGATCCGGCAGCTGTCCCGCTTCCAGACGCCGAAGGAGGCCGAGCAGACCCTCGCCATGGCCGCCGACGGCACCGCCGACATCGTCATCGGCACCCACCGGCTGCTCCAGGCGTCCACCCGGTTCAAGTCCCTCGGCCTGGTCATCGTCGACGAGGAGCAGCGCTTCGGCGTCGAGCACAAGGAGCACCTGAAGGCCATGCGGGCCGCGGTGGACGTGCTCAGCATGTCGGCCACCCCGATCCCGCGGACGCTGGAGATGGCGATCACCGGCATCCGGGAGATGTCCACCATCGCCACGCCGCCGGAGGAGCGGCACCCGGTGCTCACCGCCGTCGGGGCGTACGACGAGCGGCAGGTGGCCGCCGCGGTCCACCGTGAGCTGCTACGCGACGGTCAGGTCTTCTACCTGCACAACCGGGTCGAGTCGATCGAGCGGGCGGCGCGGCGGCTGCGCGAGCTGGTGCCCGAGGCGCGGGTCGCGGTGGCGCACGGCCAGATGGGCGAGGATGCCCTGGAGAAGGTCATGGTCGGCTTCTGGGAGAAGGAGTTCGACGTCCTGGTCTGCACCACGATCGTGGAGTCCGGCATCGACATCCCGAACGCCAACACCCTGATCGTCGAACGCGCCGACCTGCTCGGCCTGGCCCAGCTGCACCAGATCCGCGGCCGGGTCGGCCGGGGCCGGGAGCGGGCGTACGCGTACTTCCTCTACCCGCCGGACAAGCCGCTCACCGAGCACGCCCACGAGCGCCTGGCCACCATCGCGCAGCACACCGAGCTGGGAGCCGGGATGTACGTCGCGATGAAGGACCTGGAGATCCGCGGCGCCGGCAACCTGCTCGGCGGCGAGCAGTCCGGCCACATCGAGGGCGTCGGCTTCGACCTGTACGTGCGGATGGTCGGCGAGGCGGTGCAGGCGTTCAAGGGCGAGCGTCCGGAGGAGGAGGTCGAGGTCAAGGTCGACCTTCCGGTGGACGCGCACCTGCCGCACGACTACGTCGGCGTGGAGCGGCTGCGTCTGGAGATGTACCGGAAGCTCGCCGAGGCCCGCGACGAGGAGCGGCTGCGCGAGGTGGTCGCCGAGATGACCGACCGGTACGGCGAGCCGCCGGCCCCGGTGCAGAACCTGGTGGCGGTGGCGCGGTTCCGGCTGCTCGCCCGCCGCTACGGCCTCGCCGACGTGTCGATGCAGGGCAAGCACATCCGGTTCGGCCCGCTGCCGCTGCCCGACTCGAGGCAGCTGCGGCTCAAGCGGTACCACCCGGACGCGGTCTACAAGGCCGCGCTGGACCAGGTCAGCGTGCCGCGGCCGAGCACCCGCCGGGTCGGCGGCGAGCCGCTGCGCGACCAGGCGCTGCTGGAGTGGTGCGCCCAGCTCCTCTCCGACGTGCTCGGGGAGCCGGCCCTCGCCGGGGCGACCCGGTGAGCCCCGGTGAGGCGTGGGGGCCGTCACACCGCGACGGGACGGCGTGAGAGAGTGGCCGTCATGCGTGCTCGCCGTCTTGTCGCCGTCGCCAGCGTGGCGGTCGGCCTCGTCGCCCTCGCCGGATGCCGTACCGAGCCCGGGGTCGCCGCGTACGTCGGCGACCTGCGGATCACCGAGGTTGCCGTGAACGGCATCCTGGACGACCTGCGGGCGAAGACCGTCACGCCGACGGCCGCGCCGGAAACCAGCCTGCCGGCGCCGGCGCTGCCCGGCCGGGCCCAGATCGTCGGCACGCTCGTGCTCGGGGAGGTGTGCGAGCGGGTGTCCGCCGACAAGGGCTACCGCCCGCAGGGCCAGGCGGAGCCGGCCCAGGTCGCCCGCCAGCTCGGCCTCGCCCCGGAGACGGAGTACGTGCGGGAGGTGGCCACCCTCTACACCTGCCTGTCCGGCATCCCCACCGGCACGCCGGTCGCGCCGACCGAGCAGGAGCTGGCCGATCTGATCGCCGCCGGCCGGAAGGCGGGCGTGATCCCGGCGGACGTTCCGGACGACGCCGCCGCCGGGCAGCTCGACGGCGACCAGCTGCGCGTCGCCCTCGCCACCCGCCGGTCGCTGGCCGAGGCCGTCGAGGGGTACGACGTGACCGTCAACCCCCGCTACCGGCCGCTGGAGTTTCCGGTGCTCAGCTTCGCCGGCGACGCGCCCGCGGTGAGCGTGCCGCTGGGCGAGCCGGGCTCGGACGCCGTCACCGACATCTCCACCCCGGAGCCGCTCCGGTCGGTCGCGCCGACCGACGCCGAGGCGACCGAGCCGGTCGCCAGCTGAGCATGTCGGCGCGGATCGTCCTGCTGGTCACCTCGCCCCGGCTGCCGGCCGGGCTGCTCACGGCGGCCGCCTGGGACGTCGTACGCCGGCACCCGGTGCTGGCCGGGGCGGAGAGCGAGGTGACGGCGGCGCTGCGCGCGGCGGGCGCCGAGGTGACCGTGGTCGACGGCCCGGCCACCCAGGCGCTGCTGGACACGGTCGCCGCCCACGGCACGGCGGTCTGGCTCGCCGGCCCGGCCGGCGACGAGTCCCTCGCCCGGGAGCTCGGCCTGCGCGTGGCCCGTGAGCCGGGGCTCGCCGAGCTGGAGCTGATGTACGGCTCGTGGGACCCGCCGGGCGCCCGCCTGCTCGACGCGGTGGCCGTGATGGACCGCCTCGCCTCGCCCGGCGGTGACCCGTGGAAGCGGGCGCAGACCCACCGCAGCCTCGCCGGTTTCCTGCTGGAGGAGTGCTACGAGGCGTACGACGCGATCAGCGCCGGGGACACCGACGCGCTGCGCGAGGAGCTGGGTGACGTGCTGCTCCAGGTGGTGCTGCACGCCCGGCTCGCCGAGGAGCTGCCCGAGGACGAGCGGTGGACCGTCGACGACGTGGCCGGCGGCCTGGTCGACAAGATGGTCCGGCGCAACCCGCACGTCTTCGCCGACGGTCAGGCCGCGTCGATCGAGGAGATCGAGGCGAGCTGGGAGCGCATCAAGCGGGCCGAGAAGGCGCGCGACTCGGTGCTGGACGGCATCGCCATGAGCCAGCCCGCCCTGGCGCTGGCGGCGAAGATCCTCGACCGCGCCGCCCGCATCGGCCTCGCGGTCCCACCGCCGCTCGCGGACACCCAGGTGGACCCGGAAGCCCGCCTCGGCGCCAGCCTCCTGACCACGGTCGCGGCGGCCCGGGAAGCCGGACTGGACCCGGAGGCCGCCCTCCGCCGCGCCACCCTGGCCTACGCCGACGCCGTCCGCGCCGCCGAACGCGCTGCCCCCTCCGAGAGTTGATCATGAGGTTAGCGGCAGTTTCGGAGATCAGGAACGCCGCTAACCTCATGATCAACGGTGTGGGCCGTCGGCGTCGGTGGTGATCGGTAGGGTTCTTCCCATGCAGGAGTTCGCACCGCTGGCTGAGCGGATCGTCGACGCGTTGCTGGAGAGCCGGCCGGGACTGGCCGCCACGGCCGGGGATCACCGGTACGACGACCGGTTGCCGGACTACTCCGCCGACGCCGTCGCGGCGGATCGGGCGATGTTGCGGGACGCGGCCGACGCGCTGTCCGAGGTGGACGGTGACGCGCTCGACGTCGACGACCGGGTGGACCACGCCCTGCTGACCGCCCTGGTCGACCGCGAGCTGTTCGAGCGGGACGAGATCCGCGCGCACGAGTGGGATCCGCTGCGGCACAACCCCGGCATGTTGCTGCACGCGCTCGCCGCCCGCCCGTACGCCCCGGTCGACGTCCGGCTGGACAGCCTGGCCGGCCGGCTGGAGGCCGTACCCGACGCCCTCGCCACCGCGCGCACGACGCTGCGCGACATGCCGCGGATCCACGCCGAGACGGCGGTCGGGCAGTTCACCGGCACCGCCGCGCTGATCCGCGACGAGGTGCCGGTTCTGCTCGACGCGGCGCCCGCACTGCACGACCGGGTCGCGCCCGCCGCGGCCACGGCCATCGCGGCGATCGAGGAGTTCGTCGCGTGGCTGCGCATCGGCCTCGCCGCCGACGCCGGCCCGGGCCGCGACCCGCGCCTGGGACGCCGCCGGTGGGAGGCGCGGCTCTGGCATACGCTCGACACCGAGCTGGGCGCCGCCGAGATCCAGCGCCGGGCCTGGGCGAACCTGGACCGGGTCACCGAGGAGATCCGCGAGGCGGCCGTCGAGCTGGTCGGGGGGCCGGCCGACGACCAGACGGTACGCCGGGCGCTGGACCTGCTCGCCGCCGAGCACCCGGACGACCACACCATCGTCGACCTCGCCTCGATCACGCTCGACGAGGCGAGCGACTTCGTCCGCGCCCACGACCTGGTGACCCTGCTCGACGACCCGTGCGTGATCCAGGTGATGCCGGAGTTCGCGCGCGGTGTGGCGGTCGCGTACTGCGACTCGCCCGGGCCGCTGGAGACGGCCGAGGTGCCGACGTTCTACTGCATCGCGCCCACCCCGGCGGACTGGCCGGCGCAGCGGGTCGAGTCGTTCTACCGCGAGTACAACGACCACATGATCCGCAACCTCACGGTGCACGAGGCGATGCCCGGGCACTTCCTCCAGCTCGCGCACGCCCGCCGGCACGCCGGCGGCACCCGGGTGCGGGCGCTCGCCCGGTCCGGGCCGTTCATCGAGGGCTGGGCGGTCTACGCCGAGGAGGTGATGGCCGGGCACGGCTTCGGCGGCGTGCCGGTGCGGTTGCAGCAGCTCAAGATGCAGCTGCGGATGACGATCAACGCCCTGCTCGACCAACTCGTGCACTGCGAGGGGATGACCGAGGCGGACGCGATGGCCCTGATGACCAGTCGCGGCTTCCAGGAGGAGGGCGAGGCCGCCGGCAAGTGGCGGCGGGCGCTGCTCACCTCGACGCAGCTGTCCACGTACTTCGTCGGGTACAGCGAGGTCGCCGAGATCGCCGCCGCCCGCCCCGACGGGGTGTCCGTCCGCGACTGGCACGACGCGATGCTCGCCCACGACTGCCCACCCCCGCGCCACCTGCGCACCCTGCTGGGGGTGTAAGGAAGGGCCCCCTGTTAACGCCTGCGGTAGAGGAAGGGCCCCTTCTTAACGCCCGGTGGGCGTCAGCGCCGCCCGCCGGTCGCGGCCGCATCGATCAGCCAGCGGGAGATCGAGTACGCGGGCGGCAGCTCGGCCGGCAGCCCGTCGAGCGGGAACCAGCGCGCCTCGGCCAGCTCCTTCCCGTCGACCACCGGCTCGGCCAGCGGGTCGGCGGCACGGGCGGTGAAGCCGGTCAGCAGCGTCCCCGGCCCGGACATCGCCCACGGCTGGCTGCCGAAGTACGTCACCTGCCCGACGGCCAGCCCGACCTCCTCGCCGACCTCCCGGCGGACGGCCGCCTCCAGCGTCTCGCCGGCCTCCACGAAGCCCGCGACCAGCGCCCACAGCCCGGTCGGCCCGTACGTGTGCCGCACGAGCAGCAACTCATCAGGGCCACCGGAGGGGCCGGGCCGCGTGATCGCCACCAGCACGGCGGCGGAGAGCCGCATCGGCACGTACAGCTCGCATCCGGGGCAGCGCCGCGCGGTCTCGCCGGGCACGTCGGCCAGCTCCTCGCGGCAGGCCCCGCACCAGCGGTGCGTCCGCCGCCAGGTCACCACGGCGAGGGCCCGCCCGGCGAGGGTGGCGTACGGCTCGGGCGCCTCGGCCGCGAGGGACCGCCAGCTCCGCCACCGGCCGGGCAGGCTCTCCTCCGCCGGCACCTCGACGGCCCACACCGGGCGACCGTCGAGCGTGCCGAGCGGCACCCACGGGCTGTCGGCGGGCAGGTCGGCGACCCGAAGGAAGGTGCCGTCCGGGCCGGTGTGCAGCTTCCACCCGGCCACCGGCAGCGCCAGGTCCCCGGCGTCGGGGGTCGCGGCGGCAGCGGCCCCGGGGAGGAACCCCGTGGGCGAGGCGTCGGCAGCACGCGGGAACGGCGGCGCCCCGGAGACGGGCGGATGGGTCGCGTCGGGTGCGGCGGCCGGGTCGGTCACGAACCGGCCGGCCGGCGGTCCACCACGCCGGCGCCGGGTGGCAGCTCGAACGCCGTGCTGTCGACCGCCTCCCGGTAGCGGGTGAGGGCCAGGTCGACCGGCTTGCCGTCGACCTGGCCGGTGAAGCTGGCCAGCGCCCCCTCCGTGGTCACGCAGGCGCTGAAGTCGTCGGCCGTCTGCCGGACCTCGACGCAGGTGGCGTGCCGCCCGGCGAGGGTGGTGTCACCGCTGGTGATGACCGCGTCCGGGTCGAGGGCGGCGGCGGTCAGCAGCCCCACCACCACCGGCGGCGTGACCAGGCCCTGCCGCTTGGCCTCGGTGAACACGGTGACCGACGGCTTGGCGGTGGCGGCCGGCGGCGGCTCCAGCGTGCAGACCGTCCGCCCGCCGGAGCTCTCGCACCGCGTGGTCGCCTCCTCGGTGACCGTCAGCTTGCCCCCGGGCCACGTGTACGCCGACCGGGCCGGCTCCTGCTCCTGGGCGATGGTGGCCGTCTTCCCGGCCGGGAGTTGGTAGTCGGCCGAGTAGGTCAGGGTCAGCGCCCGGTCCAGCCGGCTCGCGAGATCGTTGACCAGGTCGGAGTGGCCGATGGCCCGGCCGGCGTCGTCGAGGGTCTGACAGCCGGTGACCGTGAGCGACGCGATGACCGAGACGGCGAGCAGGCGGAGCGGGGTCGAGGCGGCGGGCATGGCGACCAGCCTCGCCGATCGGGTCGAGCGCGCGCAAACCCGTTGCCGGTTGACGCCCGAGAATACGGGAATGTCCGTCGTGCGGGCGGCACCCGGACACAGGGCGTGACCGGTGGGGCCGTCCGCCGCGATCCGGGCGACGCGGTGCGGTACGGCGACGCCCGATACGCTGCCTGGCAACACCTGCCTCAGCCGCACCGTCGCGGCCCATACCGGACCGGCACACACAAACGAGGAGCGACTCAGTGGCAACCATCGAGGGAATCGTCGCCCGGGAAATCCTTGACTCGCGGGGCAACCCGACGGTCGAGGTAGAGGTCGGGCTCGACGACGGCACGATCGCCCGCGCCGCGGTGCCGTCCGGCGCCTCGACCGGCGCCTTCGAGGCGATCGAGCTGCGCGACGGTGACAAGGACCGCTACCAGGGCAAGGGCGTCGAGAACGCGGTCTCGAACATCGAGGACAAGATCGTCGACGAGCTGATCGGGTACGAGGCCAGCGAGCAGCGGCTCATCGACCAGAAGATGCTCGACATCGACGGCACCGACAACAAGAGCGAGCTGGGCGCGAACGCGATCCTGGGCGTCTCCCTGGCGGTGGCGAAGGCGGCCGCCGGCAGCGCCGAGCTGAGCCTGTTCCGCTACCTCGGCGGGCCGAACGCGCACCTGCTGCCCGTCCCGATGATGAACATCCTCAACGGTGGCGCCCACGCGGACTCCAACGTCGACATCCAGGAGTTCATGATCGCGCCGATCGGCGCGCCCAGCTTCCGCGAGGCGCTGCGCTCCGGCGCGGAGGTCTACCACGCGCTCAAGTCGGTGCTGAAGAAGAAGGACCTGTCCACCGGCCTCGGCGACGAGGGCGGCTTCGCGCCGAACCTGCCGACCAACGCCGCCGCCCTGGACCTGATCGCGGAGGCCGTCGAGAAGGCCGGCTACCGGCTCGGCACCGACATCGTCTTCGCGCTCGACGTGGCGGCCACGGAGTTCTTCGAGAACGGCACGTACACGTTCGAGGGCGCAGCGAAGACCGCCGAGGAGATGAGCACCTACTACACCAAGCTCGCCGACCAGTACCCGATCGTGTCCATCGAGGACCCGCTGGCGGAGGACGACTGGTCCGGCTGGCAGACGCTGACCGCGTCCATCGGCGACCGCGTCCAGATCGTCGGCGATGACCTGTTCGTCACCAACCCGCAGCGGATCGCCCGCGGCATCGCCGAGAACGCCGCCAACGCCGTCCTGGTGAAGGTCAACCAGATCGGGTCGCTCACCGAGACCCTCGACGCGGTGGACCTGGCCCACCGCGCCGGTTTCAAGTGCATGATGAGCCACCGCTCCGGCGAGACCGAGGACACCACCATCGCCGACCTGGCGGTCGCCACCGGCTGCGGCCAGATCAAGACCGGTGCTCCGGCCCGCTCCGACCGCGTCGCCAAGTACAACCAGCTGCTGCGGATCGAGGAGGAGCTGGCCGACGCGGCGCGGTACGCCGGGGCGGGCGCCTTCCCGCGTTACCGTTCGGCCTGAGGGACGCGACCTCGGGGGAGGGGGTGTGACGATGCAGCAGCGCCGCACGCCGGGTGGTCAGCGTCCCGCCCGCCGGCCGGGTCAGACCGGTCGGCCGGGCGGGGCACGCGGTGCCCGGCCGGTCCGGGAGAGCGGCGTCCGCGCCGAGCCGCGGGCGACCGCCGGTCGCGCGCCCGGCGCCGCCCGGGCCACCGACGGCGTACGCTCCGCGAACCGGCCCGCCGCCCGGCGGACGGCTAGCGGTGGCAACGTCAAGCGGCTCGCCGCACCCCACCCCCGACGTTTCACCGGGCGGGCCACCGTGCTGTTCGCGGTGCTGATCGCGCTCGCCCTCGGCTACACCTACCCGGTGCGGGTCTACCTGGACCAGCAGGCCGACATCGCCCGCATGGAGGCCGCCCAGACGGCCCAGCGGAAGGAGATCGAGCGACTCTCCGCCGAGGCCGCGAAGTGGCAGGATCCGAAGTACATCGAGACCAAGGCCCGGGAACGGTTCTTCATGGTCCGCCCGGACGAGAACATCATGGTGGTGCTGCGCGACCCGGAGGGCGCCGCCCGGGACGCGGGCCGGCCGTCCGCTCCGGCCGAGCCGGCAGAGCCCGACGCCTGGTACGACACGCTCTGGTCGAGCGTGGCGGCGGCCAACGGCGACCGGCCGGACGCCTGAGCGCCGGATCAGCACACCGCACCGAACGAGGAATGAGCAGCGTGACAGTCGTACCACCGCAGGAGCCGGCGGCTGCCTCCGTACCCCTGCCGCAGCGGGAACCGGCCACGGAGGCCGACCTGGCGGCGGTGGCCGCGCAGCTCGGCC
The DNA here is from genome assembly GCF_052068455.1 of Micromonospora sp. H33. NCBI lineage: Bacteria > Bacillati > Actinomycetota > Actinomycetes > Micromonosporales > Micromonosporaceae > Micromonospora > Micromonospora sp. H33. The sequence goes on along the minus strand of NZ_JBQHDE010000001.1, from coordinate 120,234 downwards.
GCCCGCCGCGCGGGACCCAGGCGGTGGCCCACCGGTGCCCGTGCGGCCTGCCCGACGTGGTGGAGACGACGCCGCGCCTGTCCGACGGCACGCCCTTCCCGACGCTGTTCTACCTGACCTGCCCCCGCGCGACGGCCGCGTGCAGCCGCCTCGAGTCGGCCGGGCTGATGAAGGAGATGGCCGACCGGCTCGCGGAGGACCCGGAGCTGGCCGCGCACTACCGGGCGGCGCACGAGGACTACCTGGCCCGCCGGGAGGCGATCGGCCACGTGCCGGAGATCGCCGGCATCTCGGCCGGCGGGATGCCGGGCCGGGTGAAGTGCCTGCACGTGCACCTCGGGCACGCGCTCGGCGCCGGTCCCGGCGTCAACCCGTTCGGCGACGAGACGCTGGGCCTGATCGAGCCGTGGTGGGCCGCCGGGCCGTGCGTGGACGTGCCGGCGGACGAGTGAGATGACCGCCGCCGACGAGATCGTGGTGCGGCGTGCCCGGACGACCGACGTCCGGCGCATCCGCCGCCTGATCGACACGTACACGGACGACCGGCGGCTGCTCAGCAAGGCGACGGTCACCCTCTACGAGGACGTGCAGGAGTTCCGGGTCGCGGTGGCGCCGGACGGCACGGTGGTCGGCTGCGGGGCGCTGCACGTCATGTGGGAGGACCTCGCCGAGATCCGCACGGTGGCGGTCGACCCGGCGTACCGCGGGCGCAAGATCGGCCACCGGATCGTCGGCGAGCTGATCGACGCGGCCCGGGAGCTGGGCGTGGCGCGGATCTTCGTGCTGACCTTCGAGACCCGGTTCTTCGGCTCGTTCGGCTTCACCGAGATCGACGGCGCGCCGGTGCCGCACCCGGTGTACGAGCAGCTGCTGCGCTCGTACGACGAGGGTGTCGCCGAGTTCCTCGACCTGGAGCGGGTCAAGCCGAACACCCTCGGCAACACCCGGATGCTGCTGCGCCTCTGACCGGCCGACCAGGGTCACCACCCGTCACGACCGGCGTGGGTGCTTCGCGAAGAAGTCCCAGATCAGGTCGGTGGCGACCACACCGGCGGTCGGGTCGGCGAGCTGCCCGTCCGGCGCACCCGGCCAGGAGTGGCTCATCTCCGCCAGCCGGTAGACGGTGACGTCGCTGCCGTCGGAACAGCGGGCGTCGGTCCGGGTGACCTTGGGTGCCGGTGCGGCGGCGGGACGGGCGCGGCAGCCGAGCCGTCGCTGCCAGGTGCGCAGGCCGTCCTCGAAGTCGCCGGCGTAGACGTCCTGGCCGCCGACGAACGTGATCACCGACACCGGCCGCTTCGGCACGTAGTCCTCCGCCTCGGTCCGGGGACCGATGTAGCCGCCGCTGACCACGCCGATCGCGGCGAACAGCCCGTCGCTCTCGACGGCGGCCCGGAAGCTCATGTCGCCACCGTTGGAGATCCCGGTGAGGTAGATCCGCTCCGGGTCGGCGCCCCACGCGTCGACCAGGTGGCCGGCGAGGGTCTTGAGGAACCCGACGTCGTCGGCCGATCCGCAGCAGATCAGGGCGTTGAAGGCGCGATGCTGCCCGTCCGGGTAGGCGACCAGGAAGTTCTCCCGGTCCGCCTTCGCGTCCAGGGCCACCATCTCGCGCAGCTCCTCCCCGCTGCCCGGGTAGAAATGCAGCGCGATCACCAGCGGCACCGGCCGGCCGGGGTCGTAGCCGGGCGGGGCGTGCAACAGGTAGGTCCGGTCCGTCCCGCCGTGCCGTACGGTCAGCCGGTGGTCGCCCGGCGCCGGCCGCTCCGCGGCTGCCGAGGCCGAGGCCGAAGCCGACGGGGGCGCCGCCGGCGAGGGCGGATCCCCGCCGCACGCCGCTCCGGTCGTCAGAACCGCTGCCAGCACCAGTGCAGTCGCCCGCCGCATACCCCGTCCCCTCGTGGTCCGTCGTGCCCACCCTGGGATCGCGGCCGCCGCCGGAACAACCCTTTCGGCGTACGCCGAAGAGCTGACAGGCTGCTCGCATGCTTCGCCTGCGGCTACGACCGGCGGACCTGGGTCGGGTGTTCTTCTCCGACCGCCCGCACCCTGTCGGCACGACCGTGCTGGCGAGCCAGGCGCTGCGCGGGTCCACCGTGGCGCCGACGGCGCCGGCGCTGCTCGACCGGGCCGCCGTGGTCGCCCGGGTCGGTGCGGTCCGGGCGGCCAGCGCCGCCCTTCGGCACCTGTTGCCCGCCCGGGGCCGGCTACCGGACTTCCTGACGCCGTTCGACGGCCTCGACTCGCTGGACGCCGGCCTCGACGCCATCCGGGCGACCCCGGTCCCGCGGGTCCGTTCCGAGGTGGCCGGCGCGTACGCCGACCTGCCGGGCACGCCGCTGCGGCGCCGCTTCGCGGCGGCCGACCCCGAGGTGTTCGACCTGCTCGTCCAGGCGACCCGCACGTACTACGAGGGGGTGCTGGCCCCGCACTGGCCGGCCCTGGCGCTCGCCCACCGACACCAGGTCGCCATCGCGGCGCAGCGCTACGCGACGTCCGGTCTGGACGGCCTGCTCCGCGGCCTGCACCCGGCGATCCGGTGGCGCCCGCCGGTGCTCGAGGTCGACACGTGGTGGAGCGGGGACCTGCCCGGTACCGGCCACGGCCTGCTCCTGGTGCCCACCCCGCTGGCCGGTACGCGGCCCCGGGTGCTGGTCGAGCCGGGCCGGCCGGTGCTGCTGGCGTATCCCGCGCCGATGCTGCTGCCGGCCGCCGCCGCACCCGGCCGGGACCCACTCGTCGGACTGCTCGGCCGGACCCGGGCGGCGGTGCTGCGCCGGCTCGCCGAGCCGGGTCCGCACACCACCAGCGCCCTCGCCCGCGGCGCGGACATCAGCCTCGCCTCCGCCTCCGAGCACGCCGCGAGGCTCCGCGCCGCCGGACTGGTCGGCAGCCACCGCGTCGGCGGGTCCGTGCTGCACCGGTTGACGCCGCTCGGGCTGCACCTGCTGAGCCAGTGCGACATCCCGCCGACCGACGGGCCGGCTGCCGTAGGGTTGCGGGCGTGACGACGCGCGTGGCCGCCATCGACTGCGGGACCAACTCGATCCGCCTGCTGATCGCCGACCTGCCCGACCCGGCGGCGGGCCCCGCCGCGCCGCTGGTCGACGTGAGCCGCCGGATGGAGATCGTCCGGCTGGGCCAGGGCGTCGACCGCACCGGCCGGCTGGCCCCGGAGGCGATCGAGCGCACCCGGGTGGCGCTCGCCGACTACGCCGCCGAGATCGAGAAGTTCGGTGCCGAGCGGGTGCGGATGTGCGCCACCTCGGCCACGCGGGACGCCCAGAACGCCGCCGACTTCCGGGCCATGGTGGAGGAGACCCTCGGCGTGCCCCCCGAGGTGGTGACCGGGGACGAGGAGGCGCGACTGTCGTTCACCGGCGCGGTCCGCGGGCTGCCCGCCGACGCGCGGGAGCCGTACCTGGTGGTCGACATCGGCGGCGGCTCGACCGAGTTCGTCGTCGGCACCCGCGCCGGCGGCGTCGACGCGGCGATCTCCATGGACATCGGCTGCGTCCGGATGACCGAGCGGCACCTGCACGGCGACCCGCCCGGCCTGGACGAGATCGCCCCCGCGCAGGCCGACATCGCGGTCGCGGTCGACCGGGCGCTCGACGCGGTGCCGGGCCGGGAGGCCGCCACGCTGGTCGGGCTCGCCGGGTCGGTCACGACCGTCGTCGCGATCGCCCAGGGCCTGACGGAGTACGACCCGGAGCGCATCCACCACGCCCGGGTGTCGTACGACCAGGTCGCCGACGTGACCACCGACCTGCTGGCGAAGACCCGGGACGAGCGACTGGCGATCCCGGTGATGCACCCGGGCCGGGCCGACGTGATCGGCGCCGGCGCCCTGGTGCTGCGCGTGATCATGGAACGCGCCGGCATGGACTCCGTGGTCGCCTCCGAGCACGACATCCTCGACGGCATCGCCTGGTCCCTACAGGGGTAGTGGAGTGAGCGACATGGACGCGCCATCCCGGTTGCCAGACCGTCAGGCTCGCTTCAGGGACCTGGCCCGTGAGGTGGCCGAGCGTGACGCTGAGCCGCTCCGTCGTCTGGCCGGCTGATCAACTCGGCTCGAAGGCTCCGCGCCGAGCGGTGGTGACGAAGTCGGACCACGAGGCCGGGTCGAAGGTGAGGACAGGTCCCGACCGGTCCTTGCTGTCGCGGACCAGCACCACACCGGGCAGGTTGTCAGCGACCTCCACGCAGGAGGCGCCGCCGTTTCCGCTGCGGGTCGACTTGCGCCACCGGGCGCCGGTCAGCTCCATGTCTTCGCCACTTCCTGCATGAGGGCCAGCGACTGTCGCCGGGAGAGGGCCTCTGCCCGGACACTCTCCCACCGGCGGTGCAGGCTGGCAATCTCCTCGGAGCGATCGAGCACCTGCGCTCGCAACGGGCTGTCCAGGTGGGCGACCCAGGTCCCGTCGGCGAATCCGGCGAGGATGAACGGTCCGGCCACCCCGGCGTGAACGCCCACCTCGGCGGGAATCACATGTAGGTGGACCTGCGGTCGCGCGGCCAGCGCAATCAGATGATCGAGTTGCTCGCGCATGACGCCGAAATGATCGGCCACCGCGCGGCGCAGGATGCTCTCGTCGATGACCGCGACGAGTTGCGGTGGCTGTGACCGGACGAGGATCTGCTGCCGCTGTAGCCGGGCCTCCAGCCGCCGCTCCATCTCCTCCTCCGGCACCAGGCCGCCGTCCCCGAGGACCACGCGGGCGTACGCCTCGGTCTGGAGGAGGCCTGGCAGCACCGACATCTCGAACCACCAGAGGGTCGCCGCCTCCTGCTCCACCGCTACCCAGGGCCGAAACCAGGCCGGGGCGGTCTCCAGGCTGACCAGGGGCAGGATCCGTCCCAGCAGCCCGCCGCTCTCCAGCACCTCGTCCGCCCGACGGATGAAGTCGAGCGACGGCGTACGCCGACCGATCTCCACCATGCCGACCAGCGAGCCGGAGTAGTTGATCCGCCGGGCCAAGTCCTCCTGGCTCAGCCCGCGCTCGGTGCGCAGTCGCCGTAGCTCACCGGCCAGGAGATCAAGCGTCGAAGGTTGTGGCTTGGTCATCACACCTCGCTCACCGGGTTCCACACGACTTCACCGGGATGGTCACCGCCGAACACGTGGCCGCGGTGCGACTTCCCACCGTAGTCGTCCGATCACCAGGATGTGAATGACGCTGGGCTCACAACGTGCCCACATCGGAGGCGAGGAGCGGTGAAGTGGCGATTCGACGCAGCCACCCGGCGTGGTGCGAGTCTGAGAACGAGTGCGGGACGACCGCGCTGCATCTGTCCGGCCTGTGGTCGGTCGCGCCTCGCGGCGACGAGGTGATCCAGGTTCGTGCCGGCCTCTGGAGGATGGACGTGGGACCGGCGGGCGCCGAGGGTGTGGCAGTCGAACTCTCCGTCGGTGAGGACGTCGAGTGGTGGCCGATCGACCTCGCGCAGGCTCGCGCGTTGGTGCGCGTACTCAACGATCTGCTGCGGAACGCGGACCGGGCGTCGTCGCGCGCGGCCTGATGGCGGTCAGGCGCGTGCGGTGGCGAGGCGGGCGCCGAAGCCGAGCAGGGCCACCCCGGTCAGCCCGTCGAGCCAGCGGCGTACGTGCCGCCGGGAGAGCACGCGCCGCGCGCTCCCTCCTCCACCCCCCTCTTTCACGGAAAGAGTGCGTATCTCGCGCTCCATGGCCACTCTTTCTCTGAAAGAGCGGCCTGCGGGGGCGGTGGCGTACCGGCGGGGTCGTTGACGGTACTTCGCATTGCACACTAGTGTGCAATGCGTGGACACCACGCAACTTTTGAAGGGCGTGCTGGATCTCGCGGTCCTCGCCGTGCTCCGCGACGAGGACGGCTACGGCTACGACATCCTGCGCCGCCTGCGCGAGGCCGGCCTGGACGAGGTCGGCGACGCCTCCGTTTACGGCACGCTGCGCCGCCTCTTCGCCGCCGGCCTGCTCACCACGTACGTCGTGCCCAGCGAAGCCGGGCCGCACCGTAAGTACTACTCACTGAACGCCGCCGGCCGCGACCAGCTGACCCGGTCCGGCAAGCTCTGGCGTTCCTTCGCCACCACCATGGACACACTGCTCGACGATCGGGGGTTGGCGGCATGACCGTCACGGAGCAGGAGATCACCGACTACGTCGCCCGGGTCCGGGCCGCGCTCGCCGACCTGCCGCCGGCCGTCCGCGACGAGCTGACCGAGGACCTGGCGGAGCACCTGGCCGAGGTCGCCGCCGAGGCCGACGGGTCGCTGGTCGAGCGGCTGGGCGAGCCCGAGGCGTACGCCGTCGAGCTGCGCACCGCGGCCGGCGTCGGCGCCGCGCGCGGCGATCGTCGCTTCAACCGCCGGTTCGGGGCTGCGGGGGACCGGCTCCGCGCGCGGGTACGGCGGTGGGACGCCCAGCTCGGACCACCCCTCGGGTACGCCACGGCCAGCGAGTTCCTCCGGCTGCTCAACCCGGCCTGGTGGGTGGTGCGCGGCTACCTCGCGGCCATGCTGATCACGGTGATCACCACCGGAGGTTCGTTCGGTCTGCTGCCGAGCCTCAACGGCAGTGAACTCGCCGGGCTGGTTCTCCTGGGCGGCAGCGTGCTCGCCTCGATCTGGCTCGGCCACCGCACGGCCGGGTTGAGCCGACCGAAGCGCCAACTGCTGCTCGCCGGGCACGCCGTACTGGTGGTCTTCGCCCTGGTCGGGCTGGTCAGCGTGGACGACCGCGCCCGCTGGAACGACTACGGCTACCAGCAGATCTCCATCGACGGCCGGTACGACCACATCCGGGACGTCTTCGTGTACGACAGCGAGGGGCGGCTGGTGGAGAACGCCCGACTCTTCGACCAGAACGGTGACCCGATCCGTCTCGGTTACCCGGACTGTCCCGACCTCCGGGATCCCAACGGCACGGGCAACCCGCTGCACCGCGCGTACCCGTACTGCCCGGAGGCAGCGCCGTTCGCGCCGCGCCCGACGGCGACGGCGCCCGAGCCGGTCCTCCCGCCGCTGCCCACCGCCTCGGCCGGGCCGACTGCCACCGCCGCGCCCACGGCGACTCCCGCACCCACGGCGAGCGCTGCGGCCACGGTGTCCGCATCGCCGACTCCGGCGTCGCCGAGCGCGGAGCCCACCGGCTGAGCGTTAAGAAGGGGCCCTTTCACTACGCCAGGCGTTAAGAAGGGGCCCTTCCTTGTTCCTGGGAAATGGCTGAATGGATGAGGTCCACGGGGCGGCGGGCGTCGTCGATGATCGCTACGGTGTCGTCCGCACATTCACCCCTCGGAAGGAATTCCCGTGTCAGAGCAGGTCGCACCGCCCCCCGCACCGGACGCCGCCCAGCCCCAGCCCGGTGCCCAGGTGCCGCCGCCGGTCGAGGAGCCGGCCAAGAAGTCCGGTCGCAAGAAGATGCTCGGCATCGTCGGCGCGGTCGTCGCCTTCCTGGTGATCGCCGGTCTCAAGTTCGGCGTCGGGGGCTTCCTCAACCAGGACGAGACCGCCGACGCGAAGGCCGGTGACTGCATCGCCGAGCTGCCCGAGGTGACCGGCACCGAGCAGGAGGAGGTCGACGGCGCCAAGGTGGTCGAGTGCACCTCCACCGAGGCCGCGTACACGGTGGTCGGCCGGGTCGACGGCCAGACCGAGGCGCAGGCCGAGACCGGTGCGGCCTGCGACCAGTTCTTCAAGGAGGGCCAGGAGGGCTACGTCTTCTCCGCCATCGAGCCGGGCAAGACGGGCTACCTGCTCTGCCTGACGAAGAAGGCCTGACCAAGGCACCAGCGACATCGACGGCGGCGCGGGTGGGCACCCGCGCCGCCGTTGTCGTACCCGGTCTAACAGGAGGTGAATGCCACTTCTCCGGCGTCTTCCCGGCGCGGTCGCGGCGTGGCAGGCTACCGGCACGTAGGACCACTGGGCGACCAGCCAACGATGACTGACCGCTAGGAGGACGGCCGATGGGCGAGATGGTGACGTACCGGAGCAACGGGGGTACGGGCGAGGGGTATCTCGCGATACCGTCCGGCGGTGCGGCCAGCCCGGCGGTCATCGTCATCCAGGACTGGTGGGGCCTCGTACCCCACGTCCGGGCGGTCGTCGACCGGTTCGCCGAGGCCGGTTTCGTCGCCCTCGCCCCGGACTTCCGGCACGGCGGGCCGGCCAGCAAGCCGGACGAGCCCCGCCAGATGTTGAACAGCACGCAGATGGACGAGGCCGCCGCCGACATCGCGGGCGCGGCCGACTACCTCGCCGGCCGCCTCGAGGTGACCGGCAAGATCGGCTGTGCCGGTTTCTGCGCCGGGGCCAGCCTGGCGCTCTGGGCCGCCACCCGCACCGAGCGCATCGTGGCGACCGCCGCCTTCTACCCCCGCCTGCCCTGGGAGGGCATGCGTCCGGAGTGGAGCGACTACGCGGGCAAGGCCGCCGTCATCCACTGCTCCGAGGCCGACGGCACCTCGGCGGCCGACGGCGTGCAGACCGTCCGCCGGGCCATCGAGACCGCCGGCGGCACCTGCCAGACGTACGACTACCCGGGCACCGCGCACGCCTTCTTCAACGAGGACCGCCCGGAGAACTTCGACCAGCGGGCCGCCGCCACCGCCTGGGCGCGCACCCTCGAACTCTTCCGGGCGAAGCTTGGCTGAGGCGCGTACGCCCGAGGAGGTGGTCGCCCGCGCCGCGCGGGCGACCGACCTGGCCGACCTCGACGGCGCGGTGAGCGACTGCTTCGCCTGCCCCCGGCTCGTGGACTGGCGGGAGGAGGTCGCCCGCACCCGCCGGGCGGCCTTCCGGGACCAGGAGTACTGGGGCCGCCCGGTGCCCGGCTTCGGCGACCCGGCCGCCCGCATCGCGATTCTCGGCCTCGCCCCCGCCGCCCACGGCGGCAACCGCACCGGCCGCATCTTCACCGGCGACCGCTCCGGGGACGTCCTCTTCGCCGCCCTGCACCGGGCCGGGCTCGCGAACCAACCGACCAGCGTCGCCGTCGACGACGGGCTGACGCTCCGGGACACGCGGATCTTCGCGGCGGTGCGCTGCGCGCCGCCGGACAACAAGCCCACCCCGGCCGAGCGGGACACCTGCGCCCCGTGGCTGCACCGGGAGGTCGCGCTGATCCGGCCGACCCTGCGCGTCGTGGTCACGCTGGGTGCCTTCGCCTGGGCCGCGTGGTGGCCGACGCTGCGTCAGGTGTACGGGGTGCGCCCGCCCAGCCCGCGACCGGGGTTCGCGCATGGGGCACACTGGTCCGGAACGGCCGTACCGGAGGTGCTCGGCTGCTACCACGTCAGCCAGCAGAACACCTTCACGGGGCGGCTGACACCAGGGATGCTGGACGAGGTGTTCACCCGGGCGAAGCGGCTGGCCGGGGTGGAGTAGAGGCTGCGGACGGTGGCGATGACGGACGGTACGCGCCGGCCCCCACCGTACGCCCCCACGGCGGCGGGGTAGGCCGGAATGGACCTCAGCGTGCTGCGCAGGTGGTGGCCGGTCGCCGCGGTCGCCGTCCTGCTCGCCGTCGCCGCGATCGCGGCCGCGCACTCGTCGCTCGGCGCGAGCCGCGTCCCGCCGGTGGCGGAGAACGTGCCGTTCGTTCCGGAGTACCCGACCGCCGAGCCGGCGCCCTCGATCCCGGTCGATCCTCGCGAGTCGGCGGACGACACCCGCACGCGCATCCCGTCGTGGATCGCCACGACGGCGCTGGTACTGCTCGGTCTGGCGCTGCTCGCCGCGTTCGGCTACCTCGCCGTGACGCTGGTCCGCGGCGCGGTCCGCCGGGCCACCCGGCGGCTGCCCGCGCATCGCCCCCGACGCACGGCGGAGGGCACCGCCCGGGAGGTGGTGGCGGCTCTCGACGCCGGCCTGGTGGACCTGGACGACGCCGACACCGACCCGCGTACGGCGGTCATCGCCTGCTGGGTACGCCTCGAGGAGGCCGCCGCCGGAGCCGGCGTGTCCCGGCTCGCCGGGGACACCCCCACCGACCTGGTCACCCGACTGCTGCGCGGCGACCCGGCTGCGGGCGTCCCGGCCATCGCCAGCGCCGACGTGCTGGCCGAGTTCGCGCACGTCTTCCGGGAGGCCCGGTACGCGACCCGGCCCGTGGACGAGAGCACCCGCGACCAGGCCCGGGCCGCGCTGCGCCGGTTGCGGGGCGAACTGACCGCCGTGGCGGGGGTGGCGACATGAGCGAGCGTCAGCGAGCGAATCATCAACGCAGCGCGATGGTGCCTCATGGCGGCACGGAGCGAAGCGGAGTGCCGGCATGAGCAGCACGAGCATCGACGACCTGCTCAGCGCCGAGGAGGACCGGCCGCCCCGCCGGCCGCGCTCCGGTGGCCGGGTCGGGCAGGTGCTGCGGACCCTCGTCGCGGTGGCCGCCGTCGTGGTCGTTCTGGTCGCTGGTCTCCGGGCCGTGGGTCTGCGGGTGTCGTTGCTGGTCCTCGTGGCCGGAGTGGTCGCCCTGTTCGCGGTACGCCGGATCGTCGCGTCCCTGGCGCCGCCGCCTCAGCCGCGGGCCGCCGCTCGTCGGGTCGAGATGGACGACGGCACGGTGATCTCCACCGGGGACGCACTGCGCACCGCGATCAACGGGTGGGAACGGCCGCTGGACTGGGCGTCGGGCAACCGCGAGCGGTTCGCCGAGCGGATCCTGCCCCGCCTCGGGGAGCTGGCCGACGAGCGCCTGCGCCAGCGCCACGGCCTGACCCGCGACTCCGATCCCGCCCGGGCCCGGGCCCTGCTGGGTGACCCGCTGTGGACGTTTCTCGCCGCGCCGTCCCGCCGCCCCCCGTCGCCGCGTGACCTCGCGGCGATCGTCGCCGAACTGGAGAAGATATGAACGACGTGTCCCGGACCATGCCCCCCACCGAGGTCGGTCACCTCGCCCGGGCGGTGCTGGACGCGGTCGGCGAGGTCGTGGTCGGCAAGCGGGAGTCGCTGGAGCTGGTGCTTGCCGGCATCCTCGCCGGCGGCCACGTGCTCCTGGAGGACCTGCCCGGCCTGGGCAAGACGCTGACCGCCCGCACCTTCGCGCAGGCGCTCGGGCTGGACTTCCGCCGCCTCCAGTTCACCCCCGACCTGCTGCCCGCCGACGTGACCGGCTCCTTCCTGTACGACCAGCGCACCGGCGACTTCGCGTTCCGGGCCGGCCCGGTCTTCACCAACCTGCTCCTCGCCGACGAGATCAACCGCACCCCGCCGAAGACGCAGTCGGCGCTGCTGGAGGCCATGCAGGAGAAGCAGGTCTCCGTGGAGGGCGTCACGTACCGGCTGGACGAGCCCTTCCACGTGCTCGCCACGGCCAACCCGGTCGAGTACGAGGGCACGTACCCGCTGCCGGAGGCGCAGCTGGACCGCTTCCTGCTCCGGGTCTCCTTCGGCTACCCCGACCACGGGGAGGAGTGGGAGGTGCTGCGTCGCCGGATGGCCCGCCGCCGCGAGGAGGCCGAGATCAAGCCGGTCGTCGACTCGGCGACCCTGCGCGCCATGCAGGCCGCGCTGGAGGACGTGGTGGTGGAGGATTCGGTCGGCCGGTACATCGTGGCCCTGACCGCGGCCACCCGGGAGCACCCGTCGGTGCTGGTCGGCGCCTCCCCGCGCGGCTCGCTGGCGCTGCTCCTGCTGGCCCGGGTCCGTGCGGTGATGGCGGGTCGGGACTACGTCGTGCCGGAGGACGTCAAGGACGTGGCGGTGCCGGCGCTCGCGCACCGCATCACCCTGCGCCCGGAGATGTGGCTGCGCCGAGTCGACCCGTCCTTCGTGGTCGGTGAGGTGCTGGCCGCAACGCCGGCCCCCGCCAGCGGAGCCCTGCCGAGCTACGCCGCCGGCCGGCCCGGGCTCGGATGACCGTGCCCGCCCCGCCCCCGTACACGGCGGCCGAGCCGGAACCCGCGCCGCCGCCGGCCGAGCCGGAGTCCGGCTGGGCGCCGACCCCGGCGCTGGGCCGGGCCGTGCTGCTCACCGGGCTGCTGCTGATCGCCGGCGTCCTGCTGGGCCGGGTCGACCTGATCGTGCTGGCCGCGCCGATCGCGCTCGGCACCGCGTACGCACTGCGTCGCCGGCCCGGCACGGCGCCGCAGGTGTGGATCACCGCCGACGACGGTGACCTGGCCGAGGGCCGCGAGCTGAGCGGCACGGTCAGCGTCGGCAACCCGGACCTCGTCGGGTACGACGTGGCGGTCCTGCGGACCCGGGTGTCGCCCTGGCTGCGGATCGAGCGGGCCACCCTCGCCGGCGCCACCACCGCCATCGCCTCGGAGCGCGTCCCCTCGGTGGTGGAGCGCCCGTTCGCGACCGCGGTGCCGTCCGACGCGGCGGTCGACCTGGAGCTGACCGGCACGGCCCGGCGGTGGGGCCGGCACCCGCTCGGCCCGGCCGGTGCCCGGGTGGCGGCCGCGCAGGGCCTGCTGGTCTCCCGGGCGGTGATCGTCGAACCGGCCCGGGTCCGGGTCTACCCGGTCACCGAGCCCTTCGACGCGGTCGAGGCGATGCCCCGGGCCGCCGGGCTGGTCGGCGCGCACCACTCCCGCCGGCCCGGTGAGGGCGGCGAGCTGGCCGGTGTCCGGGTCTTCGCTCCCGGTGACCGGCTGCGCCGGATCGACTGGCGGGTCTCCCTGCGGACCCGGCAACTGCACGTGGCGGCGACCCTCTCCGACCGGGACGCCGAGGTGGTGGTGCTGCTGGACGTGCTCGCCGAGGCGGGCGCGTCCGGCGGGGTCACCGGCGCGGCGTCGGTCCTGGACACCACCGTCCGGGCCGCCGCGGCGATCGCCGAGCACTACCTGCACCGCGGGGACCGGGTGGCCCTCCAGGAGTACGGCCCCGCCGCGCGGCGGCTGCGCCCCGGCACCGGCCGGCGCCACTACCTGACCGTGCTGGAGTGGCTGCTGGACGTCCAGGCCGGGAACTCCCCGCACGAGCCGTCCGAGTTCGCGTTCGGCACCCAGATGATCTCGCCGGACGCGCTGGCGGTCGTCCTCACCCCGCTGCTGGACGAGCGGTCCGCGCAGATGCTCGCCCGGCTCGCCCGCTCCGGCCGGTTCGTGGTGGCGGTGGACACCCTGCCGGCCGACCTGCCGCCCCCGAAGGGGCGGGGCTGGGCCGAGGTGGCGTACCGGCTGTGGCGGCTGGACCGGGACACGATGATCGAGCAGTTGCGCGAGCACGGCGTGCCGGTGGTGCGGTGGGCCGGGGCGGGCAGCCTCGACCAGGTGCTGCGGGACGTGGCCCGGCTGGCCACGGCCCCGAGGGCGGGGGCCCGGTGAGCGCGATGAACGCAGCGCAGCGGAGTCCCGCAGTCACGAACGAAGGCGGGCACAGATGATCGACACCGTCGTCGGGCGGATCCGCGGGGCGCGGACCGCCGTGGCCCGGGTCGGCCCGGTGCCGCTGCTGGTACGTGCCGGAATCTTCCTCAGTGCCCTGCTCGGGCTGGTGCTCGCGTACCCGTCGGAGGTGCTGCTCGGGCGTCCGCTGGCGGCGCTGCTGCTGGTGGCGCTGCTGCCGGCGCTCTCGCCGCGCCGCGTCTGGCCGACCCTCGCGGCGCTGGTCACGGTGGCGGGCTGGCTGGTCGCCACCGACGGGTACGGCCGCCCGATCGCCCTGTGGCGGCTGCTCGCCGTGGCGGCGCTCCTCTACCTCACGCACACCCTGTGTGCGCTCGCCGCGGTGCTGCCGTACGACGCGGTGGTGGACCCGGACCTGGTCGTCCGCTGGCTGCTGCGGGCCGGCGCGGTGGTCCTCGGTGCCGCGGTGCTGGGTGTGCTCCTGGTGGAGTTGGCCGGGACGGGTGGGGAGAGCGGTCTCCAGGCCGCGACGGTTGCCGGCCTCGCGGTCGCGGCGGCGGTGACGGCGTTGCTGGGGTGGCTGCTGCGCCGCCCCTGACCGGCGAGAACAGGGTTACGCAGGTCACAGGGGTTGTGCTCGGTCACAACGAAGGGCCGCGCGCGGGATTAGCGGAGCCGGCCGGGGAAAGATAGATGACGTGAATCCGAAGCGGATCCTTGTGGTAGGTGCCGGACACGTCGGCCTGTACGCGGCGCTGCGCCTGTCGAAGAAGCTCAGCTCCCGTGAGGCTGAGGTCGTCGTGGTGGACCCCCAGCCCCACATGACGTACCAGCCCTTCCTGCCGGAGGCGGCGGCCGGCAACATCTCGCCCCGGCACTCCGTGGTGCCGCTGCGGCGGGAGTTGCGCAAGTGCAAGGTCCTGGCCGGTGCGGTGACCCGGATCGACCACGCCAGCAAGACCGCGGTGGTGCAGCCGATCGCCGGCCCGACCCGCGAGATCCGGTACGACCACATCGTGGTCGCCCCGGGCTCGGTCTCCCGGACGCTGCCGATCCCCGGCCTGCACGAGCACGGCATCGGCTTCAAGACCATCGGTGAGGCCATCTACCTGCGCAACCACGTGCTGGACCGGCTGGACGTCGCCGCCGCCACCCCGGACCCGGAGGTCCGTCGTAGCGCCTTGACCTTCACCTTCGTCGGCGGCGGGTACGCGGGCATCGAGGCGCTCGCCGAGATGGAGGACATGGCCCGGGACGCCCTGCGCTACTACCCGGAGCTGAAGCCGGACGACATGCGCTGGGTGCTGGTCGAGGCGACCCAGCGGGTGCTGCCCGAGGTCGACCGGGACATGGGCGCCTACACGGTGCAGCAGTTGCTCAAGCGGAACATGGACATCCGGCTGGACACCCGCCTGGAGTCCTGCGTCGACGGGGTGGTGAAGCTCTCCGACGGCGACACCTTCCGTTCCGACACGATCGTCTGGACGGCCGGCGTGAAGCCCTCGCCGATGCTGGACGCCACCGACTTCCCGCGCGACGAGCGGCGCCGGATCACCTGCCTGCCGACCCTCCAGGTCGTCGACGGCGACCGGGTCGTGGAGGGCGCGTGGAGCGCCGGCGACTGCGCGGCCGTGCCGGACCTGACGAAGGAGCCGGGCAACTACTGCTCGCCGAGCGCCCAGCACGCGGTGCGCCAGGCGGCCCGGATGGCCGACAACATCGTCAACGTCATCCGCGAGCGGGAGCCGGTCAACTACAAGCACAAGCACGCCGGCAGCGTGGCGAGCCTCGGCCTGCACAAGGGCGTCGCCCAGGTGTACGGCGTCAAGATGAAGGGCTGGCCCGCCTGGTTCATGCACCGGACGTACCACATGAGCCGGATCCCGTCGTTCAACCGCAAGGTCCGGGTCGTGGTCGACTGGTCCCTGGCGTTCTTCCTCAAGCGTGAGGTGGTCGCCCTCGGCCAGCTGCACGACCCGCGCGAGGAGTTCGCGGAGGCCTCCCAGCCGGTCGGTGCCGGCACCCGCTGAGTGGTAAGGAAGGGCCCCTTCTTATCGCCTGCGGTAGAGGAAGGGGCCCTTCTTAACGTTTCCGGGCGGGGTCAGACGCGCCAGATCCAGGCGTCGGCGATCCGGGTCGACGGTCCGTAGAGCCGCTCCAGCGTCCCGCGCAGGCCGTCCGCGTGCCGCGTGTCGACGGTCAGCACCACGCACGAGGCACCCCAGAAGTCCGCGTCCCGGGCGGCCTGTCGCCGCTGCTCCTCTTCGACGACGGGCTGGAGGCCGCGCTTCCACACCTGGTCCAGCAGGACGGCGGTGGGCCGCCGGGCGGCGCCCATCGCCGCCGAGCCGTTCCGGCCGTACGGCCCGATGAAGAACCCCTCGGGCATGCCGAACTCGGCGTCGGCGGCGGTGGCCCAGCGCATCGGCCACGGCTCGCGGGGCGTGGCGAGCGGCACCGGCACCAGGACGCCGCCGGACGGTACGCACTGCCGCCAGTGACCGGCCGTGATGAACTCGGGCACGGCCGGCCGGGCGGCGGTCGGCAGCGGGAGCGGGAACAGCGGCAGCAGCGCCACCCCGACCGCCGCGGGCACCCACGCCCGGGCCCGGCCACCGCTGCGCAGGGCGCGGTCGACCGCCAGCACCAGCACCGTGGCGATCAGCGGCAGCGCCGGGAGCGCGAACCGCATCGGCAGCGCGCCGTCCACCACCGGCAGGCCGGCGAGCAGGGCGTACGGCCCGGGAAGGGCGCTGCGGTTCCCGTCGACCACCACCTGCGGGCCGAGCGACAGCGACCCCATCACGAGGGTGGCGACCACACACGTCACCACGAGCGGGCGGCGGCCGAGCCAGAGCGCGCAGGCGGCGGCGACCAGCAGCAACGGCCAGCCGAGGAACGTGTTGTACTCCGCCGGCCCGGTGGTCAGCCGAGCGGAGGAGTCGGTGCCGAGGAGCGACAGCGGCGACACGGCCCACCAGCTGCGCAGGTCCGCCGAGAAGTAGTGGGGGCTGAACATCCCGTCGGCGACGCCCTGCGGCCCGGCGAACTGGAACCACAGCGGCCACGCCAGCACGAGCAGGGCGATCCCGGTGGCGAGCATCATCCCGCCGGCGAAGCCGGACAGCGCGCGTCGGGCGAGTTCGCGGTCCGTCACCGCGTACGTGACGGCCATCACCAGGAGCGTGAGCGCGGTGAGGAAGAGCACCTCCTCGCCGATGAAGACCTGCACGCTGACCACCGCCGCGAGACCCACCGCGGACGTGACGACGCGCCGCCGGTCCGGCCCGGCGACGGACGGGCCCGCGGCGTCCGGGGCGGCCGGACCCGTGGCGGCCGGGTCGGTGGCGGCCGGGTACCGGGCAGGCCCCGGGTCGACGGCACGGAGCAGGCGGACCACCAGCCAGACGATCACCGGGACCAGCCACTGCGCCGTCATGTGCAGGTGGCTGTTGGCCTGGGACATGATGCCCGGGCCGAACCCGCAGAGGGCGGCGCCCACCGCGGCGGCAGCCGGCCGGGCCCGCAGCGTACGGGTGTAGAGCAGGTACCAGGCGGTCGCCGTGCCCGCGAGGTTCGCCGCGGCCAGCAGAGCGAACGTGACTGGCGCGCCGAGCAGGAGGGTGACCGGGGACAGCAGCACCCCGAGGGCGATCACCGTCGTGTTGGTCATCATGTTCACCCCGTCGGGGGCGTTCAACCGGTCGGTGAGCAGACCGAAGTCGCCGAGCAGCGCCCGCGAGTCGACGGCGAGGAACCACTCGTAGAGGGCCTGGTCCTCGGGGTTGAGCGACAGGACGCGCGCCCCGGGGTCGGGCCAGAGGCCCTGGGTGAGCCAGCCGGCCAGCGCCACGAAGGACAGCGTGACGGCGAGGTCCACGCGGCGGCGGGCGAGCGCGGCCGGCAATCGGGCCGGCCAGTGCCGGAGCGAGAGCCTGTTGGCGGGGCGGACAGCCTGGTCGGCGGCGGCGTCGGGGGCCGGAGGGGCTGCGCTGCTCACGGCCTCGACCCTAGTGCCGGCCGGGCATCGGGGTACGCCGGGTCGCCGAGGACCCGCTACGGTGACACTGCACCAGGCGTGTCGAACGGGTCGGCGGCACACGCAGCGCCCAGGTCCGTTCGTCGACGCGCCGGTGTCACCGGCCCGGGTGGTGGAACGGCAGACACGGCCGCCTTAAAAGCGGCTGCCGCAAGGCGTGCGGGTTCGACCCCCGCCCCGGGCACTTTCAGCCATCGCTCAGCTTTGTGATCTCCGCGGATTGGTCCGGACGTCTATCCTTGAGTCTGCACGTTGACGTGCAACGACCCCCTGAGGGAGGCCAGACAGTGAAGACCTCGAACCCGGTGCTCGCCCGGCTCGGCCAGGCGGCCGAGCGCGAGCGCGCCGCCGGGTACGCCCCGACCGGGCCGTACGGACAGCCCGGCTACCCCCAGCAGTACCCGACGGAGGCCGGCTACCCGGCCGCGCCGCCCACCGTCAACACCATGTCCATCGACGACGTGGTGGTGAAGACCGTCACCCTGCTCGGCATCCTCGCCGCGTCCGCCGCGGCCGCGTGGGTGCTGGTGCCCGACGCGCTGCTCGGCGTCGCGTGGATCGGCGCCGCCGTGGTCGGCCTGGCGCTCGGTCTCGTCATCTCGTTCTCGCGGATGGCCAACCCGGCGCTGGTCGTCGCGTACGGCGTCGTCGAGGGCGTCTTCGTCGGCATGGTGAGCAAGTACTTCGAGTCGCTCTACGACGGCATCGTGCTCCAGGCGGTCACCGCCACCTTCGGTGTCTTCTTCGTGATGGCCATGCTCTACAAGGCGAAGGTCATCCGGGCGACGCCGGCGTTCGTCAAGGGCATGATCGCGGTCATGGCGGGCCTCTTCGCCGTCATGCTGATCAACCTGGTGCTGGCGCTCTTCGGCATCAACACCGGCCTGCGTGACGGCAGTCCGCTGGCGATCGGCTTCAGCCTGGTCTGCATCGTCGTCGCCGCGCTCAGCTTCGTGCTGAGCTTCAAGGAGGTCGAGGACGGCGTCCGGATGGGCCTGCCGCAGCGCTACTCCTGGGTCGCCGCGTTCGGCATCCTGGTGAGCCTGGTCTGGCTCTACATCGAGATCCTGCGCCTGCTCAGCTACTTCCAGGGCGACGACTGACCGCCCGTTCGCTACAACGGCGACGCCCGGCCCCGCTCCGCGAGGCCGGGCGTCGCCGTTGCAGCCCCACCTCCCCGCGATCTTGCACTTTCTGCCCCGACAAAGCAGTGCAGGTCGGACGAAACAGGGGCCGGAACTGCAAGATCGCGGAACGGGTGAGGGCGTAGACTCCGCCGGGTGAGTGATCCGGGGGAGCAGTTGACGCGGGGCGTTGACCTGTTCGTGCGGCAGGTCGGGCACTGGCAGCAGCCGCGGTGGGCTGCCGTCGCCACCGCCGGCAACGTGTCCCGGGCGGATCTGGTGCACCGGCTGGTGCAGGAGATCGCGAACCTCGCCGCGGACGCCGAGGGCGAGCCCCGGCGCACCGTCCCCCGCCTCGCCAACGACCTGGTCCTGCCGGACCAGCTCCGTGTGGTCGCCGCGGATCTCGTCGCCGCCCGCCCCTCCGCCGAGACGCTGACCCGGGCCGCCGACGAGGTGGCGGCGACCCGTACCGCGCTCTGACCCGAGCCGGGCAAGACATTCTCTGAAGACGCGACGGCCCGCCGACCCGGGGTGGGTCGGCGGGCCGGACGCGGGTCGGTCAGCTCAGGCGCTCGAGGACCATGGCCATGCCCTGGCCGCCCCCGACGCACATGGTCTCCAGACCGATGGTCTTGTCGTGCCACTCCAACGCGTTGAGCAGCGTGCCGGCGATCCGGGCGCCGGTCATGCCGAACGGGTGGCCGACGGCGATCGCGCCGCCCATCACGTTCAGCTTCTCCACCGGGATGCCCAGCTGCCGGTACGAGGGGATCACCTGCGCGGCGAACGCCTCGTTGATCTCGACCAGGTCGACGTCGTCGATGGTCATGCCGGCCCGCTTGAGGGCCTGCTTCGACGCCTCGACCGGGCCCAGGCCCATGATCTCGGGGGAGAGGGCGGTGACGCCGGTGGACACGATCCGGGCCAGCGGGGTGATCCCGAGGTCCTTCGCCCGCTGGGCGCTCATGATCACCACGGCGGCCGCGCCGTCGTTCAGTGGGCAGCAGTTGCCGGCGGTGATCCGGCCGTCGGGCCGGAAGACCGGCTTCAGGCCGGAGACGGCCTCCAGGGTGACACCCGGGCGGGGGCCGTCGTCGGTGCTGACCACGGTGCCGTCCGGCGTGGTGACCGGGGTGATCTCGCGGGCCCAGAAGCCGTCGGCGATCGCCTTCTCGGCGAGGTTCTGGCTGCGTACGCCGAACTCGTCCATGTCGGCGCGGGTCACGTCGTACACCTGGGCCAGGTTCTCCGCGGTCTGCCCCATGGTCAGGTAGACGTCCGGCAGCTCACCGGACTCACGCGGGTCGGTCCACACCTCGGCGCCGCCCTGCGCGCGGGCCGTCGAGCGCTCCTGGGCGGCAGCGAAGCGCGGGTTCTCCCAGCCGCCGCCGACCAGCGCCTGCGCCTCCGGAGGCAGGCCGTCGGAGTTGCCCCGGGCGTACCGGGAGACGGTTTCGACACCGGCGGAGATGAAGACGTCCCCCTCGCCGGCCCGGATGGCGTGCATCGCCATCCGGGTCGTCTGGAGCGACGACGCGCAGTAGCGGGTCAGGGTGGCGCCGGGCAGGCCGTCCAACCCCATCAGGGTGGCGACCACGCGGGCCATGTTGAAGCCCTGCTCACCGCCGGGCAGACCGCACCCCAGGTAGAGGTCGTCGATCTCGGTCGGGTCGAGCTGGGGGATCTTGTCGAGGGCGGCCTGCACGATGGTCGCGGCGAGGTCGTCCGGGCGGACGTCGCGCAGGGACCCCTTGTGTGCCCGGCCGATGGGGGAGCGGGCGGTGGCGACGATGACGGCGTCGCGAGACGACTCAGTCGGCATGAGCCAACGTTAACCCGTCAGTAACATCGTGCGGAAGCCGTGCCGGCGGCGGGAAATGTCACCCCGAGCGACTCCCGGTGCCGCCGTCCGGGCCTCAGGGCCCGCAGCAGGGTCAGTGGCGGGTCGCGACCGCGGCGGCGGCCGCGACCGCCGGGAGCAGGGCGTGGGCCCACACCCGGTAGCCGTCCGCGGACGGGTGGAACCCGTCGTGGCAGAGGGTGCCGGCGTCGGCCCGGAAGACCGGGCCGGTCTCGGTCGCCAGATCGACCACCGTGCCGCCGGCGTCCAGCACCGCGACCGTCTGCGCCCGGGCGACCCGCCGGCCGGACCAGCCGACCAGGTGCCGCAGCGGCGGCGCGATCGCGCGGACCGCACCGAGGTCGGGGCAGGTGCCCACCACGACCTCCACGCGGGCCTCGCGGAGCCGGTGCACGGCCGCCCCGAGGTACGCGGCGGCGTCGGCCGGCCGGCGCATCGTGGTCGCGTCGTTGGCGCCGATGAGGATCACCGCCACGTCGGGGCGTTCGCCGAGCAGGGCCCGGGCGACCTGCGTGGCGAGGTCCGTCGAGCGGGAACCGGAGACGCCCACGCTGGACAGGTGCACCAGCCGCCCGGTGGGGCCCTCGGCGAGCAGGTGGGCGAGCTGGCCGCCGATGGTCTCCTCGAGCCGGTCGACGCCGACGCCGAGCGCCGACGAGTCACCGAGCAGCACCAGCCGCAGCGGTGGCGCGCCGGCCCGCCCGATCGTGGCCCGCAGGGCCAGGCCCAGCTCGGGCTGGGCGTACCGCCGGTGCCGCGCGGCGAAGGCCTGACCGGCCAGGACGGCCGCGCCGCCCACCGCCCCCGCGGCCAGCGAGAGCGCCGCCGCCCGACCCAGCCGGCCGGCGAGGCCCGAGGGGACGAGGTGGCCGGTCACGACGACACCGGCCTCGGGTCGACGATTCGCTCGGTCATGCCAGTCCCTCCACTGCTGGTGAGTCCGCGGCCGGACCGGGTTGCGGCACGGCGCCGACACCGAAGAAGGCCCGCCGGCGAAGCTGTGCCCACCGACCGGCCGGGCCGCGGTCGCGACCCCGCACCTGGGTGCCGCTGACCTCGGTCCCCGCGTGCCGCGCCGCCTCCTGGGCGGCCTCCGGCAGCGACCGTACGCCCTCACCCCGGGTCGGCGCAGCCCTGCGTTCCTGACCCGCGCCCAACGCGGAGAGGATGGTCGGCAGCAGCGCGGCGGCGGCCACGGCGTACCCCTCGGCGGACGGGTGGAACCGGTCCCAGGCGAACATCCGGCCCGGCTCGGCGGCGAACCGGGGGCCGAGCAGGTCACCGAGGGAGACGGTCCAGCCGCCCGCCTCGACCACGGCCACCGTCTGGGCGGCGGCGAGCTGCCGGCTCCACCGGCGGGCCAGCCAGCGCAGCGGCGGCTGGATGGGGCGGATCGCGCCCAGGTCCGGGCAGGTGCCGACGACCACCTCGCAGCCGGCGGCGCGCAGCGCGGTCACCGCCTCGACCAGGTAGCGCACGGCGAGCGCGGGCGGGGTGCGGTTGGTGACGTCGTTGCCGCCGACCAGGATCACGGCGATGTCGGGGCGGCACTCCAGCGCGGCCTCGACCTGGTGCCGCAGCACCGCGGAGAGGGCGCCGACCACCGCGAACCGGTGCAACCGGACCGGCCGTTGCAGCCGCCGCGACAGGCCGGTGGCGAGCAGCGAGCCCGGCGTCTCGCGGCGGCGGTGCACGCCGTACCCGGCGGCGGAGGAGTCGCCGAGGATGACCATCGTGATCGCGGGGCCGGGCAGCTTGGCGCCGTACACCCCGTCGCAGCGCGGCGGCGGGGCCTCCGCCATCGGGATGGTGCGGCGGGCCTGGCGGGCCTGGCCGATCAGCACCCCGCCGGTGGCGACGGCGGCCGCCGCGGTCGCGCCCGTGCCGAGCGCGGCCAGCCGGGCGATGCGCCGGACCTGCCGCCAGCGCGGACCGGCCGGAACGACGGAACCAGCGACCCCCATGTACCGACATTATCGCGACCCCACGACACGCCGCTGTCGGCGTGACGGCACGCCGGTGCCTGGAAATCGACGCGTCCGGGTACCTGTTCCCACGTCCCCCGGTGCGGTTGCGCCGGGACGGCACCCTGACGTACGGGAGGGAGCGACGAGATGGGGAAGACACTGCAACGGCGCGCGGCGTTCACCGCACTGGCCCGCGCGCTCATGGCCGGGGCCCGGGGCGGGCCGTCACTCGGGGCGCGGCTGGCGGCGCTGCCCCGGATGGTCCGGGCGACGGCCCGGGGGGAGTACGACGGCGGCCTGCGGCTGGCCCTGATGACGGCGGCCACGGCGTACATCGTCTCGCCGGTCGACCTGCTGCCGGAGATCCCGTTGGCGATCTTCGGCCTGGCCGACGACGCGGTCATGGTCACCTGGCTGGCCGGCAGCGTCCTCGCGGAGACCGAGCGCTTCCTGGAGTGGGAGAAGCGCCGCACGTCCGTCGTCCCGGGCGAGGTGGTCGCCTGACGGCACGTAGGCTGGGCGCGAGTATTCGTCTGCCCGGCCGCCCACCCGGCGGCGCCGGAGGAGAAGGGCACAACCAGGTGCAGTACTACGACAACGTCGTCGAGTTGATCGGCAACACCCCGCTGGTACGGCTGCGCAACGTCACCGAGGGCATCCAGGCGACCGTCCTGGCGAAGGTGGAGTACCTGAACCCCGGTGGGTCGGTCAAGGACCGGATCGCCCTGCGCATGGTCGAGGACGCCGAGAAGGCGGGCATCCTCAAGCCGGGCGGCACGATCGTCGAGCCGACCAGCGGCAACACGGGGGTCGGGCTGGCGCTGGTGGCCCAGCTCAAGGGCTACCGGTGCGTGTTCGTCTGCCCGGACAAGGTCAGCCAGGACAAGCAGGACGTGCTGCGGGCGTACGGGGCCGAGGTCGTGGTCTGCCCGACCGCTGTCGCCCCGGAGGACCCGCGCTCGTACTACAACGTGTCCGATCGGCTGGCCCGGGAGATCCCCGGTGCCTGGAAGCCCAACCAGTACGCGAACCCGGCGAACCCCCGCTCGCACTACGAGACCACCGGCCCGGAGCTGTGGAAGCAGACCGAGGGCGGGATCACCCACTTCGTCGCGGGCGTCGGCACCGGCGGCACGATCTCCGGCATCGGCCGCTACCTGAAGGAGGCGTCCGAGGGTCGCGTGCGGATCGTCGGCGCGGACCCGGAGGGCTCGGTCTACTCCGGCGGCACCGGCCGGCCGTACCTGGTCGAGGGTGTCGGCGAGGACTTCTGGCCGGAGACGTACGACCGGGGCGTCGCCGACGAGATCATCGAGGTCTCCGACAAGGCGTCGTTCGAGATGACCCGCCGCCTGGCCCGCGAGGAGGGGCTGCTGGTCGGCGGCTCCTGCGGCATGGCGGTCGTCGCGGCGCTGGAGGTGGCCCGCAAGGCCGGCCCGGACGACGTGGTCGTGGTGCTGCTCCCGGACGGCGGCCGGGGCTACCTGTCGAAGATCTTCAACGACACCTGGATGGCCCGGTACGGCTTCCTGGACAACTCCGGGTCGGAGCCGACCGTGGCCGACGCGCTCGCCGCCAAGCCGGGCGCTCTGCCCGAGCTGGTGCACGTCCACCCGACCGAGACGGTCCGCGACGCGATCGACTACATGCGCGAGTACGGCGTCTCCCAGCTGCCGGTGCTGAAGGCCGAGCCGCCGGTGGTGACCGGCGAGGTGGCCGGTTCGATCGCGGAGAAGGACCTGCTCGACGCGCTGTTCACCGGGCAGGCCCACCTGCACGACACCATCGAGCGGCACATGGCCGAGCCGCTGCCGATGGTCGGCGGCGGCCAGCCGGTCAGCGAGGCGGTGGCCCTGCTGGCGAAGTCCGACGCCGCCCTCGTGCTGGTCGACGGCAAGCCCAAGGGTGTGCTCACCCGCCAGGACCTGCTTGCCCACCTCGGCGCCCGCTGAGTGGTAAGGAAGGGCCCCTTGTTAACGCCTGGCGTAGAACAAGGGGCCCTTTTTAACGCTGGCCGTCAGCGGGTCAGCTCGGTGGGCACCGCCACCACGTCGACGAGGGCGCCCTTGCGGAGCACGGTTACCGGGAGGCGGCTGCCGATCGAGTCGCCCAGCATGAGCCGTTGCAGCCCCTGGCCGTCGCTGACTGGCCGGCCGCCGGCGGACAGGATCACGTCGCCGAGGTAGATCCCGGCCAACCCGGCGGGGCTGCCGGGCACCACCTCCACCACCCGCAGGCCGCGCCGCTGGCCGGTCCGCGCGACGATCTCCGGCGGCAGCGGGACCGGCACGCTCGCCACGCCCAGCCAGGCCCGGCGAACCCGCCCGTGGGCGGTGAGGTCGCCGATGATCTGCCGGGTGGTGGCGTTGATGGGTACGGCCAGCCCGAGCCCGTACCCGGCGACCGCGGTGTTCACCCCGACCACCCGGCCGGTCGAGTCGGCGAGCGCACCGCCCGAGTTGCCCGGGTTCAGTGCGGCGTCGGTCTGGATGACGTCCTCGATGAGGCGGGTGACCCGGCCGTCGCGCGCCGGCAGCGACCGGCCGAGCCCGGAGACCACGCCGGCGGTGACCGAGCCGGCCAGCCCCATTGGGTTGCCGACGGCCACCACCAACTGGCCGATCCGCAGCCCGTCGGCGTCACCCAGCTCGACCGGCGGCACGGGTGCCTCCTCGACGCGGAGCACCGCGAGGTCGGAGAGCGGGTCCGCTCCCACCACGCGGAAGCGGGTCTCGGTGCCGTCGCCGAACGCCGCCGACCCGTCGCCCGCCCCCTGCACCACGTGGGCGCTGGTCAGCAGCAGGTCGGGGCCGATGACGACGGCCGAGCCGGCTCCGGCGCCGCGCGCGGTCCGCACCGACAGCGCCGCCACGCTCGGCAGCACGCGGGCCGCCACCGTCGTGACGACCTGGGAGTACGCGTCCAGCGCGGCCTCCTCGGCCGGCCCGGAGGTGGTGCGATCGGTGTCCATGCCCCCGGCAACGCCGCCGGATCGACGCTCATGCCCGGATCCGCTCAGAGCGAACGCCGCCCGCAGGTGTTAAGAGGGGACCCTTCCTCTACCGGAGGCGTTAAGAAGGGGCCCTTCCTTACACCTCGCGCGCGTAGCGGAGCTGGGCGGTGCGGGTGGTGCCGATCCACTCCTCGCGTTCGACCCCGGTCGCCGCCCAGCCGCCGCGCTCGTAGAAGCGCCGCGCATGCGCGTTCCCGCGCAGCACCCAGAGCGCCGCCTGCCGCCAGCCCTGCGACCGCATCGCGTCCAGCGCGTCGACCATCAGCGCACGGCCGACCCCGCGGCCCTGCTCCGCCGGCTCCAGGTGGAGCGCGTAGAGCAGGCCGGTCGCCGGGTCGCCCTCGTCGTCCGGGCCGACGTAACTGAATCCGGCGAGCGTGCCGTCCCGCTCGGCGAGCATCATGCGGTGGCTGTCCCGCTCCCAGCTCCACCGCTCGGTCCAGTACCGCCCCATCTCCTCGCCGCTGGGCGCGGTCAGGGATTCGGGCGGCAGGAACGACGAGTACGCGGCGACGCGGGACCGCTGGTGCAGCATCCCGACCGCCATCAGGTCGCCCGCGGTGGCGGGACGGAGCGTGACGGTCACCCGGCCGAGGGTACCCGTCGTGGCGGCACCTGCACGGTCATCAGGTCCTCGGCGATCACCAGGTCACCGTCGAAGTGCGCCCGGGCCTCGTCGGCGAAGCGGGCTGGGTCCGCGTACCGCTGGGAGAAGTGGGTGAGCACGAGCCGGCGTACGCCCGACTCGCTGGCCACCCGCGCGGCCTGCGCCGCCGTGAGGTGGCCGGCCTCGGCGGCGAGCGCGGCCTCCGACTCCAGGAACGTCGACTCGATGACCAGCAGGTCGGCGTGCTCGGCCAGGGCGTACGCCCCGTCGCAGAGGCCGGTGTCCATCACGAAGGCGAACCGCTGCCCCGGCCGGGGGACGCTCACCTCGTCCCGGGTGACGCGGCGCCCGTTCACGTCCAGGTGGCCGACGCGCAGCAGCTCACCGACGGCCGGGCCGGTGATGCCGTACGCAGACAGCTTCTCCGGCAGCATCCGGCACCCGTCCGGCTCGACCAGCCGGTAGCCGTACGTCTCGATGGGGTGCCGCAGCCGGCGCGCCTCCAGCGTGCCGCCGCGCAGCGGGATCAGCTGCCCGTCGGCGTCGATCGGCTCGACGGTCAGCTCGGCGGTCTCGTAGAAGCTCGACGCGTGCCGCAGCCGGGCGAAGTACTCGGCGCCGCCGGCCGGGAAGTGCACCGCCACCGGGTGGGGCACCCGGTCGAGGGAGAGGCGCTGGATCGTGCCGGGCAGCCCGAGGCAGTGGTCGCCGTGGAAGTGGGTGACGCAGATCCGGGTCAGGTCGGTGGCGGTGACCGTGCTGTGCAGGAGCTGCCGCTGGCTGCCCTCGCCCGGGTCGAAGAGGATCACCTCGTCGTCCCAGCGCAGCACGTACCCGTTGTGGTTGCGCGCCCGGGTCGGTGCCTGGCTGGCCGTCCCGAGCACCACCAGCTCGCGCATCGACACGGTGAGCTCCCGGCTGAGCTGACGATTCCGGCTTCGCCGGAGATGAACGACCCCCGGGGCTTCCGCGCTGACGCGGGCCGGCTGGACTGGGCCGGCACCCCGGGGGTCGGGTGGCTGTCGTGGATTCGCCGCACCGCTGCCACACGGTCTCGACGATGGTGCCTGTGCCCACCCCTCGCGGGGCGGACGGGATTACTGTCGAGGACAGCGGCTAGCGGACAGCCACCTCACGAGTCCGATTGCTATACAAGTCTGGACCACCTCCTTTCCCGTGTACCGCCACGCTATCCAGAGCCCGGTGGCCCGGGCAACGGATTTCGATCACAGGCCCCGCCGGGAATGCGTCCGCGCTAGTTCACCGTCAGGCCAGGTACTCGACATGCGGAACTGGCTGCGCGGGGGGCGGCCCGCCGGTCATCATCGGCTCATGGCGACGAGGGAAGCGGGGGGAGCCGGGCCGCGGCGACGGACCTACGGAGCAGGCCGGCGGACGGGCCTCGCCTGGGTC
Source organism: Micromonospora sp. H33 (assembly GCF_052068455.1). Lineage (NCBI taxonomy): Bacteria > Bacillati > Actinomycetota > Actinomycetes > Micromonosporales > Micromonosporaceae > Micromonospora > Micromonospora sp. H33. The sequence continues at coordinate 92,924 of NZ_JBQHDE010000001.1, read as the reverse complement.
GCCTGGGCCGCCGCGGTGCTCGTCCTCTGGATCCTCAGCCGGCCGATCGGCGCGGCCGCCGGCCCGCGCTGGGCCGAGGAGGTGGCGCTGGTGCTGGTGATCGCCCTGGCCGTCGTCTCCGCCCCGCCGGTGCTCGCGCGCATCAGCAGACTGCCCATCGACCTCCCGTCCGGTGAGGGGCGCGGTCAGGAGGCGGCGGTGATGCCGATGGGGCCCTCGCGCGGGCCCTCCTCGCTGGCGGGCTGAACGGCCAGCGACGGGAAGTCCGCCAGGTCGCCCTCCGGCTCCGCGTCCCACTCGGGGAAGACCAGGTCGCTCTGGAGGTAGAGGCAGAGCAGCTGGGTCAGGTGACGCAGCCCGTCCAGGTGGGTGCGCTCGTGGCCGTGGGTGGCGTCCACCCCGAAGCCGAGCAGCGCCACCCGCGCGTGCGCGCCCGCCTCGACGGCGGCCGCCACGTCCGAGCGGTAGTAGTCGAACACGTCGCGGACCAGGTCGACGTGGTGCTCCCCGGCGATCGACGCCAGGTTGCGGGTCAGGTGGTAGTCGAACGGGCCCACCCCGTCGCCCATGGCCAGGGTCGCCGCGTTCTCCCGGGACTGCTGTCCGGGGGCCACCACGGCCGCGTCCACCGAGACGATCTCCGCCACGTCCGGGTCCAGCCCGTGCGAGGCGCCGTGGCCGATCTCCTCGGTCACCGTGATCAGCAGGTGGGCGGTGACCGCCGGGGTGACGCCCGCGTCGACCATCGCCTTGAACGCGGTCAGCACGGCGGCGACCCCGGCCTTGTCGTCGAGGTGGCGAGACTTCACGTACCCGGACGGGGCGATCTGCGGGTTTGGCAGCAGCGCCACGAAGTCGCCGGCGTCGATGCCCAGCGCGCGCAGGCCGGCGATGTCCTCGACCGGCTCGTCCACGCGCACCTCGACCAGTTCCCAGCCGATGCCCTGGGAGTCGACCGCCTCGTTGTAGCGGTGGCCGCTCGCCTTCAGCGGGAGCACCTGCCCGGTGATCACCCGGTCCAGGTCGTCGGTGAAGATCCGGACGTGGGCGCCCTCGGCGAAGCGGGCGCTGTGCGTACCGATCGGCTTCAGCTCCAGCCGGCCGTTCTCCTTCAGCCGCTTCACCATGCCGCCGATGGTGTCCGTGTGCACCACGATCGCCCGGTCCGCGCCCGTGGTCCGGGGACCGGGCAGGCAGGCGCTGAGCGCGCCGCGCCGGGTCAGCGTCGACGGGATCCCGAGCGCGGCCAGCCGCTCGCCCACGTACTGCTGCACGTGGTCGGTACGCCCCGACGGGCTCGGGATCTCCAGCAGCTCCACCAGCACCTGGCGCAGGTAGTCGAGGTCGAGCGGGAGCGGAGCGGGCTTCGCGGTCATGCCCCTGAGCTTGCCGCACCCGCCGGGGACCACAGACGTTGAGGGGCCCGGGTGCCGGGGAAGAGCAGGTCGACGAAGCGCTCGGCGGTCGGCTGCGGCTCGTGGTTGGCCAGGCCCGGCCGCTCGTTGGCCTCGATGAAGACGTGCTCGGGCCGGTCCGGCGCGGGCACCAGCAGGTCCAGCCCGGTCACCGGGATGTCCAGCGCCCGGCTCGCGGTCACGCACGCCTCGGCGATCGCCGGGTGCAGCTCGGCGGTGACGTCGTGGATCGTGCCGCCGGTGTGCAGGTTGGCGGTCCGCCGGACGGCGAGCACCTGCCCCTCCGGCAGGACGTCGTCGAGCGCGTACCCGGCCTCGGCGACCACCTCGCGGGTCATGTCGTCCAGCGGGATGCGGGACTCACCGCCGGTCGCGGCCGCGCGGCGGCGGCTCTGCCGCTCGATCAGCTCGGCGATGTCGTGCACCCCGTCGCCCGTGATCGACGCCGGCCGGCGTACCGCCGCGGCCACCACCTCGTGGTCGATCACGACGACCCGCAGGTCCTCGCCGGAGCACAGCTCCTCCAGCAGCACCTCCGGGCAGAACCGGGCGGCCAGCTCCACCGCCGCCCGCAGGGCCTCGGGTGTCCGGACCCCGACGGTGATGCCGTTGCCCTGCTCACCCCGGGCCGGCTTGACGACCAACTGGCCCACCTCGGCGAGGAACGCCGCGTCGGCCTGGTCGCCGGTGGCGGTCCGGCCGCGCGGCACCGAGAGCCCGGCCTGGGCGAGGATCCGCCGGGTGACGCGCTTGTCGTCGCAGCGGCTCATCGCCACCGCCGAGGTCAGCTCGGACAGCGACTCCCGGGTGAGGACGGTCCGGCCGCCGCTGCTCAGCCGCAGCTCGCCCCAGGCCGGGTCGGTCACCTCCACCCGGATGCCGCGGCGCATCGCCTCGTCCGCGACGATCTTCGCGTACGGGTTGAGCCGGTCGTACCCCTCGGGCATGGCGGGCAGGAAGAGGCGCTCGTTGATCGGGTTCTTCCGCTTCACGCAGAGGGTGGTGGTCCGGTAGAAGCCGAGCCGCTCGTAGAGCCGGATCGCGCCCGTGTTCTCGGCGAGCACCGACAGGTCCACGTACGCCCGACCCCGCTCGACCAGCCGGGCCGCCAGCTCGGTGATCAGCGCCTGCCCGGTGCCGGGCGGCGCCGCGTTGAAGTCGACGGTCAGGCACCACAGGCTGGCGCCGTTGTCCGGGTCGTCGAAGACCGCAACGTGGTCGACGCCGGTGATGGTGCCGACGATCTCGCCGGTCGCGTCCTCGGCGACCAGGTGCAGGAAGCGGTCGCTGCCGGCGTTGGCCACCAGCACGTCCACCGGCGCCGTGACCATGCCGTTGGCCGCGTAGATCCGGTTGACGTCGTCGGCGTCGTCCGCGTCGCGCAGCGGCCGGATCCGCAGCCCGGGAATCTCGGGTGCGCCGGGCCGCTCGCCGTCCAGCGGCAACCGGTAGGTCAGCGACGGGTCGATGAACAGCTCGTCCGGCAGGCGGGAGACCAGCACGTGCGGGTCGCGCAGGTAGATGCAGATGTCCCGGGCCCCGGCCGCCTCCGAGCGCAGCACGTCGGCGACGGCCGCCTGGTCGCTGAAGGTCTGGCCGAACACCAGCCGGCCCCAGCCGCAGTCCAGCACCACGCCGTCGGCGCGCTCGTCGGCGGCACCGGCCTCGGCCGGCGCGGCGGTCGCCGCCACCGGGTCGCCGCCCGGCCCGACCCGCTCGAACCGCCGGCTCCGGCCGCGCACCTGGTCCGCGATGGCCACCCCGGTCGCGAGAGTGTCGCTCACGGTCAGTCGATTCCGTGGCTCTGGAGCCACATTTCCAGGAGTCCCAGTTGCCACAGCTTGTTTCCGTTCAACGGAGTCAGTTCGGCGTTCGGGTCGGCGAGCAGGGCGTCGACGTAGTCGGCCCGGTACAGGTCCCGGCGGCGGGCCTCCGGTGCGGTGAGGGCGTCGCGTACCCGGTCGAGGAGCTTGCCCTCCAGATGGGTGAGGCCCGGGACGGGGAAGTAGCCCTTCGGCCGGTCGATCACCTCGTGCGGGAGGAGCCGGCGGCCGATCTCCTTGAGCACGCCCTTGCCGCCCTGCGCGAGCTTCAGCTCCGGGGGGCAGCTCGCGGCGAGCTCCACGAACTCGTGGTCCAGGAACGGCACCCGGGCCTCCAGGCCGTGCGCCATGGTCATGTTGTCGACCCGCTTCACCGGATCGTCGGTCAGCATCACCTGCGTGTCGATCCGCAGGCCGGCGTCGACCGCGGTCTGCGCGCCGCGCCGCGCCAGGTGCGCGGCCACGAACTCCCGCGCCGGGTCGCCGTCGGCCAGCCATTCGGAGTTGAGTACGCGGGCCAGCCCGGCCGCGTCCCGGTCGAAGAACGCCGTCGCGTACGTGTCGAGCGCGTCCTCCCGGGCCACCCGGGCCAGCGGCGGGTACCAGTGGTAGCCGCCCAGGATCTCGTCCGCGCCCTGACCCGACTGCACGACCTTGACGTGCCGGGCGACCTCCTGGCTGAGCAGGTAGAACGCGACGCAGTCGTGGCTGACCATCGGCTCGCTCATCGCGGCGACAGCCGCCTCCAGCGGTGGCACCAGGTCACCGGTCGGCACCTTGATCTGGTGGTGGTCGGTGTCGAAGGTCTTCGCCACCAGGTCGGAGTAGCGGAACTCGTCGCCCTCCCGGCCGCCGACGGCGTCGAAGCCGATGGAGAACGTGGACAGTCCACGCTGGCCCTCACCGGCGAGCAGGGCCACCACCAGGCTGGAGTCCAGGCCGCCGGAGAGCAGTACGCCGACCGGCACGTCGGCGACCATCCGCCGGCGTACGGCGGTGGTCAGCGACTCCAGCAGGGCGTCCTGCCAGTCCTTCTCGGACCAGCCGGCGTGGTCGGCGTTCCGGGTGAACGACGGGTCCCAGTAGACCCGCTCGTGCGTACGGCCGTCCGGCTCGTAGACCCGGACCGTGGCCGGGGGCAGCTTGGCCACGCCGCGCAGGATGGTCCGCGGCGGCGGCACGATGCTGTGGAAGCTCAGGTAGTGCGCGAGCGCGACCGGGTCGATGGAGGTGTCGATCCCGCCGCCGGCCAGCAGCGCCGGCAGGGTGCTCGCGAAGCGGACGACGCCCGGCGACTCGGCCAGGTAGAGGGGCTTGATGCCGAGCCGGTCCCGGGCCAGGACCAGCCGGCCGCTGTCCCGCTCGGTGATCGCCACGGCGAACATGCCGATCAGGTGGTCGACGAAGTCGAGGCCCCACTCGGCGTACGCCTTGAGCACGACCTCGCTGTCACCGGACGAGAAGAACCGGTGGCCCTTGGCCTGGAGTTCGGCGCGCAGCTCGCGGTAGTTGTAGACGCAGCCGTTGAAGACGCCGGTGAGGCCGGCGGCCGCGTCCACGAGCGGCTGCCCGCTCGCGGCGGAGAGGTCGATGATCTTCAGGCGGCGGTGCCCCAGGGCCGTCGGCCCCTGCGCCCACACGCCGCTGTCGTCCGGCCCCCGGTCACTCATCGTGGCCGCCATGCGCTCCACCGCCGACACGTCGGCGCGCGAGCCGTCACGGCGGAACTCACCCGCAAGTCCGCACATGCCAGACGATGCTGCCAGAGGATGTTGCGATCCGCCTATTGAGAGGATGACGGTCGTGTAAAGGGTTGCTAGGATCCGCGCCCCGGTTGCGGAGCATGGTCGGGCTGGGGTCGGCGGTGGCAGTTCGTGTCACCGGCCGTCACCCTGCGAGGATCAGATGGCCTTACGCACTGTGACAATGACCGCATTGACGAGACTCGCGCTCCGCCCTTGATCGACTCCACGCCGCTGCCATGGCGGTGTCGGTAGGACCCGGATGCCGCGATGCCGGCGGCACGGAGTCGATCTCCAGACGAAGCGAGCCGGGACCCCGTACGGGAGTTCCGGCTCGCTGGTCGTACCGGATGGTCAGCCGGCGGTGCGGGCGATGCCGACCGGGCAGCTCAGCCCGTTGGGGCCGTGGTTGCAGTAGCCGTTCGGGTTCTTGGTCGGGGCCAGGTACTGCTGGTGGTAGTCCTCGGCCAGGTAGTAGTGGCCGAGCCGGTCGATCTCCGTGGTGATCTCACCCTTGCCGGCGCGCGCCACGATCGGCGCGAACGCGTCCCGGGACGCCTGCGCGGCGGCGAGCTGCTCGTCGGTGGTCGTGTAGATCGCCGACCGGTACTGGGTGCCCACGTCGTTGCCCTGGCGCATGCCCTGCGTCGGGTCGTGGTTCTCCCAGAAGACCTTGAGCAGGTCCTCGTACGCGATCTTCGAGGGGTCGTACACGACCTGCACGACCTCGGCGTGGCCGGTACGGCCCGAGCAGACCTCCTCGTACGTCGGGTTCGGCGTGTAGCCGCCGGCGTAGCCCGCGGAGGTGGTGATCACGCCCGGCAGGGTCCAGAACAGGCGCTCGGCGCCCCAGAAACAGCCCATCCCGAAGACGGCGACCTGCGCCCCCTCGGGGAACGGACCCTTCAGCGGGGTGCCCAGCACCTCGTGCCGGTCGGCGACGGGCATCGCGATCAGACGGCCGGGCAGGGCCTGCTCAGGGGTGATCATCTCGGCCTTCATGCGGCGCAGGAACACGGTGGGGACTCCTCTCGTACCCTTCGCAGCCTGCAACGCCGGCAGACCCGTATTCCTTACCCGCCCCACGCGTACTCAGCCGCGGTCTCGTCGCCATTCGACTTGGCCCAAGACTTCCAGTGGACAAGTCGCTCAGGCCAGGCCAAACCGCACCACGACCGCCCCCACATCGCCGGTCTGGACGGCGCGTTCGTCGTCGCCACCACACCGGATGGCGACGATGTGGCGTATCTGGACAACCAACTTCAGGGGCACGTGGTGTCGCACGGCCCGGACGTACTATCGCTGCTGCGTACCTGGGAGTCGGTGCGTGCCGAGGCGCTTCCGCCCGGCAGAGCACCGAGCTGATCGAGGAGGCGGCACAGGTATGGACCTGACCGGGGCGGTGTGGGTGAAGAGCACGCGCAGCAGCGGCAACTCCGGGGACTGCGTCGAGGTCGCCGGCAACCTGCCCGGCGTCGTCGCCGTGCGGGACAGCAAGGACCGAAGCGGCCCGGTGTTGACCTTCCCGCCCGCCGCCTGGCGCGCTTTCGTCGCCACGCTGCCCACCCGGTGACCACTCCTCCGGCCGCCCACGCCACCTACCGGGGGCAGCCGACGATCATCGAGATCCGGCCCGACGCCGACGAGGCGCTGGCCCGGTCGCTGCTCGCGGTGCAGCACGCCGCGTACGCCGTCGAGGCTGCCCTGATCGGCGACGACCGCATCCCGCCGCTGCACGAGACGCTGGCCGACCTGAGCGCGGCGCCCCTGCGCTGGTTCGCCGCGTTCGCCGCCGACCTGCCGGACGACGGCTCCAGCGTGAGTCCCGGTGCCGGGCATCGACTGGCTGGCGCGATCGGCTGGACCGAGGACGAGACCACGGTCGACATCGACCGACTGGTCGTCGACCCGACGGCGCACCGGCGCGGCGTCGGGCGTGCCCTGGTGACCGCGGTGCTGGCTCACGCAGGCGCCCGCCGTGTCCTCGTCGCCACCGGGCGCGCCAATCGCCCGGCCCGCCACCTCTACGAGGCTCTCGGTTTCACTGCAATCCGGGACGAAGAAGTCATCCCTGATCTCTGGATCACCCGCTACGCGCGCCCCGCCTGAAGATCTTGGAAAGAAACGGCCCTTCCAGGGGCCGAAAATTTCCAAGATCTCGGACTAAACCACCGCTTTCAGCGCTGCGCGGATGCGGTCGGCGTAGTCGGTGGCATCCGCGTCGTTGGCGTAGCGGGTACGGGGCCAGAAGAAGCCGCGCAGGCCGTCGCCCTTGGTCCGGGGCACCACGTGGGTGTGCAGGTGCGGTACCGATTGCGAGACCTTGTTGTTCATCGCCACGAAGGTGCCGCCGGCGCCCAGGCCGGCCTCGACCGCGATGGCGAGCCGCTGGACCAGTCCGAAGTAGTCGGCCAGCGACTCCGGCGGCAGGTCCGCCAGCGTCACCAGGTGCGTGCGCGGCACCACGAGCACGTGGCCCTTGAACACCGGCCGGGTGTCGAGGAACGCCACCCCGTCCGGCTCGTCAATGACCCGGAACGCGGGTACCTCGCCCGCCACGATCCCGCAGAAAACGCACCCCGCCATCGCCCCAGGCTAGGCCCGCGTGCGCCGCCCCGCCCAGCGACGCCGCGCTTACGCTTCGGCGGCGCCGGACGGCTCGAACGCTCGTCAGGCTGGGTCGAGGTACGTGTCCCACTCGTCGTCGGCGACTCCGGTCGGACCGGTCTCCCCGTTGGCCACGCGCAACCGGATGTCCGCCTCCCAGGCGAGCGCCCACCCGCATAGCGCCTCGATGTCGGCCTCGCCGAGCCCGTAGGCCAGAAACGTCTCGTCGTCCAGCTCGCGGACACCACCGAGCCGATCAGCCAACTCTTCCAGCGAGAATCCGACCGTGTGCCGCGCGCCCAAGGACTCAAGCTCGTGCCAGCTGAGACGGTCATTCGCGGCGCGGATGTCGATGTAGTCGCGGTGAGCGGCGCGTTCGTGCAGTGCTCTCACCTTGAGCCCGACCGCGTCCTCGAAGGCGAGGACAGGACCGATGCTGAGTTGAGCCGGGGGCCCGATGGCCTCCTTCAGAAGATCGACCTCACAGGTCATCTGCTCCTTCGACACGATCAGCCGAGCCATCCGCGGGGTGGCCTCCACGATCCGAGCCGTGAACCCGGCGCCCATGTACGCGTCGGCGAGTCGAGCCGCCACTGTTGGGAGCGGCAGATTGGTCGCGGTCGCGAAGTCGACATCCCGGGAGGGTCGGTTGGTCAACTCATGTGCGGACAACGCGTAACCGCCGGCGAGCACCAGGTCGAGGTCATCGCCAGCGGTAAAGCCGATGTGCAACAGCCGCCGATGCAGGTCGTCCACGGTCAGGCAGCCAGGCCGGGCAGTCGTCGCTCCCAGAGCGTCACGAGCCGTCGGGCGGTCAATCGTCGGATCCGCGGCCAGTCACTGCGGAGCAGCCCGGCGTTGACGTACCGGATGATGTCATCGCGTTGGCCGCAGTCCAGCAGCGTGCGGTACAGCGTCAGCCGCTGTCGGGGATCTTCCACGTCGAACTCGGTCAGGCCGGACCAGGCCAGCCGCACCGGCAGGGCGACGCGGCCATGATCGGGGCCGGCCAGCAGGTCCAGCGAGGCCGGAATGCGGTCGGCCGCGCCGATCAGGCGGGAGGGCAGGGCGGTCGAACTCACCCGGCCAGTATCGCCCACCGGTCCGACACTCCGCTTCCACCGACCCGCGGGGTGGGTTCCATAGGCTGGGAAGGAGTGGACGACTAACGTTCCGGTAATGAGTCACGGCTTCGAGACGCTCGCCATCCACGCCGGCCAGGACCCCGAGGCCCGCACCGGCGCGGTGATCCCACCGATCTACCAGACCAGCACGTACGCGCAGGACGCGGTCGGCGCGCCCCGCCAGGGCTACGAGTACAGCCGCTCCGGCAACCCGACCCGCGACGCGCTGCAGGAGTGCCTGGCCGCGCTGGAGGGCGGCCCCGTCGGGCTCGCCTTCGCCAGCGGCCTCGCCGCCGAGGACACCCTGCTGCGGACCGTCTGCAAGCCGGGCGACCACGTGGTCATCCCCGACGACGCGTACGGCGGCACCTACCGGCTCTTCGCGAAGGTCGCCGAGCGCTGGGGCCTCACGTACACCCCGGCCAAGGTCTCCGACGCGGACGCCGTGCGGGCCGCGATCCGGCCGGGAAGCACGAAGATCGTCTGGGTGGAGACCCCCACCAACCCGCTGCTCGGAATCGCCGACATCACCGCCCTCGCGGCCGTGGCGCACGACGCCGACGCGCTGCTGGTCGTGGACAACACGTTTGCCTCGCCGTACCTCCAGCAGCCGATCGCGCTCGGCGCGGACGTCGTCGTCCACTCGACGACCAAGTACATCGGCGGGCACTCCGACGTGGTCGGCGGCGCGCTGATCGCCGCCGACGCCGGGCTCGGCGAGGAACTGCGCTACCACCAGAACGCGATGGGCGCGGTCAACGGCCCGTTCGACGCGTGGCTCACGCTGCGCGGCATCAAGACCCTCGGCGTACGCATGGACCGGCACTGCGACAACGCCGAGCGGATCGCCGCGTACCTCGACGGGCACGCCAAGGTCGGCCAGGTCATCTACCCCGGCCTGCCCGCGCACCCCGGCCACGAGGTGGCCGCGAAGCAGATGCGCCGCTTCGGCGGCATGATCTCCTTCCGCGCGGCCGGCGGCGAGGAGCACGCCGTGGAGATCTGCAACCGGGCGAAGCTCTTCGTGCTCGCCGAGTCGCTCGGCGGCGTGGAGTCCCTCATCGAGCACCCGGGCCGGATGACACACGCAAGTGCCGCCGGCTCGCCGCTTGAAGTTCCCGGCGATCTCGTGCGACTGTCTGTCGGCATCGAGACGGTCGACGACCTGCTCGCCGATCTGGAGCAGGCGCTGGGCTGACCGCGGGCTGGGGAGGGTGGCCGTGCAGGACATCATGCCGACCTGGGTGGGGGCGACCGCCAAGCAGATCGCCCGGGGCGTACGCCGAGGTGACGTCTCCGCCACGCAGGTGGTGGCCGACCACCTCGACCACATCGCCCGCGCCGACGCCGAGCTGGCCGCGTTCCGTGCGGTCCGGGGCGGCGAGGCGGTCACCGAGGCGGAGAAGGTCGACGAGCAGGAGGACCTGGCCAACCTCCCCCTGGCCGGCGTGCCGGTGGCGGTCAAGGAGAACACCGCCGTCGCCGGGCTGCCCACGTGGAACGGGTCGGCCGCCGTGCGTACCGCGGTGGCGGAGGCCGACCACGAGGTGGTCCGGCGGCTGCGCGGCGCCGGCGCGGTGATCCTCGGGGTGACCCGGATGCCGGAGCTGGGTCTGTGGGGCATCACCGACGACGACACCGCGGTCACCCGTAACCCCTGGGACCTCGGGCGTACCCCGGGCGGCTCCTCCGGCGGCGCGGCGGCTGCGGTGGCCGCCGGGCTGGTGCCGATCGCGCACGGCAACGACGGTCTCGGCTCGATCCGCATCCCGGCCGCCTGCTGCGGCCTGGTCGGGCTCAAGCCGGGCCGGGGCCTGGTGCCGTACCAGCTGGGTGCGAACGACTGGTTCGGCCTGGCCGAGCACGGGATGATCGCCACGACGGTCGCGGATGCGGCGGTCGGCTTCCAGGTGCTCGCCGGGCGCCGCCCGGAGAAGCTGGTTCCACCGCCGCGGCTGCGGGTCGGCGTGTCGCTGCGCTCCCCGGTGCGCGGTGTCTCGCCGGACGCGCCGAACCGGGACGCGGTCGCCGCCGCCGGCCGGCTGCTCGCCGCCGCCGGGCACGACACCGTGCCGGCCGACCCGGTCTACCCGACCGCGCTGGGCCTCAAGGGCATCGCGACCTGGTTCGCCGCGGCCGCCGCCGACGTCCGGGCCGCCGGCCTGGACCGGCGGAGCCTGCAGAGGCGCAGCCGCCGGCACGTCGCGTTCGGGGAGTGGGCGGACCGCCGGGGGTACGTGCGCGAGGCCGACCGGGCCGACTGGCGCGAGCGCTCGATCGGGTTCTTCACGGACCACTCGGTCGACCTGCTGCTCACCCCGGCGCTGGCCACCGTGCCGCCGGAGGCGACGAGCTGGTCGGCCCGTTCCTGGCGGGCGAACATGGTGGCCAACATCCGGTACGCCCCGTACGCCGCGCCGTGGAACATCGCCGGCCTGCCCGCCCTGGTGGTGCCGGTCGGCCGCCGCCCGGACGGTCTGCCGGTCGCGGTGCAGCTCGTCGGCCCGCCCGGCTCGGAACTCCTGCTGCTCGGCGTGGCCGGCCAGTTCGAGATGCAGGCTCCGTGGACCCGTCACGCCCCCGGCTATCCCCGCGTCGGAACGGGGTCGCCGGCCGCCGCATGATCGTTTAGCCTGCCGGTACCCTGCGATCGAGGACGGCCGGCAATGCTCTGCCCCACCTGCGACACCGACAACGACGCGCGCACCCACGAGTGCCTGACCTGCCGAACCCCGGTCGGCGCGCCGGTCCTGCATCCCGACGTCCGCGTCCGACCGGTGCGCGGTATCGGGCGGGCTGCGGCGGTGGCCGTCGGCGCCACCACCCTGGCCCACCTGCTGGCCGTTCTGATCGTGCCGGTGCAGGCGGCCATCGCCGCCGAGGCGGGCCGTCGGCTGGACGACGACCTCATCCTCACCGCGGGGCTGCTCGATCTCGTCGGGGTGCCGTACCTGCCGATCTTCGTGACCGCCGGCGTGCTCGTGATCATCTGGACCTGGCGGGCCCGGAAGAACCTGGACGCCTTCCCGGGCGCCGGGGCGAATCTCTCCGCCGGCTGGGCGATCGCCGGCTGGCTGGTGCCGTTCGTCAACTTGGTCGTGCCGTACCGGGTCGTCGCCAACATCGCCCGGGACAGCCTGTGGCGGCTCAGCACACCCGGCCTCGTGAAGATCTGGTGGGGCGCGTGGGTGGTGTTCCAGCTCGGCGAATGGTGCGCCAGCCGGCCGAGCATGCGGGACTACATGGCCCTGCCGGAGACCCCACGGACCGCGGCGGAGTTCCAGGCGTACGTCGACCACTACGTCGCCGCGACGGGTACCGGTCTTCCCCTGGCCGCCGTGCACGTGGTGGCCGGGGTGTCGCTGATCCTGCTGATCATCCGGATCTCCGCCGCCCAGGAGGCCCGGATCGCCCGGACCCTGCCCGCCGGCCCGATCCTCCCCGGCGCCACCGTCCCCGCGCCGTAACCCGCGGGTCGGGGGCGGGGCACGGGTGGGACGATCAGGGCATGACGGAACTGGTCAGCCTGGACGACGTACGGGCCGCGCGGGAGCTGCTCGCCGGTGTCGTCCGTACCACCCCCCTGGAGCCCTCCCGGCCGCTCAGCGCGGCACTCGGCGGGCCGACCTGGCTCAAGTGCGAGAACCTGCAACGCGCCGGCTCGTACAAGGTGCGGGGGGCGTACGTCCGGATCTCCCGGCTGTCCGAGGCGGAGCGGGCCAACGGCGTGGTCGCGGCGAGCGCCGGCAACCACGCCCAGGGCGTCGCGCTCGCCGCCGGGCTGGTCGGCACGCACGCCACGGTCTTCATGCCGGTGAACGCGCCGCTGCCGAAGGTGGCCGCCACCAAGGGGTACGGGGCGCAGATCGAACTCGTCGGGAGCACCGTCGACGAGTCGTTGGTGGCCGCGCAGACCTTCGCCGAGCGCACCGGGGCGACGCTGATCCACCCGTTCGACCACAAGGACGTGATCGCCGGGCAGGGCACGGTGGCGCTGGAGATCCTCGAACAGTGCCCGGACGTGAAGACGATCGTCACCGGCGTGGGTGGCGGCGGTCTGGTTTCCGGGATGGCGGTCGCGGCGAAGGCGCTGCGGCCGGACGTCCGCGTGGTCGGCGTGCAGGCGGCCAGCGCCGCCGCGTTCCCGCCCTCGCTGCTGGCCGGCGAGCCGGTACGCCTCCCGTCGTTCAGCACCATCGCCGACGGTATCGCCGTGGGGCGCCCGGGCGAGCTGACCTTCCTCCACGTCCGCAAGCTGGTCGACGAGGTGGTGACGGTCTCCGAGGAGGACATCTCCCGCGCGCTGCTCATGCTGCTCGAGCGGGGCAAGCAGGTGGTCGAGCCGGCCGGCGCGGTGGGGGTGGCCGCGCTGCTGACCGGTGCGGTCGAGGTGGAGGCCCCGGTCGTGGCGGTGCTTTCCGGCGGCAACATCGACCCGCTGCTGATGCTCCGGGTGATCGAGCACGGCCTGGCGGCGGCCGGTCGCTACCTGCGGGTCACCGTCCGGTGCACCGACCGGCCCGGCCAGCTCGCATCGCTGCTCAGCGAGATCGCCGAGCACCGGGCGAACGTCGTGGACGTCGAGCACCAGCGGGCCAACCCGCACCTGCGGCTCGGTGAGGTCGAGGTGGCGCTGTCGGTGGAGACCCGGGGCGTGGAGCACTCGGACACGCTGATCAGCGCGCTGCGGGCCAGCGGCTATCAGGTGGTCTTCGCCGGCGAGGCGTGACGCTCGGTCACATCGGGCCAGCGCCGCTTGACGTCGGGCCGGCCCCGGTCACTGCGGGCCAGCCCCGGATGCGCCGACGCGCCGGTGCCCTGGGCGGGCGCCGGCGCGTCGGGACGTTTTCGCTCAGCCGGAGAACGGCTCGAAGGCCACCACGGTCACCTTGATGTCGGCGCCGCTCGGGGCCGTGTAGGTGCAGGTCTGGCCGGGGCGGCAGCCGAGGATCGCCTTGCCGATGGCGGACTCGGGGCTGTAGACCGTCAGGTCGGTGGTCGACGCGATCTCGCGGGAGCCGAGCAGGAAGCGCTCGGTGTCGTCCTTGTCGTCGTCGAAGTAGATCGTGACGACCATCCCGGGCGCGACCGTGTCGGCGGTGGGCGCCTCGCCCACCTGCGCGGTGCGCAGCAGCTCCTTCAGGTAGAGAATGCGCCCCTCGGCCTTGCTCTGCTCCTCGCGGGCGGCGTGGTAACCGCCGTTCTCCCGCAGATCGCCCTCCTCGCGCCGGGCGTTGATCTCCGCGGCGATGACCGGCCGGTTGGCGATGAGTTCGTCGAGCTCGGCTTGGAGGCGGTCGTGCGCCTCCTGCGACAGCCAGGTGGCGGGCGCCTCGTTGCCGTTGGACACAGGCGGTCTCCTCAGTCGTGCGTGCTGGCTGACAGTGAACTTCCAAGTTACCAGTGACCACCGACAAGGAGTGTCGACGATCACTGACGCCGTCCGGAGGGCGGTCACGCCAGCACCGGCGACCGCCCTCCGGCGCCGGTGAGATGGGGATCGGCGCCGGTCAGGTCGGCGGTCGGCAGCGCAGCACCTCGCCGATGAAGGCACGACCGCTGGTCGCCAGCCGGTGCTGCTTGGTCACCTGCCGTTCACCGGGCCGCGCGGTCACGGTGACCTGCTCCCGGGCCACCTCGGCGCCGGCCCGGTCCCGGGCCCGCAGCACGCAGACCGCGGACCCGCCCGGCGGCACGGTGACCCGGAAGTCGACCAGCACCTGGGTGTCGGTGATCCCGGTGTAGGTGATGACGGTGGCGTCGTACTCGGGACTGCCGTACTGCTGGTAGAGCCGGACCGTGACCAGGCCCAGGACAGCGGCGAGGCCGAGCGCCAGCAGCCCGGCCACCAGCGGCCGGCGGCGGCCGGGCTCCCGGCGTCGCCCGTACCGGCCGGGTGGGAAGACCGGCGCGCCGGGTGGAATTGTGGCGTGCGTCTCGCTCACCGGCGGGTATCTCCTGGCGTCGTTGTCGGGGGCATCGGCAAGAATGGCAGAGTTCCATTCTCCCAGCCCGGTCCTGTCGTCCAGCATGGCAGGTCGGCGCCGGCGGGTTCCGGCACGGGGGGAGCAATCCGGCAGGTCAGCCGGGCGTCCCGGGACCGGGCCGCCGGGGCAGAGACGAGGAGCGCCGACGTTGGCAGAGCGACTGCGACTCATGGCCGTCCACGCACATCCGGACGACGAGTCGAGCAAGGGCGCGGCGACCACCGCGAAGTACGTGGCCGAGGGCGTGGACGTCCTGGTCGTGACGTGCACCGGCGGGGAGCGCGGCAGCGTGCTCAACCCGAAGATGGACCGGCCCGACGTCTGGGCCAACATCGCCGAGATCCGCCGCGCCGAGATGGACGCCGCCCGCGCGATCCTCGGTGTCGAGCAGGCCTGGCTCGGCTTCGTGGATTCCGGCCTGCCCGAGGGTGACCCGCTGCCGCCGCTCCCCGAGGGCTGCTTCGCCCTGCAGGACGTGGCCGAGGCCGCGGGGCCGCTGGTGCGCCTGATGCGCGAGTTCCGTCCGCACGTCGTCACCACGTACGACGAGGAGGGCGGCTACCCGCACCCCGACCACATCATGACCCACAAGGTCAGCGTGGCCGCCTTCGAGGCCGCCGGCGACCCGGAGCGTTACCCGGAGCTCGGCGAGCCCTGGCAGCCGCTCAAGCTCTACTACGACATCGGCTTCTCGAAGGGCAAGATCCTCGCCCTGCACGAGGCCATGCTCGCCGCCGGCCTCGAGTCGCCGTACGAGGAGTGGATCAAGCGGTGGGAGGACCGGGAGGACAAGGGCCCCCGGATCACCACCCGGGTCGAGTGCGCGGACTACTTCCCCGTGCGGGACGACGCGTTGCGGGCCCACGCGACCCAGATCGACCCGGACGGCTTCTGGTTCCACGTGCCGATGGAGCTCCAGCGGCGGGCCTGGCCCACCGAGGACTTCCAACTGGTCCGGTCGCTGGTCGACAGCCCGCTGCCCGAGTCGGACCTCTTCGCCGGGGTGCGCGAGACGGCACATGCCCGATAGGGCCTGTGATGTCGACATAGGCCCTGATCCGGCTCCGGGCTACGCTGGTTGCCAACCGCTCATCGGAGGAACGCCATGCTGACCGCTGCCCAGGTGCTCGCCCAGAACAACTTCGGGGACACCCGCACGGGTGGCCTGGCCGGGCCCATGGGCCTCTTCCTGATCCTGGTGCTGGCCACCGCCACCGTCCTGCTGATCCGCAACATGAACGCGCGGCTGCGCCGCCTGCCCGACCGGTTCCCGCAGCAGGCCCGGCCGGCCGACGCCGACCGGGCGGACGCGGCAGTCGTTGATCCGACAGACGGCGCGGAAGCGCAGGATTCATCGCCGAACCCGCCCAACGGGCTTTAGCAGCGCCGAAACGGCTAGTCCCCGCATGATTCACGTCCGAGCGGGTCGTCTCCCCCTGTTGCGGCCACCAGTATTGGCTTAGCCTTCCGCCGGGGGGACCGACAGACTCTTCGGCCGTGCGGGAGGGGGCGCCGATGACCAGCACAGCAGCGGCTGCCCGTCGTAGCTCCGCCCGGCCCGCCGCCGGAGCGGGTCGGTGACCTCCGCCTCGGCGGGGGAGTCGCGGGTCGAGGCCCGCGCCTCGTCCTCGCGGCTGCTCGTGCTCACCGTGGCGGTGGCGGTGACCGCCCTGGTCGCGGCCGCGGTGGGGCTCGCCCTCCCGGCCGGTCTGCCGGCCGACGATCCCTTCGGTGGGCCCGCCCGCTTCGGGTTCGCCGTCGCCGTCTTCGCGCTCGCCCAACTCGCCCGGCTCCGCTTCCGGGCCGCCGCCGGTGCGGTCAGCATCACCTGGGGCGAGGCTGCGCTCATCGTCTGCCTCCACCAGGTGCCGCCCGGGTGGCTCCCGGCGGCCACCCTCCTCGGTGTCGGGCTCGCCTGGGCGGGGATGTCCCTGTTCGGGGACCGCCAGCCGGTGCTGGAGACCGTCCGGATCGCGGCGTCCCTGACCGCGGCGACCGCCCTGGCGGTGTCGGTCACCACGGCCCTGGGCCGGCCGCTGCTGGCCGCGCCGACGCCCACCCTCGCGCTCGCGGTGGTCGCGGGCGCGGTCACCTACCTTCTCGCCAGCGCGTGGCTGGCCGGCGTCAGCCTCACGCTGCGAAACGGCGCCTCGCTCGGCACGGTGCTGCTCGCGGCGCTGCGCGGCAAGCTGCTGATGTTCGTCGGGAACGTCGCGGTGGGTCTGGTCGTGGTGGCCCTGGTCGAGCTGGATCCACGGTGGTTGCTGCTGTTGCCGCCGCCGCTCTGGCTGCTCCAGCAGACCTACCGGCACCGGCTGCGCGCCGACCAGGAGCGGCGTTCCTGGCGCGCCTTCGCCGAGGCGACGGCCGCGCTCAACCAGCTCGACGAGCGGGGGGTGGCGACCGCGGCCGTGTCCGGCGCGTTGACGTTCTTCCAGGCCGAACTGGTCGACGTGGACGTCACCCGCGGCGACGGGCGCTGGCGGCGCTACCGGGGCGACGCGGGCGGTCAGATCGTCGACCGGGAGGTCGGCGCCCCCGACCCCGACGAGGCGGACGACCGCGAGCTGGTCCGGACGCTCGCCGTCGGGGCCACGCAGGTCGGCCACCTCCGCGTCCGGTTCCCCCGCTCGGCGCCACCGAGCGACCGCGAGCGGGACGCGGTCGCCGCGTACGGAGACGCCCTCGCAGCGGCGCTGCACGACGCGGCGACCCACCGCGAGCTGCGCCTGGTCACCGCGCGGTCGTCGTACGAGGCGGTGCACGACGCGTTGACCGGCCTGGTCAACCGGGCGGCGATGCTGAGCAAGGGCGACCAGGCGCTGCGGCAGCTCGCGCACGACCACCCGGTGGCGCTGCTCCTGCTGGACATCAACCAGTTCAAGGAGGTCAACGACACCCTCGGGCACGCCGCCGGCGACCAGCTGCTGCGGCTGACCGCCAACCGGCTGGGCGCGCTGGCCCGCGCCGGGGACCTGCTCGGCCGCCTCGGCGGCGACGAGTTCGCCGTCCTGCTGACGTCGGTCCCGGTGATCGGGGACCGCGCGGCCCCGATGGCGTACGCGCTGCGCCAGGCCCGGGAGATCGCCGAGCGGCTCGCCGCGCCCACGGAGGTGGCCGGCGTACGGATGTCGGTGGAGGTCTCGGTCGGGGTGGTGGTCGCCGACGCGGGCACCGCCGACATGACGGAGCTGCTGCGCCGCGCCGACATCGCCATGTACCAGGCCAAGGAGGGTGGCGGCAGCGTCGCCGCGTACGACTCGACCCGGGACGCCGCCAGCACCGACCAGCTCGCCCTGCTGGCCGAGCTGCGGGAGGCGCTGGCGACCGACGACCAGCTGGTGCTGGCCCTGCAACCGGCGGTCGACCTGGCCACCGGGGCGCCGACCGGCGTGGAGGCGCTCATCCGGTGGCGGCACCCGCGCCGGGGCTGGCTGAGCCCGCACGACTTCATCCGCCCGGTGGAGAACAGCGAGCAGCTGGGCACGTTCACCCGGTACGTGCTGGACAAGGCGCTCGCCGTGGCCGCGCAGTGGGCCCAGGAGGGCCTCGACGTGCCGATCTCGGTGAACCTCTCGGCCCGCAGCCTGCTCGACCCCCGGCTGCCGGCGGAGATCGCGGACGCGTTGCGCCGCCACCAGGTGCCGGCGCGCCGCCTGGTCCTGGAGATCACCGAGACGGTGGTGATGAGCGAGCTGGAGGTCATCGACGAGGTGCTCGCCACCCTGCGCGAGATGGGCGTGCAGCTCGCCGTCGACGACTTCGGCACCGGCTTCTCGTCGCTGACCTTCCTCACCCGGATCGCGGTCGACGAGTTGAAGGTGGACCGGTCCTTCGTGATCCGGATGGCCGACTCGCCGGAGGCGGCGGCGATCGTGCGGACCACCGTCGGGCTGGCCCAGGAGCTGGGGCTTCGGGTGGTCGCCGAGGGTGTGGAGACCGCCGAGCAGCGGTCCGCCCTGGCCGAGCTGGGCTGCACCGCCGCGCAGGGCTACCACTTCTTCAAGCCGATGCCCCCGGACAAGATCGGTGCCGTCCTCGGCACCCTGTTGGACGAGGCCCGCCCCAATATCTTCCCCCTCCGCGCCGACGACGCCTCCTGACCCTCGACGGCACCCGCAGACTGTTGATCATGAGGTTAGCGGCAGTCGGAGAGATCGACATCGCCGCTAACCTCATGATCAACGCCGGTGGGTGCTCAGGCGCGGGGGAGGACTGTCGGGACGACGGTGGGGAGGGCGGCCCAGTCGGCGGAGGCGATGCTGGCGTGGCGGGCGGCGAGTTCGGCCACCCTCGCCCGGGCGGCGTCCGGGTCCGCGCCGACGGCGGGGGGCACGTTCTGGGCGTCCGTCATGATCAGTAGATAGTTGTTGGCGGAGTACCAGGCGGTGTCGATGCCGCCGGTGACGTACGCCGTCGCGTCCCCGTCGAAGACCACGAACCAGGGGCGCAGGGTGGTGTCGGCGTACCGGCTGCGGGGGTCGCCGGCCTGGGCGCGGTGCACGGCCGGGAACGCCTGGGCCCGGGCCAGGGTGCCGGCGGTGGCGAGGGCGGCCAGGTGGCGGGCGTACTCGACGTCGGTCCACAGCACGTCGGTCGGGTTGCCCTCCTCCACGGTGCCGGGGATCAGCTCGACGATCACCTTCCCGGCGAGCTGCGCCCGGGTCGGCCAGGCGTCGGCGCGGGCGGCGGCGTCCAGGGAGGGGTACGCGCCGCGCAGCTGGGCGGGGGTGAACACGCGGTCGCCGAGCCGGGCGGCCAGCACCGCGTCGAGCTGGGCCGGGCCCTGCCCGGTACGGCTGCTGAAGCCCGTCTTCAGCTCCAGCTTCAGGATCAGCGGCCCGGCGTCCGGGTGGGCGGCCAGCCAGAGCCGGATGTTGTCCAGGCAGTGCTCCAGGTTCTTGTTCCGGGTCCCGGTGTAGAGCTGGGCGGCGCTGGTCGCGGCGACGCAGTTGTTGTCGTTGCCGAGCGGGTTGGAGTGGCTGACCCGCCACTGCCGGGCGAAGATGTCCGGCCACACGTCCAGTTCGATCATCCCCGGCCGGGCGTCGAGCGCCTGGGCGAGGTAGGTGTACGTCGACTTCTCGTACGCGTTGTGGGTGCCGACGGCGGTGGTCGCCGAGACCCGCGTGGCCGGGTCGACCGCCGCCTGCGCGGGGGTGGGGGTGAGCAGTGCCGCGGCGAGCGTGCCGGCGGCGAGGACGGACAGGAACGGGAGTCTGCGCATCGGCGGTGTCTCCTCGGGTCGGGGATGCCTGCACAGATCCAAATAGATAAATGTGAACGACGGAAGGCGGGCCGCTGACGGCGGAGCGGACAGCGCCGGCGCTGGTTATGGTCGTCGGGTGAACCGACTCGCTGACGCCACCAGCCCGTACCTGCTCCAGCACAAGGACAACCCGGTCGACTGGTGGCCGTGGTGCGACGAGGCGTTCGCCGAGGCGAAGCGGCGCGACGTGCCGGTCCTCATCTCGGTCGGTTACGCGGCCTGCCACTGGTGCCACGTCATGGCCCACGAGTCGTTCGAGAACGAGCAGGTCGGCGCCCTGATGAACGAGAACTTCGTGTCCATCAAGGTGGACCGTGAGGAGCGCCCGGACGTCGACGCCGTGTACATGACCGCCACGCAGGCGATGACCGGGCAGGGCGGCTGGCCCATGACGGTCTTCGCCACCCCGGACGGCACCCCGTTCTTCTGCGGCACCTACTTCCCGCGGCCCAACTTCCTCCGCCTGCTCCAGTCGGTCACCACGGCGTGGCGGGACCAGCGGGACGCCGTACTCCGGCAGGGGGCCGCGGTGGTCGAGGCGATCGGCGGCGCCCAGGCCGTCGGGGGTCCGTCCACCCCGCTCACCGCGGACCTGCTCGACGCCGCCGCCGTCCAGCTCGCCAAGGAGTACGACGAGACGCACGGCGGCTTCGGCGGCGCGCCCAAGTTCCCGCCGCACATGAACCTGCTCTTCCTGCTGCGGCACCACCAGCGCACCGGCTCGGACCGGAGCCTGGAGATGGTCCGGCACAGCTGCGAGGCGATGGCCCGCGGTGGCATCCACGACCAGCTCGCCGGGGGCTTCGCCCGCTACTCGGTGGACGCGCACTGGACCGTGCCGCACTTCGAGAAGATGCTCTACGACAACGCGCTGCTGCTGCGGGTCTACACGCACCTGTGGCGGCTGACCGGCGACCCCATGGCGCGGCGGGTCGCCCGGGACACGGCCCGCTTCCTCGCCGACGAGCTGCACCGGCCGGGCGAGGGCTTCGCCTCCGCGCTGGACGCGGACACCGAGGGCGTCGAGGGGCTCACGTACGTCTGGACGCCCGGCCAGCTGGCCGAGGTGCTGGGGGACGAGGACGCCCGCTGGGCGGCCGACCTCTTCGACGTCACCGAGTCCGGCAGCTTCGAACACGGCACCAGCGTGCTGCGGCTGGCCCGGGACGTCGACGACGTCGCGCCGGAGATCCGGCAGCGCCGGCAGGACGTCGTGAGCCGGCTGCTGGTCGCCCGCGACGCGCGCCCCCAGCCGGCCCGCGACGACAAGGTGGTGGCCGCCTGGAACGGCCTCGCGATCACCGCGATCACCGAGTTCCAGCAGGTCGCCGCCGGGTACGCGCAGGACGCCCCGGGCGACGACGCCAACCTGATGGAGGGCGTCACGATCGTCGCCGACGGGGCGATGCGGGACGCGGCCGAGCACCTGGCACGTGTGCACCTCGTGGACGGGCGGCTCCGGCGTACGTCCCGGGACGGCCGGGTCGGCGAGTCCGCCGGGGTCCTGGAGGACTACGGCTGCGTCGCCGAGGCGTTCTGCGCGATGCACCAGCTCACCGGGGAGGGACGATGGCTCGCCCTGGCCGGCCAGCTCCTCGACGTGGCCCTGGAGCGGTTCGCGGCGCCCGACGGCGGGTTCTACGACACCGCCGACGACGCGGAGCGGCTGGTGACCCGGCCGGCCGACCCGACCGACAACGCCAGCCCGTCCGGCCGGTCGGCGATCGTCGCGGCGCTGGTCGCGTACGCCGCGCTGACCGGGGAGAACCGGTACCGGGAGGCGGCCGAGGCGGCACTCGCCACCGTGGCGCCGATCGTCGCCCGGCACCCCCGCTTCACCGGGTACGCGGCGACCGTCGGCGAGGCGCTGCTCTCCGGGCCGTACGAGGTGGCCGTGGTCACCGACGACCCGGCCGGCGACCCGCTGGTGCTGGCGGCGCACCGGCACGCCCCGCCCGGTGCCGTGATCGTGGCGGGCCGGCCGGACCAGCCCGGGGTGCCGCTGCTCGCCGACCGGCCGACGGTCGAGGGGCGGCCCACCGCGTACGCCTGCCGCGGTTTCGTCTGCGAACGCCCGGTGACCGACGTGGCCGACCTGGTGGCGCAGCTCACGGGCCGGTAGGCCGGCGGCGGCCGAGGGCACCGGCGGGCGGGGCGGCGAACCCTCCCGACGGGTGGTCGGGGGCCGGGCGGCGGCGAGACGGAACCGCAGCCCGGATAGGCTGGCGCCGCTATGGATTCCCGTACCGGTCTGCCCGTTGTCGGCATGGTGGGCGGCGGCCAGTTGGCCCGGATGACCCACCAGGCCGCGATCGCCCTCGGCCAGTCCCTGCGCGTGCTCGCGCTCGCCCCCGACGACGGCGCCGCCCTGGTGGCCGCCGACGTTCAGTACGGCGACCACACCGACCTCGCCGCGCTGCGCACGTTCGCCAAGGGCTGCGACGTGGTCACCTTCGACCACGAGCACGTCCCCACCGAGCACATCGCCACGCTGACGGGCGAGGGTGTGAGGCTGTTCCCACCGGCCGAGGCGCTGGTGCACGCGCAGGACAAGCAGGTCATGCGGGAGCGCCTGGGGTCGCTGGGCGCGCCGAACCCGGCCTGGCGGCCGGTCTCGACCCCCGCCGACCTGGTGGCCTTCGGTGCCGAGGTCGGCTGGCCGGTGGTGCTCAAGGCGGCCCGGGGCGGGTACGACGGCCGGGGCGTGTGGATGGTCGACGACGCGACGCAGGCGGCCGAGCTGGCCGCCACGCTGCTCGCCGGCGGGACGCGGCTCATCGTCGAGGAGCGGGTGGCGCTGCGCCGGGAGCTGGCCGTGCAGGTGGCCCGGTCGCCGTTCGGGCAGGTCGCCGCGTACCCGGTGGTCGAGACCGTCCAGCGCGACGGGATCTGCGTCGAGGTGCTGGCCCCCGCACCGGACCTGCCGGAGGAGCTGGCGGTCGCCGCGCAGCAGCTCGCCATCGACCTGGCCACCGCGCTCGGCGTGGTGGGCCTGCTGGCGGTCGAGCTGTTCGAGGTGGCCGACGCGACCGCGCCGACGGGCAGCCGGATCGCCGTCAACGAGCTGGCGATGCGCCCCCACAACTCGGGGCACTGGACGATCGAAGGCGCCCGGACGTCGCAGTTCGAGCAGCACCTGCGGGCGGTGCTCGACTACCCGATGGGCGACACCTCGCTGACCGCGCCGGTCGTGGTGATGGCGAACGTGCTCGGCGGCGAGCCCGGCGGCATGTCGATCGACGAGCGGCTGCACCACCTGTTCGCGGCCGAGCCGGGCGCCAAGGTGCACCTGTACGGCAAGCAGGTGCGCCCCGGCCGCAAGATCGGGCACGTGACGGTGCTCGGCGACGACCTGGACGAGGTACGGACGCGGGCCGCGCGCGCCGCCCGCTGGCTGCGGGAGGGGCGCCCATGAGCACGGTCGGCCTGATCATGGGCAGTGACTCGGACTGGCCGACGATGAAGGCCGCCGCCGAGGCGCTCGACGAGTTCGAGGTGCCGTACGAGGTCGGGGTCGTCTCCGCCCACCGCACCCCGGTCAAGATGATCGAGTACGCGCGTTCCGCCGCCGACCGGGGCCTCAAGGTGATCATCGCCGGGGCGGGCGGTGCGGCCCACCTGCCGGGCATGGTCGCCTCGGTCACGCCGCTGCCGGTGATCGGCGTCCCGGTGCCGCTGAAGTACCTCGACGGGATGGACTCGCTGCTGTCCATCGTGCAGATGCCGGCCGGCGTGCCGGTGGCCACGGTGTCGATCGGCAACGCCCGCAACGCCGGCCTGCTCGCGGTCCGCATCCTTGCCGCCGGCGACCGCGCCCTGCTCGACCGCATGTCGGCCTACCAGGCCGGCCTGGAGCAACTCGTCGCCGACAAGGAAGCGGCCCTCCGCGCCTCCCTGACCTGACTCCCCGTCCCCGCCCCCCGCCCTTCCCGCCCCGCCCCTCCCGCGTCGATCTTGCACTTTGGGCCCCTGAAACGCGGCTTATGCCCGGTTAGCCCGGGCAGGAACTGCAAGATCGGCACGGCAGGGCGCGGCGCCGGCACACTGCTCCGGAAGGGTACGTGCGGCGCCGGCACGCTGCTCCGGAAGGGTCGGTTCGGCGCCGGCACGTTCTGCTCCACCTCGACGAGGATCCAATGACCCTCGAGTTCACCGCATGCCGCGGAGGGCGGTCTGGAGGCGTTCCTGGGCCCGCCGGCGCCGTTCGTTGCTGGCGCCGAGGATCAGCAGCAGGATCCCGACCGGGATCAGCGCGAGCCACGGGCCGAGGCTGAACAGCGCGTGGATGGCCGTGATCGCGGTGACCGTCGCACCCACGATCACCGGCGCCTGCTGCTGGCTCATCGAGCCGAAGATCAGCACGGCCACCGCACCGAGCAGCAGCAGCACCTGCCGCAGCGTGCTGGTGTCGGTGGCCAGCACGATCGCCAGCGTGGGCACGAAGGCGGCCACCAGCGCCGGGCCGTACGCCACCCAGCTGCTGATCTCGCGGTGCTGGCGCAGCTCCAGCACCCCGACGAGCAGGGCCAGCGCGGCGAACGGCAGCGTGTACGCCTCGGGCAGCGCGACGGCGGCCACCCGCATGAGGATCCACCAGGCGGTGATCTCGCAGATCACGACCGCCCAGAACAGGATCCGGCGTTCCACCGGGCGGCGGGCGGGCCGGGCCGCCGCCACCCCGAGGACGGCGCCCCAGGCGGCGAGCAGCGCGGCGATGTGCCGGGGCGAGTCGTACGCGAGGGCCAGGGCGATCAGTGCGGCCGCGTAGCCGCTCCACTCCACCGTGGCCGCCTCGCGCTGGGCCTCCGGGCGGCGCAGGCGGGGCAGCGTCGCCGCGAACACCTGGAGGGCCGCGCCGACGGCCAGGACGCCGAACGCGGACCACACCGCCGCGAGGCCGGCGACCAGGCCAGCGGTGAGCACGAAGAGCTGCGCCATGAGTGAGGCGAACAGCCAGCCGAGGATGCGGGCCCGCTGGGTGGTGCCGAAGAGCGCGGCCACCGTGCCGACGCCCACGGCGCCGCCCAGCGTGAAGAGGGTCAGCTCCCGGGTGGCGAGGCTGCCGGCGAGCCCGGCACCGCCGGCGGCCAGGCCGATCACGAAGACGAGCACCCGGGCCAGGCGGATCGAGCGGGCCCGCTCGACGAGGGCCGGCGGCGGCGTGAGGGCCAGCCCCAGCATCGAGATGGTGAAGACCGCCAGCCCGGCGAGGGTGGTCGCCCGCCAGCCGATGCCCAGGGCCACGGGCGTGATGAGCAGGGTCACCGCGGTGCCGGGCAGCACCACCGGCACGGCGCGGCTCCGCCGGCCGCCGCTGAAGCCGACGGCGGCCAGCGCGGCGGTCGCGGTCAGCAGCAGCGCGGTGAGCACGTGCGTCGGGTCCACCGCCTCGGGAGGCGGGGTGAGCAGTTCCGCCGGCGGCCCCTGCCAGATCCGGCTGAGGGTGCGCTGCGGCTCGACCAGCGCCACGTAGAGCGCGGGCGCCAGGGAGACCAGGGCGAGCACCGTCGGGAGCGCGGCCGCGGCGAGCGCTCCGGCGGCCGGGCTGATCCGCCAGCGGCGCGTGCCGGTCTCCGGGAAGCGCCGCAGGGCGCCGTCGAGGAGCACCGACCACCGGCGGACCGGTGCCGCCGCGCCGGCGGGCGGCTCGGTGGCGGCGCGGACCAGTTCGGCGAGGACGCCGAGCAGGGCCGCGGCGGCGGCGTACACCCCGACCGGCAGACCGCTGGGAGCGGCGGCGAGGGCGCTGACCGTGGCGCCGCCGACCACCGCGACGCTCGCCCAGGGCAGGTACTGCGGCACCTGCCGGCGGACGGCGGCCACGGCGGCCAGGCCGAGGCTGGACGCGGCCAGTGCGGCGGTCAGCACGACCTGCGGCGATCGGCCGAACTCGGCGGCCAGGGCGGCCACCGCGCCGGGCAGCGCGAGCAGCGCGGCACCGGCCGCGGCGCCGCCGATCTGGGCCAGGTGCGACGGCATCCCCTCGGTGTGGATGTCGTCCACCTGCGGCGTCGCCAGAACGCGGGCCAACGCCGCCACCACGACGCCGATCAGGGCGATGCTGCCGAGCGCCAGCGCGGTCGTCCACGGCCGCACCAGACCGGCGCCGGCCGCGTGCAGCGCCACCACACCGGCCACGACGGCCCGGGAGAGGGCGGCGCGCGGGTCGACGGAGGCCACCGACGCCATGCCGTACGCGGTGGCGACCGTCGCACCGACCAGCACCGGCGACCACCACGGCAGCGCGAACGCGGCGGGCGCACCGACGGTGGCCAGGACGACGGCGGCGCCGGAGACGTCGTACCGCCACGGTGGCGGCAGCAGCACCGCCGCGGCGACGGCCAGCAGCACCAGTGCGACCGGTGCCTGCCAGGTGGAGCCGCCGGTCGGGGCGGCCGGCCAACCCGTCAGGTCACCGGCCCAGATCGGCCCGGGGGTGGCGAGGACGCCGAGGCCGCCGCGCAGTGCCGACCAGCCGGCCAGCAACCCGACGAGCACGCCGCCGACGACGAGACCGAGGGTCGGCCCGCGCCGCCACTCCTCGGGCAGGGCGCGGGCGGCCATGGCGACGACCAGCACCAGCCCGGCCGCCACCGCCAGCTGCCCGCCCGGTGCGATGACGGCGGCGATCCGGAGCAGGGTGGCGATCAGCGCGGCGGTCACCGCCGCGGCGGCGAGGTCGGATCCGTCCAGGGTGAGGTCGGAGCGCCGGCCCGCGTCGATGGACGGCGCGAGGAACAGCAGCACGGCGGCGACCAGCAGCAGCGCACCGACCCAGGCGTCGGCGGCGGTGGTGCCGGGTGCCCCGAAGGCGGCGGCTGCCACCGCCAGCGCGCCCAGACCTGTGCCCACGGCCAACGGAACCGGCAGGTGCCGCTGCGACACCTGCACGATGGCGGCGTACCCGAGCGTGACGCAGACGGCGAGGAAACTCGCGGCCAGCATCGGCACGGTCACCTCGCGCAGGTCGGCCGGCGTGAGGGTCGGGCCGGTCGGCGCGGTGGCGGCGACGAAGGCGGCCACGGCACCCGGCAGCGCGAACGCGGCACCGCCCGCCGCCCACGCCGACACGGTGTCCGCCGGGGCGGGGGCGAGGCGGACGCGGGGCGCCACGGCGACCAGCACCCCCGCCGCGAAGAGCGTGAGCAGGACGGCGGCCGTCAGCGCGGGCCGGATCAACCCGGCCCCGGCGCCGAAGAGCCCCAATCCGGCGGCGGTCGCGGCGTGCGCCAGCGCGGCCCGCTCGGTCCGCGCCGACAGGCCGAGCACCCCGATGCCGATCGCGGCGAGCACCATCGGCCAGGGCGCCGCCGCCCACCCGAGCCCGAACGACGCCGGTACGGCGAGTGCGGTCAGCGCCACGCCCACGACCGCGAACTCCCGGCGGATCTCGGACGGCAGGGCCACCACGGCGGCGACCGTCAACAGCAGGGCGCTCGCGGCGAGCTGCCCGGTGACCGGGCCGGCCGCGGCGGCCAGCTCGGCCGCGTACCGGTCGAGGTCGGCCGCCCACGCCGGCTGCGCGGCCCGGACCGGGGCCACCCCGGCGCGCAGGGCACCGCCGGCCACCACCACGCCGCTGACCGTCAGCGCGATGGCGGAGGCGAACTGCGGCCCGCGCCGGGCCGCCTCCGGGACCGCGCGTACGGCCACGCCGGTGACCGCGATGACCGCGGCGATGAGCAGCAGCGACCGGCCGGGCAGTGCCACCGAGACGATCCGACCCAGCGCACCGATCACGGCGAGGGTGAGGATGCCGGCCCCGACGTCGGGCAGCGGGGGCCGGCCCAGGCCGAGCGCCCCGACGAGGCAGACCGCCGCGGCGAACAGCAGCGCGGCACCCGCGCCGGTCGCGGCCGGTACGGTCGTCGCCCGCAGCAGCGCGGTGACGGCGTACGCGAGGGCGACCGCGACCGCGGCGGCGTGCAGGCCCCAGGCCAGCTCCCGCAGCCACGGCACCGGGCGGGCGGCCGGGGCGTCGCCGTCCGCCACGGGGCCGCCGAGCACCTCGTCCGCCTCCTCGGGGGCGCCCTCGGGCCGGCCCCCGCCCCGGCGCTGACGCGGCGGCACGGGGGTGCCGTCCGGCCGCTCCGGTGCTTCCTCTGGTGTGGCGGCCGCAGGCGCCTCGGGCAGGTCCCGACGGACCGGTCGCTCCACGGTGACCGGTGAGCGGGCCAGCCAGAGGTCGAGAGCGGCAACCAGGGTGAGCAGCACCGCCCAGCCCGCAGGCCCGGTGACCCGGTCGTACGCGAGCAGCGGCAGTACGGGTTGGGCGGCCAGCACGGTGGCGAACCGGGGGGCGCGCAGCCCGGTCCAGCCGGCGTACGCGAACGACACCCCGGACGTCACCGCGAAGATCACCCCGGCGAAGACGGCGCCGCTGGCACCGCCGTTGCCGATGCGGTCCACGGCCCACAGCGCGTACCCGGCGAGCGGCACCAGGAGCAGCCCCACGGCGGAGATCGTCTCGGCGGTGGAGGTCAGCCCACGCCGGGCCAGGACCGGCGGGGCGAGCAGCATCAGCACCGTCGCGAGGAGCAGCACGCCCAGCCGGGCGAGCGCGTCCATCGAGCTGGTCGCGACCGCGGCGAAGACCACCGCGGCGACCCCGAGCAGCAGCGCGCCGAGGCCGAGCGGGATGTTCTGCACCTCGCGGCTGGACGCCTCCGGCGGGTGCTCCGGGTCGTCGGCGTCGAGCCAGTTGGCCGTCGTACGCGGTGGCGGCGCGTCGGCCGACCCCGGCGGGGTGCCCTGCCGGGGCACCCGCGGCGGCGCGCCGGTGGCGGCGGTCGGCGGGCGACGGCCGGGCCGGCGGCGCAGCACCCGGCGCGGCCGGGTGGCCTGCTTGAGCCGCTCCTCACCGGCGTGGGCGAGGATGTCCCGCTGGAACAGGGCGGCCTGCATCTTGGCGGCGATCTGCCGCTGCTCGCGGGCGATCTCGGCGTCGCGCGCCTTCATCTCCGCGATGGACCGCTCGATCTCCGCCAGGTGTTCGAGCCACTGTGGCTGCTCCGCCCCGCAGTGCGGGCAGCGGACGGCCGGCTGGATCTCCCGGCCGCACGAGGAGCACTGAAAGCTCGCCACGACACCCCTCCACCCGCACTGTGGACCTCCACTGTCGCAGCATGCCCAAAGCTGGCGCGGATTTCGACAGTTGTCGGCGGGTCCGGGGTGACGATCGTCGGCGTACGCGATGACGGCCGGCCGCGGAGCACGCCGCGACCGGCCGTCAGGAGCTGCTCAGGAGGGCGTCAGGGCCGGCCCATCCCGCGGTACTCCCAGCCGGCCTGCGTCCACAGTGCCGGGTCCAGGCAGTTGCGGCCGTCCACCACCTTGCGGCCGGCGACCAGCTCACCGAGCGCGACCGGGTCCGCGTTGCGGAAGTCGGCCCACTCGGTCAGGACGCAGACCAGGTCGGCACCGGTCACCGCCTCGTTGATGCCCGGCTCGTAGGCCAGCTCGGGCGCCACCGCGCGGGCGCGTTCCATGCCCTGCGGGTCGTACACGTGCACGTCGGCCCCGGCCTTGCGGAGCAGCGACGCCACGGCGAGCGCCGGCGCGTCGCGGACGTCGTCGGTGTTGGGCTTGAAGGTCGCACCGAGCACGCCGATCTTCGTGCCGGACAGGTCGGGGCCGGCGGGACCGGAGCGGCGGCCGAGCAGTTCGGCGGCGAGCTGGACCACCCGGGTGCGGCGGCGCAGGTTGATCAGGTCGACCTCGTGCAGGAAGCGGAGCGCCTCGCCGGCACCCAGCTCCTGCGCCCGGGCCTGGAAGGCCCGGATGTCCTTGGGCAGGCAGGCGCCGCCGAAGCCGAGCCCGGCCTGGAGGAACCGGTTGCCGATCCGGGGGTCGAAGCCGATCGCCCGGGCGAGGTGGGTCACGTCGCCGCCGGACGCCTCGCAGACCTCCGCCATCGCGTTGATGAACGAGATCTTGGTGGCGAGGAAGGCGTTCGCCGCGACCTTGACCAGCTCGGCGGTGGCGAAGTCGGTGACCACCAGGGGCACCTCGCGGTCCTCGGTCGCGGCCAGGTCGAAGACGCCCTTGTGGGCGGCGTAGAGCATGCCGTTGGCCCACTCGCTCTTGACGCCCACCACGATCCGGTTCGGCCGCAGCACGTCGTCGACGGCGAAGCCCTCCTGGAGGAACTCGGGGCTCCACGCCACCTCGACGCCGAGGTCGACCGGTGTGTGCTTGCTCACGAGCTGCTCGACCCACTCGGCCGTGCCGACCGGCACGGTCGACTTGCCGACGATCAGCGCCTTGCGGGTGAGGTGCTGGGCCAGGCTGGTGACGGCGGCCTCGACGTACGACAGGTCGGCGCCCATGCCGTCGGCGCGCTGGGGGGTGCCCACGCAGATGAAGTGCACGTCGCCGAAGTTCGCGGTCTCGGTCATGTCGGTGCTGAACCGCAGCCGCCCGGCAGCGAGGTTGCGCTTGAGCAGCTCGTCGAGGCCCGGCTCGTGGATCGGCACCTCGCCCGCGTTGAGCATGGCGATCTTGTCGGCGTCGACGTCGAAGCCGAGCACCTCGTAGCCCAGTTCGGCGTAACAGATGGCATACGTCGCGCCGAGGTAGCCGGTGCCGAGGAAGGTCACCCGGGGCCGGGCGGCGCCCGAGGGCGGCGTCACCGCGCCGATCGGAGGGATCGGCTGGCTGTTCGGGTACGGGATCGTCACGCCTGTCTTCTCCGCTCGCACTGGCGCCGCTTGTAGCGTCGCATCCTGCTGCGGCGCCTGCCAGGGCACCGGAGGTGGTATTCGTCCTGTCTTGTCATGGTCGCCGGCAGGTCGGAGGTGTGGAAGACCCCAGAACCTACGCGGCGGTAACATCGCCCGAACCGTGGTCGCTATCCTTCAGTCTGCGCTGTCCGCGGCCAGGTGACGCTACAGACTGCGCATGATAGCCGTGAAGGGGAGGGGCCGACATGGCCGCAGAGCAATCGTTCGACGTCTACCGGTTGACCGACGAGCACCAGGCGGTCCGGGAAGCGGTCCGTGAGGTCTGTGCGGCCAAGGTGGCTCAGCACGCCGCCGAGGCGGACGAGACCGGCGAGTTCCCGAAGGCGTCGTACGACGCGCTGCGGGCGGCCGACTTCCACGCGCCGCACATCCCGGTCGAGTACGGCGGCGCGGGAGCGGACGCCCTGGCCACGGCCATCGTGATCGAGGAGGTGGCCCGTGCCTGCGCCTCGTCCTCGCTCATCCCGGCGGTCAACAAGCTCGGCACCATGCCGCTGATCCTGGCCGGGTCCGAGGAGCTCAAGCAGAAGTACCTGACCCAGGTCGCCTCCGGCGACGCGATGTTCTCGTACTGCCTGTCCGAGCCGGAGGCCGGCAGCGACGCCGCCTCGATGACCACCCGAGCGGTCCGCGACGGCGACCACTGGGTGCTCAACGGCGTGAAGCGGTGGATCACCAACGCCGGTGTGTCCGAGTTCTACACGGTCTTCGCCGTCACCGACCCGTCCGCCCGGTCGCGGGGCATCTCCGCCTTCGTCGTCGAGAAGTCCGACGCGGGGGTCAGCTTCGGCGCGCCGGAGAAGAAGCTGGGCATCAAGGGGTCGCCGACCCGCGAGGTGTACCTGGACGACGTCCGGATCCCGGCCGACCGCATGATCGGCGCGGAGGGCACCGGCTTCGCCACCGCCATGCAGACCCTGGACCACACCCGGGTCACGATCGCCGCCCAGGCCGTCGGCATCGCGCAGGGCGCGCTCGACTACGCCATGGGGTACGTGCAGGAGCGCAAGCAGTTCGGCAAGCCGGTCGCCGACTTCCAGGGCATCCAGTTCATGATCGCCGACATGGGCATGAAGCTGGAGGCGGCGCGGCAGCTCACGTACACGGCGGCCGGCAAGTCGGAGCGGAGCGACGCCGACCTGACCTACTTCGGCGCGGCGGCCAAGTGCTTCGCCTCGGACGCCGCCATGGAGATCACCACCGACGCGGTCCAGCTGCTCGGCGGGTACGGCTACACCCGGGACTACCCGGTCGAGCGGATGATGCGCGACGCGAAGATCACCCAGATCTACGAGGGCACCAACCAGGTGCAGCGCATCGTGATGGCCCGCCAGCTGCTCAAGGGCTGACGGTCGGGGGGCGGGCCGGTCGTCCCGGCCCGCCCGTACGGTCAGCGCAGTTCGGTGGTGGTGTCCTCCGGCCGGTTCGTGCCGCGTGGCGGAGCCGACCACGGCGACTCACCGCCCGCCCGGCGGGGCAGCGGGTCCGTCGGGGTGGGGTCGGGGTAACCGAGCGTCATCGGATTCGTGTCGCGGTCCGACGCCGACGGCCAGTCGTTGAGGGTGAAGTCCGTCCGCTCCGGACCGTCCGCCGGGGTCAGCTCCGCCCCGGCCTCCGGCCGTGGCCATCGCCGCCAGCGCTGGCCGCTGAAGGCGGCCATCATCAGCAGCAGGCCGATGAGGAAGAGGGTCCCGTTCTCCAGCGGCAGCCGCAGCGGGAGCGGGTCGCCGAGAACCTTCCACCCCTCGGGGATGGCGTCGCGCACGGCGAACGGCGCGACGAACAGCCCCACGTACGGGGCGGCGAGCAGCAGCCCCGCGACCAGCGGGCCGACCGGCGAGACACGCAGGGTGCCGAGCAGCCCGAGCAGGACGCCGGCCACGGCGAGCCAGACGGCCGGCTCGATGAGGTTGGCCGAGTTGAACCTACCGATCTCCACCCAGCGGGCGACGGTGTCGGCCGAACCGTCCTGCCCGAGGGTGACCAGGACCCAGGTGACGGGTGCCACCACCAACCCGGCGAGGAAGCTCCAGAGATGTCGCATCCGCGCACCGTACCGTTTTCGTCATGACCGAGCACCCCTCCACCACGCCAGCAGGGAAGCCGACCTCGTACTCCCGGGTCACGCTGAGCCGGATCATGACCGCCGTCGACGTGAACCTCTACGGCACGGTGCACGGCGGCGTGCTGATGAAGTTCGTGGACGACGTGGCGGGGGCCGCGGCGGCACGGCACAGCGGCGGGACGGCGGTGACCGCGGCCATCGACGAGATCGTCTTCTCGGAGGCGGTGCGGGTGGGTGACCTGGTGCACGCGTACGCCCAGGTCAACTGGACCGGGCAGACCTCGATGGAGGTCGGGGTGCGGGTCACCGCCGAGCGGTGGGACTCGGCCGAGGACCAGCCGGTCCGGGTGGCGACGGCGTACCTGGTGTTCGTCGGCGTCGACGTCGGCGGCACCCCGCGGATGATCCCGCCGGTGCTGCCGGAGACCCCGGAGGACGAGCGGCGCTTCCGGGAGGCGGAGATCCGCCGCGCCCACCGGCTGGCCCGCCGCCGGGCCATCCAGGCGCACCGGGCGGGCTGACGCCGGCACTCCGCGCCACCCACCGCCGGCCCTCCGCGCCACCAACCGTGGGCCCTGCGCGCCACCCACACAGGATGACCGGAGGGCATGTGGGCCCGGCACGTGCGCGGGTGGGCGCCGGGTGCGGAGAATGGCGCTGCGAGGTAGGGCAAGATGGCGCCACGGCCCATGCACAGCGTCGTGCCGGGGCCTGAGGGAGGGTGGAGCAGTGGGTGACGTGCTGTGGACGCCGCCGGCGGACGTCCGTGAGCGGTCCCGGATCGGTAACTACCTGCGCTGGCTGCGCGAGCACCGGGGGCTCGACTTCGCCGACTACGACGAGCTGTGGCAGTGGTCGGTCACCGACCTGGACGCCTTCTGGCGGTCGATCTGGGACCACTTCGAGGTGGTGGCACACACCCCGCCCAGCGCCACGCTCGCCGACCGGGGCATGCCCGGCGCCCGTTGGTTCCCCGACGCGACCCTCAACTACGCCGAGAACGTGCTGCGGATGCACGGCCGCGCGGACGACGACCCGGTGGTGATCGCGCACGGGCAGACCCGACCGCCGGTCACCCTCACCGCCGCCGGGCTGCGGGAGCAGGTCCGCCGGGTCGCCGCCGGGCTGCGCCGGCTCGGCGTCGGCACCGGCGACCGGGTGGCCGCGTACGCGCCGAACATCCCCGAGACGTACGTGCTGCTGCTGGCCACCGCCAGCCTCGGCGCCATCTTCTCCTCGTGCGCGCCCGAGTTCGGCACCCGCAGCGTCACCGACCGGTGGCAGCAGATCGGGCCGAAGGTCCTGGTCGCCGTGGACGGCTACCGCTACGGCGACAAGCCGGTGGACCGGCGCGCCGAGGTGGCCGCGATCCGGGCCGCCCTGCCGTCGCTGCAGTACACCGTCGGCATCGCGTACCTGGACCCGGCCGGCGCTGGCGGCCATGATCCGGCCTCCGCGCCGCTAGGCGGCGCTCCGGACCGAATGAGGGCCGCGCCGGAGGGCGCGATCGCCTGGGCCGACCTGGCCGCCGACACCGACGAGCCGCTGACCTTCACGCCGGTGCCGTTCGACCACCCGCTCTACGTGCTCTACTCCTCCGGCACCACCGGCCTGCCCAAGCCGATCGTGCACGGCCACGGGGGCATCCTGCTCGAGCACCTGAAGATGCTCGCCCTGCACCACGACCTCGGCCCGGCCGACCGGTTCTTCTGGTTCACCACGACCGGCTGGATGATGTGGAACTTCCTGGTCTCCGGGCCGGCGGTGGGCGCGGCCATCGTGCTCTTCGACGGCAACCCGGGCCACCCGGACCTCGGGGCGCTGTGGCGGCTCGCGGCGGACACCGGCACCACGTACTTCGGCACCTCGGCGCCGTTCCTGCTGGCCTGCCGCAAGGCGGGTCTGGCCCCGAAGGAGATCGCCGACCTGTCCGCGCTGCGCGGCCTCGGCTCGACCGGCGCGCCGCTGCCCGCCGAGGGCTTCACCTGGGTGTACGAGAACGTCGGCGACCACCTCCAGCTCCAGTCGCTCTCCGGCGGCACCGACGTCTGCACCGGTTTCGTCGGCGGCGTGCCGCTGCTTCCCGTGTACGCGGGTGAGATCGCCTGCCGGGCGCTCGGGGCGAAGGTGGAGGCCCGCTCGGCCGACGGCACGCCGGTCATCGGTGAGCTGGGCGAGCTGGTCATCACCGAGCCGATGCCGAGCATGCCGGTGGGCTTCTGGAACGACCCGGACGGCAGCCGCTACCGCGAGGCGTACTTCGACGTCTACCCGGGCGTGTGGCGGCACGGGGACTGGATCACGATCAACTCGCGGGGAGGCTGCCTGATCACCGGCCGCTCCGACGCCACCCTCAACCGGGGCGGGGTCCGGCTCGGCACCGCCGAGTTCTACTCCGTGGTGGAGGGGTTGGACGAGGTCGTCGACTCCGTGGTCGTCCACCTGGAGGACGACGAGGGCGGCGCCGGCGAGCTGCTGCTCTTCGTGGTCCTCGGCGAGGGCCGGGAGCTGGACGACGACCTGCGGAAGAAGATCTGCCGGGAGCTGCGGACCGCCCTGTCGCCCCGGCACGTGCCCGACGAGATCCACCAGGTCCGGGCCGTCCCGCGTACCCTCTCGGCGAAGAAGCTGGAGGTCCCGGTCAAGAAGATCCTCACCGGCACCCCGGTCGACAGCGCCGCGGCGAAGGGTGCCCTCGCCAACCCCGAGTCGCTGACGGCCTTCGCCGCCCTGGCAACCCAACGCCGCGCCTCCCACGACCAGGCCACGTCCGCCTGACCGCGCGTCTCACGGAAGGGTCAGCGTCGTACGCTCCGATTCCGAGCGGGACGGGAGGCGGGTCGGGTCGGGGTTCGCGCAGAGCACCGTCGACGCCCGGGCCGTCAGCGGAGCCAGGAGCCAGTCGACCGGGTCGGGCAGGGCGTCGACGTCGATCAGGGCGCGGGCATCGGGTGTGATGCCCAGCTCCGTCGCCCGGGCCACCGCGCGGGCCAGCAGGTCCGCGTCGTCCGGCCCGGGTCCCGCGTACGGGGTGAAGTCGTCGCCGTGCACGCGTACCTCGGACACGAAGTCGGCGAATCCCGGCGGGACCTGCCGCATCGGCAGGGCGAACGGGTCCAGGGCGAGGACGTAGCGGTCGCCGGCCGACCACGCGTCCGCCTCGGCCAGCCGCCCGGCCGCGACGAAGAGGACGTCCACGTCGCCCGGATCCTCGGCCACGGTCAGGCCGGCCGACCAGGCGCCCAGCAGCACGGCGGCGGTCTGCCAGTGCGGGGGGAGCAGCACCCCGGCCGTGTCGCCGGGCCCGAGGCCCAGCCCGTCGACGAGCAGGTTCGCCGTCTTGGCCACCCAGTTCGCGCAGGTCGCGCCGGAGAGCTCGGTCCGTTCGCCGGTCGCGTCGTCGTACCAGGTCAGCAGCGGGCGGGTCGGGTCGGGCGCGATCGCGGCGGCGAAGACCCGGGCAATGTTGTCGGCCATCGGCGCGAACGATACGCCCCCGTCGGCGGTAGAAGATGGCGACGACAAGGGACCGTCGGGAAACTGCGGGGCCCGCAGCCGCCGTGCGGCTTCCCGACAGTCTGTAGGTCGGCGTACCGTCGGGTCGCAGTCACCGCCCACCCGCGGGCCCGGCGTAGGCTTGCCCCGGAGTGTTGTTCCCCACAGACCCGCCAGTTCAAGGAGTCGCCCCGTGACCGCCGGTCGACCGCCCCGCGTGCTCATCGACGCCACGAGTGTCCCCGCCGACCGTGGCGGCGTCGGTAGATACGTCGACGGCCTGCTCGGTGCGCTCGGCCAGGTGTGCGGGTCGGGCGTGGAGCTGGCGGTGGTCAGTCTCCGCACCGATCTCGAGCGCTATACCCGCATGCTGCCGGGCGCGGAGATCATCCCGGCGCCCGCCGCCGTCGCGCACCGACCCGCCCGGCTCGCCTGGGAGCAGACGGGCCTGCCGCTGCTCGCCCAGCAGGTCGGTGCGCAGGTGCTGCACTCGCCCTTCTACACCTGCCCGCTGCGCGCGGGTTGCCCGGTCACGGTGACCGTGCACGACGCGACCTTCTTCACCGAACCGGAGCACTACGACAAGAGCCGCCGCACCTTCTTCCGCAGCGCGATCAAGACGTCGCTGCGCCGCGCCGACCGGGTGATCGTGCCGAGCAAGGCCACCCGGGACGAGCTGATCCGGCTGCTGGACGCCGACCCGACCCGCATCGACGTCGCGTACCACGGCGTGGACCACGCCGCGTTCCACGCGCCGAGCGAGGAGGAGAAGGCCCGGGTCCGCGCCCGGCTGGGGCTCGGCAGCCAGAGCTACGTCGCCTTCCTCGGCGCGAAGGAGCCCCGCAAGAACGTCCCCAACCTGATCCGGGGCTGGGCCCGCGCCGTCGTCGACCGGGAGAACCCGCCCGCCCTGGTCATCGCCGGCGGGCAGGGCCACGACGACGACATCGACCGCGCCGTGGCCGACGTCCCGTCGCACCTGCGGCTGCTGCGCCCGGGCTACCTGCGGTACGCCGACCTGCCAGGCTTCCTCGGCGGGGCGCTCGTCGCGGCCTACCCGTCGTACGGCGAGGGCTTCGGCCTGCCGATCCTGGAGGCGATGGCGTGCGCCGCGCCGGTGCTCACCACCCCCCGGCTCTCGCTGCCGGAGGTGGGTGGCGACGCGGTCGCGTACACCAGCGAGGCGCCCGACCAGATCGCGACCGACCTGGCCGCGCTGCTCGACGACGAGCAGCGCCGGCTGGCGCTCGCCAAGGCCGGCTTCGACCGGGCCAAGGAGTTCACCTGGGAGTCCAGCGCCGAGGTGCACATCGCGGCCTGGTCCCGGGCCCGGGCGTGAGCGCGGCCCTCCGCGGGGGTGACCGCCCGGCCCTCTTGCCGGGGTCGGGCATGATGTCCCGGTGATTTACGCCGTCATCCCGGCGGGAGGCAGCGGCACCAGACTGTGGCCGCTGTCCCGCGCCGGGCACCCGAAGTTCCTCCACCCGCTCACCGGCACCACCGCGTCGCTGCTCCAGGCGACCGTGGAGCGGCTCGGCCCGCTGACCACGCCGGAGCGCACGCTCGTGGTCACCGGGGCGGCGCACGTCACCGCGGTGGCGCGCCAGCTGTCCGTGCTGCCAGAGGAGAACATCCTGGTCGAGCCGTCGCCGCGGGACTCCTGCGCGGCGATCGCCCTGGCGGCCGCGGTGATCGCGCGGCGGGAGCCGACGGCGGTGATGGGCTCGTTCGCGGCCGACCACCTGATCGGCGACCCGGAGCGGTGGCGGGAGACCGTCCGCCAGGCGGTCCGCGGCGCCGAGCAGGGGCTGCTGATGACGGTCGGCATCACCCCCACCCGGGCGGAGACGGGCTACGGCTACCTGGAGACCGGGGAGCCGACCGGTGATGGGCCGCTGCGGCCGGTGGCCGAGTTCAAGGAGAAGCCGAGCGCCGACGTGGCCGAGGCGTACCTGCGGTCCGGGCAGCACCTCTGGAACGCCAGCATGTTCGTCTGGCGGGTCGACGTCTTCCTCACCGAGCTGGCCCGGCAGCAGCCGGCCCTGCACGCCGGCATCGTCGCGATCGCCGCGGCGTGGGGCACGGAGGACCAGGACGACGTGCTCGGCACGGTCTGGCCGACGCTGCCGAAGATCTCGGTGGACTACGCGGTGATGGAGGGCGCGGCGACGGCCGGCAAGGTGGCGACCGTGCCCGGCGACTTCGGGTGGAACGACGTCGGCGACTTCCACACCCTCGGCGAGGTGCTTCCGGCCGACCCGGACGGCAACGTCGTGCTCGGCGGGGACGCGAAGCCGGGTGTGCTCCTGAAGGACAGCGCGAACCTGGTGGTCGTCCCGCACTCCGGCCGGCTCGTCGCCACCGTCGGGGTGCGCGACCTGATCGTGGTCGACACCCCGGACGCGGTGCTGGTGTGCCCGCGCGACCGCGCCCAGGACGTCAAGAAGATCGTCGACGAGCTCAAGGAACGGGGCGAAGAGGGGCTCGTCTGAGCGCCGCCAGCGCCGGCGCGATCAACTGGGTGGTCCCGCCGGCCAGCGGCTCCGGCAGCCGGTCCGGCGGGAACCAGCCCAGTTCCTCGGACTCCTCGCTGACCCGGGCCTGCGCGCCGGGCGGAGCGAGGACGGCGAAGCGTACGTCGTGGTGGAAGGAACCGCCCTGGCAGCCGACCGGGTGGATGTCCACGTCGATCGGCACCGGGTCGATCCGCAGGCCGGCCAGCCCGGACTCCTCGGTCGCCTCGCGCAGCGCGGCGGCGGCCAGCGTACGGTCTCCGGGCTCGCAGTGCCCGCCGAGCTGCACCCACCGATGGAACTTGCCGTGCAGGCAGAGCAGCACCCGCTCGCCGGTGGCGTCGAGCACTAGGGTGCTGGCCGTGACGTGGCCGGCCCGGTGCGCCCGGCTCATCGCGACGGGCCCGGCGGCCAGCAGGTCGAGCGTGCGGTCGCGGGCCTCGGCGGCGGCCGGGGAGGTCGGCGTCCAGTCCCGGAGGACGGCCAGCGCGTCGGCATGCAGCTCGCCGTTTGGAAGGGACCCTTCTACTACACGAGGCGTTAACAGGGGGCCCGTCCTTTCCTCGGCGCGCACCCGCCCACCCTACGTGCACCGTCTTCGTACGCTGGCCCGGTGACGCTGCGACTCCTGGAATTCGTGGTGGCCGGCAACGAGGCGAGCGACCTGCTCCCCGTGCACTCCGCCGCCCTGCTGCGGGCGCACGGCGCCCGGCGCGGCTTCTGGACCGTGCTCGACGAGGGCCCGGTCGAGCACTGCCTCGCCCTGCTCCTCGAACTCGACGACGGCACCTGGACGGCGCACCACGTGGCCGCCGACGCCGGCCCGGAGAACGGCCGCACCGAGGACGGCGAAGCCCTCGCCCACCACGACGGCTGGGTGTACGTCTTCGGGTCGCACTTCGGCTCGAAGGCCGGCCCGCTACGCCCACGCCGGGCGTTCGTGGCCCGGTTCCGGGAGGACGACGCGGTGGGTGGCCGGCTGCCGGTGCAGGTCGTGCGCAACCGGTTCCGGATCCACCGGGCGGTCAACGACGCCCTGCTCAAGGCGCCGTTCACCCCGCTCCCGCCGGGGGACCAGGTCCGGTCCCGGTTCATCGGCGAGACCGTGGCGCGGGGCACCGCCCGGTCGAAGGGCTGGGTCGACCGGCTGGTCCCTGACGACCTGCCGCTGAACGTGGAGGCGGCCGTCTTCACCCCGGCCGGCACGGCACTGCTCGGTCTGCGGTTCCCGGTCACCGCCGACGGCGAGCCGATCCTGGTCGAGCTGGCCGGGGTGCCGGCCATGTTCGACGCCGCGCCGGTCTGGCCGGAGGCGCTGGGCGCGTACGTCCTCACCGGGGTGACCCCGCCCGGCGCGCTGACCGGCTTCCGGGCGGTCGCAGCCACCGCGGACGGCGGGTACGCGGCGGTGATCGGTTCGATCGACGCGCTCGGCAAGGGATCGGTGCTGCTCGAGGACCACCCGGCCGGTGGCGACGTCCCCTCCCGGCACGTCCGCTTCCGGCTGCCCGGGGAGGGGCACGTGGTCGCCGGCGAGCTGGTCGCGGACCTCGCGCCGTTCCACCACGTGGAGGGGCTCGCGGAGCTGGACGGGAGCTGCTTCTACGTCACCGACGAGGATCACCGCGTCGCCCTCTGGACGGCCTGACCGGGCGGCGTCCGCCACGCGGACCGGCGAGCGGGTGCGGGGGCGCCGGGTCGCACCGGGGCCGCCCGCCGACAGGCCGGCGAGCGGGCGGTGGCGCCGCCGGAACAGATCGGCGACCGGGGGTGGCACCTCTGCGGACGCTTGGCCCGCAGACCCTCGTGATGCCACCCGGTCGCCGATCGGTCCCCGGCCCCGGGGTGCCCGGCCGCGTCGCCGTGCGATGCGCTTTCCTGTCCGGGCAGTGGAAGCATGCACAACCGGTCGGGGAAGCGTCGAGGATTTTCAGCTCAGACTTAAAGGTGGTGATAACTGCCGCCCAGGTAGAGTGCAGAAGGCCGTCGGCGCCCCCTCCGCCGCCGGCACGGGAGTGCCCATGCTGAAGATTCACTTCACCGGAGAGGACATCCTCCGCACCCGGGTGGCGCCGGCACCGGACCCGCTCTGGGAACTGGTCCTGAGCCTGCACCTGCTCCAGGGCCGGAGCCGCGACCCGCTGATGTCGACCTGGCGGCGCAGCGTGGCCCGACGACTCACCCAGGACAGCGCCTCCGACCAGTTGCGGCTGCTCTTCGCCCTCAACCCGCCGCGCGGCTACTTCCCCGACTTCCTGACCCCCTACGAGAGTGTGTCGGGCTTCGACGCCGGGCTCGACGCCGTACGCAGCACGCCCGCACCCATGCTGCGACGGGACGTGGCCCTGCTCGCCGGGGCCAACCCCCTGCCCACCTCGGCCTCCGCGCTGGCCCGGGGCGAGTCCGAGGTGCTCTGGCACCTGACCCGTTCCATGGAGCAGTACCGCGACCTGGCGATCAGCCCGTACTGGCCGCGGATCCAGGCCGCGGTGGAGGCCGACCGGAACCGGCGGGCCCGGGCCCTGCTCGACGGCGGGGTGGAGGGGCTGCTCACCAGCCTGCGCCCCGCGATGCGGTGGGCGTCGGGCGTGCTGGAGGTCCGCGACTACCCGCACAGCCGGGAGCTGCACCTCGACGGTCGTGGGCTGCTGCTGGTGCCGTCGTTCTTCTGCGCGCGGACCCCGGTGGCGCTGCTCGACCCGGCGCTGCCCCCGGTGCTGGTCTATCCGGTGGACCGGCTGGGCGGGCTGGCGCCCGCCGCGGCGGGGGACAACCCCCCGTCCGCCGGCCGGGAGGCACTCGCCGCGTTACTCGGGCGTACCCGGGCCGCGGTGCTCGAGGCGAGCGCCGACGGCTGCACCACCGGCGAGGTGGCCCGCCGCCTGGACATCTCGGCCGCCGCCGCGAGCCAGCACGCGACCGTGTTGCGCAACGCCGGCCTCCTGGTCAGCCACCGCGACCGCAACACCGTCCTGCACACCATCACGCCGCTGGGCCGGTCGGTCCTGAACGCCTGACCCGCGCGGCCGATCTCCCGCCTCGATCTTGCACTTTCGGCCCCCGGTTTGTCCCTTGTGGGCTGTCCTGTCCGGGCAGAAAGTGCAAGATCGGCGGGCGGGCGGGCGGGCGGGCAGGCGGCGGGCGGTGTGGCGGGGCGGTCAGAGGGCGAGGACTGCGGTGGCCGGGGTGCCGGGTGGGGGTGGCAGGAGGGTCGACCGGAGGCCCTCGGCGGCCAGGGCGGCGCGGAGGCGGTGCAGGTCCGTCCCGAACCGCACCAGGCCGAACGGGTCGACCGGGGTCGCCGGGGAGCCCAGCACCAGCGTCGTGGCCCCCGCCGGCCAGCCCGGCACGGTGGCGACGAGCCGTTCGCGTACCTCCGGATCGGTGACGTGGGTGAAGACCGTGCCGGGCGCGACCGCGCCGGCCACCGCGGCGATCGCCCGGTCGACCGCCGCCGGGTCGGGTGGCGCGTTCGCGGTGCCGTCGGCCAGGGTGGCGGCGTCGGCCAGCCCGGCGGCCCGGGCCTCGGCGGTGCCGAGCGAGAACAGGTCGAGCGAGGAGTCCCGGACCAGTGCCCTGGCGCCGGCGCCGTCGTCCGGGCGGGTAGTGGTCAGGTAGCCGCGGACGACCGCCACCGGCACCTGGTCGCACTTGCCCTTGATCAGTTCGCCGGCGCCGGCCAGTTCGTCGACCACCGCCATCTCGGTGAGTTCGAGCTCGTTGCCGTACGGG
Source organism: Micromonospora sp. H33 (assembly GCF_052068455.1). Classification (NCBI taxonomy): domain Bacteria; kingdom Bacillati; phylum Actinomycetota; class Actinomycetes; order Micromonosporales; family Micromonosporaceae; genus Micromonospora; species Micromonospora sp. H33. The sequence goes on along the minus strand of NZ_JBQHDE010000001.1, from coordinate 50,410 downwards.
TCGACCTCGCCCCGGTGGTCCCGGATGGCGTCCATCCCGGCCACCCCGAGTGCCACGTCGGTGAGCCCGTTGCGCCAGGGCCGCCCCATCGTGTCGGTGATGATCACCGCAACGTCCAGGCCGTACCGCTCGCGGAGCGCGGCGCGCAGCGCCCGGGCGGACGCGTCCGGGTCGACCGGCAACAGCACCAGCCGGGTCTTGTCCACGTTGGACGCGTCGATGCCGGCCGAGGCCATCACGAAGCCGTGGTGGGTCTGCACGATGCGCGTCGCGCCCCGGGTGGCGACCACCCGCGCGGTCTCCGCGGCCAGCACCTCGGCGCGGGCGGCGAGCCGCTCCGGCCCGTCCGCCGGGACGTCGACGAGGCGCCCCTCCGCCTTCGAGACGATCTTGCTGGTCACCACCAGCACGTCGCCGTCGCGCAGCCAGGGCGCGGCGGTCGTGATCATGGCGGCCAGGTCGTCGCCCTCGGACACGTGGCCGATGCCGAGCACCGGCAGGATCTCCAGCCTCACGTCAACTCCACCGCGGCGCGGACCATGGCCACCGTCGCCGCCTCGTCGGTCATCATCAGCGGCACCGCGCGGACCGTCACTCCCGGCACCGTCGCCTCCGCGTCCTCCGGCGCGACCAGCCATCCGTCGAGCAGGCCGCCGTCCGGGCGTCCGCCGTACAGCCGGCCCACCCCGGCCGCGCTGCTCTCGACGCCGAGCACGGCCAGGCAACGATCGGCCATCCCGCGGACCGGGGCGGCGCCGATGATCGGCGACACGCCGACCACCGGGGCGGGGCCGTCGGTGATCGCCTCGCGCAGCCCCGGCACGGCCAGGATCGGCGCGATGCTCACCACCGGGTTGCTGGGCGCGATCAGCACCACGTCGGCCCCGGCGATCGCCTCGGTCACACCGGGGGCCGGCTTCGCGGTCTCCGCGCCGACGAAGACGAACCGGTGCGTGGGCAGGTCCGCCCGGTACCGGATCCACCACTCCTGGAAGTGGATGGCCCGCTGGCCGCCGTCCACGTCGACGACGACGTGGGTCTCCAGGCGGTCGTCGGTGGCCGGCAGCAGGCGTACGCCGGGCTGCCAGCGGCTGGCCAGCGCCTCGGTGACCTGGTGCAACGGGTACCCACCGTTGATCATGGTGGTGCGGACCAGGTGCGTGGCGACGTCCTTGTCGCCGAGACCGAACCAGGTGGGCTCCGCCCCGTACGCGGTTAGCTCCTCCTTCACCGTCCAGCTCTCGCCGACGCGGCCCCAGCCGCGCTCCGGGTCGGCCCCGCCGCCCAGCGTGTACATGACGCTGTCCAGGTCGGGGCAGACCTTGAGCCCGTGCAGGTACAGGTCGTCGCCCACGTTGACCACGGCGGTCACCTCGGCGCCGACCTCCCGGGCGTACGCCCGCACGCCGAGCAGGAACCGGGCGCCGCCGATACCGCCGGTCAGAACCACGATGCGCATGTCGACCATCCTCGCGTACGTGCCGCCTCCGGGGCCCCGCCCACCCGGGAGACTAGGCTCACGTCGGCATCTGTCCGCTTCCGCCCGAAGGGGGATTCCGTGACCAGCCCCGCCGAGCCGGCGCCCACCGATCCGACGCCGGCCAGTCAGCTGACCCGGCCGCTGCGTGAACCGGCCGCGTTCGTGCTCCTCGGCGCGAACGCCGTCTTCCTGTTCGTCGGCCTGATCCGGCTGCTGGCGCCGACCGGGTTCGGCACCTTCACCGGGCGCGCGGGCAGCGCGTTCTTCGCGTTCGCCGGCATCGAGGCGGTGGTGCTGCCCCTGCTGGCGGTGCTGCTCGCCACGCATCTGCGGCCGGTCGTGCCGAAGGCGAAGTTGATCACCCAGGTGGCGGTCGGCGAGTACGCCGTCAGCGCCGCCCTCGGCGGGTTGACCTTCCTGATCTGGTCGTTCGGTCGCCTCGCCGAGGGCGAGGTGACGGACGCCTTCCTCGGCGTGCTCACCCGGCTCGCCGGGCTGGCGCTCCTCCTGATCGCCGGTTACGCCGTGTACCGGATCTGGCGCACGCTCTACCACGTGCCGAAGCCCAAGCCGCAGCCCGGCGTCTACGGCACGCCCCAGCCCGGCTGGCCCGGCCAGCCCGGCGGCCACTCCGGCCAGCCCGTGCACCCCGGCCAGTCCGGCGGCCACCCCGGCCAGCCCGTGCATCCCGGTCAGCCCGGCTGGCCCGGCGCCGGCCAGTCCGGGGGCTGGACGGCCCCGACGCAGTACGGCGCCCCGTACGGTCAGCCGACGCCGCCCTTCCCGGGCGCACCGCACCCGGCCCCGCCGGCGAACCCGGCGCCCCACCCGGCCCCGCCGGCCGCGCCCCCGTTCGGGCAGCCGCCCTCGGCCGACCCCACCCAGACGATCCCCCGCCAGCCGGCCGAGCCCCACGCTCCGCCGAGCGACAACCAGCCCGACCGCACCCAACGCATCAACCCCACCGACGACTGACGCCCCGACGTCGAGCGGTGATCAAGAGGTTTTCGTCCTGACGGGCGTCCGCAACGGACGAAAGCCTCTTGATCAACGCACCAGGGAAGGGTGGGGTTTCCCACCGCGCGGTTCGGTTCGAGCGGGCCTCGGTGCGGAGCGCCTACGCTGAGCGGATGGTTGATCGCACGGAGCCGGGTCCGACCGAGCAGAGCGTGCGGCGGGCACTGCGCCGGGCCGCGTCCGGCCGGGCGCTCGACGCCGACGAGGCCACCGCGCTGCTCGGCGCGCGGGGTGACGCGCTCGACGAACTGCTGCGGGTCGCCGGCGCGATCCGGGACGCCGGGCTGCGCGAGGCCGGGCGGCCGGGCGTGGTCACGTACTCGAAGAAGGTCTTCATCCCGCTCACCCGGCTCTGCCGGGACCGGTGCCACTACTGCACCTTCGCCACGGTGCCGCACCGGCTGCCGGCGGCGTTCCTCGACCGCGACGAGGTCCTGGCGATCGCCCGGCAGGGTGCGGAGCTGGGCTGCAAGGAGGCGCTGTTCACCCTCGGCGACCGGCCGGAGGAGCGCTGGCCGGCGGCCCGGCGATGGCTGGACGAGCGCGGCTACGACTCCACGCTGGACTACCTGCGCTCCTGCGCGGTCGCCGTGCTGGAGGAGACCGGCCTGCTGCCGCACCTCAACCCCGGCGTGCTGACCTGGTCGGAGCTGCAACGGCTCAAGCCGGTCGCGCCGAGCATGGGGATGATGCTGGAGACGACCGCCGCCCGCCTGTGGTCCGAGCCGGGCGGTCCGCACTACGGCTCCCCGGACAAGGAGCCGGCCGTCCGGCTGCGCGTGCTCGACGACGCCGGTCGGGTGAACGTCCCGTTCACCACCGGGCTCCTCATCGGCATCGGCGAGACGCCGACCGAGCGCGTCGACGCGCTGTTCGCGATCCGCCGCGCCCACCGGGAGTACGGCCACCTCCAGGAGGTGATCGTGCAGAACTTCCGCGCCAAGCCGGACACGGCCATGCGCGGGATGCCGGACGCGGAGCTGCACGACCTCGCCGCCACCGTCGCGGTGGCCCGGGTGCTGCTGGGCCCGAAGGCCCGCATCCAGGCCCCGCCGAACCTCATCGCCGGCGAGTACGACCTGCTGCTGCGCGCCGGCATCGACGACTGGGGCGGCGTCTCCCCGCTGACCCCGGACCACGTGAACCCGGAGCGCCCCTGGCCGCAGATCGACGAGTTGGCCCGGCACACCGAGAAGGCCGGCTTCACCCTGCGGGAGCGGTTGACCATCTACCCGGAGTACGTCCGGGCCGGCGACCCGTGGCTCGATCCGCGCCTGCTGCCGCACGTCAGCGCCCTGGCCGATCCGGCGAGCGGGCTGGCCGTCGAGGAGGCCCGGCCGGTCGGCCGGCCGTGGCAGGAGCCGGACGAGACGTACGGCGGGCGGACCGACCTGCACGTCACCATCGACACCACCGGCCGGACTGCGGACCGGCGCGGCGACTTCGACCACGTCTACGGCGACTGGTCGGCCGTGGCCGGCAAGGTGAGCGTCGGGGCGGTCGCCGGGGCCGGCGACCATGACCTGCGGGCCGGGCTGCGGCTCGCCGCCGACGACCCGGCGGCCCTGCTGGAGCCTCGGCACGCCGACGCGGCGCTGGCCCTGTTCGCCGCCGACGGTCCGGCGCTGGACGAGCTGTGCCGCATCGCCGACGCCGTCCGCCGCGACACGGTCGGCGACGACGTGACGTACGTGGTCAACCGCAACATCAACTTCAGCAACGTCTGCTACGTGGGGTGCCGGTTCTGCGCGTTCGCCCAGCGTGAGCGCGACGCCGACGCGTACCGGCTCTCCGTCGACCAGGTCGCCGACCGGGCCGAGGAGGCGTGGGCGGCCGGGGCCAGCGAGGTGTGCCTCCAGGGCGGCATCGACCCGAAGCTGCCGGTGACGGTCTACGCCGATCTGGTACGCGCGATCAAGGCGCGGGTGCCCGGCATGCACGTGCACGCGTTCTCCCCGATGGAGATCGTCACCGCCGCCGCGAAGGCGGGCGTGTCCGTACGGGAGTGGCTGGCCGGGCTGCGGGAGGCCGGGCTGGACACCATCCCCGGCACCGCCGCCGAGATCCTCGACGACGACGTGCGCTGGGTGCTCACCAAGGGCAAGCTGCCGGCCGCCGCCTGGGTCGAGGTGGTCGGCACGGCCCACGAGCTGGGCATCCGGTCCAGCTCCACGATGATGTACGGGCACGTCGACCATCCCGCCCAGTGGCTGGCGCACTTCAGGGTCCTGGCCGGTGTGCAGGACCGTACCGGCGGGTTCACCGAGTTCGTGGCGCTGCCGTTCGTGCACACCAACGCCCCGATCTACCTCGCCGGCATCGCCCGTCCCGGGCCGACCTGGCGGGAGAACCGGGTCGTGCACGCGATGTCCCGCCTGCTCCTGCACGGACGCATCGACAACATCCAGTGCTCCTGGGTCAAGCTGGGCGACGAGGGCACGGCCGAGATGCTGCGCACCGGCTGCAACGACCTGGGCGGCACGCTGATGGAGGAGACCATCTCCCGGATGGCCGGCTCCGGCAACGGCTCGTCCCGTACGGAGGAGCAGTTGATCGCCATCGCGGCGGCTGCCGGGCGACCGGCGCGCAAGCGGACCACCGCGTACGGTCACGCCGCGAGCTGACATCGAACCTTTCCCCGCCGCCGGCCGTACCAGAGCGTGCCGGCGGCGGTTACGGCGAGGACCGCCGCCGGCGACCCCCTCCGCGGGGCGGGCACCGCCGGCCGGGCCCCGCGTCCGTCACCGCGGGAGCACCCGCCCCCGCCGCCGGAAAGGTTGCCCATGCCCAGCGATCAGCCTGATCAACCAAAGCGGCCCTGGCCGCGACTGACCCGCCGGCAGACGTTGACCGCGGCCGCGAGCGCCACGCTCGGCGCCGCCGCTCTCACCGTGCCGGGTCTGTCCGCCGCGCAGAACGCGCCCGGCGCCGCGGCGAACGCGGACGACCCGATCGTGGTCCACCTGCGCGACGCCGCCAGCGGCACGATGGACGTCTTCGTCGGCACGTCCCGCATCGAGGTACGCGACCGCGGCCTGGCGGACCGGCTGCGGCGCGCCGCACGGCGCTGAGCCGTACCCCGCGGCGTCGAGCCGTCTCCACGGCCGTTCCGCACGTCCCGGCCCGGCGCGGGCTCTCGGCGCCCGGCCGTCCGTAACTCCCTTCCCCGCACAGTGAGGTTTGGTCCGCCATGTCTTCGCACCGCGAGGCACCCGAGATCGCCAAGGATCCGGTCGCCGACAGCTCCGACCTGTACGCGTTCGTCAGCCCCGACCGTCCCGACTCGGTGACGGTGATCGCGAACTACGTGCCGCTGCAACTGCCCTCCGGCGGCCCGAACTTCTTCGAGTTCGGCGACGATGTGCGCTACGAGATCAACATCGACAACGACGGTGACGGTCAGGCCGACGTCACCTACCGGTTCGAATTCACGACCGAGATCACGAATCCGAACAGCTTTCTCTACAACACCGGGCCGATCGATTCCCTGGACAGCCCGAACTGGAACCGCCGGCAGTTCTACAGCCTGACCCGCATCGCGGACGGCCGGGAACACCGCCTCGCGCAGAAGCTCCCGTGCCCGCCCTGCAACGTGGGGCCGCTCTCCACCCCGAAGTACGCCGACCTCGTGCGCCAGGCCACGTACACGCTCTCCACGGGGGAGCGTGTGTTCGCCGGGCAGCGGGCCGACGGGTTCTTCGTCGACCTGGGCGCCATCTTCGACCTGGGGACGCTGCGGCCGTTCCAGCAGCTCCACGTGGCCGGGAAGAAGATCTTCAAGGACGAGGGGGAGCCGGTCAACGCCACGGACCGGATGAACGTGCACAGCATCGCTCTGCAGATCCCCTTCACCAAGGTGCGCCGGCGCGCCAACCGGTACGGCGTCGCCGACCGCGCCTCGGTGATCGGGGTGTGGACGGCGGCCTCCCGCCGGCAGGTCCGGGTGCTCGGCGACCGCGGTGCGGCGGACACTCCCGCCGGCCCTTTCACCCAGGTCTCCCGGCTCGGCAACCCGTTGTTCAACGAGGTCATCGTGCCGATGGCGCAGAAGGACGTCTGGAATTCGCTGCCGCCCGCCGAGGACAAGCGGTTCGCGAAGTTCGTCGAGCGGCCGGAGCTGGCCGCTCTGCTGCCGGCGCTCTACCCGGACGTCTTCCCGAACCTCGACCGGCTCAACAAGGCGAAGAAGGCCCGCGCCGACCTGGTGGCGATCCTGCTGACCGGTATCCCGGAGGGGCTGATCGACGGCTTCACCAACAACACCGGCGAGATCCAGGCCGACATGCTGCGGTTGAACACGGCGATCCCGCCGAGCCGCAAGCCGGACCGGTTCGGTGTCCTGGGTGGAGACCTCGCCGGGTTCCCGAACGGCCGCCGGGTCACCGACGACGTGGTGAGCATCTCGCTGCGGGCCATCGCCGGCCTGACCGTGCCGCTGGTGGACCCGGCGTTCCAGCCGGACGCGGCGGCCGCGGCGGTCACGCCGGGACTCAGCGCCGCCGACGTGACCGCGCCGTTCCTCGGCAACTTCCCCTACCTGGGTACGCCGTACGACGGCTTCAACAATCCGCCGGCCGACTCGGCCGCCTGAGCAGACCGGGAGTGGTGATGCACTCGCACGAGCACGCGTACGGACCGTCGGAACGGGGAAGCGTCGTCCTGGACCTGGGCGGCGACACCGGAGCCCTGATCATCTACACCGGACAGGACCTGCGCGGCCGGGAGATCGAGGTCAGCCGGCAGGACGCACCGCGCACGCACTCGGCCGTGCGGGAGCGCCGGGTCCAGGATGGCACCTTCCACAGTGCCGTCTACCCGGATCTGCCGGCCGGTCGCTATACCGTCTGGTGGGACGACCGTACGCCGGCCGGCACGGTCGACGTCCTGGGTGGAGCGATTGCCGAGTTCCTCTGGCCCACCGGCGCTCCACGGGCGGTTGGCTGACCCTCCGCTCCGTTCCGGCCGCTGCGCCCTGTCCACGATGTGGGCAGGGCGCTTGCGGCGTTCGACGGCTCGACGGGCGGGCGGCGCGCAGTCGCGTTAACCTGACCTCCATCAAGATCAACCATCCGTGGCGGCGGGCGGTCCACCAGACGGGCGGCGGACGCCACGGGAGAAAACTCCGGCAACTCGCCGGAGAGGGCGTTACTCGGCCGGGGTCTGAATCGATAGGGCAGGTTGCGAGGCCGGGTGGTCGGATGGCCGTCCGGAGGGTGTCGGGAGGGCGACTCCATTATCAAGTTTGGCTTGACGGCGCACGCATTACACGCGTGTAATTTGAATGGGGTTGTTCGCACGGAACGCTACAAATCGGTACCGGACGGACAAGCACGCCTTTCGCGTGGGGGGTTGCAGCGGCGATGACGCCGGTGCGCGACAAGGAGGCAATTGATGGACGGCCAGCTTGAGGCGGCCGACCTGCTCGGAAACGCGCCGGAGTGGCAGGAGCGGGCGCTGTGCTCGCAGACCGACCCGGAGGCGTTCTTTCCCGAGAAGGGCGGCTCGACCCGCGAGGCGAAGCGGATCTGCTCGCGGTGCGAGGTCAAGACCGAGTGCCTCGAATACGCTCTCGGCCACGACGAGCGGTTCGGCATCTGGGGGGGCCTCTCCGAGCGCGAGCGCCGCAAGCTCAAGCGGCGCGCCGCCTGACGCAGCGACGGATCCGGGGTGGTGGGGGCCGCTCCGGATCCGGTCCGCGCGTCGACGGCCTCAGGCCAGCTCGTCCGGGTCGACGCCGAGCAGGTTCGCGACCTGCTCGATGATGACGTCGTGGACGAGGTCCGCGAGGTCCTCCCGGTCCATGGCCCGGAACTCCAGCGGCCGGCGGTAGAGCACGATCCGCGGGGGCACCTCCTGCCGGCCCGGGCGGCCGGGCAGCAGCCGGGCGAGCGGTACCTCGCCGTCCTCCAGGACGTCGGAGTCGTAGACGTTCAGCTCCGGGGGCACGTCCTCGACGGCGAACTCGACGCCCGCCAGTTCCTTGGCGAACCGCCGTTCGAGGGTCTCCACGGTGTCCAGCACCAGGTCGTCGAAGATCTCCGCCTTGGTGCGTGCGAGCGGCACGGTAGCCGGCACCAGCCGCCCGCGCAGGCCGCGTCCGTGCCGGTCGCGGCGGGTGCGCCGGCCGGAGCCGGGGCGGCGGTGTTCCGGGCTTCCCATGACGCACAGGGTAGCCCCCTATCCGGGCCGGTCTGCGGCAGCGCCGTCGCGCAGGCGCGGCGGGCCCCGACCGGTCGAATTGTGATCACCAAGACGGGCGTGTCGTAACGCGAAGCGGTGCGCCGGAGCCGGTAATGGAGATACCCTGCCGCCGTGAGGTCACCACGGCGCTGCACCCGAAACGGCTGCCCCCGGCAAGCGGTCGCCACATTGACCTATGTCTACAACGAGTCCACCGCCGTGGTGGGCCCGCTGGCCGCCTTCGCGGAGCCGCACACGTACGACCTCTGCGAGCCGCACGCTCGAAGCCTGACCGCCCCGCGCGGCTGGGACGTGGTCCGGCACGAGGGCGAGTTCGAGCCGCCCCCGCCCACCACGGACGACCTGGTCGCCCTGGCCGAAGCGGTCCGCGAGGCGGCCCGCCCGGTCGCCCCCCGCCCCCCGGAGGACGACCACGACCCAGCGACGACCTCACCGCCAACCGGCCGCCGCGGCCACCTCCGGGTAATCCCCCCCACTCACTGACCGCGCCGGATCTCCGCGTTGATCATGAAGTTATAGCGCGCCGGATCGGCGTGTCGCCGCTGTAACTTCATGATCAACGGGGTTTGGGGCGTCGGTCAGTGGCCCAGGAGGCGGTTGAACAGCGCGGCGCGGCGGGAGGGGCGGTGCCAGCGCAGCTCCGCGCGGTCGGCGCTCTGCATGATCTTGAGGCCGGTGTTCACGGCGAGCCAGCGGAGGGGTTCCGGTTCCCATTTCGGGGAGCGGTGGTTGACCCAGGGGAGCCGGGTCAGGTCGGTGTCGTCGCCGCGGATCAGGTCCGCCAGGGTGCGGCCGGCCAGGTTGCTGGTGCCGACGCCGTCGCCGACGTAGCCGCCGGCCCAGGCCAGCCCGCTGGCCCCGTCCAGGCCGACCGACGCCGCCCAGTCGCGGGCCACCCCCAGGGGCCCGCCCCACGTGTGGGTCACCAGCACATCCGGGCCGAGCACCGGGAACAGCTCCGAGAGGGTGCGCCGCAGCGCCGCGAAGACCTGCGGCTCCCGGTCGTACGCGGGGTGGACCCGGGAGCCGAAGTGGTACGGGGCGCCCCGCCCGCCGAACGCCAGCCGCCCGTCGCCGGTGCGCTGCCCGTAGACGATCACGTGCCGGTGGTCGGAAAACGTCTCCCGCTCGGCCAGCCCGATCTCGGCCCACGTCGAGGCGGGCAGCGGCTCGGTGGCGACCATCAGCGAGTACACCGGCGCCACGGTGCGCCGCTGGCCGGGCAGCCGCGCCGTGTACCCCTCGGTCGCGCGTACCACCACCGGCGCCCGCGCGGTCCCGGCCGGGGTCACCGCCGCGCCGGGCCGGATCGCGGTCACCGGCGTGCGCTCGTGGATGGTCACGCCGCGACGTTCGACCGCCCGGGCGAGTCCGCGTACCAGCCGGGCCGGGTGCACGGCGGCGCAGTGCGGGGTGTACGTCCCACCGCGTACCCCCTCGGCGGCGCAGCGGGCGGAGGCTTCAGCGGCGTCCAGCAGCACCAGGTCGCCGTCGTCGAGCCCGTACTCCCGGGCCTCCGCGACGGCCGCGCGGGCCCGGTCCAGTTGCGGGCCGCTGCGGGCGAGCACCACCGTCCCGCCGTACGCCCAATCGCAGTCGATGCCCTCGGCCGCGACCACCCGGCCGACCTCGGCGACCGTGTCGTGCATGGCGCGCTGCATGGCGATCGCCGCGTCCCGGCCGTGCCGGCGGGCCAACGCGGGCAGCGACGTGGGGAAGAGGGCCGAGCACCAGCCACCGTTGCGCCCCGACGCCCCGTACCCGGCGATCTCGGCCTCCAGCACGGTGATCCGCAGCGTCGGGTCGGCGACCGCCAGGTAGTACGCCGTCCAGAGGCCGGTGTAGCCGGCCCCGACGATCACCACGTCGGCGTCGGCGTCGCCGGGTAGCCGCGGGCGCGGCGTCAGCACGTCGTCCAACGTGGACATCCAGTACGACACGTGCGGGTAGTGCACGACGCGCTCCTGAAGCTGGTCGGCCGGGCCGACCACGGGTCGGCCCGGCCGGGACGGGCGGGGTCTACAGGCGGGACCAGGCCTCGGTGAGCACGGACCGCAGGATCTGCTCCATCTCGTCGAACTGCTGCTGCTCGGCGATCAGCGGCGGAGCGAGCTGCACCACCGGGTCACCCCGGTCGTCGGCGCGGCAGTAGAGACCGGCCTGGAACAACGCGGTGGAGAGGAAGCCGCGCAGCAGCCGCTCGGACTCCGCCTCGTCGAACGTCTCCCTGGTCGCCTTGTCCTTGACCAGCTCGATGCCGTAGAAGTACCCGTCACCGCGGACGTCGCCGACGATCGGCAGGTCGTGCAGCTTCTCGAGGGTGGCGCGGAACGCCGCCTCGTTGGCCTTCACGTGCCCGATCAGGTCCTCCCGGGCGAACACCTCCAGATTGGCCAGGGCAACCGCGCAGGAGACCGGGTGCCCGCCGAAGGTCACCCCGTGGGCGAACATGCCGGTCTCGGTGAGGAACGGCTCCATCAGCCGGTCACTGGCGATCATCGCGCCGAGCGGGGCGTACCCGGAGGTGATGCCCTTGGCGGTGGTGATGATGTCGGGCTGGTAGCCGTAGCGGGCCGCGCCGAAGTACTCGCCGAGCCGGCCCCACGAGCAGATCACCTCGTCGGAGACGAGCAGAACGTCGTACGCGTCGCAGATCTCGCGGACCCGCTGGAAGTAGCCGGGCGGGGGCGGGAAGCAGCCGCCCGAGTTCTGCACCGGCTCCAGGAAGACGGCCGCGACGGTGTCCGGCCCCTCCCGCTCGATGGCGCGGCCGATCTCCTCGGCGGCCCAGCGGCCGAAGGCCTCGGGGTCGTCACCGTGCTCGGGTGCCCGGTAGAAGTTGGTGTTCGGCACCTTGATGCCGCCGGGTACCAGCGGCTCGAAGTCGCTCTTGATGCCCGGCAGGCCGGTGATCGACAGCGCGCCCATCGAGGTGCCGTGGTACGCGATGTAGCGGCTGACCACCTTGTACTTGTTCGGCTTGCCGGTGCGCTTGAAGTACGCCCGGGCCAGCTTCCACGCCGCCTCGACGGCCTCCGAGCCGCCCGTGGTGAAGAAGACCCGGTTGAGGTCGCCGGGGGTCAGCGAGGCGATCTTCTCGGCCAGCTCGACGGCCTTCGGGTGCGCGTACGACCACAGTGGGAAGTACGCCAGCTCGCCCGCCTGCTTCGAGGCGGCCTCGGCCAGCTCGGCCCGGCCGTGGCCGGCGTTGACGACGAAGAGCCCGGCGAGCCCGTCCAGGTAGCGGCGACCCTGGGAGTCCCAGACGTACGCGCCCTCGCCGCGCACGATGGTCGGTACCTCGCCGGCGGAGTAGCTCGCCATCCGGGTGAAGTGCATCCAGAGGTGGTCGGTGGCGTTGGCCATGTCAGCCCCATCGGGTCTCGGGCCGGTCAGGGGTGACACCGGCCGCTCTGCCCACGGTTATCCCACAGCCTCACGCCGTCTGGCAAGTGGGATCGGTTGCCAGGATGGCCTGATGCAACGGATTCGGCGAGTGTCAGCCAGGTCAACGACGGAATCCGCACCCTGGTGTATCGAGAGGGTGGGCCGGTGGCCGGGTGGGCTGGTGGTCGGGTGGCTGGTGGTCCATCGCCGGTGGCTGGCAAGCGGTGCGGACCCTGTCGAGCTGCCCCGTCCATGCGCCCACGGCCATTGCGGCTGGGCTGCCGCCGACCAGGTTTGTGCCACCGCACGCCGCACCCCCTGACAGGCGCGCGCCCCCGGGCGTTTGTCGCGCCGGACCGGCCGCGCAGCGCCGTGATCGACTCGATGCCGCCGACATGGCGGGATCCCCGGCCGTCGGAATGGCCGATGCCGCCGGCACGGAGTCGATCAATCCGAACGAGCCGACCCCGCGACGTGCCGCATGTCGAGTCGATCAAGCGGGTCGGCTCAGGCCGTGCCCCACGTGTACGTCTGCTTGCGCAGCTTGAGGTAGACGAACGCCTCGGTGGAGAGCACGCCCTCGACCGCCCGCAGCCGTTGCAGGATCTCCAGCAGGTGGTCGTCGTTGCGGCAGACCACCTCGGTGAGTAGGTCGAACGAGCCGGCGGTGATGACGACGTAGTCGACCTCCTCCAGCTCGGCGAGCCGGTCGGCCACGGCCTCCAGGTCCCCGTTCGTCCGCAGGCCGATCATGGCCTGGCGGGGGAAGCCGAGCTGGAGCGGATCGGTCACCGCCACGATCTGCATCACCCCGGCGTCGAGCAGCCGCTGCACCCGCTGGCGCACGGCCGCCTCGGAGAGGCCGACGGCCTTGCCGATCGTCGCGTACGGCCGCCGGCCGTCCTCCTGGAGCTGCTCGATGATCTGTTTGGCCACGTCGTCGAGCAGAGTGTGGCTGGCGCCCTCGCGGACGGTGACGCGCCGCCCGCCGTTGCCGTTGTCGTGGTTCCGGTTGGTCATCGACCGCTCCCCATGTCCGATCCCGGGATGAGCCTAGGGCCTGTGCCCACGTCACCGTCTGACCGCGTCGGGACGTGGACACCGGCCGTGGTGTCACCGCGCAGTCTGGCGTATTTCGTTGCCGGACGCTAATCCCGCAACGGAATCCCTTGTAAGGAAGGTCACCCCATGTCAGGATCAGTCGTCCACCGCACTTGACCCTCCCGCCGGCGCGCCACCCCCCGTCCTGCCGCCGACGATGACCCCTTAGGAGTCGTCACATGCGTACTCCCCTTCGGCCCCTCTCCCGGCGTGGACTGCTGACCGGCACCCTCGGTTCCGCGGCGCTGCTCGCAGCGGGCGGCTCGCTCGCCGGCTGCGGCACGAAGGCCGCCACTCAGACCGAGGCCGGCTGTGTCAGCGACGACCTGTCCGGGACCGAGAAGACCCTCGCCTTCTCCAACTGGCCGCAGTACATGGACATCGACGAGAAGGACGAGTCGAAGCGTCCCACCCTGGACGAGTTCATCCAGAAGAGCGGCATCAAGGTCACCTACACCGAGGACGTCAACGACAACAACGAGTTCTTCGGCAAGGTCCAGAACCAGCTCGCCGCCTGTCAGGGCACCGGGCGGGACGTCTTCGTCGTCACCGACTGGATGGCGGCCCGGATGATCCGGCTCGGCTGGATCCAGAAACTCGACAAGTCGAAGCTGCCCAACGTCGAGGCCAACCTCCTGCCCTCGCTGCGCAACCGCTCCTTCGACCCGGACAGCCAGCTCGCCATCCCGTGGCAGTCCGGCCTGGCCGGCATCGCCTACAACGGCAGCGTCACCAAGGAGCTCCGCACCATCGACGAGCTGCTCACCCGGCCCGACCTCAAGGGCAAGGTGACGGCTCTGTCGGAGATGCGGGACACGATGGGCCTGCTGCTGATGTCCAACGGCCACGACCCGGCGAACTTCACCGGGGCCCAGTTCGACGACGCGCTCAACAAGCTGAAGAAGGCCGTCGACTCCGGCCAGATCCGCAAGTTCACCGGCAACGACTACGCGCCGGACCTGGCCAAGGGCGACATCGCCGCCTGCATCGGCTGGTCGGGCGACGTGATCCAGCTCGGCTTCGAGGACGAGAAGATCAAGTTCGTGGTGCCGGAGTCCGGCGTGATGCTCTGGTCGGACAACATGATGGTGCCGAACAAGGCCACCCACAAGGCGAACGCTGAGCAGCTGATCAACTACTACTACGACCCGGCCGTCGCCGCGAAGCTCGCCGCGTACGTCAACTACATCTGCCCGGTCAAGGGTGCCCAGGCCGAGATGGAGAAGATCGACCCGGAGCTGGCGGCCAACCCGCTGATCTTCCCGGACGAGGCCATGCTCTCGAGGTCCAAGGTGTTCATGGCCCTGGACGAGAAGCAGGAGAGCGAGTACGAGCGCAAGTTCCAGCAGGTAATCGGGGCGTGATGTGCGATGGGACACGACGTGGCACCGGCCGGTGACCTCCGGCTGGCCAACCTCACCAAGCGGTTCGGCGTCTTCACCGCGGTAGACGACCTCAGCCTGACCATCCCGCAGGGCTCGTTCTTCGCCCTGCTCGGGGCGTCCGGCTGCGGGAAGACGACCACGCTGCGGATGATCGCCGGGCTGGAGGAGCCGACCAGCGGGCAGGTCCTGCTCGGGGACCGGGACATCGCCCGGCTCCGTCCGTACAAGCGGCCGGTGAACACCGTGTTCCAGTCGTACGCGCTCTTCCCGCACCTGGACATCGCCGAGAACGTGGCCTTCGGGCTGCGCCGGCGCGGCATCCGCAAGGTCGGCGACCAGGTCGACCGGATGCTGTCGCTGGTGCAGCTCGACGGCTACGGCAAGCGCCGCCCGGCCCAGCTCTCCGGCGGGCAGCAGCAGCGGGTCGCGCTGGCCCGGGCGCTCATCAACCACCCGCAGGTGCTGCTCCTGGACGAGCCGCTCGGCGCGCTCGACCTGAAGCTGCGCCGGCAGATGCAGATCGAGCTGAAGCGCATCCAGACCGAGGTCGGGATCACCTTCGTGCACGTCACCCACGACCAGGAGGAGGCCATGACGATGGCCGACACGGTCGCGGTGATGAACGCCGGCCGCATCGAACAGCTCGGCGCGCCGGCCGACATCTACGAGTTCCCGGCGAGCGCGTTCGTCGCGAACTTCCTCGGCCAGTCCAACCTGCTCGCCGCCGAGGCCGCCGGGTCCGCCGGGGGCGAGGTGCCGGTCTCGGCGCACGGCGGTCGCTTCTCGGTGCCCGTCGGCCGCGCCCGCGCCGACCGCGGTCCGGTCTACCTGGGGGTACGCCCGGAGAAGCTGCACCTGGCCGGCTCCGCCGACCAGGTTCCCAGTGGGTACCAGCACGTCGACGGGGTCGTCACGGACGCCTCCTACGTGGGCGTCAGCACCCAGTACCTGCTGCGCACGAGCTGGGGGAGTGAGCTGTCGGTGTTCGTGGCGAACAGCGGCACGCAGGGGCAGTTGCCGGTGGGCAGCCGGGCGGCGGCGTACTGGGATCCGCAGCACGCGTTCCTGCTGGCCCGGGAGCCGGGCGAGGACGACCGCACCACCCCGGTGCTCGACGAGCCGGTGGGTGCGTCCTCGTGAGCGCTTTGGCTCACGTACCCACCGGGCAGTCGACGGCGCCCTCCCCGCCGCCGGCCGCCCGGTCGGGGCGGTACCGGTTCCTGCCGTACCTCCTGCTGCTGCCCGGCGCGGCCTGGCTCTTCCTGTTCTTCGCGCTGCCGCTGCTCCAGCTCGCCGCCGCCAGCCTGTACGACCCGACCGGCTCGCTCGCCACCGGGTATGCGATGACCTGGGCGGTCAGCAACTATCCGGAGGCCTTGCAGGCGTACTGGCCGCAGTTCAGCCGCTCGTTCCTGTACGCGGGCATCGCCCTGGTGCTGGCGCTGCTGATGGGTTACCCGCTCGCCTACGCGATCGCCCAGAAGGCCGGCCGCTGGAAGAACCTGCTGCTGGTCTGCGTGGTCGCGCCGATGTTCACCAGCTTCCTGGTGCGCACCCTGGCCTGGAAGACGATCCTGTCCGACAACGGCTGGGTCGTCGGCCTGCTGCGCGACATCCACCTGCTCGGGCCGGACGGCCGGCTGCTGGCCACCCCGGTCGCGGTGATCCTCGGCCTCACGTACAACTTCCTGCCCTTCCTGGTCCTGCCGCTGTACGCGAGCCTGGAGCGGCTCGACTACCGGCTGCTGGAGGCGGCCAGCGACCTGTACGCGAGCCCGGTGCAGACGTTCCGCAAGGTCACCCTGCCGCTGTCGATGCCCGGCCTGATCGCCGGCACGCTGCTGTTCTTCATCCCGGCCACCGGCGACTACATCAACGCCGAACTGCTCGGCACACCGAACGAGTACATGATCGGCAACGTCATCGACTCGGCGTTCCTGGTCCGGCTGGACTATCCGCAGGGCGCGGCCCTGTCGTTCCTGCTGATGGCGGCGATCCTCGCGGTGGTCTTCGTCTACCTCCGCAAGGCCGGTACGGAGGAGGTGCTGTGAGGTTCTCCCGCTGGCTGGCCGACCGCTGGTCGATGGCGGTGGCGCTGCTGGTGCTCGGCTACCTCTTCCTGCCGATCGCCGTGGTGGCCGCCCTGTCCTTCAACCGCCCGTCGAGCCGCCTGTCGTACGACTTCAACGAGTTCACGCTCGACAACTGGCGCAACCCGTGCGCCACCGCCGACATGTGCGACGCGGTGGTACGCAGCGTCCAGATCGGGTTCATCTCGACCGTGGTCGCCACCGTGCTCGGCACGCTGATGGCGTTCGCGCTGGCCCGGCACAACTTCCGCGGCCGGTCCGGGATCAACGTCCTGATCTTCCTGCCGATGGCGACGCCGGAGCTGGTGATGGGCACGTCGCTGCTCGCCCTCTTCGTTGCCGGCGGGGTACAGCTCGGCTTCTGGACCGTGGTCATCGCGCACGTCATGTTCTGCGTGTCGTTCGTGGTGGTGACCGTGAAGGCGCGCCTGTCCGGCATGGACCGGCGGCTGGAGGAGGCCGCCATGGACCTCTACGCCAGCGAGTGGCAGACGTTCCGCCGAATCACCCTGCCGCTGGTGCTGCCCGGCATCGTGGCCGCCGCGCTGCTCGCGTTCTCCCTGTCGTTCGACGACTTCATCATCACGAACTTCAACTCCGGCACCACCGTCACGTTCCCGATGTACGTGTGGGGCGCCGCCCAGCGGGGCATCCCGCCGCAGGTCAACGTCATCGGCACCGCGATGTTCGCGGTCGCGCTGCTGCTGGTGCTGGCCACCACGCTGCGCGGGCGCCGGGCGAGCCGCGCCGCCGTCGCCGCGCCCGCGGCCGCCGGGCAGGTGGGCGGCCGCTCGTGACCGGCTTCCATACCGGCCGGCGGGTCTTCCGGACCTCGGCGGGATCCGGGAGCCACGCCCTCGCCGACGCGGCGCCCGTACCGTACTGGCTCGACCGGCCGGAGCGTCCCGACCCGCTGCCGCCGCTGGTCGGCGCCACCGACACCGACCTGCTGGTCGTCGGGGGCGGCTACTCGGGGCTGTGGACGGCGCTGCTCGCCAAGCAGGACGACCCGGACCGGGACGTGCTGCTGGTCGAGGCGGGCACCTGCGGCTGGGCGGCGTCCGGGCGCAACGGCGGCTTCTGCGCCGCGTCGCTCACCCACGGCCTGGCCAACGGAGTCGAGCGCTTCCCGCAGGAGATCGCCGAGCTGGAACGCCTCGGCCGGGAGAACCTCGACGCGATCGCGGCGACCGTCGACGCGTACGGCATCGACTGCGACTTCGAGCGCACCGGTGAGCTGTCGGTGGCGGTCGAGCCGCACCAGCTCGCCGGGCTCGCCGAGGACGCGGAGCTGGCCCGGCGGTACGGCCGCGACGTCACCCTGCTCGACGCGGACGAGACGCGCGCCGAGGTGGACTCACCGACGTACCTCGGTGGGGTCTGGGACCGCGACCGGGTGGCGATGGTGGACCCGGCGAAGCTGGCCTGGGGTCTGCGCCGCGCCGCCGTCGACCTCGGCGTCCGCATCCACGAGCACACACGGGTCACCGGGCTGCGCCGCGACGGCGCCGCGCTGCGGGCGACCACCGCCGGTGGCGCGGACGCTACTCCGGGCACGGTGCGGGCCCGGCAGGTGGTTCTCGCCACCAACGCCTTCCCGCCGCTGCTGCGCCGCCTGCGGGCCTGGCTGGTGCCGGTGTACGACTACGCGCTGATGACCGAGCCGCTCGCCGACGCCCAGCGGAAGGCGATCGGCTGGGCGAACCGGCAGGGGCTCGCCGACACCGGCAACCAGTTCCACTACTACCGGATCACCGGTGACGGGCGGATCCTCTTCGGCGGGTACGACGCCGTCTACCACTACGGCAACCGGGTCGCGCCCTCGCTCGAACAGCGGGCGGTGACGTTCGACGCTCTGGCGCAGCACTTCTTCACCACGTTCCCGCAGCTCGACGGCCTGCGGTTCAGCCACCGCTGGGGCGGCGTCATCGACACCTGCACCCGGTTCTGCCCCTTCTTCGGCACCGCGTACGAGGGGCGGCTCGCCTACGCCGCCGGGTACACCGGCCTCGGCGTCGGCGCCACCCGCTTCGGCGCCCGCGTGATGCTCGACCTGCTCGGCGGCGGCGACACCCCGCTGACCCGGCTCGACCTCGTTCGCAGCAAGCCGCTGCCGTTCCCGCCGGAGCCCGTCCGGGCCGCCGGCATCCACCTCACCCGCTGGTCCCTCGGCCGCGCCGACGCGCACGAGGGGCGGCGCAACCTCTGGCTCCGTACTCTCGACCGCCTTGGACTGGGGTTCGATTCCTGATGCGCATCCTCCTCGTCGGCGCCGGTGGCGTCGGCTCCGCCGCCGTATCCATCGCCGCCCGCCGTACCTTCTTCGAGACCGTGGTCGTCGCCGACTACGACCTCGGCCGCGCGCAGCGGGCGGTGGCCGGCCGCGGTGACCGCTTCGTCGCCGCCACGGTCGACGCCTCCTCGGCCGACGCGGTGGCCGCGCTCTGCCGCGAACACCGCATCACGCACGTGCTCAACGCCGTCGACCCGCGCTTCGTCATGCCGATCTTCGACGGGGCGTTCGCCGCCGGGGCCGACTACCTCGACATGGCGATGTCGCTGTCCCACCCGGACCCGGAGCGCCCGCACGCCGAGACCGGGGTGAAGCTCGGTGACGAACAGTTTGCGGCCTCCGACCGGTGGACCGACGCCGGCCGGCTGGCGCTCTGCGGCATCGGCGTCGAGCCCGGCCTGTCCGACGTGTTCGCCCGGTACGCCGCCGACGACCTGTTCGCCGAGATCGACGAGATCGGCGTCCGCGACGGCGCGAACCTGACCGTCGACGGGTACGACTTCGCGCCCTCCTTCTCGATCTGGACGACCATCGAGGAGTGCCTGAACCCGCCGGTGATCTGGGAGGAGGGCCGGGGCTGGTTCACCACGCCGCCCTTCTCGCAGCCGGAGGTGTTCCACTTCCCCGAGGGCATCGGCCCGGTCGAGTGCGTCAACGTGGAGCACGAAGAGGTGCTGCTGATCCCGCGTTGGGTGAAGGCGAAGCGGGTCACCTTCAAGTACGGCCTCGGCGACGAGTTCATCGAGGTGCTGAAGACGCTGCACAAGCTCGGCCTGGACTCGGTCGCTCCCGTGCGCGTCGGCGGCGTGTCGGTCGCGCCGCGTGACGTGGTGGCCGCCTGCCTGCCCGACCCGGCGACCCTCGGCGACCGGATGCGCGGCAAGACCTGCGCCGGCACCTGGGTACGCGGGACGGGCCTCGACGGCCGGCCGCGGGAGGTCTACCTGTACCACGTGGTCGACAACGAGTGGTCCATGCGCGAGTACGGCCACCAGGCGGTCGTCTGGCAGACCGCGGTGAACCCGGTCGTCGCCCTGGAACTGCTGGCCACCGGCGCCTGGACCGGTGCCGGCGTGCTCGGCCCCGAGGCGCTGCCCCCGGTACCCTTCCTCGACCTGCTCACCGAGTACGGCTCGCCCTGGGGAATGGAGGAGCGGTGACCCGCTACGGACCCATGTACGGCCCCGACGTCACGTTCCTCGGGGTGCCGCCCTGCACCATCGCCGAACCGGTCACGTACGCCGACGCCGACGTGGTCATCGTCGGGGCGCCGTTCGACGGCGGCACCTCGCACCGGCCCGGCACCCGGTTCGGCCCGTCCGCCATCCGCCAGGCCTGCTACCTGCCGCACGACGGCTCCCGCCCGTCACTGGCGTTCCGCGTCGACGCGCTGCGGGACCTCCGCGTCTACGACGCGGGCGACGTCGAGATGTTCTCCGGCGACATCGAGCGGTCCCTGTCCGCCCTGGAATCCGCCGTGTTCGCGGTGGCGTCCGCCGGCGCGATCCCGGTCGTGCTCGGCGGCGACCACTCCATCGCCCTGCCCGACGCCACCGGCGTGGCCCGGCACCACGGCCTGGGCCGGGTGTCGCTGGTGCACTTCGACGCGCATGCCGACACCGGGGACGTCGAGTTCGGTTCCCTGCACGGGCACGGCCAGCCGATGCGGCGGCTCATCGAGTCCGGCGCGGTTCGCGGCGACCGGTTCCTCCAGATCGGCCTGCGCGGTTACTGGCCCGGCCCCGAGACGCTGAGCTGGATGGCCGAGCAGCGGATGCGGTCGTACGAGATGACCGAGCTGGTGGCGCGCGGCCTGGATCCGTGTTTGTCGGAAGCCTTCGAGATCGCCGTTGACGAGTGCGAGGGCGTGTTCCTCTCCGTCGACGTGGACGTGGTCGACCCGGGCATGGCGCCGGGCACCGGCACCCCGGAACCGGGCGGCTTCACGTCGCGGCAGCTCCTCGACGCGGTCCGCCGCGTCTGCTACGAACTGCCGGTGGTCGGCGTCGACGTGGTGGAGGTCGCCCCACCGTACGACCACGCCGACATCACCGCGTACCTCGGCAACCGCGTGGTCCTGGAAGCCCTGTCCGCGATCGCTCGCCGCCGCCGCGACGCAACCGGCGGCCCCCCGTGGAACCCCTCGCAACCGTTGCTGGACGCCCGCTGACCTCCCCCGCCCTGACTCCCACGACCGCTATCCGCGTAGCGGGAGGCGACGCACGCGGAGGTGGCCTCGCGCGAAGCTCACCACTGCGCCTGCTCGCAGGTCGTCAAGCACGGCAGGAAGGTTGGCGATCAGCAACTGCGCCTGCTCGGCCGGTGTCTGCCTGTCGACCGAACGCATCAACACCAGTGACGGTGCGGTGTGCCCACTGAAGGCGAGCATCGTGGCGAAGTCACTATCAGCCGAAACGATTGCGTAGCCGCTGGAGACTGCGAAGGACGCGATCTTCTCGTCGGAGGCGGCCAGCAGACCGTGGTCGACTACGTGTGAGGCGTCGTAGCCCCGCCAGCCAGGTAGCGATCCGTGGCGACAGGTTGGCGTCAACGAGAAGCTTCATGCGGCGGGGCGGATGGGCAGCTCGCGTTCCGCGACGGCGGCCGCGGCAAATTCCAGCGCCGCCAGCACATCGTCACGGTCCAGGTACGGGTAGTCGTTGAGCACTTCATCTATCGTCTGGCCGGCGGCCAACTGGCCGAGGACAGCCGTGACGGTGACCCGGGTGTCGCGAATGCACGGCAGGCCGCCCATCCGACCGGGGTCGATGGTGATCCGCTCAAGTGCCATGGCTCGATACTACGGCTTTCGAGCGGATCACCGCCGTTTCTGTGGTGGTCAGGTGGCCAGCGTGGAGCGGATCAGGAAGCGGACTCCTTCCGGGGCTTCCAGGCTGAAGCCGCTGCCTCGGCCCGGGACCACGTCGACCGTGAGCCTCGTGTGCTTCCACAGCTCCCACTGGGACGCGGACATCCAGAACTCGACCGGCTCGGCGACGCCCTCGACGGAGAGCGACGCCAGCAGCACATCCGACCCGCCCGTCCGGAACTCTCCGGCCAGGTAGCACATCGGGGCGCTTCCGTCGCAGCAGCCGCCGGACTGGTGGAACATCAACGGCCCGTGCCGTTCCCGCAGTGACCGGATCAGCTCGGCCGCCGCGGGGGTCAGCGAGACCGTCGGCGGGGCGGCCGGGTCGAGGGAGACCGGCGAGGGAACGGCGCGAGGAAGCGGGGGCGCGGGGGCGCCCGGCGGACCGGGCACCCCAGCGTCGGAACGGTCGGCCATCAGAAGAAGCCCAGCTTCTTCGTGGAGTAGCTGACCAGCAGGTTCTTGGTCTGCTGGTAGTGCTCCAGCATCATCTTGTGGTTCTCCCGACCGATGCCGGACTGCTTGTACCCGCCGAACGCGGCGTGCGCCGGGTACGCGTGGTAGCAGTTCGTCCACACGCGGCCGGCCTGGATGGCCCGCCCGGCCCGGTACGCGGTGTTGATGTCCCGCGTCCACACGCCGGCACCCAGCCCGTACAGGGTGTCGTTGGCGATCTTCACGGCGTCGTCGAGGTCGGCGAAGGAGGTCACCGACACGACCGGCCCGAAGATCTCCTCCTGGAAGATCCGCATCGAGTTGTCGCCCTCGAAGATGGTCGGCTCCACGTAGTAGCCACCGGACAGTTCGCCGCCCAGGTCGGCCCGCGCGCCGCCGGTCAGTACCCGGGCGCCCTCCTGCCGGCCGATGTCCAGGTAGGACAGGATCTTCTCAAGCTGGTCGTTGGACGCCTGCGCGCCGATCATCGTGTCCGTGTCGAGCGGGTGGCCCTGCTTGACCTCACGGGTGCGTGAAACGGCCGCCGCCAGGAAGTCGCTGTAGTGGCCCTGCTGGATCAGCGCCCGCGACGGGCAGGTGCACACCTCGCCCTGGTTGAGGGCGAACATGGTGAAGCCCTCGAGTGCCTTGTCGCGGAAGTCATCGGAAGCAGCGCTGACGTCGTCGAAGAAGATGTTCGGGCTCTTGCCGCCCAGCTCCAGCGTGACCGGCTTGATGTTCTCGCTGGCGTACTGCATGATCAGCCGCCCGGTGGTGGTCTCCCCGGTGAACGCGACCTTGGCGACCCGGGGCGAGGAGGCGAGGGGCTTGCCCGCCTCGACGCCGAAGCCGTTGACGACGTTGACCACGCCCGGCGGCAGCAGGTCGGCCACCAGGGACAGCCAGTAGTGGATCGACGCGGGCGTCTGCTCGGCCGGCTTGAGCACCACCGCGTTGCCGGCCGCCAGGGCGGGGGCGAGCTTCCAGGTGGCCATGAGCAGCGGGAAGTTCCACGGGATGATCTGCCCGACCACGCCGAGCGGCTCGTGGAAGTGGTACGCGACGGTGTCGTCGTCGAGTTCGCCGAGGGAGCCCTCCTGGGCCCGGATCGCCCCGGCGAAGTACCGGAAGTGGTCGATGGCGAGCGGGATGTCGGCGGCCAGGGTCTCGCGTACCGGCTTGCCGTTCTCCCACGTCTCGGCGACCGCCAGGGATTCCAGGTTCTCCTGCATCCGGTCGGCGATCCGGTTGAGGATCAGCGCCCGCTCGGCGACCGGCGTGCGGCCCCACGCGTCGGCGGCGCCGTGCGCGGCGTCGAGGGCCTTCTCGACGTCCTCGGCGGTGCCCCGGGCCACCTCGGTGAAGGTCTGCCCGGTGACCGGAGTGGGGTTCTCGAAGTACTGCCCGCCGTGCGGCTTCACGTACTCGCCGCCGATGAAGTGGTCGTAGCGGGACTGCCAGTGGGTGGGGGCGTCGTAGCGCGTCATTGGGGTGCCTCCGCCGATCCGTTGGGGTGGACGGCGGCGACGCTAGTTTCGGGTACGTTGCAGCGACGTTGCGCGGCCCACGTCGTACTCGTCGAGGAGCTGGCGGATGCGCGTGACGGCGAGCGGCCGGCGGGGCGCGCCCGGCGGCAGTGCCCGCGCCAGGGCCTCCCAGGCGGCCAGGTCGTCGGTGCCGGCGGGCGTCGCGGTCCAGGCCGCGAGCAGCGCCGGGTCCGCGCCGGCCAGCACGGCCGCGCGCAACTGCCCGTCGACCAGCCGGCGCAGCCGCGTCACTCCCGGCGCGTCGGAGCCGGGCAGCAGACTTCCGGGGTACGCGTCGAGCGCGCCCGCCGCGTCGCCGCGCTCCAGCAGGTCGGTGACGGTACGGAAGTCGGAGCGCACGCGCCCGCGCAGGCGGTACGGGCGGGAGTCGAGCAGTTCGGGGCCGAGCACCCGGCGCAGGCGGGACAGCTCGGCGCGCAGGGTGACCGGGTGCAGCCGGTCGTCGCCGTAGAGGTCGAGGCCGAGCTGCTCGCCGGTGCGTCCCTCGGGATGATCCACCAGCAGGACGAGCAATTCGCTGTGCCGGCGGCCAAGCCGGATCCGGCGCTCGCCGATCCGCAGCTCCGCCTCGTCGCGGCCGAGCGCGGACACGTGGACCACGTCCGGCTCGACCGGCGCCGCGCCGGCCAGGAACGCCTCGGCGGCGCGGGCGGTGGCCCGGACCAGCGCCAGGCTCTGCGGGTTGGCCAGGTGGTCGCCGCCGGTGATGTCGACCGCGCCGAGCAGGCGGCCGGTCGCCGGGTCGTGGATCGGAGCGGCGGCGCAGGTCCACCGCTGCACGCGGCGGCTGAAGTGCTCGGTGGCGAAGATCTGGACGCTGTGGTCGACGGCCAGGGCGGTGCCGGGGGCGTTCGTACCGGCGTGCGGCTCGTCCCAGCGCGCACCGGGCACGAAGTTCATCCGCTCGGCGTGCCGCAGCACCCCGGGATGCCCCTCCACCCAGAGCAGCCGCCCGTACGCGTCGCAGACCGCCATCAGGTGCGCGCCGTCCTGCGCGATGCCGCCGAGCAGGTCCCGGAAGAGCGGCAGCACCCGGGCCAGCGGGTGGGCGGCCCGGTACCGCTGCAGCGCGTCGTCGGTCAGCTCGACCGGGGGCGTGGTCTCCGGGTCGAGCAGCGCGGACCGCTCCCAGGACCGGCGGACGACCTCGCGGACGCGGTTCGGTGCCCTGCCCCCGGTGAGGAACGCCTCGTGGGCGGCGCCGACCTGCGCGATCCGCTCCGCGGGATCCGCGCCGAACTCCAGGGCGAGCCACGGGTCAGCCATCGGCGACCTCCTCGCGCCCATCGTGACCCACCTCACCCCGGATCGCCAACCCGCTGGCGCGAGGAGGACGAACGCCCCAGACGGCGCGGGGGAGCGGTGGCCTACCGCTCCGGCTTGACCGCATTTGTCCCTGACCGCGTGAGGTGGAGGATGGCTGCGGCAGGTTCTTACGGAACCCTTATCTCCTGCTTGAGACCGTATGCCGGACAACGAGGAACCACGGGAGCGGAAGCGTGCGGGTGCTGGTGGCGGACGACGAGCGGTTGCTGGCGGACACGGTCGCCGAGGGGCTGCGTCGCCTCTCGATGGCAGTCGACGTCTGCTACGACGGCGACGCCGCGCTGGAGCGGGTCGGGGTGAACCGGTACGACGTGGCGGTGCTGGACCGGGACATGCCAGGGCGTACCGGTGACGAGGTCTGCCGCAGCCTCGCCGGGTCCGACGCCGGGACGCGGGTGCTGCTGCTCACCGCGGCCGCCGGCATCCGGGACCGGGTGGAGGGCCTCGGGCTGGGCGCCGACGACTACCTGACCAAGCCGTTCGCCTTCGCCGAGCTGGTCGCCCGGGTGCAGGCCCTCGGGCGGCGGTCCGTGCCGGCGGTGCCGCCGGTGCTCGAGCAGCACGGTGTGGTGCTCGACGTGGCCCGGCACACGGTCACCCGGGACGGCCGACCGCTCGCCCTGAGCCCGAAGGAGTTCGCCGTGCTCCACGTCCTGATGCGCGCGGGTGGCCGGGTCGTCAGCGCGGAGGACCTGCTGGAACAGGCGTGGGACGAGTTCGCCGACCCGTTCACCAACGCGGTGCGGGTGACCGTGATGACGCTGCGCAGGAAGCTCGGCCAGCCGGCCGTCGTTCACACCGTGCCTCGGGCCGGCTACCGGATCGGCGGCCCCGCGTGAGCCCGCGCCGCCGCATCCTGCTGGTCGGCGTGCTGGCCCTGCTCGTCGGCTACTCCCTGCCCGGCCTAGAGAAGTGGCTGCTGAGCTGGGTGTGGTGGCGCGCCCAGCAGGTGTGCGACCTGCCGGTTCCCGGGCTGGAGACGGCGTGCCGGGCGGCCGGCGAGTTCGACGCGCTGCTGCCCTACCTGGCCTTGCTCGGTCTGGTCGTGGCCGCCGTGGCCGCGCTCTGGGGCGCCGCGCGGTGGTGCCTGCGCCCGGTCCGCGACCTCGCCGAGCCGGTGGCGCACGTCGGGCCGCAGAACCTGGGCTACCGGATCCGCCCCCGGGGCCGCGACGAACTGGCCCGGTTGGCCCGGGCGATCGACGAGATGATGGAACGCATCTCCGCCGGGTACGAGGGGCAGCGGCGGTTCGCCGCGAACGCCTCGCACGAACTGCGGACACCGCTGGCGGTCCAGCGGACGCTGATCGAGGTCGGCATGGCCCGGACGCTCACCGGCGAGCAGCTCGACCTGCTGACCGCCCAGCTGTTGCAGACCAACGAGCGCAACGAGCGACTCATCGAAGGGCTGCTCGCCCTCAGCGAGAGCGACCAGGGGCTGCGCTCCTCCACGCCGCAGCGCCTCGACGAGATCGCCGGCGCCGTGCTGGCCGCGTACGCGGACCGGGCGGCCGAGGCCGGGGTGACCGTGGAGAGCCAGCTCGCCCCCCGGGTCGTGCCAGGCGAGCGGGTGCTGCTGGAGCGCCTGGTGACCAACCTCGTGGAGAACGCGATCAAGTACAACCGGCCCGGCGGCCGGCTCACCGTCACCGTCGGCGGGAACCCGGCGCTCACAGTGGTCAACACCGGCCAGGTCGTGCCGGCCGAGGCGGTCGCCGGCCTCTTCGAACCCTTCCGGCGGCTGGCCCGGGACCGCACGAACCAGAGCGGGGGCGCGGGCCTCGGCCTCGCCATCGCCCGCTCGATCACCCAGGCCCACGAGGGGATCATCGCCGCCCGACCCGGCGAGGACGGCGGCCTGCGGGTCGACGTCCAGCTACCCGGCCCGCACTGACCCGGCCGCTGGCCGGACCACACCACCCCATCCAGCACGGGAGCCGCACGGTGCGGCATCCCCGGCTCCGGCCTGCCCGAAAACCGACGGCGGGGCGGCTCGCGCCAGGACCCGCCCCGCCGCGCCCCGGCCGACCACAACCCGAAAGGAGAGATCATGTCCCGTACCGATGTCCCGGTCCTGCCGGACCGGGCCCGCGTCGAGGAGGCCGCCCGGTGGTTGGCCGGCCGGGTGGTGCGTACCCCCGTGCTGAACTCCCCGGCCATCGACCGGCTGGGCGGCGTCCGGATCCTGCTCAAGGCGGAGAACCTCCAGACCGGCGGCTCCTACAAGATGCGCGGGGCGATGCTGGCGGTGGGACGGCTCGTCGCGGCCGGGCACACCGGAGTGGTCGCGCAGAGCACCGGCAACCATGCCGTGGCGGTGGCACTGGCGGCCCGGCGGCACGGGCTCGCGGCGACCGTGGTGCTGCCGGTGGACGCGGCGCCGACCAAGGTGGCCCGGGCCCGGGCGGCGGGGGCGTACGTCGTCCTCGCCGGCACGACCGTCGAGGAGCGGGTCGCGACCGCCCGCCGGCTCAGCGACGCGCAGGGCCACCCGCTGATCGACGCGTACGACCACCCGGACGTCATCGCCGGGCAGGGCAGCGCCAGCCGGGAGCTGATCGAGCAGGCGGAGCGCGCCGGAACCCCGCTGGACGCGCTGGTGCTGCCGGTCGGTGGCGGCGGAGGCGTCGCCGGCGCGTGCCTGGCCGCGGCCGGAACACCGATCGAGGTGTACGGGGTCGAACCGGTCGGCTGCGACTCGCTGGCCCGCAGCCTGGCGGCCGGCCGCCCCACGCCGGTCGCCCCGGCGCCCACGATCGCCGACGGGCTCCGTCCCACCTGCGTGGGCGAGCTGCCGTTCGCCGTCGCGCGCGACACCGTCCGGGGTGTCGTCCGGGTCGACGACGAGGAGATCGCCGAGGCCTTCCGGCTGCTCCTGCTGGAGCTGAAGGTGCTCACCGAGCCGTCCGGCGCCGCCGGGCTCGCCGGCGCGCTGCGGCTGGCGGCGGATCCCGGTGCTCTGGCGCCGGGCGCCGGCCTGGCGGACCGGTCCGGTGCCGGTCCAGCGGGCGGGCGGGATCGGTTCCGCACGGTCGGCGTGGTGCTGACCGGCGGCAACGTGGAGGCGGAGCTGGTCGCCCGGTTGGTGACCCGGCAGCTCGCCGACCTGACGACGGAAGGTAGGGCGGCATGAGCGCGCCGGTACGGATCGGAGTCCTGTTCGGAGGCCCCTCGGCGGAGCACGAGGTCTCCTGCGCCTCGGCGCTCGGGGTGGCCCGTGCGCTGGCCGATGCCGGCCACCGGGTGGTCGCCATCGGTGTGACCCGCACCGGCGGTTTCCGGCTCGTGCCGGACGCGGTGTTCGCCGAGCTGCGGGCCGGCCCGGGAGCCGGGCGGGCCATCGACGACCGGCTGACGGTGACCGGGCCGCTGGTGGAACTGCGCACCGGGAGCCGGCCGGGGACGGCGGTCGTCGCCGCCGCGAACGCGCCCGGCGCGGTGCACGCCGAGCTGGACGTGGTCTTCCCGGTCCTGCACGGCCCGTACGGGGAGGACGGGGTGGTGCAGGGGCTGCTCGAGTCGCTGGGTGTGCCGTACGTCGGGTGCGGCATCCTCGCCTCCGCCGTCGGCATGGACAAGGTGGCGATGAAGCGGGCGCTGCGCGCCGAGGGAGTGCCGATCACCCCGCACGTGTCGTTCGACGGGCCGACCTGGCGGGCGGTGGACGACCCGGAGAAGCTGGTGCTGGGGCTGCGCCGGCCGCTGTTCGTCAAGCCGGCCCGGATGGGCTCCTCGATCGGGATCTCCCGGGTGGTCGAGGGGGACGACCTGGCGGCGGCGGTCGAGGAGGCGTTCCGGCACGACACCGTCGTGCTGGTGAAGCAGGGCGTCACCGGCCGGGAACTGGAGTGCGGCGTGCTCGGCGGCTGGCGTCCGGAGGCGTCGGCGGTCGGCGAGGTCCGGGTCACCGGCGGCTGGTTCGACTACCGGCAGAAGTACCTCGGCGACGCCGATCCGATGACCGTCCCCGCTCCGCTGCCCGACGAGGTCACCGAGCGGATCCGCGACCTGTCGGTGCGCGCGTTCGCGGCGATCGGCGGTTGGGGCCTGGCCCGGGTCGACTTCCTCTACGACGAGGCGACCGGAGACCTCTACGTCAACGAGCTCAACACCATGCCCGGCTTCACGGCGCACTCGATGTACCCGAAGGTGTGGGCGGCGGCCGGGGTCAGCTACCGGGAGGTCGTAGACCGGCTGGTCGCCCTCGCCCTCGACCGGCACGCGGAGCGACCCGCGAGCGTAGGACTGGGGGGCGCGCGATGATCCTGCTTTCCGATCCTCGCGTGGCGGCGGTGCCGAGCACGGACGACGGCGACTCGCTGGTCGACCTGCGTGAGTTGCCGGAGCTGTGGCTGGATGGCCGCGCCGCCGATCCCGCCGGGGCGTACGCCCGGGTGCGCCGCGGGGTCGCGGAGCGCTTGCTCGCCGCGCAGCGCGCGTTGCCGGCCGGGCTGCGCCTGCTGGTCATCGAGGGGTACCGGCCGTACCAGGCGCAGCTCGACATCTTCAGCGGGTACCGGGACGAGCTGCGCCGGCGGTACCCGCACTGGTCGGCGGAGCGCCTGCACCGGGAGACGACCAAGTTCGTCTCACCGGTCGAGGTGGCGCCGCACAGCACCGGGGGAGCGGTCGACCTGACCCTGTGCGACTCCGCCGGTGTCGAGCTGGACATGGGAACCGCCGTCGACGCCACCCCGGAGGCCAGCGGAAACGCGTGCTTCACCGGAGCGGAGCACATCCCGGCGGCGGCGCGGCGGAACCGGCGGATCCTGGTGGCCGCGCTCGGCGGGGCGGGGCTGGTGAACTACCCGACCGAGTGGTGGCACTGGTCCTACGGCGACCGTTACTGGGCGCTGCTGACCGGGGCGGCGCATACCCGCTACGGCCCGGTGTGACCCGGCGGGTTCATCCGAAACTTTGTTTTCGATAAGTGTCACAGCACTGAACTGCGCCGCGCTCCCACGCCGTACCCGCCCGCGACACGGCACCACCGGACGAGGAGGAACGACGTGAAGGTGCAGCGGAAGCACGTACTGGCGGCGGGCGTGGCGGTGGTCGCCGCGGCAGCGGTGGCGGTCGGCACCGGGCTCGGGTTCGCCGACACCGGCTCCACCCGCGCGTCGGTGTGCCCGGGGTCGGTGACCTTCTCGGCCGAGGGCGGCGCGCCGGCGGCGACCAGCAACCGGTTTCCGGCGGGGACCCGGCTGCGGGTGACGAACCTGGACAACAACCGGTCGACCGAGGTGACCGTGACCGGGCCGTCGGGGAGCTGCGTGCTGCTCAACGCGACGGCGATGGACCTGGTCCGTGAGCCGGGCAAGAACGTGATCCGGCGCAACGTGGTCGAGGTGGTCGCTGGCGGTGCGGCGCAGCCGGGGGCGGGTGCGACGCCCTCGGACGCCGGCACGGTACGGCCCGGTGCCGCCTCGCCCGGCGCGTCCGGCCCGGCTTCGGCGTCGGCCTGCCAGGGGGCGATCACCTTCTCCGGTGAGGCCGGCGTGCCGGCGGCGACCAGCAACCGGTTCCCGGTCGGGACGCGGCTGCGGGTGACGAACCTGGACAACGGCAAGGCGGTGACGGTGGGCATCACCGGCCCGTCGGGCAGCTGCGTCCTGCTGAACCTGACGGCGATGGACGCGATCCGCGAGCCCGGCAAGAACCTGGTCCGCCGCAACACCGTCGAGGTGCTCAGCTAGCCGGCCGCTGGTGTAAGGAAGGGCCCCTTGTTAACAGACGTCTGTTAACAAGGGGCCCTTCCTTACACCTCAGCCGAAGGCGGCGTCGAGGATGTCCAGGCCGCGGGTCAGCTCCGGCTCTGCGATGACCAGCGGGGGCAGGAAGCGCAGCACGTTGCCGTACGTCCCGCAGGTGAGGGTGAGCAGGCCGCCGGCGTGGCAGGCCGCCGACACCGCGGCCGTGGCGGCCGGGTCCGGAACCAGGGCGCCCGGCTGGACGATCTCGACGGCGAGCATCGCGCCGCGGCCGCGTACCTCGGCGACGCGCGGGTCACGGGCGGCGATGGCCCGCAGCCGGTCGCCCATGACCTGCCCGATCCGGCGGGCGGCGGCCGCCAGGTCCAGCTCGTGCATGGTCTCGATGCTGGCGAGCGCCGCCGCGCAGGCGATCGGGTTGCCGCCGTACGTGCCGCCGAGGCCACCGACGTGCACCGCGTCCATCAGCTCTGCCCGGCCGGTCACGGCGGCGAGGGGAAGCCCGCCGGCGATGCCCTTGGCGAGGGTGACCAGGTCGGGCTCGACGCCCTCGTGCTCACAGGCGAACCAGTCGCCGGTCCGGCAGAACCCGGTCTGGATCTCGTCGGCGATGAAGACCACCCCGGCCGCCGTCGCCCACTCGCGCAGCGCCGGCAGGAACCCCTCCGCCGGTACGACGAAACCGCCCTCCCCCTGGATCGGTTCGATCAGCAACGCCGCCACGTTCTCGGCGCCGACCTGCTTCTCGATGGTCTCGATCGCCCGGGCCGCCGCGGTCGCGCCGTCGAGGCCGCCGTCACGCAGCGGGTACGACATCGGCACCCGGTAGATCTCCCCGGCGAAGGGCCCGAACCGGTGCTTGTACGGCATGTTCTTCGCCGTCAGCGCCATCGTGAGGTTGGTCCGTCCGTGGTACGCGTGGTCGAACACCACCACCGCCGGCCGCCCGGTGGCGTGCCGGGCGATCTTCACCGCGTTCTCCACCGCCTCGGCGCCGGAGTTGAACAGCGCCGAGCGCTTCTCGAACGCCCCCGGGGTGAGCCCGTTGAGCTGCTCGCAGACCGCCACATAGGACTCGTACGGCGCCACCATGAAACAGGTGTGGGTGAAGCGTTCGACCTGCGCCTTCACCGCCTCGACCACACGGGGGGCGGAGTTGCCGACGTTGGTGACCGCGATGCCGGCGGCGAAGTCGATCCACTCCCGCCCGTCGACGTCGGTGATCGTGCCACCGGCGGCCCGGTCCACGTAGGACGGAATCACGCTGCCGACGCCCCGCGCGACGGCGGCGCCGCGCCGCTTGTGCAGTTCCTCCGAGGACGTCATGGGTCAGCCCTCGATGTTGTGCATGACGTGCTTGATGCGGGTGTAGTCCTCCAGGCTGTAGACCGACAGGTCCTTGCCGTGCCCGGAGTGCTTGAAGCCGCCGTGCGGCATCTCCGAGACGAACGGGATGTGGGTGTTCACCCAGACGCAGCCGAAGTCGAGCCGGCGGGTCATCCGCATCGCCCGGCCGTGGTCCTTCGTCCAGACCGAGGCCGACAGGCCGTACTCGACGCCGTTGGCCCAGCGCACCGCCTCGTCCTCGGCGGAGAAACGCTGCACGGTGATGACCGGGCCGAACACCTCGTCCTGGATGATCTCGTCGGCCTGCCGGACGCCGGAGACGACCGTGGGCGAGTAGAAGTAGCCGCGCTCGCCGACCTGCGCGCCGCCGGTCTCGAGGTTCGCGTGGTCCGGGAGCCGGTCCACGAAGCCCCGCACCCGGGCCAGCTGGTTGGCGTTGTTCAGCGGCCCGTAGAGGACGTCCTCGTCGTCCGGCGCGCCGGTCTTGGTGTTGCGGGCCTGCTCGGCGAGGGCGGCCACGAAGTCGTCGTGGATGCCCGGGCCGGCGAGGACGCGGGTGGCGGCGGTGCAGTCCTGCCCGGCGTTGAAGTAGCCGCCGACCGCGATCGCCTCGGCCGCCGCCTCGACGTCCGCGTCGTCGAAGATCACCACCGGTGCCTTGCCGCCCAGCTCCAGGTGGGTGCGCTTGAGGTCGGGGGCGGCCGCCGAGGCGACCTCCTTGCCGGCGCGGGTCGAGCCGGTGATCGACACCAGCTGCGGGGTCGGGTGGGCCACCAGGGCGCGCCCGGTGTCGCGGTCGCCGCAGACCACGTTGAAGACGCCCGGCGGGAAGAACTCGGAGGCGATCTCGGCGAGCAGCAGCGTCGAGACCGGCGTGGTGTCCGACGGCTTCAGCACCACCGTGTTGCCGGCGGCGAGGGCCGGGGCGATCTTCCAGACCGCCATCATCAGCGGGTAGTTCCAGGGCGTGACCTGGGCGCAGACGCCGATCGGCTCGCGCCGCACGTACGAGGTGTGCCCCGCCATGTACTCCCCGGCCGAGCGGCCCTCCAGAAGCCGGGCGGCGCCGGCGAAGAAGCGGAACTGGTCCACCGACGGCGGCAGCTCCTCGTCGGCGGTGAGCTGGCGCGGCTTGCCGGTGTTGCGTACCTCGGCGTCGACCAGCTCCGCCGCGCGGGCCTCGACGGCGTCGGCGAGCTTGAGCAGCGCCTTCTGCCGCTCGCCGGGGGTGGTGTCCCGCCAGCTCTCGAAGGCGGTGGCGGCGGCCTTCATCGCGGCGTCCACGTCGGCGGCGCCGGAGACGGGCGCCTGCGCGAACACCTCGCCGGTGCAGGGGTCGATCAAGTCGGCGTAGCCGCCGTCGGCCGGCTCGACGTACTCGCCGTTGACGAAGTTGCGCAGCTTGTGCTGGTCGCTCATGACGGGATCACTCCGAGGGGGTGCGGTCTGCGCGGTTATCGCAATGCTTCTGCCATCTTCGCCACTGAATTCGCGGCAGACAAGGCCCACGGCGACTGTTTCCGTCGACATGTCCGTCGTCTACGCTGCTCAGCGTGGAGTCCGTACCGTTCTATGTCGCCTCCCGTCCCGCCCACGGCGAGGGCGAGCTGACCGTCCACCACCCGTACGACGGACGTGCCGTCGGGCGTACCACCCTGGCCACGCCCGACCAGGTCGAGGCCGCCGTCGCGGCCGCCGCCGCGGTGACCGCGGAGGCCGCGGCCCTGCCCGCGCACCTGCGCGCGGCGGCCCTGGACCACGTCTCCCGGCGACTGGCCGAGCGGGCCGAGGAGATCGCGGCGCTGATCACCGCCGAGAACGGCAAGCCGGTCAAGTGGGCGAAGGCCGAGGTCGGTCGGGCGGTCTCCACCTTCCGCTGGGCCGCCGAGGAGGCGCGGCGCTTCTCCGGCGAGCTGCAACGCCTCGACACCGACCCGGCGGCCACCGGCCGGATCGCGCTGGTCCGCCGGGCTCCGCGCGGTCCCGTGCTGGGGATCGCCCCGTTCAACTTCCCGCTCAACCTGGTCGCCCACAAGGTCGCCCCGGCCATCGCGGTCGGCGCCCCCATCATCGTCAAGCCGGCCCCGGCCACCCCGCTGTCCGCGCTGCTGCTCGGCGAGATCCTGGCCGAGACCGACCTGCCGGCGGGCATGTTCTCGGTGCTGCCGCTGCCCAACGAGCGCGCCGCCGACCTGGTGACCGACCCGAGGCTGCCGGTGGTGTCGTTCACCGGCTCCGGGCCGGTCGGCGCCGCCATCCGCCGGTCCGCGCCGGAGAAGCACGTGACGCTGGAGCTGGGCGGCAACGCGGCGGCGGTGATCTGCGAGGACTGGAACTCCGACGAGGACCTGGGCTTCGCGGCGCAGCGGATCGCGATGTTCTCCAACTACCAGGCCGGGCAGTCCTGCATCGCAGTGCAGCGGGTGTACGTGCACGAGTGGCTCTACGACGGCTTCCTGCCCCGGCTGGTCGCGGCGGTGCAGGAGCTGCGGACCGGCGACCCGGCCGACCCGGCCACCGACGTCGGGCCGCTGGTGTCCGAGGACGCGGCGCTCCGGGTCGAGGCGTGGGTGGACGAGGCTGTCGCGGCCGGCGCCACCATCGAGGTCGGCGGCCGGCGCGAGGGCGCCGCCTACCCGCCGACCGTGCTCAGCGGGGTACCGAAGGACGCCAGGGTCAGCGCGGAGGAGGTCTTCGGGCCGGTGCTGGTGGTCGCCCGGGTGGAGACCGACGACGCCGCGTTCGCGGCGGTCAACGACTCGGCGTACGGGTTGCAGGCGGGCGTCTTCACCCACCGCCTGGACACCGCGTTCCGTGCCGGCCGGGTCCTGGAGGTCGGCGGGGTGATCGTCGGGG
This sequence comes from Micromonospora sp. H33, assembly GCF_052068455.1. NCBI lineage: Bacteria > Bacillati > Actinomycetota > Actinomycetes > Micromonosporales > Micromonosporaceae > Micromonospora > Micromonospora sp. H33. The sequence continues at coordinate 15,365 of NZ_JBQHDE010000001.1, read as the reverse complement.
ACGTGCCGTCGTACCGGGCCGACCAGATGCCGTACGGGGGGATGAAGGGCAGCGGCGTCGGCCGCGAGGGCGTCCGCAGCGCGATGGACGACTACACCGACCCGCGCGTCCTCGTCCTCACCGGGGTGGCGGTGTAAGGAAGGGCCCCCTATTAACGCCTGGTGTCGTAAAAGGGTCCCTTCCTAACATCCGGCTCCCCTCACCAGGTGCCGTCGTCGCGGACGCGGGCCGCGGCGCGACCGAGGATGAGCGTCGTCAGGGCGGCGTCCACGTCCTCGCCGAGGAACCACTCGCCGGCCTGGTCGAGCGCGAAGACGCGGCCGCGCTCGTCGACGGCGAAGATGCTCTCGCCGAACTCGGAGCCGAACGGAAACAGCCGCGCGCCGATCAGCGCGCCGAAGTCGGCCAGGATGTCGGCCGAGTGGGCGCCGTGCAGCGGGTTGGTGGTGAACCGGCTGATCCACACCGCCTCGCCGGGGCCGCGCCGGCTGCTGACCACGGCGGGGAAGGCGGTGAGGGCCTGCCGGGCGGCCGGGAACGGCTCGTGGCGGTGGACCCGACCGGGCACCTCGCATGTCTCCCGGATCGCGCCGTTCGCGAGGGCGGGATTGAACTCGCTGTCCTCCCAGCCGCCCTCCATCAGCGCGTCGGCGACCTCGGTCGGGAACCGACCCGGGTGGTGCGGTGGCTGCGGATCGGGCCGCCACTCGGCGGTGAACGCCAGCTCCGACCAGGGCAGGACGTTGAAGTGCACGAGGAAGTTCAAGCACGAGTCGCAGCTGCGCGAGGCCCGCCCCGCGTAGCGGTCGCCCGGCTCGCGGACCCGGAACACCTCGAAGCGGACGCGCGCCAGCAGCGTCTCCGCGTCCGGCATGGCCATCGGCTCGATGCCCTCGGCGGCGCGTTGGTGGTCGTACTCGTGCAGGACGTCCGAGACGACGACCAGCTCGGCGTGCCGCTCCCCACCGCGGACCAGATGGCCCGCGGGCAGCTCGTCCAGGTAGGCCCGCACGAGGGGGTGATGGTTCAGCTCGACATCGCCCTTGGCGCCCTGCGCGCGGAACAGTTGCCCGTCCACGCTGAGGTGCGCGGCGGTGGCCGGGGTGGGGATCCGCCGGATCTCGCGGAGCAGTTGCCCCGCCGGATCGACCGTGCGCGGCGCGGGCGGCCCCTCGGGGCGGCTCCGCCGGTACATCCGCTCGACCTGCTCGACCGGCACCCGGGGCCACGTGGTCACCTCGCCGGTCCGCTTGTCGACCACGGTGGTCGGCAGGTCGCCCGGGACCGTGCGGACCTCGGTGGCCACAGTGGACCGGATCACGAACCCGAGGTCGAACTCGTCGACGATCGGGTGGCATTCGTGGCCGAGACGCTGTGAGTCGCGCCGGGCCCACACGGCGGCGAGCTGCTCGGCCTGCTGGCGGTCGATCACGCCCCAGAAACTACCGGACCCCCACGGTTTCGTGGCGCCCGGTATGGTTCGCCCTACCGACGGTGACCGGGGGAGGGTGACGTTGGGCGAGAACGCGGACCGGGACGCCAACCGTGCGCTGCGGGCACGGTTCGACGAGGTGTACGGGCAGTACCAGCGGTTACGGTCCGGTGTGGACGAGTTGCAGCGGAAGCTGGCCGAGCTCCGCGTCACCCAACGTTCGGACGACGGGCGGGTGACCGTGGTGGTCGGGGCCCGGGGCGAACTGGTCTCGGTGGACCTGGATCCCGCGATCTACCGGGACCGGGACGCGCGGGGGTTGGCACGGACGATCACCGAGACGGCGCAGCGCGCCGCGGCGGCGGCTGCGAAGGCCACCCGCGACCTGACCGCCGGCTACCTCCCCGAGGGCACCGGCGCGGCGGACTTCCTGCGTACCGGTGATCTGTCGGCGCTCCTCGGGCGGACCGACGCCGCACTGCACCGGGACGCGTGATGGGCGACCAGCTCTGGCTCGACCCGCAGCGGGCCCGGCGCGGTGGCGCGGACCTGGCGCACGCCGGCGCCGAAGTCACCGCCCGGCGTCAGCAGGTCGGCGGCGAGATCGCGGCGGCCAGCGCGGCGCGGCCCTGGGGCCGCGACGACATCGGTGCCGCGTTCGAGCGCAGCTACCGGGGGTTCGAGCAGACCGTGTTCCGGGTCTGGGAGGGCGTGGGTCGCCACCTGGAAGGTCTCGGCGCGGACGTGGTCCGGTCGGTCGACGCCACGGTGCGGACGGACACCGCGAACGCGGGCCGGATCGACCGCGTGGCCGACGGGCGCTGACCGGCGGAGGAGGTCCGGATGACCCTGTTGCCGAGTCCGATTCCGCACCCGCTCGACTACTCACCCTGGGACCTGCCCGGCTGGATGTACGACGCCCTCGACTGGGTCGTCGGTGTGGAGTGGCCGGACGGCGACGAACGTGCGGTGTGGGACCTGGCCGACCAGTGGTACGCGGTCGCCGCCGTCCTCGCCGGTCCGCACGCCGACGCGGTCACCGCCGCCGCCGAGGTGCGCACCGGGTACGGCGGGGTCGGCGCGGTCGCCACCGCCTTCGACGGCGCCTGGCGACGGGTGGCCGAGGGCGACGACGCCCCACTACCGGTGCTCCTGACGGTCAGCACCGACCTGGCGCGCCTCGTCGAAGAGTGCGGGTGCGACATCGAGGGGGCCAAGCTCGAAGTCTGGATCGAGCTGGGCATCCTCGTCATCGAGCTGGTCGGCCTCGCGGTCGCCACTGTGCTGACGGCCGGCGCGGCCTCACCCGCCGCCGCCGCGGCGATCACCGCGACCCGCCTCATCGTCCAGCAGATCTTCAAGCGGCTCCTGGCGCAGCTCGCCCGCAAAGCCCTCAAACACGGGCTCAAGGAGGCCGGCGAACGTGCCGCCAAGGAGGTCACCAAGGGCGGCGTCCGCGGCCTCGCCCGGCGGGCCGCGGTCGGCGGCCTGTACGAGGCCGGCGAGGAGGCCGGCGTCACCCTCGCCACCCAGGCGTACCAGAACTCCACCGGCCGGCGGCACGGCCTCGACGTCGCCGAGCTGGGCACCTCCGCGGCCGGTGGGCTGGCCGGCGGCGCGGTGGCGCCGCTGGCCGGTCTGGGTCGGCACGCGACCGGTCGGGGCGCCCGCATCGGTGAACACGTCGCCCGCGAGATGACCGGCGAGGTGCTCGCCGAGCAGGCCGCGAGCCTTGCCACCGGCCAGGGCCCGACCTCACTGGAGGATGCCGCCCGCGCGGCCGTCTCGGGCGCGCGGGGCTCGGCCACCACCCAGGCGGACGCCGCGCTCCAGGGCCGCCTCGACGGCCGGCTCAGCGCGCTCGCGGGGACGAGTCTGCCGCCACCCGCGATCGCCCCGCCCGTCACCATCGGAACGGACGGTCCCTCGACCGGCGGTGCCGCGTCCGGAGCGACCGGCGTGAGCACGGAAGGTGCGTCCGGAGCTATCGCACCCGCGCCGAGCGTGCTGGCCGCCGGTCCTGCCGAGGCGCCGGTGACGGTCGGACCGGTCGAGGCCGCAGCCCCTGCGACGGCCGCCGGGTCGGGCGTGCCGGTCGACTCCGCGACGGCCGCGGCCGTATCGGGCCCGGTGGTGTCCTCGGGTACGGGGCCGGCGGAGCCGCCGCAGGCGCGGGACGCGTCGCCCGTGGCCGACCCGTCCCGGCCGCTCGACGGGCCGCCGTCACCACGTGACCCGTCGCTGGCCGGGACCCCGACGCTCTCCTCGATGGTCAACGGGCCGTCGGCTTCGCCCGGGGTGGGCGGTGCCGACGGCCCGCCGGTCGCCGCACCCGCGGTGTCCACGGGACAGTCACCGGTCACGACCGGTCCCGTGGCGCAGTCTGCCGCCGGATCCCTCGCCGGCCCGGTCGCGTCCGTTTCGGCCGGCCCGATCACCGCGGTCGGCACCCCGTCGCACGCCGGGCCGACTCCGCCCGTCGCCGCCCCGGTCGCTCCCGTCGTGGCCGATCCGGTGGCGCGGTCCGGCGGCGCGGCACCGCCGCTGGCCGGTCCGGCGGTGCCCGTCCCGACCGATCCGGTGGCGCGGCCCGGTGCCGCAGCGCCACCGGTGGCCGGTCCGGCGGCGCCTGTCTCGGGCGATCCGGTGGCGCGGTCCGGCGGCACGGCGCCGCCGCTGGCCGGCCCGGACACGCGGCACGGCACCGGCTTCGCGCCGCCCCTCCCGCCGACGCCACCGCCGACCCTCCGGCCGTCGGACGCGCCGTTGGTGGTCGGACCGGAAGCGCTCCGGCCCCGCAGCCCCGAGTGGTACGCCGCGCGATGGGCCGCCGACCAGGAAGCCTTCGAGCGGCGTCGCTACCGGGGGCACTTCGAGCACCAGCGGAACAACCACGAGGAGAACCGCCGCCGTGACCGCGCCGACCAGCTGCGCCAGGCGGCGGACCGCGCGTACGACGAGGCGCGCTGGCTGATCGGCGAAAGCCGGCGGCTGGCCCGGGCCGGATACCGGGCGGTGTCGGAGCGGATCTTCGCCGAGGGCCGCGAGCGCGAGAGTTGGTGCCACCGCCAGCGCGATCTCGCGGACGCGGTCCTGGCCGGGACGAGGGCACCCGGCGTCGTGGCGGTCGTCGGCGACGACTTCGACCGCATCAACGACGACGTGGGGGACCTGGCGCACGGCGCGGTCGGGACCAGCGACCGGTCGGCGCTGACCGGCGACGACCGCCCGCCGCCGATCGATCGCACCCGGAGGTACCACCGCCGTGGTGGGCTGCGCCCGCCGCTGGCGTTGCACCAGCGGGACGTGGAGCGGCGGATGCCGAGAAGGCTTGACGGCACCGTGGTCCGCACTGCCGATCCCCGCGTGGGCGGGTGGTTCGGGCTGGTGAACGACGGCGGGCCGCAGGCCGACCCGACCCGCAGCATCAACTGCGTCGACTGCACCCTGTCCCTCTTCGACACCTGGGTGCACGGGCGCCCCCGGGTCTCGGCGCCCCGCACCTTCGACGCGTACGCCCTCGGCGACATCACTCGACCCCTCAACGGCGAGGCGGATGGGCCGGGGCGGATCGAGGACGTCACCGGCGGGCGCTTCCAGCGCCTCTGCGAGCCGTCGACGGAGATGCCGCCGGCCGAGCGGGCCCGCGTCTTGGACATCGGCTACCGGAACCTGCGCGACCAGTTGCTCGTCGGGGGCCACGGCAGCTTCGCGTTCGTCATCAACCAGTGGGAGGGCGGCGGCTCCCACATCTGGGTGGCGCTGAATCAGAACGGCACCGTCCTCTACCTTGACCCGCAGTCCGGCGAGATCGCCGACGAGCCGCTGGGCCGCCACCGGGGTGCCCCGCACCCGTACAACGCCGTCGACGTGGACGTTCTCGTCCTCGCCGGCGACGGCGAACCGCTGCCGCTGGCAGGGCTGCGGCGCGGCCTGTTCAGCCAACGACCGGACCTGCCGGCGTACCCGCCGGCGACCGAGCATCAGGGGTACGGCGAGCCCTACCTCAACCGCCTCCACCTCCTCGCCAGCCCCGGCTCCGCCCAACCGCCCGAGCCGTCCGACGACGGTGAACCGATGCGGGCCGAACCGGGCCCGGCGACCAGGCCCGAAGACGAACGGCCGGCCCAGCACCAAATGCCGGCAGAGCCAACCAGATTCGGGCCGGGAACGTCTGATGTACCCGACGCGGACGGCGACGGACAGGAGCTGAGCGCCGTCCTCGCCGCCGTAACGGCGGGGGCACCGACGGCCGACATTGATGCAGCGCTCCGGGCGGTGGCTCCCGATCTCGAACGACCGGCTGCCGCCAGCCTGGCCGAGGTGCTGGGCGAGGCGCGCATGCGCTCGATGTTCGACACCATCCGGAGCGAGCCCGAGCAGTACAAGCCACGATTCGCCGAAACCCTGCTGCGGCAGTTGATCGGGTCACCTGACCTGGTCCGGATCCTCTGCACGACTCCCGAACTGCTGACGTCACTGACCGCGCGACCGATAACCCTGCACCACCTCGCCGACCATCAGCAGGCCATTGCAGTACTCGGCTCAGCCGTTGACGAGATAGAGCGACGGGGCGTCGAAGCTGTCGCCAACGACCGTCCCTCGGCGCCTCGGCCTGTACACCTGACGGCAGCTCAGTGGGAGGCAAGCAGGCGCTTGGCGGAGACGACGCAGTCTGCGGTCCAAGACGGCTTCGACGTCTCACGACGTCACGACGAGCATTACCGGATGAGCTACGTGCAACAACTCTACGGCGATGCGCAGGATGCCCAACGTGAGCTGAATGAGATTGCGACACGACTTGCGGTGGAGCGAGGGATCGCTGGATGGCGCACCGAGCCCAAGAGGCTGGATCGGGTGCTGGACAAGCTTGTCGAGTACGACGGGGATGCGTCGCGGCTCAAGGATCTTGCAGCTGCGAAGATCGAGTTTGACAACTTGAATGATCTTTATGCGACGCTTGACAGGGTGGGACGACACCCAGATCTGGTCGTCGTAGGGATCAAGGACCGCTTCCTCAAGCCACGAGGAAGCGGGTACCGGGACGTTCTCTTGAATCTGCGGATGACCAACGGGCACATTGCCGAACTCCGCCTCCACCTCACCCCGGTCGACATGGTCGCCAAGTGGGAACATGCACTGTACGAGGTCCGGCGTGACCTCAAGGCGCTGGCTGAGGTCCACGATCGACCGCTGACGGCTGCCGAACGTGCAATACGGGGTGCCTTGCTCCGCCGGGAGCAAGAGGCCTTCTGGCGGGCGTTGGGACTTGACGAGAGTGGGGCGTAGACAGATGACGGCTTCGGATGGCCTCGTGCTTCCCGCCTTCTTCAGCTACTACGAGTCGCCCGTCAAACTTGTCGAGACTGCGGACGGGGGGGTTGCGGCATGGCGCTTATCCAAAGACACGGGGGGTTGGCTTCCGGCGAACTACCTCATAGACAAGGTTCTCTTCGGCGAGGATGGCGAAATCGAGCCGTTGACGCGTGACGAGTTCGTCCAGCGGACAGAGCACGACCGCGGGTATTACCTGCGTGGTGAGGGTCCGGTCTTCGCTCTCTACGAGACCGTCAGAGCGGTAAGAGAGAGTCAGGCGCGTGAACGCCGGTATCCGACTCCACGGGAGATCGCTTTAGTTGAGGGCATCCAACGCAGGACCTTCGTAATGTTCGAGGAACTCCTTCAACGCAGCGGCGACGAGGCGGCTGATCCCACGTTGGGTGAGTCAAGTCGATAGCGCCTGGCTGGGCGTGAAGATGCCGCGCAGACGGACCCGCGGAAACCCTAGTGCGGCGTCGTCGGGGATCGGTGAGGGTCGCTGGCATGACTGACTCCACCCCCACGCGAGGCTTCGCCTGGTCGAACATGTTCCCGAGGACGACCCGCGCTCGGATGGCGGCTTCGACGACGACGAGCGGAGTGTTCTCGTCGGGTTTCTCGGCGCCAGCGCCTCACCCTCGAACTCAAGTGTGCCGATCTCGACGCCGACGCCCTGGCGCGCCGGTCCGTACCGCCGTCGACGATGTCCCTGCTCGGCCCTGGTCCGGCACATGGCCGAGGTGGAGCGGGGGTGGTACCGGCGGACGATGGCCGGCCAGGATGCCCCGAAGCTGTACTGCACCGCGGTCGACCCCGACGGCGACTTCGACGGGGCGGTGGCCGATCCGGAGGTGGTCGCCACATGATCGAGGAGTACGCCCGGCACAACGGCCACGCCGACCTTCTCCGCGAGCTGATCGACGGCCGCGTCGGCCAGTGAACGGGGCTGCCAGGCCAGCCGGCGGCGCCATGACGAGAGGAAGAGCGTGGGCCAGGTCGACTACGAGCAGCCGGCCGACGTGCCCACCGCGCTCGCGATCCAGAATCGGCTGCGGCCCTTGGTCGATCTCGTCGGTCCCGGACCGACCGCCCCGGCGAGGGTGGCCGGTCTGGACGTCGCGTACGCGGAAGGCGGCGACCGGCTCGCGGCGGCCGTCACCGTGCTGGACACCGCGACCCTGGCCGTCGTCGACGAGGCGGTCGGCGTCGGGCGTCCCGCCTTCCCGTACGTCCCCGGGCTCTTCGCGTTCCGAGAGGTGCCCGCGTTGCTCGACGCGCTGTATCGCCTGCGTACCCCTCCGGACCTGCTGGTGTGCGACGGACACGGGCTGGCGCACCCGCGCCGGTTCGGGCTGGCGTGCCACCTGGGTGTGGTGACCGGCCTGCCGGCGGTCGGGGTGGGGAAGACCCCGCTGGTGGGGCGGTGGGCGGCGCCGGGCGATCGGCGCGGAGCCTGGACTCCCTTGATCGACGACGGGGCGGTCGTCGGTGGGGTGCTGCGGACCCGGGACGGGGTGAAGCCGGTCTTCGTCAGCGTCGGTCACCGGATGAGCCTGGAGAACGCGATCGCTCAGGTACTCGCGCTCACGCCACGCTTCCGCCTGCCGGAGACCACCCGCACCGCCGACCGGCTGTGCCCGGGACGCTCTGGCCGCCGGATGAGCGGACTGGATCGCTGCTTGAGCGGGCGGCGCGAGCTGGGCGAACGTGCGGGCGGTGGCGGGTACCGATCGGAGTGGATGGCGCCGCCGGAGGGTAACGCGGGGCACATGCGGAGCGCTCTGTGACCGGAGGCTGACCAGGCCCGGTAGTAGCCTGACCGGCGGACCCCCGTCCGGGGGGAGGAACGGCGAGGTGATCATGTCGGTACGGCGGCACGCGGCGCGGCTCGGGGCGGTCTGCGCGGTGGTGGGCGGCCTGGTGGCGCTCGGTGCGTCCCCGGCATTCGCCGACGAGGACTCGGTCCGGGTGGGCGCTGCCGGGCGCTTCACGGCCGGCGGGTCGGCCGAGGGCGTCGCCGTGGAGGTGCGCAAGCGTACGGAGGGCTGCGTCCTGCTGCGTACCGCGCTCGCCCTGCGCCTCGACGGGCTCCAGGCGGATCAGGTCCAGGTGCAGGTCAACGCGGGTGGCCGCTGGTTCCCGGTGCCGCTGTCCGGGGGCGGGGGCGGTGTGAACACCGCGGCCACCTCCCCGGCGAATCCACGGCTGTGCAAGGGCAAGAGCATCACCGTGCGATACCGGGTGGCGTTCGCCGCCGGCGCGCCGGACGGCCGGTTGGCCGTCGTCGGCGAGGCGACCAACGCGGTCGGTCAGGTGCTGGGTCGCGGTTCGGACGCCTCCCGTGTGGTCGGCGGCCGGGCCTCCGCCTCGCCGACGCCGTCCCGGACGCGGACCCCGTCGCCGACTCCGAGCGCCGCCGTGACGGAGGCCGCGGAAGGGACGTCGGTCGAGGCGCTCGCCGATCCGGGGGGTGGGGCGGCCAGCCCGGTGGCGGCCGAGGAGTCCGGCGGTTCGCCGATCATGTTCTTCGGTCTGGCCATGGTCGCGGTCGGGATCGTCCTGATCGTCCTGCTGGTCCGCCGCTTCCGGGAGGACAAGGAGCCGACCGGCGGTCCCGGGACCCCCGGTGGCAGCACCTACCGCTCCGCGCAGGGCCCGCCCGCCGTGCCCGGCCAGCCCGGTCCGGTGTACGGCCAGCCGGCCACCGGCCGCCCGGCCACGCCCGGCCTGTACGGAACCCCGCCCGCCCAGCGCCCCTCCGCCGGCCTCTACGGCGCCCCGGTGGACGCGACCCAGGTGATGCCGGGCGCGCCCGCCCCAGGGGAGCCCTACGGCGCCCCGCCACCGTCCACCCCGCCCGTGCCAGGGCAGTACGGCACGCCGGCTTCCGGAACGTCCGGGGGCACCGGCGAGGAGGACCGCACCACGTTCATGCCCCGGCTGCCCGACTGAACTCCCCGGACCGAGCGGGCGGCGCGAACTGTCCGCACCGCCCGCCCGGTAGGGGACGTCGGATCACGCCCGGCGACCGGCCTCTCCGGGCCGGTGCTCCGTTACCGGCGACCCGCCGGGGACACCGGTTCAGGTTCCGGCTCGCCGCCTGGGGCCAGGTGTCGGGCCGTCCTCCGATACGCTCAGGCCGTTGACGACCTGCAGCGCAAGGAGCGGAACCGGTGTCTGATCTGTCCCAGATCGTGAAGGCCTACGACATCCGTGGGACGGTGCCGGACCAGTGGGACGAGCGCGCGGCCGAGGCGCTGGGCGCGGCCTTCACCCAGGTCCTCAACGCCTCCGGTGAGCCGGGCGACGCGGTCCTGATCGCCCACGACATGCGGGCCACCGGCCCCGGCCTCGCGGCCGCCTTCGCCGCCGGCGTCCGCGCCGAGGGCCGTACGGTGATCGAGTTGGGCCTGGCCTCCACCGACATGCTCTACTACGCCTCCGGATCGCTCGACCTGCCCGGGGCGATGTTCACCGCCAGCCACAACCCGGCGCAGTACAACGGCATCAAGATGTGCCGTTCCGGTGCCCGGCCGATCGGTCAGGACAGCGGCCTGGCCGACATCCGGGACCGGGCGCAGGCTCTGCTGGACTCGGGCGAGGCGCGCCCCGCCGGCGAGCCGACCGCGCCCGTGCAGCAGCGGGACCTGCTCGCCGACTACGCGGCGTACCTGCGCAAGCTGGTCGACCTCTCCCGGATGCGCCCGTTGAAGGTGGTGGTGGACGCCGGCAACGGTATGGGCGGCTACACGGTCCCGACCGTGCTCGGTGACGCCGCGCTGCCGGCCCTGCCGCTGGAGATCGTGCCGCTCTACTTCGAGCTGGACGGCACCTTCCCCAACCACGAGGCGAATCCGCTCGACCCGAAGAACCTGGTCGACCTCCAGCGCGCCGTGGTCGAGCACGTCGCGGACATCGGCCTGGCCTTCGACGGTGACGCCGACCGTTGCTTCGTGGTGGACGAGCGCGGTGAGCCGGTCTCACCGTCCGCGATCACCGCCCTGGTCGCCGCCCGCGAACTGGCCAAGCACCCCGGCTCGACGGTGATCCACAACCTCATCACCTCCAGCGCGGTGCCGGAGATCATCCGGGAGAACGGTGGCCAGCCGGTCGTCTCCCGCGTGGGGCACTCGTTCATCAAGGCGGAGATGGCCCGGACGAACGCGGTGTTCGGTGGTGAGCACTCCGCCCACTACTACTTCCGGGACTTCTGGTTCGCCGACACCGGCATGCTCGCGGCGATGCACACCCTGGCCGCGCTCGGCGAGCAGTCGCTGCCGCTGTCGGTGCTGGCCGGCGAGTACGAGCGGTACGTCGCCTCCGGCGAGATCAACTCCACCGTGGCCGACCAGGCGGCGAAGCTCGCCGAGGTGCGGGCCGCGTACCCCGAGGCGGAGGCCGACGAGCTGGACGGGCTCACCCTGCGCTTCCCCGACGGCGCCTGGTTCAACCTGCGGGCCTCCAACACCGAGCCGCTGCTGCGGCTGAACGTCGAGGCCCCGACCCGGGAGCGGATGATCTCGCTCCGCGACGAGGTGCTCGACCGGGTTCGCCGATAAGATCGCGTGCGCCGGTCGGCACCGCCGTCCGGTGAAGCCGCACACGTGGAAGGAGCCGTGCCATGGCCCTGGACCCGCAGTTGCTGGAGATCCTCGCCTGCCCGGACACGCACCACGCCCCGCTGAACTACGACGCCCAGGCGCAGACGCTGACCTGCACGGAGTGCGGCCGGATCTTCGAGGTCCGCGACGACGTACCGGTGCTGCTGCTCGACGAGGCGCGCGGCGGCCCCGCGGAGCGGTCGTGATCGACGGTACGGCCGGGGTCAGCGGCCACCGCGACGCCGACGAGGCCCTGCTCAACGACCCGGACGCGCTCGCCGAGCGGGATCCGGGTGGGATGCTGCGGCACATCGCCTCGGCGGGTGCGCAGGTCCGCGAGTCGGCAGCCCTCACCGCCGAGGCCAACCTCTCCGTGCTGGGCGACGAGGGTCGGCCACGCGCGGTCGTCATCGCCGGCATCGGCACCGCGGGGCGGACCGGCGACGTCCTCGCCACGGTCGCCGGGCCGCGCTGTCCCGTCCCGGTGATTCCGCACCGCAGCGCCGGCGTGCCCGGCTGGGTCGGCGCCGCCGACGTGGTCATCGCGGTCAGCGCCTCCGGCCGCAGCCCCGAGGCGCTCGGCGCGGCCGAGGCGGCCCACCGACGCGGTGCCCGTCTGGTCGCGGTCGGTGCCCCCGATTCACAGCTGCAGTCCGTGGCCGAACGCGCCCGGGCGCCGTTCATCCCGGTGCCCCGCCGCGCCCCGGCCCGGGCCAGCCTCTGGGCGCTCACCGTGCCGGTTCTGCTCGCCGCCCGTACGCTCGGCCTCGTGAAGGTCAACGAGGCCGACCTGGCGGAGACCGCGGCCCGGCTCGACGCGGAGGCCGACCGCTGCCGCCCGACGGCCGAGTCCTTCGTCAACCCGGCGAAGTCGCTCGCGCTGGGCCTGGCCGGCTCGATCCCGATCGTCTGGGGCTCGTCACCGCTGGCGACCGTCGCGGCCCGCCGGTTCGGCGACACCCTGTCGGCGAACGCCCGCTATCCGGTCGTGTCCGGGGCGCTCGGCGAGGCCGGCCGTGGCCGGGTCGGCCTGCTCGACGGCGTCTTCGGAGGCCTGGTCGAGGGGGAGCGGGACATCTTCGCCGACCCGGACGAGGAGACGCCCGCCGGCATTCGGCTGCGGCTGGTGCTGCTGCGCGACGGCGGGCTCAACGCCGAGGACGACACCGACGAGCCCCTCGCGGTCGAGGAGCGGCGCGCGGAGGCGGTCCAGACCCTCGCCGAGCGGCGGGGCGTGCGCTGCGACGTGGTCACCGCCGAGGGCGGCTCCGCGTTGGAGCGGCTCGCCTCGCTGGTCGCGGTTCCGGACTTCGCGTCGATCTATCTTGCCCTGGCGCACGGGCTGGACCCGATGGCCGTCCCGGCCATCACGGAGATGAAGGAGCTGGCGAACCAGTGAGCGAACGCAAGACGGCACGGCGGAGCGAGGTGGCGGCGTGAGTGCCAGCGGTGGGACGAAGGCGATCGTCGCCGCGTTGCTGGCCAACATCGGCATCGCCGTCACGAAGTTCATCGCGTTCGCGCTGACCGGCTCGTCGTCGATGCTGGCCGAGTCGATCCACTCGGTGGCCGACTCGGGAAACCAGGGCCTGCTGCTGCTTGGCGGCAAGCGGGCCAAGCGCGCCGCCACCGCGCAGCACCCCTTCGGGTACGGCCGGGAGCGCTACGTCTACGCGTTCATCGTGTCCATCGTGCTGTTCAGCGTCGGTGGCCTCTTCGCGCTGTACGAGGCCTGGCACAAGTGGTCGGATCCGCACCCGATCACGAACGCGAAGTGGGTCCCGGTCGCCGTGCTGGTGATCGCCATCATCCTGGAGACCTTCTCCTTCCGGACGGCGATCAAGGAGTCGAACCTCGTCCGGGGCAACCAGTCGTGGGTCCGTTTCGTCCGCCGGGCCAAGGCCCCGGAGCTGCCCGTGGTGCTGCTGGAGGATCTCGGCGCACTGCTCGGTCTGATCTTCGCGCTCTTCGGCGTCGGTATGACACTGATCACCGACAACGGCGAGTGGGACGCCATCGGCACCGCGATGATCGGTGTCCTGCTGGTGACCATCGCCGTCATCCTGGCCATCGAGACGAAGAGCCTGCTGCTCGGTGAGGGCGCTGAGACGCACGACCTGACGGCCATCGAAGAGGCGGTCACGGCCGGCCCGGAGGTCGAGCGGATCATCCACATGAAGACGCTCTACCTCGGCCCGGACGAGCTGATGGTGGCGGCGAAGGTCGGCGTACGGACCTGGCACAGCGCCGAGGAGCTGGCGCGCGGCATCGACGCGGTCGAGGCGCGGATCCGTGCGGCCGTTCCCACCGCCCGGGTCATCTACCTCGAGCCGGACATCTACAACGCCGACGCGGACCGGGCCGACTCCGGCGCTGCCGCCCACACCGAGCCCGGAGAAACCGCCGGGCGGTCCGGAGGCTGACCGGTGGAGCTGCTGTACGGGCCCATCCGGAACTACGCCTGGGGGTCCCGCTCGGCGATCGCCACCCTCCAGGGGCGGCCGGTGCCGAGCGACGAACCGGAGGCGGAGCTGTGGCTGGGCGCCCACCCGGGCGCACCAGCCGCGGTGGACCGGGGCGGTGCCCGCGTCAGCCTGGTCGACCTGTTGCTCGCCGAGCCGGGGCACTGGCTCGGCGAGCAGGTGGTCGACCGGTTCGGCACCCGGCTGCCGTTCCTGCTCAAGGTGCTCGCCGCCGACGCGCCGCTCAGTCTCCAGGCCCATCCGGACCGGGACCAGGCCCGCGCCGGGCACGCCGCCGACGCGGCGCGTCCCGCGGCGCAGCGCAACTACGTCGACCCGCACCACAAGCCCGAGCTGCTGGTGGCGCTCTCGCCGATGGAGGCGCTCTGCGGCTTCCGCGATCCGGCGGTGTCGGCGGAGGTGCTCGCCGCGTTCGGCGTACCGTCGCTGGAGCCGGTGGTGGCCGCGTTGCGCGCGGGGCCGGCGGGCCTGTCCGACGCCGTACGTCTGCTGCTGACCTGGCCCGCCGCCGAGCGGGACGGGCTGGTGACGGCGGTGGCGTCGGCACCGGTCGGCGGGCTCGACGCCGAGCTGGCGCGGGATCTGGCGGTGGCCTATCCGGGTGATCCCGGGGTGCTGGTGGCGCTGCTGCTCAACCGCGTGCGGATCGCGCCGGGAGAGGCGATCTGGATGCCGGCCGGCAACCTGCACGCCTACCTTCGCGGCATGGGCGTGGAGATCATGGCCGCGAGTGACAACGTGCTGCGCGGTGGCCTGACGCCGAAGCGTGTGGACGTGGACGAGCTGCTCCGGGTACTGCGGTTCGAGGTGCTGCACGATCCGGTGGTGCGTGCGCGTGACGTCGCGCCGGGTGTGGTCTGCTGGCCGGTGCCGGTGGACGATTTCGCGCTGCACCGGGTGCGGGTGGGCGCGGAGCGCCCCGAGGTGACGCTGCCGCTCGCCGGTCCCCGGGTGGTGCTCTGCGGGGCCGGCGGGATCACCGTCGATGACGGCACCGGCAAGGTGGCGCTCGGGCCGGGGCAGGCCGCCGTGGGCCCGGCCGCCGCCGGTGAGCTGCACCTGTCGGGTGTGGGCGAGGCGTACGTCGCGAGCTGCGGGCTGCGCTGAGAGGCGCGCGCGGTTCTGCCTGCTGAACAAGTCCGACTTTCCCGGAATAGCTTGACGCAGGATCAGCGCAGTGTGACTCTATGGGTACGCAGCGTTATCGCGACGACGGTCCCGAGAGCGCGCGGGGAACCAAACCGGGGGGATGCACGGGGCGGCCGGACCGTGGGCGGAAAGTCTGTCCACCACCGACCGCCCCGTGCGCTGTCCGCCGACCGGGCGACAGTCCGTCGGTGCGCGCGCGTAAGGTGGATGGTCGCGCTGCACATCGTCCGACAGGAGCTTTCATGACCAGCACCCTCCCGGCGTCCGCCAGCGGAACGCCCCGGCCGAGCACCCTCGCCGAGGGCGACTTCAAGGTGGCGGATTTGTCGCTTGCCGAGTTCGGGCGCAAGGAGATCCGGCTCGCCGAGCATGAGATGCCCG